>JAIOPM010000062.1 GCA_021413885.1 Planctomycetota bacterium
CCGTTTTCGACCGCCGAAGCCGCGGCGCGCGCCGGCATCGAGGGCGGTCGAAAACGGCCGAGGCGAGGCTGGCTCCGTACGTCAGACTACGTCACTTCGCCGTCGCGTCGTCCTTCGCGAGCAGCAGCTCGAGTTTGTCGAGCACCGCGTTCGCGCGGTCGAGGTCCCGGAAGCCCGGCGCGTTCGTCGAGAGCAAGCGCCCGAACCGATCGACCACCGCCATGCCCGGCGTCAACGCGACGTGGTAGTCGTTCAACTCCTGACGACGCCGATCGAGCGGCACGATCGGCCACGTCATGCCGGTGTCGCGCGCGTACTTGATCGCGTCGCGCACGGCGAAGTTGTCGGTCAGCGTCAACACCACGACATCGTTGCGCTTCGCGAGCGTGCGTTTGTACCGCTCGACGAACGTCGGCGTGTAGGTCGACGAACGCATGCACGTCGACGCGCAACCGTAGAACACGTAGTACTTCACGAGCGGGAGCTCGACCGTCTTGCCTTGGAGGTCGACCGCCGCGCCGGCGAGCAACGCGGGCAGGCGGCCGGGTCGACGGCTCTCCGGCAATGCGGCGAGTTCGCGCGCGCGTGGCAAGAAGTCGCAGCGCGTCGCCTCGAGCGTGAACGCCGCCTTCGCTCCGACGACCGAGAGCCGTCGGCCGTTCGAGCGCACGAGCTGGAACTCCGCGCCGATCGGGAAGTGCCCGTCGGCGGAATCGATCGGCGCGTAGGTCGTCACCGTCATCGGCCAGAGCGTGACGTCGCGAGCGACCGACTCGTACGTCATCGCGCGTTGCTCCGGCGTCAACGTCGCCGCGTACGCGTTCGCCGCGTCGACGAGGTCGCAGTCCGACGGCTCGACCGTCACCAACTGTCCGGCCGGCGCCATCGTCAACGCGTTCGCGGCGCGGACTTCGACGAGGTGCAACACGGTGCCCGGCGCGAGGACGACGCCGCTGCGATAACGCAGCTCCTTCACCAACTGCGCCGTGATCGGCCAGTGCTCGGGCTGATCGACGAGGTCGGCCCACGCGAGCGGTTGCGGCGTTTCCGTCGACGGAGCGAGCGCGAGGAACGCGGCGACGAACGGCGCGAGGAAGAGCATGGGAGTCGTATCGACGGCCGCGGCGAAGCACACGAGGCCGACCACCTTCTCGGGCGGCCGGCCTCGCGCACTGCGTCGGACGACGTTACGGGCAGATGTCGAAGCCGACTGCATCGCTCATGCTGATCCCGAACGGATCTCCGAGGTCGCGCGCCCAGTACTGCGCGAAGATCTTCGCGCCGACGACGAGGTTCGCGTCGGTGCCGGCGCGGATCAGCGCGTTGAAGTCGTACGCGTACGTGCCCGAGCAATCGTTGGTGCCCGTGTTGCCGGCCGAATCCTGGACCGGCGTGCGCTTGAGCGGACCCTTCACGCAGAGGTAGCCGCCTTGGAACGGCACCTCGAGTTTGCCGTAGCCGTAGAACAGCATCCCGTTCTTGTGGTTGCGGAAGTTCGAGCCGCGGATCTTGAACGGCAGACCGCTGCCGACGCTCGGCGTACCGGTGGTCGTCACGATCGGCGCGCAGCCCAGCGAGTTCACCTTGCTTGTGCAGTAGCTCACGACGTCACCGCACTCGACTTGGTGCGACGCCGCCGCGAACGTGTGACCGATGCAGTCGGTGCCGGTGAACGTCGACGCGACGAAGCCGGTCGCTCCCGCGCTCAAGTTCGCGGAGATGTCACCGTCGGCCGCGTCGTACAGGTCGTAGTCGACCGCCGGGCCGAGCAGACCTGTCCAAGCGTCGTTCACCGCGTTCGTTCCGGCGAGAGAACCCGAGACGTCGACGCCGTTGATGCGGAACGAATCCGTGTCGACCGGGTCCCCGCCGATGGCGTTCACAAAGAACCGCAGGTCGAGGTAGTCCCACGACGTCGTCAGGTTGAACGGCATGTCGATGTCGCCGCTCGCGACCGACGTGGTCGTCGAGACGCCGGCCCAGAGATCGACCTCGCGATCGGGGCCGAGCGTGAATTGATATACGGTGAGGATCGTGAGGCCCGAGCCGAGAGCAGTCGGATCGGTGTAGATCGCCTTGTCGCACACGTCGTCGACGATGTTGGCGCCTCCGTGGTTCACCAGTCCGGTCACGTTCGCGACCCAAGTGTCGAGGAAGGCCTTCGGCGAGCACAAACCCGGCGATTCGTCGCCGATCCAGCCACCGGTGACCGCCACGCCGTTGATGTCGATCGTGTCGGTTCCGATCGTGCCGCTGTCGTCGAGGAAGTTCCAACTCGCGTAGCTGACGACCTCGGTCGCTCCCGCCGGCAACGCCGGCATGACGAGCGCGAACGGATCGTTCTGGCCGACGAACGACGTGCGCGTCGTCCACGACGCCTGGACGAAGTTCGCGCCCGGGCCGCGGAACGTCTCGTCGGCCGGACCACCGAGGGTGCCGGCGACCGCGTCGGTCGCCGACTTCGGGCGCGGGCGGGGAGCGTCGCGTTGGGGGCTCTGCGCGAACGCGACTCCCGCGAGCAGCGTGGAAAGTAGGAGGATCGAGGAACGTGAGGCGATGCGAAAGGCGGGGATCATGGCGGACTCCGGGCGAGAGGTCGGGGTTCGAGGAGGCCGTCCATCGGCCTCGGAGGACGACAACGCGAACCGGGCTCGCCGCCCTTCACTCTCGCGCTGGAATCCTCAGCGTTGGGCTCGCCAGGCCGCCGCTTTCTCCGCCTCGCCGTTCGCGGCGTATGCGTCACCGATCGTGCGGAACGCCTTGCGCAGCGACTCGTGGTCGGTCGGCAACGCGCGTTGCAGCGCCTCGTATTCGGCGAGCAGGATCGGCTCCGACTCCGGCCAACGCTTCAACCAAGCGAGGCACGCGCCGTGGTTGAGGCGGTACAGCATCCCGTTGACGTCATCGGGCGCGAGCAGCTCGCGCGACAGATCTGCGACGCGCCGGAGCACGGGCTCAGCCGCGAGCTGATCACCGGAGACGTTGAGAACCATGCCAAGGTTGTTGATCGCCACGAGGTGGTCGCTCGTCGGAGTGAAGCCGCGGGTGTCGTAGGCCGCGACGAGTTCGCGCAATCGCGCCGCGGCCTCGGCCAGGTTTCCGCGGGCCACCGAGAGCATCGCGCGGTTGTTGAGGATGGTGAGCGTCTGATCGTGAGTCGGGCCGTGAGCGACGAGCGACAGTTCGAGCAGTCGCGGATAGAGCGCCTCCGCCTCGTCGAGCCTGCCTGCCCGCTGCAACGCGTCCGCATAGTTGAAGAACGCCGTCACCGGACGAGGCAGCGTCTCGCCCCACATGGCGACGGCCTCGTGCCACTGTTTCTCGAGCACCGGCACGGCCTCGTCGACTTCGCCGAGATCCTGGAGTGCCATCGCGACCAGGCCTTCGGTCTGGAACGCGATGGTGCGAGCTCCTGCGGTGACGGCGAGTTCCGCCAGCGCGCGGGATTCCTCGAGCAGCTCGACCGGATTGCCTTTGTCGATCAGGTAGACGCAAAGCAGGTACCCGGCGTCGACCTGAACGCCCGCGAAGCCCTCGACGCGGGCGAGGTCGATGGCGGCGCGCATTTCGGCCTCACCGTCCGCCGCGCGGCCGGTGCGCGTCCACACGCTTCCGAGAAACGCGCGACTCGCGAGCCAGCGCTCACGCTCCTCCTTCGTGCCCTCGAGTCGCGGGAACAACTCGACGGCGCGTTCGAGCTCGTCCTTGGCTTCGGAGTAGAGGCGCAAGCGACAGTACATCAGGCCGCGCACGGCGCGGAGCGTGAACTCGACGCTTGGGTCTTCGATCGCGCCGGGTGCGAGCGTCGCGGCGTCGAGCAGGTCCGCGACCTTCACGTCGCGGCCTGCGATCGTGTCCTCGACGCCGTCGAAGAGGTGCTCGACGATCTGCAGGACTTGCCGATTGCGCGTCGCCTCGCGTTCGGCGCGCACGGTCTGTCGCGCGCTCTCGTCCGCCGACGACTGAGCGGCCTGCTCGCCCGCGCGCGCCTTGCGCATGCCGCTCACGAGCCCGCCGATCGCGAGCGCGACGCCGAGCACCAACGCCGCGACGATCGCCGCGGCCGCGCGGTGACGGCGTAGGTACTTGCGGACGCGGTACGCGAGGCTCGGCGCGTGGGCGGCGACCGGCTCGTGCTCGCGGAAACGCCGCAGGTCCTGCGCGAGATCCGCGACGCTCTGGTAGCGCCGCGCGGGATCCTTCTCGAGCGCGCGCAACAGGATCCACTCGAGATCGCCTGCGAGATCCGCGCGCAGCGCCGAGGGGCGACGCGGCTCGGCGGTCGCGACGAGCTCCGCGACCCGCGCCAGCGACGCGCCGCGGAAGTCGAACGGATCGGCGCCCGCGATCAAGCGGAAGAGGATCACGCCGAGCGCGTACACGTCGCAGCGCGCATCGATCTCGTCGTTGCGCCCGGCGACTTGCTCGGGCGCCATGTATTGCAGCGTGCCGACGAGCTCGCCGGTGTGCGTGCGCAACGACGGCGTCGCGGACGAACCCTCGACCGCGCGCGCGACGCCGAAGTCGATCAACTTCAGGCGGCCGTCGCGTCCGACGAGCACGTTCGCCGGCTTGAGGTCACGGTGGATCACGCCGCGGCGATGGCCGTACTGCACCGCTTCGCAGAGTTCGGCGAAGAGCGCGAGACGCGCGTCGCGATCGAGGCGACGTTCGTCCGCGGCGGTCACGAGATCGCGCGCGTCTTCGACGAGTTCCATCGCGAACCACGCGATCTCGCCGCCGCTCTGCGTCTCGGTGCCGGCCTCGAAGAGTTGCGCGATCGACGCGTGGTTCAAGCCGGCGAGGACTTGGGCTTCGTACTCGAAGCGCCAACGCTCGGCGCGCGACCACGCGCTCGACGTCAGGATCTTCAACGCGACGCGGCGTTCCGGTTGCGTCTGCTTCGCCTCCCAGACGAGGCCCATGCCGCCGCTGCCGAGTGGGCGCACGAGTTCGAAGCGACCGAGTCGATCGCCGGCGCGCGGGGCGCTCGAAGTCGTCGGCGGGTGATCGCGCTCGAGGAAGCCGCCCGATGCGGAGTCGGCGACGAGCAACGCGCGCACTTCGGCGGCAGACGCAGGGTCGCGGGTCTCGAACTCGGCGAGAGCGGACGCGCGATCGGCGGGCGGGAGTTCGACCAGCCGCTCGAACGTCGCGCGCACTTCGCGCCACGTCACGGCGCCGCGTCTCCGCCGAGACGTTGCGCGAGCCGCGCGCGAGCGAGTCGCCAACGGCGTTCGACCGTCGACAACGAGAGTTTCTCGGTCGCCGCGATCTCCTCGTGCGAGAGCCCGCCGAAGAAACGCAGCTCGACCAAACGCGCGAGCTCCGGATCGTCGCGCTCGAGCTCTTCGAGCGCGAGGTTCAGATCGAGCAGATCGGTCTCGCCCGCTTCGAGGAACGCGACCGTTTCGTCGAGGGCGCTCGTCCGTTCGTCGCCGCCGCGTTTCTGCGAACGCCGCGCGCGGACGTGGTCGACGAGCACCGAACGCATCGCCTTCGACGCGACCGCGAAGAAGTGTCGGCGATCGGCGAAATCCTCCGCGCCCGCGAGCTTGAGCCACGCCTCGTGCACCAACGCCGTCGGCTGCAACGTGCCGCCGCGTTCACCGCGCAGTTGACGTTCCGCGAGCCGCCGCAGTTCGCTGTAGACGAGCTCGACCAAGCGCTCGCGCGCGACCGCATCGCCGTTCGCGATGCGCCGCAAGAGCAACGTCGCCTCACCGAGTTCCGGACCCGCCATGGCTCCCATGCAGTGTACGTCCACCTTCCGATGGGCCTCGCGTTCGCGCGGCCCGAGCGTGAAGTGTCGCGGACGGTCGCGATGTGACCGCGAACCGTCCGCTTCGTCGAGTCCGCGAATTGGCGACGAGCTCGTCGCGTCGTTCAGCGCGCCGCCGCAGGTTGCGCGAGCGGTTTGCCGTACGCGTCGAGTTCGATCGGGTCGCCGTAGCCGAGGGCGGCGAGGCTCGCGCCGATCTTCGACTTGTCGCCGACGACCAAGATCACCATCGCCTTCGGGTGGATCGCGGTCTTCGCGAGAGCGTTGAGCTCCTCGGTCTTCACCGAACGCAGGTACGCGAGCCGTTGATCGAGGTAGTCGTCCGTGTAACCGAGATGACTGACGCGATCGAGGAGGCCGAGCAACGAACGCGTCGACTCGAAGTCCTTGTTGGCGCTCTGAAGCAGCGCGTCCTTGGTGAACGCGAGTTCTTCGGCGGTGATGCCGTTCGTGATCTTGTCGAGCTCCTTCATGAACTCGACGATCGACGGCGCGGTGTCGGTCGTCTTGACGGCGGCGGACGCCGTGAACGGACCGGGACGCACGCCGCCTTCGACCGCGGTGCGCGCGCCGTACGTGAAGCCCTTGTCCTCGCGCAAATTCATGTTGATGCGGCTCGAGAACGCGGCGCCGAGCGGGTAGTTGACCAACGTCAACGGATAGAACGCGGGATCGGTCGAGGACACGCTCATGTGTCCGATTCGGATCTCCGATTGCGCGGCGCCGGGCTTGTCGAGCAGGTAGACGCGCGTCTTCTCGATCGCGACCGGCCGCGGCTCGACGCGTGTCGAGGCCTCGGCGACCGCGGCGCCGGTCTTCCACTTCGCGGCGAGCGGCGCGAAGAGCTGCGTGATCTCCGCCTGCGTTTGCGCACCGACGTACACGAGCCGCGCGCCGGAAGGAACGCCGTGCGCGCGCCAGAAGTTCTTCACGTCGTCGAGCGTGAGCGCGGTGACGCTCTCGCGCGTGCCGATCGCCGGAAGTCCGAGGACGCCGTCGCCCCACAGCAAGCGCCGGTACGCGTCGCCCGCCAACGTCCGGATCTGATCGCCGCGCGTGTCGATCGCGACCAAGCGCTCCTTCGTGAGACGAGCGAAGTCCTCGGCGGCGAAGCGCGGCTCGAGGATCATCTCGGTCACCAACGCGAGCGACTCGGCCAGATGCTTGTCGAGGCACGAGAGCGAGAACGTGATCTCGTCGTCGTCGGCGCGCACCGAGAGCGAAGCGCCGAGTCCGTCGAGCTTCTCGGTGAACGCGACCGCGCTGAGCGAGCGCGTGCCCTGCTCGAGCATGTTCGCGACCAACGACGAGAGCCCGAGCGTCTTCGGCGATTCGTGGATCTGTCCGGCCGGCACGCTGAGCGTCAGCGTGCTCATCGGCAACTCGCGCCACGGCGTTGCGGTGACGGCGATGCCGTTCGCGAGTTCGGTGTGCCAGATCTTCGGCGAGCGGAACACCGGCGCGGCCGCGGGCTTCGGACGTTGCGTGCGATCGAGCGCGCTCGCGACCGCGGGCGTCGTCCACTTGACGTCGCTCTTCGAACCGGGGAGCGCGGTCGCGCTCTCGCCGATCGGCACGACCGAGAGTTCGAGTCGCGGATGGCCGAGCAAGTAGGTCTGCAAGACGCGCCGCACGTCGTCGGTGGTGACCGCGAGATGCTTCGCGATGTCGGTCCGGTAGTAGCTCGGGTCGTGCAGGAACGTGTTGTAGTTCGCGAGCGTCGAAGTGCGCGACTGGACCGTTTCCTGGCGACGGATGAAGCCCGCTTCGTAGCGATTCTTCACGCGTTGGAGGTGCTCGGCGTCGACGCCGTCGCGACCGAGCGACGCGAGCAACTCGTCGATGCGCTTCGCCAACACTTCGAGCGTGACGCCCGGCAGCGGCCGCACTTGGATCTGGAAGTTGCCCGCGACTTCGCTGGCCTGATTGGACGCGCCGACCTGGCTCGCGAGCGCGGCGTCGATCGTCAGCGCCTCGTCGAGCACCGACGACTTGTTGGTCGAGAGGATCGACGCGAGGAAGTCGAGCGCCACCGCATCCGCCGAGTAGGCCGGCGCCGCGGGCCAGACGAGCGTGAGCTCGGGTTGCTTGACGTGATCCTCCATCACGATGCGGCGGCTCTCCGTCAACATCGTCGGCCGCGGCAGCGGCTTGTCGACCGACGGTCCGCGCGGGAGCGAACCGAAGTACTTCTCCGCGAGCTCGAGAGCCTTCTTCGTGTCGACGTCGCCGCCGATCGCGAGCGTCGCGTTGTTCGGTCCGTACCAACGCGCGAAGAAGCCCTTGACGTCCTCGAGGCTCGCCGCGGTGAGGTCCTCTTGCGTGCCGATCGTCAACCACGAGTACGGATGATCGGCCGGATAGAGCGCGGCGGCGATCACGCCTTCGGCTTGGCCGTACGGACGGTTCTCGTAGTTCTGACGGCGCTCGTTCTTCACGACGTCGCGTTGGTTGTCGAGCTTCGCCTGCGTCAACGCGGGCAACAGGAAGCCCATGCGATCCGACTCGAGCCACAACGCGAGCTCGAGATGATTCGACGGCAACACCTCGAAGTAGTTGGTGCGGTCCTCGGTGGTCGAGCCGTTGAGTGTGCCGCCCGCTTCGGCGACCAACTTGAAGTGCTGGTCGTCGCCGACGTGCTCGGAGCCTTGGAAGAGCATGTGCTCGAAGAGGTGCGCGAAGCCGGAGCGACCGGGCACTTCACGCGCGCTGCCGACGTGGTAGTAGACGTACACGGCGACGACGGGATCGGAGTGGTCCTCGTGGATCACCACTTCGAGTCCGTTCTGCAGCGTGAACTTCTGGTAGGGGATCGCGACGTCTTGCGCGGACACGGTGAGAGCGAGCGTGCAGAGTGCGAGGGTCGTGAGCATGCGCATGGGGGCCGGGCTTTCGTGTGGAGTCGGCGGGTGAGGGGCAGAGGATAGCTCGCATGCGACCGCGGCTGTCTGACGGACGTACAACGTACGGAGCCAGCCTCGACTCGGCCGCTTTCGCCGGCCCGCGTCGGCTCGATCTCCGTTTCGCCGCCCGGCGAAAACGGCCGAGTCGAGGCTGGCTCCGTACGGGAAGTTCGCGCAGGGATCGCGGGAGCTCTGTAACGCCGGCGAGCGAACCCGGGTGCTGTGAGTGGACCGCAATGTAGCTGCGACTTGCGCGGCGAGCGGGCCAGGCGCCATCCCAGGAAACAGCCATGAAGCTCGTCCCCGTCCTGATCGTTCTCGGAAGCGTTGCGTCGCAGGCCTCCGCGCAGTTCGTGCAGCTGCAACCGGCGTCGCCCGGCACGACGGAGACCGGCAACGTCAACGTCAGCGGTCGCATCCAGGCCGGCGAGTTCGCGAGTTCCGCCTCGTCCACCGGACCGCTCTTGAACTTGCTGCAGAACTCTTCGGGCAACGTCGCGCAGTTCGTGGGCGCGAGCGCGAGTTCGTCGAGCGACGCGCTCTACGTCGAGAACGCCGGAGCCGGCGCGGCGCTGCGCGTGTCGGTCAAGGGCGCGACCACCGGCCGCGGGCTCTACCTCACCAACCAGAGCGGCAAGAACACTTCACCGTTGCTCCAGTCCGCGAACTACGGCTTGGGGAAGGCGGGGATGTTCGAGACCTACGACACCTCGAACACCAGCGCTGCGTTGAGTTCGTGGCACGGCGGCTTGGGCTCCGCGGCGTACTTCTGGACTTCGCTCGACGCGAACACCTCGCCGACCGTCGACGTCTACCAAACGGCCAATGGTCAGGGCCTCAGGGTGAAGAAGTCCAATCCGAGTTCGTCCGGCAGCGCAGCGACGATATCGGGCAATCAGAAGGCGAGCACGCTGTACGTCGAGCAGACCACCGGCGGCGCGGCGGGCTACTTCTTCTCGAACACCGTGGCGAACGCACAGGTGCTCACCGCCATCGCGGGAACCGGTATCGGAGACGCGTTCCGCGCCATCGACTACGGCGGCGGCTGGGCGATGCAAGCATTCGGCCTGGAGAGCGGCGCGACCAAGTCCAACGGCGTGTACATCTCCTCGCCGACGGGCACGACCGGGCTCTCGGTCGGCGGCGGCACGAAGAGCGCGGTGGTCGCGACGTCCCAAGGCGCGCGCCTTCTGTACTGCGAAGAAGCGACCGAGGTGTGGTTCACCGACTACGGCTCCGGCCAGGTGCAGAATGGCGTGACCGCGGTCGCGATCGATCCGTTGTTCGCCGAGACGGTCGATCTGAATCAGCCGTACCTCGTCTTCGTGCAAGCGGAGAGCGCACAGTGCCGAGGCCTGGCGGTCGAGAACAAGCGCGCCGATTCGTTCGAAGTGGTCGAGCTCGACGGCGGCTCGTCGAACGCGCCGTTCGGTTACCGCATCGTGGCCAAGCGCCGCGGCTACGCCTCCGAGCGGATGCGTCACCTACCTGAAGCGGATCAAGACCCGAACCTCTACCCGAAGGCCGCCGAAGCGCGCGAGACGACGGTCGGCGCCGGCCTCGGGCACTGAGCGTACGGAGCCAGCCTCGCCTCGGCCGTTTTCGATCGCCGAAGCCGTAGCAAGCGCCGATATCGAGGGCGATCGAAAACGGCCGAGGCGAGGCTGGCTCCGTACGTTCAGTCAGATCGTGAAGTACTTGGCGTTCGGGTGGTGGACGACCAAGGCGCTCGTCGACTGCTCGGGCCACAGTTGGAAGTCCTCGGACATCGTGATGCCGAGCTTCTGCGCGCCGAGCAGGTCGAGCAAGATCTCCTGATCCTCGAGGCGCGGGCACGCGGGATAGCCGAACGAGAAACGCGAGCCGAGGTAGCCCTGCTTGAAGAGCTCCTTCATGTCGCGCGCGTCTTCGTTCGAGATCGCGAGCTCGCCGCGGATCTGCTTGTGGATGTATTCGGCGAGACCTTCCGCGGCTTCGACCGAGAGGCCGTGCAAGTGCAGGTAGTCCTGGTAACGATCGGCGGCGAACCATTCGCGCGCGACGTCGCTCGAGCGTTGGCCGACGGTGACGACTTGCAACGCGACGACGTCGGGCACGCCGTCGTGGCGGAAGAAGTCGGTGATGCAGAGGCTCTTCTTCCCGTTCTGGCGCGGGAAGGCGAAACGCGCGGCGGTCTTGCCGTCGCTCTTCGGATCGAGCAACACGAGCGTGTCGCCCTCCGGCACGCAGCGCCAATATCCGTACGCCGCCTTCGGCTCGAGGATCTTCTCCTTCGCGCACTGACGCCCGAGCTCGAAGAAGATCGGACGCACGTGCTCGTCGACGAACTTCTTGTGCTCGTCGACGTTCTTGCCCTTGCGGCGATAACCCCACTGGAACTGGAAGAGCGTCGTCTCGTTGATGTACGGGAAGACCGACTGGAGCTGGATCGCTTCGACGAGGCGGGCGCCTAGGAACGGCGCGGTCGGATACGTGATGTCGCGCGGCAGCTCGCGGCGCGAGAGCGCGGGAGCCTCGACCTCCGGCGCCGGCCGCATGCCGGTCAACGCGGGCGCGGACTTCGCGATCGCACCGGCGACGCTCGCGGCGGCGGCGCCGACGGGCTCTTCGGCTTCCGCTTCGACCACCTTAGCCGCGTAGTCGCGCGGTTCGGGCCGCGGCGCGCCGGTGACGATCTTCTCGATCACCTCGAGGCCTTCGAACGCGTCCTTCGCGTAGTAGAGCGAGCCCGCGTAGATGCGCCGCAGATCGTCCTCGACGTACTTTCGCGTCAACGCCGCGCCGCCGAGGATCACCGGCGTCGAGATCTTGCGGCGGTTCATCTCCTCGAGGTTCTCGCGCATGATCACGGTGCTCTTGACGAGCAGCCCGCTCATGCCGATCGCGTCGGGCGCGTGCTCGTGCGCGATGTCGAGGATGTGCTGGATCGGTTGCTTGATGCCGAGGTTGAAGACGGTGTAGCCGTTGTTGGTGAGGATGATGTCGACGAGGTTCTTGCCGATGTCGTGCACGTCGCCGCGCACGGTTGCGAGGACCAACTTGCCGCGCGTCTCGCCGGCGTTGCGCTCCATCAACGGCTCGAGGTAGCGCACCGCGGCCTTCATCGTCTCGGCGGACTGCAACACGAACGGCAACTGCATCTCGCCGCGTCCGAAGAGATCGCCGACCGTCGCCATGCCGGCGAGCAGGTCGACGTTGATGACGTCGAGCGGCTTCTTCGTCTTCAGCGCGAGCGCGAGATCGTCCTCGAGTCCCTTGCGTTCGCCTTCGACGATGCGCCAACGCAGACGCTCCCACAGATCTTCGGGGAGCTTGCGTTCTTTCTTCGCCGCGACGCTCGCGCCGTCGAAGAACTTCAGGAACTCCTGCAGCGGATCGTAGTCGGGCCGACGGCGATCGAAGATCAGATCCTCGGCGAGTTGGCGCGCCTTCGGATCGACGCGGTGCAGGGGCTCGATGCGCGCCGAGTGCAGGATCGCGGCGGTGAGGCCCGCTTCCTGCGCGTGGTGCAAGTACACCGAGTTGAGGACGTGACGCGCGGCCGCGTTGAGGCCGAACGAGATGTTGGAGAGACCGAGCAGGAGCCCGACGCCCGGCAACTCCTGCCGCACGCGCCGAATGCCTTCGAGCGTCTCGAGGCCGAGCTTGCGATCGTCTTCGTTGCCCGTGCAGATCGTGAACGTCAGCACGTCGAAGAGCAGGTCCTCGGGGCGCAACTTGAAGTCGTTGACGCAGATGTCGTAGATGCGCTTCGCGATGCGCACTTTCTCGTCCGCGGTCTTCGCCATGCCGTCTTCGTCGATCGTCAGGCAGATGACGGCGGCGCCGAACTCCTTGGCGAGCGGAAGCACGCGTTCGCAGCGTTCGAGCCCGTCCTCGAGGTTGATCGAATTGATGATGCAGCGTCCGCCGCAGAGCTTGAGCGCTGCTTCGAGGACGTTCGCCTCGGTCGAGTCGATCATCAGCGGCACGGGCACTTCGGTGCGATAGCGCAGCACCGCCTTGGTCATGTCCGCGACCTCGTCGCGACCGACGTACGCGCAGCACAGGTCGAGGACGTGGCTGCCGTCGCGCGCTTGCTCGCGACCCATCTCGACCATCGCGTCGGCGTTGCCGAGCAGCATCTGTTCGCGGAACGCCTTCGAGCCGTTCGCGTTCGAACGCTCGCCGACGTAGAGCACCGAGTTGTCCTGCACGAGCGGCACGGCCGAGTAGATGCTCGAGACCTGCGCGGCGTGGACGACCGTGCGCTCCTTCGGCTTGCGCACTCCGATTGCGCGCGCGACCGCCGCGATGTGCTCGGGCGTCGTGCCGCAGCAACCGCCGACCAACGACACTCCGTCTTCTTCGACGAAGCGCAACAGCCAATCGGCGAGTTCCTCCGGCGTCAGCGGATAGAACGGCTGGCCGTCGACGAGCTGCGGCAAACCTGCGTTCGGATAGACGGCGATCGGACGCGTCGACGTCTGGCCGAGCAGGCGCACGTGCTCGCCCATCTCGCGCGGACCGGTCGCGCAGTTGATCGCGAGCATGTCGATGTCGTACGGATCGAGCAACGTGATCGCCGCCGCCATCTCGGTGCCGACGAGCATCGTGCCGGTCACTTCCATCGTCACGCTGACGATGATCGGGAGGTCGACGTTCTTCTCCTTGCGCGCGAGGAAGACGCCCGCGAGCGCGGCTTTGATCTGCAGCGGATCCTGGCACGTCTCGACGAGGAAGCCGTCGACGCCGCCGTCGATCAGACCGCGCGCTTGCTCGGCGTACGAGCGCTTGAGCGTGTCGTAGTCGGTGTGGCCGAGCGTCGGCAACTTGGTGCCCGGTCCCATCGACCCGAGCACGAAGCGCGGCTTCTCCGCGGTCGAATACTTGTCGCACGCAGCTTTCGCGAGCCGCGCCGCCGCCGCGTTGATCTCGTGCGTGCGTTCGGTCAGACCGAACTCGCCGAGCGTCAGCATGCTGCCGCCGAACGTGTTGGTCTCGACGATGTCCGCGCCGGCGGCGAGATAGCGTTCGTGGATCGCTTGGATCACGTCGGGCCGCGAGACCGAGATGATCTCGGAGCAGTTCTCGAGGCCGAGCCAATCGCGCTCGAGCTCGAGGTTCGCGGCGTGGATCTGGGTTCCCATCGCGCCGTCGAGGACGAGCACGCGTTGGCGGAGAGCTTCGCGGAAAGTGGTGTGCGTCATGGTGGAGGATCAGGCGGCGCGCGTCGCAGTCGCGACGAGCGTCATGAAGTGCGGCGGTTCCGGATCGCGCGCCGCGCGTTGGATCGAAACGTGGTCGAAGCCGGCGTCGGTGATCAACGCGGCGAGCTCGGATTCGGTGAAGCCGAGGTGAACGTGCTCGAGTTTCTCTCGCACCCAATCCTCGCCGTGCGCGAGCAGATCGATCACGAGGACGCGTCCGCCGCGGACGAGCACGCGCCGCGCTTCGCGCAGGGCGCGCGCCGGTTCGCTCGCGTGGTGCAGAGCTTGGCTCAACACGACGACGTCGTGCGAGCGATCCTCGAGCGGGAGTTCCTCGATGTCGGCCTCGACGGTGACGATGTTCTCGAAGCCCTTCGCGCGAGCGCGTTGCCGGAGTTGATCGAGCATCCGCGCCGAGATGTCGACGGCGGTGACGCGCTCGGCGATCTCAGCGAGCATCAACGTCAACAAGCCGTCGCCGATGCCGAGGTCGGCGTAGCGCGCTCGCGGCGCGAACTGGAGCAGCGAACGCGCGAGGCCTTCCCACGTGCGGCCGGGGAGCGTTTGCTCGCCGAAGCTCGCCGCGACGCGGTCGAAGTACGCGCGCTTCTTCGCGATCCGCGCGTCGCGTACCACCGCGAGCCCGGCGAGATCGGCGACGAATTCGGCGCTGCCCTTCGAGCCCTCGATCACCGTCTGCAGCAACTTCGCCGACGGTCCCGGCGCGATCGAATAGAAGGTGTGGCGTCCGGCGCGGCGGTCGGCGACCAGACCGACTTCCTTGAGCAGGTTGAGGTGCGTCGACACCCGGCTCTGCCCCATGTTCAGGATCTCCATCAGGTCGCTGCCGGTCAGCTCCTCCTGGCCGAGCAGGTGGAGGATCCGCAGGCGCGACTCGTCGGCGAGGGCCTTGAGCACGCGCGACGCTCCGGAGGGACCGATCATGGAATCAGGATATCCTGATCGGTCGATGCGTGCCGTTGTCTTGGGCCCTGAATCCGCCCGGGCGGGTCTCGCGGCGGCCTCGAGTCCGCTTGGAAGCGTCCTCAACCGGTTCGCGCGATGTCGCGTTGGGTCCGCGCCTCGCGGCCCCAGCGCTCGCACGTCCCGATCAAGGCCAGCCTGTCGATCGGCTTGCTGAGGAAGTCGTCGCAGCCCGCGTCGAGGCACCGGTGGCGGTCGCCGGCCATGTTGTGGGCGGTCAGCGCGATGACGGGGACGCGGCAGCCGTTCTTGCGCAGCAGGCGCGTGGCGGCGTAGCCGTCGAGCTCGGGCATCTGCATGTCCATCAGGACGACGTCGAACGGCGTCGAGTTCGGCGCGGCGGGCGTCGGCTCGACGGGCTCGAGCGCGGCGACCGCCTTGCGCCCGTCGTCGACGATCGCGACCACGGCGCCCGCGCGCCGCAGGTGGAGCGACACCAAGCGTTGGTTGTCGCGTCCGTCCTCGGCGAGCAGGATTCGCAAGCCTTCGAGCCGGCACGCGGAGTGCGTGTCGGGCACCGCCGCGATCAGACTCGGCGCGGTCGTCGGACCCTCGCCCGGCCGCCACGTCTCGAGGTTCGCGAGCGGTCCGAGCGCGAGCGTCAACGTGAAGACGCTGCCTTCGCCCGCTCGACTGGTCGCGGTCAGCTCGCCGCCGATCAATTCGGCGAGCCGCTTCGAGATCGTGAGCCCGAGCCCGGTGCCGCCGAAGCGCCGCGACATCGTCTCGTCCGCTTGCGCGAACGGTCGGAAGACGCGCGCGACTTGTTCTTCGGTCATGCCGATGCCGGTGTCTTCGACCGCGAAGACCAAGCGCGCGTCGTTCGCGTCGGCAACGTCGAGGCGCACGCGCAAGGTGATGCCGCCGCGCTCGGTGAACTTGATCGCGTTGCCGATCAGGTTGATGACGATCTGACGCAGGCGCAGCGGATCGCTGGTGATCCGGCGCGGGATCGGCGTCGCGTAGATGCGCTCGAGCGTGATGCCTTTGGCCTTCGCGCGGACGCGCATCGACGAAAGCACCTCTTCGACGACCTGCGCGGGCTCGACGGAGAGCCGCTCGACCGTCATCGCGCCGGCCTCGATCTTCGAGACGTCGAGGATGTCGTTGATGATCGCGAGCAGGTGCTCGCCGTTGCGCGCGATCGTCTCGACCGCGGTCGCGCGGTCGATCTCGTGCGAGCCGTCGACGTGTTGCTCGCGCAGCAGATCCGCGTAGCCGAGGATCGCCGTCAGCGGTGTGCGCAGCTCGTGGCTCATGTTGGCGACGAACTGGCTCTTCGCCTGGTTCGCCGCGTCGGCGGCCTGCGAACGTTCGCGGATGCGAGCGAGCTCCGCGCGTGAACGTTCGTCGCGCGCGCCGCGAGCGAACACGATCCACGCGATCGACGCGACGACGGTCAGTCCGAGCGACAGGATCGCGAGCAACGCGAGCCGCTGCTCGGTCGCCGTGTTCTCGCGGACGATGAAATCGATCAGCGCCTGTTGCGCGCGTTGATTGCCCGACGCGTAGAGCGCCTTGTCCGCCGCGTACGCCGGACCGTCGAGCACCGCACGTGCTTCGTCGGCGTGCCCCGCTTCGACCAGCTCGAACGCGCGCGTCTCCACGTCGACGAGCCGCAGATTCGCTTCGTCGGTGTCGGCGCCGAGCTCCTGATCGAAGAGCGCGGGCGCGACCTCGCGCAACTCCTTGATCGCCGCGTCGAGCGAACGCACGTGCGCGTCGTAGCGGCGGCGCCAACGCGGCTCGCTCGTCGCCGCGCACATGTTGGCGGACATCGTCAACACTTCGTCGAGGTAACGAATCTCCGCGGTCAGCGCGTGCACGCGTCGTTCGCGCGTCGCGAGATCGCCGATGCGCTGGTACGCGAGGTGCATCGTCAGACCCGCGCTCAAGCCGAGCAGGATCGACGCGCAGAGCGCGGTGAAGAGCGCGAGGCTGGTGCGCAGGAGTCGGCGGCTGCCGGACTCGGATACGCTCGCTCGCTGGGAGTCGGAAGGGGGAGATTCCACTCGGGGCCCGGGGAAAAGGCTGCGTGCCTATCGTCCGCGGCGGCGGAACGGGTTGACGGGATTCGGCCCGTCGAACCAAAGCGATCTCAGGTCGGACGAGCGTTCGGAGTCCGCACCAGGAACGGAACGACGGTCAGCGCGCTCGCGGCCGCGCCGGCGCCGAGCCAGAAAGGCGCCGCGTGCGCGACGCCGTCCCAGAGGTAGCCCGCGCAAGCGCTCGCGAAGAGCGCGGCGAAGCCGAGTCCCATGCGGTACGCGCCGATCGCGGTCGCCTTGAGTTCGCCGGGCGCGCTGTCGGCGATCCACGCGCTCGCCGCGCCTTGCACCAACCCCATGTGCAGACCGTAGAGCGCGAAGAGCCACCACAAGTGCGCGCCGCCGAGCGCCGCGAAGCCCGCGTACACGACGACGTAGCACGCGAGGCCGAGCGCGATGACGCGCTTGCGGCCGATGCGATCGCTCAAGATCCCGGCGGGATACGCGACCGCGGAGTAAACGACGTTGTAGAGCGCGTACGCGAGCACCACCGTCGTCGCGTCGAAGCCTTGGTCCTTCGCGCGCAACAACAAGAACGTGTCGCTCGAGTTGCCGAGCGCGAAGATCCACAGCACCGACGCCGTCGTCCAGAAACGCGCGGGCAGCGCGCGGAAGTTCGCCGGACGACGTTGCGTCGTTTCGAAGCGGCGCGGCTCGCGCAGCGTGAACGTCAACGCGACCGCGACGAGCGCGGGCAGCGCGGACACCGCGAAGATCCGACGGTAGTCGCCGTGCCAGAGCGCGAGCAGCGCGAGCGCGCACAGCACGCCGACGAACGCTCCCGCCGTGTCCATCGTGCGGTGGAAACCGTAGGCGCGGCCGCGGTGCTCGCTCGCGACGACGTCGGCGATCAACGCATCGCGCGGCGCGGTGCGAATGCCCTTGCCGACGCGATCGAAGACGCGCAGCACCAACACGAACGGCCACGCGTACGCGAGCGCGAGCAGCGGCTTCGACAGCGCCGACAACGCGTAACCGAAGCGCACGAACGGCACGCGCTTCTTCACGCGATCGGAGCGCAGGCCCGCGACTCCCGCGGTGAACGCCGCGGTGCCTTCGGCCGCGCCTTCGATCCAACCGAGCGCGCGGCCCGGCGCGCCCAGCGTCTCGCTGACGAACACCGGGATCAGCGGGTAGAGCATCTCGCTCGCGATGTCGACGAGGAAACTGATCCAGCCGAGGCGCCGAACGGTCGGCGGCAGAGGCGACGTTTCGCGCTGCTCCTCGGGCGTCTCGCTCACGCGCGCATCGTACGCGATCGCTCCCACGCGACGCGGAAGCGCGAGTGCCCTAGACTCCGCGCGTTCCGTCCCCGCGTTCCGTTTCGGAGGTTCGACCGTGATCCTGGCTCTCTGCGCTTCGTTGGGTGTCGTCGTTTCCGCCGCGAGCGAACCGAAGAGCGGCGAGCCGTTGCCGAAGGTGCTCTTCCTCACGCACTCCGCCGGTTTCGTGCACGACGTCGTCAAGCGTCCGACTCCGAACGAGCTCTCGATCGCCGAACGCGGACTCACCGATGCCGCGAACGGTCGCTTCGACGTGCGCTGCACGCAGGATTGCGGCGAGATCGAGGCCGCGGCGCTCGCCGGCGTCCAAGCCGTGTGCTTCTACACCACCGGCGAGTTGCCGATCAGCGACGCGGGCAAGAGCGCGTTGATGAGTTGGATCCAGAACGGCGGCGCGTTCGTCGGCTTGCACTGCGCGACCGACACGCTCTATCAGTATCAGCCGTACGTCGACTTGATCGGCGGCACGTTCAACGGACATCCGTGGCATCAACAAGTGCGCGTCGTCGTCGAGGATCGCGCGCATTCGTCGATGGTGAAGCTCGGCGACGGCTTCGGAGTCACGGACGAGATCTACCAGTTCAAGAACTTCGAACGGCATCCGCTGCACGTGTTGTTGACGCTCGATCCGACGTCGGTCGACGCGTCGCTCGGCGCGCGAGCCGATCGCGACTACGCGCTCGCGTGGTGCAAGCCGTGGGGCCGCGGCCGCGTCTTCTACACAGCGCTCGGCCATCGACCGGAGCTCTGGTCGGACGCCGGTTATCTCGGACTC
This sequence comes from Planctomycetota bacterium, assembly GCA_021413885.1. Taxonomy (GTDB): domain Bacteria; phylum Planctomycetota; class UBA1135; order UBA1135; genus JACRIN01. The sequence goes on from JAIOPM010000062.1 coordinate 18,965, forward strand.
GTGCTCGGCGGACTCGAGTGGGCGCTGCACGGCCCCGATCTCTCCGAACCGGCGCCGCGCGGCGCGACGGTGATCTTCGACGGCAAGAGTCTCGACGGACTCGCGACGCGCGACGGTGCGAGCGCGAAGTGGAAGGTCGAGCAAGGCTTCGCCGAGGTCAACGGCACCGGCGACGTCGTCTCGAAGATGCTCTTCGGCGACGCGCTGATCCACGTCGAGTTCCGTTCACCGAACTCCGGCCCGACGAAGCACGGACAAGAGCGCGGCAACAGCGGCGTGTACGTGCACGGTCGCTACGAAGTGCAGGTGCTCGACTCGTGGGGCGTGAAGGCCGAGGTCGGCGATTGCGGCGCGATCTACGGCAAGAAGGCGCCCGACGTCAACGCGTGCAAGCCGCCCGAGGAGTGGCAGAGCTACGACCTGCGCTTCACCGCGCCGCGCTTCGATGCGGAGAAGAAGAAGACCGCGAACGCGCGCCTCTCGGTCTGGTTGAACGGCATCCCGATCCAACGCGACGTCGAAGTCGACGGCCCGACCGGCGGCGCGCTCGGACCAGCCGAAGCGCCGACCGGTCCGTTGCTGCTCCAGGATCACGGCGATCCGGTGCGCTACCGCAACGTGTGGGTTCGGCCGCTCGGTAGCTGAAGCTCAAATGTACTTGTCGCCGCGCACCACATGCACTTCGTCGACGTAGGCGACGACCGCGAAATGCTCGAAGTAGTCGCGCGCGAGCGCGGAGAGGATCGCGTCGGCGACCGCGGGGGACACCAGGGTCTCGAGCTTGACGTTCGCACCTTCCCAATCGCTGGCGCGCACGCCCCGCGAGCCTTCGCCGCTGCAGGCGAGGCGCGTGAAGCCCTTCGCGCCCGCGGCGCGGATCAGCGCGACCAAGCGCGTTTCCAGCACCGCTTCGCCGACGATGGTGACGCGCTTCAACGCGACGGTAGGGAGAGGATCAGGCATGGAGCCAGCGGGCGATCGCATGGTAGACCGGGATTCCGACCGTGAGGTTGAAAGGGAACGTCAGCGCGAGCGACGACGTCAGGTAGAGCGCGGGATTCGCTTCCGGCAACGCGATCCGGACGGCGACCGGCGCGGCGATGTAGGACGCGCTCGCCACCATCGTCGCGAATACGGTGGTGCCGCCGAGCGATAGCCCGGCGAGGTCGCCGACGAGGGCTCCGATCGCGCCGTTGACGAGCGGCATCAGCAGCGCAAACGCGACGAGGAAGCCGCCGGTCGCGCGCAGGTCGCCGAGCCGCCGCGCTGCGAGCACGCCCATGTCGATCAGGAAGAGCGTCAGCGCGCCGCGGAAGGGATCGACGAAGAACGGCTTCACTTGCTCCGCCGCCGGCCCCGAGAGCGCGCCGATCGCGACACCGCCGAGCAAGAGCAGGTTGCTCTTGCCGAACACGACTTCGCGCAGCGTTTCACCCCAATGCGCGGTCCCCGCGGTGGTGCGCCGCGCGAGAAAGATCGCGACGATGATCGCCGGGACTTCGAGGAAGGCGACCAGCGCGCTCATGAAGCCTTCGTACGCGACGCCGGCCGCGTCGAGGAACGTGCCGCAGGCGGTGAACGTCACGACCGACACCGAGCCGTAGTGGGCCGCGATCGCAGCCGCGTCCGCGACGCCGAGTTTGCCCAGCCCCCGCAGCGTCGCGAAACACCACAACGGGCTCGTCAGGCCGACGGCGAGTGTCGCGATGAGCGGTCCCGAGAGCTCGCCGAGCGGCGCCTTGCCGAGTTCGATGCCGCCCTTGAGGCCGATCGCGAGCAGCAGGTACGCCGACAGGCCGGAGTGCAGCGCCTCGGGCAGCTTCACGTCGCTCTTGACGAGCGCCGCGACTATCCCGAGCGCGAAGCCCAGGACCATCGGCGACAACAGGTTCAGGCGGACGAGTTCGAGTGCGTCCATTCAGTGAGCCTCAGGCGTCGGCGTAGATCACTGTCGCCGCGTTCGATGACGTTCAACGCGCACGCGAGCCGCTCTGCGAGCATGCGGCGGTCGGGTGCGCAGAGCGTGACGTGGCCGAGCTTGCGGCCGGGAACTTCCGACTTGTCGTAGAGATGCAGGTGCGCGCCGGGGATCGCGAGCAACGCCGTGAGCTCGGGCAGCGCGCCCAGTAGGTTGAGCATCGCGGACGGCCCTCGAGGCTGCGTCGAACCGAGCGGCAGGCCGCATACGGCGCGCACATGGTTCTCGAATTGGCTCGTCTCGGCGCCCTCGATCGTCCAGTGCCCACTGTTGTGCACGCGCGGCGCGAACTCGTTGACCGAGAGTTCGTCGCCGTGCTCGAAGAACTCGACTGCGAGTACGCCGACGTAGTCGAGCGACTCCAAGATGCGCCTTGCATGGTCTTGAGCGAGCCGCTCGATCCGTGGATCGACGTCGGCCGCGGGTGCAAGCGTCGCCCGCAAGATCCCGTCGACGTGCACGTTCTCGACCAGCGGGTAGAAGCGGACTTCACCGGTCCGACCGCGAGTTGCGACCAGCGACAGTTCGCGTTCGAAACGGACGAGTCGTTCGAGCACCAGTGGCCGTCCTCCGAGGTGCGTCCAGGCGTGCGAGACATCGAAGTCGTCGCGCAGCACCACCTGCCCCTTGCCGTCGTAACCGCCGCGGCGCGTCTTCAGAACCGCCGGCAGGCCCAAGGTGGCGAGCCCGCCTTCCAGATCCTCGCGAGTCTCGACGGGCGCGAACGCGGCGAGCGGGGTGCCGAGGCCGCGCAGGAAGTGTTTTTCGAGCAGCCGGTCCTGGGAGAGCTCGAGTGCTCGCAACGGCGGGAAGATCGGCTTCGAGCCGCACACGGCGCGCAGCGCTCCCGCGTCGAGATCCTCGCTCTCGAACGTGAGGACGTCCGAGTCGTCCGCAAGGGCGCGCAGGTCGACGAGCCGTTCGCCGATCGCCACGCGCACCGGCATCACGCGGTGCGCCGACTCGTCCGCCTTCGCGCACAGTGCCTGTACCCGCACGCCGAGCGGGTGCGCCGCAAGCGCGAGCATACGCGCGAGCTGCCCGCCTCCGACGATGCCGAGCCTCAGCACGAGCGCACCTCGCGCGGATCGGTGTGCGCGAGGACAGCCTCGGTCTGAGCTGAGCGCCATTGTTCGAGGGCTCCGCGGATTCTGGCGTCGGAGCGCGCGAGGATCGCGGCCGCCAGCAGCGCGGCGTTGATCGCTCCGCTCTTGCCGATTGCGAGCGTCCCGACCGGGATGCCGGCCGGCATCTGCACGATCGAGAGCAGCGAATCCATGCCGCGCAGCGCGTGGGACTCGACCGGCACGCCGAGCACCGGCAGCAGTGTCTTCGCCGCCGCCATGCCAGGTAGGTGCGCCGCGCCGCCCGCACCGGCGATCAAGACCTCGAGTCCGCGCCCCTCCGCGGCGGCGACGTACTCGAAGAGCCGATCCGGTGTGCGGTGCGCGGAGACGACTTGCGTCTCGTGCTCGATGCCGAGCGCGGTCAGCGTCTCGGAGGCGTGCTTCATCGTCTCCCAATCGGAGTGCGAGCCCATGATCACGCCGACTCTCGGGCGTTCGCTGCGCTCGATCACGGGGTCGAACCCTCCGTCGAACGAGTGCTGTCGTTCCGCCTGTTCGCCACGAGTGACGCGAGCACCGACAAGCCGAGGATGCCGCCGATCACGCCGAGCGAGACGACCACCGGCACCTTGTACATCTCCGCGCCGAGCATCTTTGCGCCGACGAAGACCAGCACGAACGCGAGACCGAGCTTGAGGTAGCGAAACTTGTCGATGACGCCCGCGAGCAGGAAGTAGAGCGAGCGCAGTCCGAGGATCGCGAAGATGTTCGACGTGAAGACGATGAACGGGTCCTTCGTGATCGCGAAGATCGCCGGGATCGAGTCGACCGCGAAGACGACGTCGGTCGCCTCGACGACGAGCAGCGCGAGGACCAAGGGCGTCGCGACGAGCCTTGCTCCCTGGCGCGTGAAGAACTTCTGACCGTCGAAACCGTCGCTGACCGGGAAGAAGCGCTTGAAGAGCTTCACCACCGGGTTGCCGGCCGGGTCGTAATGCGCGTTGCGCTGCAAGAGCAGCTTGATGCCGGTCAGGACCAGGATCGCGCCGAAGACGTAGATCGCCCAGTGGAACTTCGCCAGGAACGCACCGCCGACCACGATGAAGATCGCGCGCATGATCAGCGCGCCGAGGATGCCCCAGAAGAGCACTCGGTGCTGCAGCGCGTTCGGGATCGCGAAGTACGAGAAGATGACGACGAAGACGAAGATGTTGTCGACCGAGAGCGCCTTCTCGATCACGTAGCCCGTCGTGAACTCGAGTGCGCGCTCGGGTCCGAACCAGGCGTGGATGCCGGCCGCGAACAGCGCCGCGAATCCGATCCAGATCCCGCTCCAGATCGCAGCCTCCCTGAGCGAGACCGCGTGCGCCTTGCGATGGAACACGCCCAGGTCGAGCGCGAGCATCGCGAGGACGAATACGAGGAACCCTCCCCAGAGGAGCGGCGAACCCATGGATTCAGCGGTTTCGAGCGGCATGGCGACGGATCGTTGCGGTCGGCGTTCAGCGACGACGCTGCGTGCGCGCGCGTTCGGGGAGGAGCTCGGCGTGGTGCTGCGCGCGGCTGTTCTTGCGTTCGAGCGCCCTGCCGATCGCGCGGCCGATGCGGTCCGCCGCGCGGTCGATCGCGGCGAACAGGTTCGAGTCGGAGTCGGTGACCATCAGCGACTTCAAGCGCCGGCCGTTCACGCGCAAGGAAACGAGCTTGTCGACTCCACCCTTCGGTCCGTTCAGATCGGCGAGGCGCGCGCACACGTGGTTGATCTCGTCGCCGAAACGACCGAGCGCGAACGCCAGGCGTCGTTCGAGATGCTCACGAAGGGTCGGCGTGGCCGTCAGTCCGTTCCAGTGCACTTGTAGCTTCATCGCGGTTCCTCGTTGGGTTGGTGGTTGCGAACGGGGGCCATCATCGACGAGACGGCGCATGTCGACAATTCGATTGTTCCGCTCGTATACTTCGGGAAAACCAACACGAGGCTCCGCCGTGGAATGGCTCAACTACCATCACCTGCTCTACTTCTGGACCGTTGCGCGCGAGGGCGGCGTCGCGCGTGCCGCCGCGCGCCTGCACTTGACCCACCCGACGGTCAGCGGGCAGATCCGGGAGCTCGAGAGCGCGCTCGGCGAGAAACTCTTCGTGCGGGTCGGCCGGGGGCTCGAGCTGACCGAGATGGGACGTGTCGTCTTCGGCTACGCGGACGAGATCTTCGCGCTGGGGCGCGAGCTCATGGACACGGTCAAGAGCCGTCCGACGGGGCGTCCGGTGCGACTGGTGGTCGGCGTCGACGACGTCCTCCCGAAACTGCTCGTCCGGCGCTTGCTCGAGCCCACGTTGCGCGGCCCCGATCCCGTGCGCCTCGTCGTCCACGAAGCTCCGGTGCACGAACTCTTCGCGCGCTTGGCGCAACACGCGCTCGATGTCGTGCTGAGTGACTCGACCCTGCCGCCGGGTGCACGCTTCAAGGCGTTCGCGCACCTGCTGGGAGAGTGCGGCGTGACTTGGTTCGCGGTCGAGAGCCTACAGAAGCGCGCGAAGCGTGACTTCCCGCGCTCGCTCGGCGTCGAACCCTTGATCTTGCCGACCGAGGACACGGCGCTGCGCCGCGCGCTCGATCCGTGGTTCGAACAACAGGGGCTGCGCCCTCAGATCGTCGCCGAGATCGCGGACAGTGCGCTGATCAAGGCGTTCGGGCAGAACGGACTTGGGATCTTTCCCGCGCCCACCGCGGTCGAGCGGGACGTCCTCAAGCAATTCGACGTGCGGATCGTCGGTCGCAGCGAAGATCTACGTGAACGCTTCTGGGCGATCACGGCTGAGCGACGCATCAAGAATCCGGCGGTCGTGGCGATCACCCACGCCGCGCGCGAGCGCCTGTTCGTCGATCAATGATCCTGCGGCAAGACCCCCGGCCGGACGCGATCGGGTGACTTCGGACGCTTCGGCGCGGTCGGAGGCGCGGCCGCGAGCTCGGCCTCGAGCTGCTTCACGCCCGCGAGCAACTGCGGATCGGTGCCGTCGGTCATCAGGCTCGGATCGTCGATCACTTCGATGTCGGGATCGACGCCGTGGCCTTCGACGCCCCACGTGCCGTCGGTTTCGTAGAAGCCGAACGTCGGCACCGTGATCGACGAGCCGTCGACGAACGCGGGGTTGCCGCTCAGGCCGACCAATCCGCCCCACGTGCGCATGCCGATCAACTTGCCGAGCTTCGCTTCGCGGAAGAAGTACGGGAAGCAATCGCCGCCCGAGCCCGACGAGCCGTTGATCAACATGCACTTCGGTCCGCGATGTCCGACTTGCGGCCAAGTCCAATCGTCGCCGTGGCGCACCGCCCAATAGTTGGTGATCGGACGATCGAGCAACTCGATGAAGCGGTTCGGGATCTGGCCGCCGGAGTTCCAACGCTCGTCGACGAGCAACGCGGGCTTGTTGAACTCGCCCATGAACTGGCGCACGAGTTCGTTCTGTCCGTGCAGCCCGGTGTCGGGGACGTGGACGTAACCGATGCGGCCGTTCGAGAGTTTCGCGACGAGCTCGCGGTTGCGCGCGACCCAATCGCGGTAGCGCAACTCGGACTCGGACGCGAGCGGCTCGACGAGCACGCGACGTTCCTTGCCGTCGAGCTTCGGCTCGGCGTTGACGGTGATCCACGTCGAGCGACCGACCGTGCCTTCGAACGCGGCGTAGACGTCACGGGCCGCGTCGACGTTCGTGTCGTTGACCGCGAGCAAGAAGTCGCCGGCCTTCACGCCGACGCCGGGGATCGCGAGCGGTGAACGCGCTTCGACGTCGTAGTCGCCGCCGCCGAGCACGCGCGCGATGCGGTAGGCGCCGCGCTCGAGCTTCCAATCGCAACCGAGCAACCCGACCGTCGACGGCGCGCGGGTGCCGTTCAGCGTCGGCGAGCTCTGGACGTACGCGTGACCGACGTTGAGCTCGGCGATCATCTCGCGCAGCAGGTAGTCGACGTCCGCGCGCGAAGTGCAATCGTCGAGGGCCTCGATGTAGCGCCTGACGATCGCGTTCCAGTCGACGTGGTGCATGTCGGGCACGTAGAAGTAGTCGCGCATCAAGCGACCGGCGTCCATCAGGATCTCGAACCACTCGTTGCGCGGATCGATCGTCGCTTCGAGGTGCTCGATCTCGATCTTCTTCTCGACCTTCTGGTCCTTCGCGAGGTCGACGATCGCGTGGCCGTCGGTGCTGACGAACGCCTTCGATCCGTCGGCGACGAGCTCGAACCCGGACACGCCGTCGAGGACGTCGTGCTCCTCCTTGTCGTCGAGGTCGAGGTACACGAGTTTGCCTTGCGGCGGCGGCGCGCCGTCGTCGTCGCTCGCGGGTTCGCCGGTGCCGAGGCGCGCTTGGCGCACGTACGCGAGCTTGCCCTTCGCGCCGCGCAGGTTGGAGAGGCGCCCGGCCGGCACGTCGACGAGAATGGCGCGCGCTTCGAAGCCGTCGAGTTCGATCTCGATCGGCGCGACGGCGGTCTTCTCGTCCTTCTTCGCGTCGTCGTCCTTCTTCTCGTCTTCGGCGTCATCCTTCTTCGGGTTCGCTTCCGAGTCGTCCTTCGGCGCCCAAGGATTTTCGACGTCGGCGCGCAGCGGTACAGCGACCAGGTTCTGCGTGTTGCCGTAGATCCACGAGTCGTCGAACTCGGAGTAGAGCGGGTCGAACGCGCGGCTCGACGTGTAGAAGAGCCACTTGCCCTCGAGGTCGAACGTCGGCTCGCGATCTTGGAACTTGCCGGCGGTGACGTCGGTGCGCTTGCCGCTCTTCGTGTCGTAGAGGCAGATCACCGGCAACAGCGTTTGCGTCCCGCGGTGCGAGTACGCGAGCCAACGCGAATCGGGTGACCACGCGACGCCGAACGGATTGCCGTCGGGATCCTGATCGATCACGCGCTCGTCCGACTTCTCGACGCCGAGCAGGTGCAGCGCGCCGTCGTTCGACGCGAACACCAGCGTCTTCGAATCCGGCGACCATTGTGGCGTGAAGCGATAGCCCGGCCCGAGCTTGGTCAACGTGCGCTCACCGTCGACACCGCTCTTCTCGGAAGGCCGCACGCAGACTTCGTTCTCGCCGCTGCGATCGGAGACGTACGCGATCCACTTGCCGTCGGGGCTCCACGACGGATGGCGTTCGGCGATGCGATCGGTCTGCGTCAAGTTGAGCGCGGCGCCGTCCCTGACGGGGACGCTGAAGAGTTCGCCGCGCGCCGCGACGACCATGCGCTTGCCGTTCGGTCCGGGCACGACGTCGGTGACGAGGTCGGTGCAATCGAGCGTGCGCGGCAAGAGGTTCGGGCGATCGTTCGGGAGCAGCACGTCGACCGGGACCGTGTTCTTGCTCGCGAACTCGTAGCGGTAGAGCTTGCCCGCCGCGGTGAACACCAAGTCGTCGGGACCGACCGACGGAAAGCGCACGTCGTCGTCGACGAAATCGGTGATGCGCGACACTGCCCCGTTCGCGGTCTCGAAGCGCCAGAGGTTGAGGCGTCCCTTGGTGTCGCGATCGGGGCCGACGCGATCGGAGAGGAAGTAGATTTCGCTGCCATGCCACATCGGCAAGCAGTCGGTGCCCTCGAACGACGTCATGCGCTTCGACTTCGACGTCTTCAGATCGAAGAGCCAGATGTCCTGCGCGAGTCCGCCTTGGTAGCGCTTCCACGTGCGGAACTCCGACTGCGTCACCGGCGTGTACGCGAGCCACGTGCCCGTCTCGTCGATCTCGCCGAACGTGCCGTACGGCACCGGCAGCGGCGTCGGTTGTCCGCCGCTCGCCGAAACGCGCAACAACTTCGGCGCGCGACGTTGGCCCGAGACTTCCGGCGAGAAGTAGATCAGGTCGCGACCGTTCGGATCCCAGTCGCAGAAGACTTCGTCGTCGGGATGGTGGGTGACGCGCTCGGGCACACCGCCTTCGACCGGGAGCACGTAGAGATCGCCGCCGCTCCCGTAGTTCGCCATGAACGCGACGCGTTTGCCGTCGGGGCTGAAGCGCGGGAACGATTCGGCGCCTTCCGGCGACGAGAGCACGCGCGCGACGCCGCCGCGCTTCTCGACGAGCCACAGATCGCCGCCGAACGCGAAGACGATCTGGTCCTTGCTGACGTCGGGTTGGCGCAGCATCACCGCGTTCGGGCGGTATTGCGCGCGAGCGAGCGGAGCGAGGAGCGAAAGAGCGACGAGGCTCGAGAGGCAGGCGAAACGCGACATTCGGGGTGCTCGAGAAGAGGGGTGTTCGACGAACGAAGGTCGGGGATTCTGACGGGGACGTCCCGTGCGCGCGAGCGGTGCGCGATCGAATCGGACGGAGTTGACGCGATCGATGCGTTGAGGCTGTGTAGGCCGTTGCGGCGGTTCGCGGAGCGAGCGCGCGCCGGGGCAAGAAGCGGACCTCGCGGCGTCTGCGTCGTCGAGCACCGGGCTCGAACACGACGCATGCGAGAACGCGAGCGCAAACCGCCCGGTGAGCCGACGTCGCTCGGCGCGAGCCTTCGTTCCGCGGAAAGCAGTTGAGTGCCCGTGTGCGCGGTTGCGATGCTGTGTCGATGAAGATCGCCGCAGCGCTCGTGCTCGTGTTCGCCGCGTGTCGGGCTCCGCACTCCGACTGCGCGCCGTTGCTCGCCGCGGATCGTGCGTTCGCCGAGGACACGCGCGTTCGCCGCCTCGAAGGGTGGCTCGGCGCGTTCGACGAACACGGCTCCCAAGTCGGCGAGGACTTCGCGCCGCTCACCGGTCGCGCCGCCGTGCGTGAAAACATGGCGAGCTTCTTCGCCGACCCTGCGAACGAACTCTGGTGGGAGCCCGACACTGCGCGTCTCGCCGAAGGCGGCAATCTCGGCACGACGTCCGGTCGTTGGCGCCTGACGAAGAAACGCGCCGACGGTTCGATCGAGCACACGACCATCGGTCGCTACTTCGACGTGTGGCGCAAACTCCCCGACGGCTCGTGGAAGTTGCTGTACGACATTGGCGAGCCCGACGCCGCTCCCGAGAACTGAACGGCGATCATGTCGTCGCGACGCATCTGCGTGTTCTGCGGTTCGAGCAAGGGCTCGCGGTCCGTGTTCGCGCACGCGACGCGCGACTTCGGCGAACGCCTGGTCGCGCACGGCTTCGGTCTGGTCTACGGCGGCGGCAACGTCGGCTTGATGGGCGAGATCGCGGACGCGGTGCTCGCGAAGGGCGGCGAGGCGATCGGCGTCATCCCGCATTCGCTGGTCGCGCGCGAAGTCGGACATCGTCGCCTGACCGATCTCGTCGTCGTGCGGACGATGCACGAGCGCAAGGCGAAGATGGTCGAGCTCGCCGATGCGTTCGTCGCGTTGCCCGGCGGCTTCGGCACGTTCGACGAGTTCTGCGAGGTGCTGACGTGGGCGCAACTCGGCATCCACGACAAGCCTTGCGCGTTGCTCGACATCGACGGCTACTTCGAGCCGTTGCTCGCGCTGTTCGATCGCGCGGTCGACGAAGGTTTCGTGCGGCGCGAGTACCGCGAACTCGTGATCGCCGAGTCCGATCCCGATCGACTGCTCGAGCGCCTCACCGCATGGCGCCCGATCCCGAACGTGCGTTGGTCGGATCGCAGCGAGCCGTAGGTCGGTGGGCGTCGGAGCTCGAAAGCTCCCGCCGACGTGATGGTGACGCGCAGAGCGAAGCTTCGCGCTCGTCGGCGATGGAGCGCCACTCGGAATCTTACTAGACTCGCAGCGCCGGTCGGCTTGCGACCGCGACATGGCCCGTCCTCGCCGTTCCCACGTCTTCATCGCCGCCCTCGTCGGCGCCGTCGTCGGACTCGGACTCTTCACGTTCGGCTACGCGCGCGGGCTCTCGTACATGTCCAACGATCCGCGCGCGTGCACCAACTGCCACGTGATGAACGACCAGTTCGCTTCGTGGTCGAAGAGCACGCACCACCACGTCGCCGTCTGCAACGACTGCCACGTGCCGCACGACTTCGTCGGCAAGTACCTCGCGAAGGCGCGCAACGGCTGGAACCACAGCAAGGCGTTCACGCTGCAGGACTTCCCGGAGCCGATCCGCATCACGCCGCACAACGCGGCGATCCTGCAGACGAACTGCGTGCGTTGTCACGAACCGATGGTGCACGACACCGTGCTCGGTGCGGTCTCCGGCGCGCAGAGTCTCGACTGTGTGCACTGTCACCAAGGCGTCGGCCATGGAGCGCCGCGCTGAATCCAGAGGGAAATGTTCATGCGCACGATGGATGGAGGGTCTCGCGTTCGGCCGGCGACTTCGCGCTCGGGCGGTGCCGCGCTCGCAATGGTCTTCGTGGTCGCGGTGCTCGCCGCCGCGGGCGTCGCGTGGTTGTTGGTGACGATCTTCGAGCACCAACAGGAAGCGAAGGACCCGTACCTCAAGCTCGTGCGCGTCACCGAGGACACCACGGACCCCGAACCGTGGGGCGTCAATTTCCCGCGGCAGTACGACGGCTACAAGCAGACCGCGACGACGACGCGCACGCGCTTCGGCGGCCACGGCGGCAGCGAAGCGATGCCGGAGGAGAAGATCGAGCGCGAGCCGTGGCTCAAGCGCATGTTCGCGGGCTACGCGTTCTCGATCGACTACCGCGATCGACGCGGCCATGCGTACATGCTCTACGACCAAGAGCACACCGCGCGCGTCACGCAGCGCCCGCAACCCGGCTCGTGCCTCCACTGCCACGCGTCGGTGATGCCCGCGTACCGCGAGCTCGGCGGCGGCGATGTCTTCAAGGGCCTCGCGGTGATGTGCGGGATGACGTACGCCGACGCGAGCGCGCTCGTGACCAAGGTCGGCAGCGCGAACCCGGTTCCGAACGGCAACACGCAGACGATGACGCACGTCGGAGGCGCGCATCCCGTGAGCTGCGTCGATTGCCACGATCCCAACGACATGCGCTTGCGGGTCACGCGTCCCGGCTTCATCACCGGCATCCAGGCGTACAAGGCGAGCCTCGGCGTCGCCGACTTCGATCCGAACCGCGACGCGACGCGCCAGGAGATGCGCACTTTCGTCTGCGCGCAATGTCACGTCGAGTACTACTGCGGGCCGAAGACGACGCTCTTCCTGCCGTGGGGTCAGGGCCTGCGCGTCGAGCAGATCGAGAAGTTCTACGACGAGAAGACGTTCCCCGACGGCTCGCACTTCTACGACTGGGCTCACGCGGAGACCGGTGCGCATCTCTACAAGGCGCAGCACCCGGAGTTCGAGCTCTACAGCCAAGGCGTGCACGCCGCCGCCGGAGTCGCGTGCGCCGATTGCCACATGCCGTTCGAGCGCCAGGGCGCGATGAAGGTCTCCGACCACTGGATTCGTTCGCCGCTCCTGAACCTGCAGCGCGCCTGCCAGACGTGTCACAACGTCGACCAAGAAGAGCTCGCGCGACGCGTCGACGTCATCCAGGAGCGCAACTCCGACTTGCTGCACCGCGCCGGCGCAGCGGTGGTGGACATGCTCGACGCGCTCGCGCCGATTCGCGCGGCGTGGGAACGCGACAACGCCGCGGCGGCGAGCGCGAAGGCGGGTTCGGACCTCGCCAGCGACGCAAGCTACGCCGCGGCGAACGCGGAGGAGCGCGCGACCAAGCTCGCCGCCGCGACGAAGACCGCGATGGCGGGGCTCTGGTCGAAGCACCTCGAGGCCGACGCCGAGTTGCAGCGCTTCGCGAACCTCCATCGCCGCGCGCAGTGGCGCATCGACTTCGTCGCCGCCGAGAACTCGATGGGCTTCCATGCTCCGCAAGAAGCCGCGCGGATCCTCGGCGAGGCGATCGACTTCGCGCGCCAGGCGGAGACCGTCGCCGTGCGCCTCGGCGTCGGCGGCGGGGGAGACTCGTCGAAGCACGAGTGACGCGTCAGTCGCCGCGCCTCGCGCTCGCCAACGTCACCTCGAGCGCGCCGTCCTTCGCGACACGGCGCCAGCTCCGCACGCCGAGTCCGCGCGCGTCAGGCGTGTCGAGCCACCGCTCGACCTTGGTGCGGAGCACCGGCTCCTGCTTCGCGTTGCCGTAACCGCGTCCGGTGACCAGCACCGCGACCTCGACGCCCTGGAGGCGCCATGTATGGAGGGCGCGGCGCACGATGCGCTCGGCCTCCGCCCACGTACGGCGGTGCAAGTCGAGCTCGGGCAGAGAGTTGGGGTCGTGCATCGCGGCGGGCGTCCGGCGGGCTCATCGAACTTTAACTACCGCGTGGGGCCCGAGCACGTAGGCTCGTGCTCCCCCAAAGCTCGGGCCGATAGGTCCGGCGGGGGTGATCACCCTCATCCATATCAGGTCCGCTCGTCGGGCAACCCGTCGGGCACCGACACAACCAACCGAAACCACCATGAAGAAGATTGCTCTGGGATTGGCCCTGTGCCTGGCCGCCGCGTGTGCCTCCGAGAAGAAGTCGTCGATGGGCGACGCGTCCTCGCCGGCCGCTCCGAAGGCCGAATGCTGCAGCGGCGAAATGAAGGCCGGCTGCGACGCCAACAAGGCGTGCGAAGGCAAGAAGGAATGCGAAGGCAAGGTCTGCCCGGTGACCGGACAAAAGGTCCAAGGCTGAGCATGCCTCTCGCGCTCTGAAGGAACCGAATTTCGGTTCCCGACGAGCCCATGAGAACGAGCGAGCGGATCCGGCGACGGGTCCGCTCGCTTTTTCGTCGCCGACGTTCTTCGCGATGGGCTTCGCGACTGGCGTCGCAGACGAGTTCGTCGAGACGTCGCGCCATCAGTGTGGACTCGGCTGCGTAGAATCCCGGACGCAGGTCCCCAAAGGAAAGAACCCAACCATGAACATGCGAATCAGCCTCACGCTCGTCGGCGCTTTGATGTCGACGGTGCTCGTCCTCCCGACGTTCGCTCGCGCGAGCTCCACCCCGTCCGCCGCCGCGCAGCAAGCCGGCCAGGACAAGGGCGCCCAGGACAAGGGCGGCGAAAAGAAGCGCGAACAGGGCGGCGAGAAGGAGAAGAAGGACGGCGAAGCTCCGAAGCGCGACGCCGCCAAGACCGACGGCAACGAGGAGATGCGGATCGCGGCGCAGATGCCGCTTTACCCGCTCGACGTCTGCGTGATCAGCGGTGAAGCGCTCGGCGCCGACTCGAAGAACTTCCTGGTCGAAGGTCGTCTCGTGCGCACGTGCTGCGCTCGCTGCGAAGCGAAGATCAAGGCCGATCCCGCCGCGACGATGAAGAAGATCGACGAAGCGATCGTGCGCAAGCAGAAGCCTGCCTACCCGATGGAGAAGTGCCCGGTCAGTGGCGACGCCCTCGGTGAAGGCGCGGTCGACGTCGTGCAGGGTTCGCGGCTCGTCCGCTTCTGCTCCGAGAAGTGCGTCGCCGAGTTCAAGAAGGAGCCCGAGGCGAGCATGAAGAAGCTCGAGACCGCCTACATCGCGTCGCAGAAGAAGGCGTATCCGCTGACGCACTGCCTCGTGATGGCGGACGACACGCTGAACGACGATGCGGTCGACTACCTGTACGGCACGCGGCTCGTGCGCTTCTGCTGCAAGAAGTGCATCAACGAGTTCCGCAAGAGCCCGGAGAAGTACATCGCCAAGCTCGACGAGGCGGCGTCCGCGGCGAAGAAGAACTGAGCTCGCGCCTCGCGCGAACTCATCGGCGGGCGATGCCGCGCGGCGTCGCCCGTCGTCGTTTCAGGGCCCGACGACTTGGACGAGCTCGATCTCGAACACCAACGTGCTGTTCGGCGGGATGACGTCGGGGATCCCGGTTGCCCCCCAGCCGAGCTCCGGCGGGATCGTCAGGCGACGCTTGCCGCCGGCGCGCAGACCGAGGACGCCGTCCTCGAGACCCTTCGCGACTTCCGCCTTGCCGATCGTGAAGCTCAGCGGCGTGCCGCGGTCGTACGTCGAGTCGAAGCGCCTGCCGTCACCGAGCCACCCCGTGTAGTCGATGCTGACCAGCGAACCGTACACCGCCGTCGAGCCGTGACCTTCTAGCAGCTCGGCGTACTGCACGCCGGACGGCGTGAGATGCTCTTGCGGCGGTGGCACCGCGATCGGGCGATTGAAGCCCGAGAACGAGCATGCGCCGAGGACGACGCACAGCACCGCGGAAGTCGCGCGTCGTCCCATCAGCGCACCTCGAGGATCTCGATCGAGTAGACGACGTCGCTCGCAGCGGGAACGCCGTTCGCCGGATTGCCGGCGTCGCCCCATGCGAGCGCGGGCGGCAACGTGAGCTTCGCCTTCGCGCCGCGCTTCAAGCCGATCAGGCCGCGCGCGAGTCCCGGCACGGGCTTCGGTCCGCTGGAGGCGCCGAGGTCGAGCTCGAGCGGAATCCCGCTCTCGCGCGTCGAGTCGAACGGCTTCGTCGCGCCCGGCAGCAACGCGTTGTAGTGGAGCACGACGCGCGACGTCGGTCCGATCGCCGGTCCGTCGCCGGGCGCGAAGACTTCGATCTGCAATCCGTCGTCGCGCTTCTCGACGTACGTTTCGAAGGTCGCGGTCGCGGCGGTTTCGGATGCGTGCTCCGACGTCGCCGGCGTGCACGCGGTCAGGGCGACGAAGAGGATGGGGAGGGCGAGTCGCACGTCTGAGGGCAGAGCCTACCGTACGGAGCCAGCCTCGACTCGGCCGTTTTCGCCGGCCCACGCCAAGGCGGTTTCTCCGTCGCTGCCCGGCGAAAACGGCCGAGTCGAGGCTGGCTCCGTATCAGGCGAGGATCGACGCGATCACCGCCACGTTGACGATGTCGTCGACGGTGCAGCCGCGCGAAAGGTCCATGTACGGCTGCTTCAAGCCCTGCACCAGCGGCCCGAGCGCCGTCGCGCCCGCCAGACGTTGGGCGAGCTTGTATCCGATGTTCCCCGCGTCGAGGTCGGGGAACACGAGCACGTTCGCGCGCCCGCCGACCGCCGAACCCGGCGCCTTCTTCTCCTGCACCGCGGTCACCAACGCCGCGTCGAGCTGCAGCTCGCCGTCGGAGCACAAGTCGGGCTTGCGCTTCTTCAACAGCTCGGCCGCGACGCGCACCTTGTCGACGTCGGCGTGTTCGGCGGAACCCTTGGTCGAGAACGAGAGCAACGCGACGCGTGGCGTTTCGCCGACGAGCCGTCGATGGCTCTCCGCGGAAGCGATCGCGATGTCGACCAGTTGTTCGCTGGTCGGTTGCGGAACGACGCCGCAGTCGGCGAAGGTCAACGCTTGGTCCTTGAACACCATCAAGAAGCACGACGACAACGTCTTCGAACCCGGCGCGAGTCCGACGATCCACAGTCCGGCGCGCAGCACGTCCGCGGTCGGCGAATCGCTGCCGGCGACGCCGGCTTGGCAATCGCCGCTGCGCACCAGGAACGCGCCGAAGATCAACGGATCGAGCACGCGTTTCGCCGCTTCCTCGGGCGTCATGCCCTTCGACTTGCGCAGCTCGACGAGCTCGGCCGCGAACTTCTTCGTGCGCGGATCGGACTTCGGCCGCACGAGCTCGACGCCCGCCGGCGGATTCGCGACGTCGCCGTCGTCGATCAACACCGGGATCGCGAAGCCTTCGGCCGCGAGCTTCGCCGCCGCTTGCACGACGCGCGGATCGCGCGCCTCGGGCAACACCACGCGACGCTTCAGGCGCCGCGACTTCTCTTGCAGTTCGAGCAGCAGGTTCATGTCAGGCGCTCGGTGTCGCGTCGAGCACGCTTTGAGGGACTTCGAGTTCGAGCCGCAACACCGCGAGCCCGTGCGTCTTGCCTTGCGCGTCGGTCTTAAGGGACGCCGAGCCGCCGCCGCCGAGCGAATCGAGCAACAGGAAGTTGAGCGCGCGCAGGTTGTCGGCCTCGTAGCGCTTCACGCCGCCGAAGTTGATCGAGCGCATGTGCGCCTTCACGACGTCGGCACCGAGCTTCTCCTTGAGGAACGCGTACGCCGCGTCCGACCGCGCGATCACGCCGACGTTCGAGCCTTCGCCCTTGTCGCCGGAGCGAGCGCACGCGATGCGGGAGAGTTGGACCTTGGGCATGGGGGAGTCGTTTCAGGAACCGACGAGCTTCTTGAACTCAGGCAGCGTGCGCAGCGACGTGAAGAGTTCGTCCTTGGCCGCGCTCTTCGCGAGCGACGGATCGGCCTCGATCGCGCGGCGCAGGTTGGCGAGCGCGTCGGCGGACTTGGACAGCTTCGCGCAACACGCGGCGAGGTGATAGAGCGCCTGCGTGCGGTACACGCGCAGTTCGTCCGGCGCGTCGGCGGGAACCAGTTCGACGAGCTGCGAGAGAGGCGTGAGCGCGTCCTTGAAGCGCTGCTTCGCCGCGTGCACGGCCGCGAGCGCGTCGAGCGCGTGCACCAACGCCGTCGTCTCCTTCGGCGCGCGTTCGTTCTTCGCCGCGAGCAACGCGGCCGCGCGCTCGTAGCCGCGGAGTTGCAGCGCGTCGTCGTTCCGGTCGTAACCGAGCGCGCCGAGGTAGTAGTGGGGCGCCCATTCGTTCGGCCGCGCCGCGCATTGCTTCTGCACCCACGCGGCTTGCTCGCCGGCTTGCGCGGCGATTTCGTCGCGGAACGCGTACAGCTCCGGCGGCAACGGCAGTTGCGCAACGTCGCAGCGCCCGTCGACCCGGAACGAGCGCACCAGCGCTTCGAAATCCGCGCGGGCGAACGCGTCTTTCGCTCCCTTCAGGCGCGTCACCGAAAGGTGGAGATCGAAGAGGAAGTCGGCGTTCGGCGGGTACGCGTGGTACGTCGTCTGCGTCACCGGCCCGGATTCCTCCCACGAGCAACACGTCACACCGCCGACGTCGAACGAACGGAAGCCCGGCATCTTCGCGCGGCGCTTCGCGACCTCGGCGCCGCCGAGGAACGGAAAGTTCGGTTCGGCGAGCAACGTGAAGTACACGCTCTTGGCGAGCGAGCCGCAGAGGATCGTCCGTCCGTTCTCGCCCTTCGGTTCGCGCTCGAACGACGTGAACTCGAGCGACGCTTTGACCGGACCCGGCTCGAGCGCGACCTCGACGCGTTGCCCGAGCGCCGCGGCGCCGACGAAGCAGAGTTGCGCGAGCGCGAGCATGGCGGATCAGGAAGTGAAGACCGAGACCTTGGTGCTCACGAGTTCTTTCCTCACGAGCGCCGGCCAGTAGCCGATGATCTCCGACGCTTTCGGGCGCCCGCCCGCGAAGCCGGTGACGCCCGGAGGACCGCTGGTGACCAGAGGCACGAGCTCCATCCCGAAACGATCGACCTTCGCCTCGTCGGGACCTTTGACGCCCATGCGCAGCACGACTTCGCTCGGCTCGTTCGCGCCCGCGACCGCGATGCCCGCGTGACAGACGTTGGCGCCGACGAATTCGACGAGGCGTTCTTCGGGCGCATAGCGGAAGCCGTCGGACTCGAGACGCTTCCACACGATGTCGGCGCAGAGCTTCGCCTTCTCGAGCGCGTCGGGGCCGGAGATCGTCAACTGTCCGAGCGCCTTGAAGCCGTCCTCGTAGCTCAACGAAACCTTGTACGTCGGCGTCGCGGGCTTGCCCTTCACGCCGGAGCAACGCACGCGATCCTTGCCGTCCTGCTCGAGCCGGATCGACGTGAAATCGGCGATGCAGTCGGGCGTGATGTAGTTCTTCGGATCGCCCATCTCGTAGACGAGCTGGTGCGCGACGCTCGACACGTCGACGAGACCGCCGGTGCCGTCGTGCTTCGTCACGGTGAACGTGCCGTCCGCCTTGCACTCGACGATCGGATAACCGACGCGCGCGAGGTCGGGCACGCGTCGCCAATCGGTGTGGTTGCCGCCGGTGCACTGCGCGCCGCACTCGATGATGTGGCCCGCCATCGTTCCGGCGGCGAGCAAGTCCCACTGATCCGCCTTCCAACCGAACTCGTGGACGAGCGGCCCGACGACGAGCCCCGGATCGGTCAAGCGCCCCGCGATCACGATCTGCGCGCCCTTCGCGAGCGCCTCCGCGACCGGGAACGCGCCGATGTAGACGTTGGCGCTGGTGACGCGGTCGCGCACCGTCGCGAGCGGCGCGCTGGTGTCCATGTTGTTCAACGGCTCGCCGTTCGCCGCGAGCTCGTCGAGCCGCCCGAACACGTCGTCGCCCTCGATCACCGCCACCTTCATGCCGGTGACGCCGTGCTTCTTCAGCACCGCGAGCACCGCGTCCTTGCACGCGAGCGGATTCACGCCGCCGGCGTTGGCGATCACCTTGATGTTCCTCTCGACGACCTTCGGCAGGATCCGATCGATCATCGCCACGAAGTCGGTGGCGTAACCCTTGCGCGGGTCGCGGGAGCGCTGCTTCTGCAGGATGCTCATCGTGACCTCGGCCAAGTAGTCGAGGGTCAGGTAGTCGACCGGCCCTTCGTTGACCAGACGGATCGGCCCGAGGATCGAGTCGCCCCAGAACCCCTGGCCGTTGGCGATTCGAACGATGTTTCTGTCTTGCATGGAGCGAGGCCGCGACGGCGGCGGCGCAACAGTCTACGGACCGGGCGCGGCTCGCGGAACCTTCAGGCACAGTCGGTCGGAAGGAGTTGCGCGGGGCGTTCGGCGGATCACGGATCGATTCCAGTGCGTTCGGGAGCGAGCTCGATACTCCGGCGTTCGCCCCCGAAACACATGAACCCCGAAGCCTCCCCGCGACCCGTTCGCGTGCATCTCGATTCGTCCGCCGTCCGCGACGCCGAAGCCTGCGTCCGCTCGCTCGCCGCGATCGGCATCCTGGCCGAGACGGGCGAGCGGTCGGCCTCCGACGTCGATCTGGTCGTGTCGCTCGCCTCGCCGACGCGCGCGGCGTCGACCGTGCCGTGGATCGCGGTGCTCGACGACCGGAGCTCGACCGCGTTGTCGCGCGCGTTCGACCTCGGTGCGACCGCCGTGTTGGCGCCGGACGCCGGCGTGGAAGAAATCACCCAGCACGTGCGCTTCGCCGTGCGGGATCTCGAGCGCTCGCGGGTCCAGGAACGCGTTGCCGACTTGCTCGAGCGCGTCGAACGCGCCGCCGGCGTCGGCAGTTTCGAGTACGAGCCGCTGAAGCGCAGCCTGTGGCTCTCGCAGGAAGCGCGGCGTTTGCTCGGGCTCGCGTCGGAGAACGGCGTCGAGCTCGTCGAGGTCGTGTTGTCGCGCGTCGCGCCGACCGAGCGCCGCAAGTTGTCGGATTGGCTGTCGCTGCTCGGCGCGGGTAAGGCCGCGCAGGAACTCGAGTGCCGCTTGGTCGATTCCGGCGGCGCGTCGGGTTGGGTGCGCTTCTGCGTCCCGGTCACCAGCGAGCCGAGCCCGACTCGCATCGTGCGCGGCGTCGTCGAGGAATGGTCGGACACCGTCGGCAACGACGTCCGCGGCTCCGGACTCGGCGGCGCGGACTTCCGACTCGACACGCGCGAGTTCTTCTGTTCGCTCGCGGCGACGATCGAGCGCGCCGAGTCGCGCGACGAGGCCGTCGGGATCCTGGTCGTCGACTCCGACGATCTGCGTTCGCTCGCGACGAGCTTCACGCGCGGCAACTTCGGACATCTGCTGCACACGTTGGCGGTGCGCGTGCATTCGTTGCTGCGCGAACTGCGCGGACCGCAGATGACCGAGGCGCACGGTAGCTCGTTGGTGCTCGGCCGCACGAGCGGCGGCGGCCTCGCGGTCGTCGTGCCCGGCGTCGGTCGTCGCGACGACATCGTGTCGATCGGTGCGCGCCTCGCGACGTGGATCGGCAAGCCGGTGCACGTCGCCGGGCGCGAGCTCAGTCTCTCGAGCAACATCGGGATCGTGTGCTCGTCGGTCGAGTGTCGCGATCCCGAGGAACTCGTCCGTCGCGCCGAAACCGCCGCGTACTGCGCGCGCCGCGAAGGCCGCGATCGCGTCAAGCTCTACGCGCCGGCGATGGACGCCGAGGCGTTCGAACGCCTGAGCCTCGAAGCCGCGCTGCGCCGCGCGCTCGCTCGCGACGAGCTCGTCCTGCACTACCAACCGCGCGTCGAGATCCGCACCGGCCGCATCGTCGGCGTCGAAGCGTTGGTCCGTTGGCAACACCCCGATCTGGGGTTCGTGTCGCCCGCGCGCTTCATTCCGGTCGCCGAGGAGACCGGTCTGATCGTTCCGATCGGAGCGCACGTGATGCGCATGGCGTGTCGTCAAGCGATGCGTTGGCGCGATGCGGGTCTTCCGCCGATCCGTATGGCGGTCAACCTCTCGCCGCTGCAGCTCCACGACAGCGGCCTGCTCGAGACGATCCAAGAGTGCATGCGCTCGACCTCGATGCCGGCGGATTGCCTGGAGCTCGAGTTGACCGAAAGCGCGTTGATGAAGGATCCGGCGTCCGACGTCGAGCTCCTGCGGCAGATCAAGTCGCTCGGCGTGCACCTCTCGATCGACGACTTCGGGACCGGCTATTCGTCGCTCGCGTACTTGCGACGCTTCCCGGTCGACGCGTTGAAGATCGATCGCAGCTTCCTGCGCGATGCGACGTCGAGGCCCGACGATGCCTCGATCTTCAGCGCGATCGTGTTGATGGGGCGCAGTCTGAAGATGACCGTCGTCGCCGAGGGCGTCGAGACCGCGGCGCAGCTCTCGCTGTTGCGCGTCATGCGCGCCGACGAAGCACAGGGTTTCCTCCTCAGCCCGCCGGTCGCCGCCGATCAGGCCGCGCAGTTGCTCGCGAAGGGCACGCTCGGTCAGCTCGGGCCGTAGTCGCGCGAGCGCGCGGAGCGGCGTTCGATGAAGAGGATCCTCCTCGCCGTCGTCCTGTTCGCGTGGCTGCCGCGCGCCGAGGCAGGCGCGTTCGATCCGCGTTGTGCGCCGAGCGAAGCGACGTGGGTCGCGCACGTCGACGTCGAGGCCATGGGGCGCTCGCGGTTCTTGCTCGCGCTCCATGATGCCGGCCAGGAGCTCGTGAACGACTTCGACTTCGACGTGATCGGTTCGCGCTTCGGCGTCGATCCGCTGCGCGAGCTCGCGTCGATCACGCTCTTGCCTGCGAGCGTGAAAAGCTCCGACGTCGTCGCGGTCGTCCGCGGTTCGACGCAGACGTCGGCCGCGTGGTCGCGTCTGATCGAGAAGAGTCGCTTCGTGCGCAAGGTCGCGGGCCACGATCTCTACCTCGTCGCCGGCCTCGAGTCGTTCGCGAGCGCGCTGCCGCAGGAGAGCGGTGGCGGACGGACGTTCGTCGTCGCGACGAGCGAAGCGGCTCTCGTCGCAGAACTCGCGGTGCTCGACGGGACGGCGAAGAGCCTTGCCGACGCCACCGCGACGAAGCTCGACATGCGTGCCTCCGTCGGCGCGATGTTCTGGGCGTCGGGTTCGATCGAGTCGGATCGTTCCGCGTTCGCCGCGCGTTCCATACAGTTGCTGCGCGAGATCGCGAACCTCGATCAGACGGAGGCGCGAACGATCGCGGAGCACGGCCGCGCGTTCTGCTTCGAGCTCGGCGAAGACGGCGCGGACCTCTTCACGCGCCTCGAGCTGGCGACCGCGACGTCGAGCGACGCCGAGGCGCTCGGCGACGTGCTGCGCGGCGTAGTGGCGAAGCTGAAGAGCTCGACCGGCGATTCGCCCGCGTCTCCGCGCATCGAACGCCTGACGAATCCGCTGCGCATCGAAGGAACCGCCGCACGCGTCCGCGCGACGTACCGCTACGACGCCCGCACCTTCGTCGACGAAGTCGTGCGCGCCGAGAAGGAACTCGCCGTTCGCTGACGGCGGTCAGCGACTCGGCAGGAAGAGCTCGAACGTCGCGCCCGTTTGCGCGGGACGCACGTAGCGCAAGCGGCCGCCGAGTGCGCCCGCGAGGCGCGAACACACCGCGAGGCCGAGTCCCGCACGCGTGTCGGTCGCGTCGGTCTTGCAGAACGGTTCGAAGAGCGCGTTGACCGTCGACTCCGCGACCCCGCGGCCGGTGTCGGTGATCGCGAAACGCAACATCGGGCCTTCGCTGTCGCTCGACTCGTGCAGACCGACTTCGATCGTCAGGCTGCCGCGTTCGGTGTTGCGCGCGGCGTTGTCGACGAGTTCGTCGAGCACGCGCCGCACGCGCTCCGGCACCGTCTTGACCGTCGCCGGCAGCGCGGGCGCGCAACGGTAGAGCACGTCGATCGGCTTGCCTTGCACGGCGTCCTCCGCGCGGCGTGCGAGTTGGTCGGCGAGGTCGCGAGGGGAACACGCGCTCGCCACCGCGCGGTCGCGTCCGCCGTCGATCTCGGCGAGCTCGATCAGACCTTGGATCGTGTGCACGAGGTCGGTCGAGCGATCGACCACGTCCTCGAGCTTGCCCGTCGAAGGCGCGCCGCCGGAAGCCGAGTCGAGCGACGCGATGCTCTGCGCGAGCACCTCGAGCGTCGGCGCGAGCACGGTGTCGGCGATGTTGAGCAACAGCTGGCGCCGCGCGGAGAGTTCCGCTTCGGTGCGCCGCCACGACGCTTCGATCGCGTTGTTGGTCGTCTCGAGCGACGCCGCGTACGCGCGCGCTTCGCCTTCCGCGCGCTGGGCGGCGGCGAGGTGCTCGCGCTCGCGCAACGCGGCGTTCCACTTCTCGGTCAACGCGGTCGCGAGTTGGCAGACCTCGATCGTGTCGAAGGGCTTCTTCAGGATCAGCAGCCGATCGGTGCGTCCGAGACGCCGCACGACGTCTTGCCAACTGTGGTCGGAGAACGCCGTGCACACGACGACCTGCACGTCGGGATCGACGGCCCAGATCCGTTCGATCGTCTCGACGCCGTCGATGCCCGGCGGCATGCGCATGTCGACGAACGCCATCGCGAACGGTTTGCCGTCGGCGCGGGCGCGGCGTGCGGAGTCGACCGCTTGTTCGCCTTGGAGCGCGAAGTCGAGCTCGAAGAGCTCGAGTTCGGCGGACGGCTGCGCGGCGACGGGCTCATCGTCGAAGAGCGCCGCTTCGGCGGACTGCAGCGCGACTTGGTCCGCGGCGCGGGTCGCGAGGACCTTGCGGAAGTCGTCGTGGATGCTGGCGTTGTCGTCGACGATCAGGACGCGTTTGTTCTCGGCTCGCATGGTGGTTTCCTAGACGTGAGGAGCGATCTCCAACGGCAGTTCGAGTGTGAACGTCGAGCCGCGCCCAGGCCCTTCGCTCGCCGCCTCGATGCGTCCGCCCATCTCGACGGCCGCGTTGGCCGACGAGTGCAGACCGAAACCATGGCCCCCGACCTTGGTCGTGAAGCCGTGGTTGAAGATTTGCGCGAGGTTCTCCGCGCGGATGCCGGAGCCGTCGTCGACGACGACGATGCGCAGGTGCTCGGCCGTAGTCTCGACGCGCACGCGGATGCGGCCGGGCTTGGTCTCCGCCTCGACGATCGCCTCGCGAGCGTTCTTGAAGAGGTTGACCAGGATCTGGACCAACTTGTGTCGGTCGAGCATCACGCGGCCGAGGTTCGGAGTGTCGACGTCGAACACCGGACCCGCGCCGTCGCCGCGCGTCAGATCGCAGAGCGTCGCCGCGAGTTCGATCTGGTCCTCGACGCGCACGGCTTCGCGCAGCTCGTTCTTGCCGGCGAGTTCCTGTTGCGACGCGACCAGCGCGCGCAAGTGCTCGACGCCGGCGGTGAGCTTGTGCGTTTCCGCCGCGATCTCGTCCTGCTCGGTGCGCATCAACTTCGCGACCTCGGAGAGGAACGGCGCGACGTGCTTGCCCTTCGGATGCGTGGTGATGAACTCGCCGAGTTTGTCGCCCTGGCCCTCGATCATCTCGACGACGCGTTCGAGCTTGGCGAGTTTGTTGCCGCGCACGCGCTCGGAGATCACGTTGACCGCGACGTTGACGCTGTTCAGCGCGTTGCCGACGTTGTGCAGGACGCCGGTCGAGATCTCGGACATGCCGGCGACGCGCGCGGTGCGCACGACTTCAGCGCGCGAGTGCTCGAGCTTCTCCATCATCCGATCGAACTCGCCCGACAGGACGCCGATCTCGTCGTCGCGGCGGAGCTGCAACTTCGCGGACACGTCGTCGGTGCGGCCGATCGCGACCGCGTGCTCGGTCAGACGCGCGAGCGGCGCGAGAACGACCTTGCGCAGCACCGCGAGCAGGACGAACACGAGCAACGTGCCGGCGCCGAACGTCGAGACCAACGCGTACTGCAACGCCTTCGAGCCGAACGCGCTGATGTCGCGCGGCAGGCTGGCGCGCAGGAGGAGAGTGGGGATCTTGCGCGCGTCGTCGACCGTCGCCCATGCGTCGAGCGTCTGGTCGTCGCGCGGCTCGACGATCAGCTCCGGCGAGCTCGTCACGCGATCGACCACCGCGGCGATGTCGTCGGGCAGTTTCGCGCCGGTCAGATCCCAGACCTGGAAGTCGACGGACGTGCGCTCGGCGACGTTCGCGACCAAAGCGTCGTCGATGCGTCGGCCGAGGATCACGGTGCCGATCCACGGCAAGCCGCCGTCCGCAGACGGAATCGGACGCGACGAGAGAAACGTCGGACCGATCTCGGTGACCGAGAGACCGCAAACCGGATCGGGCAGCAGTTCCGCGCCGTCGGCTGCGTGCTTCTCGCGCACGAGCCACGGATGCGTCGACGCGATGCGGTCGAGCGACAGATCCTTGAGCGTCAGTCCGTTGCCGGTCTTCAGATCGAACGCGGCACCGGCGAGGATCTTCCCGTCGCGATCGACGACGTAGATCAGGTTGAGCCTCGCGTTGATGAACTCGCTCGCGGCGAAGTTCGCTCGGAGAAAGCGATCGATGTCCGCCTGGCGTTCGGCGTCGCGCGGCGCGTGGACGTCGTCGACGAAGCGCCGCGTCTCCTCCCACGCCGCCCACTCGAGGCAGCGCCGGTCGACGCGTTCGAGTTCGCCGTCGATCGCATGGCGCACGCGCTCGAGATCCTTGCGACCTTCGCGCACTTCGAGTTCGCCGAACCGCGGGAGCACCGCCCAACGCTGGACCGCGTAGTCGAGCAACGCGTACGCGCCGACGACCACCGTCAGGATCAGCGCGATCTTGGTGCGCAGGGACTTCTTCGGTCCGGAACTCACGTCGCTCTTCATGCCGCGTTCAGGCGGCGAGGTCTTGACGCGGCGCGACGGCTTCCGGCTGCGCGGGCTGGTCCGCGCGACGACGCAACGGCTCGGTCGCGGTGTTGATCAGATCGCAGAGCGACTGCAGCTCGTCGCCCTTGCGCAAGCGACAGTCCGCGGGCTTCTCGCCGGCGATCACCTGCTTCAGGTAGACCTCGAAGCGATAGATCGGTCCCGCGAATTTGTGCGTCACGAGGATGCCGACGAGCAACGTCAACGGCAGCATCACGACGAACGACACTGCGAGCACCTTCATCAAGTCGCCGCCGACCGCATCGAGCTGTGGCACGTTGCCTTCCGCGCGATCGGCCGCGATCGACAGCGCGACGCGCACGAAGAGCGTGTATTGAAGGAGCAACGCCAGGGTCGAGACGCCGATGAAGCTCAGGATGAGGCTGAGCTGCAACGTGGGGCGGACGATCCTGAAACGACGTCGGTAGACGGGCATGGAGGCACTCCGAGGGGCGAGCGAGAGCATCGGAGCGAACGTGGAAAGTCTTGAGTGCGCAGGTTCCTGGGCGCCGCGGAAGTTCCTTCCGGTCGGCAGCTCCGTCGCACCCGAGGACGCGCTTCGGAATCTCCTGTAGGCGTCAAGCGACGTTCGACGGCTTTTCGATAGCGAACCGTTCTCGGGAAGCGAGCGGAGCGTCGGGGCGCGCGCCTCAACGTTGCACCGTTGCTCGCGACTCGGGACGACTTGATGCTGCGCAACCTCCGATCTCCGCACGGACACTCGCTCCTTCGTCGCTGCCGCTCCGGCATGACGATGATCGAGATCGTCGTCGCGTTCGCCGTGCTCGGCGTTTCGTTCACGATCTACAGCAGCGCGACGATCGCCGTGCGCAACCAAGCGGGCACGGTGCGCGAGATGTCGGACGCCGCCGACGCGTGCCAGAAGGTCGTCGAGAGCCTGCGCGCCGAACCGTTCGACACGTTGGTCGCGCGCTTCGGTCGCGATCCCGACGACGATCCGGGCGGAGCGGGCACCGCGCCCGGCCCGAACTTCGCGGTGCCGGGCTTGCGGACGTTGGTCGGCGATCCCGACGGCAAGGCGGGCGAGATCGTGATGCCGGAGGTCGAGGTCCAGAACGGCGTGTGGCAATTGCGCGAGGACGCGAACGCCGCCGAGCTCGGCATGCCGCGCGACTTGAACGGCGACAGCATCATCGACGGCGTCGATCACGGTCAGGACTACTTCCAGATCCCGGTCTGCGTGCGCGTCCGTTGGGACGGTCGCACGGGGCCTTGCAAGTACGAGCTCTTCGCGCTGCTCGTCGCCTACCGGAGGTGACATGACGACCCGCGGACGAGCCGGCTTCACCTTGATCGAAGCGATGATCGCGATCGCGCTGGTCGCCGTCGTCCTCGTCAAGGTCGGAATGCTCGCGAAGATGCGCTCGGACACGTCGGCGCACGAGAACACCGAGCTCGTGATCGACGACCAAGCGCGGCGCGTGCTCGAGCAGATCTCGTACGCGGTGATGGGCGCTTCGCGCGAACGCCTGATCCCCGATCCCGAGTCGCCGATCTATTCGAGCGAGCTGCGCTTCGAGGTCAGTCTCGGCCTCCAAGACGGCAAGGTCGTGTGGGGCGACGCGCAGTGGGTCGGGCTCGACAAGGGCGACAACCAAGTCGCGTGGCGCGAACGTCCCGACGCGCCGGACGAGCGTCACGTCGTTTGGTGCAAGGTCGTGCGGCCGTTCCTCGAAGGCGAGTTGATGAACGGCGTCGACGACAACGGCAACGGGCTGATCGACGAGAAGGGGCTCGTCTTCACGCTCGAGGGCAGCAAGGTGACCGTGAGGCTCACGCTGGAACGCAAGAGCGAGTCCGGCGAGATCATCACGCACACGGTGGAGACGATGGTCACGTGTCGCAACTAGGGGGATCGGAAATGCAGCAACGGGTTTCGGTTCGACGCGCGCGGCGGGGCGCGGTTCTCTTCGTGGCGCTGTTCGCGGCGGCGTCGGTCGCGGTGCTCGCGACGTGTCTCTTGCAGCTCTCGGGTTCGAGCCAGAAGCGCCAGCTCGCGTCCGTCGACTTGCGTCGCGCGTTCTACCTCGCCGACGCGGGCCTCGCCGAGGCGTACGGCGGCGTGACGATCGGCAAGACCGGCAACGTCGGCAGCGCGGCGGCGCCGGCGAAGCTCGGCAACGGCGTGTTGTGGGTCGAAGCGACCACCATCGACGACGATCACGTCAGGCTCGAGAGCGTCGGCATGTGCGGCCGCGCGCGCGCGAACCTCGAGATGACGGTCGAGCGCGGCGAGGAGAGCGTCGCGACGCTCGGCATGTTCGCGCACCAGCCGCTCACGGTTCCGCCGGGCTCGACGATCAAGGGTTTCGATTCGAGCGAGCCCGCGTCGTCGGGCGGCATCACCAAGGGGCTGATCCCCGGCGGTTCGACGTCGGTGCCGGGACGCATGGGTTCCAACGGCAAGATCACGCTCAACGGCACGTTGCTGCAACCGACGGTCGTCAAAGCCGACCTCGCGCCCGGCGTCGGACAGACCGTGGTCGTCGGCCGCAACGTGACGCACACCGGTTCGATCACGCCGCGCGTCGGCGCCGCGCCGTTGCCCGACGTCGAGTTGCCGTTCGAGCCGGCCGGCACCGGCGTCGCGCACTCCGGCATCACGCCGTACGTCGTCCAATCCGGCGACGTCGGTCTGAAGTTCTTGTCGGTCGCGGCGGGAGCTCGCGCCGTCGTCCAAGGTCCGTGCAACCTCGTCGTCGAGGAC
>JAIOPM010000009.1 GCA_021413885.1 Planctomycetota bacterium
GCGCGCGAGTTCGCTCTTGCCGAACAACAGCCAACGCAATCCGCCTTCGGCGATCAAGCAGCCGAAGAACGGGGCGAGCAGCAGGACGAGGAGTTTCGGTCGTCGGCGAATCCAGTTCAGCATGCTCGCGAGCGTGAGTCGGGCCTCGAATCTCCCAGTCGAACTCTAGCATGGACTCGACGCGCGCTGCGAAAGCGCGGCCGACGGTACACTCGCAGCGCGGGTTCTCGGAGGGGCGCGAAGTCGCGCGGTCGAGGGCTTCGCTCGCAAGAGGGGGAGTGTCTATGTGCATCGCACTCTGGATGTCGTTGCTCGCGTCGTTCGCACGACTCGCACAGGCGCCGACCGCGGATCACCGCAGTGAGGTCGCCGTCGCGCTCGCGGATCCGCCGTGGAGTCGAAGCGAAGCCGAGCACCCGCTGCGTATCACCGCCGACTTCCGCGGCACGTTGCACGTGTGGTGCGCGAGCAACGAGGCCGATCCGTTGGTTCGTGTCGAGACGGCCGACGGGCGCGTTCTCGCGGAGGACGACGATTCCGGCGGCGGGACGACGGCGTACCTCGCGCTCGACGTCGTGCCGGGCGAGGAACTCTCGATCCGCGTTGCATCGCGCGCGGGCTCGGGAACGGCGACGCTCGCGTGGAGCGCGTCGACGGAGACCGACGCGACGCGCGCGCAAGCCGAAGCGGCGACGAACGCGTTGGCGGAAGCAATCGAGCTGAAGCAAGCCGGCGACAAGGACCGCGCGAGGAAACTCGTCGACGAAGCGGTCGCCGGACTCTTGGCCGTCGACGGCGTGGAGTCGAGCGCTCGCGCCGCGCTCGCTTTCCCTGCGCTCGGTCTCGAGGCGCGGGCGCTGGGGGCGTACGAGACCGCGGGGCTCGCGTTCGAGATCTGGTGGCGACACTCCGAGCGCGTGTTGCCCGAGGAGCATCCGGTTCTGACGGCGGCTCGCTATCGCCATGCGTGCACGCTCTACAACCGGCAGCAGTATCCCGAAGCGAAGGTCGTGTACGAGCAGGTGGTCGCGGTCCGGGAACGCACGCTGGCGGAGGACGACGTCGACCTGCAGGAGGCGCGCGAATCGCTCGGTTCGACCCTCGTGGTGCTCGGAGAACTCGCGCGCGCGCGACCGCTGCTCGAAAGAGCACTCGATTTCCGCACGCGGACGCTGCCGGCCGACGACGTGCGCCTAGCGAGCTCGCGGTGCGACATGGCGCTGCTCGTGTTCCGACTCGGAGAGAGCGCGTCGGCAGTTGCGATGTGCGACCGAGCGCTCGAGGGCATTCGCGATTCGCTGCCCGAGGACGATCAGCAGAAGCAGTACATTCGCGAGGTGCTCGCGGTCTGCCTCCGCACCGCCGGGGACCTGTCGCGCGCGCGGACTCTCGGCGAAGAGAATCTGGCGTCACGCCTGCGCACTCTGCGGGAAGACGACGAGCGCGTCTTGTTCGTGAAGCTCGAACTCGCGGCCGCGCTCCATTATCTCGGCGACCTGCACGCCGCGCGCGCACTGCAGGAGTCCGTGGTCGCCGTGCGCGAGCGGACGCTCCCCGCGGACCACCCCGCGCTCCTGATCGCGAAGGGAAACCTGGCGTCGACCAGGCGCGACATGGGCGACTTGCGCGGTGCGCTCGCGCTCAACACGTTCATCGCTGCGTGCTTCGAGGCGAAATACCCCGAGGACAAGTGGGAGGTTCAGACCGCGCACTTGGCCGTCGCGGGCGCGCTCCACGATCTCGGGCGCCTCGACGAGGCGATCGCGATCCTGGAGCGTTTGGTGGCCTCCTGCGCACGGACGTTCCCCGTGGAGCATGAATTCCTTCAGAAGGCGCGCATCAACTTGGCCGCTGCGCTCTCCGATCGCGGCGACCATGCGCGCGCGCGCGTGATCTTGGAGGAATCCGTGCCGGTCCTGGACCGCTCGCTGCCGGCCGAGAACCTCGACGTCCTGCGCGCGCGGTGCAACCTGGGCGCGGAGCTCATGAGGATGGGTGACAACGCCGGCGCGCGCGCGCTGTTGGAACCGGTGGTGCAGACGTGTTCGCGGACGCTGCCGGCGGACCATCCCTTCCGACTGACCAGCGAGCTGGACCTTGCGAGCGCGGCGTGGACACTGGGAGACGCCGCCGCGGCGGCGGTGCTCCTCAGGCAGGTGCTCGACACCTTGCAAACGTCGGTCGCGGAGGATCACCCGCTGCGGCTCGCGGTCCGGACAAACCTCGGTGCGACCCTGTTGGAGGAGAAAGATCTGGTCGGCGCGCGTGCCGTGCAGGAAGACGTCGTCGCGATTCTCGAGCGACGCGCCGAAGAACGCCGCGGGGCGCTCGCGCTGGCACGAGCGAATCTCGCGGGCACGCTGCTCCGGCAGGGCGATGAGGCCGGCGCGCGGCGACTGTACGAGGTCGTGTTGGCGGACTCGTCCGGCAACGACGAGTACGGCAGCAGGGTCGCGCAGCTCGCGCGACGCGGCGTGGAGCGCTCGATCGCCCGCCGGTTCGCGCGGGAACCGGCGCGCACCGACGTCGACGCGCAGTCGGACCGGGAGCGTCGCCGCGAGCTCGCGCTGGTCGACGTGCGGGCGCTGCGGACGGCGGCCGAACGCGCGATCCTCGCGTCGTCCGGTCGCGAGGCGGAGGAGCGCGCGATCCCCGGCGACCAACTCGCCGACGCGGTTTCGGCGGCGCTCGGCGACGGCGTGTTCGCGCCGGACCCGACGCTCGTGACCGAGGCGTTCTTGCTCTCCGAGACGACCCGCAACCTCGCGCTCTACTCGGCGCGACTCGCCGCCTCGGCGCGCAACGATCCGGCTAGGGCGGAGCTCTGGGACGAAGTCCGCGAGCACACGGCGGCGTTGGCGACGCTCGTGAGCAAGGGCGCGCCGACCGACGATTTCACCGCGGCGCGCTCCGCGCTCGAGGAGAGTCAACGCAAGCTCGTCCTGCTCGGCGAGCAGTCGAACGCGGACTTGGTCGCGACCTTGCGCATCGATGCGGCCGCGGCGCGGCATCGTCTCGACACGCGGACGGCCTTCGTCGGCTACCGGCGCATCAACCTCGAGCGTACGACCGCGCTGGAGCGCGTCGGCGAACATCACCTGTGCGCGTTCGTGGCCCGCGCCGATCGCGAACCCGCGCTCGTCGACCTCGGTCCGATGGAACCGGTCGAGCAGGCGGTGAAGGATTGGCGCGCTGCGCTCGGCGGCGGCGCCGCTCGCGGATTGTCGGCCGGGACGGAACGCACGTCGGACTCCGAGGCCCAAGGAGCGATGAACTCGGCGGGCGAGCGTCTACGGCGACTCGTCGTCGATCCGCTGCGCGCTCCGTGCGCCGGAGCCGAGCGTTGGATCGTCGCGCTCGACGACGTCCTGAACCTCGTGCCGCTCGATGCGCTTCCGGCCGGCGAGCCGTGGTCGCGAGCGTCGGACGGGAAGGAGCGCGCGCCCGCCTCGGACGGCACGGCCGCGTTGCTCGGCGATCGCGTGCGCATCGACACGACGTTGAACCTGTTCATCGGCGTGGCGCCCGAAGCGGCGGCCTCGACTCAGGTCGCGGACCTCGTCGCGCTCGGCGACGCGGCTTTCGACTTCGCGGGTTCGCGCGTCGCGCCGCAGGACGCCGCGTCCGCGGTCGCCGCGCACGCGGCTGCCGTCGATCCGTTGGTGCGCGGCGGCTCGTTCGACGCGGGCTTCGGCGTGCTGCCGGCGACGCGCGGTGAGGTCGTCGCGATCGGCCGGTGCTTCGAGAGCGCGTTCGGCGCCGAGTCACACGCGCGTGTGCTGCTGCGCGCCGACGCGTCGAGCGAGAACCTGGCGTCGAGCGCTCCGTCCGCGCGCTGGTTGCACGTCGCGACGCACGGTTGGTTCGCGCCGGATTGGATCCAGTCGACGTCGCGT
Organism: Planctomycetota bacterium; assembly: GCA_021413885.1. Taxonomy (GTDB): domain Bacteria; phylum Planctomycetota; class UBA1135; order UBA1135; genus JACRIN01. The sequence goes on from JAIOPM010000009.1 coordinate 3,897, forward strand.
ACGAACGCGGCGGACGCCGGGCCCGCGGCCGGCTTGGAGACGAGCCTCTCGGACGCGGCGCGCGGGATGCGACCGATGTTGCTGTGTGGCCTCGCGCTCGCGGGCGCGAACGCGCCGGTGAACACGGTCGGTCGGACGCCGGGCCTGATCACCGCCGAGGAGATCGGCGCGCTCGACCTCTCTCACTGCGAACTCGCTGTCCTGAGCGCGTGCGACACCAACGTCGGCTTGGCGCGCGCCGGTCAAGGCGTCGCGTCGCTGCAGAAGGCGTTGCACATCGCCGGCGCGCGCAGCGTGATCACCAGCGTATGGAAGGTGCCCGACGAGGCGACCAGGGAACTGATGGTCGACTTCTATCGGCGCCTCTGGGTCGAGAAGAAGCCGAAGTGGCAAGCGTTATGGGAAGCGAAGAAGCAGCTGCGCGACGCGAAAGACACGCGCGGCAAGCCGCTCTACACGACGCGCGACTGGGCGGCGTGGGTGCTGACCGGCGATCCGGAGTGATGCTACTTCGGCGGCGAGCGCAACGACTCCAGCGTCTCCCAGCGCGCGTAGAGCGCCGGTAGCTCGGACTGGAGCGCGGTGCGACGCGCGGTCACTTGGTCGAGCGCCGATTTCGGACCCTGGTAGAGCTCGGGTGCGGAGAGGCGAGCGTCCAAGGCGGCGGCCTCGGCTTCGAGGGCCGCGATCTTGGCTTCGACTTCGTCGAGCTCACGTTGCTCCCACGGCGCGATGCGTTTGACGCGCGTGGCGTTCGAAGGCGTCGGCGGGGTCGGGGTCGACTTCTCGCTCGCGACCTCGCGCTTCTCGCCCGCTTCGCGCGCGAGCGTCTCCATCAGCCCCGAGAAGTCGCCGTCGTGCAAGCGCGCGCCGCCGTGACCGTCGAGGTAGAGGATCTTCGTCGCGATACGGTCGAGGAACCAACGATCGTGGCTGACCGCGATCACCGCGCCGGGGAAGACCAGCAACGCTTCCTCGAGCGCGCGCAGCGTGGCGAGATCGAGGTCGTTGGTCGGCTCGTCGAGCACCAACACGTTCCCGCCCGCGAGGACGAGCTTCGCGAGCAGCACGCGATTGCGTTCGCCGCCCGAGAGTTGGGCGATGCTCGAGCTCTGGTTCGCGACCGGGAAGCCGAAGCGGTCGAGGAATCTCTCGATGCGCACGGTGCGGTCGCCGAGCTTGACGACGTCGTTGCGTCCGGCGATCTCCTCGACGACGGTGTTTGTCGGGTCGAGGTCGGTGCGCATCTGATCGATCGACGCGAAGCGCACGGTCTCGCCGACCTCGCGCGTGCCGGAGTCGAGCTCCAGTTCGCCGAGCAGTAAGCGCACCAACGTCGTCTTGCCCGCGCCGTTCGGACCGACGATGCAGAGCCGCGTGCCGGGCGCGATCTCGAGGTCGAGCTTCGGCAGGACGACGCGCTCGCCGAAACGCTTCGACGCACCGACGAGCCGCACGACCCGCGCGCCAAGCCGCGGCCCGGGCGGGATCTCGAACTCGAGGTCGGCGGAGAGCGCGACCGGCGCGGCGTCGACCAGGTTCTCGTAGCGATGGATCCGCGCCTTGGCTTTCGTGGTGCGCGCGGGCGGACCGCGGCGCATCCATTCGGTCTCGCGGCGCAGCAGATTCTGCCGCGCGCCCTCGGTCTTGCGCTCGACGTCCATGCGCGCGGCGCGCGCTTCGAGGTAATCGCCGTAGCCGCCGGCGTACTCGTGCAGCTCGCCGCGGTCGAGTTCGACGATGCGGTCGACGACGCGATCGAGGAAGTAGCGGTCGTGGGTGACGAGCAGCAGCGGCGTGCGCGTCTCGAGGAACCAGTCCTCGAGCCAATCGGTGACCAGCGCGTCGAGGTGGTTGGTCGGTTCGTCGAGCAACAGCAGCTCCGGCGCGCCGAGCAGGAGCCGCGCGAGCGCCACGCGCCGCCGCTCGCCGCCCGAGAGCGTGCCGCAGCGCGCGTCGAAGTCGTCGAGGCCGAGCGAATGGAGCACGTGCTCGATGCGATGCTCGACGTCGTGGCCGCCGAAGCGCTCGAGCTCGGCCTCCAAGCGTCCGTGGCGCGCGAGCAACGCGGCGGTCCGGTCGTCGGCGGCGCTCTCGAGCTCGACGTGGACGCGGGCGAGGTCGGCGAGCACGCGCTCGCGGCCGCCGAGACCGGCGCGCACCGCCTCGCGCGCCGTGCGCTCGGGATCGAGCGCCGGAGCCTGCTCGAGGTAGCCCAAGCGCAGATCGCGTCGGACCGTGCGCGTGCCGCGATCCAGGGGCTCGACGCCGGCGAGGATTCCGAGCAACGTCGATTTGCCCGAGCCGTTGAGGCCCAGCAGCCCGACGCGCTCGCCCTCGGCGATCCGCAGGTCGACGCCGCGCAGCAGCACGCGTTCGTTGAAACCCTTCCAGCAGTCTTCGATCGAGAGCAGCGCCATCCGAGCCGCGCATGATGCCCGACGGCGCCGCGCGGCGCGCGGGTTTTTCGTCGCGAGCGCGCGGTTGCTAGGTTGGCGTGCATGGTTGCAGCAGGTCGGCGGAGCGGGCGCATCGTTCCTCGAGAGTGGAGACGCGCGGCGTGGCTCGCGGTTGCGCTCGGAGCGTGCAGAACGACGCCGCCGCGTTCGGGCGACGAGCTCGCGCGCGCGGATGTTCGTCGGACGCTCGACGCGCTCTACGTCTCGTTCGGTTTCGACGCCGGCGGCGAGGCGGATTGGACGACGCTGCGCTCGCTCGCGCTCGACGGCGCCGCGTGGGTCGATCCGATCGCGCCGGGCGTGACGCCTCGAGCGGTCGGCACCGACGCGTTCGTCGCGGGGTTCCGCGCCGCGATCCACGCTTCGGCGGATCTGCGCGACGGATTCCACGAGCGCATCCTGCACGCGCGCATCGATCTTTTTGGAACCGTCGCACACGCGTACGTCGCGTTCGAAGGTTTCGTACGGGACGGCGTTCCGGCGCGGACGCGCGGCCTCGACAGCATCCAGCTCGTCCGCGACGGCGACGCGTGGAAGGTCGCGTCGTTCACGACGCAGTACGAGTCGCCGGATGCGAAGTTGCCGGCGCGTTTCCTGCGCGACGAGTGAGGAGCGAAGACGTGTCGACCCCGCACTCCCGAGACCCGTTGCACGGCATCACGCTCGAGCGGATCGTCGTCGAGCTCGAAGCGCACTTCGGTTGGGTCGAGCTCGGCGAACGCATCCGCATCCGTTGCTTCACGCACGATCCGAGCGTCGGTTCGAGCCTGAAGTTCCTGCGCAAGACGCCGTGGGCGCGGACGAAGGTGGAGGAACTGTACGTCCTGATGAAGAGCGACCTCGCGACCGACGAGCGCGCGCCCGAGTGACGCTCAACGCGCGTCGCCGAGGTAGCCGAGCGCGCGCAGCTCCTCGTCGCCTTGCGCGTCGGGCGCCGCGACCGCGCCGGAGCACAACGCCGGTCCCAGCGGACGGGCGAGTTCCGCGAGTACCGCCGCGAAGTCGCCGGCGCGCGGCACGGTCGCGTCGAGCGTTGCGAGTTCGTCGGGGTCGAGCTCGAGGTCGTAACACTCGGGCGCCGCGTCGCCCGCGCGCAGCGACTTGAAGCGTCCGCCGACGACCGCGCGTTGCTCACGCTCGAAGCGGCGGAACACGCCGCGCGCGACGAGCTCCGGCGGAAACGTCCCGATCGAGATCGTCGGCACGTCGAGCAGCGCGCGCAACGTGCGATGCTCCGGGAGCGGGCCGAGCAGATCGACGCCGACGCAACTCGGCTCCGGCGCGAGCCCCGCCGCGCGCAGGATCGTCGGGTAGAGATCGGTGATCTGCACCAGGTCGTCGCGCACGGCTCCGCCGACGAAACCCGGACCGCGCGCGAAGCACGCGATGCGCAGGTTGGTCTCGTACAGGCCGAAGAGGTGGCTGATCTGCCCGTGCTCGCCCAAGTTCTCGCCGTGGTCGGACACGACGAACACCAACGTGTTGCGGGGATCGGCGTGCGCGTCGATCGTCGCGAGCAACGCGCGCGTGATCGCGTCGGTGCGCCGCAGTTCGCCTTCGTACAACGAGCGCAGCGCGGTCCATTCGGATTCCGAGAGCGGCTCGTCGCCCGCGTAGTGACGGTTCTGCAGCAGCGTCGCCGAAGGGGAGAAGAAGAAGCGCTTGATCGCGGACTCGAACTCTTGGCGCGACGCGAAGAACGGCTCCGCGGATTCGAACGGCGGCACGTACGGCAAGTGCGGTTCGATCAGGTTAACGAACAGGAAGAAGGGCTGGTTCGGACGCTGCGAGTGCTCGAACCAATCCTGGACGATGCGCGCGGTCGGATGGTCGAAGCGCGTGTCGCCCGGCCAACTCTCGGCTGCGGGCTCGCGATTCGGATGCTCGACGAAGCGTTCGAAACCGCGAGTGAGCCCGGTGCGCTCGGCGACCCACGGATTGTTGCTGACGCCGAACGTTTGGTAGCGCGCGTCGGCGAGACGCTCGGCGAGCAACGGCGCGCCGTCGCAGATCCGTCGATGCGCCTGATCGGCGAGGTGCACGTCGGGCGGCAGACCGCTGAACAGCGAAGCGTGCGCGGGCAACGTCCAGTTCGAGACCGAGTACGCGCGGTCGAAGCGCGTCGCGGTGCGCGCGAACTCGTCGAGGAACGGCGTGGTCGGCCGCGGATGTCCGTACGCGGACAGGTAGTCCGGCCGCGCGGTGTCGAGCACGATCACGACGACGTTCGGCGGGAGCTCGTGCGCCTCCGCCTCGTCGCACGCGCCGAGGCCGAGGGCGAACCACGCGAGGACGAACGCCCGGAGCCTCATTCCGCTCATCCTAACGCGAACAGCGTTGCGCGAGCGCTCGGCCGCACGCGCTCACGGCGCGGCGAGGAAGCGCGCGAGCTGCTCGTAGAGCGCTTCGGCGCCGTGCTTCAACCCGGACCTCACGATGACGTCGCGAACTTCCTTCGTGGGGTAGAGCACCGTGCACGTCAGCGTGGTCGCACCCGCGTGCTCGACGAGCTTCGTCGTCACCACGCACTCGCCCGGATTCCAACCGTCCCACCACTCGATGTCGACGATGCGCGCAGGAGCTTCGATCTCGCGGTAGACGCCGTGTTGACCGACTTCCTTGCCGTCGGGACGACTCGACACGAAATGGAAGGAGCCGCCGACCTGGAAATCGATCTCGCAGACCGTCGTCGTCCAACCGGGAGTCCGTACCAACGACGGAGCGAGTCGGGCCGTGTCAAGGCCGCGAACACGAGCTCGCGCGGCGCGTCGAACGTGCGCGTGATCTCGGTCTCGCGCTCGCTCGGCGTCGCAACGGTCAGGACTCGGGGTTTCGTCATCGTCGAGCTCGTCGCCGGGTCAGAGTTGCCGGACCCATGCGCGCAGGATCGGCCGCAGCGCCGCGCGCATCGCCCGCACGTCCTTCGCGTCGCCGAACGCCACGAGACACCGATACTTCTCGAGCCGTTGGAGCCGTCCGCCCGGATCCGCGATCGTCGGTTGCTTCGTCGCGCTCGCCCTTGCCTTCGCGCCGGTGTGCAGGATCCGCTACGGCTGGCTTCGCTCGCCTCCGCGGCACCACAAGGCAACGTCGGTCAGGCTCGCCGCAAGTCGTTGATTCAGCAGTCGTGATTTGCAGAAGGAACGCTACGCCAGCTGACTCGGTGCGGCCGACGACGGACCATCGTCCAAGGTCCCGTCCCGCCCTCTCGGAAACTCTCAGGCCCGCGTCGTCTTCTTGAAGTCGCGCTGGTAGATGCGCAGGAGCGCGAGGAAGAGTGCGACCACCAGCGGGCCGATCAGCAAGCCCGCGGAGCCGAACGCGCTCAGTCCGCCGATCAACGCGAAGAACACGATCGCGCCGCTCATGTGCATGCCGCTCTTCATCAGCAGCGGCTTGACCAAGTTGTCGACGAGACCGACGACGAGCAAGCCCCACGCGACGAGGAACACCGCCATGTACGGATGTCCGGTCGCGAACAACACCAACGCGGCGACGAAGCACACCGACGCGGCGCCGACCGCGGGGATGAACGCGACGAAGAACGTGACGCCGGTGAAGAAGATCGGGTGGGGGACCTGCGCGATCAGGTAGCCGACGAGCGCCGCCGCCGCCTGGACCGCCGACGTCACGACTGTCGAGACCACCACGGCGTACGACACCGACTTGAACTCGGTCAGCAGCTCCCGCGTCTGCCCTCGCGCGAGCGGCAACAAGCCGTCGAGCCACGCGACCAACGCTTCGCCGTGCAGCAGCAGGAAGTAGAGCGCGATCAACATCATCGCCGCGCCGAAGAGCAGCGAGCCGGTCGCCTTCGCGGCGTTGCCGACCGCGGCGACGGCTTGTCCGCCGGCGGTGGTGGCTCGTTCGTCGGCGCCCTCGTCCTTCCCGGCCTTCGCGTCCTTCGTGGGCGTCGAGCTCGCGTCGTCGTGCTCCTCGGGAACGTGTGCGAGGACGTCGTTCGCCAACTTCTCGAGCGGCGCCGGCAGTTTCGCGACCAATTGGGTCAGGCCGTCGCTGTGCGCGAAGGTCGAGGCGAACTCGATGCCGGCGCTGCCTTCCTTGACGACGAACGCCGAGAGCGCGGCGATCGGCGCGACCAGCAGCAGCGCCGTGCCGAACGCGAGCGCGGCGGCGGAGAGGCTCGGCCGTTTGCGCAGTTTCGCGGTCAGCCATTCGTGGACCGGCCACAGCACGACCGCGAGCACCGTGGCGAGAAAGAGCGGCGTCGCGAGCGGTCGCGCCGTCCACGCCACGAGCACGGTCGCGCCCGCGAGCAGGAGGAAGAAGAAGCGGCGTGCGGGTTGGTCGATGGTCATGGGCGCGCAGGAGGAGCCCTGGGCTACCACGATCCTCGAAGGCTCACGAGCATGGATCGATCGAAACCTCGCGGCGCGGCGACTTTTCGGCGGTGAAGCGTCGGGACCGAGCGCTCGTCGAACTCGAACGTCGCGCGTTGCGCGTTCCGGCGCACGCGCCTAACGTGTCGAGCCGCGCGGTTTCCCCGCGCTCGGCTTGCCTCGCTCGACGGACTCCACCGTTTCTCGACGCGCGCTCGCGGCGTGCGTGTTGGTCGTCGTCGGGTTGACGATCTGGGCCGCGGCGTTGCGCTTGCGCGGAATCGACTTCGGGTTGCCGCAGCGCGTCGAGCCCGACGGCGGCGTGCTCGTGCGCCAAGCGGAGCTGCTGATGGGCGGGTCCGAAGCACCGTGGCGCGAGGCGAACTGGTTCTACTACCCGCACTTGCTCGGTTGGATCGTCGGGCCGTTCCTCCACGGAGCGCCGAGCGGAGCGAGCGTCTCGCGTGCGGCGGCCGCCGCGACGCATCACCTCGAGACGCGCCGGGTGTTGGCATTGCTCGCCGCGTTGATCGTGCCCGCGACGTTCCTCTTCGCACGCCGTTTCGTCGGCTACGGAGCGGCGTTGCTCGCGAGCGCGTCGATGTCGGTCAGCTTGCTGCAGACCTGGTTCGCGCAGGAGTCGCGGCCGCACGCCGGCGCGGCGCTCTTCGCCCTGCTCGCGGTGTTCGCGTGCGTGCGTGCGCGCGCGGGACCGAGCATCGCGAGCTTCCTCCTCGCCGGCTTGGGCGTCGGCGCGGCGCTCGGCGCGTTGCAGAGCGGTGCGCCGACGCTGTTCGCGTTGTGCGCGGCGTTCGTGCTCGCCGAGCGCGTACCTGGAGCGCGACGACCATGGCTCGCGGGTCTGCTCGCGTTCGCCGTCGTGCTCGCGGTGTGCGCGTGCCTGTATCCGTTCTTCCGGGACACGCCCGACGGCGCGGCGCGGCCGGTGCTGTTCGACGCCGATGGAACGTGGGAGTTCTTCGGGCACAGCTTGTTCAAGCAGAAGGTCAACGGGGCCGGCTTCGCGACGGTCGCGTGGACGCTGCTGTCGTTCGAGACTCCGGCGCTGGTCTTTGCGTTGCTCGCGGGCGCGTGGGCGTTCGTCGCGCGCGCGAAGCCTGCGTCGCCGAGCATCGGGGCGAGCGCGCGCCGCGGCGATCTCGTCGTCGTGCTCGCGTACGTCGTCCCGTACACGCTCGCGCTCGGACTCTACGAGCGCACCGCGGAGCGCTTCGTCCTCCAGCTCGTGCCGTTCGTCCACGTCGCGGCCGCGGCGGGCGTGTTCGCGTGCGCGCGCGCGTGGGGAGCTCGCCGTCCGCGCGTCGCGCCGCTCGTGATCGCGCTCGGAGCGTTGCTCTTGTGCGCGCCGTCCGCGTTCGCGTGTTGGCGTCTGACGACGTTGCGCAAACGCCCCGACACATCCGAGCTCACCGCGCAGTGGATCATGGCGAACGTGAAGCGGGACGAGCGCGTGATCCTCGTGCCGTTCGTCGACGTGCCGTTGCCTCGCACGCGCGAGTCCGTCGTCGCCGACGCCAAGCGCGGCTGGTGTTCGCCGTGGCGCGAGTCCGTCGTCGCCGACGCCAAGCGCGGCTGGTGTTCGCCGTGGCTCGCGTTCCTCGCCGCGCACGGCGACACGCTGCCCGCCGGACCGCGTTGGGACTTGCGCGGCTTCGCGCTGAACGACGCCGAGGTGCGCGACGCCGTGCTCGCCGATCCCGTGTCGTGGTTGCGTGCGAACGGCGCGCGTTACGCGGTGCTCGAGCTCCCGAGCTCGCCGGAAGCGAGTCCGTTCCACACCGCCCTCGCCGCGCGCCTCGCGCGCGACGCGCAGCTCGTGCAACGCCTTCCGTCGAACGCGAACGGCGCGAGCGGCGAAGCGGTGCTCGGCTACGAGGATCTGCCGCGTCCGCGGCACGTCAACTGGATCTGGTGCTTGCCGACGCACTTCGAGGTCTTCGGCAAGGCGATCGAGGTGTACCGCGTGCCGTGAGTTCGCCGCCAGCCCGAAAATTCCGAGCGGCGCGTGATCCGGGGCGCGTCGTCCGCGAATCATGTCGTCGCACGGATGGACGCACACGAGCTCACCGATCTATTGCGGCGACACGCCGGGTTGATCCACAGGATCGCCTACGCGTATTGCCGGAACGCGACCGATCGCGAGGACGTCGTGCAGGAGATCGCGGTGCAGCTCTGGCGCTCCCGCGAGCGCTACGACGCGCGCTTCGCGGAAACGACGTGGGTCTATCGCATCGCGCTCAACGTCGCGATCTCGTTCCACCGACGCGAGTTCGAGTATCGCGAGCGACGGCTGCCGATCGACGCGCACGCGATCACGATCGCGGCCGCGTCCGAAGCCCAGCCGAGTGAGGACGTCGAGTTGCTGCTGCGTTGCATCGACGAGCTGGGCGCGTTCGAGAAGGCGCTCGTGTTGCTCTATCTCGACGGGAACGAACACGCGGTGATCGCGGAGGTGCTCGGAATCTCGGTGTCGAACGTGGGCACCAAGCTCCTGCGCATCAAGGACGGACTGCGCGCCGCGTTCGAACGACGCGCGCGCTCGGAACGAACGGAGGGCCCGCATGCAGCTCGATGACCTGAAGACGGCGTGGGCCGCGCACGGCGCGGCGTTGGAACGAAGCTTGGCGATCGACGAGCGGCTCCTGCGCGAGGTGTTGTTGACCAAGGTGCGTCGCGCGTTCGCGCCGTACGTCGCGTGGCGGGCGCTCGAGGTCGTGTTGGGCGTCGCGGCGGCGGGCGGCACCGCGGCGGTGCTGGTCGCGCACGGCGCGGAGTGGCGTTACCTCGTCGTCGGCGGAGCGTTGCTCGTGTTCGCGCTCGTCGTCACCGCGTCGTCCGCGTACCTCTCGGTGAACGGGCTGCGACTCGACTACGACGGTCCGGTGACCGCGATGCAGCGAGACGTCGAGCGCCTCCGGCTCGCCGAATACCGCGCGTTGAAGTGGGCGGTGCTCGGCGGCGTGGTGCTGTGGCTTCCGGCGGCGTTGGTCGCGTTCGAGGCGTCGACCGGCGTCGCGGCGCTCGCGCGCGTCGAGCTGCCGTGGCTCGTCGGGAACTTGGTCTTCGGTCTCGTCGTGCTCGCGTGCGGCGTGGCGTGGTCGAAGAGGTACGTCGAGCGCGCCGATCTCGGCCCGCGCGCGCGCCGACTCGTGGAGGCGGTCTCGGGCCGCGCGTTGCGTGTCGCGACGAAGCAGCTCACGGAGCTCGCGCGCTTCGAACGCGACGAGACGAGTCGATGACGTCTGAACGGCGAGGTGCTCGGCGCGTCGCGCGGGGCCCGCGCCGGCGGGGACCAGCTCGCGATGATCGCCGAGTGCGCGTCGCTCGGCTTGCTGGAGCTGCAGGCGGTGTCGAGGCTCGAGACCACGGCGAGGAATTCGCGTATCGCCATCGTTCCGGTTCGCCGAGGGTCGCGTTCGCGGAGGCGAGCCGCGCCTACATCGCGGTGGTGCGGTGGACGAAGGCGCCGTCAGGTTCCGGCTCGCGCGGCGCGCCCGAAGACCGCCGCCGGTGATCCGACTAATGCGTCGCGTCGGCGTTTCCGGTCGCGACGAGGCCGAGCTCCTCGAGCCGCCGTGCGACGAACTCGGTGACCAACTCGTGCCCGCGTTCCGTCCAATGTCCGTCGCGCGGGAACGCGATCCGTTCGCCGCGCGCGGCCGCGGCGGTGAGCTCCGCCTCGAGATCGAAGTGCGTCACCGCGCGCGTGTCGAGGCGCTCGCCAAGCCAATGATCGTCCGTGGTGATCACGACCAGCTTCGCGCCGGCCTGCGCGCACTCGCGATCGAACGTCGTGAGTAGCGCGGCGACGAGGTTGCGTCCGCGTTCGACCGTTGCGGTCGAGAGCTCGGGCGCGCGGCGTTCGTACCAGAGCTTCGTGAGCGAGCGCCAGCCCTGCGAGTAGCGCTCGGGCCACGGTTCGGGCACGGGCACGTTGGTGAGCTCGAGCGCGCCGTTCGCGAGTACGAAGCGCGGCTTCGCCTTGCCGTAGCTGCGGTCGGTCAGAGCTTCGGGCAGATCGTTGCCGCACGAGAGCACCAGCACGAGCCGCGGCGAACTCGGTACGTCGCGCGGCAGGAAGCGCGCGCGTTCGCGCCAGAGGAGCAGCTCTTGATCGACGCTGAAGCCCGACACTGCGAGGTTCCAGACCGCGAGGCCGACTCGACCTTCGAGCCGCGCGGCCCAACCGTCGCGCTCCTCGACGCCCCAACCGAACGCGAACGAGTCGCCGAAGACCAGGATGTCGGGCGAGCGCGACGGCATCGACTCTTGTCGACGGAAGCCGAACTCGTTGATTGCGATCGCGACGTCGAACTCGTCGGTGCGGTGACGCACTTCGACTCCCGGTTGGTAGCGCCAGCCGAGGACGTCGTCGTGGACGACGTAGCGCGGGTTGGTGCTCGGCCCGGCCGCGTAGGAAGTCCGCAGGCGCGCGCCGAGTTCGAGGAGTCCGAGCGCGATGCACGCGCCGAGCACGCAACGCAGAACGAGCCGACGGCGCGGCGTGGGGGACGAGTTCGCGGGCATCGCACGAGCCGCGACGCGCGCGGCCACGATGAATTCTAGGGCGTGAGCGCGTGCTCGGCCCGACGCATCAGCTCTTCGTCGGACGAATCCGCCACCCATGTGGACCGCGGTCGGAGAGCGGCGTCCATTCCTCGGCGACCGGACGATCGACGAACGCGGTGTGGGTGCGTCGCAGCTCGTCGTCGAGACCGACGTAGGCGAACTTCTTCATGTGCTCGGACTCGCCTGTCGCGAAGTTACCCTGCGGTCCGACGGCGTCGGCGGAGAACCAACGGCTTCGGCCGCGAAACGGATTCTCCTTGTCGTGCTCCTCGATCTGACCGGGCCTCGCCGCGACCCGCGTTCCGCGTGGCTGTGGTAACGTCCTTCGCTTGCGTCGCGTTCGGCTCAGGTGAGCTTCGAGCGCGGTCCGTTTCGCCTCTCCACCCTCGTTCCACATCTAGATCCATGTCTCAGCGGTCCGTCCTCGCTTCCGTGTTCGTCGCTTCCGTGCTGGGCTCGAGCGCCTTCGCCGGAACGCGCTTCGTCGATGTCGCACTGACCACCGGCGCGAACGACGGCTCGTCGTGGGCCGATGCGTATCGCACTCCCGACGGCGTCTCCGTCGCGCTCGCCGCTTCGATCGCCGGCGACGAAGTGTGGGTCGCGACGGGCACGTACTTGCCGACGGTCCTCGGCACGCGGGCGACGGCGATCCCGTTGAAGAACGGCGTCGCGGTCTACGGCGGCTTCGCCGGCGGCGAAACGAGCGTCGCGCAGCGCGACGTCGCGCTCAACGCGACGATCCTCTCCGGCGATCTCGCGGGCGACGACCCGAGCGCGATCCTCACCGACAACTCGTTTCACGTCCTGACGGGCGCCGGCACGAACGCGACCGCGGTGCTCGACGGCTTCACGGTGCGCGGCGGCAACGCCAACAGCGCCGCGGCGAACCAAGATCGCGGCGGCGGCATCCTCTGCATCGCCGGGGCGAGCCCGACCGTGCGACGCTGCACGTTCACGACCAACCGCTGCACGTTCGGCGGCGGCGCGGGCTACGTCAACAACTCGAGCCCGACGTTCGAGGACTGCATCTTCGAGAACAACTTCGGCGGCAGCTTCGGCGGCGCGTTCGACATCGCCACCAACGGCGGCGCGACGTTCGATCGTTGCGTGTTCCGCGGGAACACCGCGGCGCGCGCGGGCGCGCTCGAGATCTTCGCGAGCCCGGCGGTCAAGGTCTTCGATTCGCTCTTCTACGCGAACACGAGCACGGGCACCGGCTCCGGCGGCGCGCTCTACGTCCAACAGAGCGCCGCGCAGATCCGCAACTGCACGATCGTGCAGAACTCGTGCACCGTCAGCGCGAACGGCGCCGGGTTGCGCGTCTCCAACGGAGCGCCGACGGTCATCAACTGCATCTTCGATCAGAACACCGCGGCCGGCGGAGCGAGCGGTTCCGCCGCGCAGATCGCGCCGGCGACGGTGTCGGTCACGTACTCGCTGATTCCTGCCGGCTACGCGGGCGTGGGCAACCTCTCCGCGACGCCGGTCTACGATCTCACCGGTCCGTTGCCGTTCCGACTCGCGCTGAATTCACCGGGCATCGACGCCGGCGACAACAACGGAGTCGCGGGAGGCGGGCTCGATCTCGCGGGCGCGCCGCGCTTGCTCGAAGTGCTCACGGTTCCGGATACCGGTTCGGGTTCGACGCCGCTGGTCGACCTCGGCGCGTTCGAAGCCGACGGCGATTGCAACGCCAACAACGTTCCCGATTGGACGGACATCGCGCTCGCAACTTCGCTCGACTTCAATGCGAACACGGTGCCCGACGAGTGCGAGTGTTCGGGCGGCACGCCGCCGACGGTGTACTGCACTTCGAAGGTCAATTCGCAGCTCTGCGTGCCGTCGATCACGTTCCAAGGCAGTCCCAGCGTTTCGAGCGCGAGCCCGTTCACGCTCGGCGCGTTCGACGTCCTCAATCACGAGAACGGTCTGCTGTTCTACGGCTACGCGTTGCAGGCGCTCCCGTACCAAGGCGGGACGTTGTGCCTCACCGCTCCGGCGCGGCGCACGAGCGTGATGAACTCCGGCGGTTCGCCGACCGGCACCGATTGCACCGGCACGTTCTCCTTCGACTTCAACGCGCGCATCCAATCCGGCGTCGATCCGCTGTTGGTCGTCGGCCAACTCGTCGGCGCTCAATATTGGAGCCGCGATCCCCAGGATCCGTTCGGGACCAGTCTGACCGACGCTGTTCGTTTCGCGATTTGTCAGTGACGCGCGGCGTCGTCGTCGTGGTGCTCGTGCTGCGAGAGGTCGGGCCTGTCGATCCGAGCGCGTACACTTCCACGCCGAGCTCGGAGTTTCGGAGCCTCTGGCGGAGTGCGAACGGACTGGCTCGCTTGGCGAAGAACATGAAGACTCACTTCTGACGACGATGACGAATTCGAAGGATCACACCGCTCGCTCGGGCGCGCGCGCAGCGAAGGCTTCGTCCAAGAAGCCGGCCGCGGCGAAGGCGAAGGCGAAGAAGTCCAAGTCCGCGAGCGCGAGGAGTGGCTCGACTCGCAAGGCGCGCAGGCCCGCGATCCTGCCCAAGTCCGACGGCGACGCCGGCGTGCGGGCGTACATCGCGAGCCTCGAGCCGTGGCAGGCCGACCTCGCGCAACGCGTCGACGCGCTCGTCGTGAAGCACGTGCCTCGCGTTCGCAAAGGTGTGCGGTGGCACTGTCCGTTCTACGGCGTCGAAGGACGCGGTTGGTTCCTCGCCTTCGCCGCGTTCCAGCGTCACGTCAAGTTCAGCTTCTTCAAGGGCGCCGCGCTCGAGCCTGTTCCGCCGCTCGGCAAGTTCAAGGACGTGCGCTCGCTGGATGTGCGCGAGTCCGACGAGCTCGACGTGAAGCAGCTCTCGAAGTGGATGGAGCAGGCGGCCGCGCTTCCCGGTTGGGACGGCGGGTCGACGCATAGCGGCGGAGCACCGCTCTAGGATGAATACATGAAGAAATCGAACGCGAGCGAAGGTCCGTCGGCGTCGGAGCTCATCTCGCAACGGATCGTCGAGCTCGGCGACTGGCGCGGGAAAACTCTCGGCCGAATGCGCAAGCTCATCAAGGCCGCCGATCCGGACGTCGTCGAAGAGTGGAAATGGATGGGCACTCCGGTGTGGTCGCACGACGGCATCCTCTGTACCGGCGAGTCGTACAAGCAAGTCGTGAAGCTCACCTTCGCGAAGGGCGCGGCCTTGAAGGATCCCGCGCAGCTCTTCAATTCGAGCCTCGACGGCAACACCCGCCGCGCGATCGACATCCGTGAAGGCGAGGACGTCGACGCGTCGGCCTTCAAGGCGCTGATTCGCCAAGCGGTCGCCCTCAACACTTCCGCCAAGTCGAAGCCCGCGAAGAAGGCGAAGCGCTGACGGATTCCGCCGTCGAGGCGGTGGTCGACCAACCGGACGCCGATCGCTGCGAACGGCGAGCAGCGTGAGCGCGTCGCACCGCGCGAAAGAAAGAGAAGGCTCGCCCTATCGCTTCGGCTTCGGCACGTGCTGATCCACCAGAATCGGGTTGCCGTCGGGATCGACGAGCGTGAAGTACGCCGGGCCGTCGGTGGACTCGTCGGCCTCGGTCTGCAGCTTGAGGCCGCGCTGCTTCAAGACCTGCTGCAGTTCGCGGACGTCCTGGAAATCCTTCGGGGTCTTCCGCTCGTGGTCCCAGCCCGGATTGAAGGTCAGGCTGTTCTTCTCGAACATGCCTTGGAACAGACCGATCTTGGTGGTGCCGTTCTGGAGGACGACCCACTTCTGCTCGAGCTCGCCGGCGACTTGCTTGAAGTCGAGCTTCTCGTAGAAGTCCTTCGACGCCTTGATGTCCTTGACGGTGAGGCTGACGGAGAAGTTGCCGAGCTGCACGGGTTCGTCCTTCTTGTTCTGCTTGTCGTCGAGAAACGCAGTCATGAGAGTCGCCGTCGCGAGGGAGGCGAGCGTGGCGGAGAGGAGCGTGTTCATCGTGGCCTTTCCTTCGTGTGACCCGGACCTGGAGCGGGTCCGACGAGCGCCAACCTAGCGGCCCGCTCGAGGATGCGCTCTTTCGATACGACGCAACGTCTCACTCCGTCCGACCCGGTGAGCCCGTACCCGAGGACGGACTCTCCCGCCGGATCAACGCGCGGGGGCAGGCTCATCTGCGAGCGGCAATCGAAAACTGACCCAGCCGACGATCGAACGTCGACCCACCCCGGGGCGATCTTCTCCGGTTGGTGACTCGCGCGCCGGTTCGGAGCGAGCTCCGGTTCGCGGCCGTCCTCGGGCCGGCGCACTAGTCGAGATCGAAGCGATCGAGGTTCATCACCTTGGTCCAGGCTGCCACGAAGTCGTTCACGAACTTCTCCTGCGCGTCCGCGCTGCCGTAGACCTCGGCCAAGGCGCGCAGCTGCGAATTCGACCCGAAGACCAGATCGACGCACGTGGCAGTCCACTTCACCGCCCCCTGCTTGCGATCGAGCCCTTCGAACAGCTCCTTGTCGTCCGACACCGACTTCCACTCCGTGCCCATGTCGAGCAGGTTCACGAAGAAGTCGTTGGTCAGTGACCCGGGACGCTTCGTGAAGACGCCGTGCTGGCTCTTGCCGTGATTGGCGTTCAGCACGCGCAGGCCGCCGACCAGCACCGTCATCTCGGGTGCCGTCAGGGTCAACAACTGCGCCCGGTCGAGCAGTAGTTCCACGCTCGACACGCTGAACTTCTGTTTGCGGAAATTGCGGAAGCCGTCGGCCTGGGGCTCGAGCGCTGCGAAGGACTCCACGTCGGTCTGCTGCTGCGAGGCGTCCATGCGCCCCGGCGTGAACGGCACCGTCACCGCAAGACCGGCGTTCTTCGCCGCTTGCTCGACGCCCGCGCAGCCGGCCAGCACGACGAGGTCGGCGAGCGAGACCTTCTTGCCGCCCGATGCCGCGCTGTTGAACGCCGCTTGGATGCCTTCCAGGACTTTGAGCACCTTCGCCAATTGCTGCGGCTGGTTCACCACCCAATCCTTCTGGGGCGCGAGACGGATGCGGGCACCGTTCGCGCCACCGCGTTTGTCCCCGCCGCGGAACGTGGACGCGGAGGCCCACGCGGTCGACACGAGCTCGTGGACCGCGAGCCCCGACGCCAGGATCTTGTCCTTCAACGCGGCGCTGTCCTGCCCGTCGATCAGCTTGTGGTCGACCGCGGGGATGGGGTCCTGCCAGATGAGCTCTTCGGCCGGGACCTCGGGACCGAGGTAGCGGACGCGCGGCCCCATGTCGCGGTGCGTGAGCTTGAACCAGGCGCGGGCGAAGGCGTCGGCGAACTGCTCGGGGTTCTCCATGAAGCGCCGCGAGATCTTCTCGTACGCCGGATCGAAGCGCAGCGAGAGGTCGGTGGTCAGCATCGCGGGCGCGATCCGCTTCGCCTTGTCTTGCGCGTGCGGCACGGTGCCCGCGCCGGCGCCATGCTTCGGCGTCCACTGGTGCGCGCCGGCCGGGCTCTTCGTGAGCTCCCACTCGAAGCTGAACAGGTTCCAGAAGAAGTTGTTGCTCCAGCGCGTGGGCGTGGTGGTCCAGGTGACCTCCAGACCGCTGGTGATCGAGTCGCCGCCCTTCCCCGCGCCGAAGCTGCTCTTCCAGCCGAGGCCCTGCAGCTCGATCCCCGCCGCTTCAGGCGCGGCGCCCACGTGCGACGCCGAAGCTGCGCCGTGCGTCTTGCCGAAGGTGTGACCGCCGGCGATGAGCGCGACGGTCTCCTCGTCGTTCATCGCCATGCGAGCGAAGGTTTCGCGGATGTCCTTGGCGGCCGCGAGGGGATCGGGGTTGCCGTTCGGTCCCTCCGGGTTCACGTAGATCAGCCCCATCTGCACGGCGGCGAGCGGATTCGCCAAGTCGCGCGCTCCCGAGTAGCGCTGGTCCGCGCCGAGCCAGGACTTCTCGGCGCCCCACGACACGTCGAGGTCCGGCTCCCAAACGTCTTCGCGGCCGCCGCCGAACCCGAAGGTCTTGAAGCCCATCGTCTCCAGCGCGACGTTGCCCGCGAGGATCATCAGGTCGGCCCAAGAGAGCTTCCGACCGTACTTCTGTTTGATCGGCCACAGGAGCCGGCGCGCTTTGTCGAGGCTGACGTTGTCCGGCCAGCTGTTGAGCGGAGCGAAGCGCTGCTGGCCTCGGCCGCCACCGCCGCGCCCATCGCCGACGCGATAGGTGCCCGCGCTGTGCCAGGCCATGCGGATGAAGAGGGGACCGTAGTGGCCGAAATCCGCCGGCCACCAGTCCTGCGAGTCCGTCATCAGCTTCGCGAGGTCCTTCTTCACCGCCGCGAGGTCGAGCGTCTTGAACTCCTTGCGATAGTCGAAGGCCTCGCCCATCGGGTTGGACTTCGCGGAGTGCTGGTGCAGGAGCTCGAGCTTCAACTGGTTCGGCCACCAGTCACGGTTCGTCGTGCCGCCGCCGGCGGCGTGGTCGAACGGGCACTTGGATTCGGTCGACATGGGGTGGTGCTCCTGCGTGGGGAGTTGGAGGACGGCGTCGAGAGCGGGAGTCTACCGCTCGCCGCGGACTTCCGCGCCGCGTCGCGAACAGGACGTTCGAACGCGAGCAGATCAGCGAACGCACTCGCGAGAAGATGCACGCCGCGCGCAAGCGAGGGATGTACGTCGGTGGGCGTCCGGTGCTCGGCTACGAGGTCGTCGATCGCAAGCTCGTGCCGGTTCCCGAAGAAGCGCAGCGCGTGCGCGACATCTTCGAGCTGTACGTCGGGCTCGGCTCGATCATGCGCCCGGTCCAAGAGCTCAACGCGCGAGGTTGGCGCATGAAGTCGTGGACCGACAAGCACGGGACGACGCACCACGGCCACCGCTTCGACAAGAAGAACCTCACGACGATCCTGCGCAACCCCACGTACATCGGGAAGGTCGAGTTCGAGGGACGCCTCTACGACGGCAAGCACGAAGCCATCGTCTCGCAGGAGCTGTGGGACGCGGCGCGGAGTCGGTCGCACAAGAACGCCACAAGCGGTGCGGCGGAGTTCCGCAATAAGCTCGGCGCGCTGTTGAAGGGGCTCGCCGAGTGCGGCGTGTGCGGCGCGTCCATGACGCACACACACGTCGGCAACAACGGGCGTCGATGGCGGTACTACGTGTGCCGCACGATTCACGATCGCGGCGCGAGCGCTTGTCCCGGCAGCCGAATCAGCGCGCCCAAGCTCGACGAGTTCGTGATCGAACGGATCAAGGACATCGGCAAGGATCCGGCGCTCGTTGCGGCGGCGATCGAGGCCGCGAAGCGATCGGCGGACGCACGTCGACCTGAAGTCGAACGCGATCTGCGCGAGGCCGAGCGCGAGGTGAAGCGCCTGACGGCGGAACGCGGACACCTGATCGATGGCGTCGCGCGCGGAGCGAAGGGACTGGTCGAGCGGCTCGAAGTGACGGACGACGAACTAGAAGTCGTTGGTCGACGCGCGCGCGAACTCGCGGCCGAACTCATCGCGCTCGATGCGCGCACGATCGACGAGACCGACCTCCGCGCCGTGCTCGCACAGTTCACGCCGATCTGGGACCAGCTCGTGACGAGCGAGAAGATCCGCGTCCTCAACCTTCTGATCGAACGAGTCCTCTTCGATGCGCGCGCGTGCGAGGTGGAGATCAGCTTCCGAGCGACGGGGATCAAGGTGCTCGCGGCGACCAGGAAGTCCGCATGACGACGGTCCGGTTCAAGATCGACCTCGCGAAGCCGAAGCGCGCGCCGAAGCCGCGACCCCCGCCGGTCGTGCGCGATCCGGGGCCGAGCCGGGCGGCCCGTAGGCTCGCGCTTGCGTACTGGATCGAACGCAAGATCGAAGCGGGCGAGTTGGCGGACTACGCGGCGGCGGCGCGGTTGCTCGGGGTGAGCCGCGCGCGGATGACGCAGGTGGTGAACATGCTGCTGCTGCCGGTGGAGCTTCAGGAGGAACTGTTGCTCAAACGGCGAGCGCTCGTGCAGACGGAGACCTGGGATCCTGCGCGCGCGAACGCGTCGACACACTGACCGTCACGAGCCGGAGCCTGGCCCTCGAATCGAATAGAATCGGCGCGTCTTGCCGCCATGACGATCCCGCCGACGCGCGGGCCTCTGGAGTGTCCCTCGCATGCTGCTCGTTCGACTGTTCCTGGTTCTTCTTTCGGTCGTGTCGTGTACGAGCGCGCCGACACTACCGTCGACACAACGCGACCCTCCGACGCCGACGACCGACGCAGCGCTCGAGAGCGGAGCGAAGTCCGGTGATCCCGACGAATCGGCAGAAGCACCTCAGTCGATTTCTCCCGTCGCGATCGTCGACTTTGCTCGCGAGCGCACGCTCATCGAGGAGTCCAAGTCGGCGCGCGAGGCCTCCGACTACGAGACGGCGCGCGTCAGGGCAGCCGCCGCCGTCGACTCGCTCTTGGCGCGACCGGAGGGGAAGCAAGAAGGGGCGTGGCTCGCGCTGTTGGAATCCGCGGGCATGGCAGCGAACGATGCCCAAGACTCGCGCATGGCGAACGCCGCCTGGCAGCGGGTCTACGACGTGCGTCTCGCGACCTTGCCAGACGACCACCCCGATCTGCAGACGGCGCGGGTGAACCTGGCACTGACGATCAAGGCGCTGGGCGACCTCTCCGGCGCGCGGGCGCTGGAAGAGAAGGTGCTTGAGGTCCGATCGCGCGCGCTACCCGACGATCACCCCGATCTGCAGGCTGCGCGGGAGAACCTCGCCGGCACTCTCTACAGGCTCGGCGACCTATCCGGCGCGCGGGCGCTGGAGGAGAAAGTGCTCGAGGTCCGCTCACGCACGCTGCCCGACGACCATCCCGATTTGCAGGCTGCGCGGGGGAACCTGGCAGTGACGATCAAGGCGCTGGGCGATCTGGCCGGCGCGCGGGCCTTGCAGGAGAAGGTGCTCGAGGTCTGCTCGCGCACACTTTCGGACGACCACCCCGATCTTCAGTGGGCACGGGGGAACCTCGCCACGACGATCAAGGCGCTGGGTGATCTCACGGGCGCGCGAACCTTGGAGGAAAGGGTGCTCGAGGTCCGCTCACGCATGCTGCCCGACGACCACCCCGATCTGCTGCGAACGCGTCTGAACCTCGCCGGCACTCTCTATAGGCTCGGCGACCTATCCGGCGCGCGGGCGCTGGAGGAGAAAGTGCTCGAGGTCCGCTCACGCACGCTGCCCGACAACCACCCCGATCTGCAGGCTGCGCGGGGGAACCTGGCAGTGACGATCAAGGCGCTGGGCGATCTGGCCGGCGCGCGGGCCTTGCAGGAGAAGGTGCTCGAGGTCTGCTCGCGCACACTTCCGGACGACCACCCCGATCTGCAGGACGCGCGGCAAAGCCTGGCCGCCACGATCAGCGCACTGGGCGATCTCGCGGGCGCGCGGGCGCTGGAGGAGAAGGTGCTCGAGGTCCGCTCACGCACGCTGCCCGACGACCACCCCGATCTGCAGGACGCGCGGCAAAACCTGGCCGCCGAGATCAGCGCACTGGGCGATCTCGCGGGCGCGCGGGCGCTGGAGGAGAAGGTGCTCGAGGTCCGATCGCGCACGTTGCCCGACGACCACCCCGATCTGCAGGACGCGCGGCAAAACCTGGCCGCCACGCTGTACGTGCTCGTAGATCTCGCGGGCGCGCGGGCGCTGGACGAGAAGGTGCTCGAGGTCCGATCACGCACGCTGCCCGACGACCACCCCGATCTGCAGGACGCGCGGCAAAACCTGGCCGCCACGATCAGCGCACTGGGCGATCTCGCGGGCGCGCGGGCGCTGGAGGAGAAGGTGCTCGAGGTCCGCTCACGCACGCTGCCCGACGACCATCCCGATCTGCAGTGGGCACGGACGAACCTTGCCGTCACGCTGTACGTGCTCGGCGATCTCGCGGGCGCGCGGGCCTTGCAGGAGAAGGTGCTCGCGGTCTGCTCGCGCACACTTCCGGACGACCACCCCGATCTGCAGGACGCGCGGCAGCGCCTCGCCTGGACGCTCGGCGCTCAACTCGCTCGCGCGGACCGCATGCCACAGCGGGCGCGAGAAGGAAGCAGAGCGACAGCGGCAGGGAGGGATCGATGCACGGATCTGATCGGCGCCTGCTGCCTAGCCCAGGTGCACGCGGCACGAGCGGCGATCCTGGAGGGTCCGGGCCGTGAGGCGGAGGAGCGCTGTTCCAGCTTGGCGCAGAAGCTCGACGCGTCCGTGTCGTTCGCGCAGGGATACGGCGTGTTCGATCCGCTGCGCGAGCTCGAGTCGCCGTCTTTCGTGCTCGCGGAAACGACGCGTGGTGCCGCGCTCATTGCGGCCCAACTCACCCGCGGAGCGGCAACTGCGCCGAAGTACGCTGAGCTGCGCGATGAGCTGCGACACGCGAGCGACGCGCTCGCGGGTCTCGCCCTGGTGGGCACGACGAGCGTGGAGTTCGATCGCGCGCGCACCAAGCGGGAAGCGTTGGAGCGCGAGCTCGTTGCTCTTGCACGCGATTTGTCGGGCGGGAAGGATGGCAACGTCGATCTGGACGTTGGGTCGCTTGCCGGAAGACTCGCGGAACGCGAGGCCGCCGTGAGCTTCCGGCGGTACACGAAGTGGCAGTTCGAAGTCACCGACCAACTCGACTCCACGGGTCGACCCGCGGTCCGCGAGACCTCGGCCGCAAGCCTGTGCGCGTTCGTGGTGAGGAGTGGATCCGAGAACGCCGGCGCTGCCCATCGAGAGCTCACGCTCGTCGACCTCGGACCGATCGAGCCGATCGAGGCCGCGGCGCGCAGGTGGCGCGACACGATCGGTGTGGGCGCGGAGCGCGGCCTCGCGGCGAGCTCCGGTCCCGACGAGCTCCGCGCGCGCGGCGAGGAATTGCGCAGGCTCGTGTTCGACCCGTTGCTTGCGGCTCTCGGCGACGCGAGTCACGTCGTGGTCGCGCTCGACGACGTGCTGCACCTCGTTCCGCTCGAAGCGTTGCCGCTCGCGGATTCGAAGGAACTCGTCGGCGATCGGTGGCGGATCGAGACGCGGGCGACGCTGACGGAGTTGTTGTCGACGTCGCCCGATCCGACCGGCAGCGCGCTCGTCGCGTTCGGAGGAGCATCGTTCAACGTCACTCCGCTCGAGCTGTCTGCGCAAGATGTCGCCGAGATCGAAGACGAGCAGCCGGTCCAGGTCGCCTCGCTCCTGCGCGGCTCGGCTTGGGAGCGTGGCTTCACGCCGCTGACGCACACCGGTGATGAAGCGCGCGGAATCGGCGCTCTCTACACGGAGATCTACGAGGACGAACGTCCGGCGCTGGTGCTGGAGAAGCGCAAGGCTTCTCGCGAGGCGCTAGTCGAGCTCGCCCCGAAGGCGCGCTTTCTCCACGTCGCGACGCACGGATGGTTCGCACCGGAGTCGATCAAGTCGTGGAGTGATCCCGAGCCGCTGGACAAGTTGAGCGGGCTCGGGATGAGGATGAGCAGCGAGGAGCAAGTGCGTGGGATGAGCCCAATGCTCCTGTGCGGACTCGCGCTCGCGGGAGCCAATTTGCCCGAAGACGCCGTTGGTCGCGCTCCTGGATTGATCACGGCCGACGAACTCTCCACGCTCGACCTCTCGAACTGCGAACTCGCGGTGCTCTCAGCCTGTGACACCAACGTCGGCGAACGCCGCGCGGGCCAAGGCGTCGCCTCGTTGCAGAAAGCGCTTCAGATGGCGGGCGCGCGCTCCGTGATCACGTCGCTGTGGAAGGTCCCCGACGAAGCGACCAAGGACCTGATGCTCGACTTCTACCGACGCCTCTGGGTCGAGAAGAAGCCGAAGTGGCAAGCGCTGTGGGAGGCGAAGACGAAGCTGCGCAACGCGAAGGGCCCCGACGGCAAGCCGCTCTACACGACGCGCGACTGGGCGGCGTGGGTGCTCACGGGCGTGCCGGACTAGAATCGCGCGCCCTGCCCTTGTCCACTTGATCGCGATGATCCACTGGCTCGCACCCTGCGCTTTCGTCGCGCTCGCTTCGACTCCGCGCGCACAACGGCTCGAGGCCGACCGTACGCTCGAGATCACGCTCGGAGCGGAGGATCCGCTCCTCGCAGGTCATGGCCCCTCGCGTTCGTTCGAGTACGTCATGGACTGCGACGGCACGCTCCACGTTTGGGCCGCGTCGAAGGACTTCGATCCGATCTTGCGCATCGCGCGCGCCGACGGAACGCTCCTCACCGAGGACGACGACTCCGGCGGCGGCACGACGGCGTACGTCGTGCTCACAGTCACGCATGGCCGGCGTTGCACGCTCACCGTCGCGAGCAAGGTCGCGGGCTCCGCGGGCAGACTCGACGTGCACGTCAGTGAGGTTGCGGAGGGCCACGCCGATTTCTCCGCGGAGCGCACACTGATCGGAGAAGCGAACGCGGCGCTGAAGACATCCGACTACGCGACGGCGCGCGCGAAGGCGTCGGCGGTGGTCGACGCGCTGCTCGCTCGAGGGGATACAGGACGCGGCAAAGCGTGGTTGGGACTCCTGGACGAAGTCGGGCAGTTGGCTCGCAACGCGCAGGACACGCGCGCAGCGAATCGCGCGTGGCAATCCGCTCTCGACGCACGAGAGAAGGCGTTGCCGGACGAACACCCCGACCTGCAGAGGTCGCGGGGGAACCTCGCCGTCACCATCCGAGAGCTCGGCGACCTGCAGGGCGCGCGGTTGCTGGAAGAGAAGGTCCTCGAGGTCCTCTCGCGCACGCTCCCCGACGAGCATCCGGACCTGCAGCGGGCGCGGATGAACCTGGCCGCCACGAAGTACTCGCTCGGCGACGTGCATGGCGCGCGGGCGCAATTCGAGAAGCTGGTCGAGGTCTACTCGCGCACGCTGCCCGAAGGAGACACCGAGCTGCAGCGCGCGCGGTCGAACCTGGCCGTCACGAACAAGGTGCTCGGCGACTTGCACGGCGCGCGTGCGCAGTTCGAGAAGGTGGTCGAGGTCTACTCGCGCACGCTGCCCGACGATCATCCCGAGCTGCAGGGCGCGCGCATGAACTTGGCCGCCACGATGCTCGATCTCGGCGACCTGCACGGCGCGCGGGCGCTCCAGGAAAAGGTGCTTGCAGTCAGTTCGCGCACGCTGCCCGACGAGCACCCCGCACTGCAGCGAGCGCGGACCAACCTGTCCGCCACGTTGCACGCCCTCCGCGACTTGCAAGGTGCGCGGGCCCTCCAAGAGAAGGTGCTCGAGGTCGATTCCCGCAACCTGCCGGACGAACATCCCGATCTGCAGCGAGCGCGGAACAACCTCGCCGTCACGATCGGCGATCTCGGCGACCTGCAGGGCGCGCTGGCGCTGAAGGAGAAGGTGCTCGACGTTCTCTCGCGCACGCTGCCCGACGATCACCCCGACTTGCAGGCGGCGCGGCTGAACGTCGCCATTTCGATGCGCATGCTCGGCGAGTTGCAGAGAGCGCACGTGCTGGAGGCGAAGGTGGTCGAGGTTCGCTCGAGCACACTTCCCGACGAGCACCCACAGCTGCAGACGGCCCGTCAGACCCTGGCCGCCACGCTCTTCGAGCTCGGCGACATGCGCGGCGCGCGGGAGCAACTCGAGAAAGTGGTCGAAGTCTCCTCGAGGACCCTGCCCGACGATCACCCGGAGCTACAAAAAGCGCGGGCGAGCCTGACCATCGCGATCGCCGCCGAGATCGCTTGCGCGTCGGCCCGGGCCGAAGCGCGAGACGAATCGGGCGAGGCCAGAGCGCGCTGCGTCGAGCTGATCGCGGCGCGCTGTCGCTCGCAGACGTCCGCAGCTCGCGCCGTGCTGCTCGAGGCCTCGCCGCGGGAAGCCGAAGCTCGTTGTCGAGCACTCGGTGACGGCCTGGACTACGCGCTATCGCTGGGCTTGGGCTACGGCGTCTTTGCGCGCTCGACCGAACTCGATGCGCCGTGCTTCGTGCTGTCGGAAACGACGCGCGGCGCAGCGCTCGGTTCGGCACGCTTGATGCGCCTCGCGGGGAACTCTCCGCGCTACGCCGAGCTCGAGAGCGAACTCGAGACGCGCAATGCCGAGCTCGCAACGCTCGCGCGGAAGGGCGTGACGAGTGAAGAGTTACGCGAAGCGCTTGCACGCCGCGAGAGCGTCGAGCGTGAGCTGGTGGCGCTGGCCCGAGATCTTGCGGGCGAATCCTCGCCTGGGCTCCAGCTCGACGCCGACACGCTCGCCGCGAAGCTTGCGCCGGAGGACGCAGTGGTGGCCTTTCGCCGTTATGTGCGCCGGAGCCTGACGATCGCTCGGAGCGAGGACGTCTCGTCGCCGACCCTGGTCTCGGAGTTGTCCGTGGACAGTCTCTGCGCCTTCGTGGTGCGAAGAAAGGACGCTGGAGGAAACGCCGCTCTGCTCGCGCGCGTGGAGCTCGGCCCGATCGCGGCAATCGAGAGTGCGGTGAACACTTGGCGCGAAGGTCTCGGTGTCGAGGCGGGTCGCGGTCTGACGGTCACCGCGCAGCCCGCGTCGGCGACCCTGACGGAACGAGGTCACGCACTTCGGCGCTTGCTCTTCGATCCGCTCGCGGAGCAGCTCGCGGATGCGAGCTGCGTCATTCTCGTTCTCGACGATGTGCTGCACCTCGTGCCCTTCGACGCGCTGCCTCGAGGCGGATCTGCCCAAGGCTTGCTCGGCGACCAACTGCGGATCGAGACGCGCGCGACGGTCACGGAGTTGTTGGCAGTCGCGCCGGCGCCCGCGGGGCCGGGTCATCTCGTGGCGGTCGGCGACGTGGCGTTCGACTCGGAATCGACCGATCGGGACACGACCGCGCTCGACTCTTCCACGGCGCTCGCGAGTCTCGACGCAGCAAGCCCAGTGCTTCCGCGGCGCGAGCTGCCGGGGATCCTGCGCGGCGGGAGCTTTGGCGGCTTCGGTCGGCTGCCCTCAACCGGGCCGGAGGTCGATGCGCTCGCAACGTCCTTCGCGAAGGCGTTCGGCTCGCAGGGAGAAGCGCAGGTCCTGCGCAAGGCCGACGCGACGCGAGAGCGGCTGATCGAGGTCGCACCGCGCGCACGCTGGCTCCACGTGGCGACGCACGGGTGGTTCGCGCCGGAGTCGATTTGCTCTTGGCAGGATCCCGAGCCGTTGGACAAGCACACCGGTTTGGGGATGAGCCTGTCGGGCGAAGAACAGGTGAAGGGCATGAGCCCGATGCTCTTGTGCGGCCTCGCGCTCGCGGGCGCGAATCTGCCGGAGAATGAACTCGGTCGCGCGCCGGGCCTGATCACGGCGGACGAGATCGCCGCGCTGGATCTCACGAACTGCGAGCTCGCTGTACTCAGCGCCTGCGACACCAACGTCGGCGAGCGACGCGCGGGTCAGGGCGTCGCGAGCTTGCAGAAGGCGCTTCAGATGGCGGGCGCACGCAGCGTGATCACGAGTCTTTGGAAAGTGCCCGACGAAGCGACGAAGGACCTGATGCTCGACTTCTACCGCCGCCTCTGGGTCGAGAAGAAACCGAAGTGGCAAGCGCTGTGGGAGGCGAAGCAGAAGCTGCGCGACGCGAAGGGTCCCGACGGCAAGCCGATGTACACGACGCGCGACTGGGCGGCGTGGGTGCTGACCGGCGATCCCAACTGACGTGCGACACCTTGGGGCGCGAGAACGATTCCGCCTCGGCGTGCACGACTTAACA
Source organism: Planctomycetota bacterium (assembly GCA_021413885.1). Classification (GTDB taxonomy): domain Bacteria; phylum Planctomycetota; class UBA1135; order UBA1135; genus JACRIN01. The sequence goes on from JAIOPM010000009.1 coordinate 30,871, forward strand.
GAAAAACGGCGCTCTCAGAGAGTTCGAAGAACGATCGAGCATGGGGTCCGATCATCCTCGACGTGATCCAGAACGGGCACCCGATCGTCCCGGTGCAAACTGAGAACGCACCGTCGGAAACACCGCGCGCATCTCGCGACGAGTGCGCGACTTGTGACCGCCTCGCGAAGCACGCTCTCGGCGCGCTGTTCAGCGCTCGCCGCGAGTTCGCAGCGGCGCGAAAGAAGAGATGGCTCCCCGATGGATGGGGGCTCGTGCGAACTCGGAATGCTGAACGGCGGGGCGAAGGAGGCCCTACAGACCATGCGCGTGCGAATCGCCGGGGAGCAAGGATTCGAAGACGGGCTGGTCGAGGAAGATGGGGGAGGTTGGAGCGTACGTTAGCCCAGACGTCCCGTGATGAACCACTTCGCCGTTCGACAGAAACTCGCGCTGCTCACCTTCGCCCTCATCGGGTGGTCGTGCTCACCTGAGCCCGATCCGATGCCGGACGGGACATCGATCACGTCCGGCACCGCGACGCCCGACCAACGCGATCGATTCTCGACCGAATCGGAGACCGAAGCCAACGTTCGGCGCGAGCGTATCCGCGCCGAGATCGCTGAGCTCGGTGATCACCCGTGGGCGGGGGAGTACTACTTCGGTGACGGCCTCGGCGTGAACGTCCGCGTCGTGCTCGCCCCGATATCTGGCTACGTGTTCGACTGGCATGGCTGCATGGGTTGCTACGACCGCAACTGGGGCGCGGTCCGTGAGCAAGACGGCGAGCTGCACCTGGAGTTCACGTTCCCGAACGATCGCGACGGTTTCAAAGGCTGTGCACCGGTGCTCGTGCCCGTCCACTACGACGCGACGCACAACTACCTCGCCGAGCCGTCGGAGTTGGCTGACGCGGCTCCGTGTCGCGACTACACGACCTTGGCTCGACGGCAGTAGGTTCCCAACGGCCGACGGCCGGGCCACCGAGCGCACGAAGTCGCGGCAGCGCTTCGTGCAATCGACAGCAACTTTCACCGCGCGATCGATGACCGATGTGCGTCCAAAGCGACGAGACCGGCGACGCAAGGGTTCTCTCAACGGACACAGAGGCGTCGCCGTTCTCGCTGACATCGTGCCGCGAATCGCGTTCCTCGCGTCGAGTCAGCGCGAACCGACCGAGCGTCGTCGACTTCCTTCGTGCCGGGAGAGCAACAAGTCTCCGTTCCGGTACTCGTCCCGTGCTTTCGGACCGAGTGTTCCCCTTGCGCTTGGACAAGGGCGCATCATGGGAACCACATCGAGGCGACGGGCATCGAGCGCCCTACCAGTCGTCGATCGTCGAACCTGGTTCGCTCGATGCAGCTTCCAATTCGCTTCGCAAGGTCGACCGAAACGCGAACTCGCACCGTGACGAGCAGTTGCCGCAGCGATGCGAGCAACTCTCGACTGACGCGATCGGCCGACCGACACATCCAACGAGGGGGTAGATCGTGATCCATCGCAACGCGCGGATTCTGTTCCTGGCAAGTTGCCTCGCTGCGCTGACCGCCTCGGTCGCGCGCGGCCAAGAACTGCGAATGACTTCGTTCCAGTGGCAAACGTTTGCGGGCGGCGCACCGGGCCCGTGCGTCACCTCCGCAGGGAATTTTCTTTGCCCGACGAGCGTGGACACCACGCAGCCGCCGTACACGGTGGCGACCACGACGCCGGGCCTGTGCTATGACCCCGGTCCTTGTCCGCTCACCGTGACCGACGACGTGACTGTCGACGTCACCGACTCCCACAACCAGAACTACGTTCGCTCTCACTGGAAGGCCGAACCCAACCAGGTCGCCAATCCGATTGAGTGCACGTTCGACCTCGACATGCGAGGCAAGCAGACGCCGGCGAGCGGCAAGGGCAAGTCGAACGGGCGCGCGATCGTGACCTACACCGCGCTACCGGAGCACTCCGGCGTCACCGCCCCATCGAATCGTCTGACGTCACTGAAGGTCCACATCACCGCCACGGTGCAAGCGCGAACGGGCATCACTACCACGGCGTCGGCGGTCACGACCCTCACGGCGAAGCGATCGAACGGATCCACGATCCACACGCAAACCGCAACGAGCGTCGGATCCACCACGATCACGAAGACCTTCGACGCGACGTTCGATCTCGTGATCGGCGACTTCTTCACGTTGGAATTCACCGGAGACGCTGATTCGGGCGGTAACACCGTCGACTTCGCGCGCGCCGAACTGCTTTCGGGCACCATCACCGCCAGTCAGATCTTCGACATCGATCTGCACGAGGCTGCGAACGAACTCGCGCTGCACACCGACGGCTTCAAGAAGTCGTTCGTTGTCCGTCGCGGCGGGCCGGTCGATCTTGACGTGTTTCTCGGGTCCGATTTCAATCCGACGACCCAGGAGGTGAAGTTTCAGGCGACGCACAAGTTCGATGCCGGTAGCACCATCGTGGACATCCCGCCGTTCACGACCGCCGTACCGCATGACAAGTGGGGCGTCCAATCTCTCTCGCTTGTCCCGTACCAGGGTTCGGGATCGAAGCAAACGCGCAAGGCATCGCTTCGACTCAACATCGCGGACAACGCCGCCGTCGGTGAGTATCAACTGCAAGCTCAGGTCGTTCCGACTGGCGGGTCGAGTCCGGTCGCAGTTGCTGATCTGGAGAAGCCGCTGCCGGTGCTCTTCAATCCGTGGATTTCGACGGACGCGACGTATTTCTCGCCGACGACCGAACTCGCAGAGTACGTGCTGAACGAATCCACTACGCTGTTCGTAGGCGGCAGCAGCAGTGCTCCGAACCCGGTGACGTGGCCCCTTGGACAGTTCGACGCCAACGAGGTGACGCTCTCGGTGACGATGGGCCTGCTCTCTGGCCTCAGTTCGGCCGACCGTGCGGACCCACAAAAAGTCGCCCGGTTTCTGACTGCCAAGACAAACTCCGAAGAGGACGCTGGCGTGCTCGTCGGGCTGTGGCCGACCAACGGCCTGTTTCCGGGCGGTGCGTCGCCGGGATCCTGGCCGGGCAGTCTCTCGGTCCTTCAGCAATACAAGAGCTCGAGCGCCCCGGTGAAGTACGGTCAATGCTGGGTCTTCGCGGGGATCCTGACGAGCGTGTGTCGTTGTGTCGGACTGCCCGCGCGTGCCATCACCGTCTACGAGGCCGGGATCGACTCGAAGGACAGTCCTGGCGATCGGAAGATCACGCGGCACTTTGACCCTGCTATACATTTTGTGCCCGCGAAGAGTGATTCGAGCTGGAACTTCCACGTGTGGGCCGAGACGCATCTCGGGTCGTCTTGGTACCTGATCGACTCGTCGCGAAACGACGATCTGTTGATGTATAAGCTCGGCCCCGTCTCCGCTGACGACATCCGCGCCAAGGTGGCGGGTGGGTTCGACCTCAATTTCGCCATCGCCGAAGTTGACGCGGACCAATTCGACGTGCTGGAGAACGCCGCAGGCACGGTGGTCAAGACTAGCGCGGCGGACTCCACGGCTATCGGCACTAGGATCGTGACCGCCGTGCCGGGATCGAGTGCGTTGTCCGACCTCACCCTCGGCCATTACAAGAACGCCGCACTTCAGATCGGCGGCCTCGCGTCCGGCCTGGATCTGTCGTTCGTCGTACCGTCCACGATTGGTCTCGGTCAGGACATCCCCTGCAACCTCGTGGCAACGAACCCGACGGGCGTCGCTGTCGCAATCACGGTGGCCTTGCGAAGTTACTCGGCCAACTACCACGGCGACTTCGTGGCGAACCTTGCGGAGAACAACGCATCGCTGCAACTGGCTCCCGGACAGACGCAGTCGGTCCCGCTGCTGATCCCGCATGGAACGTATGCGCCGTGGACCGGTGTGTCACGCCGCGTCACCGCCTCGGCGATCGTCGACGTTACGAACAGTCCCGACCTTTGGGTCGATAGCGGGACGACAGAACTCACACTGGACACGCTGACCCTGGGCATCGCGCCGAGTCACGTTGCCGCCATCGGCTCGACAAGCCAACTCGCGATCGGATTCACGAATACCACCGGCGCGCCACTGACCAACGTGCAGGCGCTCGTCTCCGTGACAGACGAGCTCAGCGTCGCGGGTTCCAGCACGACGACAGTGTCGTTCGGAAACGTCGCGCCGGGCGCGACCGCCAATTCGTCGCTAAACGTGTTCGCCAAACAGCCCGGCTTCGGGCTGGTGCGCGTTGCGTTGCAGGCGAGTGAGTTGGAGGCTGTGCTTGGCGAAACCGATCTGCGTGTCGTCGATGCAGACTGCAACGACAACCAGATCGCCGACATCCAAGACATCCTCGCCGGAACGAGCGTGGACGGAAACCTGAACGGCGTGCCCGACGAGTGCGAGTGTCTGATCCACGCGTACTGCTCGAGCACTGCCAACTCGTCGGGCAACGCGGCAACACTCAGCGCCGTGGGAAGCGGCAGCGTCTCGGCGAACAACCTCGCCCTTGTCGCCAGCGGATGTCCGATCGGGAAGGCGGGGCTTGTGTGCGTCGGTGATGCGCAGCAGCAGATCCCCTTCGGCGACGGGTTCATCTGCGTTGCGCCACGGGGCGCGGCACTCCTTCGGCTCGCACCGGTTGTTCGAACAGATGCTCAAGGCTCGGCGCAGGTGGCGGTCAACGTTGCGTCGCCGCCGCTCGCAGGCTTGGTGACCCCGAGTTCGACCTGGAACTTCCAATTCTGGTTCCGAGACCTGAGCGGACCGGGCGGGACGGGAAGCAACCTGACCAACGCGGTGTCGGTCACGTTCTGCCCGTAGTTGTCGCCTGCATGTCGTGAGGTCAGCCCGCTCGGCGCATCAGCGTCGGGCGGGCGTCCTCGCTCGGCCAAGGCCTGCCGTTCCGAACCTAGGTGGTAGCGTGTCCGCATGTCCGTCACGCCCCTCGACCACCTCGCCAAGCTGCTCCACGCTCTCCGTGCTGCGATCGAACGCGGTGCCGACCGATCCGAGCTGCTCGCACAGGTCGACCTCCTCGACAGCGCATGCGTGCGCGCGCTCCACGACGACGCGCAGCTCACCATCGACTTCAACGAGCAGGGCGAACGTCTCGACGCGGCGGAGGGGGCGATCGAGCTGCTGAAGATCGAGTCGAACGAACTCGACGAACTCCGCAACGTGCTCGCCGACGGGGGACTCGAACGACCGGCGACGCACGAGCACGCGGTCGAGTGGTTGCGGCGGAAGCTCGCGTTGGAGCCGCGCGGGTAGTCCGTTGGGATTGTCCTGACCGCCGGGCCGGACTCTGGGGCGTGCGCAAGTACGCCGCGACTCACGCCACACTACTGACAGTGTTTCAGCTGCATGATTGCGAGCCACCGCGCACAGAGGTTCGCATGTATTGCGGCGACGCGAGCTCGCGCTTCGCGATCGGCCGCGTGTTCATCCAGTGCCCGTTCTAATGTTGCATTGACGCCCATTTCCCTGAGCTCCGCCTGGGTCTCCTGCCGAACCTGGATGGTCAACTCACTGACCATGCACCATTCGTAAATCGGGACGAGAGGCTTGACGCGTCGCAACCAAGCCTCGTTTGCGAACTCGACTTCGCGCTCCTGTTTCCGCTCCGGGTTCGCGGCGTCCGGCAAGAGTTCGAAAAGCTCGTAGATCAACTGAAGACCGGAATCGATGCCGAGTGCCCCAACGGACTTCGCAAGGGAGGCTAGTGAATGGTTACGCGCTCTGTGGTTGCGTTCGCCAACGATTGATTCCAGTTCCGATAGACGCTGGGCGCAGGTCGTGATGGCCCTGTTGCGGAGCGCGCGCATGCTGGAGTGCATGGTTTGAGCGAGCGCTACGCTGCCCTTGAGGTCCGCAATCACACCCATCGAGTTCCGGCGAACTGCGGCTACCGCTTCATCGACGGCGTTCGAAACCTGACCCGACGTAGTTGTGAGCGGGGGTGAAACGACGTTTGGCTGCGCGGCGAGCGCTCGTATTCCGGCTTCCGTACTGTGCAGGCTTGTACGCAGATCTTGGACGGACGCCCGGGACTCGTCTAGGAGGCGTGAATGCTCGTCGACCGCGTTGGACGTGTCCGCCGTCAGCGCCCGCGCCGACGCCTGCGCTAGGGCCAACAGGGTGCGGTACTTCGTGTAGAACTCGCGATAGCTCGGCTCGACGGCCGCCTGACCGAGCTGCCCAAGTCGCGAGCACTCCTCTTGGAGCGTACGCTCCAGGCGTTCGTGCGCGTTTTTCAGAGTCCTGGTGCCGAATCCGACCATGCTTCCTCCCTGTCGTGGGCGCGAAATCGCGATGGACCGGCTCAGGAGTGTAACGCCGATCGGGAATGGGTGCGCGCTCCGCCGGTTCACGTCACCACCGGCCTCATCGAGTTCGAAGCCTTTGGGTGGTGCTCGCTCGCAGCCACCCCGAACGGCTCGCGACGAACGATCAATCGATGGAGCGGTTGCGGCGGAAGCTCGCGTTGGAGGCGCGCGGGTAGCGCTCCCAAAGTTCGCATGGCCTGTCTGGTCTGCTCGACTCCGAGTCGGCGCACGGCGGCGAGCGTCCTTCCCCAACTTCGAGAGCGACCAGCAAGATGCGGAACTTTCCGCGCCGCAAAGCGGGTCCGACGACGATCAACTCAGACTGCGCATCGAGGTCTCCGTCCGTGCTAGTCGCCTTCCCGAAGGAACACCATGCTCCGCTCGCTGCTTGGACCTACCGTTCTTCCGCTCGCCGTACTCTCACTGCTCTCGTCGCCTGCGATCGGCGGTGACTGGACATCAATCAACGGGGATCGGCGAACTTCACGTCGAGCCGTTGGCGAAACGCTGGCGTTCAACTGGTGCGAGGAGTGGCGCACGACCTCGATCTGGGTTCCGCTCGTTGCGAACGGCAAGGTGATCGTGCAGTCGACGAACACGTCGCTCGCCGTGTTCGACGTCCTCGACATCACGACCGGCACGCCGTCGTTGTCCATGATCTCTGCGCCCTCGCAGGGCCCCGCTCTGTTCGGGGCGTGCGTATCGAACGGACGGCTCTTCGTTCCCGGCGGAATGGGTGGGGCTGGTTCCGGCACGGTGAACGAGTTCGTCGAGGCCTGGGACCTCACGACCGGTGCGCTGCTTTGGACTTGGACCGGCGTGAATGGGACGGCGCAGACCATCCAGGAAGTGCCGCCCACCGCGACGGGAGCGGAACGACTGATCCTGATGATCGCAGACCACCCGGTCCCGCCGTTCAACTGGATCACGCGCGCGCTCGTGCTAGATCCGACGGCGTCGAGCTTGGCCTCGGCGGTTGCCTGCGCGACGCCGGACGTCGTGGACCTGTGGTCGCCATCTCCCTTGTCGATCCTCACACCGCCGGGCGATGTAACTGGGGCGACCTGGCGCGCGTTCGCCCACGATCAACCTCTCGGCGGCGGAACTCACATGTCGAAGGACATACGTGACATCTCGCTCGCGACATGCACATCGGTGCCGCCCGGAGTTCCCACCCCCGACTTCGACTTCACCGGAACCGGCTCGCTCGGATCCAACTCCTTGAGCAACTGCCCTCTGGTGATTGATGCCACCGATCGCTACGGGTTCGTCGTCGACACGGCGGGCAAGCTGCACGCCTACGACTTCACGACGGCGGGTCCAGGCATCTGGACTTCGACGGCGAGCACCGCGTCGGCGCTCAACGCGGATCAATTCGACATCGCGCTTCTCGATGCCGCGCAGCTTTGCGTCGTGCTGCACCCCGCCGCACCAGATGCGACGACGCTGATCGCTTACGACTTCGCGACCGGCGGTATCGCCTGGACCGCTTCCCTCCCGGCGGCTCCCACTACATTCGGCTGGTGCGTGCTCGACGGGGACGTGCTACTCGCTGGCTTGGTCAACGGTGACGTCGTCGCCGTCAGCGCAGCGGGAGGCGTCACGAGCGTCCATCACGAACCCGGCGTCAATCCTGCCGTCGGTGTTCGAGTCGTCGCTGCCGAGGGACGGTTCTTCGTGTCGGTCGGATCGAACCTCATCTGCTACGAGCCCACGGCTGGCCCTCACGCGTATGGCGCGGCGAAGCAGAACTCGAAGGGATGCGTGCCCGCGATCGCGGTCCAGTCAGGCGTGCCTAGCGTGGCCAATCCCGCGCCTTTCGAAATCGTCGCGACGAACGTGATCAACAAGAAGTTCGGGCTGCTCTTCTACGGCTACTCGAAGTCGAACGCTCCGTTCCAAGGCGGCACGTTGCTCGTTGGCGCTCCGCAGCAACGTTCGCCGGTGCTCTTCTCCGGCGGCAATCCGTTGCCGAACGACTGCTCGGGGAAGTTCGTGTACGACTTCAACGCACGCATCCAGAGCGGTGCGGATCCCGAACTCGTCGAAGGCGCGAGCGTCTACTGTCAGTACTGGTACCGAGATAACGGGGCTTCGTTCGGGACAGGACTGACCGACGCGCTCTGCTTCAGCGTCGGACCGTAGTACGACGCGGTCTCGCGCTTCGCCGCAGCCCGGAGTACGCTTCTGCGATCCTTACCAGTGAGCCCCGCCTCATTGCGAGCGAGGCGACGGCTCGGGAAGCTGGCAGGGATCTCTCCCTCGGAGCCGACGTGGCAAGACGTCGGCTCCCCTTGTTTCGGCGCTACGGTTTCGAGAGGTCGGCGACCCAAGCGCGTGATCGCTTCCACTCATCGTGGAGGCGATCGAACGCAGGTGCGTCGCGTTCGCCGCGCCGAAGGCTCCGCGCATGCTCCAGCGCCGGACCGACGAGCGGATGCCCGGTTGGAGCCAGCCGATACGCGAGCCACCGATCGACCGACGTCCATTCCTCGTCGAGCAGCGGCGCGACGAGCACCTGCATCGTGTCGTCGTCGGCGTCGCGGAGTGCAGCTTCGACGGAGATGGGCGGGGCTCCCGCGAGCAACTCAGGAGTGGCGAGCCACTCGCTCGGCTTCCGCTCGCAGTGTTTCCAGTACTCCATTACGTGTACGACTTCGTCGAGTGGAATGCCCGGCACGAGTCCGGCGAAGAGGGTGGAATCCGGCCCCTCCTCGGCGAGCGCGCAGGAAGCAGTGATGCCTGTTGCGCTCCGAACTCTTGCGATCAGGTCCCGGCGGAGCGCGAGCGAATCCTCGGCCCGACCGAGCTCCACCAAGCACTGACAGCGGAACCGAACGGGCTCGGTGAAGTCGCCGATCGGTGGACTGACACAGGAGGGGGATGGCATCCAGTCCTCGGCGTACGCAAGCGCGAGTTCCCAGTTGCCGCTTCTGGCCGCGAGGCGCGCGGCGAACTCGGCGATGCACGAGCTGCTTGGTGGCAGGAGCAAACGGCCCGCGCTTCTATCGATGCTCGGCGCGCTGCGAAGCGTAACCAACGTTTGATCGAGCAGCGCGAGTGCCGCGTCTCTCCGGCCATTGCGTTCCAAGCAGAACGCAACACGGCAGCGCGTCCACACGGACTCGACTCGGTCGCACCAGCGCGGTGACTCCGATAGCAGGTCCAGTACGGCCTCGGGACAGCGCGCGCCGCGCTCGACGGACACTCGATCGGGTTCGTCGACCTTGCCACTCCATCCGTGCCTCCGGGCGTGAAGATCGAGCGCGGCATCCGAGGCGGCGATGTTCTGTTCCGCGCTGCTGAACGCCGTCAGCCAGTCCACCACTTCGCGCGGGGCTCCGGTCGCCCAGATGCATCGGCCATGCGGTGGGTCCTGCGGCGCGATTGATGCGAGCGCGAACAGCCAGAGCGGAGCGAGCATCCTGCGCGCCCTATGACGCGATCGACGGCGAAGTCACACGCGTTCCTCGTACGCGGCTATTCTTCGTGCCGTCCCCAACCCGGAGCTTCCCATGGTCACTCTCAGCGTTCGTTCGCTTGCGGTCGGTGCGATTGCGAGCGTCTTGCTCGTGGTCTCGATGAGCGTCGCTGCACCGCAGACGCCCTTGGGAATTGTCCGAACACAGTACGCCCCGCATCCACGAGACATGGTGCAGATACGCGAGGGGACGCCGTACGTCGTGCCCACCGGGAGTCTGCTGGTGATTACCGGGCTCGGAAGCGCGCAGTGGAGTGCGTTGACGGAGGTTTCTGACGTCTCGCTGGTCGTCGACGGCGTAATGAAGCTGCGGCGAACGTCGACGAGTCCGTTCAGCAGCAGTTGGGGCGGTCCAGACGGAGCGGCGTCGATTGGCGAGGTCGGACCAGGGCTCACGATCCCGAGCGGATCGACCGTGCTCGTTGTCACACAGACTCCATGCCCGCCGAGCGTCGCGCGTGCTTGGGGCTACCTGTCGAAGGCGGTTGTTGCTGCGCCGCGCCCGGTTCTCGTCGAGTACCTGCCACACCCCAGCGACATGGTGCAGATCACCGAAGCCGCACCATACGTGGTTCCCGCTGGGAAGCTGTTCGTTCTGAGCGCGCTCGGCAGCGCCGACTGGGGCCCGTTCGCATCCGATGCGTCTGAAGTCGCGTTCGCGGTGAACGGAACGGTCGAGCTGTGCCGGTCTGTTTATCAGACGACGATCAACTGCTCCTCGAGCGGCGGCGCGCCGCCTAGCGACACGGAAGAATCCGTTGGACGCGTACCCAGGTGCATGACCTCGCCCGCCGGGAGCGTGCTGACCATCACTTCCTCCGAGGTGCAGACGTCTCACGTCGGCGCAGCCTGGGGCTACCTCGCGGATCAGTAGCGCGCGAACGGTCAGTTCGAGCTACCCTCGCGGTCCCCAAGGAGGTCCGCATGCTTGCCCGTATTGGACTCGCCCTGCTCGCTCTCGTTCTGCCCACGTCCGCCCAGACGGTTCAACTCGTCAGCCAAAGCACGAGCGGATCGCAAGGCAATGGCGATAGTCGCGCGCCGCGCATCTCGAGCGACGGCGAGTGGGTGGTGTTCAAGAGCGACGCTTCGACGCTCGTGCCGGGCGACTCGAACGGCGTCGGAGACATCTTCCTGCGCCACATCGACAGCGGCACGACGACGCTGATCAGCGTCGGGCTCGGTGGCGCGCAAGCGAACGGCGAGAGCTTCTCACCTTCGATCAACGCCGACGGGAGCGTGATCGCGTTCCAGAGTTCGGCAACGAACCTCGTGCCCGGCGACGCCAACGGCAATGCCGACATCTTCGTCTGGGAGGCAGGCGCGATCACCCGCGTAAGCCTCGGCACTGGGGGACTCCAGGCAGACGGCGTGAGCGACAAGCCGAGCGTCTCGGGGGACGGCCGGTACGTCGCGTTCGAGAGTCTTGCGACCAACCTCGTAGTGGGGGACACGAACGGCGCGTCCGACATCTTTCACTTCGACCGCGTCACCGGCAGCGTCGTGCGCGCGAGCGTGAGCTCGTCGGGTGCTGAGGCGAACGGTGCGAGCCACTCGCCGTGGATGAACGACAACGGCGCAGTGGTTGCCTTCGACAGCCTGGCGACGAACCTGGTGGTCGGTGACACCAATGCGTCGAGCGACGTGTTCGTCCGCGACTTGATCGGGGGCGCAACGATCGCCGCGACGGTCTTCTCGGGGCTCGTCGGCGATGGCAACAGCGACACCGCGTCGATCTCGGCCGCTGGCCAGTTCGTCGCGTTTCGCAGCGACGCGAGCAACCTGACGGCCGGGGACACGAACGGCACGAGCGACGTGTTCCTCGCCGACCCTTGGAGCCAACAGATCTGGCGTGTCACCGAAGGCACCGGCGGCGTGCAGGGCAACGGAGCGGCGAGCTTCCCGCAGCTCTCCCCGGACGGGCTCTTCGTTGCATTCACCAGCGCGGCGAGCAATCTCGTTTCGGGCGACACCAACGCACGCGACGACGTGTTCGTCCACGATGTCGTTGCCGCGAAGACCAAACGCATCAGCAGCGACTCGTACGGTGTGCAGGGCAACGGGCACAGCAGCGTGCCGAGTGTGGCCGTCGGCGGCCTTCGGACCGCGTTTCAGAGCAGTGCCTCGAACATGGTCGCCGGAGACGGGAATGGCGCGGACGACGTTTTTGTTCGGCGACCGCATGTGATGACGTGGTACGTGAATGCTATCGCTCAGCCCGGGGGCGTGGGCTCATCCTCCGATCCGTTCGACACGATTCATCCGGCGTGTGCGAACGAACTGCTGGCCGGGGACGATGTCGTGTCGGTCGCGCCCGGTGTATACCCAGGCGGAATCGTGCTGCCGACGGTGGGGGTGACTATTCGCGGGGAATCGGGCGCTGCGGGGACGATCGTAGACGCCCAAGGAACGCAGACAGGCTTCGTGTCGACGGGTTGGTGGTCGCTTCGCAGCTACACGCTCGAGGGATTGACGATACGCAATGGCGTGGCCACCAATCTGAGTGGTTACTCCGGTCTCCCGGAGGGCGGTGCCGCATTTGTGCAATCCGCATCCCTCTCGCTCGAAGCGTGTATCGTCGAGCAGTGCGCAGGCGGTGCCGTCTACGCGGAGGCGTGTGATGTTCAGATCCACGCATGCCAGTTCGTGGGCAGCAGCGAGGGAGGCGTTCATGCGGTGGCGTCTACGGCCTCTCCGGCGTACGTGTGCAACTTGGTTGCCTCTGAATTTCGCGACGGCGGGCTTTACGCAGACGGCGTGCAGGCATCGGTTTCGGACTGTACCTTCCTGAATGCGAGTGTAGGCGCTACCCATGACGTAAACCTAAATGTCAGTAGTAGCCAGTTTGAACACGGAGATGTGACCGCTGGTCCGGGGGTGAGTCTGAGCATCTACGACGCGACCTTCAAGAATGGTAGAATTGCAGTGAGCGGCGCGAAGGCCTCGCTCGCCAACTGTGTGATCAGCGGGGCCGCCGCTGCCTTCTTCCAGGACTACGACGCCGGAGGCATCCATGTCACGGATTCCACGATTACAGGCAACGATGTTGTCGCGATCTCCGACAGACCGATCTGGTTCGCCAACTGCGTCATCGCGCTGAATGGGCACGGGGGCAAGGCCGAAGCGCTGTTTCACAACGACATGGCTTCCTGGCCGACCGCATACCACTTTGACCGATGCACGATCGCTGAGAACGGGGACGGTGTACCCCGCGCGTTGATCGAATACTCCAGCGTCTACTTCCGCGACTCAATCTGCTGGGGTAATTACCCGCCGACCATCCTCTTGAATGACGACCCATTCGGCAGTACTACCGTGCTGGATTGCGTGAACTCGGACGTGGAGTTCCCTGCGGCTGATCTTCTCTGCATCGACACCGACCCGCTCTTCTGGGATCCGGCCGGTGGTGACTATCACCTGCTTCCCGACTCACCGTGCGTCGGCATGGGTGCAGTGCCGTTCGATCCCAACTACTGCGGCACCCCGCGAGTCTACTGCACTGCCAAAGCGAACAGCCTGGGTTGCGTACCGACGATTGGATACTCAGGACTTCCGCGACTTAGCGGTGCGGACGACTTCACGATCACGGCGACCAGTGTGCTGAGCGACAAGTGGGGCATGCTGGCCTGGGGCTTGGCCCCGAGCGCTGCGCCATTCGGCGGCGGCACCCTCTGCATCGCGGCTCCGGTGTTCCGTGGGCCACCGAGTAGTTCGGGCGGCCAGGGCGTGCAGGACTGCTCCGGTAGCTACACGTTCCCGCTCTCACACGCTTACATGGCGGCGCAAGGAATGATCAGCGGAACTACGGTGTACGCCCAGGTTCTAAGTCGCGACCCCGGGTTTAGCCCGCCGAACAGCGTCGGGTTGACGGATGCGCTGCGGGTAGTGGTGTGCCCGTAGACGGCGACAACGTCCGCTCACGCGGTGCCGCGAACATCGAACTACAGGAACTCGGCAGGACCTTGATCCTACGGCGCGTGTTGGCACGCTGAGGCGGACCTCGTCAATCCAAGGGACCCGCAATGCCCACCACCACCGACACCATCCGCGCCAAGATCGACGCCTTCCTCGAAGACATCCAGGCACTGACGCGAGCGGCGGCGCTCGAAGCGGTGCAGGGAGCTCTCTCCGGCGGAGCTCGCGCACCGCGTGGTCGGCGCGTCGCTCGTCGTCGCATCGGTGGAGCCGTCCGCCGCGCAGCTCCGGTCGTCGGCCGCGTGGCCAAGCGCGGCAAGCGCACCACCGAGGACGTCGCCGCGACCGGCGCTCAGATCCTCGCGTTCGTGAAAGCGCACCCCGGGTGTAGCTCCGAGCAGATCAAGGCTGGGCTCGGCATGGCGAAGAAGGACATCGCGCTCCCGATCCTTCGGCTGCGCGCGGAGAAGCGGCTGAAGATCACCGGGCAGAAGCGGGGGACGAAGTACTTCGCGGGTGGGGCGGGCCCGCGTGCTGCGGCGAAGCCTGCGCGCAAGGCTCGACGCAAGATGTCGCCGGAGCACAAGAAGGCGCTGCTGGAGAGGTTGGCGAAGGCGAGGGCGGCCAAGAGCTAGCCAGTCTTGCGCCGTCGTTACGGCGCGACAAACCGTGGTAGCGGGTAGAACGCTACCGAACACAACGAGATGACCTCGATTCCGCATCGTTCCGATCTGGAGGCGTATGCACTGCTTCGGGTGCGTCTTCGGGATTTTATTCACATAACGTTGCTCTGGTCGCGCGCGCGCCAAGGAGTCGACTTGCTAGCCGACCTTCCCTCTCACGGGCCGGGGCAGGTGGCCGACACGCTTCGCACGGCATCACTCGGTTGGCTCGCGAGCCTGATCGATCCGCATAACTCTGCCGTAAGTGCATTTCGGATTTGGCCGAAGGTCTTTCCAGGAAAGGCAGCGCGGATCGCGGAGGTGGAAACGACGGTGGCTCCGTTCATGGACGCGATCCAGGCGTTCCGTGGGTCGGTCGCGTTTCACGGCAACAAGAGTCTCCAGCGGCAGCGGCACGTCGAACAAGGAATTAACGCTCCCGGATTGGGCGAAGCCCTCGATGCGTTCTTCGCGTTGGCCCAGGAGATTTCTGAAGAAGACGAAAAGTCTCCTGAACTAGCCAGCTCCATTGCTCAACTCGAACCCAATACGTGAAGCGCATGATGCCGCATCCCGCCGGAGAGAGCGCCCGGCGGCCGCCAAGGTCCACTTCAGGGAGAGAGACCGTCAGTCTGCCCGCGCATTCATCGGCCAACGCAGCACCAGGCAACCCGGCCTGGACGTTGAAAGAAAAACGGCAACAACCCGCATGAATGCTCTAATCGGTTTCGCCTTTTGCGTCTTGACTGGCGCAATGATCAAGCAAAATGGTTTCTCTGCGCTACTGTGGACTCCACTCGGATTTGCCTTCGGTCTTGTCGTGAGCGCCCAAATCTTCCTACCTCTGCTAGTAGGGATTCCGCGCGCGCTGCGCTTGGTCGCCAGAGGCCATCTACGAGCAACGGTGTGCGCGCGCATTCTGGTCGCACCGATCACCTGGGTGCTGGTGATTGCCTTGTTGGGAGTTCTGTGGCCCTCAGCGCGCGAGGCAGTTTACGCCAACACCGCCCTCAATCTTGGCGCTAACCTCGGGACGCTTGCGATCCTAGTGTCTCTCTTCACTGCGAAGGGGCGTGGTGAATGTGTGGAGGACCTCCAGAAGCTAGACGAGGCGTTCTTGACCGAGTCGGGACACGCTGCACGTAACGCACGCGGCTAACTGCCAGGTGATCGATGATCAGTACATGCGGGCTTAGTGGAGCCTGCGGCGATTCAATTGGATGCGCGTCGGGTACGACTAGTCATGATCCTCGTGGCGGAGCATCGAAAGAGCCGGACCGGTGCCAGTGAAGCGCTCGCCGCAGTCCGTGATCGCGTAAACTTCCGTGGTCCACTCCCCGGGTCGGAGCGTGGTATCAGGTGAGGCGTATGCTGTGAACGACGTTCTTGCCTCCAGCCGACGCGGAAATGGGCCTCCGTCTCGGATGATCGGTGGCAACAGCGCGGCACGTTTTGTACTACCTACAAGAACAAATCCAACTTCGGTTATCGTCAGCGGAAAAGTACTGAGGTTCGTGACCTCAATACAGATGCGCGGTCTCGGGTCTAGCAAGGCTTCCGCGCCCACCGGAATCGCCTGCTTAGGAACGACCTTGAGGAGCGGCCGATCCTTCTTGTAGGCGCGCCAAGTGTTGAAGATGCCTAACCCCGCCCCCAGAAACGCGACGGACAGCGTCAGGGCATCCTTGCTTGTGAGTTCAGAGTCCATATGGCGAAGTTGATTGTATTCAGATCGTGCAGCCGAAGGCCCAACAGAAGTCTGTGGCCATCGAGGCTGCTTCGGAGGGCATCGCTTGCAGCGTTGTCTTGGGTGACATAGCCGATCCCGTCTGCTCCCGCGCAGTCTAGCGATCGAATCGTTTCCTGCGAACGCCGTCGTCCTCGGCGATCGTGGGAACCGACTGCCGCCGCGACAACACGTCACGCAGCGCGGCGCCTAGACCTCCAACCTCTTCGCCTCCCGCATCTTCTCCAACTGCCTAACGGTCTCGGGCCCGTGCCCGGCGAAGTGATTGTTCGCGTACGTGTAGACCGGGAGCTTGTCGCCGAGCTTGGAGAGGTAGTCGACCCAGCGCTTCATCCGCTCGGTCTGGTCGAGGACGATCTTGTCGAACCTGCCCGCGCCCGCCGTCTCGGTCGCCTTGCGGTCGCCGATCAGTCGCACGTAGCTGAAGTCGGTCGTGATGAGGTCGAGCTTCACGTCGGCGGGGTGCGGCATGTAGAGCAGGTCGAGCAGCACGAGCGCGACGCGATGTCGCCGCAGCACGTCGGTTAGCTCACGAGTCAGCCACGCCTTGTTGCGCACCTCGACGCCGTATCGGAACTCGGGCGGCAGCGAAGCGAGGTACGGATCGAGCCTCGCCACGAACTCCCCGAGCGATCGGAACGCCGACTGGTTGAAGTAGGGGAACTGGAGCACGAGCGGCCCGCACTTCGGCCCGAGCAGCGACATCACGTCGAGGAACTTCGCGGTCTCCGCTGGATCGAAGAGCTTCGCGGCGTCCGGCTTCACACCGTCGCCCCCGTGCACGACCGAGCGCGGGAACTTCGCCGACATCACGAAGCCCTTCGGCGTCTTCTCGTCCCAGCCCTGGACGAGTCTGCGTGCCGGGATCGCGTAGTACGTGCTGTCGCATTCGACCGTCGAGAACTGCGTCGCGTAGAACGTCAGCATCTCGCCCGGCTTCGTCCCCGGTGGGTAGAACGAGCCAACCCACGAGGGCTCGGACCAGGAGGATGTGCCGAGGTGGAGCATTGAGCCGATCGTACGGCTTGTCGTTCGCTTGACGAATGTGGAGGCCGCACTCGGTAGCCTGGCGGTCGTGAGCGGTCGCCCCAAATCCGCATGGCTTCTTCCAGCTCTCGGGCTTGGCGTCGTTGTGGTGGCCGTGGTCGCTGGCGTGCTTGCCCTGCGGACGTCGAGATCGGAGGTCGACGACGCGAGTGCGAAGGCCACCCTGGCCTCGTCACCCGATCGCGACCAATCCTCGACGCCGGTAGCGATCCCGGGGCGTGACGCAGCCGAGGGCGCGCGACAGCGTGTCGTTGGTCAGGTCGAATTCGTGGAGACCGCGGCACCCACATCCGACCTTCCGATCGTGCTCGCGGGCCGAGTTGTCGACGAGAGCGGGGCGCCTCTACCGGCAGTCGAAGTCGAGCTTGAGTTCTGGGGTGAGCCAAGCAAGTTCGTCGCGACGAGCGATCACGACGGACACTACGCCGTGCGCGGCAGATCGAAGAGCAATCAGGGAGGCAGTCTCCGCGCGCGTCTGCGTGGCTTCGTGGGCCCCGAAGAAGATCTCGACGGGTTCCCGCCTTCCGACGCCGACGACCATGTGATCGTGCTGCAACACGGCGCGATTCTGGCCGGACGGTTCCTCTTCGACACGTTTCTCTCCAGTGACCGTTTCGATCTTTTCTTTGGCATGGGGGGTTCGGGCCTTTGTTTGGCGAAACTCGACGCGGATGGGGAGTTCGAGTTTTCCGCGCTGCCTGGCGGCAGCGGCTACCTCATCGTGAAGTACGACGGTCAGCTGCTTCCTCGGATTCTGGATGTGCCGGTCGTCGTTGGCGAAGTCACTCGCGATCCGCGCCTGAATCCCCTCGACCTGCGTGGACAACTGCGCGAGTGGCGCGGCCATTTCCTACGCCCAGATGGCACAGCGCTCTCGGGCGAAACCATCACTCTGACCTGGCAGCTCGATGACGGGCTGGGCCTCGGGCAACTATCGACGCGAACGGATGCGGACGGGTACTGCGTTGCGGTGATCTACAGCAGGATCTCGCACGCATGGCTCGATGTCGCCGGTTGTCTAGACCAGCGGATCGACCTCGACACCGATGAATGGACGCTGCGCGCCATGCCGCATGTGACGATCAGCGTTGATCCCCGGGCGCGTTCGCTGTTCGACGGGCTGCGTCTCGACGTCGTTCAAGTAGATGGCTCCGACAAGCGACGCGCGTCGATTGACTCGGACGGCCAAGCGGAGGTGACGTTGGACACGACGGGGCGATACCAGGTGGTCTTCGTGCCGATGGAACTCGGCGTCGATTCGCTCCAGTGGCCCGAGCATGTGATCGATGTGCGCACCGAGCCTGCGGATCAGTACTTCGTGGCGGTGCTCAACGAGGTGCAACTTGCAGCGCTCACGAAAGCGCTCGGAAGATGACCCACGCGACGAGGGATAACTCTCGTAGCGACTTCCTCGCGCCGCGATCAGATCGCTGACGGTTACCATGCTCCTGGGTGCAGGCAGGCGATCAGGAGATCCGCCCATGCTCTGGACCGACTTCGTCCCCGGCCGATGGCTTCGTCGACGGCCCGTCACCTCCGGCGTCTACGCGATGCGGCCCGTCGGAGGCGTCGCGTACGTGAACTACTTCGACGCGAACCCGGCGGTGCCGACGCCCGGTCAGCTTGAGTGCGCGATCGAGCACGGCGGATCATCGCCGGAGATCGAGTTCCTGTACCTCGACGGCGACGAGCTCGGGCGTCCGACGCGGGCGGATGAGCCGAGGGTGTACGTGATCGCGAGGGCGAACGGATGGACGTCGTACTCGGACACGCCGGAGCGTCGTCAGTGACGCTCACCCGAGCGGGATCCGAAGGAATGGTGCGAACGACGTTGCGTTCCGACGGTTCGTGGCAAGTAGCGGGGAATCCGGCCATGCACGTCTCACACCTCTGCCTCGTTCTGATCGCCGCCATTGCGTGCGTGACGCCGAATCCGGGTCGCGGTAGCCCCGTCAAGGGCGTCGAGGGGTTCGGACAAGCGCTCGCAGTCGCTGGTGATGTCGATCGCGACGGAGAGCCGGACCTGTTTGTGTCAACGACGAAGCGACCCGTCGACGGAAACGCCGCGCCGCAGGGGGCTGTGTCGCTGATTTCGGGCAGGTCACGACGCGTCATGCACCAGATCGACCCTGACGCCACATCTCGGGGATTCGGCTGGAGCATGGTTGTCGTGCCATCGACGGACGGCCGTAGCCACGGCGTTCTGTCCATCGGTGCTCCTTTTGGCGGGGCGCACGGCAGTGGCGTCGTAGTCCTAGCCGCCGTCGACTCAGGAGCAGAGGTCGGGCGGCTCGAAGCCGAGCGCGACGGGCACTGCCTAGGGCACGCTCAGTTCGGGATGACCCTTGCAAGTGCAGGAGATTGGAACGGTGACGGCGTGAACGACCTCGTCGTTGGCGCTCCAGCGGATGACCAAGACGGCGACGCGTCTGGCTCGGTGTGCGTGTTCTCAGGAAGTGACAGAACACTCTTGTGGCGCAAGACGGGCACTTCAGGAGACCGTCTTGGATCTTCGGTGTTCGGCTGCGCGACAGCAGCAGGTAACGGAGCTCGCGACCTGCTGGTCGGCGCGGAAGGTGGCGGCTACGTCGTGAGGTTCACTCGGGACGGTCGCGAGAGATACGCGTTGCGTGCGGAGGCGGATGATCCACGATTGTTTGGATCGTCCGTGTGCGAGATCGGCGATGTGGACGGAGACGGCGTGAGAGATGTCGCGTGCGGAAGTTCCTTCGGACCTATCCGTCTGTACTCAGGGCGTCAAGGCAACCACCTCTACAGCGTCGCAGCTCCATACGATGAGCGATACAGTGTTGCGGACTTCACGGACGCAATCGTTGACGTCGGCGACTGCGATGGAGATCAGATTCCAGATCTTGCAGTGGGACTTCAGTACGGACAGTTCCTGATCAGAGAGCATCGGTACTTCGGCGGCGTCGCGTTGTTGTCAGGCAAGGATGGAGCTGTGGTTCGCTCGATCGTGGAGCGCGATCGCCCTAACTCTGGACTCGGGTACGCAATCATCCATGTCGACGGCACAAGCTCGGCGTCACCTGGCATGCTAGTGATCAGCGCGCCAGGCGAGGAGTACGCACAACCTCGTCAAGCAGTCGTCGGGAGCGTCGTGACCGCGTCACTCCCCGCCCTGAGAACGCGGGCGCTGGAGGCGGCTAGGTAGCGTGGGGGGGGCCGCATGAATGTCCTGGAAGTCTCCCGCGCTGTACTCGGCGCGTTCGCGTACGCAGCGGGGGGTGTGGCTTGCTGCGGGCACGTCGAAGCGGCCAGAGCGACGCTGCAAGAGCCGGACATTCGTGGCGTAGGCGAAAGCGTCGCGGCCGTTGGCGACTGTGACGGCGATGGCGTGGATGACTTCGTGGTCGGCGCTCCGCTGTCGGCGTTCCCGTCGAATTGGGCGGGCTACTCCGGCGCGTTGCTGTACTACTCCGGGCGGACGCGAACGCTGATTCGCACGCAGGAAGGCCGCGGGCTCGTTGGCCGTGACTGCGTGCTCACCGTGGGCTCAGGACATGGGCTCGAGCTCATCTACATCGAAGACGACCACGTCATGAGCGCGCCAGCGTGCGGCGCGGTGCAACCCAAGCCCCTGGCGTGCTTCGACACACGAGCACACGTTGCGATGGTTGCGGTAGACGCCGCGTCGCCGCGTGCCGTGATCGCCATCGGCGAGCCATACTCGGCGTACACCGGCTCCGGGGCAGTAGGGCGTGTACGAATCGTTCCGGTGTGCGAGCCGCAGAACAGCGTGTCGCTGGCTGATTCCCGCGTCGGTAGCGCATTTGGCTACGCGCTGTGCTCCACGCGCCATCGTGGCGATGCCTCGCTGATCGGGGTGGGCGCGCCGTCGACGAACAGTGGGGATCGGATTGGCCGCTTCCATGTCTACACCGTCGGCGCGGGCGGCGAGAACCCGCGGCTCCTTTGGACCAGGGATGGTGCAGCGACCGCAGACGGGTTCGGGACTTCCGTGCTCGCTGTGGACGACCTCGACGGCGACGAGGTCGACGACTTCATGGTGTTGGCAGCAGGCTTCGTGCAGTCGGTCACGCGCGAGGTGACCGCTGCGGCATACTGCATGACACTGTCAGGAAAAACCGGAACGGAGCTACGCCGAGCGAAGCTGTCACCAACCGGCATGCCCGCGCCGCTCGTGCTGCTCGATGACCTCAACGGCGATGGCACGCGCGAGGTCGCCCGACTCAACCACGGGGAGTTGTTTGGTCGAGGCTCAGTAGACATCGTCGACGCGCGCACACTCGCAGTGATTCGCACAGCTCAAGCGCCCGATGGCCTCAACTTCGGAAGTTCCGCCTGCGCCATGCACCTCGATGCCGACTCGCACCTCGACCTCATCGTCGGCGGCGTCGACCCGGACTGGGGTGTTGGCGACGACGGCTGCGCGTTCACGATGCTGAGCTCGGAGTGGGAAATCCACCTGCTTCCCCGGTGACGGCCCACACTCGGATCTAGTCGCCGTTCCAGTTGGATCGGCTAGCCACCCTCCGCTCCCGCCGCTAGCGTGCGTGGGTAGCGATGCGCGCGTCGATTGGGATCACGTTGACCTATCGTCCCGACACCCAAGGCAAGAGTGGCGTGTGCGACTCCCCATGATCACGCAAGCGATGATCGATGACGCGTTGGACGCCGGCAGCGATGACTGGGTTCAGGTCGTACAGCTAATCGAGATCGTGGAACGCTTGGGACACTTTCGGACGAGCAACGACACCCGCGAGGCTGTGATCGCCTTGATCCGCAGCTTGCTGGAACGAGGGCTGATGCGCATCGGCGACGTGGTGGCTTCTGGCTTCACTGAGTGGGACGTGCCACACAACGACGCGATCGACCGAGTCCGACGAGAATGGGAGTTATTGGAGGGGGCGCTGAGCCTCGGGGATATCTGCTGGCTCGACATCACCGCAGAAGGCAAGCGGGTGTTCGAAGAGCGGCGCGGACGACGTTGATCGGACCGCGAAGACCGGTGCTCGGCCATGATCGGGGCCAATCCGTATGGCGACGCGAGCATGTGGAGGGCTGGCCCTGGGAACCGACCCGCACGACGACTAGCCACCCTCCGCTTCCGCCGCTAGTCTGGATCACCCTGGTGATGCGACGTACATTTGGACCGAGCCGATCGGATGCTGCGTTCCCGATTCGCACTCTGCGAGCTGAGCGCGGCGAGTGTCGGCGATTCAGGTGGGCTGTCGTGGCTCCGAACTCCACGGGTGCTTGCATCGCTTCTCACGAGCAGATCCCGAGAGAACGCGCTGAGTAATGAGTCGAGCTGCCGACCATACGGAGGACCTCTACTCGCTTGCGGGGGTGGGTAGATCGCTGGCCATGCCCCCGTGGCACTTCGGGAAGGTGATATCACTACTATCGCGGCCGAGCAGGGAGAGTTTGCTAAGCAAGTTTCTGCTTCTGGCGCGACGCCGATGGCTAGGCGATTTTGACCACTCAGAGCTATGCCGACTGATACAACTGGCAACCGACCTGTATTCACTCGGGAAGATGCGGGTGGCGCCGCTGGAGAATCCGCTGCTCGCGAAGTGGTTGCTTAACTCGTATGACGAAGCCAGCGAGCAAATTGATGCGCTGATCGAGGCAGGGCCCGCAGAATATCGCAATCAAAGCCGCGCGGCAGATCTGAAGCGGCATTTGGGACGGCTCTTGCGTACGGGTGAGTTTGACGGCCGCGCGGTGCTTCGCGCCCGGCGTTCGGCGAAGGTGTTTTTTGCCGAGGCATCCGCGATGTCATTGGCTCAAGCCTGCGATCCTTCAATTCTCGGTCGTGTCGCGGCCTGGATGCTCGCGCCGACCCAAGTCGCCGAGGTTGATCCGAGCGAGACACCAGAGTCACTGTGGCGATCTCTGCTGGACCCCCACATGACCGAACCTGGTATCGCCGCGGCGGTGGCGGCTAGCTTTCGTGAGAGCAGGATGGCCATCAAGCGTTTCGACGAGGAGGCGAACGAACTCCTCCGTGAAGGCAAGCGGATTGATCTGTACAACAACGGCGAACTTGTCGATCATGGCCCGGGGGATGAGTTCTCGTATCTGCGTGAGTACGACGATCCCGACGCGTTCGAAAGCGAGGTTCGGGCAGCCAACCGCGAACTCGTTCGCCGGGCCCGTCGCGAACTACGGAATGCGCTGAACCGAGTCTCGGTTCACGGCGCTCAAGTGGTCGAATTGCAGTCGCGCGTTGAGCGCGCCGCAAGGTGGAGCGAGCGGTTTGGTTTTGTCGATAGTCAATATGGAATCCTCGTTCCGCTTCGCCACCGATTGTCTGTCGCACGGGAGTTCGACCGCCTGCGAGCGCTCGCCATGAAGGACAAGGCGGTGTTGCAGGCCCTATCGCCTCGCGAATTCGAGCGCTTTTGTGCGGACCTGATGCGGCAGCTTGGTTTTGAAGTGGAACTAACGAAGGCAACCCGAGATGGCGGCGCGGATCTAGTGTGCGTCAGGAGCATAAGCGGCATTCCACTGCGGATGGCCGTCGAACTCAAGCGTTATGCCGATCGGCATTCAGTCGACGTCTCCTTGGTCCGGTCCTTTGTGGGCGCGAACTCCGAATTCAAAGCAGATAAATTGGTGTTTGTCACCACGTCGTCATACACCGGGCCGGCATTGGAGTACGCGCGTCGCTATGAACCACACCGACTCAGCCTTAGGGACTACGGTCAATTGCAGGAGTGGTGCGGCGAGGCTTCGAATCAGGAATGGCGATTACTCCGTTGATGAGTATGGGTCCCACTTCCACAATAATGTGACGCTCCACCTGCGCCGAACCTGACAGGAACGGCCGACTCGAAGTTGCGCTCCAACTTCCCCGTGGACCGGGGTTTCGGAACGCGCGTTCACGATGCCCCAGCGCGCGCAGAGGTGTGGCGCGTAGGGAGTTGCGCGGGTTGCGCTCGGGAGCACTGGAGTGGCAACCGCGATCTGCGGGGAAGGCAACTCGGTTGCGCCGTTGCTTCCCCGGGGCTTCCCCGACATCGGAAGCCCGTCTGGTTAGGCTGTGCGTCATGAACTCGCACCTGCTCGGTACGCGTCCGGCCGGCCCATCTGGTTGAAGGGTTGAACGGTTTGCAGAGTCTGGAGGATGAGCACCTCGAAGACATGCGCGGCATCGATCGGCGAATCCCTTCTGGCCGAGTTTGACGCGAGCGGCGAGAGCGCGGCGGCCTTCGCACGCAGTCGCGGAATCTCCGCGTGGCGGATCTACTACGCACTGAATCGGCGGGCAGGCAAACACCGAGATCGCCGAACATCGGCGAGACCAACTGGACCGACGCTGCTGCCGGTGCGAGTCGTTCCTGAGGCACCGAAGCCTGCGGCCGCGGCGCTGGAGATCGAGCTCACCAGCGGTCAC
>JAIOPM010000010.1 GCA_021413885.1 Planctomycetota bacterium
GTCGGCGGCAAGAAGCTCGCGCGGCTCGCTCGCCAAAATAGCCTCGACGAATTCCTGAAGTCGAAGCAACTCGAGGACTCGCTCGGCGGTTGGCTGAAGCTCGCGCACGGCCTGCAAGGTCGGCCGATCGTCACGTACCACAAGACCAGCGTCTACCTCGCCGATCGCTTCGGCTTCAAGGTGCCGATCGAGATCGAAGAGAAGCCCGGCATCCCGCCCTCCGCTCGTCACCGCGACGCGGTGGTCGAACTGATCGGCCAACAACACGTGAAGACGGTGATGCAGGAAGTGTTCTACGACCGCGCGGTCGCCGACTACCTCGCCGAGCACACCAAGGTGCACGTCGTCGTCGTTCCCATGGACGTCGGCTCCGAGGTCGGCATCACCGACTACTTCGCGTTGATCCAGAACTTCCTCGACAAGCTCGTCGCTTCGGAAACCACGAACTGACGCCGCGCTCAGGAGACTCCGCATGGACGCCGTGTTCTTCCACTCGATGCTGTATCCGTTCCTCGCGTGCCTCGTGGTCACGGGCATCCACGTGTACCTCGGGATCCACGTCATCGAACGCAAGGTGATCTTCGTCGACCTCGCGCTCGCGACGCTCGCGGCGTTCGGCGTCGTGTGGGGCGCTCTGCTCGGGTGGGAGAGCGACGCGTTCCCGTGGGCGGCGAAGGGATTCGCGTTGGCGTTCACCTTCGTCGGCTCCGCGGTGTTCTCGATGACGCGCATGAAGCACGAGCGCGTGCCTCACGAAGCGATCATCGGCATCACGTACGCCGTCGCGCTCGCGGCGACGATGTTGGCGAGCGCCAAGTTGCCGCACGGCGCCGAGGAAGTGCACGACCTCCAGGCGGGCAGCATCCTGCTGGTCAACGGCGCGACGATCGTCGAGACGGCGATCGGGTACACGCTGATCGGCATCTTCCACTACGTCTTCCGCGCGCGCTTCCTGGCGATCTCGATCGACCCGGCGCGCGCGGAAGCCGAGGGCGTCAACGTGCGCCTGTGGGACTTCCTGTTCTACGTGTCGCTCGGTTTCGTCGTCACGCGCTCGGTGTCGATCGCGGGCGTGTTGCTGGTGTTCTCGTACCTCGTCATCCCCGCGGTCGTCGCGGTGCTGTTCGCCGAGCGCATCGGCGTGCGCCTCGTGATCGGTTGGACGGTGGCGACGTTGGTCAGCGCACTCGGCGTGTGGATCTCGTACTACCAAGATCTACCTAGCGGCCCGGTGATCGTCGTCTGCTTCGGCGGCTTCCTCGCACTCGCCGGCGTCGTCCACTTCTGGCTGCACAGTTCGAGTCGGATGAGCGCGAGCCTCCGCGTCGCGCTCGGCGCGGTCGCGTTCACCGCGTTCTTCGGCGGTTCGTTGCTGTTGCGACGTCATGAGACCGTCGACGTCATTCGGTTGCTCCAGACCGGCGCGAAGAGCGAGCGCATGATCGCGCTCCTGACGCTCGAAGCGCAGCCCGAGTTGTGGCCCGAAGTCCGCCCGTTGGTTCCCGACTTGCTCGCCAACGCCGACGTCGAGGTGCGTTCGAAATTGCTCGACTTGGTGGCGGAGCGTCACGCGCTCGACTTCCTGCCGCAGATCCACGGCCTGCTGCGGACGCCGAACGACTTGCTGCGCGAGCAGGCGTTGAAGACCGTGCGCCGTCTCGCTCAACCCGCCAGTGCCGCGCCGATCCTCGCCGCCGCCGCGGTCGAGGAGGACGACGACCTCAAGGTCGAGATGGCGGAGGCCGCGCTCGAGCTCGGTGACGCGAGCGGCGTTCCGTTCCTGCTCGACGTGATGGAGGCGGGCGATGCGCAACAGGCCCGAACCGACGCTTTCGAGCACCTGCGCGCGCACGTCGACTCCGGCCTGCCGTTCCACGCCGAGGGCGATGCGACAGCGCGTCGCGCCGAAGTCGCGGCGTTGCGCGATTGGTGGCGCGCGCACCCGAGCTCGTTCTCGGCGGCGCCCTCGGCCGTGCCGAGTCGCTGACGCGCAGGCGGAGCGAGCTGGATCTCGCGGAGCTCGTGCGACAGAATCCGCCGCACAGGAGCTCCCGCATGAACATCCATCCGCTTCGCCTCGTCGCAGCGCTCGTCCTCGTCCTGCTCGCCGCCTGCAAGTGCGCGGACTGCGCCGCGCCGGCGGCGTGCTCGAAGTCGTTGTCGCAGGCCGATCGCGAGGCGCTCGCCGCGAACTCCGCGGCTTGGTTGAAGGCCGTGCGTGCCTCCGATTGGGATGCTGTCGCGGCCGGGTACACAGACGACGCGATGCTCTTGCCGCCGAATCAGCCGGTGGTCTCGGGCCGCGATGCGATCCGCGCGTGGTTTGCCGCCTTTCCGCCGCTGGTGTTTATCGTCTCCGAGGACCTCGAAGTGGGCGGTTGCTGCGACACCGCATTCGTGCGCGGCGAGTACGTACTCCTGACCGCAACCGCGCAGTCGGGCGAGACCATGGAGGAGACCGGCAAGTTCATCGAGATCCGTCGCAAACAGGCGGACGGAACTTGGTTGACGCTGCGCGACATCTTCAACGCGGATGGGGCGCCCGTTCGCTCCGATGGTCTCCAATCCCTCGGCTACTTGGAGTGAAGCGACCTCTGGCCGCCAAGGCGCCGTCCCGCACTTCCCGAAGTCCGATTCGAGTTCGCGACGTCGAATCGGATAGAATCCTTGCCATGGCACGCATGTCGAATCGTGATCGGATTGCACGCGCGGCGGAAGAAGCTCGAGTCACCGCCGAGGAAAAGACCGCGAAGAAGGCGACCAAGGTCGCCGGACCGAAAAAGGTCCGCGCCAAGAAGGTCGTCGTGCCCCAGCGCATGAAAGTCGTCTGGGACGTGTGCAGCCCGACCGGCGCGTCGGTCAAGCAATTCGGTTACGCCGACAAGCCGGCGGCGGAAGCCGACGCGCTCGCACGCACGCGTTCGAGCGGTCGCTCCCACGTCGTGCGGGCGAACAAAGTCCCGATGGAGGATTGAAGCAGTGGGCGCTGCGCGCGCCTACTTGCTCTCGAACTCGCGGACCTTCGCCTCGAGCACCTCGGCGAGTTCGCTCTTCAACGTGCGCAGCGCGCGCACTTCGCCTTCGGCGCCCGCGACGTCTTTCAGCGCGAGGTAGAGGTAGCCCAAGTTGCAGCGCGTCTGGGCGTCCGCGGGATCGAGCTTCAACGCTTCCTTGTACGCGGCGAGCGCGGCGGCCTGTTCGCCTTGGCGGTGAAGCGCGACCGCGAGGCTCTGCGCGGCGAGCAAGTGGCTCGGATCGAGGGCGAGCGCGCGCCGATAGTGTTGGACCGCGTCGGCGAGTTGCCCCTGGCGCTCACGCGCGACGCCGATCTGGAACTCGACGTTCGCCGCGGAGCTCTCGCGCACTTCGACGCGCGCGAGCGAGTACTCGCTCGCCGGCCGTTCGAGTCCGTGCGCCTGCAAGCGCGACGCGACGTCCGACTCGAGCGGTTGCGGCAGCGGCCCGATCCAACGGCCGGGGAACGGCACGGAGGCGTCGCGGCGCGCGGCGGGGTCGAGATCGAAGAGCGCGAGGTCCTCGCGCAGTCGCTCGGTGTCGAGCGGCCCGCGGTACTCCGCGACCAGCCGTCCGCGCCCGTCGATCAGAAAAGCGGCGGGCAACGTCAAGCCGCGCGCGTCGTCGTGCAACGCGCCGTCGACGAGCTCGAGCACGCTCAACGCCTCCTCGCCGACGAACGCGCGCGCGAACGGCCACGCGGTTTCCTTCCACGCGACGACGGCGCGTTCGCGTGCGGGCTTCTCCGCGTCGACGCTGAGCGCGAGCACCTGTTCGATGCCCGCGGCACGCCAACCTTCGGCGACCGCACCGATGCGCTCGAGCTCGAAGCGCGACGCCGCGTCGTCGACCGACCACAGCATCAACACCAACGGCCGACCGGTTCCCTGCGGCCCGTCGAGCGTGATGCCGAGCACCGCCGCCGGTTTGCCGTCCCACGTCTCGAGCACCAAGCGCGGCAACGGCAACGGCGTCGGCAACACGGTGCGCACGCACGCGTCGGCGACGGAACTCGGCGGCGTGTTCGCGCGTGAACGCGCGCGCGCCGCGGTCGCGGGAACCGCGCTCACCGCGTGCGTGCCTTGCACGAGCCGGTACGCCGCGCCCGCCTTCGGCGCGCCGAAGTCCTCGGTCTCGCCGCTCGGCCAACGCACGGTGACTCCGCGCACTCCCGCGCGACCGAGCCCGAAGTGCACGCGCGACGTCGACTGCGCGAGATAACCGGCGCCGCAGCGCAGCGTGCTCGCGTGCTTGCGTCCGTCGCTGTCCTCGACCGTCACGCGCGCGCCGACCGCGGTGTGCTTCGCATCGCTGCCGCGCAGGTCGAACGCGATCCACGCGTTGCCGTTGCTGCGGCGATTCTCGAAGACACGCAACATCGGCGCGCTGCGGTTGGTGACGATCAGATCCTCGTCGCCGTCGCCGTCCCAATCGATGCGCGCCGCGGCGCGCGAATCGTCGGGTTGGTCGAGGCCGAGCGCGCTCGAAGCGTCGGCGAAACGCGCGCCGCCGACGTTGAGCAGCGCGACGTTGCGCTCGTGGCCGTTCCACGAATAGCCCTGGCGCATCAGGTGATTCACCGCGCGCCAACCGAGCGAGTAGTCGTCACCGGGCTCGCCCGGAACTTCCGGCGATTGCGTCACGACTTGGCGCCAGAAGAAGCTGTCGAGGTCGGGCTCGCGCTCGCCGGTGACGAAACCGTTGGGAGCGAAGAGGTCGAGCGCGCCGTCGTCGTCGAAGTCGACGAAGATCGCGCCCCAACCCCAACGACCGAACGCCGTGCCGCTGGTGCTCGCGGCGTCGCTGAACCCGCGGTCGCCTCGGTTCAGGAACAGCGAATTCCCCTCTGCGTGATGACGGTATGCGTTCCGGATCGCCGCCGGGGACGACGCGCGGAAGTCCAGCCGCGACGCCAGTCGTCCGCCGGCCGGTGAGTGCATGTTGGTGACGTAGAGGTCGATCCGACCGTCGCGATCGACGTCGCCCCAGTCGACGCCCATGCTCGCGGCGATGTCCTCGACCCCGAGCGCGGCCGCGACGTCGACGAAGCGACCGCCGTCGTTGCGATATAGATTGTTGCGCCCGAAATCGTTGGCGACGTAGAGGTCCTGATCGCCGTCGTCGTCGAAGTCCTCCCACGCGGCGGCGAAGCTGAAGCGCTTGTTGTTGGCCTCGAGTCCGACCGCCGACGCGACGTCGACGAAGCGCCACGCGCCGTCGTTGCGCAACAACATGTTCGCTTCGCCGTTGTTCGCGTCGTGGTAGGGGACCGGCAGACCGTTCTGTTCGTACGGCGAGAGGTACGAGCACGCGTACAAGTCGAGATCGCCGTCGCGATCGAAGTCGGCGGCTGCGAGCGACGTGGCGAGCGAGCGCTCGAGCAGACCCTTGCGCTCGAAATGCCCCGCGCCGTCGTTGGCGAAGAACACTAGTCCCGTGCCTGTCGACACGACGAGATCGACGTCACCGTCGCCGTCGAAGTCGGCGAGCAACGCGCTCGACGACGCGTCGAGCAGATCGACGCCCGCCTTCGCCGACGCGTCGACGAGCGTGTGCCGCGGCGTGTGCAGCAGCAGTTGATTGGGGAGTCCACCGGGCCGACACAGGTAGAGATCCTCGAGCCCGTCGCCGTCGACGTCGCCGAGCGCGAGACCGTGGTGTCCGAGCGCGCCGGGGAAGAGCGTCGCCGCGATCCGCGCGCGCCAATGGTCGAGGCCGGGAGCGAGGCGCTCACGGAAGAACGTCGGATCCTCGAAGAGTTCTTCGGTGACGTCGGCGCAGAGGCCGCGTTCGTCGAGCGGGAGCTCGACCGCCTCGAAGTCGACGACGCGCACGTCGACGAGTTCGGCCGCGTCGCCGTCGAGGCGCCACGCGCACGACCACGTCGCGTTGTGCTGCAACTTCGCGGACGCATTCGCACCGCTCGCAGAGACGCGGACGCGAGCCTCGACCCTCGGCGGCGCGCCTTCGAAGCCGATCACCTCGAAGTCGAGCCGCGCTGCGCCGCGGAACGACCCACGCCACGCGGCGAGCGCTCGCGCGAACGGTTCGCGGGCGGCCGTTTCGTCGACCTTGCCGTCGTGCACGCGCCACGCTCCACGTTCGCTCTCGGGCGTCGTCGAGGGATCGAACAACGGACCGACCCGCAGCTCACCGTCGATCCAACGGGCTCGGGCGAACTCGTCGTCGAACCGATCCTCGCTCCAACGCACCGAGACTTCGCGCAAGTGCACGCCGATCGCCGTCGCCCAATGCTCGACCGCGGACGAATCGAGGCGCTCGTCGACCGACGCCAACTTCGCGCGCAAGGCCGGGTCGAGGCCGCGGTCGGGATCGCGCACCGGACGGGAACCGGTCGGCTCACTTTGCCGCGCGTCGGCGACGCCGGCACAGCACGCGATCGCGAACGCGATCCCGGTCACACGGTACGAATTCAAATCCCCTCGATGCTGCTTGGAGCGGCGCGTGCAAGGTAGTGGATCGCGTCGCCGATGGATAGCGCGAGCCGTCTGCCGTACGCTCCCGCACCTCACGTGAAGCGCGTCGCCTTCCTCCTGCTCGCCGCCTTCGTCGTCCTCGCCGTGTGGTGGGGGCGGCGCGCGTACGAACGACGCGGCGCGTCCGACGGCGCGGCGCCCGCGGCCTCGGTCGAGACGGTGCTCGCGCGCGAACGCGCCGCGGCGAAGTTCGAGACCGGCGACCTCGCGGGCGCGCGCAAGGAGCTCGCGCCGTTGGTCGCGGCGGAGAAGCCGGAGCTCGAAGATCTCGTCCGCGCCGCGATCGTCGACTACGTCGATCGTCCGTCGTCCGATCCCGAGCCGTTCTTCGCGCGCATTCGCGCCGCCCAGCCCGAGAACCCGTCGCTGCACTTCATGCAGGCGCGGATGGCGCTCGAACGCGGCGACTTCGAGGGCGCGCTCGCGCACTTCGAGCGCGTGCGCCGCGGGCGGCCCGACGATCTACCGACGCGGGTCGCGCTCGCGGCGACGTTGACCGATCTCGGGCGGCCCGACGAAGCGCGGCCGTTGCTCGACGATGTCCTCGCGCTCGGCGTCGAGCGCGCCGGAATCTGGTACGTGCAAGCGGTCTATCGGTTGTGGCAACTCGAGCTGCGCTCGGGCCCCGGCGCGGAAGCGCAGCGGCTGAAGCAGCTCTACGAACAACTCGCGCGGCTCGGCTACGGCTCGGCCGATGCGCGGTTGCTCGACCAGGGTGAGCTCGCGCGTCTGCGCGCGCCGCGACCGAAAGGCATCGCCGAGGCCGCGCCGCCGCGCGCGCCGAACTTCACCGCCGAGCCGCCGGTCGCGCGCGAGTTCGCCGGCGCGCGCAAGCTCTTCGCGCACGATCTCGACGGCGACGGCGACATCGATTTCCTCGCGGCCGGTCCGCGCGGTTTGTTCGCGGCGTTCGCGAGTCCGGACGGCTTCCACGTCGAGACGATCGTCGACGGCGCGGTCGAGCACGTGCGCGCCGTCGATCTCGGCAACCACGACAGCCTCGACCTCGTCGTTTGCCGCGGGGCGAGGGTGTCGTTGCTCGAACATCGCACCGGCGCGGAGCTTCTGTTCGGCGATC
Organism: Planctomycetota bacterium; assembly: GCA_021413885.1. Lineage (GTDB taxonomy): Bacteria > Planctomycetota > UBA1135 > UBA1135 > JACRIN01. Next base: position 7,591 of record JAIOPM010000010.1, read on the forward strand.
CGAGCGCGCAACGTTGGACCGAGTCACCCGTCGAGTTGCCGAGCTTGCCCTCGCCGCCCGCCGATCTCGTCGCGGTCGACTTCGATCACGACGGCGATCTCGATCTCCTGTTGGTCGGAGCGTTCGGCGCGCGCCTCTTCCGCGACGACGGCGCCGCGCCGCGCGTCGACGCGCAAGGCACGGTTCGTTCGTCGACGTGTCGAAGGACGCGTCGTTGCCGGACGAGCGCGAACTCGCGTGGTGCGACACCGAGGACTTCGACGGCGATTCCGACGTCGATCTGCTGCTCGGCGGCCCGAATGCGCTCGTGCTGATGGACAACCATCGCGCGGGCAAGTTCGAGGACATCGCGGCGCGCGCGTTCGGCGGCGCGACGACGTTCGCGCGCGAGCCGGTGCTCGCCGACTTCGACGCCGACAGCCGAGCGGACGTCTGCGTGCCCGGGAACCCGAGCGCGCTGTGGCGCAATCGCGGCGACGGCTCGTTCGCGCGCACGGCGACGAAGCTCGTCGTGCCCGAAAACTCGACCGCGCGCGCTCTCGACCTCGATCTCGACGGCACCGGCGATCTGCTTTGGTCCGGAGCGAGCTCCGCGTTCGACGGCGCGTTGGCCTTCGCCTCCGCGGTCGAAACACCGGTTGCGATCGCGGGCGCCGCCGCGCCGAGCGCGCCGTGGCTCCTCGTCGACCTCGATCACGATCTCGACGCGGACCTCGTGCGCGCGACCGACGCGGGGCTCGAGCTCTTCCGTTGCAACGGCCCGGTCGGTCACGCCGCGCGTCTCGCGCCGCTCGGCCTCAAGGACAACCGCCGCGCAATCGGCGCGGTCGTCGAAGCGCGCACGCGCGGTCTCTACCGGCGCGTCTATTGGCGTGGCGAGCCCGAGCTCGTCGGCTGCGGCCCGTACGACAAACTCGACATCGTGCGCACGACGTGGCCGAATGGCGCGGTGCAGACGATGCTCGACGTCGCGCCGACCGATCGGCCGTTCCTCGACACGCCGAGCGGCGGGTTGGTGCAGTCGGCGTCGTTGATCGGTTCGTGTCCGTTCCTCTATGCGTGGAACGGCAAGGACTTCGCGTTCGTCTCCGACGTGCTCGGCGTCACGCCGCTAGGGCTTCAGATGGCGCCGGGCATGTTGGTGCCGCCCGATCACGACGAGTTCGTGTTGGTGCGCGGCGACCAACTCGCGCCGCGCGACGGCGTGCTCGAAATGCAGTTCACCGAAGAGCTGCGCGAGGTCACGTACCTCGACCGCGCGCGCCTCGACGTCGTCGATCATCCGGCGAACGCCGCGATCTATCCGAACGAGCGCTTCACGCTGCCGCCGTTCCCGGAGGCGCACGTGCACACGGTGGTCGAACCGTTGTCGCCGCTGCGCGCCGTCGGCAGCGACGGCAAGGACTGGACGCGCGAGCTCGCCGCGATCGACGACGTCCATGCGCTGCCGTTCATGCCGCTCGAGCCCCAATTCCTCGGCCTAGCTACGCCGCACTGGCTCGAACTCGAATTCGATCCCGAGCGCGTGCGCGGCGCGAAGCGTCTGCGCCTCGTCTGCACCGGTTGGTTCTTCTGGACCGACGCGAGCGTGAACATGGCGAGCGCGCGCACGCCGGGCGTCGAGTTCGTGCCGCCGATCGTGCAGGTGCCCGGCCCCGACGGCGCATGGCGCGACGCGGGGCCGCCGGTCGGTTTCCCCGCCGGCAAGTCGAAGACGATGGTGATCGACGTCGGCGACATGCTCGATCGCGAGCATCCGAAATTGCGCCTCGTGTCGACGCTGCGGCTCTACTGGGATTCGATCCGGCTCGCGGTCGATGACGACGATGCGCCGCTGACGACGACGTCGCTCGAACCGCAGAGCGCGCGTTTGTGGTCGCGCGGTTTCAGTCGAGCGCTCGCGACCGACCGCGCCGATCTGCCCGAGCGTTTCGATTGGAACCAACTCGCCGAGGAGCCGCGTTGGAACCAACACCCGGGTCGCTACACGCGCTTCGGCGAATGCAAGGCGTTGCTCGGCGAGGCCGACGATCGCTTCGTGATCCTCGGCAGCGGCGATGCGTTGACGTTGCGTTTCGACGCGAGCGCGTTGCCCGCGGTGCCGGAAGGTTGGACGCGCGACTACCTGCTCTACCTCGACGGTTGGGCGAAGGACCGCGATCCGAACACGCTCGAGGCGTTGAACGTCGAGCCGTTGCCGTTCCACGCGATGAGCGGTTATCCGTACGGCGCGAACGAGAGTTTTCCGCGCACGCCGGAGCACGAGGCGTGGCGCGCCGAATGGAACACGCGCGAGGCGCGGCGTTGGATCCCGCCGCTGGCGCCGAGCGCCGCCGCGGAATGGGCTCGCGCTGCGACGGGCTCGAGCGAAGCGAAGTAGCGACTAGCGCGTTCGCGCGGGAGCGTCCGGGTGCAGCGTGCTCGCCGTTCGCCCGACCAAACTGACGGCCCAATTCTTCTGTTCGTCGCTGGCGATCAGCTCGAAGCGCGCGGAGTTGCGTTCGACGTGGGTCACGCGACCCGAGTCGCGATTCTTGGGCTCGGGTCCGTCGGCGAAGAGCCGCATCCCGACCGCGAGCTTCGCTTCGGAGCCGACGTCGACGGAGTACACGACATCGAAGAACTCGTGCTCGGTGCTCGACCAGTCGGATTTCAGGCGCCACTCTTCGAGCGCGACGATCTTGCCCGTGATCGGTTCGTCGACGAGGAGGTGCCGAAACTCGAGCGGGACGCTCGGCGTTCCGCTCGGCCGCGGCGGCTCCTTGAAGTCGAAGGTCGGGTCGCTCCCGAGATAGCGGAACGGCGCGTCAGGGAAGCTCTTGCCGTTCGAAACCTGCGCGCACCAAGTCTCCATTCGCCACGTCGGGACCGCGAAGCGCAGGTCGCCCCAGCGCACCAGGTACAGCGTTTCGTCGAGATGGAATCGTTCCGACGCGTGCATCTCCGGGTAGTCGAGTTCGACAGTGAGGTCCAATCGATCCTCGTGCGCGGCGCGAACCCGTCCATACGCGAGCCAGCCCGGAGCGTTGCCGCACCACGAATACTCGTAGTGCGTGAAACCGGCACCGGGGGCGATCGCCAGCTCATCGGGCCATGTACCGGACGAGCGATAGACGCCGTCCCACGCGTGCGCGCGCGAACTCGCGAGCTCCGCGAGCACTTGTGCGTTCCTCGGTGGCGCCTCTTTCGCCAACCGCATCTCGACGCTCGGGAACACCGAGTACCACTCGGACACCGCCACGTTTCGCAACGTGTTACGCACCGAGCGAAGCGACAGAGTGAGCGGCATGGCCACGATCAATGCGCTTGCAACGAGTCCGCCCAACGACAGGGCGAGCAAGTGAGCGGTCTGCGTCTTCATCGCGCGTCCAAGTCTAGTGCGTGACTCGGAGGTGGGGACAACCGTCCCCGACGTGACTTCAGTGCGCCGCGAGCGCCGCCTCGATCGCCTTGCGCAGCTCGGCGTCGTCGGGCGCGACCTTGCTCGGATAGAAGCCCTGGATCTTGCCGTCCTTGCCGATCAGGTACTTGCAGAAGTTCCAGTTCGGGAGCTTGCCGGTCGCTTTGCCGAGCGCGTCGTAGATCGGCGATTGCTCAGGCCCCGCCTTGGTCACGACCTTCGCGAACATCGGGAACGTGACGTGATAGTTGTCGGTGCAGAACGTCTTGATCTCGGCGGCGGTGCCGGGCTCTTGGCCGCCGAAATCGTTGCTCGGCCAACCGAGCACGACGAAGCCGCGCGGCGCGAGTTCGGCGTAGAGCTTCTGCAGACCTTCATATTGCGGCGTGAAGCCGCACTCGCTCGCGGTGTTGACCACCAACGCGACTTTGCCGGCGTAGCGTGAGAGCGCTTGGTCCTTGCCTTCGAGATCGGCGGCGCCGAGCGCGTAGAAACCGCTCGCTCGCGCTTCTTCCTTGGCGCCTTCCTTCGCCGGAGTCTTGTCCCCCGACGACACCGCGCAGCTGAGGGACGCGAGGCACAACGACAACGGAACGAGCAAGTTGAAGGTCGACATGCGGCGCATCGTACACCGCCGCGCCGCGAGCGCGAGTCCGCCGCTAGACTCAGCCCATGCTCTTCATGGTCATCGAACGCTTCGCGAACAACGACATGCTCCCGGTCTACCAGCGCGTGCGTGAACGCGGTCGCATGCTCCCCGATGGCGTCAAGTACGTCGACAGTTGGATCGAGCCGAGCTTCGCGCGTTGCTTCCAAGTGATGGAGTGCGACGACCTGCGTCTGCTGCAGGAGTGGGTGCTCCAGTGGCGCGGCTGCGGCGTGACGTTCGAGATCGTGCCGGTCCTGAAGAGCTCTGAGACGCGCGAAGTCGTCGCGCCGCATCTCGGGCCGGCGTGAGCGGCGCGGTCGGCTCCGCACTACCGAAGTCCGTCGCTCGGCGTGGGTGGTTGTGTCGATGGTCGCGATGCTCGAGATCTCTAGCGTGAATGGGCGTCTCGTTCCTTCGCGCCCGTTCACCGTTCCGTCGGGAAGCAGATCATGGAGAATCTTCGATTCAGCGCCGCGTTCGCGGCTTTCAGCGTGTTGTCGCTCGCGGCCTGTCGCTCGGGCGAGACGCGCAACGAAGTCGGCTCCGTCGAAGGCACGCAGTACCGCGCCTGCTGCGCGTCGCAGTGCGATTCGTCGTGCACGAAGCCGTGTTGCACGGACTACTTCGCGAACAGAAGCGCGCCCGGCGAGTACCGCGAGTGCTGCGGCAAGGTCTGCGACGCGAGTTGCCCGATGGCGTGCTGCACGCGCTGAGCGTTCGTTCGAATCGCGTGTCGTGCTCACGCCGTAGGGCGGCGATTGCGCCCCGCGCTTCGTCGTGAGTTTCCTAGACTCGCAGCAGTGGCCCGCGATGGTCATCACCGTCGCTGCGGCGTGGTCGATGGGCTCGCTCTCGAAGCGGAAACGCAAGGTCGGATTCTGGTGCTTCCTCGCGAGCAACGTCCTCTGGTCGCTGCGGGGCGTGAACGATCGCGCGTACACCTTGATCGGACTCCAGATCGCGTTGGCGACGCTCAACATCCGCGGCGTGCTGAAGAACGAGCCCGCCACTCATTTCGTCGCGGGCGAGCGCACTTGATGTCGGGAAGCGCTTCGACGCGTGCGCCGGCGTGGAGCTCCGGCCGCATCAACGGCGAGTACGTCGTTGACCTCGGGCGTGGCTCGGCGCAACGCCGTATGCGGCGCGAAAACACGCGGTGAAGTGCGCGTGGCTCGCGAAGCCGGAGCGCAACGCGAGCTCGGTGAGATCGCGACAACCGGCCTCGATCTCGTCGAGCGCCCCGCGCAGTCGGAGCGACACGACGTGTCGATGAAGACTTCGACCGGTAACGGCCGCGAACGCGCGGCACAGCGGATACGGCGAGCCGCCGACCGCCGCGGCGATGTCCACGAGCCGGAGCCTTCGACGATGGTGCTCCGCGAGGAACAGACGTGCGGCTTCGACGCGTCCTGCGAGTTGCCCCGACACGGGACGCGACGGAGATGCTCCTTCGTGCGCGTCGAGCGCGTGAACGACGACGTCGAGCAGCGCTTCTTCCACGCCGAGCGGCTCGGCCGCCGCGCCTTCGCTCACTCGCCGCGCGAGTCGACGCCTCGCGACGTCGACGGCGAACGTCGACATCGCCGTCGAGCGGCGGAACGGTGAGCGCGGGTCGCGCGCGGGGAGTCCCAGTTCCCGCCCGGTCGTTTCCCACCAGGCCGCGCCGATCCGGATCCACAGCCCGGAGTTCTCGGCGCCGATCGGGTGCTCGACACGGAAGCGCTCCTCGGGATTGAAGTACGCGATCGCGTTGCGATCGACGCATTCGCGGTCCGCGCGTCGCTGTTGCACGAAGCTGCCGCGGTCGAGGAGCTCGACGATCGCCGTCGGAGTCTCCGCGGTCGACGACGACGGATGTTCGTCCCGCCGCCAGTGCGTCGCGACGACTTGGAGTTCGCCGGACTCGAACTGAACGCTTGTTCCGAGACGCACCATCACGGATCCCTCGACGAGCACGATTTCGAAAGCTCCGACACGACGTCGGGCCTACGCTCGGTCCACATGATCGTCGTTCGCATCGCGCGCGGATTCGGTCCGCGAGCCCAGTTTGACTCACCGTCCGCGATCCCGATACGGGCTCGTACTTCGTCGCGTCCCGTCGTCGTGTTCGCCTGCATGCTCGCGTTCCTCGTTGCGTGCGCCGCGCCGCGCGCCGAGCGCACGGTCGCCCCGACGTCGGACGTCGTCGTCGGGCCGGGCGGCGCGAAGCTGCACGAGTACGTCGATCGCCTCGCGCGGTGCGGCGCGTTCAGCGGCTCCGTCTTGGTCGCGCGCGGTGACACGGTGCTCCTCGACGGCGGCTACGGCTTCGCAGACCAGCGCCGCGGCATTCCGGTCACGCGTTCGACCGTCTTCGACATCGGGTCGGTCGCCAAGCAGTTCGCCGCGGTCGCGGTTCTGCGGCTCGAACTCGACGGGCGCTTGAGCGTCGACGATGCGCTCGCGCGCTACTTTCCCGATGCACCGGCGGACAAACGCGAGATCACGATTCATCATCTGCTCACGCACACCTCGGGTCTGCCGGGCGATTTCGAGACGGGCGACCAGCGCACGACGACGGTCGACGATCCGACGCTCGCTGCGCGCGTGCTCGCACTTCCGCTCGAGAGCGCGCCGGGAACGACGTTCCGCTACTCGAACGTGGGCTACGTGTTGTTGCGCTTGGTGATCGAGCGCGCCTCGGGTCTGCCCTACGCGCGCTATGTCACGGAGCGACTTCTGCGCCCCGCGGGGCTGACTCGCACCGGTTGGCACGGCGACGCCGCGCTGTGGGCTCCGGGCGAAGTCGCGCGCGGAGCGTGGGGGCTCTACGATTCGGGCTCGCCGCGTGATTGGCCGCTCCACGGCGCGACGTTCGGAGCGGGCGAGATGGTGTCTTCGCCCGACGAACTCTTTCGATGGTTGCGAGCACTCGACGCCGGACAGGTGCTGCCTGAAGACGCGCGACGGAAGCTCTTCACGCCCCGTTCGCACTGGAGCGGCGTCGGTGCCGAGGAGCGAGGCCCCGACGCCCGGTACGCGTATGGCTGGGAAGTGCGGACGCGCGCCGACGGAACGGTCGGCCTCGTCTTCCACAACGGGACCTACGACAACTTCCGCACGACGGTTCGGCGTTACACGTGCGACGACACGACGATCGTCGTCGCAACGAACTCGCGACAGCAAGATGCGGGCGACCGCGCCGACGAGGTGGGAAATGCGCTGCGCGACTTGATGATCGGCGACGATGTGCCGCTCGCGCCGCGCACGCTCGAGCTCCTTCCATCCGAGCTCGCGGCGTTCGAGGGAAGCTACGAAATCCCCGACGGCGCTCGGCTTCGCGTGTCGCGAACGACGCCGGATCGTCTGTGGCTAGCGCCGCACGGGCAACGCGCGTTCGACGCGATCTGGGCTCCCGATGCGGACCGAGCGAAGCTGAACGAGCGCATCGCGCGTCGCACGCTCGACGTGATCGAGGAGCTGCGCGCCACGCCGTGCGTGGCGGGGCTGTCGAGTTGGAGCGCGATGTTCTGCGGCCTGGTCGAGCGTTTCGGGCCGCTCGAACGTGTCGAGCTCGAAGGCGTCGCGCCGCTCTCGTGGTCGACCGATACGTCGATGAGTTACACAGTGCTCGACTTCGCGCGCGGTCGGATCACGGTCACATGGGAGTGGCGCGGCGAGGAGCTCGTCAAGACGATGTCCTCGGTCGACGTTCCCGAACCCCAGAGCGTGCCGCTCGCGCCGGTCGGAGCGACGAGCTTCGTGATGTACGACTGGTTCACGGATCGGACGCTGCCGATCGACTTCACCACGGTCGACAGGCTTCGGATCGGCGACGGCCCGCCGGTCGTGAGCGCGCGGCTTTCTGATCCGCGTTGAGGCGGTCGGACAACGCTCTCTTCGTCGCGCGTCCCCGTCGATTGCCTACTCATGCGGATTGGTTTCGCGCGCGATCGGCGCATCATCGCCGTCGACGACTCGGGGAAGGTCACGGCGTAGGTCGAACGGCCGATGCCTCGCACGCAGTCGAACCTCCAACATGTCCGTCCTTCGCACATTCGCTTTGGCCGTCTTGCTCGCCGCGTGCGGCTCGACCCTCGCCGGCTGCAGCGTGTTCGGCTTCGAGCTCCGTTCGCCGATCACGCGCATTCACTCGGAGTCGCGGTTCGGGCCGGGGAAGCTGACCGCCGCCGCGATCCAGTCGGAGCTGATGTCGTTCACCGACACGTTCGACTCTCGGCTAGCCGAGCAGTGGAACCGTGTCGCCGCTGCCGGCCGCGCCGCGACGGACTCGACGAACGACGATGCGAACGAGGCCGATCAGGAGCATGCGCGCCGCCTGCGACGCGCGGCGATCGAGAACAAGCTCGCCACCGTTTCCGCGGCGCTCTCGATCGCGTCGAGTCCGAACCCGAACGTCGCGTTGGCGGACATGATCGTGATGGTCACGCTCCAACGGATGGTGCTCGAGACGCCGGCCGCGAGCGAGCGCTACGGCGACGAGCTCGTCGGCGTTTTGATCGCGACCTATCGCGATCAAGAGGCGAAGATCTGGCGCATCGCGGCCCGCGCGATGACTGCGGCGCAGCGACGCGAGCTCCGCGAACTGATCGCCGCGTGGCGCGCGGAGAACCCCGACGCGACGTACGTCGCGAACGTCCGACTCGAAGACTTCGCGAAGGCGCGCCAACAATCGATCGTCGAGACCAAGCAGTCGGGCGACAGTCTGCTCGCGTTGGTCGCGCTCGATCCGCTCGCCGGTTTGGATCCCGCGCAACGTGAAGTGCAGAAGTCGCGCATGCTCGGCGAGCGCGTGTTCTTCTACGGCAGTCGCTTGCCGCAGTTGCTCAAGTGGCAAGTCGAGAGTCTGACGCAGGAGCTGCTGCGCGCGCCGGAGCTCGTTGCGCTCTCGAATTCGCTCGCGCGCGTCACCGTCGTCGCGGAGCGTTGGCCCGAGGACCTCGAGCGCGCGCAGGAGAAGTTCGGCGACACGCTCGGCACGTTCCGCGCGACCGTCGACGCCACCGACCAGGCCGCACATTCGTTGACCGTCGCGTTCGGAGCCGCCGAGGCGTTGACGGCGCGACTCAAGGCACCGCCGGAGACGACGTCGAGCGCCGAGGCGCCCGCTCGCAACACGCTCGCCGACTACGGCGTGATCGTCGCGCAGACAGGCGACGTCGCCGATCGTTTGACGCTCCTCGCCGCCAAGCTCGACGAGCTCCTGTCCGCGCCTGCCGTCGCCGGGAACCCGACGGCCTTGCAATCCGCCGCGTCGGACGTGCAAGCGCGCTCGAAGGACGTGATCGCGTACGCGTTCGTGCGGCTGGTCGTGCTCGCGTTGCTGATCCCGTTCGTCGTCGCGCTCGCCGCGGCGCTCTACCGCCGCGCGAATCGTCTGCACGACGAACGCCGCGCCGCGGACGCACGGCTCGTCGGACGCTCGACGTAGCCGAGGCCGGTCCCGTCGCCCGAGAAATGCGGGCGCGTCTTCAGAACGTCGACTTGCGTCGGCGCGCCGCGCGCTATCGTCACGCGGGCCGAACCGCGGCTCGACCGACGTCCTTGAAGGAGAGAGCGTGATGAAGATCGACACGGGAGACACGGGCTTCATGTTGCTGTGCAGCAGCCTCGTGATGCTGATGACGCCTGGCCTCGCGTTCTTCTACGGCGGCTTGGTCGGTCGCAAGAACGTGTTGGCGATCATGATCCAGAGCTTCGTGTCGATGGGCTGGACCACGGTGTTGTGGTGGGCCTTCGGCTTCTCGCTCTGTTTCTCCGGGAGCCTCGACAAGGGCACCGACTTCCACGGAGTGTTCGGCAACTTCGACTGGGCCTTCTTGCGCGGCATCGCGCTCGACACGCCGTCGCCGATCAACGCAGGCATCCCGATGTTCGTCTTCTTCGGATATCAGATGATGTTCGCGATCATCACGCCGGCGTTGATCACCGGCGCGTTCGCGAACCGCGTCACGTTCAAGGCGTACATGCTGTTCCTCACGGGCTGGCTGGTGCTCGTGTACTTCCCGTTCGTCCACATGATCTGGGGCGGCGGCATCCTCGCGAAGTGGGGCGTCCTCGACTTCGCCGGCGGCATCGTCGTGCACAACATCGCCGGCATCGCGGCGCTCGCGTCGGTCCTGTACGTCGGCAAGCGCACCGTCGCCGATCGCGGGCCGCACAGCATTCCGTTGGTCGCGCTCGGGACCGGGCTCCTGTGGTTCGGTTGGTACGGCTTCAATGCGGGGAGCGAGTTCCGCGTCGATTCCGTCACGGCGGTCGCGTTCATCAACACCGATCTCGCGGCGTCCTTCGCGGGCGTCGCGTGGCTCGCGATGGATTGGATGACCACGCGTCGACCCAAGTTCCTCGGTCTGCTCACCGGCGCGGTCGCGGGACTCGCGACGATCACGCCGGCCGCGGGCTACGTCTCGCCGGCGACCGCGTGCCTGATCGGCGTCATCGCGGGAGTCGTGTGCTTCTACGCGGTCGCGCTGAAGAACAAGCTCGGCTGGGACGACGCGCTCGACGTGTGGGGCGTGCACGGCGTCGGCGGCTTCATCGGCATCATCCTGTGCGGCGTGTTCGCGACCACGGCGTTCAATCCGGCGGGCGTCGACGGACTGCTGCGCGGCAACACGCATTTCTTCTTGATGCAGTGCGCCGCGGTCGCGATCTCGTCCGTGTGGGCTTTCGTCGTGACGTTGGGCATGCTGTGGCTCATCGACAAATTGACTCCCGTGCGCGTCGCGGATGCGACCGAGAAAGTCGGTCTCGACGAAGGTCTCCACGGTGAACGCGCTTACCTCGAGGATGCGATCTGAACCATGCTGCGAGCCACGCTCACTTCGATGACTGGTCCGGTGCGCCCGTTTGCCGTGTTGGCGTTGTCTTCATTCGCGATCGCCGCGACGACGCAGGGCACTGAAGATCCTCCGACCGCGGAGGTGGCGCCGCTCGCGACGAACGCGCTCGCGAAGCCGTGGTACGAAGCCGTTCAGGTCAACGGCTACCTGTCGTTCTACGCCGAGACCAACTTCAACAGCCCGAAGTCGCGGACGAGCCAGTTCCGCGTCTTCGACGCTCCCGCCGACAGCTTCGAGATCCCGGTCGCCGGGCTCGTCGTGCAGAAGCCCGTCGCGCTGCCGTCCGAATCGGGCTTCCGCGTCGACCTGGTGGCGGGCAGCACGATTCCGCGCGCGACCGCGGCGCGCGGTCTCTTCCGCGATCCCGTGACCGGCGAGGCGGAGGACTTCGACGTGCAGCAGGCGTTCGTGAGTTGGATCGCTCCCGTCGGCCGCGGCTTGCGCTTCGACGTCGGCAAGTACGTCACGCACATGGGCATCGAGCTGATCGACGGCTACGACGGTTGGAACGACAACGCGACGCGCTCGTTCCTGTTCGGCTTCGGGCTCCCTTCGACGCACACCGGCGTGCGGATGACTTATCCGTTCAGCGATCAGCTCAGCGCGCACGTGCAGGTCGTCAACGGTTGGGACGACGTCCGCGACAACAACAGCTCGAAGTCGATCTGTTCGCAGATCGCGTACAAGCCTTGCTCGAACGTCAGTCTCTATCTGAACGGCATCAGCGGGCCGGAGCAGCTCGACGACGAAGGCGACTCGCGCAACGTCTTCGATTTCATCGCGGTGTGGAAGACGACCGAGGAGCTGACGCTCGGACTGAACGCCGACTACGGCACCGAAGAGAACGCCGCGCCGTCCGGCGATGACGCGATCTGGAGCGGCGCCGCGGGTTACGTACGCTACGGCTTCACGCCGCGCGTCTCTCTCGCGTTGCGCGCCGAGCAATTCGACGACCGCGACGGCGCGCGCACCGGCGTCGATCAGCGGCTGCGCGAACTGACGCTGACGCCGGAATTCCGGATCGACGACAACGTGCGCATCCGTTTCGATCTGCGCCACGATTGGTCGGACCAGTCCGTGTTCGAAACCGACAACGGAACCTCGAAGGGCCAGACGACGGCGCTGGTCAGCGTGATCTGGTCGTTCTGAGTCGGCGCGCTTCGGTTCATTCGCGGCCGAGCCCGGCGCTGACGCGGAACATGTGCCCGTCGGGATGGCGGAGGTGGAACTCGCGCACGCCCCACGGCTCGTCGGTCGGCGGCATCGTGACCAGATAGCCGAGCGCAACCGCGCGCTCATGCAGCTCGGAGAGCGACTCGAGCGAGTCGATCCACCACGACATCCACACGCCGTCGGTCGCATCGTCGCCGGGGAAACGCGGGAGGATCGTGCCGCGCGCGCCCTGACCATTGCTGCAGAGGAAGATCGTCGCCTTCTCGACGCAGATGCTCCCGAAGTGGGCCTCGCCATGCGCATTTCGATCCGCCGCGCCCGCGATCACCCCACCGGAGTTCCAGGCGAACCCCCGTTTCCACCCGAGCGCTTCGAACCAAGCGAAACTCTTGGGCACGTCGCTGACGTTGAGGACGGGAGTGATGGATTCGATGGGCATGGGGAGAGGCGGATTGCGAAGCGGCACGTCCGTCGCCGTCGTGGAGAAACTACCCGAAGACATCGCGACCGAACGCGCGTCGCGGATGCCCACGGGCTCTGCGTCGGCTCGTCGCCCGCTACGGACAGACGAAGAACGCGACGCCCGCGCTCAGTCCGATGTCATTGGGGCCGCCGAAGCCCGCGTCGCGGCTCCAGCACTGTGCGAAGACGAAGTCGCCGACTTGGATGCCCTTCGAATTCATGTAGGCATGCGTGAAGGGCGCAGAGAAGGCACCGGAACAGTCCTTCGTCGGCGGCGGGCTTCCGCCGGAACTCGCGATCTGCAGCGATCGAACATGCGGACCTTCCACGCACACGAATCCGCCGCCGAAGGGCTGCAGGATCGACTTCTTGCTCCATAGGATCACGCCGCGGCGTCGATTGAGCACGTTGTCGACGTGGACGACGAAATCGTCGGGACCGGAGAGACTCGTGCTGCCGCTGAAGGACGTCACCGGAGTGCAGCCGAGCGAATTGACCTTCGCCGTGCAGTAGATCGTCGGCGTCGGGCAACTCTGCTCCAGCTGGTCGATCGCCTGATCGTCGATCTCGGGCTGCGCCGAGGCCGTGAAATGGGATCCGTTCGCGAAGTCGACCGTGTTGCGGAAGTCGAATCGCAGGAGCGGCCAATCGGCGTAGCCCACGAGCTTCTCGTTGGGCGGCTGTGGATCGCTGGCATCGATGTCGTTGATGTTCTGGGCGTAGGGGCCGGCGGTCAGCGGAATGCCGTCGAAATCGGCGGTTCCGCCCTCCGGCACGAGACGCGTCGGCAGCGGTCCGACGAGCGTCATGATCGATGGGTCGCCCCCGATGCCCGGACTTTCGGTGAGTGCGCTCTCGTCGAGTGTGTTCAACGGAGTCTGCGAATAGCCGAGCGACCAGAACACGTCGTTCTTCGCGTTGGGGAACTGCCAGTAGTAGTTCATCACGCTGTGGTAGTTGGGCTTGTACATCAGGGCGTCGAGTCCTCCGTGCGACAGCCCGAGGTTGTGACCGAGCTCGTGCATGAACGTCCCGGCCTCGACGTTGAGCCGCCCGTAGGTCGCCATGTGCGTGGCCCACTTCGGCGCGCCGAGCGCAACCAGGAAGTCGTTGCCGGGGACCTCCGCCTCGCCCGTGGTCGCCTTGCCGAAGATCGTGTCGACGAACAAGCAGTAGTGGAAGGCGAGCTTCTTGGCCGCGAGGATGTTCACAGCGTTCGCGTTCTGCCGCTGGAGCAGCGTGCCGAAGAACTGCGCCTTGATCGCATCGCTGTCGGCGAGCGCGTTGGGCAGGGGCAGGGACCCGATCGTGGTCTCGTCGATGAACGCGAAAACGTCGATGCCATCCAGGAGGTCCGGGTTGTTGACTTGGCTCGCCGGAGCGTTCGCGAAGGCCGATTGGACTTGGCCGAGCGAGATCGGATCGGGCGCGTGGCCGTTCATCGCATCGACCTCGACGAACACGGTCTTGTGGAACGGATTGGCGCCGAGCGCGGCGAGGTTGAGGTCGACGAGCCCGTCGCCGTCGGCGTCGATTCCCGCGGTCTCCCACACGTCGAGCAGTCCGTCTCCGTCGCGGTCGCCCTCGGCGCGCACGACACCTTCGCTTCCGTCCTGGAACGTTGCGTAGAAGGCGACGGAGCCATCGCGATTGATCGGGTCGTAGAGCTGGATGCCGCTGATCGTCTTCGTCACGGTCCCGGACAGAGCGTTCGCAGGATCGTGCCAGGTCACGGGGTCGCCGATCTTCGCCACCAGTCGCCGAGCGCTCACGCCGAGCGTCGGCGGTCCGCCGCTCTGCGAGATCGAGAACTCGATCACGTAGACGCCGGTCACGCCGTTCAGCGTTCCGAGCACCGCCGCGGATCCGAAGACCGTGCCCGGCAGCGCGCCCGTCGAAGTCACGCCGACGCGCTCGTCGTCTGCGAAATCGGTGAAGCCGTCTGAGCCTTCTCCCGCGAGCCGCAGGAGCACCTGACCTCCAGCTCCCTTCGCGCTCACGAAGATCCCTTCACCCGCCGCGCGCATCCCGAAGAACGCGACCGTGTTGCCGTCCGGCGAGATGCCCGGTTGGCGTCCGGCCTTGACGAACCCGTCCGAGATCGCACCGAAGGGCGTCATCGTGCCACTGGGGAACTGGAAGCCGAGGATCTGATTCGCATTGTCCCGCGTCACGACCATGCCCGTGTTGGCGATCTGCGGCCGCACGTTGACGATGCCGGTGAACCGCGTGAGTTCGGTGGGGGGCTCTGAGAATGCGGCCATCAGAGCCGTCTCGGTCGACTGATTGACGAGCGCCGGGAACGCGACCGCACCCGAATCATTGATGTCGACGAAGAGCTGCGCGGAATCGAAGTCGTTCGGGGACCGCCCGATGACGGTGAAGTTCTGCAGGCCGTCGCTGTCCCACGCGCGAATGAAGAAGAACGGGGGCGAACCGTTCATTCGATCGCGCGAGGCGATCAGCGGTTGCGCGGCGTTGTTGAGCGCGGCGCCGTTGATCACGAAGCCCGCGCCGAAGTCGACTACGCGCGTGACGTCACCGTTGTCGATCAAGAACAGTCCGACGCTGCTGCTGTCGGCCCCGCTGAACGCGATCCGTCCGGCGTCGTTGATCGAGAGCTGCGGATCGATGTCGGCCACCGACGCGCTCGTGCCGGCGGGCGCACCGGTGAACGCCATCAGGCGGGTCGTGAAGTCGGGCGGCGATTGGGCATCAGCGCTCTGCACGAAAGAGAGAATGCAGGCGAGGCTGACGAGCACGATCGGAATGCGCATGGACGACTCCAGGGTTGTGGCCTACGCACGGGAGGGCGCGGGCAGACACGACATCTGAGCGGATGACGCCGGAGAGCCTACGCTCGTCGGGCCGTTTCGGCGTGGCGCGGCCGACGAGATCCGGGCTGCCGCGACGATCGCATCCAGGCTCGCGGGCGGAGTCCCCGAGCGTTTTCTGTCGCGTGCAGCTTCCGCATCAGTACGAAAAACCCCCGCCGCTCGGGCCGCCCAGCACCTTGCCCAACATCAGCTTCGCGAGCCACACCGTCAGCAACACGACGACCGGCACCGACAACGACGCGGCGCGCTCGGTCAACTGCGTGATCCGCGTGTAGCCCGAGTACAGCATCAGGACTCCGAGGCACATTGCGAAGACGGCCAAGATGCCGATCAACTCGAAGTGCTCGAAGCCGAGCAGGCTCGCGGCCAACATGCAGAGCGACGCGGGCAACAACGCCGCGCCGGCGAGGAAACAGTCCGAGCCCAACGCGCTCTTGCCGCCGAGGAACTTGCGCGCGCCGACGCTGCCGAGCGTCAGCCCGACGAACGGGATCGCCGCGAAGGCGAGATACTTCAGCACGCCGCCGAAGCCGAGCTGCTCATACAGATCGGAGAGGCGAATGCCGCCGACGCCGAGCAAGATCGGTCCCGCGCTCGCGAAGCAGAGCACCGAGACGACGCCGAACGCGACGCCGCTGCGCAGCGCCTTCGCGTCGCCGAGGGTCGCGCACGCCGCGGGTAACGCGCCGACCGGATTCGCCGCGAGCGTCTTGAACGCCGCGAACGCGTCGCGCGACGCGGCCTTTACCGTGTCCGTGACAGCCGGCGAACCGGTGGGAACCGCGAGGCCGAACGCCGTCGCGCAGCTCGAGCACAGCGTGGCCGTATCCGTGTTGGCGGTGCCGCATTTCTGACAGAACATCGGGGGTCCTTCGTTTCGTGCAAGGTCGTGGGGGCGAGGCGCGAGCGTCGCCCGCTGCTCTCGACGTCGTGATGCGCGGACGGCGCGCGGGCCCGCAGTTCTTTCGCGGCGTTCGAAGGCACGAGCTCGACGCGCGGCGGCGGAATCCCGGCGCGCGTGCGAGGATTGCGGCGAATCCGTTGCGGGCGAGCCTCGACCCGACGCATCCAGGCGCGTCCCCCGAAAAAGATCGAACCATGAAGTCCAACCTCCGCATCGCTCTCGCCCTCGCGGCCTTCCTCTCCGTCGCCCCGCTCGCGCACGCCGCCCAAGCTCCGGCGCCGAAGCCCGCCGCGCCGACGCTCGCCGAACTCGCGAACCGCTCGGACCTGTGGCCGGCGCGCGTCGCGTTGCGCAAGGAGTTGCGCTTCCAAGGCACGCCGCCGTTGCGCGTCGGCCAGGAGGTCGGCGTGCAGGATTTCAACGGGCAGAGCCTGGTTCTCGACGGCGGCGGCTTCCAGTTCGACCTCGCGGTTACCGAGACCGACTTCCTCGAGCGAGCGCGAGCGCTCGCCGCGTCGCTGACGCCGGAACAACTCGCGGTGACGTGGACCACGCTCGCGCAACAGCCCGACCTTTGGCCGTTGCGCGTCAAGTTGAACAACGCGATCGGTCTCCAGGACGGCAGCGAGATCAAGTCGGGGCAGGAGCTCGCGTTGCGCGGCTTCTTCGGCAACGAGATCAGCGTCTACGACCGCGGCACGCGCATCCATTTCACCGTCGGTCCGCACGACACCGATCTGTTCGCCGCGGCTCGCGAGCGCGTGAAATTGCCGGCGAAGGAGCGCGAGCCGTTCTTCGTGCGCGCGGTCGAAGCGTCGCTCGAGCCCGCCGGTGTCGCGCCGACGACCGAGCATCCGCTCGCCGACGACGACTTCCTCCTGATCTACAAGGCGCGCAAGGGTTGCACGCGTTGCGCGGCGTTCACGCCCGAGCTCAAGGAGTTCTACGCGCGCGCCAAGGCGCAGTACCCGCGATTCGAGCTCGTCTTCCTGAGCAGCGACGGCAACGAAGCGGACGCGAAGGCGTACCTCGCCGAGGCGAAACTGCCGGGCCGCGTGATCGCGTTCGAGCGCATCCTCGAAGCGGCGGACACCGCGTCGCTGCCGTGTCAGTTGCTGCCCGGGATCTTCGTCGTCGATCGCACCGGCAAGGTGCTCGAACAGAATCACCCGAACGGCGGCGCGCCGGGCGCGGCGGACATCCTGGCGAAGTTCGAGCAGCGCTTGAAGGCCGCGGCCAAGCCCGCGACCAAGTGAGTCACTGCTTCGCGTCGGCCGCGCGCAGCGCTTCGACCAGCTCGGTCGCGGTCTTGGTGCGAGGATGCTCGGCGCCGTAGCGAGCGAGCATCCGTTCTCGCGCCCATTCCGCATGCGGCAACGCGTCCGCGGCGCGATCCGCGTCGACGAGAGCGCGCGCGAGCGAGAGCTCACACTGCTCGGCGAGCGAATGCTCCGCGCCGAGTGCGTCGCGCACATCGGAGGAAAGTTGCAGGAACCCCTCGACGGCTTCGGCGTGCGCGCCCGCCTTGCGGCGTGAACTCCAGTAGCCGTGGCGCGCGTTCAACGTCTCGAACGCGCGCGGTCCGTTCAGGGCTTCGCGCGCCGTGATGACATGTGCGTACCTCTCGGCGGCTTCCGCGGGGCGCCCGAGGTCGGCGGCGAGCCCTGCGAGATTCGATTCGAGCGTCAACGTTCCATCGTCGCCGGGGCCGAGGAGATTCGCGGCGATCTCCGCGGCGCGCAACAGATACGGCTCGGCCTCGGCGTTGCGCTCGAGATCTTGATACGTCGCACCGATGTTGTTGTAGAGACCGAGTTGCGCGAAGCGAGCCGGCTCGGGCGAGGACTCGACGACCCGCAGAGCTTCGCGCATCAGATCGATCGCTCCCGTGACGTCGCCCTTCGCACCGCGACCTTGCGCGAGGTTGTTCAACGTCGTCGCGATGAGGAAATCGTCGGGTCCGAGGAGCCGCCGCCGGCCGTCGAGCGCTTCTTGGAGCACGCTCAGCGCCTCGTCGTTCCGATCGAGCCCTTCGAGCGCGACGCCGTAGTCGTTCAGCGCCGCGAAGAGGATCAGATCGTCGGACCCGAGCACTTCCCGCGCGCGCCCGATCAACGGCGGGAACGCCTCCGCGGCTTCGCGCGCGAGACCGCGACGCGCGAGCAGACTCGCGGCGGCGATCTCGGAGTGCAGGAGCTCCGGCGAATCCGGTCCTCCGGCTTTGCGCCGCAGCTCGATCGCTCGTGCGTGGTGTCGCTCGGCTTCGTCGAAGGCGCTGAGCTCCGCATAGGCTTCGCCGAGTGTGTGGTGGATCGCACCGGCGATCAGCGGACGACCCGCGAAGCGCGCGTCGACGCCGCGGCTCGCGCGATCGAGCATCTGACGCATCGTCGCGTTTTCACCCAAGCGATCCGGCGATGCGGCGGCGAGCAAGTCGTCGGTCAGGAAGCGATTGATCTCGCGCTGCGCGTCGCCCTGATCGAGCGCCTCGGCGCGCTGACGCCGCGCCTCGAGCAAGCCGAGGCCGAGCCCGACGACGCCGACGCACACCGCCGCGAACGCGACGCACGCCGCGCCGACCAGGACGCGATTGCGCTCGACGAAACGCGCGGTGCGATAACGCCAACTCGGTGCGCGCGCCGTGATCGGCTCGCATGCGAGCAGGTGCCACAGATCGTCGATCAACGCGCCGACCGACGCGTAGCGGCGATCGGGCTCCTTCTCGAGCGCGTGCGCGAGCACCACGTCGAGGTCGGCCTGCAACGCGCGCGACGGCGCGCCCGGCGCGGCACGCGCGCCGCCGTGCTCGCGCGCGCGGCTCGCGGGTTCCGGCACCTCCTCGCGCACGCGGCGCAGGACTTCGAGCGGATCGATCGTCGGCTCGAGCGGCGGACGACCAGTCGTCAGCTCGTACAGCAACGCGCCGAGGCCGTACACGTCCGCGCGCGTGTCGACGGTGCCGACGCCGGTCTGCTCGGGCGCCATGTACGCCGGCGTGCCCATCGGCAACCCGAGCGTCGGCGGCGACTCGCTCGCGATCGCGCCGGAAACCGGTTTCGCGATGCCGAAGTCGAGCACCTGCGGCACCGAGCGGCCGTCGACCTTCGCGACCAGCACGTTCGCGGGCTTGACGTCGCGATGGATCACGCCGCGTTGGTGCGCGTGCTGGATCGCGTCGGCGACGTCGATCATCAAACGGATGCGTTGTTCGAGCGGCAGGCCGAGGCGCACGCAGTGTTCGGTGATCGGCTCGCCCTCGACGAAGTTCATCACCAAGTACGGCAGCCCTTCCGCGGTGCGGCCCGCGTCGAGCACGCGCGTGATGTGCGGATGGTCGGTGCACTCGAGCGCGCGGCGTTCGATCTCGAAGCGCGCGGCGAGTTCGGGGCTCGCGGCCGCTTGCGGCACGACCTTGATCGCGACGCGACGATGGATCGGAACGTCCTGTTCGGCGAGGTAGACCTGACCGGAGCCGCCGCGGCCGATGCGCGAGAGCACGCGATACGGACCGATCGTCTTCGGCAGCGTCGGCGCGGAGTCGAAGGCATGCGCGCGCGGTTCGTACGGCGCGTCGTCGTCGTGCGCGCACAGCGACGCGACTTCGGCGGCGAGGCGTCGATCCACGAGGGCGGCGAGCGCGGCGTCGCGCTCGGGCGAAGGCAGCGCGCGCAAGCGCAGGAAGAGTTCGCTCGCGCGCTCGTGCAGCTCGGCGTCGCTCATCCGCCGCCGTCGGCTTCCGCCGCGAGCTCGCGCCGCAACCACGCGCGCGCGACCGTCCAATCGGCCTCGATCGTGCGCAACGACGCGCCGACGACCGACGCGATCTGCGCCATCGACAAACCGCCGAAGACACGCAGCGTCACGACCCGCGCCTGGCGCGCGTGCAGCGTCGCGAGGCGTTCGAGCGCGCCGTGGATCGCCTCGAAGTCGACGAACGTCTGGTCCGCGGAACGCAACTCGGGATCGAGCTCGACGCGCACTCGACCGCTCCCGCGTTTCTGCGCGCCGCGGCCGCGCGCGTGATCGATCAACACCTGTTGCAGCACGCGTGCGGCGAGCGCGAGACGCTCCTCGCGCGGCACGTCCGGCAACGCGGAGTTCGAGAGGATCCGCAAGCACGCCTCGTTGACGACCGCGGTCGGTTGCAACGTGTGGTCGCCGCGTTCGGACGCGAAGAGGCGCCGGGCGATCGCATGCAGCTCCTCGTAGAAGCGCTGCGTGACGAAGGCGTCGGCTTCCGCGGCGGGCGGATCGTGGGGACCGTCGGTGGGAGAAGCGGACATCGGCGCGCGATCGGCGAAAAGGGCTGCGGGTCCCGAGTGGATCCCGCGCATCGGGGAACGAGAGAGCGCTGGATTCTAGCGCCGACCGAACGAGTCGGGGACCGATCGGAGAGAGAGCGATGGCGATGAGCGTCTTGTCCGGGCCGGCGAGCGGGATCGAGCTCGCGGCTCGGACGCGGGGTGACGGGCCGCGCGGCGCGTGCGCGTTCCGGATCGGCAACCGCCCCGCGCGTCTCGAGCTCGCGATGGCGCCGCAACTTCGCGAAGGCGACGTCGTGACGATCGCCGGCTATGAGCGCGCGCACGGCTTCGTCGGTTACGCGCTCGCGAACCACACCACCGGAGCCATCTGCGCCGACGTTTCGTGGCCGTACGCGCTCGCCGGCGGAGCGCTCGTGCTGATCGGCGTGCCGTTGTCGATGGTGGTACTCGGCATTCCGTTGTTCGCCGCGGGCGTTTGGTTGCTGCACGTTGCGCATCGCAACGCAGAGGCGTGTCGGTTGCTCGCGACGGGACGTCGAGCGCTGTGATGCGCCGCTCGAACGAGAGCGAGCGTCCCATCGGCGCGAGTCGGGACGCGCGACGAATCCGAAGGAACCTGGCGGATCACTCGACGGTCCAAGCCCGCGTCCACTGCAGCGAACTCGCGGTCGCTGACGACTCCCTTCGCGCACGTTCGTCGTGCGCATTCGATTTCGAAAGAAGCTCCATGTTCTCGATCGCGACGCTGCCACTCGTCAAGTCGTCCGCACGCCGCTTCGGCGATTCGCTCTCCTGCACGATCGACCGCGCGTTCGGACCCTGAGACCCGCTCGGCCGACGCGGCGCGCGACCTGCTTCTCGCGCGTGCGCGTCGACCGAGACCGCGCTCGACGTTTCGTCAGGGAGAGACGAGGGAGACCCGGATCCTGACGGGCGACTCCCACGGAGCCGACGGTGCAAGCCGTCGGCTCCACTCGTTTCACAGCCCTTCGTGTTCGTTCAAGGCACGAACGTGACTGCGACCGCGTTGCTCGCGCAGACCGGAAGCAAGGAGAAGTCGTCTGCGGTGAAGGCGTGGTAGAGCGTGACGCCCGCGAGGCGCTGGAGTCCGGCGGGGAAACGCAACTCGGCGGTCATGTTCCCCTGCGCGTCGAATCCGGTGTACGGTTGCAGGAACTTGCCGCCGTGGTAGGCGGCGAAGAAGTAGCGATCGATCGCGAGCGGTAGCACGACGCCGTTGAAGCGTGTGCCGATCGCCGTCGCGGTCATCGAGCCGAAGAACTCGGGATGAACGTTGGCCGCGGAGGTGTGCAGTTGCAGGAACTGACTGCCTCCCGTCGTTGCCGAGATCGTCGATGTCGAAGCGGAGAGCACGCAAACCGGAGCTGCGGCCGGCGGAGCGATCGGCGTGGAGAGCGCGAGTGCGAGGAGAGTTGCATGAATCATGGAATTGTCGCTTTCGAGTGCGTTCGGATGGAGGGACCGGGGAAGGTCGTCTTCGCGCGTTGCGCGGAGCAACGGGCAAGCGCCGTACCGTTCCGGTCGGACCGCACGGACGTCGTGGAGGACGCCTGCGGCGCTCCGCGTGCACCGAACGCACGGTCTGCGCGAGCAGAATCGCCCGTCGTGTCGGATAGACTCCCGCGGTGCCGCTGCCGTTCACGTCGTTTCGTTTGCTCGCGCCGATGGAGGGCGTGACCGAGCCGCAGTTCCGCGATCTCGTGCTCGCGCGGAATGCGCCCGACGCGCTCGGCGGGACGTTCACCGAGTTCGTGCGCGTCGTCGATCATGCGCTGCCGGTGCAAGTGTTGACTCGCCACCTCGGCACTTCGCGTTTCGAGCAGCCGGTCGGCTTGCAATTGATGGGTGCGGACCTCGACGCGCTCGCGGCGACGGCGCGGCGCGCGGCCGAACTCGGCGTGCCGGTGATCGACCTCAACTTCGGTTGTCCGGCGAAGGGCGCTCTGCGCGGTTGCGCGGGTTCGGCGATGTTGCGCGAGCCGCGCAAGCTCGAAGACGCCGTGCGCGCGTGCGTCGCGACCGTCGGCGACCGGCCGGTGACGGCGAAGATCCGCGCGGGCTTCGACGATGCGCTCCTGCTCGAGGACCTCGCGCGCGCGGTCGAAGCCGGCGGCGCTGCGTTGTTGACGATCCACTGCCGCACGCGCGCCGAGGCGTATTGCGAGGCCGTCGATTGGTCTCGCATCGCGCGCGCCGTCGCCGCGGTGCGGATCCCGGTGTGCGGCAACGGCGGGATCGAGACGCACGCGGATTTCGAGCGCATGCGGCGCGAGACCGGTTGCGCGTACGCGATGGTCGGCCGCGGCGCGCTCGCCGATCCGTGGATCTTCTCCGGACGGTCCGTCGACGCGGCGGAGGCCGCGAGCTTCCTCGTCGAATACGCCGAACGCCTGATCGCGGGCGGCGGAGCGAGCCTCGCCGGCGCGGTCGCGCGCGTGAAGCAGTTGCTGCGCTTCTGGACCGCGGGCGAGTTGGTTGGGAGCGAGCGAAGGGAATGGCTGCGAGAGAGCGAGCCGCAACGTCTCGCGGCACGCCTCCGAGGAATCGCCAAGGGTTTGGACGCGACGACGCGCGCCGCGAGCTCGACGGCCGCCGCGGTCGGCTAGCCTGGCGAGTGACGCGGGTCCGCGCGCGCTGCCACGTCGGGAAGCGTTGCGATTGTCGGGAACCTGGTCGACCGCGCGATGGTCAACGAGCGTAGGCTCCTCGAGCGAACTCGCGGTTGCTGCGGTCCTTCCACCCGGCGCGCGTCCACGCCGTGTTCATCCCCGAGAGGAACAAACCATGCTTGCGCTCGCCCTGTCCGTTTCCATCGCGGCCTCGATGTTTGCCGGCGGTGATCGTCCGCTCGCGGATCCGGTGCGGACCGATGTCCAGGCGAAGTTCGCCGGCACCCTCGATCTGCGCACGCAGCAATTCCACCGCGGCGTGTATCCACACGTGACGGATGCGAGCACGCGCATCTACTTCAACGAGACCGAGATGTGCAACGTCGCGTATCAGCCGCTCTCGCCCGGCGAAATGCTCCTCGACGAAGGCCGCGTTCCGTCGCCGTGGCCGGGGCTCGGATGGACGTGTTATGCCGTCGATGCGATCTACGTGGGCTACATGACGGCAGCCCCGACGGGAACCGTGGATATCGACTTCGATCTATTCGACACCGGTACGCTCCCGGATCCCTGCTCGACATCGACCGCCTATGCAGGACAGGCGCCAATTCTGAGCTTTGATAGCTCTATCACCGGATTTCCGCTTCCCGGATCGACAGGCGGTCTAACCGCGTGGATCGTCGCATTCTCGCTTCCTGTGCCGGTCACGATGAACGGCGGTGCCACCAGCTCCGATCTCTTCCATTGGGCGATGCGGCAGAACAACCCGCCCGTGGGCGGCTTGCTCGGCGGTCCGATTCTCTCCGGCGATCCGACGGCTGCCGCGCCCGGTACAGGGACTTTCCTCGCACCTCCGGTGATCGAATCGCCGTGCTCGGCCCAGATCGGGACCGGGCTCGATACCGTCGACTCGTATTGGTTGCAAAGCGGCTCGACAGGCAGCTGCCTTTCGTATGGAGGCTATCCCTCGAATCGTTTCGCGAGCTTCTGCTTCGCCATCGACGCGGCGAGTGCGTGCTCGACGATGCCGTGCGGTGGCAATGTGCTGCTCGACGTCATCGCCAGCGGCGGCGTGCTCGATCTCTCGGTCAAGAATCAGGTCGTCGTCATCGGCGACGTCGTCTCGTGGCATTTGCCGAATGCTCTCGCGCACACGTGCGATTCCGGTTTGTTGGACGCGACGTGGTTGCGAGTCAGGTTCCCGAACACGAATCCGACGACCGGGCCGGCGACCGTCGACGAGCCGATCGCCGCGTTGGGCGGTTTCGACACCTATCATTGCGCGACGATCTCGGCGAGCGCGACGCTCGGCGCGTCGTTCTACGACATCGAGATACTCGATCAGAACCTGGCGTTGCTGTGCACGATCGATCCGACGCTGATCGTCGGCTCGCCGGCGGAGAGTTATTGCACCGCGAAGGTCAACAGCAAGGGCTGCACTCCGGCGACCTCGACGACCGGGATCCCGCAGGTCGGCCTCGCGTGTTCGACGACGTTCCAGTTGCAGGCAACCAGTCTGATCGGCGCGAAGAACGGTCAGTGGTTCTACAGCGGCGTCGGATCTTTCAATTCACCGTTCCTGGGCGGGCTCCTTTGCGTCAAGCCGCAGATCAAGCGTTTGCCTGTTCAGAGCACCGGCGGATCCGGTTCGAACTGCAGCGGCGCCCTGACGACCAATTTCAACGCTCGCATCTGCAGCGGCCTCGACCCGCAGTTGACCGCGGGCAAGCAGATCTGGGCGCAGGCGTACCACCGCGACAACGGGTTCGCTGCGCCGAACAACGTCGCGCTGACCGACGGCCTGACGTTCGTGATCTGTCCGTGAGATGGACGGGACCCGCCGACACCATACGTCGGCGGCTCACGCTCGCTCAGTACGTGAACGATTGCAGCACGCCGACGCTCTGCGCTTGGAGTACGAAGCCGATTCGCAGTCGAGGGTTCAGGGCGATCCGCACCGGACTGCTCGGCAAGTCGTCGTCCGGGAGGGCGGATCGTCGTCGATGCGCGCTAGAGTGTCGGGCATCCTTCGGCGACACCGTCCCCTTCGTCCCATCCAGGTGCAGGTTCACGATGATCCGAAAGCACGTTCTGTGGTTGCTCGTTCCGCTGCTCGGTTGCGCCACTTCGAAGCCGGCGCCCGTGGAGCGCGACGCGCCCGAGGTTCGCGCGCAGGTCGCGACGCCGACGAAGCGCGTGGACTCGGAGCTGGTCGCCGACGACACCGGAGCGAACCGTTTCTCGATGCTCTCGCTCGACCGCGATCTCGATGCCGGCATCGCGAACACGCTGCGTTCGAGCAACGACTTCATCGAATGCTCGTGCGTGGTGCGCACCGGCGTGCAAATCCGGCGCTGATTTGCAGCACGGCGCGCATGTCGTAGGTTGATCGCTGGGGAGCGACCGCCGCGCCGCACGCGCGGACTTCGAAGAGGAGATGACATGGAACGATCGATTCGGTTTCGAGTTCGGACGACGATGGCTGTTCTCGCAACGGGCTTGCTGCTCTGCGCTTGCCAGGGAACCCAAGCGCGACATCTGCGGATCACGGAGGTCGGCCGGCGCGCGGTCGAGCTGTACTTGGACGAGCCGTCGGGGAGTCTGACGCTCGGTGGGAGTTATGCGCTGACGATTCGCACGAGCACCGGCACGCAGAATTCGGTTTCGCTCGGTACGGTCACGGATCCAATTCCCGCCGGCGGCTATTTCATGGTGTGGTCGGAGGCTGGCTACTTGGGCCCGATCGTCGTCGCGCCGTACCTCGGCGGCCAGCAAGGCGCGGTGCCCGGCATCAAAGTGCCCAGCAACACGTTCACCGACATCAATACGGCGCCGAGCGAAGTGCGTCTCGTCGGTTCGCGCAATCGAGTTTCGCAGTTGATCGCGATCATTCCGCTCTTCACCGAGGACCAGCTCGACGACGTCGTCCGTTTCGGTCAACCGCAAGGCGATCGCCCGTCGACAGGCGGGACGTTCGGCTCGAACGGCACGCTGAGCAATCCGTCGGGCTCGACGAGCCTCGCGCGCCGCTTCTCCGGAACCACGCCGCTCGACAACGACAGCGAGAGCGATTGGCTCGATGCCGCCGCGACTTCGTGGGGCGTGCCGACGCCTTGACCTTCGATCACGCGCTGTGCGTTGCTCGCTACGATCGCGCCATGTCCGAATCCCAACTCACGCTCCGCATCGTGGTCGTCGCTCCGCCACGCGAGGTCACGTTCTGCATCGGCAGCAAGCGCGGGGAATTCGTGCAGCAGGTTCGCTCCCTCGGCAAGGACTTGACGTTCGAGGTCGTCGCCCGAGTCAAAGAGGGACGACTGCTCGGCGACGAGATCCAAGGTCCGCCGACGGCGCGCTTCGTCTACGTGTGTTCGGGGATACTGGCGGGAGATTCGAGCGCGTGCTGGCAGCGGCGAGCGAAAGTGCCGCTCACCTCGATCACGCCCACGATGATGGCGAGCGGTCGTCCGCTCGAAGCTCGCATCTCCGGACTCGCGCGCGACGGCGGGGCCGCGTGCGCGACGGTTCCGCTGCTCGGCAAGGGTTGGACGCGACGGTGATCCGGCCGCTTTCGACGGACTCGCTGTGTCGGTCTTGCGGGGTGCGACGGCCGACACTCCGTGGAACCATGTCATGAAGGTGGCGAATGCGGCCCTGCGCGTCGGCCTTCAGAGCGATGAGTGCGAAATCGAAATACGACAATGAGGTCGGGACCGTCGGCGTGAGGCGCTCGCTGTCGATCCTCGGGCGGCCTGAGCCTTCGCTACTTGACCGCGCCGATCTCGGTGGCACGCTGACGACTTCCTGATCCAGCCCCAGAGGAATCCCATGTCCAACTCCACCGAAGCCATTCGCGCCAAGATCGATGCCTTTCTCACCGACATTCAAGCTCTGACTCGCGCCGCCGCGCTCGAAGCCATCCACTCCGCCCTCTCCGGCGGAGCGACTCCGGCGCGCCGTGGTGTCGGTCGTGTCGCGCGTCCGGCGGCTCCCGTCGTGCGCCGCATCGCGAAACGCGCGAAGCGCACCACCGAGGACGTCGCCGCGACCGGCGCGAGGATCCTCGCGTTCGTGAAGTCGAACGCGGGCTGCAGCGTCGAGCAGATTCGCGAAGGCCTCGGGCTCTCGAAGAAGGACGTCGCGTTGCCGATCGTCCGTTTGAAGGCCGAGCGGAAGTTGAAGACCACCGGACAGAAGCGGGGGACCAAGTACTTCGCCGGCGGCAGCGCGACGAAGACCCCCAAGCCCGTCGCGCCGAAGGCCGCGAAGCGCGTCGCGCCGGTGGCGGCGAAGAGGCGCAAGCCGATGGCTCCCGCGCAGAAGGCCGCGCTGCTCGAGCGTCTGGCGAACGCACGCGCGGCTCGCGCGGCGAAGCTGGCGCGCGCGAAGTAGCTCGTCGGCGCGCAGTCGCATCGATCCGGCGTCCGAGGACACGTCGATGAATCGCATCGCTCTCGTTCGTCACGCGCGTTCGTCCCACGTTCACACGGGTTGGGTCGACGCCGCCGGTTTCGGCGCGTGGCGCGAGGCGTACGAAGCCGCGGGCATTCGCGAGGGCGAGCGCGCGCCCGACGGACTCGCGGAGCTCGCGGCTCGCGCGGACCTCGTGCTCTCGAGCGACGCTCCTCGCGCCGTCGCGTCGGCGCGCTTGCTCGCACCCGGCCGCGAGATCGTCGTCTCGCCTCTCTTGCGGGAGCTCGAACTCGAAGGCCCGCGTCTCGGAGGACTGCGTCTGCCGTTGACGGCGTGGGCGGTGGCGGTCGGGGGCCGCGGGCTGCTGCGGACTCTCTTGCGACGACCTCCGTCCGCCGCGGAGTCGGCTCGTCTCGACGAGGCCGAAGCGTGGTTGGAAGAACTCGGCGCGCGGCACGTTCTGATCGTCGTCGTCACGCACGCGTCGTTTCGACGCGTGCTCTCCAATCGACTGGTTCGAGCCGCCTGGCACCTCGAATCCGGCCGAGCGCTGGAGCCTTGGAGCACCTGGATCCACGCACGCCGCTCGAATCACACGTGAGCGGTCGTGGACCGGCGCCCACGCGCCGTTGGCGCTGTCGCCGCTCTGTCCGGACCGTGAGCCGCTCGCCGACTTCGCGTTCGAGCGGCCGACCTCGGTGAACGGACTCGTGACGTGCGTACGCCCAGAAGCAACGTGTGCGTAGGCGTTTCGCTTTCAGGCCCGCGCGTTCGCGGCGGGGCTAGGAATGCCTTGCACGACGTCGGCGAACTCCGCCGAGCAGCGCGTCGTTCGACGTATGTCCGAGTTCTGCACGGCGGAGAAGTCAGGGCTGCTCATGCGTTCCCATCTCCGTCGTTCCGCCACGATCGCTCTGCTTGGTCTCGCTGCCTGCGGCGGCTCGGGCTCTTCGCACTCCACACCGCCGCCGGCGACGACGCTCCACGCCGTCGTGCTCGGCGCCAATGATCTCGGCATGCACTGCATGGACCGCGAGTACTCGATCTTCTCGATCCTTCCGCCGTTCAACGTCGTGCGCGCGCAGGTCGTGTTGCAGACGCAGTCGTCGAAGCCCGTGTTGCTCGACGACAGTCAGGTCGAGGTCGTCTACCAGGCGGTCGCCGATCCGAAGGGCTCCCGCAATTCGACGAGCCTCGGCAAGACGGACTTCTGGTCCCATGCGAATGCGCTGTTCGGCGCGACGCTCGCCCCCGGTGAAGGGCTGACCGGGCTCTTCATGCCCGCCGACGCGCCGGTGCCCGGACCGCAGGCCCTGACGTTCGACGCGCCGACACGGAGCTGGATCGCGCGCGGCATCCCGATCACTCCCGTCGACGATGCGAGTCAGGTGAATGCGTTCCCGACGCTGCGTCTCGTCGCGCGCGACAAACTCACGCACAACACCGTCGCGTTCCTCGACGTCGTCGTCCCCGTCGCCCAGGAAACCGATTGCTCCAACTGCCACGCGACGGGTTCGTTGGCGGCGACCGATCCGCAGATCATGTGGTCGAACGATTCGGACCTCGAGCGTCAGACCAAGCAGAACGTGCTGCGCCTGCACGACGCGCGCAGTGCGACAGCGTTGGTCGGCGCCGAGCCGGTGCTCTGCGCGGGCTGTCACTACTCGGCGGCACTCGACCTTTCGGGCGTCGGGCCGCAGGGTTCCCAAGTCGGCCACGCGACGATGTCCGCTGCGATGCACGCGTTCCACGGCAAGCAGCTCGACGTACAAGGACATCCGGTGTTTCCTCCGGGCGGCGACGTGTTCGCGACGTGCTACCAATGTCACCCCGGCGCCGTCACGCAGTGCTTGCGCGGCGCGATGACCAACGGCAGCGTCGTGTGCGCGAACTGCCACGGGGACATGCTCTCGGTCGGCGGCGAGACGCCGCTGCTCGCGGGAGGTTCGCTCGACGGCAGCCACGATGGGCTTGCCCGGCGACCTTGGACCGATCTCCCGCGCTGTCAGTCGTGCCACACCGGTGATGCGCTCTCGCATCTCACGGGTGCGAATCTCGTCGCGGCGCCGGACGGCATCCGGCTCCGCCAGGCCTATCGCGTCAACGATGCGTCGGCCTCGCCGCTGCTCGCGACCAACAAGCGCTTCGCGGAGAACACGGACACGCTCTATCGCTTCAGCTACGGCCACGGCGGACTCGCGTGCGAGGACTGCCACGGCTCGACGCACGCGGAGTGGCCGAACGCCAACCCGCTCGCGAACGACAACCTGACCGCGACCGAACTGCAAGGGCACGCCGGGGTGCTCTCGGAATGCAGGACGTGTCATCCGACCGGCACGTTGCCTTCGCACACGCTGCTCGGTCCGCACGGCATGCACGTCGTCAACGACAGTCGGTTCTTCGACGGAGGTCACGCGAGCCTCTACGAACAGAACCCGAGTGCGTGCAAGGCGTGCCACGGGCCGAATCTGTCGGGCAGCGTGCTCTCACGTGCATCGGCCGATCGCACCTTCAACACCGAAGAAGGCACGCACAAGGTCAAGAAGGGCGCTCAGGTGAGCTGCTCGCTCTGCCACTCGAAGCCGTAGCACGGTCGACGGTTGCTCCCGCACCACGAGTCGCGTCAGCGCGGCTCCTTCAATTTCGCTTCGAGCGCCGCGAGCATGTCGTTCGCGCTCGGGCTTCCGCCGCTGCCGCTGTTCTGCGCGACGATCGTGCCGCTCTTGTGGATCACGTAGACCAGCGGCAGCAGCTCGCCGGTCAGCCGCGTCGCGAGGTCGGCGGCCTCGAGCTTGCGCTCGAACGCGACGGCGCGGCCGGGCAGATGCTCCTTCGCGAAGAGCGTCCGCGCATCGGCGGCCGACTTGTCGTCGCTGAGGAAGACGGCTTCGAAGTGCGGGTACTCCGCCTTCAAGCGCGCGTAGGTCTTCGCGAGTTCCGGCTCGAACGCCGCGCAGCGCGTGCAGCCGGTGCGCACGCGGTACACGAGCACGTAGTCGGCTTTCTCCAAGCGCGCGGCGTCCGCGCCTTCGAGCGGATCGAGCGCGGCTGCGATCGCGCGCAGGAAGTGCGGCGTGCGCTCGGCTTCGGGCAAAGCGAGCCGTTCCCGCGCGCGCGCGATGACGTCGGTCTCGAACGCCTCGGCCGTGAAGTGATCGTCGAGTTCGGTGTCGAAGAGATCGACCCAACCGCTGGTCACCGTGCGCAGCGCGACCTCGCGACCGGCGGGCAAGACCTTGCCGTTCTGGAATTGCAGTCGTCGCGTCAGCTTGACGCGCAACGGCCACAGCTCCGAACGTGACGGCAGCACGTTCTCGTCGATCGCGAGTTGCTCGGGCGTCAACGCGGCCTTCGTCGCGTACGCGCGCTCGAGCGCATCGGTCTTCCCGACGTCGCACTCGAAGATGTCGGTGCCGGTGTCGAGCGCGATGTCGGCGCCGTTGAACTCGTAGACCGCGAGCTCGTGCCCGATCGGCAACGTGACGCCGCGCGCGATCGTCATCGGCTCCGTCAGCGCGACCTTCGCGGGCCACAAGCTGCGTTGCGTGAGGAGCTCGCCGAGCGGAATCTGCGGTCCCTTGACGACGGCGGTGTTCGCCGGAGCTGCCTTCGGCGCCGCGGGCTTCGCCGACTTCTGCGCGGGGCGTTGGTCCGCGGCGCTCGCCGACGCGGACGCTTGCGTGGGCGCCGGCTTCGGGGCGTTCGCGGGCGCCGGAGCGTGCGTCGCCGATTCGGCGGGCGTCCGCGCCGCCGGCGCCTCCGACGCGCCGCAGCTCGCGCACCAACCGACGCCGAGCAACAGTCCGCCCAACGCGCTCCTCCCGATCCCCTCGACTCGTTTCGTGAACATCGCTGCGTCTCCAAGGTCCGCGTTCGCGCGAAGTGCGCGAGGACGCGGCAGGGAGTCGATGCGCGAAGCGGCGCGAACCCCGCGGAAGAAAGTCGTCGATCGTTCGCGGAGCACTCGTGCGCCTGCGCCGACACGCCTCGATCCGACGCGGCGGGACGGCTTGCGCGCTCGCAAGCACTGCTTCGACGGGCGCCGCGGGAGAGCGCCTGAGCGCTTCGCCCTACGGTTGCTTCCCGAGGAAAGCCGTGAAGGCGTCGATCGCCGCGTTGAGTCCGTCGACCGACGTTCCGATGGCTTCGTTCAGCGCGATGTACGTGCTGCGGGTCTCGTCGGCATCGAACTCGATTTCGCTTTCGGCGTTCAGGTGCAATGCCGCGGCGTTGGATTCGATGAAGTCGATGATGGCGATGTAGGTCTTGGCCGTTCGAACGTGCGCCTGGAAGACCTTCATGCTGTAGGGCAGGGATCTGCGCATCCCGATCAGCAAGTGCGACGCGCCGTCAGGGGTCATGTCGGACTCGGAGAGTTTGCGCTCGGCGGCCTCGGGCAAATGCTCGTAGACCTCGCAAGTCGCCTGCGCGGCGGCCAAGTATTCGTTGGCCGTGGTTCGTTGGCTTTCGAAGTCGTGGGTTTCGAGCAGCGTGACGGCATTCAAGAAATCCTCCGCGCGCACCGCATCCATGGCGGCGCCGAGGCGTTGGTCGGAGGCGCGCGTCAAGCTCGAGATCGATTGCATCGCTCGACCGAGCGCGGCCGTCTGCTCGTTCTTCGAAGCCTGCATGCGCAGCGCCGCGTCCTGGGTTCGATCCAAGAGCCGCTGCGTGGAGCCGCTCTCCGGGTCGGTGTCGGCCGAGTCCGCGAGTACGCCGGCTCGCAATTGTTGGAGCTCCGCGTCGATTTCACGACCCGCTTGGTGACTGCGGTAACCGTGGATCAAACCAAGCCCGAAGGAACTGATCGTGATCAACACCAACGCCGCCGCGATGGTTCTGACCGCTCGGCCGCCATCCTTGTAGGCGTACCAACAGCCCGCGCACAGAAGTCCCAACGGCACGCACAACGCACCCAATTTCTCGGCGAGCACTTCCATGTCGGCGATCGCTGCGGAAGCGGCGCCGGCGCTGAGCAGATAGAGCAACAGGAAGCCGCCGGCGCGTGAGCGCGTGGCCTGGTGAGGTGCGGTCATGCGGAAGTCCTTCGGGGTGGAGGCGAACGGCCTGCCCTATCGGTACGGCGCTGCGGGAGACTGGAAAGTGTGGCGCGAAAGACTTGCGGGCGATGCGCTCACGGCGCGCGTCGAGTGTTCGACAGAAGCGAGCGTCGCTACGCTGTCGACGTCGGTCCAACGCAACGGCCGCGCCCACTCTATGAAGCACGTTCAATTCCGACTCCGCGACGAAGTCATCGAGCTTCACAGCCTGCTGAAGGCCCAAGGTGTCTGCCCGAGCGGCGGTGCAGCGAAGGTGTTGGTGGCGTCGGGCGCGGTGCGCGTGGACGGCGCGGTGGAACTGCGGAAGGCCTGCAAGATCCGCGCGGGGCAGCGCGTGCAAACGGGCGAGGTCGAGATCGAGCTCTTGCCGCCCGCGCCGAAGCCCTCGTAGTGGGGCGACCACGCAAACCCAAGGGCGCGCGGTCGCGCGTGCGAAGGTCGCACGCCGAGCGGGATGGTCGACACGGAACGACGCGCTGCTAGTCTTGCGCCCATGTCGCTCTGGCTGAACCGCGAGTCGAAGGATGGACGGAGATCGATCGTCGCCGTCGAAGGACTCGCGCCGATCGTCTTGGGCGCGTCGGTGTTGATCGTCTTCGGTGTCGTGAGCCTCGTGCGCTCGTGCGGTTAGTCATCCGGATCGCAGCGTGCGCCGACACTCAGCGGTCCGCGACGAGCGAGGACCACACCGCCGGCGAACTGCGGGTTCGCCCTGACCGAATCAACTCCTGAGCGAACGGATGCACGGTCTGCCGAAGCACCTCGACCTGACTTCCTCAACGGAGCGACGCTGCCCCAAGTGTGCGTCGGAGCCAACGAGGCGATTCTCCACTTCGACCCCGACATCTCCCTCACGATCGAGTCGACCTTTCGAGTTCGTACGGAGAGCGGCCGGGACGAAGTGTTCGAAGAGCATCCTCCCGCCGCGCTGGCGCTCGTGAGCCTGCTTTCGGATTCGATCTCGGACGTCGTCGGCCTACCCGAGGGCACGCTTCGTCTGTCGTTCGCGCGAGGCGGCGCGCTCGAAGTGTTCGATTCGTCGCAGCACTACGAGAGCTATCAGATCCGCCACGGAAAGGTCATTCACGTCGTGTGACCTGCGACTCCGCCGCGGTTCTACCTCGCGACGTATTCGCCCACACGCTTCAGCCGCTCGCTCCGGTCGACGCCGAACTAACAGCGCGTGCGCATCGGCTCGCGTGCGCGTTCCTGCGCTGCGGGGGAGGCGAACTTCTTCGACGTCGCGTGCTCCCACATCTTCTCGATGTAGGGCACGGCGTCCGGCGTCTTGCACTCGGTGTCGCCGTGGTCCACTTCGACCTTGCCGATGCGTTTCGCCGCGGCGGTCGCAGCCTTGCGCAACGCGGCGTTTCGTCCGCCGATCGTGATCACGGCCATGTTCATCGCCGCGCGCTCCTCGTTGGGCGCGGAGTGGATCGACTTCTCGATGAACGCGAGACGTTCGACGAACCACTCGTCGGGAGTCTGCTCGTCGCGGCTCGAAAGGAACCCTGCGAGAGTCCACGCAGCCGCGCGCAGTGCCGCGTGGGACGACGCGAACCATTCGCGCGCCTTCGCGGCGCCATGCGGGCTCTCCGCCGCCAACATCGCGACGTAGCCGCCGCACATTCCCGGGAAGCTGTCGCGCGCCCAGCGGTCGAGATCGGAGCGTCCGATCTTCGCGGGATCGGCAATCTTGATCGCGAGCGTGCGCGCGTCGTGATTCTTCGTCTCCCACAGCGCGAGCGCGAGCTCGTGGTCGACGCCGATGCGCTTCACGAGCGTCTTCAAGAACGCGAAGCTGACGCCGAACATCGGCTCCTTCGCGCCATGGCGCAGGTAGGTCTTGCGCGTTTGCGCCGAGCCGGCCTTCTCGAGCGCGCGCATCGTCTCGGCCGGCGACATGCGCTTGGCGGGCGGCGCCGCGCTCCGCTTCGAAGGGGTCTTCGCGGTCGCGTTCACGGCGGACTTCTTGGTCGTGCGTGTGGTGGGCATGGGGATAGGGTACGCGGCGCGCAGGGCCTTGGGCGACCACGTCGATGTAGCGCGAACGGAAAAGACGCGGGCGTCGTTCAGGAGTGAAGTGGACCGAGTTCGTCCCCGGTCGACGACCTCGTCGGCGGCCGGTCACTACGGCATCAGACCCCGAACTGCGTCAAATGGTGAGCGAGATGATTGTGGGCGAGCGTCCCGTGCGCGTGATGGCCGATCGTTCCGAACGCGGCGTGCACCGGCATGCGGGTCCCACGCGGAACCGCGCCCAGCTTCTCGAGCGTGGCCTTCAGCCGCTCGACGTCTTCCTCGAACACGCCGGAGACCGGCTCTCGCAACTCATTCATCGTGGGCACGCTTTTGGGCGTCGGCAGCACGTAGATGATCAGCAGGTTCAGCGGGAAGAAACGAATCGGCTTGTTCACCGGGGTGAGGTGCTCGCCGAGCGAATGCCGCAGATGCAGATCGCAGTGCGCGACCATCCGGCCGACAGTCATCTTGCCCCAGCGCGGCCGCGAGTCGGCGGTCAGCGCAGCGATGCGCGCGTGCAGTTTCCCGCGAGCCGTAGCGTCGTAGACCGTGGCCAAGTTTGCTCCTGAGTGGCTTCGGTACGCCGCGTGGCGCTCCGCGGCACGGATGGTAAAGCGCGGTCGCGGCTTCGCGCGAAGAAGCCCGAGGAATCACCCACACCGAGTGTGTCTCGAACGTAGACGCCGCGGAGCCGATCTCCCTTTCAACTTCAACGTCGCCCGCGCGCCGACTGTTTCGAGACGCCAGAGAGAGCATGAGGAACTTCGACATCGGTAGCCGGGTCCTTGGATCGATCCTGTGCGTCTGCCTCCTGGCCTCCTGTCGGACGCAGGAACCCGAGAGCGCCAACAAGTACGAGCAGTACCTCTCTCGAGCTCATGCGAGGGGACAGTTCAACGGCGTCGCGCTGGTCTTCGACGACGGCAAGGTCGTGTATCAGGGAGCGTTCGGCCTCCGCAGCCTCGATCCGGTCGAGTCGCTGGACCTGAACTCGCAGTTCCGACTGGCTTCGGTGAGCAAGCAGTTCACCGCGATGGCGATCATGACTTTGAAGGAGAGCGGCAAGCTCGGCTATGACCAAGACATCCGCGACTTCCTTCCCGAACTGCCCTATCGAGGAATCACGATCAGGCACCTGCTGAACCATGTCTCGGGTGTGCCTGACTATGAACCGCTGATGGATCGGTATTGGAAGCCCGAGCTGCGGTACGACGACCCGGCCAGGTACACCGCGGGCAATGAAGACGTCGTGAAACTGCTCGCGGAGAAGCAGCCGCCCGTCGAGTTCGCGCCGCGGGAGAAATGGCAGTACAGCAACACGGGCTACAACCTGCTCGGCACCATCGTCGCCCGGGCGTCAGGCGTGTCGTTCGCCGACTACCTGAAAGAGCACGTCTTCGATCCGGCGGGGATGTCGCACACGGTGATGTACGACTTCGTCATCGGCCCCGACGCACGCATGCCGAATCGGGCCTTCGGCTTCCAGACGGAATGGAACGGAACGGACAGGACCGCCGCGGATTCGCACTACTTGAATCGCGGGCAGGGAGAGGACGGCGTCTATTCCACGGTGGGCGATCTGTTGAAGTGGGAAAGGATCCTCTACACCGACAAGCTGGTTTCGAGGGCAACGCTCGAAGAAGCGTTCACGCCCGCGGTGCTCCGCGACGGAACCACGACGAACTACGGCTTCGGCTGGTTCATCGAACGATCGCCGGCTGGAAAGAAGCTGGTGACGCACTCGGGCGGTTGGCTCAGCTTCACCACCTACATCCTCCGGGCGATCGAGGAGGACAAGTGCATCGTGATTCTGACGAACAGCTCCGGTCTCCATGCCCACGGCATCATCGAGGGCTTGACGAACATGCTTTACGGCCGGCCATACGAATTGCCGCTCCTTTCGATCCGCGAGGTGATGGGCAAGGCGGTCGCGAGCGAAGGTGTCGGCCCCGCCGTGGCCCAGTACGGAAAATTCAAAGCCGAACGCCGCGCCGACTTCCGTTTCGAGGAGAGCGAGTTGAACGTGCTCGGGTACCAGTTGCTGTGGTCCGGGCGCGTCGACGACGCCGCGGCGATCCTCCGGCTCAACACGGAAGAGTACCCGGGCTCCTCCAATGTGTATGACAGTTACGGTGACGCCCTGCTCGCGCGCGGCGACCAGACGGAGGCACTCGAGAATTTCAAGAGAGCGTTGGCGCTGGACGCCACGCTGACCGCGACCAAGCAGAAGATCGATGCTCTCGAGTCGGCGCTCGTGCCGAAGTCGGACTGACCGACGCGACATCATCGCGACGCACCGCCCGACCGAATTCAGTGCTCGCGACGAACGCGGCGCCAGAAGGCTGATTCGTGCATCGCGGCAGCGGGGTGAATGAGCTCCCAGTCCGCGGGATGCGCGAGCACGATCGCTTCCCCGTAGCGTCGGCTGATGTCGACGAACGCGAGCTGGTCGACGATCGCGGATAGGAATTTGAAGCGCATGACCACAGCGCCAGAGTAGCACCGACGCGGTTGGCGTCTCGGACGGCCTGGAGCCGGTGTCGGTTTCGGCGTCTTCGGGTCGAGCGGCGCGGGGCCTGGAAGTTGGCGGTGAGCGTTTTTCGACGCGGCGACTGCTCGCCGGGCAAAGCGCAGCGGCGCTCGCAGCACGTGGGCGTCGCGGCGGCGGGTCGGCAGGCGACGTGTGCATCACGCCTCGAAGGCGAACTCGACCTGCGGCGGCGCTCGTGCTGGCGCGAGTTGAGGCGGCTCGGTGGGCAGGCCGAGGTGCGCGAGGATCTTGCGCACGACGACACCGTCGTTGATCAGCGCGACCAGCTTGCGCTTGG
>JAIOPM010000002.1 GCA_021413885.1 Planctomycetota bacterium
CGAGACAGGTGACATTCCACCGGGTTTCCCGGAGCCAAGGTTCGAGAACCTCACGTGACGCGGCGCGGCCCGCAACCGACGAGGCTTGCGCGAGTCTGATGGTCGGATGGGCCAGCGCACACGCGAGGACGAGCCGGGTGCATGGCAGCACGTGATGAATCGTGGGCTGGCGCGTCGGACGGTGTTCGAGGGCGAGCGCGACATGCGACGGTTCCTGGTCGAGCTCGCGCGCGCGATTCGTGCGCGGCGGCTCGAAGTGCACGCCTACGCGCTCCTCTCGACGCACTTCCACCTGCTCGTCCGAAGTCCGGATGGGAGGCTCGCGGAGGCGATGCGCCGCGTTCAGAACGGCTACGTGCGCTGGTTCAATCGCGCTCGCCGTAGAGACGGCCCGCTCTTCCGAGGGCGCTTCCGCTCCCGCCGCGTTGCGAGCGACGAGTACCGAGCGGCGGTGGTGAAGTACATCGACTTCAACCCCGTCGAGGCCGGTTTGGTCGGGCTCCCGGAGCTCTATCCCTTCGGCAGCGCGAGGTGCTACTGCGGGCGCCGGTGTCCGCCGTGGCTGACGCGCGACATCATCGAGGCGGATGTGGTTCGGTTGAGCGGCGCGGAACAATTTCGGCCGCAAGACTACGTGGCCTGCCTGCACGCCGGCGGCGTCGCTTCGAACACGGCCTGGGTCGAGGCGCGTCTGCGCTCGAGCGCCGAACGCGACGAAGAGTTGGACTCGCTGGTCGCGGATGCTCCCGAGCGCGTGCTCGCGTGGATGCGTCGCAAGGCCGCCTTGGCTGACGGAACGCGCGTCGGCCTTCCGGTTTCGGATCCCGCGAGCGTGGCGAGCTGCGTGGCGCAAGCGCGCGCAAGCGACGGTAGGTGGAGGATCTCCGGCCGGGGCCCCGCCGTCGACGGATGGCGCGTTGCGGACGTCGTACTCTTGCGCTTCCTGTGCGGATCGACCGTGACGGAGATCGCGCTGCGGCGCGAGCTGTCGACCAGCGCCGTCTGCCGTGTGCTGGCACGACATCGGTATCTCCTCGCAGCCGACGGCGACTACGCGAGTCGAATCAGTGCGCTTGCACACACAGTGCTCATTGCTTCCGCGCAGTCGGAGGCTCCGAGGAATTTCGAGCAGTCCTCCAACCCTGCGTGCGGACCGGAAAACCGGTGGAATGTCACCTGACTCGGTACCGGTACGATTCCGTTTCGTTTGAACCATCGCGGCGAGTCGCGGCATCTTTGCTGGCCCCCAAAGCAACCCTCGTTCGGAGTTTCGATGATGCGACAAGCAATCTGTTCGTTGGCGGCGGTCGTCCTCGGTTTCACGCCGGCCTTCGCGCTCGGCAATCACGTTTGGACGGTACCGGCGCCGACTTCACCGATCTTCAGCCCGCGATCGACGCGGCGGCGGACGGGGACACGGTGATCGTGCTCCCAGGCACCGGCTACGGTTCGTTCGTCATCGACGGCAAGTCGCTAAATGTCGTCGGGCGGTTTCCGTTCATCGACAAGCCGCGCGTGAAAGGCACCGGGCTCGTCAAGAACCTCCAGGGCGGGCAGCGCGTGGTGATCGAGTGCTTGAAGATCGACGCGATCCAGTCGGTGGGGCCGGCGCTGACGTTGTTCAACAATGACGGTTCGATCCGCCTCGAGGGGACCGATGTCGTCGGCTCGTTCGGCACCGCGGTCGCGGCGCCTGGCGCCGGGATCGTCTTCGTCGGGTGCGACGACGTCGCGCTCAACGATTGCTTCCTCGAAGGCGGTTACGGCATGACCGTCGGTCAGGACGGCGCGCCGGGAGCGATGGTCACCGGCGGTTCGGCCGTCGTGTTCCACGACGGCGCGGCGGTCGGCGGTCGCGGCGGAGATGCGCTCGCGGGCTCCGGCCTGGCGGGCGGCAAGGGTGGCGCCGGCGTGGCGCTCGCGTCGGCGAAGTTGTTCGCGTCGAAGGTCGACTTCCTCGGCGGCGACGGCGGCACCGGAGCGGACGAGCTCGGCGATTGCACCCAAGGCGGCGTCGCGCCCGGCAATGGCGGTGACGGCGGCAACGGCGTGTACATCGAGCCGTTCCCGTTCGGCCATTTCGTGCGCTTGATCGCGAGCAAGACGAACGCGGGCGACGGCGGAGCGGCGGGACTCGGGCTCGCGTGCAGCGCGGTCGTCGGCCAGAACGGTCAGGACATCTCACCGTCCGCGCCGCCGTTCTTGATCGTCGAGCCCGATCTGCCGCACACCGCTTTGCGCGGCGCGGGTTTCGCGTTGAGCAACGGCGCGACCATCGACTTCTGGGTTCAGGGCGAGCCGGGCGCGAACGCGACGCTGTTCATCTCCGCGAGCAGCTCGTTCTTCGACGCCGGTCCGCTGCGCGGAATCGAGCTGCTCGGCTTCGTCAAGCTGCGCGTGATGCCGCTCGGGATCCTGCCCGCATCGGGCGCGAAGTTCGTCAGCCTTCCGGCGGCGTCGTTGCTCGCGGGCTCGGACGCGCTGACGTTGCACCTCCAAGCGCTCGTCGCCGGTTCACGCCTGACGCGTTGGACGTCGGTGAGCACGGTGATCTCGCTCGCGCCGGGAATCTGAGCGCGAGTCTCCGTCTCTCGATTCGCCTCGAGCGCGTCGCGCGACGAACTCATTCCACGGCGGGTTGCTGCGATCGCTCCGCTACGAACGCGCCGAGAGGTCGGAACTCGAAATCGACCCGCAACGAAACAGCGATGGATCGGTCATGGAGGCCGGATGGCGAAGCTCCGTGCCGATCATCAGCCGTTTCCTGGGGATCACCATCTACCTCAACTACTCGGACCGCGCGCCGCCGCACTTCCATGTCCGATACGCGGGCTCCGAAGCGACGGTGTCGATCGACCCGCCCGGTGTCATGCGCGGGCACTTGCCGCCTCGAGTCACCGGAATCGTCGTGGAATGGGCGACGGCGAGACGGGCTGACCTGCTGCAAGATTGGGCGCTCGCCCGAACGCACCAGCCGTTGCGAGCCATCGATCCGCTAGAATGACCGACGCAATGGAACACGACGTCATCACGGCGAGGCCGGTTGGGAGCCGGCGACTCCGCTTGAAGTTTCGCGACGGCGCCGTCGGGGAAGTCGACGTCACCGAGCTCGTGCCGTTCGAGGGCGTGTTCGCGCCGCTCGCGGACGACGCATTCTTCGCGCGAGTCTCCGTCCACGCGGAGACGTTCACGGTCATGTGGCCGAACGGCGCGGACCTCGACTCCGACGTGCTCTACGCGAAGGCGACGGGTGCGACCGACGCGCTGCCGGGCGTGAAGCGGAAGTGAGCCCGAGCCGCGGCCTCAGCGCGCGAGTTGGCTGATACCGAACGACACGCCTTGCGGCGACGTCAGCTCGCCGAAGCGTGCGCCGCCCGGTGCGTCCTTCAGCGACATCGCGATCGTGGCGCCGAGTTCGAGCGCTCGGCCAACCGCGGCATCCGCGTCGCTGACCGTGAAGTACGTTCGCCAGTGGGGGCGCAAGTCGACCATCTTCGGCCCGAGCGCGAGCATGCCTGCGATCGGGGCGCCGTCGAGCTCGAAGACGGTGTACGCGAGGGCCGGCCCGGGGATCGGCGTCGCGCTCCAGCCGAAGAGCTCGGTGTAGAACTTCGCCGCGCGGTCGACGTCGCTCGTCAACGTCTCGAACCAACTCGGCGCGCCGTGCAGACGGCTGTCGACGTCGGTGCCGTGGTTCTTCCTCGGTTCCCATACGTCGAACTCCGCGCCGTTCGGGTCGAAGCACACGGCCATGCGTCCGCCGTCGCCGATGTCGAACGCGGGGAGAGCGCGACCGCCGAGCTTCGCAACGCGCGCGACCGTGGCGTCGGCGCTCGCGACCTTCAACATCACGCCGAGCGTCGGCGGCG
This sequence comes from Planctomycetota bacterium, assembly GCA_021413885.1. Classification (GTDB taxonomy): domain Bacteria; phylum Planctomycetota; class UBA1135; order UBA1135; genus JACRIN01. The sequence continues at coordinate 3,870 of JAIOPM010000002.1, forward strand.
TGCCCTTCGGCGTGTTCGGCGCCTCGAGATCGAAGATGCCGCCGATCGCACGGCCCTCGACCTGCACGAGGTGACCGATGCCGGGAATCTCCGCGTAGCTCCAGCCGAGCACCTCGCCGAAGAACGCGCGCGCCTCGGTCGGTCGCGGCGTGAGCAGATTGACCCAGCAGAAGTCGTGGATCCTTCGCGTGCCGATGGCCATCGAAGCGGTCAGCCCGTGCGCTGACCGAAACCGCGCGCCATGAACGACGCGACCAACGCGATCAGCACGACGAGCGTCAGCTCGACGTGACTGAAGATCGCGAGCACTCGCGCCTTCGACGTGTCCGGCGTTCCGCCGCTCGCGACGATCCTGCGCCAACGCAGCAACGTCAGCATCGGTCGGATCTCGAGCAACAACACGACGACGAAGAGCGTCAACTTCAAATGGAAGAGCCACGTCCCCATGTAGAACGCGGTGCCCTTCTCGACCGGCCCGAACGCGCGCCACGGACCGGTCGCGAGCCACAGCACGCCGGCGACGGCCCAGTAGGTGTCCGCCTTGAAGACGAGCCGCAAGCGCGCGGCGTCGAGCGCGGAACCCAAGAGCCGCGCGCGGAAGTGGATCGCCGCGAGACCGATCGCGAACGCCATCAAGTGCAGGAACGAGAGCAGAGCGGCTAGCACGGTGGGAACCTCTCTCGGGATGGGATGGGGGCCGGCGTCACGCGATCGCTTCTTGGATCGACGAGTAGGTGTAACGCAGCGTGAGCAGGTAGTCGCCGAGCTTCTTCGACCGGCGCACCGTGATGTCCTTGGTCACTTGAAGTCCGGTCGGGCCGTCGGGTTCGAAACGCAGCAGGAGGTCGACGGGGATGTAGAGCTCGTCGTTGAGTCCGTCGGTCGACGCCTCCTGGATGCTGTCTTCGAACGGGAGGACGGCCTTGTAGAACGCGGTGAACGGGATGCACTCGCGCGGGAACTTGATCGCCGTCAGCGCGTTCGCCTTCGCGAGATACGCCGCGCGAAGTTCGGCTTCCAGGTTGGTCGCAGCCTTGCGAACGCCGCCGCCGTCTTCCTCGACGAACCAGAAGTAGAAGAGCACGTCGAGCCCGTCGTTTTCGAGCTCCGCGTCATAGAGCGTGATCGGGAACACCCCCGGCGGTTTGACGTCGCCGCTGCTGTACGAGCCGAGACCTCGATATCCGGTCGCGATCAGGTTGCCCTTACGGCTGATACCGAAGCCGAAGAGGTGCATCTCGTCCTTGCCCCACTCCAGCACCTGCTCGTTGAGGCATTCCATCTTGATGGCTTGGAGCGTGAATCGATACGTCATCGGTGGTCTCCTTGTCGCGCGCGGATCGTAGCGCAGCGTACGCTTCGGATCGCGATGGCTCCCTCATCCTCGGACGCGATGTCGCCCTTCGAGAGCGCATCGGTCGTCGATCCCTACGAGGATTGGTTGCGTACCCCGTACGGTCGGTTCGTCGAGCGCGTCGAGGTCGAGTTGTTGCTCGAGCTCCTCGCACCGCTCGAAGCCGGAGCGAACGTGCTCGACATCGGTTGCGGCACCGGGTGGGTCGGCGAGCGACTGCGCGAGCGCGGCCTGCGCGTCGTCGGCGTCGAACCGTCCGCGGCGATGGCGTCACGAGCGAGCTCACGACTACCGCTAGTGCGCGGCGATGCACTGCACCTGCCGTTCGCGGACCGCGCGTTCGACGCGGTCTACCTGACCTCGGTGCTCGACTTCGTGCCGGATCCCGCGGCCGTGTTGCGCGAGGCGCGGCGAGTCGCCCGCGAACGCGTCGCGGTGATCGCGCTCGCGAGCCGTTCGTGGCTCGGATGGCGCCGCCGGCTCAGCGGCCTGTGCGGCCATCCGGTGTTCGCGCACACGCGCTTCTACTCGCGCGGTCGGCTGCTCGACTTCGCGCGCGCGGCGGGCGCCGAACCGGAGCGCGTGCGCGGCGCGCTGTTCCTCCCGCCGAGCTTGGCGCCGTTCGCGCCCGGCGTGGAGCGCGCCTCGAGCCGCCGCTTCTCGCTCGGGGCCGGCTGGGTCGCGTTTGCGCTACCCGCCGGCTCCGTTGAGTGCCGTTGAGTGCCGGTGACTCTTGGCGAGCGTCGGCGGCAGCTCGAGGTTCAGCGTCGTCGACGGATCAGCCGCCCGACTTCTTGGCGTTCTTCGCCTTCTTCTTGTCCTGCTTCTCCTTGATCGTGAGCTTCTGCTTCTTCGCTTCCTTCGGCTGCTGTTGACCTTTGGCCATCGAGATTCTCCGTGGAGGTTGGGGCCGCACCGAGGTGGGCCGACTTGGAATGGACCGCGCGAGTGTAGCGAGTCGCGCCGCGTTGCAACGACGACTTCATGCTCGTTCGCGCGCAGTTTCGCGCCCCCGTTTTCGCGCGTCGGAACTCAGGGCTGATCGAAGCGCGCCGCGATCGCTTCCACGCGCGCCATGTCGGCGGCGGTCGCGGTCACGATCCAACTGTTGGTGCGCCGGTCGCACTGCACCTTCACTTCGCCTTCCATCGGCGGTCGGCCGAACTCGGCGCGGGCTTGGTTCGCGGCCATCACGGCGCTCTGGTGTTGGAAGGGGAGGATGCGTTCGAGCGTGCCGGTCGCGACCGACTGCGCGCGGGCGGCGTTGTCGGCGGCGGGGTCGGTGCGGCAGGCGTTAAGGGTGAGCGCGACGACGAGCAACGTGACGAGTTTTCGCATGGCGGTGTCCTTGGGTTCGGGTTCTCGTTCCGCGGCAAGGACGAGCGCTCGCCGCGAATCTTCCGCCGCGCTGGAGGTCGGCTCCGACAATTTTGCGCGCCATGTCGGTAACGGACCGCCCGCGCTCCGCATCGAGGCGTCGAAGCTCCTCCACACGACAGGAAACTCCATGCTCCGACAAATCGTTCGTTCCGCTCTCGCCACCGCGTTCCTCGCGTGCGCCGCGCTGCCCGCGAGCGCCCAGGTCTTCCTCGGCCCCACGCCGTACTTCAGCGCGGCCGACAGCCCGTTCCCGTTGGGCTCCGGCGCGTTCGCGCTCGAGACGTTCGAGGACCATCTGCTCAACACGCCGGGCGTCAGTTCGCCGACAGGCCTGGTCACCTCGACGATGTTCTCCGGCACGATCATCGACTCGGTCGACGCCGACGACGGCGTCTTCGCCGACAACGCGTGCGCGGGCTGCGACGGCTACTTCGGCGGCGGCGGCGCCATCCTCGAGTTCCATTTCGACGCGTCGTTGCTCGGCGGTCTGCCGACCAAGGCCGGCCTCGTGTGGACCGACGGCGGTCCGAGCACGGTGGTCGTCTTCGAAGCGTTCGACGGCAACGGGTTCTCGCTCGGGACGATCTCGGCGGCGAACCAAGGCGACCCGACCTACTACGGCACTGCGGTCGACGATGTCTTCTACGGAGTCGAGTACTCAGGCGGCATAAGCGAGATCCGCATCAGCCACGCCTACGGCGGGATCGAGATCGATCACCTGCAGTACGAGCTCCCGTGCGCCGCCGCCGCGGCGACGTCGTATTGCACGTCGAAGACGAACTCGAAGGGCTGCGCGCCGAAGATCGGCTTCGACGGTTGCCCGAGCGCGACGAGTCCGACGCCGTGCAAGATCACCGGCGCGCAGTTCCTGAACAAGAAGAGCGGCCTGCTCTTCTACGGCCACCAAGCGAACGGCGCCGCGTTCCAAGGCGGGCACTTGTGCGTCAAGGTCCCGCTGGTGCGCGCGGGCGTGCAGAATTCCGGCGGCTCGCCGACGGGTTCGGATTGCACCGGTACGTACGCGTACGACTTGAACGCGCGCATCCAGAGCGGCATCGACCCGACGTTGGTCGCGGGAGCGACGCTCTACATGCAGTGGTGGTCGCGCGATCCGAACGATGCGTTCCTGACCAGCTTGAGCAACGGCTTGTCGCTGACGATCGGGCCGTGACGTAACTTGGTCGAGGTGCGACCTCGACGCGAACCGAAGGCGACGCGCAAGCCGAGGCTCGAGCTCGGCCTGCGCGTCGCCGACTTCGTCGCCTACTACTGGTTCAAGGCGGAGCTCGTCGAGTTCGCGCGGCGGCTCGGGCTCCCGGTCGACGGTTCCAAGCCGGAGCTCAGCGCGCGCATCGAGCGCCGGTTGCGCGGACTGCCCGATCGACGCCGCGCGACGGCGAAGGTGCCGCCCGGCCCGCGCGACTCGGCGAAGAAGCTCCGCCGCGACACATCGGTGGTTCGCTACCTGAGCGACGCGAAGACGCGCGCGTTCTTCATCGCCGAGATCGGCCCCGAGTTCCACTTCACGTATCACGTCAACCAGTTCCGCCTCCATCACGACGGCCTGACGTACGGCGATCTGGTCGATGAGTGGTTGCGCGAACGCGCTCGTCGGCGCCGCGACGACTACGAAGCGCCGATCGCCGAGCAGGGGAAGTACAACCGCTTCATCCGCGCGTTCTTCGCCGACACGAAGAACCGCGGGAAGTCCTTGGCCGACGCCGCGCGAGCTTGGAACGCGGTGAAGCATCGCCGCGGGACGCCCCGTTACCGTCGCCGGTGATCTCCCGGCCGCGAGACTCTTCGGGTCGAGCTCGCACCTAGAGCTTGTGCGATCGCGAGGCGCGGGTGGATGATCTCGGTCGCACCCCGAACTTCTAGAAGGAGCTCCTCATGTTGCGTTTCGCTTTCGCCGCCGCCCTCGCCGCTCTGTCCTTCTCGCCCGTTCCGCAAGCCCACACGCAGCTCGCGCCGGCGCCGTGCGCGCAAGTGTGGAAGCACGAGCCCGTCCTCACGTACGACGTCGCGGGCTCGACGTTGATCGGGCCGCTCTACTTGCACCTCGCCGTCTACAACGACGGACACGCGATCGTCTCGCGCACCTCGACGGATCCGGATCCGGGCGCGGCGCAGACGTCTTCGCTCTCGGCAGCCGAAGTGCAGCAACTGCGCGCCGACCTGATCGCCGCCGGAGCCGACAGCCTGTGCGACGACACGCTCCAGGCGAACGACGCGCCGCTCTCGACGATCACGTACTTCCGCGGCACGACCAACGGTACGACGCACACGTTCAGCTACTGGGCCGGCTTCGGCGGCAGCTACGCCGCCGTCGAGCAAGTGGTCACGAACCTGATCGCGACCAAGTTCCCGAACTTCTGAGCGCGCGCGTCGCGCTCGCTCGAACGAAACAGCGCCGCCGTCCCTTCGCGCAGCAGGAGTGCGAGGCGACGGCGGCGACTCGTGAAGCGCAGCTCGTTCAGTTGCAGAGGCTGAAGGACACTCCGCCGCTGAGTCCGGTGCCCGACGCGGCGCCCGGATCGCGGAACCAGAACTGTCCCCAGACATCGGCTCCGGCGATGAGCGCGGCGTCGTGGCCGCCCGCGATCCACGCGTTGAAGTCGGTGGTCAAGACTCCGCTGCACGCGGCGGAGCCGCCGGAGTTGGTCGGGGGCAAACGCTTGATCGGCGCCTTCACGCACAACGTGCCGCCTTGGTACGGCGCGCCCAACGCTCCGACCGTGCTGTAGAAGAGCAGGCCGTTCTTGTTCGCGCCGAGGCCGTGGCACTGCAGCGTGAAACCCGAGCCCGCGGACACCGACGCGCCGCCGCTGGTCGTGATCGCGGGCACGCAATTCTGCGACGTCGTCTTCGCGGTGCAGTACAGCGCCACGTTGTTCCCACCGCACGTCGCGGGCGGGATCTCCATCCATGTCATCAGCGAGTTGCCGGAGGGCGAGATCGGAACCGACGTGGGGAACACGGTGGCGGCGCCGCCTTGAGAGTAGACGCGCAGCGTGTGCGCCGAGCTGTCGACGTTGTACGCCTTGCCGAGCAGCGTCGAGTAGCTGCCGCACTTCATCGTCGTGTTCGGACCGGCGGAGGCGAAGACGCTGAGCGCGAGGCTCGCCGGATCGACCTCGACGAACGATGGCTCGACGCCGTTCGCGTTGGGATCGACCGCGATCACGAGATGCCCGTTCGCCATGCGTCCGATCCCGCACGCGTTGTTGCTGTTGGTCGCCGCCTGGAGCTGGATCTGATTGCAGCTCTCTCCGACCGCGCGCGAGCCGTCGGCGGAGAGCACGATCCTGTGCACGTTGAGCGCGTTCGTGCCGCCGCCCGGACAGTTCGAGAACTGGAAGCTCAGCGTCGCCATGATCAGCGAGTTGCTCGGCGCGTCGTACGCCATCGCGCCCGCGTACGGGTCGTAGGTCGGCGCGAACGGCGCGGTTCCGGCCGAGTCCATCACGATGTGCTCGACGTTGCTCGCGTCGACGTAACGCAACCTGCCGCCGATCGTCGCGCGACGGTAGTAGATGCGTCCGCTCGTCGCTGGAGCGATCAGGTTGTCGGGGGCGCTGTTGTCGGCGGTGAGGAGCTGAAACGCTCCGGCCGCGTCGACCGCCCACAGTCCGAGCGGCGCGCCGCTCGTCGGGATCCCGCCGAAGACGATCCGATCGCGGAACGGGTCGTACGCGATGCCCTGGGTGATCGGCACCGAGCCGCTGGACGGCAGGTCGAGCAACACGCTGACCGCGCCGGTCGTCGGGTCGACGCGCGCGAGGCCGCTGCCTCCGTCGGGGAAAGGCGCTTGCACCCCGGCGATCGCGAAGTAGAGGTCGCCGGGCGTGAACCCGCCCGATTGGGCCGAGGCGCCGAGCGCGAGCAGCGACGTCGAGAGCGCGGGGAGAGCGGAGCGTCGAGTACGAAGGAACATGTGTGCCTCGGTGCGGTTGTGGGTGAGCGGAGGTCCTTGCTCAGCTCCATCCACGACCTCGCGAGGACGTGACGCGGCCCGACCGCTTTTCGGCGGCCGGGCCGTGGATCGAACGCCGTAGGGCGAGAGCTACTTCAGGACGACGAGCGCCGCGCCGCGTTGGTTGAACACGCCGCTCGCGTAGCCCGAGTTCGGCGCGCCGACGAAGAGGCCGAGCTGGGCCGAAGTGCCGAAGTTGCCTTTGACCAAGCTCGCGCCGAAGCCGGACGGATAGACGCTCGCGGGCAAGCCTGAAGCCCACGCGTCCGCGCCCGAATCGAGCACCTTGATCACCGCTCCCGTCGCGCCGGAGAAGAGCGTGACCGCGCCGGTCTGGTAGATGCCGCCGCCGCTCGAGCCGATCGCGTAGTCGGCCTTGCCGTCGCCGTTCCAGTCGCCGGCTACGCAGACCGCGGCGCCGAAGCTCTCGTGGAGCGCCGGCGTGTGCGTGCGCAACATGGCGAGGTTGGTGCCGCTCAGGACTTTCGCGTAGCCCGCGAACTGGAAGCCGTTCGAGCCGCCGCCGTCGGGCGTGCCGACCAGCAGATCGGCGTGGGAATCGTCGTTCACGTCGAGGACGAGTCCGAGCGACTTGCCGAAGTGCGCGTTGGTCCCGTTGCCGTACGACACCGCGTGATTGAGTCCGTTCGAGCCGTCGAAGATCCACACCGCGCCGCAGTCGACGTAGTAGGGCGGATTCGACGCGTCGTGGAACGGCGCGCTGATCGCGAAGTCGGAGATGTTGTCGTTGCCGTAGTCGCCGGCGTACGCGACGGCGTAACCGAATTGGCTGCCTTGTTCCCAACCGGTCATCGTGAAGATCGAGTTGCCGTTCGAGTCGAGCTTCGTGACGTAGCCCTTGCCGTTCGTCTTCTGCGGCGCGCCGACGATCAGGCGCGAGATGCCGAACTTCGCTTGCGAGGGCACTCGCGCGAGCGAGAAGCCGAAGCCGTCGCCCGCGAGTCCGTCGCGGGTCCAGAGCACCGCGCCGGTCTGGCCGCTGTAGCAGAACACCCGTCCGGCACCCGCTCCAATGCCCGGCGCGCCCGCGACGTAATCCGCGTAGCTGTCGCCGTCGATGTCGCCGAGCGGCGCGACGCTCGTGCCGAGCGCTCCGTTGGTCACCGCACCCGTGTGGACGCGCAACGTCGCGCCGGTGTAGCCGCTGAACACGATCACGCGACCGCAGCCGACCGTCCCGTTCGCCGTGTTGTTGTAGGCCGGAATGCCGAGCGCGTAGTCCGAGTGTCCGTCGTGGTCGACGTCGAAGACGTTCGCGACGCACGTGCCCAGGTGTTGGCCGTTCTGCGTGCCGCTGAAGTAGGTGCTCCACAGCGTCTGCGCCGACGCCCGCGGCCCTTCCGCGAGCATTCCGACCACGGCTGCGAGCGAACACAACGCCGGCGCGAGGCGGCGGGTGACGAGTGCGAGTTCCACGACGAGTCTCCTTCGGTGCTTTCCAGGCGGACGCCCCGGCGCGCGGACAGTTCGCGCCGCAGAGGTCCGTCGCTCCCGGAATCTCGGGCCGCGGTGTTTCGTTACGAGCTCTCGCCGTTTTTTCGCTCGCCGCGAGCGCGAGCTACACTCGCAGTGTGCTTCGTCTCACCTCCGGTGCGCGGTTGCGCGCGACGTGGCTGCTCGTGCTCGCGACCGCGGCGAGTTGCAGCGAATCCGCGCCGCAGCCTCCGCGCCGGCCGCCGGTCGTGATCGTGTTGCTCGACGCGTTGGCGGCTTCGCACGTCTCGCACCTCGGCTACGACCGCGAGACCACGCCGAACATCGATCGCCTCGCCTCCGAGGGTTGGACGTGCCGTCGAGCGATGTCGGTCGCGCCGTACACGGTCGCGAGCATCCCGAGCGTGCTCACCGGCCGCTTGCCCGATCACCACGGCGTCGTGCACAAGAACGCGCACCTCGCGGACTCCGAGGTGACGATCGCGGAGACGCTGCGCACCGCCGGTTGGCGCACGCTCGCGGCGGTCGGGAACATGAACGGCTCCGCGCTCTTCGGCAACGACCAGGGCTTCGACGAATTCATCGAGGTGTTTCGCGCCGAGGACGGACGCGCGGCCGACGCGCTGCTCGGCGAGCCCGGCTTCCACGTCGCGCGAGCCAACGAGTTCCCGCCGATCGTCGCGCGGTGGCTCGCGACGTCCGACGCGCGTCCGCCGTTGATGTACCTGCACATCCTCGAACCGCACGAGCCGTACAACCCGCCCTCGAACTTCCGCGCGAAGTGGTTGCGGCCGGCGTACGACGGTCCGTTCGTGAACGGCGACTCGTCGATCCTCGTGCCGATGCGCAAGGGTTATCAGGCGACCGACGACACCGACCGCGACGCGATCCGCGCGCTGTACGACGGCAACTTGTTGTGGGCCGATTCGATCGTGGGGGAGATCCTCGAGCGCTTGCGCGATGCGAAGCTCTACGACGAAGCGCTGGTGATCGTCACGTCCGATCACGGCGAGGCCTTTTGGGAGCACGGCGAACAAGGGCACAACTCGACGCTCTACTCGGAGATGGTGCGCGTGCCGTTGGTCGTCAAGTTCCCGCGTTCGTGGGGCCGCGCGCCGGCGGTGCTCGAGCGCACTGTCTCGCCGATCGACATCCTGCCGTCGCTGTGCGACTGGCTCGATCTGCCGGTTCCGCCCGCGAAGCTCGACGGTGTGCCGCTCGACTCGGCGGCCGGGCCCGGCATCGAAGACGCGCGTCGGCTCGTGCTGCGCACCAACGACGACACGTCGCCGGACGTTGGGCTGTGCGAAGGTCCGTGGAAGACGATCCTCTATCACGAACCTCATCACGGCTTCCTCGTCGAGGCGTTCGATCTCGTCCGGGATCCGGGGGAGCTCGACCCCGCGACGCTGCGCCGCGGCGAACGCGCGCACGGTCACTCGGTGTTCCTGCAGGCGTTTCGACTGAAGAACGGCGCGAGCGCGCGGCGCGACCGCGACCTCTCGCCCTCGGAACGCGC
>JAIOPM010000001.1 GCA_021413885.1 Planctomycetota bacterium
AACGCCGTGCACGAGGACGCGGACGTCGAGCGCCTGATCGCCGCGCTCCGCGAAGCGCTCGAGGGTCCGCGATGAGACCCGCGATCCTCGACGACGCGCGGCTCTCGGCGCTGGCGCGCGAGCACGGCACGCCGCTCTTCGTCTACGACGCCGCGACGATCTGCGCGCGCTACGCCGAGCTCTCCGGGTTCGACGTCGTGCGCTACGCGCAGAAGGCGAATCCCAACTTGTCGTTGCTCGCGCTGCTGCGCGAGTGCGGCGCCGCGATCGACGCCGTCAGCGCCGGCGAGATCGAACGCGCGCTCGCCGCGGGCTTCGCGCCGAACGAGATCGTCTACACCGCCGACCTCTTCGATCGCGCGGCGCTCGAGGGCGTCGCGCGTCACGGCATCCACGTCAACGTCGGCTCGCGCGACATGCTCGCGCAACTCGCCGCGGTCCAACCGCGCGCCGACGTGACGTTGCGCATCAATCCGGGCTTCGGCCACGGCCACCACCGCAAGGTCACGACCGGGGGCAGCGATTCGAAGCACGGCATCTGGCACGAGGAACTGCCGGTCGCGATCGACCAGGCGCGCGAGTTCGGCCTCCGCGTCGTCGGCCTCCACCTGCACGTCGGCTCGGGCGCGTCGTTCAGCCGACTGGTGCGCGCGGGGCTCGAGTTGGTTCACGCGGCGGAGCGCGTCGAGACGACGCTCTCCTCGATCTCCGCGGGCGGCGGTTTGCCGGTGCGCTACCGCGCGACCGATCGCGAATTCCCGCTCGAACGTTACGCCGAAAGTTGGCGCGCGGGCGTGCGCTCGATCGAAGCGCGTGCGCGCCGGCCGATCTCCCTCGAGATCGAACCCGGCCGTTGGCTGGTCGCCGAATCCGGCGTGTTGGTCACCGAGGTGCGCGCGACGAAACGCCAAGGCGAGCGCGAGTTCGTGCTCGTCGACGCTGGCTTCCACAACTTGATCCGTCCGACGCTCTACGGCGCGTACCACGAGATCCGCGCGCTCGCGAAGCTCGGGCCAGAGCGCGCGGTCGTCGTTGCAGGACCGTTGTGCGAGAGCTCCGACGTGTTCACGCAAGTTCCGGGCGGCGCGCTCGCGCCGATCCTCCTTCCGCCGCTCGTCGCGGGCGACCTGCTCGCGATCCACGACGTCGGCGCGTACGGCACGAGCATGGCGAGCAACTACAACTCGCAACCGATCGCCGCCGAGGTGTTGGTCGACGGCGAGCGTTCACGCCTGATCCGCCGCCGCCAACGCTTCGACGAACTCTTCGCGCCCGAGCGCGAACTGCTCTGACGCTCGCGATTGCGTTGCACGCACCGGCCGCGCTACGCTCGAACGCGCGCGCGCCGGCCTCGACGTCGCCTTCCCGGCGAACGAGTTCACGCCGTCGCGCGTCATCGCCTCGAAGGAAACCCCATGCGTGCGCGCCCCTCGTCGGTCGGTCGGTCCGTACTCCCGCTGCTGCTCGTCGTCGCGGGCTGTTCCGCGCTTCACGTCGCGAGCCGATGCACGAGATCGTGATGTTCTCCGACCCCGGTCGGGTGTTCACCACCTCGATCAAGGTCTCGACGTCGGGCAACGCCGACGTGCTCGGCGTGCGCGTCGAAGCTTCGGAGACCGCACCAGGAGCTCCGACGCGGATCGACGCGCAACCGGCCGGCGGCGGCGTGTGGACCGCCGCCCTGCCGTCCGCGACGATCCCTTTGGCCGCGGACGGGCACGTCTACTTTCGCTGGCTCGTCGACTACCGGACAGGCACCGGATCGGAGACCACGCGCGCATGGCCGGAAGACCGCGCCGCGCATGTGTTCGGCGCGTCGATGACCGGTCCGCAGTTGGCGTCGCCGGTCGACGGCGCGACCAACGTCGGAATCCCGCGGTACGACGACACGGCGAACGTCCTCGTCACGTTCTTCACCTCGGTGCCCGTGGAGGACGTGCACGTCTCCGTCCGGATCGAGGATCTCGCGTCCGGCGAGGTGCGTTGGAGTTCGGCGCCGTCGGCCGTGCTGCCACGCGGACGGATCTACCGCTGGACGGCGTTCCAGCTCCAGGCCCACCACCCCGTCGAGGCTCCGCCGGGAGCGGTCGTCTGGGCGTACGTACCCGCGCAGCAGACGTGGACGTTCTCAACCTCTCCCTGAATTCGAACTCTACGGCACGAGGCCGGAGAGGAACGCCTCCCACCCCGGACGCGCGTCGGTCAGCGTCGAATTGGGGCCGACCGCCTTGACGTAGTACGGTCCGCCCGGGCCTTCGATCACCGCGCCGAACACGGCCCAATCCGGTTCGTCGACGCGCACGCCGGAGCCCGGCGTCGTCTCCGCGACGTAGCGACCGGCGACGGAGATCTCGCTGACGACGAACGGTCCGATGCGGTGCACGGCGGTGGTTGCGCGTTCGCGCGAAGAGCGACCGTCGGGTTGCTCGAACTGCTTGCACCAGCGCTCGAAGTTGTCTTCGACGCTGCCGCCGCCGGGGAACTGGTAGATGACGAGCTCGGCGGGTTTGAGCGCGGCGTTGGTGCTCGGCAACTTCCACTGCGCCTTGCGCATCGCGCTGGTCGGCGTCTCCTCGACCCAACCTTCTTGAGCGACGAAGCGCGCCTCGGTGACGTCCTTCCACTTCGCCGGATCCTCGATCGCCGGCGGCGTCGGATTCTTCCCCGGCAGCGCCGCGGAGCCGAGGCCGGTGTCCTTCGACTCTTCACCGCACGCACCGAGCATCAACACGCACACGATCGCCGGCACCGTCAACTTCATCGAACTTGCTCCTTGCGTCGCCCGAGCGCCGCCACCGCGAACGTCACCGTCGCGGCGAGCGGGATGGTGTAGGCCCAGTCGAGCTTCGCGCTCTCCCAAGCGAAGATCTGTTTCTGGAAGAAGCCTAGCGCGCCGACCGCGACGCCGCACGCGAGGCCGGCGACGGTCGAGGTGTCGCTCCCCCGCCGCTTCAGCAGCAACGCGACCAGGAACACGCCGAGGATGCCGCCGTAGACGATCGTCATCGCCGAGAGCGCGAGATCGATCAACGACTTCGAGTCGACGTGCTGCCAATGCCCGAAGAAGAAGCCGACGCCGAGCAGCAGCGCGCCGAACACGCACATCAGCCGACGCACGCGGCCGAGCGACGCCGTCACGCCCGGCTTCGGCGGCGCGATGTCGGTGATCCAGATCGTCGACGCGGCGTTGAGCATCGCTCCGAGGTGCGCGATCGACGTCGCGAAGAGCCCCGCGAACACGAGACCACGCAAGCCCGCGGGCATCGCGTGCACGATGAAGTTCGGGAAGATTTGGTGCGTGTCGTCCGGCGAGTAGGCGGTCACGGGCACGTGCCGGTGGTAGAGCCAGAGCATCGTCCCGACCGCGAGGAACGTCGCGACCACCGGGAACGCGAACAGGGCCGAGAAGACCATGCTCCAGGTCGAGCTCCGCGCGCTCTTGGTGTTGAGGAGATGCTGCACGTTCTCCTGATCGGTGCCGTGCGACGCGAGCACCAGCGTCGCACCGAAGAGCGCCGCGACCGGCCAGGGCTTCTGCGTCGCGAGCCAACTCTGTCCGCCGTCCTCGAGCGTCATCGTCCGCAGCTTGCCGGCGTCGAACGCTTCGCGCATCAAGTCACCCAGCGGGATGTCGATCGCGTGCAGTCCGAAGATCAACGCGGTCGCTGCGCCGATGAAGAAGATCGAACCCTGCGCGACGTCGGTCCACACCACGGCCTTCAATCCGCCGATCCACGTGTACGCCGTCGACACGACCGCCATCACGACCATCGAGAGTTCGAGGCTCACGCCCGCCGCGACCTGCAGCGCGAACGCGCCGATGTAGAGCCGCACGCCGGAAGCGATCAAGCGCGCGCCGAGGAAGCCCCACGCCGCCGCGCGTTGCGTGCGCGGTCCGATGCGTTGACCGAGCAGTCCGTAGACCGACGTCAGGTTCAACCGCCAATAGAGGCCGATGAAGAACGTCGCGAGCACGAGCTTGCCGAACAGATAACCGACGGTCGTCTGCAGGTACGTCCAGTCGCCGGCGTAGCCCTTCTCCGGCACGCCGATGTACGTCGCCGCGGAGATCTCGGTCGCGAGGATCGAGAACACGACTGCCCACGCGGGCAGCGAACGTCCCCCGCGCAAGTGTCCCTCGGCGCTCTTCGCTCCGCGGCCGGCGTAGAGTCCGATCGCGACGATGAACAGCGCGTAGACCGCGATCACGATCCAGTCGAGGGCGCTCACGAGCGGTCGGACTCCTCGAGGAGGTGAGCGCCGAGCGCGGCCGCGGCGGGGAGACGCGAGACGACGAAGGCGGGCTGCGGCGGCCGAAGTTCGCGAGTTGCGACGTCGAGGAAGCGCGCGTCGACGAGTTCGACGAAGTGTTGGCCGAGCACGACGCGGTCGAGCGCGATGGCGCCGAGCGGTGAGCTCGCGAGCGTCGCGACGCGACACGCGACGAGTTCTCCGAGCGCGCGAGCCGCGCGGTCGAGGACTTCGAGCGCCGCGCGATCGCCGGCCGCGCGTCGGCGTTCGACGAACGGTCCCGGTCCGGCGCGCCGCGCGATGCCCAAGCCTGAGAGCTCCGCCTCGAACGTCTCGCCGCTACCCGCGCGCAGCGTCCACGCCTTCGGGAACCACGCGTCGATCCAATCGAGCGCGATCACCTCGCGGCCGAGCACGAGTCCCTCCGCGAGCCCGGTCCCCGCGCCGAGGTAGTAGCCGTTGCGCACGCCGACGAGCGCGCCGTCTGCACCGCGGAACTCTCCCGCCGTCGCCGCGTGTCCGTCGCCGAAGAGCCGCGTCGGTCGACGCGCGATTCGAACTCCGCGTTCTGCGAGTTCGTGCTCGAGCGACCCGAGAAAATCCGCCGCGACCGGCCCGTGATTGGACTCGGCGATGCCGCGTCGATCGTCCGTCTTGCGGCCGGGCATGCAGAGCGCGAGCGCGACGGGCTCGCCGCTCGCGGCCTGCGCGAGAGCGTCCGCGAGTTCGACGACGCAACGCGCGCCGTGGTGCTCACGCGCCTCCGCCGCCTCGCGCGACGGCCACGCGAAGCGCGCGAGCTGTTGCTCCGCTCGCCAACCGCTCGCGTCGCGCGCCAACGACCACAAGCGCACATGCGTGGCGCCGCCGTCGACGCCGAGCGAACGAGCTTGATCCCGGGTGTCGAGCGCCATCGCGTGGGCGCCAGGATTTCAGAGCGAACGCTCCGTTGCAACGCGCTCGCCGCGCAGTATGGAGGGCCGGTCCCCGTGAAAGGCTCCTCTTCGATGCGCGCCGCTTGTCTGTTGCTCCTCGTCGCTTGCCGCAATGCGACTCACGACTCGCCGTCCGCGACGACGGCCGTCGCTCCGGGAACGCACGTGCGTTTCGTCGACGGCTCGAACGGCAAGCCCATCAACGGCGTGTCGGTCGAACTGTGGTCCGAAGATCTCTCCGAGCCCCTTCGCGTCGCGACGTTGCTCGGCAAGGTCGCGAGCAATCGCGAGGGCGACGCGAGCGTGCCGCTCTTCGTCGACGGCGTGCGCGTCGAGAAGTTGCGCGTCTCCAAGTCCGGCTACGCGTCGACCGAGAGCGGTGGAGCTCCCGAAGAAGGTCCGTGGTTCTTGCACGCCGCCATGCCGCGCTCGTTCCGCGTGCTCGACCTCGAAGGCCGACCGATCGCCGGCGCTACGGTGCGCACACGTCAGTCTTGCGAACACGCCGTGCCCGCGGTCGAAGGCCGCACCGGCGCGGACGGTCGCGTGCGCCTCGACGATTTCCCGAGCCTCGGCGACGGCGCCGAGCTCGAAGTCGTCGCCGACGGATTCGGAACGCTGTCGCACGAGGTTCTCGACGACAGCGCGCTCGCGCCCCGCGCCGCGTTGTTCGGCGAGCCGATCGAACTGCGCCTCGCGCGTCGGCCCGGCTATCGCCTCGAACTCGTCGACGCGCACGGCGCCCCGATGGTGCACCGGCGCGTGACCGCGGTCGACGGCCCCAGCGTTTCGGCGTGGACCGATGCTCGCGGCGAAGTGCTCTACCCCGCGCCGGGTTTCGATCGCGGCGGCGGATTCGAGCTCGCCGACGTCGCGGGACGCGAAGCGCTCGGTGCGTTCGAGCCTCCGACTCTCGGTTCGATACGCGTGTCTCCGCAGAATTCAGTCGCGCCGCCGGACGAGGTCACCGCGCAAGTGCACGTCGTCGTCACCGGCATCGCTCCGGGTCGAGAGCCTCCGTACGGTCCTCCGCGCGTCGAGCTGTGGGACGCCCGCGGACGGACGACGGAGCTTGCCTTCGACGTGCGCGCGCCGCTCGGCAAGACGCGAGCGGTGATCGGCCACAACTTCTCCGGTTGGTGCGAGCACTCCGAGGACTTCGAGCTCGGTCCCGACGGCCATGAAGTCGCGCTCGACGCCCGACGCGAAGGCGAGTTGCACATCACGCTTCCCGCGCGCTCGCACTTCCTCCATCTCCAGGCCGGCGACGATTCGATCACGCGCGCGGACCTCTACGACGACGAAGCGCTCGAACTCTTCACGCCGCCCGACGTCCCCGTGACGCTCTGGCTCGAGGACGCCGACGGCAGCGCGTACTCGACGACGCTCTCGCCGCTCGCGAGCGGTGAAACGCGCTCGGTCGCGCTCGCCGACGCCTGCGTCCGTCGCGCACCGAGCCTCGACAGTCTTCCGATGTGCCGCACGCGCTTCGAAGTCCCGCGCGAACTCGGGGCCGTCCACGCGAGCTTCCGTCGTGCGCTCGGCGGCGAGAGCGAGACCGACAACCCGAACGGCTACGAGCTCGAACTCTTCGAAGGCGAGGCGTACCGCGCCAGGTTCTCCACCGACGCAGGAGTGTTCCGCGACTTCTCCGACACGGCCTCGTCCACGATTCCGATTCGCAGCCTCCAACTCGAACGCCGTTGACCATGTTCGCCGTGCTCTGCCTGCTGCTCGCGCCGTTCCAAGCGTCGCCGTCTCGTCCGCCCAGCGTCACGCTCGGCATCGATCGACTGCTCGGCGACCAGATCGCGCTCGTCGAAGGCAAGCGCATCGGCCTGATCACGAATCCCGCCGGCGTCGACGGCGCGTTGACGCCGACGGTCGATCGACTCGCGCGCGACAAGCGCGTCCGTCTCGTGCGCCTCTTCGCGCCCGAGCACGGCATCCGCGGCGACGTCGCGGCCGGCGACTCGGTCGCGGACGCGGTCGACGCGACGACCGGCATTCCGGTCGAAAGTCTCTACGGCAAATCGCGACGACCGAGCGCGGCGGGGCTCGCCGCTGTCGACGTTCTCGTCTTCGATCTGCAGGACGTCGGCTCGCGCACCTACACGTTCGTGTCGACGCTCGGCGAATGCATGCGCGCGGCGGCGGAGGCGAAGAAGCCCGTGATCGTGCTCGATCGCCCCAACCCGCTCGGCGGATCGCGTTTCGACGGGCCGGTGATCGAAAAGGAATTCCAGAGCTTCATCGGTTGGGGCGCGATGCCGGTCACCCACGGCATGACCGTCGGCGAGGTCGCGCGTTTCTACCGCGACGCTCTCTCGATCGATTGCGATCTGACGGTCGTCGCGTTGAAGGGTTGGAAGCGTTCGATGACGTGGGAAGACACGGGCCTCACATGGGTGCCGACGTCGCCGCACATTCCGCGCGCGCTGCAGGCGCAACTCTACGTCTGCACTGGGATGCTCGGCGGCATCCTCGCGAACGTCAACGACGGCGTCGGCTCGACGCAACCGTTCGAGCTCGTCGGTGCGAGCTTCGTCGACGGCGACGCGTTCGCGGCCGAGCTCACGAAGCGCCGCTTGCCCGGCTTGCGCGTCCGCGCGTGCGCGTGGAAACCGTTCTACGGGAAGTTCGCGGGGCAAGAGCTGCGCGGCGTGCAGCTCGTCCTCGACGACGAGCACGCGCTCGAGCCGGTGCACACGGCGCTCGAACTGTTGACGACATTGCAGGCGCTGTACGGCGAGAAACTCGACTTCGAGGACGACGCGACCGTCGCGCGGCACTGGGGCAATCGGCGTTTCCTCGAGCTCTTGAAAGCCGGCAAGTCGACGCGCGAGATCGAGGCGAGCTTCGCCGCGGAACTCGCGACGTTCGCGAAGGTGCGCGAACGCGCGCTGATCTACCGCGACTGACTCGCGGCCGCGGGATCGACGATCCACCGCGCGTCGCGGTGTTCGCGCAGGAACGTCGCGGGCAGTTCAGGACCGATCGGGCCTTCGAGAGCACGCGCGACGATCGCGTGCTTCTTCTCGCCGAAGGCGAGCAAGCGAATCGCACGCGCCGCAAGCACGTCCGCGATCCCGAGCGTCAGTCCGTGCGCCGGCACGCGTTCGAGCCCGCCGAAGCCGTTCGCGAGGTCAGCGCGCGTTACGCCAGAGAGTTCGACGACGCGCATGCGCGAATCGCGCGACGAGCCGGGTTCGTTGAACGCGACGTGTCCGTTGCGGCCGATGCCGACGAGTTGCAAGTCGATGCCGCCGACGGCCGCGATCGACGCACGGTAGCGCGCGCACTCCGCATCGAGCTCGACCGCGTCGCCGACGCCGCGCGGAACGTGAGCTCGCGCGGGATCGAGATCGACGAGGTCGAAGAGCTCGCGCCGCATCCACGCGCGGAACGAACGCGGGTCGCGCTCGTCGACACCGACGAACTCGTCGAGGTTGAACGTCGTCACGTTCGCGAACGACAACCCTTCGTCGCGCCGGAGCCGCACGAGCTCGTGGTACACGCCCACCGGCGTCTTGCCGGTCGCGAGGCCGAGCACCGCTCGCTCGCCGCGCGCCGCCTTCGCGCGCACGAGCTCCGCGATCTCGCGCGCGACGACCCGCGCCGCTTCGGCGGCTTCGAGGACGATCGGTTGAGGCGCGGAGCTCGTCACGTTCGCGGTCTGCATCGACGGCGGCGCCATGCTAGGCCGGCGAGCGAGAGAGAAAAGCTCGCGCCGACCGATTGCTCAGTCGCGCAGCGCAAAGACCGTCAACGTGCCCGAACCTTCGTTCGCGGCGAGCACGTAGACCGCATCGCCGCGCCGCAGCACCGCGAGCCCCTCCGGCTGACACGCGTGACTCTTCTCGGGCGTCGACCCGCACGGCGCGACGCCGAGCACTTTCGGATGCGCCGCGTCCGACAGATCGACCAATGCGACGCCGCCGGCGCGTTCGAGGCCGACGGCGGCGAGCGCGCGACCCGCGTGCTCGAATGCGACCACCATCTCGGGCTCGGAGCCCTTCGCTTCGCTGCGGTCGTCGGGATAGAGGCCCGCCGCCGCCGCGGCGAGATCGATCTGCGCACCGGTGTCGCCGACGAACTTGCCGCTCGCGCGCTCGAACACCGACAACGTCCGTCCGCCGCCCGCCTTGCCCGGAGGCTTGACCTTCGGGAGCTTCGGATCGGTGTCGCCTTCGTCGGCGGTCAGGAAGAAACGACCGTCGGCGGAGAGCGCGATGCCGTCGGGCTCGCGCAGCGCGACCAACGCGCCGCTGAAATCGGCGCGGTCGTCCTTCTTCACGTCGGCGGCGTGCTCGGTCGTGCCCAAGCCGTGGAGCGCAACGAGCGTCTGCTTCGCGACGTCGAACTCCGCGACGACGTTCACTTCCTGGAGCGTGACGTAGAGGCGGCTCGCGTCGGGCGCGAAGACCAGGCACTCGGGCTCGACCGCGCTCGCCGGCGCGCCGAAGAGCGGGAAGTCGAACGTCTCGCCCTTCTTCTCCTCGCCGCGCACGTCGTGGCCTTCGTACGTGCCGACCACCGACTCGCCGCCGAGCTTGCCGTCGCCGTCGAAGTCGACTTCGGCGTCGAGCTTGCCGTTGCCGTTCCAGTCGACGGAGCGTTCGAGACGTCGAGCATCGACCGGGCGCAGCGCGCCTTCGACGCCGTCGCACGCGGGCATCGTCAACGTGATGCTGGTCGCGCGCGTCGGCCCCTGCGCGAGATCGACCCACGTCACCGAGCCCGGCGGCGAACGGAACGTGCGCGTCGTCGCATCGAATTCGTAGAGCTCGCCCTCGCACGCCGCGGCGACGAAGCGCCCGCTCGCGTCGAGCGTCACCGAGTCGGGGCCGATGCCGCACGGCGCGGCGGCGAGCAGCTCGCCGCGCAACGCGCCGCGGAACTCGAGACGCCCGCTCGCCCACACGCCGGCGCCTTGCACCGCGACGACGTAGAAGTCCTCGCGCGGATGGAACGCAACCGACGTCGCGTTCTCGCCCGGAGCGAGACGGAGTTCGTGGCGCGCGACGCGCTTCGGCTGCGTCGGATCGGCAAGGTCGAGCACGTCGACGGTCCCGCCGTCGGAGTCGAGCAGCACCGCGCGCGCGGTCGAGGCCTGAACCGAAACGATCTCGGTCGCCTTCTTCCGGCCGCCGTCGTATTCGGCGATGCGTTCGAGGCGGAGATCGAGCGAGGACGGCATCGCGACGGACGCGACGAGAACGAGGAGCGTGTGCATGGGATGGCGTCGCGTTGTAGCTCGCGCGAGCCTCCCACGGAACGCCCGAGTCCGCGCAAGGCGCGCGTCAAGCCGCGATCAAGCCGGGGCGACCAGCGCGTGCGCGGGCGCTTGCAGCACCAGCTCGAACGCCGGGAAGTCGTGCAGACGTCCCTTGGCGCGCACGACGAGCAGCGGCTCGCCGCTCGTGTACTCGAACGCCGGATTCTGTCCGGCGCGGACGCCCTGGCAGCCCTTCGCGCACGCCGAAAGACGTCCGCCCGAACGATCGCGCACCACCGCGTCCGCCGCGCCGGCGATCAAGTTCCCGATCTCGATCAACGCGTCCTTCAACGTGCGGTCGAGCTCCGCGAGCTCGCGGTTCTTCGCCACCGTTTCGTCGGGGAGCATCATCAACCAACTCGCGAGCGCGAGCGCTTCCGGCAACGGCACCATCAACGCGCCGGCGTAGCCCTTGCCGTCGCTGCGCACCTCGAGCTTGAACGAGATGTGCACGCCTCCGACCGCCGGCGTCTTCGCGGTCGCGCGCTCGGCGCTCACCGACTCGACGACGAACGCGCGGTCGCAGATCATCGCGAGGTCGGTGGTGATCCGCTCGACGAGCGCGTTCGCGAGCGCGACATCTTGGGCGTTCTGCGGTTCGGCGGCGGTGGACATGGCGGGCAGCGTCGCGCCGTGTGTCGGAAGCCGCGCGACCTCGGCCTGAGCGCATCCTGCATTCCGCGCCGGGCAAGAACGAAGCGACGCGCGCTCCGTCGCCGGAGCGCGCGTCGGTGAAAGCCCGTCTTCGAAATCAGCCGCCGGCGGCGAGCTCGAGTTTCTGCTTCAGTTCGGCGTCGTCCGGGAAGAGCGCGAGCCCTTGCTGCCACGCCGCCTTCGCCTTGTCCATCTGACCGGACTGTTGGTAGAGGTTCCCGAGGCACAGGTGCGTGTTCGCGAACTGCGGCGCCGACGGCCCGTGGCTCTGTTGCTCGACCAAGATCTCGAAGTTGTGGATGGCCTCGGCTTGCTTGCCGAAGATCGGCGGCCAGAACGAGAGCGAGATCGCCTTGGAGTAACGCGCCTCCCAGTGTTGCGGATCGAGTTCGAGCGCATGGTCGAACGCACCGTCCGCCTTCATCGCCCACTTGCCCGACTCGGGTCCCTGCGAGGAGGCGAAGATCTTCTGGATGTACGCGCTCCCGAGTTCGGAGTGGAGATCCGGGTTCTTCGGATCGGCTTCCGCACGGCGCTCGTACTCCGCAACCACTTCGTCGAGCAGGCCTGCGTCTCGGATCGCCTTCCAGATCGGCTCGCGTGCTTCGTATCCCGACGCCGCCGCGAGCTTCGCGATCGCGGCGTTGACGTCGGCGAAGGGCTTGGCGGACTGTGCCGCTTCGACGGTCGCTTCCTGCGCGACGACGGCGCCGGAGTTCTTCGCAGCGAGGAACCGCGCGACCGCACGGTCGAGCGCCGCGTCGTCGACGTTCGCATCGACCGGCGTGCGCGTCTCGAGCGACTGGCGCAGCAACGCGAGGTCGCGTTCCAAGCGTTCGTTCTTGTGTTCGCTCTTCCACGCTTCCGGCACGCTCGCCGCGACCGTCGGCGCTTGCTTGGGCGCCGCCTCCTCGTGCGAGAGCGAAACGACGGCGAACGAAGTGGCCGCGGCGGCGACCACGGCGACGGGCAGGGCGATCCAAGGGTTCATCGGGTTCTCCATTTCCTTTCGGGTCGTCCGCTACGTGGCGCGACGCGTTCGCTTCCTTCGCGCATTCCGATTTTCGCGGCGCTCAACGCCGGGCGTGAGCGAGCGCGAGCTCCACGACCGGCGACGCGGCGCCGGGCACGAGGTCGAGCGTGAATTCGTCGGTGGCGAGCTCCCCGAGCCGCGCGCTGACGTGGTACGTCCCCGCCGGCAGCCCGACGAACTCGATGCGTCCCTGCGAGTCGGTGCGTTGCGTCTCGAGCAATTCGAGCGGATGTCCGCGCTCGTCGACGACGTGCACCGTCGCGCCGGTCGCCGCGGTTCCGTCCACGGCGCGCACGACGACCGCGACGCGCAAACCGAAGCCGAGCGCGAGCTCGATCGGCTCCGGCGCGACGCCGCCCGCGACCTTGACGACGCCGCTCGACGCCATCGCGTGCACGCCATCCTGCGGCAACGCCGTCAACTCGTACTCGCCGTCGCCGAGCAATGGCACCTCGAACGCGCCGTCGGAATCGCCGAGCACGCGCGCCGCGAAACGGCTCTCTCCATCGACACGCCGATTCAGGATCCACACGACGTTCGCGACCGGCGTGCGATCCGGTTCACCGACCGCGCGTCCGCGCAGGACCGCCGAGCCGGTGTGCACGTCGAGCTCGCGCTCTTGATCGCGATCGAGGCCGACCTCGGTCTGGAAGAGCACCTCCATCGGCGCGCGCAGCGACAAGTAGAGTTCGTAGGAGCCTGCGTCGAGACCGCCGAGGTCGTAGCGGCCCTCCGCGTCCACGCTCGCCATGCGCCAACGCGTCGGATCGCCGGGACCACTGCCCGCGGGCACGAGCGTCAGCACTCGCCCCGCCAACGCAGTCCCCGCGCCGTCGAGCACGCGACCGAAGAGCCGCGCTCCGCGCCCCGGCGCGACGAAGTCCGCGCGCTGCGTCGCGCCTTCGACCGTCGTGACGTAGCGCACCGCGGGAATCGGCGCCCACTGCGACGGCTCGCGCAAGTTGCCGAGGTGCACGACCACGCACGCGAGCGCGGGGAGATCGGCGACGGTGAACTCGCCGGCGTCGTTGGTCACCGTCTGTTGCGACCAGTACACCGGATACTGCGTCGAATCCATCGGGACGACGAGGACGACGTGCTCCGCTTCCGGAGCTCCGTCCGCGTTCTCGACGCGGCCCACCAACTTCGCGGCGGGCGTCAACGAGACCTCGACGTCGCCGCTCGTGCCTTCGCACGGAACCCACGCGGGCGCGAAGCCCGGCGCGCAAACCCGCAAGCGCGTCGCGCGCGAACGCAGATGGTCGAGTTGGAAGCGGCCCGACGCGTCGGTCGTTTCGACGTCGATGCCGAGCGGCGCGCCGTCGTCGACGCGCAGCGGAGTCAAGCTCGCCGGGACGTCGTTCTCCGAAAGGACGAGCGCGCCCTCGATCGGCCGACCGTCCGCGCGCGCGACGACGCGGCCCGCGAGGCTGATCCCGAGCGGCAGATCGGCGCGCAATTCGAACGGCTGCTCGCCGAGGTTCACCACCGCGGTCGCGAAGTACGCGCGGCCCGGAGCGCCGACCCAGACGACGTAGTCGCCGGGCTCGACCTCGGCGATCTCGAAGCGACCGTGCGCGGCCTCGAAGTCCGTCGAGCGCGCCTGACTCGGACGCGGCAACGTCAGGAGCGGTGCGAGCACGACGCGGAAGTCCTCGAGCGGCTGACCGCTCGCCACGTCGAAGACCTCGCCCACGACATCGGCCGTCGCGGACTGCGCGACCGCGACGGAATCCGGCTCCGAGCCGACGCCGGTGCGCGCGGAATCCGCGCGCGGCGGCGGGACCAACGTCGACGCGCAGAGTTCGCGCGCTCCGCCCGGTTCGAGCGCGTCGCGCCACGATTCGAACGCGAGCTCGGCGCGGCCGTCGGCGGACAATTTCGCGCGCGCGCAGCCGCTGGTGAACGCGGCATCGAGTTCGAGCCGGCCCGCGGCGAGTTCAATCGTCGCGCGGCGGTGCGAAGCGTCGCACGCGAAGTCGAAACGCCACGGCTCGCCCGCGACGGCGCGCGACGCGTCGAGCGCGCCGCGACCGAGCGTGATCGCGAGCTGCGTGCCTGCGACCGAACACTCGGCGCCCGAGTTCGCCTCGAGCGTCAGCGCGTCGCCGTCCGCGGCGGTGATCACGACGCGCGCCGACGACGGCGTCTCGAACGCGGCGTGCGCGGCGAGCGTGTAGTGCGCCGTGCCGTCGACCGGCTCGAGCGCGCGCCATTCGCCGGGCCGTTCCGACACCGCGACCGCGCCGCGGCCGAGGATCGAGCTGACGGTCTCGCGCTCGCCGACGTCCGCGCGCCACGTCGCGAACAGCGACCAGATTCCGAACGCGATCAGCACCGCCGCGGCGACCGCGAACGTCGACCACGCGAGGCCGAGCACGCGGAACGGCGGTCGCCCGAGTTCGCGGTCCGCGCAGTGGATGATGGCCGCACGCTCGGCGACGACCGGAGACAACCGTTCGTCGACACGGCGCCGCAGCTCGCGCTCGAACGCCGCGTCCGGCGCGACCGGCCGGTACGCGCGCGAGAGCAGCCGCGCGACGTTGCGCTCGACGATTTCATCGCGGGAACTCATGCGACGCCTCCCCGTCTCTTCGCGAGCAACTCGAACACGCGCGCGAACGCTTCGCGCGAACGATGGAGCAGCGACTCCGCCGCCTTGACGCCCTTGCCGCTCGCGGCGGCGAGCTCCGCGGTCGACTTGCCGTCGACGTACTTGCCGACCAATGCGGCGCGGTAGTCGAGCGGCAGCGACGCGAGCGCCGCGCCGACCAGGTCGCGCGTCTCGCGCGCTTCGAGCACCGACTCCGGCAAGTCCTCGCTCTCGACCTTCGCGAGGATCGCGTCGATCTCGGCGTCGGACTCGTCGAGCACGTCGGCGAGCGGCGTCGGCCTGCGCTTCCGGCGCAACGAACGGATCTTGTTCTTCGCGACGCCGCACAACCAACCGTGCAGGCTCGAGCGGCCGTCGAACGTGTCGAGGCTCTCGAGCGCGACGACGAACGTCTCCTGGACCACATCTTCCGCGAGCGCGCGGTCGCCGCCGACGCGGAAGTGCACGAATTCGTAGAGCGGCTGGAGGTGGCGGTCGACGAGCTCGCCGCCCGCGGTCCGGTCGCCCGCCCGCAGACGCCGGCAGAGATCGCGTTCGAGATCGATGGTCGAATCTTCGGTCATGCGGGGAGCCTCGGGCTGCTCGGTGCTGCGAGCGACGGAGATCCTGCGCGCGATTTCGGATTCTCGCTCTTCGCTCGGCGGATCACGGCGCGCGCCGCCCTTCGTACGTGTCCCAGCGGCCGGTCGACGCCCGGTTCAGGACGGCGAGGCCCGCCGCGCGGATCGCGGCCTCGGTGCGCGGACGGTGGTCGCGGTGGCAGCCGCTGAACACGAACCAACCGCCCGGCGCGAGCCGCGACGCGAGGTCGACGGCGTAGCGTTGGATCAGATCGGCGTAGATGTTCGCGAAGACGGCGTCGAAGCCGCGGTCGTCGTCGGTCAACACCTCGAAGCCGCCGACGCGGAACTCCACGCGCGCGCCGACGTCGTTGTGCTCGGCGAGTTGCACCGCGTACGGCCGAGCATGCGGATCGTTGTCGAACGCGACCGCGCGCGCCGCGCCGAGGCGCAACGCCGCGACCGCGAGCACGCCGTTGCCGCAACCGGCGTCGAGCACGCGCGCTCCCGTTCGCACGCGCCGCTGCAACGCGCGCAAGCACGAACGCGTCGTCGTGTGGCGCCCGGTGCCGAACGCGCCGCCGGGTTCGAGCACGAAGCGCAGATCGTTCGCTCGCAACGCGTGCGTCGAGCCCGGAGGCACGACGGCGAGCCGTCCGACGCGGAACGGCTTCCAACGCTTCTCCCACGAGCGCGCGAAGTCCTCGGGCGGCAACTCGCGGACGCGCACGTCGAGCGCGGCGAGCTCCGCGACGTCGGCGGCGTGCGCGAGGCGTTCGAGCTCGTCGCGTGCGCGCGACACGAGTTCCGCCGCATCGTGTTCGCCGATCGCGAAGACGCGCAACAGCTCGCAGCCCGCCGGCACCGCTTCACTCGCGAGCGAGGCCGTGCCGAACGCGACGCCGCTCGCGAACGCGAGCGCCAGCCGCTCGGCCACGAGCTCGCTCCACGCCTCGGGCGTCGTCACCGCGATCTCGAACCAACGCGGGCGCGCGCTCACGGCGTCCACCCGCCGCCCGCGCCTCGACCTGACGGGCGAAACGGGCTACCTTCGAGCTTCACCGTCTCTTCATCGACCCTTGACCTCTGCGCGCGAGGGTCGGCGCGACGAAACAGAGAACGGAAGCGGCGCGCGACGAGCGCGCGCGAAGAACACATGAAGCGTGAGCACATCGTGGTGATCGAGGACGAACCGGACATCCTCGAAGTCGTGCAGTACAACCTGACGCGCGAGGGATACAAGGTCACGACATCCCAGAGCGGCGACGACGGCCTGGCGCGCGTCCGCAGGGAGAACCCGGACCTCGTGTTGCTCGACTTGATGCTCCCCGGCATCGACGGCATCGAGGTTTGTCGGCGCCTGCAGTCCGATCCGGTGACCGCGACGATCCCGGTGATCATGGTGACCGCCAAGGGCGAGGAGTCCGACGTCGTCACCGGTCTGACGCTCGGCGCCGACGACTACATCACCAAGCCGTTCAGCCCGAAGGAGCTCGTCGCCCGCGTGAAGGCGGTCCTGCGCCGCGGTCCGATGAAGGACACGCGCGGCGGCGGCGAGCGCTTGGTGCGCAGCGGTCTGGTCGTCGACTCCGGCAAGCACGCGGTGACGATCGACGGCAAGTCGGTGACGATGACCGCGACCGAGATGCGGTTGCTCCACTTCCTCGCCGCCCATCCGGGCCGCGTGTTCGGACGCGACCAACTGTTGTCGCGCGTGATCGGCGAGCACGCGGTCGTGATCGACCGCAACATCGACGTCCACGTCGGGTCCTTGCGCAAGAAGCTCGGGCCGTACCGCGACATGATCGAGACCGTTCGCGGCGTGGGCTACCGCTTCGCCGACGAATCGGCATCATGAGCGCGTGGCCGCACCTTCGATCGCCCGCTCGGGCTTCTTCTGGAAGCTCTACGGCGGTTTCCTCGCGCTGATCCTGGTCACCGCCTGCCTCGCGGGCTGGCGGATCGACGCGCAAGTCGAGCGCAACACGAGCGCGGCGCTCGATCAGTCGCTCGCCAACACGACCGTCTTGCTCGAGGAACTCGCGCGGCCCGCGGTCCTGCATCCGCCCGCGGCGGCGGACTTCGAGGAGCGCATCCAGCGCCTCGGGCGTTCGCTCGGCACGCGTTTGACGGTGATCGCCGTCGACGGCGTCGTGCTCGCCGACTCCGAGGAGGATCCGGCGCGCATGGAGAACCACGGCGAGCGCACCGAGATCGTGTCGGCGCGTTCGAGCGGCGCGGGTTCCGGGGAACGACGTTCCGCGACCACCGGCGTGCGCACGCGTTACCACGCGCGGGCGATCACGAGCGACGGCCAGCTAGTCGGCTTCGTGCGCGCGGCACTCGACGTGACGTCGATCGACGCGCAGCTCGCCGAAGGACGTTGGGCGATCGCGCTCGGCGCGGCGCTCGCGGCGTTGGTCGGGCTCTTGGTCGCGTGGCCGATCGCGCGGCGCACCACCGCGCCGCTCGCGCAGCTCGCCGACGCCGCCGACGCGATCGCGCGCGGCCGCCACGATCATCCGTTGCCCGCCGAGGGCGAGGACGAAGTCGGACAGCTCGCGCGCTCGTTCCGCACGATGAGCACCGAGCTCGAACAGCGCGTCGCGACGCTCGCGGCGGACCGCAACAAGGTGCTCGCGATCCTCTCGAGCATGGTCGAGGGCGTCGTCGCCGTCGACGTCGAGGAACGCGTCGTGCACATGAACGCCACCGCGGCGCGCATCCTGCGCACCGACGCCGGACGTTCGGTCGGACGGCGCGTGTGGGAGGCGACGCGCGTGCTCGAAGTGCCGCGGATCCTCGAGGACGCGCGCAAGAGCGGCCGCGAATGCCGCGCCGAGATCCGGCTCGACGACGCGGCCTCCGCGACGTCGGTCGAGCTCTTCGCGTCGCCGCTCTCGGGCGCGTCCGGCGAGAACGTCGGCGCCGTCGTCGTGCTCCACGACGTCACCGAGCTGCGCCGGCTCGAAGGCGTGCGCCGCGATTTCGTCGCGAACGTCAGCCACGAGCTCAAGACTCCTCTTACCGCCATTCGGGGCTTCATCGAGACCGTCCTCGACGACGAAGCGATGCCGCGCGACGTCGAGCGCCGGTTCCTCCAACGCATCCGCGATCAGACCGGGCGCTTGACGGCGTTGGTGCAGGACCTGTTGACGCTCGCGCGGATCGAGTCCCAGGAGGCGCGGCCGGAGCTGCAGCCGATCGACCTCGTGCGCTCGGTGCGCGAGACGGTCGAACGCTTCGCTCCGATCGCGGAGCAGAAACGCGTGACGGTGACGGCGAGGCTCGGCGACCCACCGTTGATCGTCGCGGCGGACGAAGAAGGCCTGCGGCAGATCGTCGGCAACCTGCTCGACAATGCGATCAAGTACACGCCGGCGAAGGGCTCGGTCGAGGTCCGCCTGGTCGCGCACGAGCGCGAGGTCCAAGTCGAGGTCGCCGACACCGGCATCGGGCTCGAGCCGCGGGACCTCGAACGGATCTTCGAGCGCTTCTACCGAGTCGACAAGGCGCGTTCCCGCGACCTCGGCGGCACCGGCCTCGGCCTCGCGATCGTCAAGCATTTGGCGTTGACGTACTCGGGCTCGGTCTCGGTCGACAGCGCTCCGGGGCGCGGAAGCACCTTTCGCGTCCACCTCCCACTGTGCTCGGTCACGGCGGATCCGTGAAGGCCTGGTCAGGACGGGGCGCGAATTCTTTATGCGGGCGCTCGCCTTCATCGGGCCTTGACGTGCCGGGCGGACTCTGTGGATGCTTTGCCGCGCCGAAGCGACCGACGGAGCCCCGCAGTCACCGCGTGTGACGCGTGGCCCGTCAGTTGCCTAGCGGCCGATCGAAACGTCGGAGTGCCGGTCGCTTCGTCGCGATTCGCGCGACGCCATGACGCTTGGCACCGGAAGTCCCAGTCCTCTCTCACAGTTCCAACGGAGCAACTCTTTCATGAATGGTCCTGCACTGAGCGCCATGGCGCTCGTCGCCGTCGCCGGCACTGCGAAAGCCGGAGCGACGGACACGTCCAATGACTACCTGTCCCTCGACCGCGAGCTCACCGCCCTCGCCAACACGCTGAACCAAGGCGAGTCCGGCGTGAAGGTCAACGCCTGGATCAAGACGGCGGTGATCAGCCAAGACTCGACGACCTCGGGTACGCCCGACACGCTCGGCACGCAGCTCGCCGGCGTGCGCCTGAACTTCTCCGCGAAGATCACCGACACGATCGACATGAAGATCAGCATCGACGGCGCCAAGGGCACGCTCGATCTCAAGGATGCGTACGGCAAGGTCAAGCTGTGCGAGACCGCGAACCTGACTATGGGTCAGTTCCGCGCCCCGGTGTTGGTCAGCTCGTCGGCCGCCGACGAGAAGCTCGTATTCTTCGATCGCACCGCCCAAGGCTCCGTGTGGAAAGACCGCGAGCCGGGCGTGATGTTCGACGGCAAGGTCCAGCAGTTCCGCTGGAGCGCCTCGGCCCAGAACGGCGGCGACGGCGTCGCGGACGAGATGTTGTTCGCCGGCCACGTCGCCTTCGACGTGCTGGGTGCGGGCATCATCAAGCAGGAAGCCGGGTTCGGCACCGACGCCGAGACCGCGCTGACCGTTGGCGCGACGTACCTCGACGAAGGCACGTTGGACGACGGGGCGGTCGTCGCGTTCGAAGTGAACGCCGCGACCGGACCGGTCTTCGTCCAGGCCGAATTGGTCGACTACGACAAGGGCTTCACCACCGGTGCGGTCCCGATCGGCGCCGCGAAGAACGCCAGCGGCCTCGCCGACACCACTCCGTTCGACGTGACCGCCGCGTACATGTTCAACCCGAACTGGGAAGGCGCCGTGCGCTTCCAGGACGCCGACGACACGAGCGACACCTCGTCGATCGGCTTCGGCGTGAACTACTACGTCAAGGGACACGACGTGAAGTGGCAGCTCAATGTGATCTCCACCTCGAGCGACAACACCGCTCTCGACACCGACAAGATCCTGTTGGGTCTGGTGCTCGCCGTCTGATTTCGACTCGTGACGTTGCACTCCGTCACGTTCGCTGCCGTCGCGGGTTCGCCTGCGGCGGCAGCGGTCTAGTTTCCGGGCGACGTGAAGACGTCGACGGCTGGCGTCCGCGATCCGCGCGACGCAGAATGAGGGCGCCGCCGCGATGAAGAAGCACCTGCAAAACGACCTCGACGACCTGAAGCGCGAGATCCTGACGATGGGCTCCCTGGTCGAGGAGGCGATCAACAAGGCGATCGCTTCGCTGGTGCACCGTCGGCCCGAGTTGGCGGCGGAAGTCTCCGCGGGCGACGAGCTGATCGATCGCAAGGAGCTCGCCCTCGAGGACAAGTGCCTCAAGATGCTCGCGCTGCATCAGCCGGTCGCCGGCGACCTGCGCTTCATCATCGGCTGCATCAAGGTCAACAACGACCTCGAACGCATGGGCGACCACGCTCAAGCGATCGCCGAGCGCGCGACCCACCTCGCGACGCACGATCCGATCGAGGTGCAGATCGACTTCCAACGCATGGTGCTGAAGGTCCAGGGCATGGTGAAGCGCGGGCTCGACGCGCTGGTCAACCTCGACGCCGAGCTCGCGCGCTCGGTCGCGAACGAGGACGACGAAGTCGACGCGTACCACAAGCAGATGTTCGCCGAACTGCAGGACGTGATGCGCCGCGACCCGGACACGATCGAGCGCGCAGTGCACACGCTCTCGGTCGTCCGTCACCTCGAACGCATCGGCGACCTCGCGACCAACATCGCCGAGGACATCGTCTTCATGGTCGAGGGCGAAGTGATCCGCCACCACAGCGCCGAGCTGCGGCGCACGACCCGTTTACCGAACGGCCGCGCCCGTTGAACGCGCGCCCGGCTCTCAGCCGAAACGACCGGTGACGTAGTCCTCGGTCTCGGCGAGCTTCGGCTGCACGAAGACGTCTTCGGTCGGGCCGTATTCGACGAGTCGCCCGAGGTACATGAACGCGGTGTAGTCGCTGGTGCGCGACGCCTGTTGCATGTTGTGCGTGACCATCAGGATCGAGTAACTGCCCTTGAGCTCCTCGATTAAGTCCTCGATGCGTCCGGTAGCGATCGGATCGAGCGCCGAACACGGTTCGTCGAGCAACAGCACCTCGGGCTCGGCCGCGATCGCCCGCGCGATGCACAAACGTTGTTGCTGGCCGCCGGAGAGACGCAGGGCGCTGTCGTGCAGACGATCCTTCGCCTCCTCCCACAGGCCGGCGCCGCGCAGGCTCGCTTCGCAGACTTCCTCGAGCACGCTCTTCTTGCGCTCGCCGTCGATGCGCAGCGAGTAGATCACGTTCTCGAAGATGCTCATCGGGAACGGGTTGGGCTTCTGGAACACCATGCCGATCCGTTTGCGCAGCTCGATGACGTCGACGCCGGGCGCGTAGATCGAATCGCCGTTCAAGCGCATCGTGCCGCCGATGCGCACATGATCGATCAAGTCGTTCATGCGGTTGACCGAGCGCAACAGCGTCGACTTCCCGCAGCCCGACGGCCCGATCAACGCGGTGACCTTGCCCTTCGGGATCCCCATCGAGATCTCCCACAGCGCTTGCGACGCGCCGTAGAAGAGCGAGAAGTCGTCGATCTCGAGCACCATCTCCTCCGTCGACAACGATGGATGGATCTCGGCGTCGAAGACGCGCTTCTCCTTGACGGCGTCGAAGACCTTGCGCGTCGGACGTTCGACGGCGCTCTTCGGACCGCCGCTCTCCGGACTCATCGGCTTCACCACGCTCTTCTTCGTGACCTCGCGTTGGGCGCGAATCATACCTGCGCTCCTTGGAAGCGGCGACGCAACTTGGCGCGCACCGCAATGGCGACGACATTGAGCAACACGACGAGTCCGATCAACAACAACGTCGTCGTGTACACCATCGGCTTCGCGGCTTCGCTGTTCCGGCTCTGGAAGCCGAGGTGATAGATCTGGTACCCGAGGTGCATGAAGCTGCGCGACGGGTGCACGAACGGCGCCTCGCCGTCGATCGGCAATTCCGGCGCGAGCGGCGCGGCGCCGACCAACACCAACGGCGCGACTTCGCCGGCGCCTCGCGCGATCGCGAGGATCATGCCGGTCAGGATTCCGGGCATCGCGCGCGGGAGCACGATGCGCCGGATCGTCTGCCACTTGGTCGCGCCGCACGCGTACGAGCCTTCGCGCATCGAGCTCGGCACCGCGGCGAGCGCTTCTTCCGTCGGCACGATCACGACCGGCAACGTCAACAGCGCGAGCGTCAGCGACGCCCACAACACGCCGCCGGTGCCGAACGTCGGGCTCGGCAGACGCTCGGCGTAGAAGACTTGATCGATCGACGCGCCGACCAGATAGCAGAAGAAGCCGAGACCGAAGACGCCGAAGACGATGCTCGGCACGCCGGCCAGGTTGTTGACGGCGATGCGCACGAAGCTGACCAACGGGCCGGGCTTCGCGTACTCGCGCAGGTAGAGCGCGGCGAGCACGCCGAACGGCACGACCAGGATCGACATCACCAGCGTCATCGCGACCGTGCCGAAGATCGCGGGCAGGACGCCGCCCTCGGTGCTGGATTCGCGCGGCTCGGCGCTGACGAACTCGGCCCAACGCGAACCGTAGACGCCGAGGCGCTCGAGCGGTCCCAGGCGATTCGCGGGGATCGCGCGCACGATCTGATCGAGCGGGATCGACTGCTCGACGCCGTCGCCGGTCTCGACGATCAGCGCATAGCGCGCGTTCTGGCGCTCGAGCGCGTCGATCTCGCCGCGCAGCCGTGCGAATTCCTTGGAGAGCTCGCTCTCGCGAGCCGCGAAGAGCTCCCGCGCGACGCGCGCCGACGGCGCGTCGACGCCGTCCGCGAGTTCGGCGCGGCGCACCGCGAGGCGCGAGTCCTCGATCTCGTGATTGACGCGTCCGATGTCGTCGCGGCGAATCGCGTCGGCGGTCGCGATGCGGTCCTGCACGCCGGGGAGCTCCTGCTCGACCAGCGCCCACGTCGCCGCGGGTTCGGTCGTCAAGCGCTCGCCGTCGCGGACGTACGCCTTCGGCGTGCCGTAGAAGCGCCCGCCTGCGCGCCGTTCGAGCGCGAGCGCCCATTCCGGCTCCGACTCCGACGCGATCTCGTAGTCGCTGACCCACGTGTAGTGCTTGCCGGTGAGCTCGAAGTTCTCGACGCGCAGCAAGCGTCGTTCGGACTCGCCGCCCTCGCGCTCGACGAACGCACGCGCCGCGGCGCGTGCGGCTTCCGGCAGACGCTCGAACGCTTCCGGCTCGGGGCGATGGCGCTCGACGTCCGCGATCTCGCCCATCAACGTCGCTCCGGCGCGCGTCTGCCAACGCACGATATGCTGCGGCCAGAACGTGCCGCTGCCTTGCGCGACGATCAGCGCCAACATGCCGACGATCATCAACACGCAGATCGCGAGCGCGCCGCCGGTCAGCCAGACCATCGGCTCGCCGTTCGAGAACAGCGACGTCGCACGCGTGCTCGCCCGACGACGGACGGCGCGCTTCGGACTCGGCGGATCGAGGACGACTCGGCTCACAGTTGGAAAGCTCGCTTGCGAAAGCGTTGACGCACGACTTCGGCCGCGGTATTGACCGCGAACGTCATCGCGAAGAGCACCAACGCCGCGAGGAAGAGCGTGCGGTAGTGCGTGCTGTTGCGCACCGCTTCGGGCAGTTCGGTCGCGATGTTCGCGGAGAGCGTGCGGAACCCCGAGAACATGTTCCAGTCGAGGACGGCGGTGTTGCCGGTCGCCATCAACACGATCATCGTCTCGCCGACCGCGCGCCCGAGGCCGACCATCACCGCGGAGAAGAGTCCGCTCGCCGCGGTCGGCAGGATCACGCGCACCGCGGTCTGCCACGGCGTCGCGCCGGCGGCGAGCGACGCGAGGCGCAGGTGCTCGGGCACGCTCGACAGCGCGTCCTCCGCGATCGTGTAGATGATCGGGATGATCGCGAAGCCCATCACGAAGCCGACGACCAACGCGTTGCGCTGCACGAACGTGTCGACATACGAACCGCGCGCGTCGAAGCCGGCGGCGGAGACGACCGCGGAGAGCACGAGGGCGAGCGCGACCGTCGCGCACGCGTTGAACGCGAACCGCGCGAAGTCCGCGCGGGCGCATTGCGCTCGCTTCCACGCGACCGAACGTCCGCGCAACCACGGCATCAACACGCGCCCATTGGCGAACGCGACGACCAATGCGGAGAGCGGCAGGAACAGCAGCATCCAACCGCCGACCGCGCTGCCGTCGCGGCCGCTGAGCCACACCTCGAGGTCGCCGCCGAAGAACCAACACTCGACCCACGGACCGGCCCACGCGGAGAGCGCGACGCCGAGCGGGATCATCGCGACGATGCAGAGGAAACGGCGCCAATCGGCGAAACGCAGCGCGATGCGCTGCGGCAGGAGCTGCCATGCGTGCGCGCCGCACAGCAACGCGAACGGGATCGCGACGAAGCCGACCAGCACCGCGGGCACGACCGACTGGACGAACGGCGCGAAGATGATCGCGGCGAGGAAACCGAGCACGACGCTCGGCAGACCCGCCATGATCTCGACCGTCGACTTGATCGGCACGCGGACGCGCGGCGTCAGGAACTCGCTCGAGAAGAGCGCGGCGAGGATGGCGAGCGGCACGCCGAACAACAGCGAGTAGAACGTCGCCTTGAGCGTGCCGAAGACGAGCGGCCACAGGCCGAGCTTGGGTTCGAAGTCGTCGCCGCCGCTGGTCGACTGCCAGACTTGCTC
This sequence comes from Planctomycetota bacterium, assembly GCA_021413885.1. GTDB lineage: Bacteria > Planctomycetota > UBA1135 > UBA1135 > JACRIN01. The sequence goes on from JAIOPM010000001.1 coordinate 25,075, forward strand.
GGGCCGTTCGTAGCCCTCGTACCACACCGGGCGGAAGAGCGCGGCGACGGTCGCTTCGGTGTGGCCGAGTTCGAGGTCCCACGCACGCAAGCCGCGATCGGTCCACGCGACCAGACCGTCCTCGCGCGGCGCGAGCGCGAGCGCGCGGATCGGCGCGCCGGCGTCGACGCGGCCGAGGTCCTTGGAGCTCGTCACGTTGAAGAGCTCGATCGCGCCGTCGGCGAAACCGACCGCGACGACGCGCGAACGCTGCGAACTCGCCGTCGCCGCGACCGCCTGCGCGCCGCGCGCGAGTTCGTGCGCGCGGACGAGCGTCGCGCCGTCGACGGTCGTCGCGCCGTCGGGCTTGGTCGGGAACCAAGCGTCGAGTCGGCCGGCCGAGTCGCCCGCGAGCAACGTCGTGCGTCCCAGCACGAAGCGCAAGCTCGCGAGCTCAGGCCTAGGGTCGTCGACGAGGTCGACGTGTTCGGCGAGTGCGATGCGGTCGAGATCGCGCAGGTCGAAGCGCTCGCACGTTCCATCGCGCGCCGCGAGGTAGAGCATCGTGCCGCCGCCCGCGAGCATGAGGCGCTCCGGCGCGGCCGCGCCGGACGCAAGAGCGTACGCGACCGCGTTGCGCTCGACCGCCGTCGTGATCTCGCCGGTGAGAATGTTCTCGCGTTCGGTGATGCGACAGAGCGCGAGTTGCCCGGCGTCGTCGAGCAACGCTAGAGTACGTCCGCGCGCCGATTCGACTTGATCGATCAGCCGGATCGGCGCTTTCGAGCCCGTGTCGAACGGCGCGTCGAAGCGTAGATCGATGCGCTGCACGCGCCACTGCTCTTCGCTCGCGCGCCGGACGACGCCGCCGTCGGTCGCCGCGACCGCGCCGATGGCGAGCGCGCGCCATTCCGGCCGCGCGTCGTCGACTCCGACCACGCGATTGTCGAACGCCAACACGCCGAGCCGCGCCGAACCGTCGGCGAAACCGAGCGCGAGTCGTTGGCTCTCCGCGTCGATTGCGAGCGCGGTCGGCGCCGCGCCGTCGCATAACGCGCGTTCCTCGAGCACCGCGCCGGTGTCGAGGCGCACGAACGTCGCGCGCGCATCGGCGGTGATCGTCCAACCGACGACGCGGTACTCGTCGACGCCCGCGGCGAGGATGCGCGCGCTCGGCGGCGCGGCTTGCAGTTCGCGCGCTTCCCCGATCGACGCGCCGCGGAAGAGCGGCACCGCGACCCACAGCAGGAACACCATGATCAACGTCACGGCGAGGATCGTCCCGATGCCGCCGATCGTGATCAGCGTGCGCGCGACGCGTTCCGCCAAGCGTGCGCTCGGATGCGTGACGCGCTTGCGACCGCGCCGGAACGGGGTGGTGCTCATGGCGTTCGCGGAAGGCGGGCTCGAGCTCGTTCCCTACGGCACTTCGGGGCGCCGCCGTCCGAGGACGACGACGCCCGCCTGTTGCACGGTTCGGGAGCGACGACGCGCGCTTCCACGCGCGGAGATCACTTCTTCGAAGCGCCCGCCTCGACCAGCTTCACTTCTTGGCCGATCGACTTGAGCGCGGTCTCGACCTGGCGCGGCGTCAGCGGATAGAAGCCGTCCTTGACGACCGCGGCCTGGCCTTGCTGGCTCAGCATGTAGCGCACGAACTCGCGGCGCAGCGGATCGAGCTGCGAGTCGGGCTTGTAGTTGGTGTAGACGTAGAGGACGCGCGCGATCGGGTACGTGTTGTCGTACACGTGCGCCGCGTTCGGTTCGATCGGCGCCGACTTCGCGTCGACCGCGATCGGGAGCGCGCGCACGTCCGCCGTGGCGTAGCCGATGCCGCTGTAACCGATCGCGTACTTGTCGCTCGCGACCGCTTGCACGACGCCGCCGCTGCCCGGTTGTTCCTTGACCGTGTCCTTGAAGTCACCCTTCGCGAGCACGTGATCCTTGAAGAAGCCGTACGTGCCCGACGTCGAGTTGCGGCCATACAGGCTGATCGGCTTCGAGGCCCAGTCACCGGTCAGGCCGAGATCGCCCCACGTCGCGATGTCCTTCTCGTAGCCGCCCTTGCGGGTCTTCGAGAAGATCGCGTCGACTTGTTGCAGCGTCAGGCTCTTGAGCGGGTTGTCCTTGCTGACGAAGACCGCGAGCGAATCGAGCGCCGCCGGGATGCCGGTCGGCTTGTATCCGAACTTCTTCTCGAAGAGATCGATCTCTTCCTTCTTCATCGAGCGGCTCATCGGGCCGAACGTCGCGGTGCCTTCGATCAAGGCGGTCGGCGCGCTCGCCGAGCCTTCGGACTTCATCGCGGTCTTGACGTTCGGGTAGAGCGCGCGGAAGCCTTCCTGCCACGACGCCATCACGACGTTCATCGTGTCGGAGCCGGCGGTCTTCAGCTCGCCGGAGATGCCGTCGACCGTCTTGTACTCGGGGATCTTGGGATCGACTTTGCCGTCCTGCGCGACGGGCGCGAAGGCGGACGCGACCGCGAGGGTCGAGGCGGCGAGGAAACTGTGGAGCATCGGGGTCTTCATGGATTCTGCGGGGCCCGGTCGGGGCCGGTTCGTGGCCCGCACCGCGGGCCGGTCTTCATCTTCGAGTTCGAAGAGAGCACACCGCCCGTCCATCAAGATTCGAACAAGGCTCCGCCAAACGTAGTCGAACTCACGCCGTCCAACCGGCGCGCTCGGCGAACCACCACAGGCCGAGCAGGATCAGCACCACGCAGCCCGGCCGCCGCACGCCGCGCGGCGCGACGAACGTGGTCCCGTCGAGGCCCGCGCGGTCGCCGGGTAGCAAGCGCAGGCACCAGAACGCGAGGCCGACCGCGGCGAGCTGGCCGAGCTCGACGCCGAGGTTGAAGCCGACGAGCGCGGTCACCTTTAGCGGCTCGACGGTCAACGCGTCGGCGACCGAGCTCGCGAACCCGAGGCCGTGGACCAGGCCGAAGCAGAACGCTTCGACCCACCGCGCGCTCGGCTTCTTCTGCAACAGGTCGAGGCACGCGACGTACGCGATCGACAACGCGATCGCCATCTCGACGTAGCGCGATTCGACGTGCACGACCTCGAGCGTCGCGAGCGCCAACGTCACCGAGTGCGCGACGGTGAAGGCGCTGATCACGCCGAGGATCGAACGCAGGCGCCCCACGGCGAGCAAGAGCGCGAGCAGGAACGCGAGGTGATCGTAGCCGGTCAGGATGTGCTCGACGCCGAGGCGGATGTAGCTCGTGAACACGCCGGGGCGACGCTGGTCTTCCGGTTGGAAACGGAACACGTCCCCCGCCTCGGGGAAGAGCCAACTCGCTTCCTCGCCGCCGTTCCAGACGATCGTGCACGTGTCGCGGTGCAGCGGATTCGATTCGAAGAAGAGCGTCGCGCGCACCGCTAGCTCGTCGAGTGCACTCGTGTATTGCGCGGAGAGCGTCGCCGTCGCGAACGGTTCGTCGCCGCTCGACTCGACCGGTGCGAGCGCGAGTTCGTCGAGCGCGAACGTCAACGCGTGCTCGCCTTTCACGTCCGCGAAGACTTGGAAGTGTTCGCGCAAGTAACGCGCGACGTCCTCGCGGCCGGAGGCGAGTTCCGCGGCGTTCAACACGCCGTCCTTGTCGTCGTCGAGCGGCAACGCTTCGGCGAGCAAGCGCGACTGGCAGCGGACCTCGACCGTCACCCGCGCGCCGTCGACGCGCACGACCGAACTCGAGAACGAGTTCGGATGGGACGCGACCAGCGCCGCGGCGAGGAACAGCGGCGCGAAGCTCATCGTCGGCTCTCTACGCGGCGCGCTTCGCTTCGGATTCGAATCAACGCCCCGCCGCCGATTCCTGGCGGCTCTTCTCGAGCAACGCGGTCGCGCCCGGATGGCCGGGCGCGAGCAGCAGCGCGGTCTGCCAACACTGCTCGGCCTCGGTGACTTTGCGCTGGCCGCGCAGCGCGCGTCCGAGCAACACCCAGCCCTCGACGTTGCGGCCGTCGAGCGCGAGCGCCTGACGCAACTCGGCTTCGGCTTCGCCCATCCGGCTCTGGTTCAACGCGCACTCCGCGTGACCGACCAGACCGACGACCCAGCGCGGTTCGGCGGCGAGACCGTCGCGCCAGATGCGCTCGGCGTTCGCGCGGTCGCCACGCTTCACCAGCAAGTTCGCGTAGAGCTCGCGCACCCCTAGGTTCGGCGGCTGCGCGACGAGCGCCTGCTCGAAGAGCGCCGTCGCTCCGGCGAGGTCGCCGCGCGAGAGCAACAGGTTCCACAGCTCCTCGAGGCACTGCACGTTGTCCGGAGAAACGCGTACGCACTCGCGCCACGCCTCCTCGGTCTTCGCCCGTTCGCCGAGCAGCAGGTAGAGCACGCCGAGGTCGTGACGCGCGCCTTCGTTGCCGCGCACGGGATGCGCTTGGATCGAGAGCAACTCGTGTTCGACCGCGCGACGCAGTTCCGCGTTGCGATCGACCGGCGCGCGATCGCTCCGGATGCGGATCTGCGCGGCGAGGTTGTGTTGACCGATGTAGTTGTCGGGCTCGACCGCGACGACGCGTTCGTAGAACACCACCGGATCGCTCCATACCTGCGTCTGTCGCCAGGTGAGCGCGAACAGGATCGGCAACGGCACGACGCCGAGCCACACGGCGAGCGCCTGCTTGCGCGCCGCGACGACCAAGAGCGCCGCGAACAGCGCGGCGAGCGGAATGCACGCGAGGTACGTGTAGCGATCCGCGACGAGCTGCGCGCCGCTCTGCAGAAAGCCGAGCACCGGCGACACGACCACCGCGTACACGGCAAGCGTCGTGACGACGCCGGGCAGACGCTTGCGCGAGCCAAGGCACGCGATGCCGACGACGGCGACGAGCACCATCGACACGACGTATTTCACGCGCGACGGATCGAGATCGCGCTCGAGGATGTACATCGGCGAAAGATCGGTCGGCCAAGTGGTCTTCCAGACGTAGAAGACCAAGCCGTACGCGGCCTGCGCGGTGCGCTGCAAGAGCCCGTGCTCGTTCCACGGCACGACCGCCGCGCTCTCGTTCTGCGCCCACGCCGCGACGCCGGCCGCCGCGGCGGCGAGCACGAAGTACGGCCACTGCTCGAGGA
>JAIOPM010000003.1:0-5126 GCA_021413885.1 Planctomycetota bacterium
CTTTCTGCCTCCGAAGCAGAAGGTCGTGGGTTCGAATCCCGCCGGGCGTACCAACCTGCTGCTCATCGCTGTTGAAGTGATGCGAGGGCCGCTCAGAGGGACAGGAAAGGCGCTTCGTCGCGGAGGAATGCGGCAGGACGACGCCGTCACGGCCGTTTCTTGCGCCGCGCGGATGCATGGACCGTCTGCCCGCAGGACAGAAGGTCGTCGCTTCGAACGCAGCGATGGCGGGCTCGCGGCGCTCGATCCAGGAGCGCGCTGATCTGGCGACTGCCACTTTACCGCCTGTTATGCCGCCCGCTCTCACCCGCCTCGCGCCCGCTTTTCGCCGCTCTGATCCGTCCAGATCCGCCCTCGTCCGCCCAGCGCCGCCTGCGCCATTCGAGCGCGAGAATCGGCTCACCAACAGCGTGCAACGCAAGCTCGTGACGCAACGCGCCATCGATGCGCGCTGTGCCCCACGACGCGCTGGGATGCGCCGGGGTACGACACACGGCGACTACGGGCCGTTGACGGACGAACGCTCGGTGCGCGCAGCAGACGCGAGCGGATCGGGCCATCTCGCCTTCCGTCGCTACGATCCTGCTCTCGCGGCGCAGTTCCCCCTTCGCGAGTTCCCCATGCGCTCCCTCGCACTTGTCTCCGCTTGCGTTCTGATCGCGACGTGCGCCACGCCGCGGCGACCGGAGCTCCCCGCCGCGCCCGCGTCGGCGACGACCATTGGTGAGGCGCAGCACGCGACTCCTGATGCCAACGGCGATGTACGGGCGCCCGCGCCGCCGCCGGATGGTGCGGGCTCGGCCGTCGACCGGACTCGCGCGCGATCACTGATCGAGGAGTCCTACGCTGCGCTCGAGGCGTCCGACTACGACACGGCGCGCGCCAAGGCAGCCGAGGCTGTTGCGGCGCTTCTAGGACGACCGGAGTCCGAGCAAGACGCGGTGTGGCTCGCGCTTCTGGATGCAGCAGCGAGGTCGGCGTACGGCGCCAAGGATGTGCGCACTGCGAACGCCGCGTGGCAGCGAGTGCTGGACGTTCGATCGATCCGGCTTCCCGACGAGCACCCTGATCTGCAGCGGGCCCGAGTGAATGTCGCTCTCACGCTCTTCAGGCTCGGCGACTTCCGCGCCGCGCGCACGCTTCAAGAGAAAGCTCTCGACTGCTTTTCGCGCACGCTCCCCGATGACCATCCCGATCTGCAGGTGGCGCGACACGATCTCGCGTTGACACTCCGCGAGTTCAGAGACTTCCACGCCGCCCGCGCGCTCCAAGAGAAGGTGCTCGACGTCCGTTCACGAACGCTTCCCGATGACGACGCCGACTTGCAGCGGGCAAGGTTCAATCTGAGTGTCACGCTCTACAAACTCGGCGACTTCCGCGCGGCGCGCCCGCTCCAAGAGAAGGTCCTCGAGGTCTTCTCGCGAACCCTCCGCGACGACCACCCCGACCTGCAGGCTGCGCGCGGGAACCTCGCAAGCACGCTCGACTGTCTCGGCGACCTCACTACGGCGCGCGCGATGCGGGAGAAGGTGCTGGCGATCAGCTCGCGAACTCTCCCCGACGATCACCCCGCCTTGCAGCTTGCGCGCGGGAAGCTCGCCGGCACATTACGCAGGCTCGGCGATCTCCCCGCGGCGCGTGCTCTCCAGGAGCGAGTGCTCGAGACACTCTCGCGCACGCTGCCCGGCGACCACCCGCAACTGCAAGCGGCGCGAGAGAATCTTGCGATCACGCTTGGGTCGCTCGGCGACTTGCGGGGCGCGCGCGCGCTCCAAGAGAAGGCTCTCGAGGTCTTCTCGCGCACGCTGCCCGAGGACGACCTCGACCTTCAGCACGCACGCGGGAACCTCGCCGGCACGCTCTACAAGCTCGGCGACCTGTCCGCTGCGCGCGCTCTCCAGGAGCAGGTCCTCGAGGTTGAGTTGCGCACGCTGCCCGACGACGACCCCTCGGTGCAGTTGGTGAAGTACAGCCTCGGCCTCACGCTCTACAAGCTAGGTGACCTGCCTGCCGCGCGCGCGCTCCAAGAGCACGTCCTCGACGTTGGATCGCGCACATTGCCCGACGACCACCCGAGCCTGATCGGGGCTCGACACAGTCTCGCCCGGACCTGCGCCCGACAAGGCGACTTCGTGAGCCTCGCGCCGCTGCTCGCGGACCTCGCCCGCTCGCTCCAGGCCTCGCTCGAGGGTTCGCTCGCGGCCTCCCCACGGGAGGCCGGGGAGCGGATCGCGGGGACGAAGAATGCGATCTCGATCTTGCTCTCACTCTCGGAGTTCGTCCCGACGATCGAGCCGACGATCTTCGGATTGATCGAAACTGGCCGAGACATGGCCGCGTCGAGCGCGATGGCGCGGACCGACGCGGATCCCGAGATGGAGGCGATGGCGCGCGCGTCACGCGAGCTGCGCGGACAGATCCAGGATCTGGTGACGACCGGCGGTACGGCAGCGGACGGATCAGTGACTCGCGCCGAACGTGTCTCGGAACTCGTTCGCCAGCGGGATCTAGTCGAGGCGAAGCTCCGGCAGAGACGCGTCGATCGCGGGGTCGCCGCCCCGCCGATCGAACTCGGTTCCGTCGTCCGCGCTCTTCCCGAGCGGAGTGCAGCGATCGGATTGCGGCGCTACAAGCGCTTGGCGCTCGACGTCGAAGACCCTTCGAAGCCGCTTCCGACCGAAGACTGCTTGCTCGCATTCGTGGTGAGCGGATCCGGGGCGCTGCACCGTGTGGACCTCGGTCCGGTGGAACCGATCGCCGCCGCCGCTCGCCGCTGGCGTGCGGCAGTGGGCAAGCCGCTCGAGCGCGGAATCTCGGGCGAGGCGGTGCCGGACGACGAGCAGGCCGCGGGCGGGGCGCTGCGAGCGCTGGTGCTCGACCCCTTGCTCGCCGCGGCCGGCGAGGTCCAGACGCTACACATCTGTCTCGACGATGCGCTGCACCTGGTACCGCTCGATTCGTTGCCGATGGGCGACGGACTGGTCGGTGATCGAGTGCGGATACACGTGGAGTCGTCGTTCGGTCGTCTGGTGCGTCGCAGTGAACAGACGAAAGGCGAGCCGTCGCTGCTCGCGATCGGCGGAGTAGACTTCAACGCGGAAGTGACGTCGCGACCGACAGCCGAGGCCGCAGTGGAGCCATCGGACGCAAACGATCACTCGGGTCCGCTCCGATCGAATCTGGCGCCGCTCGCGCAGACGCGGGCCGAGGCGGAAAACCTCGGCGAGCTCTTCCGCGGCGTGTTCGATCGCGAGCCGGTCGTGCTGACCGGCAAGAAGGCGAGCCGGACGGCGCTCGTCGAGACGGCAAGCAAGGCGCGCTTCCTGCACATCGCGACCCACGGCTACTTCGCGCCGGAGAGCGTGAAGAGTGTGGCCGACGAGTCGCAGCCGGACGACGCGCTCTTCAAGCGGATGACGCTGGAAGAGACGGTCACGGGTCTGGCGCCGATGACGCTGTGTGGTCTCGCGCTGGCCGGAGCGAATCGCGGAGTCGACGCCCTCGGTCGCGTGAGCGGAATCATCACCGCCGAGGAGATCGCAGGACTAGACTTGTCGAACTGCGAGCTCGCGGTCCTGAGCGCATGCGAGACTAACGTCGGCATTACTCGCGCGGGACAAGGCATTCAATCGCTGCAAGCCGCACTGCACGCCGCCGGCGCGCGCACCGCCATCACGTCCTTGTGGAAAGTCGACGACGAAGCGACGCGCATGCTGTTCGAGGACTTCTACACGCGCATCTGGGTGAAGCACGAGCCCAAGTCCCAGGCGCTCTGGGCCGCGAAGATGTCGTTGCGCAAGCAGGGGCGCCCGACTCGCGACTGGGCGGCGTGGGTGTTGACCGGCGAGCCGGAGTAGCGCGACAACATCGCGACCTCGCCGGGTTCCATCGCGCGAGAAGAGTGTCACATTCTCGCTCGCGACTTTGGAGCGTCTGCTCTAGCGTCTCGCCCCTCTCGCTCGCGCGAACAGATTCTCTCCATGCCGAAGACCATCGAACGTACCCGTCGCTCTCCCGAACAACGCATCGCCGACCTCCAGGCGAAGATCGAGTCGATCAAGCACAAGGCGGAACGCGCCAAGGTCAAACGCGACCCCTCGCTGCGGCACATGAGCGCCGCGCTGAAGTCCGTCGACAAAGCGATGGCCGAGACAGAGGACAAGGCGACGCGCACGGCGCTCGAAGACGTGCGTGCGACGCTGAGCGCGACGCTCACGCTGAACGGCGTCGTAGCGGCGAAGGGCGGCTCGGGTGGCGCACCGCGTGCTCGCCGCGCCTCCTCCGAGGACCTCGGCGATCGCCTGCTCTCCCACGTCAAGGCACACCCCGGCCAACGCGGCGAAGAGATCGCAGCCGCTCTCGGCACCGACACCTACTCGATGCGGCCGTCGATGAAGAAGCTCATCGAAGGGCGTGAGGTGCGGACCGAGGGCAAGAACCGCGGGATGCGGTACTTCGTCGGGCACTGAGCACCAGCGGCGGGGTGGCGCGCGGTTCGCCTATGCCGTCCGCGTCCGCCCCGTCCGCGTCTCGCCGACCGCCTGCCGCAGATCCTCGGTCGTGAGGTGCGAGTAGACCTTCGCCGTCATCTCGACTGAAGCGTGACCGAGGACTCGTGCAGCGATGATCAGCGGCACGCCGTTGCGTGCCATGCGAGACGCGGCGCTGTGTCGCAGGCTGTGAAGATCGACGACGCCCTCGACTGTCCGCCGCGGGATCCCCGCGCGCTCCAAGATTCGATCGAGCAACCGCCGTGGGTTGTTCGTCTCATGCGGCCAGTCGGCGGCTTCCGGCGACAAGAACACACGGTCAGTCGCCTGCACGAGCCGTTGCCGTGTGCACTGATGTACGTCGCGCAGCGCCCACAACTCGGCGACGAGTTCTGGCCGAACCGGCACGATTCGCGTCTTGCCGTTTTTCGTCGTCGAAGCCCGCAGCCGCAGCGTGCAGCGCTCGGGATCCAAATCCGCCCACGTCGCGCTGATCGTCTCGCTCCAGCGGCTGCCACACTCCAAGAGCAGCGTGAAGAGCAAGAGTTGCGGCACGTGTGCAACCGGGCTCATGGGTAACACTCGAGCGGCGTTCCCGCGGGTCTCGGCGCGGATCGTTGAGCGGTCCCGCGGCGC
>JAIOPM010000003.1:5154-119390 GCA_021413885.1 Planctomycetota bacterium
CGGATCGTTGAGCGGTCCCGCGGCGCGGGACCGCTCAACGATCCGCGCCAACGCACCCCGGAACGCCCGTGAAGTGTTACCCATGTGCCAGGTTGCACAGGTCGGGCCACGCAATTCGAGCTACGCAAGCGCAGGCGGAGGTCGAGGAACGACTCCAAGATGTCGTCGCGCCGTTCTACGTTGAAGCCCACACTGAATGCCATCCTCGAAAGGTCCCGATGCGCGATCCCGCCGTCCGACTGCTTTTGCTTTCCGCGCGTTTTCCGCTCGCGCTGTTCGCCGCCGCACTCCTGGCCGCCTGCTCTTCCATGGAACCGATTCCGATCGTCGCGCGCGTCGACATTCCAAGCTTCATGGGTGACTGGTACGTGCTTGCCGCGATCCCTGCGTCGCAGGAGCGCGAGGCGTACAACGCGGTCGAGAGCTATCGCTTGCGCTCCGGAACCGACGACGTGGTCGAGACGACGTACGTCTTCCGCCAGGGCGCGTTCGACGGCGAGCTCGTCACGCTCGAACCGACCGGCTACGTCGACGACGAGGGCGGCGGCGCACGCTGGGGGATGAAGTTCGCGTGGTGGCAGGGGCCGTTCCGCCTCGAGTACCTCGTTGCGTGGCTCGACGCCGACTACACGCGGACGATCATCGCGCGGACCAAGCGTGACTACGTCTGGATCATGGCGCGCACACCCGAGCTTCCCGCGGCGCAGTACGACGAGCTCGTGCGAGCCGTGCGCGATCTGGGCTACGACACGACCAAGCTGCGCAGGTTCCCTCAGCGCTGGGGTCAAGCCCCCGACGTCTCGCCGAACGAGCGCGCGCAGTGAGGTGCCGCGCTACTGCTTGATGGTGTCGAACATCATCCCGCGCAACAGGTGACGACGCGCGAGCACAGTGAAGAGCGCGATGGGCGTGACAAGGATCAGCGCGCCGACCGCAATCTGCGGCCACGGCATGCCGGCAATGTTGCCTTGGAGCCCGGCGAAGCACGCGGGCACCGCCGTAGCACCGGAAGCGTTGAGCGTCATCGCGAAGCCATGCTCGTTCCTCGCCGGACTATCCGCGCGTCAGTTGAATTCCGACGCACCTCCTCCTCCGCCCGGTTTCTCTGGACATCTCACTGCAACGCGGTTGCGTGACCGCGGGAGGCAACGCTGTCAGGGCGGAAGCAACAAGGCGGAGCTTCGTCGGGAGCCCGACGGGCGAACGACGAACCTGCGGCGCGCGTCGAGTCGATCCGGCGCGAAGCCCCCGAACGTCGAGGCAACCGCGCGACTTTGCCCTCCGAAGCAGTGCGGGGTCCGTGCACTCGCTACGATGCGGTTCGGAAAGCGCCGCTCGGATCGCGAGCGGGATCTGTGGCGAGGCGACGATCTATCGAAGGGCGGACGAGGCATGGTGTGGTCGATCGAATCCGCCGTTCAACGGGCCATCAAGCATCAACACGGGCTCGACGGGACCTACCGGGAGTGCGTTCACGTCGTCGAGACCGTCCCCGGCAACAACGCTTGGCGAGGTGACGTCTACGTGTTCGACGTGACGTCGCCGAACGCGAGCTGTTGCTATGCGTGGACGGCGCGCGGAACGGACACGATCCACGACGAAGTCGTCGCCGCGCTCGGCAAGCTCACCGGAGATTCGCCCGCCGCCGCCGTTCGAGCCTGGATCGTTTCGAAGGCGAAGAGCCCGGACGTCTGAGCGCGCGGCAACGAGCCCCTTGCGACGACACGAAGCTCAGGCTCCGTGATCCACCGCCCATTCGTCTCGCGTGCCAAACGCTGCGGGCACGTTGTTGGAGCACACGCCGCATCAGTTTGTCGGTCTCGCGCTACGTGCGTCCGCGACCGTTCAACCCGGGCCGCTGCTCGCGTCGCCGGCGCCGGGCCGCAACAGGCGCGTCAGCAATTCGGTTCCCTTGCGATAGCGATGCCAGGCCGCCGACAGTCCGATCCCGAGGCGTGTGGCGATCGACTCCATCGTGAGCTCCTCGATCAGGTGCATGCGCACGATGTCGCGCAGATCCTCCGGCAGCTCCGCGAGCGCCTCCTGCGTGATCGCCGCCTTTTCTTCGCGCGAGACGATGCGACTCGGCGTCTGCGAATCGAGCGGTAGGTTGGCGGAGATCGACACCGAGCCGGCGTCGCCGTGCGCGCCTTGGGCGCGGAGCTCCGAGAAGCGCGCCGTGCGCAGCCTGCCGCCGCGCTTCTCGGCTGTCGAGTTGCGCGCGGCCTCGCGGATGCGGTTGCGCGCGATCTCGAAGAGCCACGCGCGGAACGCCGCGGGTCCGGTCCAGTGGTGCTGCGCTCGATCACGCCAGGCGTGCGTCAGCGTCTCTTGCCAGATGTCTTCAGCCGAACACTGCTCGCGCAACTGCCTGCTCATCGCGGAGCCGATCACGACGTGCATCGCGGCTGGGTTGATCGACTTGATGAGCTCTTCCCAGCGCTCCGAGTCGGTGTGGACCAGCGAATCGCCGGGCGACGCATTCTCGACGGGCTTGCGAGCGTCCACTTCGAAGGATGGTAGTCGCTCCGCGCTTGGCCGCCAGTCCGCCGCGCGCACGCGGGCTCAGCGCGTCCATGCGCGCGCCGGCCGCACACCGAGCCCGAGATCGCGATCGTCGGGCGGGAACTGCGTCCGGAAACGAGTCCTCACGTTGCGAGCGACGTCGGCGAAGCTCCCGCTGCGCACCGGCCGAGTGCTCATGGTTTGCGTCACGCGCAGGCCGGTTCCGGGCTCCACGGGTTTCTCGTAGCTGTCGTATCCGTCGGCGCACCACTCCCACACGTTGCCGTGCATGTCGTGGAGCCCGAACCGGTTCGGAAGATACGTGCCGACCGGCGCGGAGGTCGCGTACCCATCGTCCAGCCAGTCGTCGAACTCCCACGATGCCGGACCGCCGTTCTGCTTGCAGTAGGCGTCCGCCAAGTTCGCGCTGCCTTGGAGCGACTCGGGCGCGTCGCCCGTGATCCAAGACGTCTTCGTGCCGGCCGCCGCGGCGAACTCCCACTGCGCTTCCGTGGGCAACGTGAGCTCCATGCGCGGGAGGATCTTCGTGCAATCGCGCCACGACACCTGGTTCACCGGATTCAAGTGCGTGACGGGCTTGCCGCCGGAGCTCGTGCCCGGAGGTCGCAGGCTCGGATTCACGCCGCAGAAGAACAGCCACTGCCACTGCGTCATCTCGAACTTCGAGATGAAGAACGGGTCGAGCGTCACCTCGTGAACGGGACCCTCCGCGGACTCGCCGAGCGCGTCGTAGCCGGGGAGAGCGGGATCGATGCTCTGCGCGCCCATCGTGAACGTCGCTCCCGGCACGAGCACGAACACGAGGCCCATGTGCTCGCTCATCACGAGCTTGCCGTCGGCGCCGCGCGCGGCGATCTCGCCCGTCTCGACATGCGAGAACTCCCAGAGCCCCGACGCCGGATCACGGCCGATCGGGACGAGCCCGAGCTGCGGAGAGAGCGCAAGGCCGTCGTAGGCAGGACACTGCTCGCGATCGGCGATCGACGCGATCGCTTCCTCCCACCGTCGCTTCACGTCGGCGCCGGAAACACTGCGCTCTTCGATCGCCCGCGCTTCGGCCAAGCGCTTCGTGATCCCCCAACCATGAATCGGGCTCGCGCCCTCGAACACGATCCCGGTCGCCGGATCCGCGAAGGACTCGATGTCCGTGATCAGCCGCGCGAGCTGTGTGTGCCACCAAAGATCCTCGGTGGACGCGAATTGCCAATCGGCCGCGGCCGGACTCGTGCCGTCGGCGTCGGGAGTCGAGACCCGCGTGCCGCGCAGCTCGATCTCCGCCAACTTGCGCTTGTGATCCGCGAGACCCGGCTTGCTCTTCTGGCCGGTCGCCGGATCGCCGGGCCGGCCGTCGAGGAGCATGCGCGCGTCCGCGAGCCACGCCTCGTAGCGCGGGATGTTCTCAGGGTGCGCCGGCCAGGCTGCGTCGGCGCGCTGGATCAGCGCTTCGAGATCGCGGATCGCGGAGAGGGAGAACACGTCGTCCGTCCGGTGCTCGGCCTCTTTGGCCTTCGCGTCCGCGAGATCGGTCGCTCGGTCCGCCTTCACGTACAACGAGGAGCTCACGATGAGGCCGATCAGCAGGCTGACGACGACTCCCGCGCTCGCCGTCGCGAGCGCCTTGTTGCGCGCGATCCACTTTTTCATCTCAGCCAACGCACCGGCTTCGTACGCCGCAACGACGCGCCGCTCGAGGTACGCGCGCAGGTCGTCCGCGAGCGCGAGCATGTCCGGGTAGCGCGCATGCGGCTCGCGCGCCGTCGCCTTCTCGCAGATCGCGACGAGCTCCGCCGGAAGCGTGTGGTCGATCGAACTCAGGCTGCGCGGCGGTCCCTCGACCACGCGCGCGAGCACTTCCTTGTGAGTCACCTTGACGCCGTCGGGGACGTACGGGACCTGCCGCGCGAGCAGGTGGTAGAGCATCGCCCCGAGCGAGTACACATCCGACTGCGGCGTGAGCTTGTCGATCTCACCGCGCGCTTGCTCCGGCGGCATGTACGCCGGCGTGCCGAGCACGTCGCCCTCGACGGTCAGCAAGGCCGACTCGGCGTCGTGCGCGCGTGTGTCGCCGCGATCGGTGTGCACGCCCGTGTCGTCGCTCGACGCGAGCGGCAGGTCCTTCGGCTCCGCTGCACCGAGCTCGCGCGCAAGGCCCCAATCCATCACGTAGACCTCGCCGAAGCTCCCGACCATGATGTTCGCGGGCTTCAGGTCGCGGTGGATGACACCCTTCTTGTGCGCATACGCGACCGCTTCGCAGACCTTGAGCAGCACGCCCAGCGCGCGCGTCACGTTCCAGTCTTCTCGCGCTTCGAAGACGAGCTGGAAGATGTGACGCAGGTCTCGCCCCTCCACCAACTTCATCGTGAAGTACAGGCGGCCGTCGTCATCGAGACCGAGCTCGTGCACGGGGACGATGCCGGGATGGTCGAGCTGGCCGGTGATCTGCGCTTCGGCGAGGAAACGCGCGAGGATCTGCGGTGACGCGCGGTTTTGCGCCGGCGCGCTCGCGTTCGGCAGCGCGACCTTCATCGCGAGCGCGCGGCGGAAGTCGCGGTCGAAGACACGCCGGATCGCGCCCATGCCGCCGCGCGCGACCTCTCCCTGGTCGGTGTAGCGGTCGGAGGTGGACGCGCGCGCCGCGAGTCGAGCCGTCAACGTGCGCGCGTCGAACACGCCCGCGCGTTCCGGCTCGACGAGGGCCTCCGAAAGCTGATCGGCCGCGGCGAGGTCCAGCCAGTTGGCGTGGAGCGCACGCAAGTCCGCGGCGAGCGCCGGGTGCTCCCGAACGAGCGCGTCGAATTCGTCGGCGGCTCCCGCCTCCCGCCGCGTGAGCCAACCGGCGAAGAGTTCGAGCGCGTCGTCCGACGGATCGCGAGCGTCGGGCGAATGCATGCCGCGGCATTCTGTCGCCGCCGGCGCCCCGGCGACAGGTCTCGACCGGGACCATCGGCAACGATTCGGCGCCGCTAACAGGCCTGCAAGTATGGACTTACGGCTGCGGCGGTCGACCGAAGCAAGAACCTCTGACAGTTCGAGGCCCCAACCGCTCTCCGGGAAGTGTTGATCCGGTCCTCAAACCAACCAACACCAACCACAACGAAAAGGGATTCCTCATGAAGCTGCAAACGAACATCAAGGCGGGTCGCATCTCCGGCAACCACAACTCGACGCTCCGCGGCGTGCGAGTTCAGAGCTCGGTCAAGGCGGGTCGCATCTCCTTGAACCACAACTCGACCCTCCGCGGCGTCAAGGTCCAGAGCTCCGTCAAGGCGGGCAAGCTCTCCGCCAACCACAGCTCGACGCTGCGTGGCGTGAAGGTCCAGAGCTCGGTCAAGGCCGGCGCCAAGGGCAAGCTCAACCACAACTCGACGCTGCGTGGCGTGCGCGTTCAGAGCTCGGTCAAGGCGGGCAAGCTCGCCGGCAATCACAACTCGACGCTCCGCGGCGTCCGGGTTCAGAGCTCGGTCAAGGCCGGCGCCAAGGGCAAGATGAATCACAACTCGACGCTGGTCGTCGCCGCGTGATCCGATGAACGCACACCGCGACTCCGCGCGAGGCCTCGATCGAGGTCTCGCCGGACCGCGGTCGAGCGTGCGCCGACCATGAAATCGCAAGCCCTCACACCGATGTCCGCCGCGGCGATCGCGCGCCGCGCGACGGCGCTTCGGACGCGCGCCGACCTGCTGCGCGCGAAGGGGCGGTGCGAGGCAGCGCGCGAGCTCGCGCGGAATGCGATCGCGCTGGTCGAGACTGCATTCGGACGCACTCACGTAGCGGTCGCGGAGCAGCTCGACACGCTCGCGAGCATCGAGGAGACCGCCGGGCGCCGAGGCCACGCGCAGAAGCACTACTTGCGCGCGCTCGACCTCGTCGAGAACTCGCCCGTCGACGACGACGCGGCGCTCGACGTCGCGCGCGTCCGGGTGCAGCTCTTGCGCCACCTCGGCAGCCTGCACACGTCGCTGGGCGAGTACGCCGAAGCCGAGACGCGTCTCTGCGCCGCTCTCGAGTTGGCGCAACGAAAGCTCGGCCGCGACGACATCGAATGCGCCACGGCCTGCAACGACCTCGGCGTCCTGTACAAGTTCACCGGCCGTTTCGCGGAGGCTTCGCGCCTCTATCGCCGCGCGCTCACGCTCGCGGAAGCGCAACTCTCCGACGACGATCCGATGCTCGCGGTCCTCTACCACAATCTCGGCGGCCTCGAACACGCGCGCGGTCGCTTCCGCGAAGGCGAACCGTTCGCGCGCCGTTCCGTGGAGATCCGCGAACGCGCGCTCGGCCGCGATCATCCCGACGTCGCGGCGGACGTCGCGGCGCTCGCCGCGATCCTCGACGGACAGGAACGCTTCGCCGAGTCCGAGCCGATGTACGAGCGCGCGCTCGCCGTGTTCGAGAAGTCGTTCGGCAAGGACCACTACGAGGTCGGCATGACGCTCGGCAATCTGGCCGCGGTCTACCACGCCACCGGTCGCGTCGAGGAGGCCGAGCGCGCGTACCTGCGCTCGCTCGCGATCAAGCGCAAGGAACTCGGCGCTCGCCACCCCGATCTCGCGTTCACGCTGAACAACCTCGCGTACCTGCACCAGACCGAGGGCCGACCGCGTCGCGCGGCGGTACTCTATGGTCGCGCGCTCGCGCTGTTCGAAGCCGCGTTCGGCCGCGCGCATCCGAGCACGCTCGCCTGCCGTGCGAACCTCGATGCACTGAAGCACGGCGCTCGTACAGCGCACGACGAGAGATCCTGAGGAACCGAACATGCCCGAGTTCGCTCGCACCGCACGCGCCCTCGGTCGAGACCCGACCCGTCGATCGTGGTGGATGCCGCTCGCGTTGGCGGCGTTGCTCGTCGCGTGGGGTGCGTGGGCGTTCTTCGCGCGTCTCACCGTCTATGCGGTGACCGACGTCGCGCGCCTCGAGGTCGATCAAGCGGCGTATCCGATCGAAGCGCCCGTCGACGGCCGAATCGTGGCGACGCACATCGTGCTCGGTTCGAACGTCGAAGTCGGCGAGCCGCTGCTCGAACTCGACTCGGAGCCGTTCCGCCTCGAGCGCAACGAACTCGTCGCGAAACGCGAGGGCTACGTGAGCGAGCTGAAGCCGCTCCAAGCCCAGATCGCGGCGCAGGAGCAACAGGTCGAGAACCTGCGCGGCGCGCGCAGCACGAGCGGTGACGAGCTCACGGCGGAATTGCAGCAGGGCGAATCCGCGCTGCGCCTCGCGGAGACGGTGATGCGGCGCGCCACGTCGCTGCACGGCAACGGGCTGACCTCCGAGGTCGATCTCGAGAAGGCGAACACCGACCTCGAGCAGTGCCGCGCGAACGTGGAGCGTTGCCGCGCCGCGCTCGAACGGCAGGACTGGGATCGGCGCGCGCAAGCGAGCGAGCTCGACGCGACGCTCGAGGAGACGCGTCACGACGAGACGCTCGCGTTGCGCGAGATCGCGGTCGCCGGCGCGGCGATCCAGCGGCTCGACAACGAGATCGAACGTCGCACGATCCGCGCCGCGATCTCCGGCCGACTCGGGGAGACGTTGAACGCGCGCGTCGGACAATACGTCGCGCAAGGCACGCGCCTCGGCGCCATCGTTCCGTCGGGCGAGCTCCGCATCGTCGCCGAATTCAGGCCCGAGGAAGCGCTCGGCCGCGTGCGCACCGGGCAGACCGCGCGTTTCCGGCTGCGCGGCTTCCCGTGGATCGAATACGGCTCGATCCCGGCGCGCGTCACCGGACTCGCGAGCGAAGCGCTCTCCGGCAACGCGCGCGTCGAGCTCGCGGTCGCGAAGGACGTCGTGTTCCCCGTCGCGCTGCAACACGGTCTCCCCGGGAGTCTCGAGATCGCGATCGAGCGCGTCTCGCCGGCGACGCTCGTCCTGCGAGCTTCGGGCGCGCTGCTCGCCGGACCGACGACCGCCGCGGACGATTCGTGACGTCCACGGAGCGAGGCTCCCGGCCGCGACGGCGCTTCTTCGCGCCGGAGGTCGTGCAGACGTCCGCGATGGACTGCGGGCCGGCGTGCCTCAAGTCGCTGCTCGAGGGACACGGCATCCGGGCGAGCTACGGTCGCTTGCGCGAAGCGTGTCACACCGACATCGACGGCACGTCGATCGACACGCTCGAGCAAGTCGCGTGCGACCTCGGCCTCGATGCGCGCCAGGTGATGGTGCCGCTCGATCACCTCCTGCTGCGCGAGTCCGCGCTGCTGCCGGCGCTCGTCGTCGTCCGCCAGCCGAGCGGCATGACGCACTTCGTCGTCGCGTGGAGCGTGCGCGCCGGCGTCGTGCAGCTCATGGACCCGGCGACCGGTCGGCGTTGGTCGACGCGGCGCGACTTCGTGAACGAAGTCCACGGGCACGAGATGGCGATCCCGCTCAGCGCTTGGTGCGAGTGGTCCGCGTCCGACGATTTCCTCTCCGCGCTGCGACGTCGCATCGCGAACCTCGGTGTCGCCGCGAGCCAAGCGGGCCGCTGGATCGGCGCGCCGAGTCCTAACGATTCGTGGAGACGGATGGCGGCGCTCGACGCGGCGACGCGCATGGTCGCGACCGTCGTGCGCGGAGGCGGGCTCCGCCCGGGCCGCGAGGCGGAACGCGCGCTCGACGCGTTCTTCGAGCGAGCGCGGGACGAAGCCGTGGAGCCGACGTCGGTCCTGCCGGCGGACTGTTGGACGGTGCGGCCGACGGGCACCGACGGAACGCAGCTCACGTTGCGCGGCGCGGTCCTGCTCTCGATCGCCGGCACGCGCGCGACAGAGAGCGAGAGCACGCCGCGCGCCGAGCTCGCGCCGGATCTCGCGCTCGCGCTCGCCGAGCAACCGGCGCGGCCGGGACGCGCGCTGCTCGCGATGCTGCGCGCCGACGGGCTGCTCTCGCCGGCGATGCTCACCGGACTGCTCGCGCTCTCGACGCTCGCGGTGCTCGTCGAAGCGCTGCTCTTCCGCTCGCTGTTCGGCGTCGGTCGCGCGATCGCGGTGCCCGAGCAACGCCTCGCGGCGATCGTCGCGCTCGGCGCGTTCATCGCGCTCCTCCTCGGGCTCGAGGTTCCGATCGCGCGGCGCGCGCTGGGCCTCGGACGACGGCTCGAGCTGCGCATGCGCATGGCGCTGCTCCAACGGATCGCGCGCCTCGACGATCGCTACTTCCGGAGTCGCCTCGTCTCCGACATGGCCGACCGCGCGCATCGCTTGCACGAGATCCGGCAGTTGCCCGAGCTCGGCACCGAGGTCGTGCGCTGCGTCTTCGGTCTCGCCGCGACGACCGCGGGCATCGTGTGGCTCGCGCCCGGGTCGGCGCCGCTCGCGCTCGCGTGCGCCGCGGCCGCGATCCTCGTGCCGTGGTTCGGACAGCCGCTGCTCGCGGAAGGCGACCTGCGCGTGCGCAACCACGCGGGCGCTCTCTTGCGTTTCCACCTCGACGCGTTGCTCGGCGTCGTGCCGTTGCGCGCGCACGCCGCGGCTCGTTCTCTGCGTTCGGGACACGACGCGCTCGTCGGCGAGTGGGCGCACGCGGGGCTTCAGCTCCAACGCCGCGTCGTCGCGGTCGAGGCGGTGCAGTCGATCGCGTGCTTCGGTCTCGTCGCGTGGCTCGTCCTCGATCAAACTTCGCGCGCGAGCACTTCGGGCAACGCGCTGCTGCTCGCGTATTGGGCGCTGAGCCTGCCGGTGTACGGACAACAACTCGGACTGTGCGCGCGCCAGTATCCGACGCTGCGCAGCACGACGCTGCGCTTCCTCGAGATGCTCGGCACGCCCGTCGCGGCGGAGCGCGCGTCCGATGCCGCAGCGAGCGCCGCGTCCACATCGTCGACCCCGCTCGCGAACGGAGCGAATCACGCGCGCGGCGTCGCGATCCGGATGGAGAACGTGAGCGTCAAGGCCGGCGGGCACACGATCCTCGACGGCGTCGATCTCGCGATCGAGCCGGGCAGCCACGTCGCGATCGTCGGTCAGTCGGGCGCCGGCAAGAGCAGCCTCGTCGGGCTCTTGCTCGGCTGGTTCTCGCCCGCGGGCGGCAACGTGCGGATCGACGGCGAAGAGCTCGATGCGTCCCGCCTCGCCGAGCTGCGACGCGAGACCGCGTGGGTGGATCCGTCGGTGCAGATCTGGAATCGCAGCTTGTTCGACAACCTGACGTACGGCGGCGGCGGCGACGCGGCGAGTGCGATCGGGAGCACGCTCGATCGCGCGCGCCTCGGTTCGGTGCTCGAACGGTTGCCGGACGGACTTCAGTCGAGCCTCGGCGAAGGCGGTGCACTCGTTTCGGGCGGTGAAGGCCAGCGCGTGCGCCTCGGCCGTGCGTGCATGCGCGAGTCGGTGCGCCTCGTCGTGCTCGACGAGCCGTTGCGCGGCCTCGCGCGGGACCAGCGCACCGAGATGCTCACGTCGATGCGCGCGAACTGGCGCGACGCGACGCTCCTCTGCGTCACGCACGACGTCGGTGAGACGCTCGCGTTCGATCGCGTGCTCGTCGTCGAGGGCGGACGCATCGTCGAAGGCGGCGCGCCGCAAATCCTGGCGAGCGAGTCGTCGCGCTACGCGGCGATGCTCGCCGCCGAGCGCGAGGTGCGCTCGGGTCTATGGTCGGGGGCGACGTGGAGAAGGCTGACGCTCGAAGGCGGTCGTCTGGTCGCCGCGCCGACGGAGGCCGAGCGATGAGCGCCGGACTCACCGATCTCTTCTGGCCCGATGCTCGTCTCGACGAAGCGATCGAGCTCGCCGCGCGCCACGCCGGCATCGATTGCTCCGGGGCTCGGACGAACGGCGCGCGCTCGCCGCGCGGCTCGCTCGCGCTGCGCCTCGAAGCCGTCGCGAGGGACTTGCGCATCGAGATCGAGCCGCTCGACATCGCGTGCGGCGACCTCGACGCGCGCCTGCGCTCCGAGGCGCCGTTCCTCGCCGTCGTGAAGAACGGCTTCGCCGCGATCGTCGGCCGCCGCGGCGCGAAACTCGTCTTGCTCACGCCCGAGCTGCGCACGCGCCGCGTCGACGTCGCCGTGATCGCGCGCGAGTTGCGCCGCGAGATCGAAGCTCCGGCGCGCGAAGAGATCGAGCGAGTGCTCGAACACGTCGAACTCGCTCCGGCGCGCCGCGACGCGGCGCGGCAAGCGTTGCTCGACGAACGGCTGCGCACGACGCGAGTGCGTGGGCTCTTCGCGCTGCGCCCACCGGCGAACGCGAGCGTGCGCTCCGAGCTGTTGCGCGCCGGCGTGTTGGGACGCTTCGTCGCGCTCTTGTTCGCGCACGCGATGCAGTACGCGCTCTGGCTCGCGTCGTGGTGGGTCGTCGGCCGCGCGGCGCTCGAGGGCCTCGTCGATCCGGGCTGGTTCCATGCATGGGCGCTGCTGCTCGCGAGCTTGATCCCGTTCCGCCTGCTGGCGACCTGGATCCAAGGCACGTTCGCGGTCGCGGCCGGCGGCATCCTGAAGCAGCGGTTGCTCGCAGCCGCGCTGCGTCTCGATCCGGAGCGCATCCGCGGACTCGGCCTCGGCGACTTCGTCGGCCGCGTGATCGAGTCCGAAGCGGTGGAATCGCTCGCGCTCGGCGGCGGGATCGCGGCGGTGACCGCGATCGTCGAGCTCACGGCCGCGGTGCTGATCCTCGCGTTCGCGCCCGGCGGAGCGCTGCTCGCCGTCGTGCTCGTCGTGTGGAGCGTGCTCGCGCTCGCCGCCGGCGCATGGTGCGTCGCACGACGTCGCGCGTGGACCGACGAACGCCTCGCGTTGTCGCACGGACTCATCGAGAAGATGGTCGGACACCGCACGCGACTCGTTCAGGAACCGCGCGAGCAGTGGCACGCGGGCGAAGACGCGGAGCTCGAGCGCTACCTCGCCTCGTCGCGACGCATGGACGACGCGCTCGCGTGGCTCGTCGCGTTGGCGCCGCGCGGCTGGCTCTTCGTCGGTGTCGTCGGCATCGCGCCGAGCTTCCTCGGCGGGAGCGCATCGACCACCGTGCTCGCCGCGGAACTCGGCGGCATCTTGCTCGGCTACGTCGCGACGAACCGGCTTGCGCACGGGCTCGCGCAACTCGGCGGCGCGGCGATCGCGTGGAAACGCGTCGTCCCGATCCTCGAAGCGCTCTCGCGCGAGGAAGCCGCGGGCGTCGCGTCGGTCGTCGCCGAACCCGCTCCCGTCGCGGCGGGCCAATCGCGCGAGCGCGTCTTGCAGGTGAAGGACCTCGGCTACCGGCATCCCGGACGCTCGGAGACGCTCTTCAAGAAGCTCACGCTCGACGTGTACGAAGGCGACCGCATCCTGCTCGAGGGCACTTCGGGCGCGGGCAAGTCGACGCTCGCATCGTTGCTCTGCGGATTGCGCGCACCCGACGAAGGCGCAGTGCTCTTGCGCGGCGTCGACCGCGGAACGCTCGGTGTGGAGACGTGGCGGCGCCGCGTCAGCGCCGCGCCGCAGTTCCACGAAAACCACGTCTTCTCCGACACGTTCGCGTTCAATCTGCTGATGGGCCGGAGCTGGCCGCCGCGCGAAGAGGATTGGAAGCGCGCCGAGGAACTGTGCGGAGAACTCGGCCTCGCCGACCTCATCGCGCGCATGCCCGCCGGCATGAACGAGATCGTGGGCGACAGCGGCTGGCAACTCTCGCACGGCGAACGCAGCCGCCTCTTCATGGCGCGCGCGCTCCTCCAGGAGAGCGATGTCGTCGTGCTCGACGAGAGCTTCGCGGCTCTCGATCCGGCGACTCTCGAGAGCTCGATGCGCTGCGCTCTCCGGCGCGCGAAGACGCTCGTCGTGATCGCGCACCCTTGAGTTGGTGTGTTCGAGCTCTCGCCTTCAGAGATCGCGCGCGGCGAACGTGTCGCCTTGCTCCAGGTCTCCGGTCTCCAGCCCCTTCTTGAACCATCGCACGCGCTGCGCCGAAGTGCCGTGCGTGAAGCTCTCGGGCACGACTCTGCCTTGCGAACGGCGTTGAAGGTTGTCGTCACCGATCTTCGCCGCGGCGTTGAGCGCCTCTTCCACATCACCGGCCTCGAGCACGTTGCCCGCTCGGTTCGCGTGGTGTGCCCACACGCCCGCAAGAAAGTCCGCTTGTAACTCCATCCGCACCGAGAGCTCGTTGGCCTCGGGCTCGCCGACGCGTTGCTGGGCAGCGCGGACCTTTTCCTCGACGCCGATGAGCCGCTGCACGTGATGGCCGACCTCATGCGCTACCACGTACGCCTGCGCGAAGTCACCGGGCGCGCCGAGGCTGCTCTCCAACTCGTCGAAGAACCCAAGGTCGAGGTACAGCTGTTCGTCGCCCGGGCAGTAGAACGGACCGACGGCCGACTCGGCCATTCCGCACGCGGAGTCGACTGCGCCGCGAAAGAGGACGAGCGTCGGATCGCGGTACTCGGCGCCGTAGCGCGGCAATTGTTCGGTCCAAACGTCTTCCGTCGACGCGAGCACGCTCCGCAAGAAGTTCGCGAGCTCTTCCTCGGTCGCGGAGGGCTCCGACGTGTCGGCCGAGACGGAACGGCCACCGTTCCCCAACGCGCCGACAAGCGCGCCGGGATCGCCGGTGAGCCAGAAAACGGCCAATGCGACGACGAGTCCGACTGCGCCTAGCCCCTTGAATCCACCAGGGATGCCGAGTCGACGACGGTCGTCTACGTTCGTGCTCAGTCTGCTGCCGCGCCACTGCATGAGTTTCTCGGCCCTTCTTGTTCGAGGTCGTTGACGGCAATCGCCACGCTCGAGCGGACGACCGACCGTCGCGTTTGGCCGCGACCGTGAACCGCATGCGGCGAGCCTGGGTGCCGCGCTCCCAATCGACTAGTCGCAAAGCCGATAGGTAGGCGACCGCGCGACCGCAGCGGCCGAGACGGTTCAGCGCAAAGAAGAAGAGACGCCCCCTACTCGTTGCAGCAAGCCCGTTCGCAACTGGAGTCGCAACCCTTGCCGCAGATCGAGCAGTACTTCAGGGTCGACGAACTGTTCGCAAGACGGTCGCGGCAGCACTCCTTCGTGCAGCTCGCATCGCACTCCATGCCGCAGCAGGCGCGGTACTCCTTGGTGTCGACGGAACTCGCTGAGTAACGAGTCTCACCCGATCTGCAGCCGGCAAGGGGGAGAGTCACCAGGAATCCCAACGCGAGAACGAAACGGGGTGCATTCATGACTGATCATTCCGGTGAGTCGGTTGTGGATGAAGCAACGAAGGAAAGTCCATCGGCGTTCAGCGTAGTGCCGTGCCGGCGCGCATCCATCGGCGGTCTCACCGACCTTGCGCGACGGAGATCGGTAGGGTGTGGGCGCGATTCTCCGGCGTACCCACTTTCCGCCCGTCGCCGTCGAAGCGACGCGAAGCCGCGCATGGATCACGGAGAGCGATTCCGCGGCGAGACCGGCCTCATCGCGGTCAGCTGCCGCGCGACAGGCAACCGATCGTCTCTCCGACAGCACGTCGTCGCGCATCCCGCGCGCCAACCGCATGTACGATGCGACGCCGATGACTGACTCCGCACTACGCGCTCACGTCCTGGCCATCCTGGATGGTGGCGGCGCGCATGCTCGTGCTCGCGAGGTCTTGCGTGGATTTCCTTGGCGCAAGGTCGGAGTCCGCGCGCCGGGTTTTGCTCACAGTGCTTGGGAGCTGCTCGAGCATCTGCGCATCGGACAGAATGACATCGTGCGGTTCGGGCTCGAGCCTCGGTATCGCTCGCCGAAGTGGCCGTCGGGTTATTGGCCGAAGAGTCCCGAGCCGCCGAGCCGTTCCGCATGGAGCGACAGCGCGCGGTCGTTCCTCGCCGACCTCGGCGCCTGCCGGCGGATCGCGCGTGACCGACGAGTCGATCTGCTCGCGCCGATCGCTCATTCACCGGACGCGACTTGGCTCTACGAATTGCTGCTCGTCGCCGATCACAACGCGTATCACCTCGGGCAACTCATGCAATTGCGGCGAGCCCTCGAAGCGATGTACGTGTAGTTCGGCCCGATCGATCCCGACGGCGTCAGACTTCCGTCGCGCAGCGCAAGATCGCCTCGGCGGTGCGATCGATGTCGGCCTCCGTCGTCGACCAATTCGTCACCGAGATGCGAAGCGCAACGCGGCCGCGCCACGTCGTCGTTCCGAGCCAACACGTGCCGTCCTGTTGGACCTTCGTCGCCACCGCGCGCGTCCTCTGGTCGGCGGCGACCGCGTCGTCGCCGGGAGCTGCGAAACGCACCAAGACCTGATCGAGAACGACGTCGTTCAGGATGGTGACGCCTCGCGCTTCGGAGAGACGTCTCGCCATCCGACGCGCGAGAGCGCAGCAACGGTCGACGAGCTCGCGCACGCCGGAACGACCTAGAGTTCGCAAGGCCGCATAGACGCCGAGACCGCGCGCGGCGCGCGACGATTCGGGGACCCAGTCGTACGCGTTGTAAGCGTCGTCGTTGCCGCGCACGAGGTACGCCGCGGTGACGTTCATCGCCGCGCGATGCGCCACGGGATCCGCGGTCAAAGCGATGCCGCAGTCGTACGGGACGTTCAACCACTTGTGCGCATCGGTGGCCCACGAGCGCGCGAGCTCGACGCCGTCGAGCTGGTGACGCAGCTCGTCCGACGCTGCGGCCCACAAACCGAACGCGCCGTCGACGTGCAACCACGCGCCGGCCTTCGCGGCCGCTTCGCCGATCGGACGCAGCGGATCGAACGCGCCGGAATTCACGTTGCCCGCTTGGGCGCACACGATCGTCGGGCCGCGGACGGCGCGGAGCTCGCGCTCGAGTTCGTCCGCGCACATGCGACCTTGCTCGTCGGCGGCGACGCGCACGACGCGTTCGACGCCGAGGCCGAGCAAACGTAGAGCGACATAGATCGTGACGTGCGCTTCCTCGCCCGCGAGCACCGTGATCGGCGGCGCGCCGTTCAGTCCTTTCGCTTCGACGTCCCAACCGGCGTCCCGCAACACTGCATGGCGCGCCGCGGCGAGTCCGACGAAATTCGCCATCGTGCCGCCGGTCACGAAACCGAAGCTCGCGTCGGCGGGCAGGCGGAGAACGTCCTTCAACCACGTTCCCGCGACTTCCTCGACGACGCTCATCGCCGGCGACGAAACGTAGTTGCCCGCGTTCTGATCCCACGCCGCCGCGAGCCAACTCGTGGCGACCGCGACCGGAAGACTGCCGCCCATCACGAAACCGAAGTAGCGCGGGCCCGCCGTCGCGACGAGCCCGGGCTCGACCGCCGTCGCAAGCCGCTCGAGCATCCGCTTCGGATCGTCGGGACGTTCAGGGAGAGGACCGCCGAGCACCGCACGCAGCGCATCCGGAGCGATCGGCACACCGACCGAACGCTCGCGCAACCCGGCGAGATATCCGCGCGCCAGCTCGGCGGCGCGGTCGAGCAACTCAACGTTCAGGTGCTCGCCGCGGGGAGGATCTTCGACTTCCGCGCGCAGACCCGAAGGCTGCGGTTCGCTGCCGGAGCTGGGGGTGACATCCATGGTTCGATGAAGGCGCGCAGTCGCAGGGTACCAACCGCATCGAACTCGACGCCATGCGTCGACGCGGCGGCAAGTTCGCAGTCGCTCTCGACACCCATTCGATGCGGCCGTCGATGAAGACGCTCATCCAGGTCCGCGAGCGAAGGTCTTGGTGGTGGAGCCAGTGCACCTCGGCGAGCGGCCGCGACACGCGTTCGATTGCACCGAGCCCGGCATTCGTGACCGCCGGGCGGAGGTCGCTCTCGATCAGTCGAACCCGCGCGGCTCGTAGTTCCTGACGAACTCGATCAGGTCCTCGAAGTAGTCGTGGTATCCGAACGCTCGCATCTCTTCGATGGCTTCGTCCGGAGTCCACCCGTTCCTTTCGATGCGCCAGAGCGCCGCCATCGTTCCCGTTCGGTCCTTCCCGCGCTCGCAGTGGAAGAACACGGGTCGCTTCGTCGGATCGAGCACGGTCGTGAAGAACAAGCGAACCTGCTCGTCGGTCGGCGGCTCGCTGCCGAACAGGTCGGCCTGCATCGGAATCTGCACCAGCGTCATGCCGGCGGCTTCGACGTCGTCGCTCTCTCGGTAACTGCGGAGCGAAATGACCGTCTTGATGCCGAGTCCCGCAAGCTCTCGGAAGTCCGCTGCGTCCGGTTGCGATCCCCGATAGAGGAACTCGTCGATCTGAGCGAAGTTCTCGAGTCCCTCCAGTCGCTTCGCGAAGGGCTTGCCACTCGCGGTCGACGTGGCGAGAGGCGCATCGATCGCGCGGCAACCTCCGAGGGCCAGGAGCACGAGCAACAGCGCGAACGCGGACCTGTGGTTCGTGAAGCTGGGGCCATACGCAACGTTGCGCGGACGACTCATGAGATGTGTCGATCGTCTCGTCGCGGCCGGCGGTCCTACGTTGTCGCCGAACGAGCGGGACCCCTCGGAACGCACGCGTCCTCGGTCCGCCGCGTGATCAGGCGGGAGGCGGGTGCGGTTCAGAGTCATTGGTAATCCCGCTTCGAACAGCCCGAACAGAATGTCGTCGGTCGCCCAAAAAGCCTAGCCACAGGAGAAGCAATGAAAGACGCGAGCAGCATGACAGCGGAGAAGCACGGAGCCGTATCGGCCTCCAAGATCATCGGCGAAGCCGTGATCAACCGCGAGAACGAGAACCTAGGCAAGATTCACGAGCTGGTGTTCGATGCCGGCAACGGCCACCTGACCTACGCCGTGCTCTCCTTCGGCGGCTTCATGGGCATGGGCAACAAGTTGTTCGCCTTGCCGTGGGGCGCGCTCGAGTTCTCCCGCACGGAGAACAAGCTCGTCCTCAACGTCGACAAGGAGAAGCTGAAGTCGGCTCCCGGCTTCGACTCGGCCGCGAAGTGGCCGGACTTCGCGGACAGGACGTGGGGCAGCAGCATTCACACGTACTACGGCTACCCCCCGTACTGGAAGAACTAGGAGCGCGATACGAGCGCCCGCCGACCGCGGTATCCCGCGTCGGCGGGCACTCGTTCACACCCGTTCTCGCACGCTGCTGCCGCTCCCTTTGCAGCGTGATTCCACGAGATGACCGCAGGCGTCTACCCAGCCTTGTCGGGCCGACCGAGTAGATCGGCGTATGGTCGACGTCGCGCCGCACGGGCACGCTGACGATTCACGCGGTCGTCGAAAGTCGCTCCGACGGAGAGCCTCGGCGGAACCGCGGTTGATCTCTAGTTTGGCGGAGACGACCGACTGCCGCGTCGGTTCGGATCCAAAGCAGGAGCGACCATGCGAGCCCTCGTCTATCTCGGACCCGGCAAGAAGGACTTGCGCGATGTCCCCAAGCCCAAACTGGACGCGCCCACGGACGCGATCGTCAAGGTCACGCGCACGACGATCTGCGGAACGGATCTGCACATCTTGAAGGGCGACGTCGCCACCTGTCAGCCGGGGCGCGTGCTCGGTCACGAAGGAGTCGGTGTGGTCGAGTCCGTCGGACCCGGTGTCGCGACGTTCAAGCCCGGCGATCGAGTGCTGATCTCGTGCATCTCCGCGTGCGGTCGCTGCGATGCGTGCCGCAAAGGCATGTACTCGCATTGCGCGACCGGCGGCTGGATCCTCGGCAACAGCATCGACGGGACGCAAGCGGAGTTCGTGCGCATCCCCCACGCGGACACGAGCCTCCATCGCATTCCGGCGGGCGCCGACGAAGAAGCGCTCGTCATGCTCAGCGACATCCTGCCGACCGGCTTCGAGTGCGGCGTGCAGAACGGCAAGGTGGCTCCAGGTTCGACGGTCGCGATCGTCGGCTCGGGGCCGATCGGGCTCGCGGCGTTGCTCACAGCTCAGTTCTACTCGCCGTCCGAAATCATCATGATCGATCTCGACGACAACCGTCTCGAAGTCGCGAAGTCCTTCGGCGCGACGCAGCTCGTCAACAGCGCCGACGGCCACGCGGCCGAGGCCGTCAAGAAGCTCACCGCCGGACGCGGCGTCGATACCGCCATCGAGGCCGTCGGGATCCCCGCGACGTTCAACCTCTGCGAGGACATCGTCGCCGCCGGCGGCACGATCGCGAACATCGGAGTGCACGGCGTCAAGGTCGATCTGCACCTCGAACGGCTCTGGTCTCAGAACGTGACGATCACCACGCGTCTGGTCGACACCGTTTCGACACCGATGCTGTTGAAGACCGTTCAATCGAAGAAGCTCGACCCGAAGCGCCTGATCACTCATCGCTTTCGACTCGACGACATCGTCGATGCGTACGCCACCTTCGGCAATGCGGCGTCGACGAAGGCCTTGAAGGTGATGATCGAGGTGTAGGGCGGTTCGAAACGCCGCGATCACGCGCGCCGCGCGCAGGGCTCGGCGTCAGCGTCGCAGCGGCCGCATCGGGCGTACGCCCAAGTGATTGATGCGCAGGTCGGACGTCGAGTTGTTGCGGTATGCGGAGCGCGCGTGAACGGCGGAGTGATAGAAGCTGCCGCCGCGACTCACGTGATTGAGTCGCGCGGAACCACTGGCTTCCGTCGCGGGATCGGCGGCGGGCTCGCCGTAGAGACCGTACGTGTCGCGACACCACTCCCACACGTTGCCGTGCATGTCGAAGAGCCCGAACGGATTGGGCGCGAACGAGCCGACGGGGGCATGGACCGCATAGCCGTCGTCGAGCTCGGGCCAATCGGCGATCGACGGCCACGAGGCGCCGGCTCGCGCCGCGGCGCGATCGGCCAAGTTCGCGGAGCCTTCGAGACGCGCGCGGTCCTCGCCCGTCGACCACGGCGTGATCGTCCCGGCGCGCGCGGCGTACTCCCATTCAGCTTCGGTCGGCAGAGCGAATTCGAGGCGCGCCAAGACTTCGTTGCAGTCGTTCCAACTCACTTGTTCGACCGGATGGCGGAGATCGTTCTGTTTGCCGGCGAAGGCGTTGGACGGTCCATAGATGCTCGGGTTGCTCCCGGTCAGGCGCAGCCACTGGCCTTGCGTCATTTCATATTTCGACACGAAGAACGGCTCGACCTCGACTTCCGCCACCGGGCCTTCATTCGCTTTCGCGTCGCGGTCGTAGTTCGCGCCCTGCGGATCCGACGCCTGCGCGCCCATCGCGAAAGCACCGCCGGGCAACAGCACGAGGACGAGCCCCGAATCCTCGGTCACCTCGAGCTCGCCGGACTTCGCATCTCGCACGGCAGGCACGCCGGTCTGCAAGTGCGCGAACTCCGAGAACCCCGAGTGCGGGTCGCGCCCGATCGGCAAGAGACCGAGCTGCGGCGACAGCTTCAACCCCGCGTACAGCGGACTCCGTGACGCCTCGTCGATCGCTGCAGTCCACGCGGCGCTCGCGTCTTTCCCGCTCACCGACTCTTCCTCGATGACGTTCGCGAACCGCAAGCGATGTTCGACGTCCGCGAGCAATCCGTGTTCGGGCTTGGCGAACGCGTCGAGTCGCTCGATCAGCCCGTGCAGCGTGTCGTGTTGCCACTGTTCCTCCGGCGTCGCGAAGACCCACTTCGCGGCGGCCTCGCCGGAAGCGGGAGTCACCGAACCGGCGCGACGGAATTCGTCGAGCGTCTTTCGATGGAGTTCGCGCCGCGCGACCAGCGCACGCGCGTCGTTCAACCACGACTCGTAGGTCCGCACGTTCTCGGGATGCGCGGGCCAGAGCCGAGCGGCGCTCTGTTCGAGCTGCGCCAACCGCGTGACGTCCGCGAGTCGCAGGATCTGCGCGGCGCGTTCGCTGGCGAGCTTCTCGCTGCGCTGCGCCTCCGCTTCGCTCGCGCGCGCCGCCTGCTCGCTCTCGCGACGTCGCTCGCTCAAGTCCGCGAGCTCGGCGTTCTTGCGCGACAGGACCCACGCCGCGGTGCTCGAACCGAGCACGATCAACGCGCTCGCCGCGAGAATGGTCGTCGCGAGCGCCTTGTTGCGCACGAACCACTTGCGTAGCTCCGCGTACGCGCCGGTCTCGTACGCGCGCACGACGCGGTTCTCGAGGTACGCACGCAAGTCGTCGGCGAACTCGAGCATGCTCGAGTAGCGCGCTGCAGGCTCGCGCGCCATCGCCTTCTCGCAGACCGCGATCAGCTCGACGGGCGCATTGCGCGCGCGCTCCGCGAGCGACGCCGGAGCGCCTTCGCGCAGCCGAGTCCAGACGGTCACGGCATCCGGCTCGGCGCCCGGTTCGCCGTACGGCATGTGCTCCGCGAGCAGGAAGTAGAGAATCGCTCCGAGCGAATACACGTCCGACGCGGGCCCCATCTCCGCGAGCGCGCCTCGACCTTGCTCCGGCGACATGTACGCCGGCGTGCCGAGGATGTCGCCGTCCAACGTCTTCAGCGGCGAGCTCCGGTCACCGCGCACCGTGTCGTGGCGATCCGTGTGCACGAGAAAACTCGTGTCCGGCTCGCGCTTCAGCCGCACGGCGCTCGTGTCGTCGCGGCCGAGCACGCGCGCGAGACCCCAATCCATCACGTACACCTCGCCGAACGCTCCGACCATCACGTTGGCCGGCTTGAGGTCGCGGTGGATCACCTTCTTGCTGTGCGCGTAAGCCATCGCCTCGCACACCTTCAGAAGGACTCCGACGGCGCGCGTCTGCGTCCAACCTTCCTTGCCCTCGCGGACGAGCGCGAAGATCGCTTCGAGATCGCGGCCCGCGACGAGACGCATCGTGAAGTACACGCGGCCTTGTTCGTCGAGGCCGATCTCGTGGACCGGCACGATGCCGGGGTGATCGAGTTGGCCGGTGACCTGCGCTTCCTCGATGAAGCGAGCGAGCGCGGGTGAGCCGCTGTCGTTCTGCGGCTCGCCCTCCGCGCGCAGCACCACCTTCATCGCCAAGTTGCGGCGCAGGTCCTCGTCCCACACCTTCAAGATCGCGCCCATGCCGCCGCTCGCGACGTGCTCTTGCACTCGATAGCGCGCGAAGCCGGTCGTCCGCGACGTCAGCCGCGTCACCACGTCCGACGCGGAATCACGCGCGACGTCGGCCTTCGCGCCGGCTTTCCAGGGCGACGGATCTTGCGGCGAGTCGGACGTCGGTTCGGCCACGATCGAGACTGCGGCCGGATCGGCTTCGAGCTTCCCGATGGAAGCGCTCTTCACCTACCGGTACTCAGGCGGCGACGAACTCTAGCCGCGTCGGCGCAACGCGGCAATCGAGCCGATCGCGCTCAGCGGTTGTAGATCACGATGCAGTCGGTGGCGGTGAACGGAGTGCGGTCCCACAAGAGGCCGCTCAACTCGAGCTCGACCACCGTGCCGTTGGGCTCTTGATCGAGAGCGAGCGTCGACACGACGTCGAACTTGTTGAAGTGCACGTTCAGGTCGAGGATGCCGTCGGAGCCGAGCGTGTTGCAGCCGCACGGCGCGCCCTCGAACGGCGTGCCACTGTCCTCGAACGCCATTTCCTTCGGCGGCACCGAGGCCGATCCGTCGGTCGAGCTGAGCGAGCGCTTGAGCACCACGGAGCCGAGGTCGACTTGCGTCACGTCGAAGTCGTTGCCGAGCAAGCTCGTCGTCAGGATGACGACTGCTCCGCCCGAGCCTTGGACTTCGATCGGATTCGGACAGAAGCCAGGGCGAATGTCGAAGTGCGCGTGAGCGATCGGCCGCGGCGCGATCGTGATCGTCTGGATGCACGAGCTCGATTGGCAGCCGTCGTCCGCGCTCCACACGCGCAGCAGCGTGTCGGGTCCTTGCGACAGATCGTCGACGTAGGCGATCGCCGGATTCGGATTGCGGAGGTCGGTCGCGGTCGCCGAGCCCGTGACGCTCGGATCCGTCGGATCACCTTGCAACACGGTGGCGTCGGGCGGACACGTGATCGCGGGCGCGGTCGTGTCCTGCACGGTCACCGACGTCGAGCAGTTCGAGACACCGAACTTGTTGCGCACGGCCAAGCCGACCGTGCACGTCAACGAGCAGGTTCCTTGCAAGTCGACGAAGAGCAGCGGCGTCGCGCTCGTCGGATCGTCGATGCTGAGCCGCGGATCGTTGCAGATCTCCCACTTGTAGGTGAGCGGGCCCTTGGCCGGATTCGTCGAGCCCGTGGCGTCCAGTTGAACGACGGCCACCGCGCCCTGGCACTCGACGACCTGCGCCGCGCCTGCGTTGCAGTTGGGCAGCGGGCCCGACGGAGCACTCTTCTGCTTGCTGTTGTCGGAGGGGAAGAGCACCGCGATCAATGTGAGCGCGGACAGCAGAGCGGGACTCGTCGAAACCAGGCCGGAGAGAGAGCGCATGTGGATCCTCGAACGTTCCGATTCGTCGAATCGGCGGGCAGGGTGGGCATGAAGCGACGCCGAACTCGCGGCGCCTCGTCCTTCAGCATCGCACGCACCCGCGAGCCTTGGGGATCGGCGACGTGAAATCTACGGCCCGAAGCTTTTGCCGGCGCGCGAGATCGAGAGCGTCGCGTCGCACGCGGCCGGCGTCACCTCCGGATGGCGCGCTGTCGTCGGTCCGCGCTCGGCTCTATCCGGCGGCTCTTCCCCGCAACGATGCGTAGAGCTTCGCGGGGTTCAGGAGGATGCGGACTCGCTGGGACGTCGGCGCCGCGGACGAACGGGACGTCACTCGTCCGCCGAAAGCAAACGCGACGCCGAAGGGCTGGAGCCCCTCGGCGTCGCGCGGATCAGCATCGACGCTCGGTGCGCGTCGAACTCAGGGCATGTTGAAGTTGAGGACGTAGTTCACGACGTGCGGCGCGCCGATGAACGTGGCGGGCACGGTCGGCGAAGCGTTGCAGCTCGCGAGATCCTCGAACTGACGGCCGAGCGCGGCGCCGGTGAATTCGATCGCGGGGAAGCCGCCGATCGTCTCTGCGCCCTCGAACCATTCCGAGGTCGTCGCGCCGGTGCAACCGTCCTGATAGTTGAGGTAGCCGAAGTCGAAGAGCAACGTTTCCGGCCCGGGATACGTGTTCGGGCTGGTCCACGCGCCGAGGCGTTTCTGGCTGAGCAGACCGAGCGGGCTCGGAGTGATCACCGTGCCGCACACGCCGTTCGCGTTGACCGCGGCAAGGTTGTATTGACCCGCGCCGGCCGAGGTGCACATGCAGATGTCGGCGACCGGATTGAAGTTACCGGTCACGGGCTCCTCGAAGCTGCAGATCATCGGGAGCATGCCCCAGTTGTTGCGGCGCACGGCGGTCTGAATGATCGGACCGTTGCTGATCAGCGGGTTGGTGCTGGACACCACGAAGCCCGCGCTAGGCCCGAGGAACGTGAACGAACGCGTCGGGTGATAACCGGTCGCCGGCGCCGGACGGACGGTGCCGAGCGCGTGGTGAACGCCGTCGCACTCGTGCGTCACCATCCACGAGACTTGCCACGTGTTGTTGGTGCAGTCGAACGCGTAGTCGATGTAGCCGGTGAAGTAGACGCCTTGCGTGAACGGCTGACAGGCCGGACGGTAGAGCGGATTCGTCGGCAGGCTGCTCGTCGGGATCATGTCGCCGTTGACGTTGAAGCGCCACACCGTGAGGTTGACGGTGCCGGCGATCGACGACTCTTGCCAATTGCGCGAGTAGTAGGCGTTCATCGAACCGTTCCAGAGCGTGTTCATCAGGCCGCACTGACGGATGCGCAGCTTGATGTCGTACGCCCCGCACACGAACGCGCCGCCGCCCTGCTTCGGAACCGGCACGCCGATCCGTGCGCACAACTGCACGTTCGCGATCGGCTTGCACTGGTCGAAGACGACGAAGCGCGCGGTCTGCTGCGGCATCACCGGGAACACCGGCAACGTCGGGAAGGTCGGCAGGCAACACGGCCCGCCGTCGAGCCCGTCGGGCAGACATTGGGCGCGCACCGGCGCGGCGAGGAACGCGAGGGAACAGAGACCCGCGAGGGCGAGGGCTCGGATCGAGGTACGAGGACGCATTGTTCTTCTCCGGAGACTTGGGGAGGTGGAGGACGGCGGAACAGCCGTCTAGTGACGCGAGAGAGCGCGAGTGGACTCCCTTCTCCGAAATCGCGCAAGGCGAGCCGCGGCGAAGGCGCGCCGATCCCGTAGCCTGCCCGGCGCGTGGTCGCTGCAAAACGGATCTCGGTGCTGGCGACCCTTGCGGCGATCGCGGCGCTCGTTCGCCTGATCCTGACCGACCGCGTGTTCGGCACGGGCCCGATCTCGATCGGCCTCCAGGTCGCCGCGGCCGCGTTCATGCTCTGGGCGCGGATCACGTTCGGAAGACGCAGCTTCCACGCCGCCGCGAATCCGACGCAGGGCGAGCTCGTGACGCACGGTCCGTACGCGCTCGTCCGCAATCCGATCTACCTGTCGGTGATCGTCTTCACGTGGGCCGCGGTGGCGACCCACCTCGGCGTCGAAACCGTGCTGCTCGGACTCGCGATCACCGCCGGCATGGTGGTGCGCGCGCTGATCGAAGAGCGCTTGTTGCGCGCCGCGTATCCCGCGTACGCCGACTATGCGCGGCGCGTCCGACGCTTCGTGCCGTTCGTGTTCTGACGCGACGTCGTCGGTCCCTAACGGCGCTTCGGCTTGCGCGCGTCCTTGATCGCTTCCTTGACGTCGCCGAGGCGTTGTTGGGCCTTGCCTTCGATCTGCTTGGCGATGCCGGCGACTTGCTGCTTGCGGCTGCCGACGAGCTTGCCGGTCACGCGTTGGATCTTGCCCACCGAGCGCTTCGCGGCGCCCTTCGCTTGGTCCTTGTTCATTGCGGTGCTTTCGTTTTCGGTCCGAGGAGTCGTGAAGAGGCCACCGTAGGGACCCCGCCGACCGACGAGCATCGGGGAGTTCACCGATCGTCGCCGGGGAGAGTGGGTACTGCGACAGCGGTCGGACGTCGTACGATGCGGACGAGGAGGACTTGCTCGCCATGAACGCTCGCCGCGCAACTCGAGTCGTGCTCGCGCTCCTCGTCGCGCTCGCATTCATTCTGATCGCGTGGTGGAAACGCGAACGAGCGAACGACTCCTCCGCTTCGCCGCCCGCCGCGGCGCACGCGCCGAGCGAAAGCCTCGCAGCGTCCGACTTTCATTCGCCGGAACCCGTCGCACTGCGCAGTCCCGCGGAAGTGGCCGCGGAATCGCAAACGCCCGAAGTGGTCTTCGTGGCGTCCGACGCGGCACCTCCGATCCCGATTCGTCTCTACGGAGTCGTGCTTCCCGCGGAAGGCCGGAGTTCGCTGTCGCGCGCGCCGACGGTGCTGGTCACCGATCAGATGGGCGTCATGGTGACGTCGGAAGCGGATGCCCGAGGCAGCTACTCGGTCTCCGACCTCGCGCCCGGTCGCCACTGGGTCCAGGTCTATTCGTCGGCGGACGGCAACGCGCGCGTCGTCGTCGACCTCGAACGCGCGACGCCCGAGCGGCGCCTCGACCTTCCACTCGTGTTGCCGCCCGAGATCCTGGTCCGCGCCGTCGACCGCGCGGGGCGACCGATCAACGGCTTCGACATGCTCGCCGTCGCGACCTTGGAGGCGCCGGGCGAGTGGCTCGAGGACCTCACCGGCGGCAGCAACAATCCGTTCGGCGTCGGCCACTTCTGGCAGAGCGGTTACGGCGGACCGCAATTGCCCGACGGCTTCATCGGTCGCGTGTTGCTCGACGTCGAGCCGCCGGTCTTCCTCAGCCTGGTCCACTACCAACGCGTCGTCGCGACGCAGCGCGTCGACAAGGGACAGAAGGAAGTCGAGTTCGTACTCGACCGCGATGCGCCTGTGCTTCAGACAGCGAGCTTGCGCTTCCGCCTGATCGACGCGGAGTCGAACGCGGTGATCGCCGCGACGATGGTTTCGATTTCGGGCACGGGCTCGCGCTTGCTTCGGCCGACCGACGGCGTCGTCAACGCGGTCGGCCTCGCGCCGGGCCTGTACGAAATCTCGGCTCGCGCGCAAGGTCACGAGCGCCTCGACCGACGTCTTCGCCTCGAAGCGGGAAGCGAGAACGATCTCGGCGACGTGCCGCTCGGACGCGAGTGTTGGATCACCGGCAACGTCGTCGACACCGAAGGCAACTGCGTGCAGCAGAAACTCACCGTCGCGCACGTCGATCGCGCGACCGGCTTGCCGCTTCCGGCGTTGGTCATTCGGGGAATCGAGGTCGAGGACGACGGCTCGTTCCTCATCAGCGGACTTTCGCGCGACGTCTACGCGCTGCGCTGCGGCGGCCGCGACGGCACGTGGGCCGAGACGACCACGTTCATCGATGTCACCGAAGGCTCGGTCGACGGCGTGCGGATCGAACTCGCGGTCGGAGTGCCGGTGGTCCTGTCGGCCGCGGACGAACGTTGGAGTTCGGCGCGCTTCCGGATCTTCGACGCGAACAAGGCGTTCGTGCTGAGCACCCGCTTCTGGTTCCACGCGCCGCAACGTGTGCTGCTCGCGCCGGGTCGCTACACGCTCGAGACCACGCTCGCCGGCGCCGAACCGAAGCGCGTCGAATTCACGCTCGAGCACGAGCCGTTGTTCCTCTCGCTGCCCTGAAAGCGCCGCCGCGCGCGCCATGAGCGCCGCGTCGAAATCCGTATCGGAGAGCCCTCGCCGTCGACGTCGCGTCGTCGTACCGTCTCTATTCTCTCGCTCCTCAATCAGGATTCTCCCATGCCGAAGATCATTGAAAGAACTCGTCGTACACCCGAACAACGCATCGCCGATCTCCAGGCCAAGATCGAAGCGATCAAACACAAAGCGGAACGCGCGAAGGTCAAACGCAATCCGGCGCTCCGTCATATGAGCGCTGCGATGAAGTCCGTGGAAAAGGCGCAGGCCGAGACGCAGGACGTGGCGACTCGCAAAGCGCTCGACGAGGTCCGCGCGACCTTGAGCGCGACGCTCGCATTGAACGGCGTCGTCGTGGCTCGCGGCTCGGCGCCGCGCGTCCGACGCACGGGGGGCGCGGGGGGCACCGACGCATCGGACCTGCCCGACAAGTTGCTCGCCTACGTCAAGGCGCATCCGGGTCAACGCGGCGAGGAGATCGCGGCCGCGCTCGACACCGACACCTATTCGATGCGGCCGTCGATGAAGCGCTTGATCGAAGCCGGCGACGTCCGCACGCAAGGCAAGAACCGCGGCATGCGGTACTTCGTCGGCGCCTGATTCGATCGAAGCTCGCGGCTCGCTTCTCGGCGAGCCGCGCTCCCACCGCGCGGCCAATTCTTGGACGCGGGCGGCGGCGGCGGTCCGAGGCTCGGACTCGCTCGCACGCCGACCGCGCGGAAGCCGTCGGGACCCAGCGGCACCGCGTTTGCCTTCGGCGCGGCCTCGCGTTTCCCGATGCATCTCCGCCAACGTCTGACCGTCGCCACGCTCTCGATCGTCGCCGTCATGGGCGTAGTCGGGTTGGTGTCGATGCGGATCAACCGCGACATCCAGACCGACGTCGAGGACTTGGCGCGGACCGCGGATCTGCCGCTCGACCCGGCGACGATCGGGGGCCAAGCGCTCGCGATCGAAGGTCGGCCCGGGCCGGACGGTGAGTTCGTCGCAACCGCGCTCGAACGTCTTCCGGCGACGCGGCGACCGAAGTTGCGCGGCGCCGTGGAGGCGATCGAGCTCCCGTCGCGCACCGTGCGCCTGCTCGGACGCGCGATCCGGATCGACGCGAACACCGAGTTCTCGCCGTCCGCCGGCGGCGCCACGTCCTTCGAGGCGTTGCGACTCGGCGCGCGGGTCGAGATCTCCGCCCGCATCGACGCCGATGGAGACTGGGTCGCACGCAAGGTCGAGACCGGAGCGATCAAACGCACCGACAAAGTGAAAGGCACGATCTCCGCGGTCGCCGTGCGGCCGAACGGCGTCCGTCGCCTCGAGATCGACGGCCTCGGGATCGTCGTCGGTGCGAACCTGCGCGTGCGCACGCCGCGCGGACCGCTCTATCGCATGGAGAGCGCGATGCAGATGACGTTGGCGGTGCAGGAGTGCCTCGCCGCGTCGCACGAGCTCGTCAAGGAGCGCTTCCGCGACCGCGAGGTCGCCGCGCGCGGCGAGAGCGAACCGTCGGCCGCGCGGCACATGCTGCTCGAGGAACTCGAGGACCGCGTGCTCGACGGCTACGAAACGTTCGCCGAATACCTGGACGAGAGCCGCGCCTCGGAGCGAGCGGAGCCGTCGGAACCTGAGAGCGACGTCGAGTGGCTCGCGCCGCTCGAAGCTCGCCGCGCGACGTTCGAAGCCGAGGTACGCGCGTTGATCGCCGAGGCGGCGCTCGACGTCGACGCCGCCGAACGCAGACTCAAGGAACGCATCGAGCCGTTCCTGCGCACCGAGATCCAGCCGCGCGCCCACGCGTATCACCGCCGCACCGAGGAATCGCTGTCCGAGCAACTCGAGGCGATCGCCCGTCGTTCGTCCGACGCGGCGCGCGCGGAGCTCGCGACCAACGGCGCGGGTCTGGTGCTCGCGCTCGCGCTCGGCTTGGTCGTTTCACGCTCGATCTCGCGTCCGCTCGTCGCGTTGACGAACGCGGCTCGCGAAGTCGGTCGCGGCCGGCTCGAGACCCGTGTCGCGGTCGAGTCGACGGACGAAGTCGGGATCCTCGCGCACTCCTTCAATCGCATGGCGGAGGAGCTCGCGGCCTCGACGGTGTCGGTCGACAAGTTGAGCGGCGTGATCGACTCGATGGCGGGCGCGTTGCTGTTGCTCGCGCCCGACGGACGGATCACGCGCGTCAACCCGGCGGCGCTCGCGCTGCTCGGCTACGACGAATTCGAATTGCTCGAGCGGCCGCTCGCGTCGCTCTCGCCGAACGACGGCGGCGAGGACGCGCTCGCGTCGATGGAGCGCGGCTCGATCACGAGCCTCGAACGGCGCTTCCTCCGTCGCGACGGCGCCGAAGTTCCGGTCGCGTTCTCCGGCGCGGTGCTGCGCGACTCGGGCGGCGCCGTGCGCGGCTACGTCTGCCTCGCGCAGGATCTGTCGGCGCGCAAACGGATGGAGCAAGAACTGCGTCGCTCGCTCGCCGAGAAGGAACTGTTGCTGCGCGAAGTCCACCATCGCGTGAAGAACAACCTGCAAGTGGTGTCGAGCTTGCTCGCCATTCAATCGAGCTCGATCACCGACACGCCTTCGCTCGAACGTTTCCAGGAGAGCCAGGACCGGATCCACGCGTTGGTGTTCGTCCACGACCTGCTCTATTCGAGCCGCAAGGTCGCGAGCATCGATCTCTCGCCCTACCTGCAACTCCTCGCGTCGCGCTTGAAGGAGTCCTACTCGCTCGCGCCCGACCGCGTGCGGCTCTCGGTCGACGTCGAGGAATTGACGCTCGACATCGATCGCGCGCAGGCGTGCGGCTTGATCGTCAACGAGCTGGTCACCAACGCCTTCAAGCACGCGTTCCCGAACGGACGCGGCGGCTGCGTGCAGTTGAACTGCCGTCTCTCGCCGGCCGGCGACGTCGTGCTCGAAGTGCGCGACGACGGCTCCGGTTCGGTGCGCGCGCACGGCGGCGTGCGTTCGATCGGCCTCGAGCTCGTCGAGACGCTCGCCGCTCAACTCGGCGGCCGCCTCGAGATCGACGGCAGCGACGGCTCCGCGTACCGCATCGAGTTCCCCTACGAGGTCGTCGAACATGCAGCCTGAACTCGAGTCGCGTCGCAAGGTCCTGATCGTCGAGGACGAGCACATCGTGCGCATGCACCTGCGGCTCGTCGTCGAACAACTCGGCTACACGGTCTCCGGCGTCGCCGCGGATTCCGGCGAGGCGTTGCGCGCGGCGCGAGCGAACGAACCGCACCTCGTCCTGATGGACGTGCGCTTGCCCGGCGCCGTCGACGGCATCGAGACCGCGCGCGAACTGCGCAAGCAACACGACGTCGCGGTCGTGTTCCTGACCGCGTACGGCGACGACGAATCGATCGCGCGCGCACAGGAGCTCGGCGCCGAGGGCTACATCGTCAAGCCGTTCAGCACTCCGCAACTGCGCGCGACGATCTCGAGCGCGCTGCGCGATCGCGCGCGACGCACGGCGTCCGGCGAGCCGGTTCACCCCACGACGCGCACCGCGCCCGCGCGCTTCGGCGCGGGGACGCGGCTCGCGATCTTCTCGCACGACACGCTCGGGCTCGGTCACTTGCACCGTTCGATGAACATCGCGCGAGCACTGATCGCGCGGCATCCGGGGCTCTCGGTGCTGCTGTTGACCGGCTCGCCCGCGGTGCACCGTTACGCGCTGCCCGAAGGCGTCGACTACATCAAGTTGCCCGCGGTGCGCAAGGTCGCGGCGGAGGAGTACGAGGCTCGTTCGC
Source organism: Planctomycetota bacterium (assembly GCA_021413885.1). Lineage (GTDB taxonomy): Bacteria > Planctomycetota > UBA1135 > UBA1135 > JACRIN01. Next base: position 36,775 of record JAIOPM010000003.1, read on the forward strand.
TCGGCGTGTCCGGCGCGGGCGTGCTCGAGATGCGCAGCAACTTGATCCTGCGCTCGCTCGCCGACTATGCGCCCGACGTGTTGCTCGTCGATCACGCGCCGGTCGGAACGAAGGGCGAGATGCGGCCGGCGCTCGAATGGCTCGCGCGCAACCGACCGAGCTGCGTGAAGCTGCTCGGCCTGCGCGACGTGATCGACGATCCGACGTACGTGCGCGCGCAGTGGAGCGAACACGGCACGTACCGGGTGCTCGAGGAACTCTACGACCACATCCTGATCTACGGCTGCCGCGAAGTGTTCGACCCGACGGAGGCCTACGCGTTTCCCGCGGCCGTCGCCGCGAAGACGACGTTCTGCCACTACGTGCCGGAGTTCCGACCGGGCGGCATCGAGGACGAAGCGCGCGCGATCGACACCGGCGGTCGGCGCCTCGTGACGGTGACGATCGGCGGCGGAGACGGCGGCGGCGAAACGGTGATCGGCAACTACCTCGCGATGCTGCGTCGCTTCCGCGAGCGCATCGACTTCGAGAGCGTCATCCTCTGCGGCCCGTTCCTCCCGCCCGACTTGCGCGCGCGCTTCGACGCGGAGATCCGCGACCTGCCCGCGCGTCTGCTCGACTTCGTTCCGTCGACCAGTCCCTATCTCGCGCGCGCCGACGTCGTCGTCTCGACGTGCGGCTACAACACGATGACGCAGAATCTCTCCTACGCGCGCCGCGCGTTGATCGTGCCGCGGGTGATGCATCGCCAGGAGCAATGGATCCGCGCGTCGCGGCTCGCCGATCTCGGTTTGATCGAGTGCCTCCATCCGGAACGCACGACGCCCGAGCGACTTTTCGACTCGATTCGCGCGCTGCTCGCCGATCCGCGCGAGCCCCTGACCGAAGCCCGCGCCGAAGGCCGCATCGCGCTCGACGGCGCCGAGCGCATCGCCGCGTTCTGCGGCGAGCTCGTGTTCCGGTGACGCGAAGCCTCGTCGCGCCTACGCGGCGCCTTCGCCGTCGTCCGCGTTCGCGCCGGTGACGCCCCAGTCCTTCAAGCGCTGATAGATCTTCGCGCGCGAGATGCCGAGCAACTCCGCCGCCTTGCGCTTGTCGCCGCCGCACGCCTCGATCGCGTGGAAGATCGCTTCGCGTTCGAGCTCGGCGAGCGACCTGACCTGCGAACCGTCCGCGCGCGGCGCAGAGCCCTTCGTGTTCCCCGGATCGCGCACGAGGCTCGGATCGACGATGTCGCCTTCGGACATCACCGCGAGGCGCGCGAGTTCGTTGAAGAGCTCGCGCACGTTGCCCGGCCACGCGCGCCGCACGAGGCGCTCGACGACCGCGGGCGCGATCGCTCGCGCGCGACCCGTCTGCGCCGTCTGCATGCGCAGGAAGTGCGCGACGAGCTCGGGGATGTCGCTCTCGCGTTCGGAGAGCGGCGGCATGCGGACCTGCAAACCGTCGAGCCGGTAGTAGAGGTCGGAACGGAAGCGGCCTTCGCGCACTTCGCGTTCGAGATCGCGATTGGTCGCGGCGACCAGACGGAAGTCGACGAGCCGCGCGTGGTTGTCGCCGAGCCGCCGGATCTCCGACGTCTCGAGCACGCGCAACAACTTCGCTTGCAGCTCGAGCGGCAACTCGCCGATCTCGTCTAGGAAGAGCGTCCCGCCGTGCGCGCGCTCGATCAGCCCTTCGCGATCGCGATCGGCGCCGGTGAACGCGCCGCGGCACGCGCCGAACAATTCGGCTTCGATCAACGTCGGCGGCAGCGCGGCGCAGTTCTCGGAGACGAACGGCGCGTCCTTGCGCGGCGAGAGGGAATGCAACGCGAGCGCCGCGAGCTCCTTCCCCGTGCCGCTCTCGCCGGTGACCAGCACCGGCAACTTGACCTGGGCCGCGCGCTCGATCAAACGCTGCACGCCGCGCATCACCGTCGACGAGCCGACCAAGTCCTGCTTCGGCGCGGTGACGCCGGCGCTCTCGAGAGCGCGGCGCGCGCGGACGAGCTCGACGTCCTGCGTCGCGACTTGACGACGGAGTTCGCGGTTCAAACGCCGGATCTCGTCGAGGCGCCGCACTTGCAGGATCGCGAGACCGGCTTGGTCGGCGAGCAACGAGAGCATGCGCTCGGTCCGCGCGGAGAACGCGCCTTCGACCAAGCGGTGATCGACGTAGATCACGCCGCGCAACTTGGCGTCGACGCGGAACGGCAGACACAGGATCGAACGCAGGTCGAGCGCGATCACGCTCGGCGCGGCGGCGAAACCGGGTTCCTCGGCGGCGTTCGAGACCCGCAGCGGACGCATCGTCGACAACGCTTCGGCGAGGACCGAGCGCGAGACCTCGAGCTCGGGATCGCGGATGTCGCCGCGCCGACTGTCGCGCGCGGTGTCGAACGCGAGCTCGCCGTCCTCCTCGAGGATCAGGAAGCCGCGCTGCGCGCCGCTGACCTCGAGCGTCTTCTCGACGATCGTTCCGATCAAGCGCGGCAGCTCTTCCTGCTCGAGGAGCTGACGATTGATGTCCAACAGTGACACGACTTCCATCTCGAACTCCTCGTCGGTCGCCGCGCGTTGTTCGCCGGCAGCCAGGTCTTCGGGGAACGGATCGGGCATCGACAGCAACGAACCGCGCAACGCACGCGCCTCGTCGACGTCGAGGCCGGCGGCGCAGCGCGCGAACAACGCTTCGAAGCGAGCGCGATGACTCGCGGCGGCCCGCGGATCGCGCGTGCGCGCGGCGAGTGCGCACGCGAGCCGCGCCGCGCGATCGTCGCGGCCGCGCGCTTCGAGCGCCTGCAGGCGACGGTGGACTTCCGGTCGATCGAGGTTCGGCGACGCGAGCACCGCGAGCAGCTCTTCGTCGTCGCGCACGAGCTCGTTCGCGAGCGCTCGAACGCGTTCCTCCGCGATCGGCCGACCGGCGAGACGCTCGAGGAGCACCCACGCTTCGTCCGCGACGATCGCGAGGCCGACCGAGCGCGCGAGACGCTCCGCGCGCTCGAATGCATCGCGCGCGCCGTCGACGTCGCCGCGCAACCAACGCGCGCGGCCCACGGCCGTCAGCGTGCGCGGGTCGCCTTCGGCGAGGTTCGCGGCGTCCGAGCGATTCACGCTTCGTTCGGCGAGCGCGCCGATGCGAGCCGCGCACTCGTCGGCCCGCGCGCCGAGCAACAGCGCTTCGACGCTCTTCTTCGCCGCGAAGAGCTCGGCCGCCGCGCGTTGCAGTTCGTCCAACGCGGCGCGCATGCGTCCGCGTTCCGCGTAGAGGAGTCCGAGCATCCCGCGCACCGCGACGGCGCCGGTGCGATCGCCCAAGCGCTCGCGCAGTTCGAGCGCGGACGCGAGCAGCGGCTCGCCCGCCGCCAACTCGCCGGTCTCGCGCAGGAACGCGCCCCACTGCGCGCGCGCCTGCGCGATGCCGGGCAGGAAGCCCGCGGTCTGGTAGCCGTTCAACGCGCGCTCGTAGGCTCGCCGCGCTTCGTCGGGACGCCCGCGGCGCCGCGCGAGCGTCGCGAGGTTGAGCGAGAGCGCCGCGGCGCGTTGTCCGTGGCCCGCGCGATCGGCGTGCGCGAGTTCGTCGGTCAGGAGCTGCACCGCGTGATCGACGTCGCCGAGCCTGGCGAGCGCCATCGCCTGCACTTCGACGAGCTGCGCGCGCGTCGCCGCGTTCGGATTTCGCGCGAGCGACGCAACGGCGCGCTCGACGACGACGTCGTCGCGGCGCAAGTCGTAGAGAGAGCGCGTCTCGAGGCACGCGGCATCCGCGGCTTGCGCGGGATCGGCCGCGCCGGCGGCGACCGCGAGCTCGAGCGCCGCGCGCGCATCATGGCGCTGCAACGCGATCGACGCGCGGACACGCAGCGCGAGCGCTCGCGATTCGGAATCGTCGTCGCGTCCGAGTTCCTCGGCGACGCGGGCGGCGCGCTCGAGCTCGCCGAGGCCGAGCCAGCCATGCGCCGTCTCGAAGTCGAGTTCGCGACGGGCTCTCGCATCGACGGCGAGGCGACGCGCGCGCGACGCAAGTCGGAGCGCGAGTTCATGAAGCCCGCCCTCGCGCAACGTGCGCGTCTCTGCGATCAACTCGTCGAGCGAACGACGGCCCGCAAGCCACTCGAACAGCGCCGCGACGTGCGCCGGCGCGCCGCGTTCCGCGAGCCACGAACTCGCGCGCGCCGCGAACTCGCGACGCTCGTCGGCCGGCACCAGCTCTTCGAGCGGAGCGAGACCGTCGAACTCGCGTTCGAGCTCCGCCCCACGCCGACGCGCCACGCCGCTCGCGAGCAACTCGTCGATCGCGCGCGCCGAGTTCGCATCGGACACCGCGGCGATCGTCGCCAGATCGCGCGCACTCGCGCGCTCGCCGAGGACATGGAACGCCGCCGCCAGACGACGCGCTTCGGGTGAGAGCTCGACTCGCTTCCCGTGCTCGCCGAGATCCGTCGGCAACGCCGAAGGTCGCACACGATAGCCGTCGACGCCGACGGCGATCGCTCCGACGGCCGCGGCGCGAGCGAGACCGCGACGTGCGTCGACGGTGCTGCCGTCGCTCGCCTGCGCGAGCCACGCCGCGAGCTCCGCGCGCTGCGCTTGCGTCTCCTCCGGAAACTCCGCGGCGACGAAATCCGCCCACGTCTCCTCCGCGACGCGCGGGAACGCGAGACGCAGACCGCCGAGGTCCGTCGACGGCAACACGTTGCCCGGCGCGATCACCGCGAGGAACTGGGAACGACCGTGCGCCTGGCGCGTCGCACGCACGAGCGCTTCGAGCGCGCGGAGTTCGAACACGCCGTCGCTCGGCACCGACACGACGCGTCGACGCTCGTCCGCGCCGCGCGCGCGTTGCTGCGCCCACGCATCGAGCGCGACCGAATCGCGGATCGTCGCGAGCTCGGCGGTCAGGTCGACGCGCTCGACGCGGCCGCCGGCGAGCGCGATGGTCAACGCAAGCTCGCGCGCCACGAGCGCGACGTCCTCGCCGGACGAGCACTCGAGCCAGACGTCGCCTTGCGCGTCCGCGATCGTACGCACGAGATCCTCGCGGCCGAAGAACAACGGAAGTCGCGGCGCTTCCGCGAGGCGCGGAGCTTCGAGCTCGAGCCCGAGACGTGCGACGATCCCACGCGCCGCCCACGCTGCGGAGGCGGGTCGCTCGCTCGGATCGCGCGCGACCAAGCGCGCCACGAGGTCGCGCGACCACTCGGGCAGCGCTTGACTCGTCAGTCCGGCCGCCGCCAGGAAATCCTCGGCCGGGAAGCGCGCGTAGAAGTCACGCGGCGTCACCGCGACGTCGGCGAAGAGTCCGACGATCATCACGCCGAACGCGAAGAGGTCGCTCGCGGCGTCGGGCGCTCCGCCGGCGAGCAACTCCGGCGCGATCGCGAGCCAACTCCCGGTCGCTCCTTCGCGACGCTCGCCGCGCGCGAGCGAAAGACCGAAGTCCGTCACCACGGGACGGCCGTCGGGTCGCACGAGTACGTTCGCGGCCTTCAGATCGGCGTGGACGAAGCCTGCGGCGTGCAGGTGCGCGAGGGCGAAGCCGAGTTCGGCGAGCACGCGACCGACTTCGACCTGCGAGCGACCGACCGCCCAGCGACCGAGCTCCGAGCCGTCGATCCATTCGCGCGCGACCCAACTCGCGCCGCCGTCGAGCGAGCCCCAGTCGACGAGACGCGCGATCGACGGGTGCTCGACCCGGGCGAGGACCGCGAGCTCCGCCGCCCGTTCGACCCCGACCGCGTCCGGCGCGATCCGCAGGACGACTTCGCGGTCGCCGCGCCGGGCGCGCACGACGCGCGATCCGTCCGGACGCCGCGAGAGCTCCGCCACCGAGGCATACCCGGCGGGCAGAGCTTCCTCCTTCTCATGGAGGTCGTGGGTGTGTTCGGTCCAATTCATGGACTGCGGTTCCAAAAGCTAGCCCGCCGGAACGCCCTCGGAGGCACCGCGGCGGGTTTCATCCATCCGGGCGCAACAAGCGCGCCCCTCGGGACCGTCACGGTCCGTCGACGACGACCGGGGTACAGTCGTTGCGCCGGCAGCGCATCACCATGACGAACCTCTCGCTTCACTCTCTCGCCCGCTGCCTCGCGCCGTTCGCCCTGGTCGGGCCGGCGGTCGCCGCCGACTCGGCGATCTGGCGCGGCGCGCCGTCCGGACCCGGCGACGTGATCGTTTTCGACGTCGCGGCACCCGGTTCCGCGCACGCGGTCGCGGTGCTCACGGGTATCCGCCTGCTGCCGCTCGAGTTCGCCGGCCACAGCGCGGCGGACGAATTCGCCGTGCGCTTCCCCCGCCGCCGCGACGACATCCCCGGCGCGGCGAGGTTGGTGCTCCAACAGAGCCGGGGTTCGCTCTACCGCTACGTCCGTCCGGGAGCGGCGACCGACGCCCACGGCTTCTTCGTCGTCGACGGTCAGGGTGCGCGCGTCGTCTTCGAGCTCGCGGTCCCCGCCGGCGCTCCCGATCCGATCGTCGGCCGCGTCGCGGTCGCGTTCGACGGCAGCGCGCTGCTGGTCGCGACCACGCCGGCCGCCGGCGGCGATCTGTTCGAGATCGACGTCGCGAGCGGCCTGCTGCGTCCGCGCACCGCGAACCTCGCGCCGCTCGACTTCGGATCGCAAGGCCTCGCGCTCGGCCCTCAGTTCGGCTTCGCGGTGCACGCGAGCGGCGCGTTGCGTTTCACGCGCGCCTTGAACGGCGACGCGCAGGTCGTCAACTTCCCCGCGCCCGCGCCGCAGTGGTTCTCGCGCGAGCTCGTGGTCTCGACCAACGGCGCGTTCGCCGCGACGACCGCGGGAGTCGACCCGACTCATGCGCTCGCGTACTCGCTCGGCGCGAGCGGCGCCGCGGTCCAAGTCGGGCAGACGGCGATGGAGCTCTCGGGCGCGGGCTTCTTCCCCGCGGCGCAGAACGGTCCCCATCTCGCGATCTCCGACGACGGCAGCACCGTCGCGTGGCGTTCGGAGGGAGCGAAGCGCGAAGCCTTCGTCGCCCACGTCTCGCCGCCGGTCGCCGAGGTGCCCGAACAACTGACGTCGGACGCGAAGTTCCTCGACACGCTCGACGAGATCGGCCTCTACGGCTTCCGGCCGTTGTCGAACACGCTGGTGCTCGCGATCGGCAAGGGCACGCTCGGCGTGCCGAACACGCTCGACGCCGCGGACCTGTTCGCGGTGAATCTCCCGACCGGCGCGCCGGCGAACTTCGTCAACCTCTCGCTCTCCTCGGGCGTCGCGAACCTGCCGTTCAACGTCGCGCCGAAGATCAAGCCGGATTTCACGCACTGGATCGAGAGCGCGAACGCGTTCGTCGTCCACGACGGCGGCTCCGATCGCGTGCTCGTGGTCAAGGCGTCGCAGAGCGGCGCGCAAGTGCTGCTGAACGACGCGAAGTCGCTCGATTGGATGGAGCCGTTGAACGGCGATTGGTTGCTCTCCGTGCGCAGCGCCGCGGGCAACAAGCCCCAAGAACTCTGGCGCGTCTCCGGAACGCTGACGGGCGCGCCGGTGCGCGTCGCGACGTTCCCGAGCGGCGACGAGCTCACGCGCGTCGCGCTGCGGCCCGACGGCTGGCTCGCGTTCGTCGAGACGGGACCACTCGACGAATTCGTGTGGCGCTACTCGAACGCGACGGCGCAGGTGCAGCTCCTGAGCTCGCGGCCGTTGAACTACGGACCGAGCCTCGGCTTCGCGCCGTCGGGCGAATTGCTCTTCTCGGTCGGCAAGCTCGGCGCGCCTGCGCTGTTCGGCAAATGGCCGACGCCGGGCGCAGGCAAGCGTTTGCCGCTCGGCCCGCTGCAGCCGGGCTTCGTGCTCCCCGGCGCGTGAGCGAGTTTCAGCCGACCGTGTAGGCGAGCGCCAACGGCGCCGCGTTCGGTTCGCCGGCCAGCGTGCGCAACGTCGCGTGCAGTTCGATCAGCAACGGACCGCTCGGCCAACCCGCCGGCGGCGGCGCGAGTTGGAGTTCGTTGCCGACGGTGAGGAGCGTCGCGCCGAGCTCGAGCGCCTGCGCGTCGAGCACACGAACGCTCTGCGCGTCGACGGAGCTCGGATCGAGCGCACCGCCCGCGAACTCGAGCTCGATCACGTCGAACGCACCGAGCGCCTGATCGAGCCGCGGCGTCGTGCGCGCGAGGAAGAAGAGCGGCGCGGCTCCGGCCTCGAGCCGCGCGATCGCGACGACGTTCGGCGCGCCGAGCGGTCCCGCGTCGACCGGCGGAGCGCCGAGCGGCGTCATCGCGGCCCCGAACGCGACGCTGCCCTGAACGACGTGCTCGTCCTCGTCGACGCCGCCCGCGCCGGCGAACACGAAGAGCGTCGTCGGCAGCAGCACGAAGTCCGGAACGGGCGCGAGCGCGACCTGCGTTCCGGGTCCGACCGCCGAGAGCGTGCGCGGTGCGCCGTCGTCGGCGAGTTCGACACGTTCGCCCGGCGTCAGCGAACCGAGGTCGTCGAGCACGAGCTTCGGCGCGACGAACCCGTCGACGCCGCGGTACTCGCGCGGCGAGCGCACGAAGAGCGGCGCGTTCGGATCGGCTTCGATCACGCAGTCGTGCGTGCGTACGCCGAGGAAGGGATTCGGTTGCAACGCAGCGATCGTCGAGACCGCGCTGGACTCGACCGACGTGCTCGCGAAACCGCCAAGCGCGTTGCCGGCGATCAAGAGATGGCTCGCGAGCACCGGCACGTTGCCGCCCTCGGCGAACAGCCCGAAGCCGCGATTGCCGACCAACACCGACGCGGCGACGACCGCGTGTGACGGCGTCGATTGCGAGGAGACCTGCAAGCCGTCGCCGCCGTTCGCGCTGGAACGCAGGTCGTGGATCAACGCGGTCGAAGTCGAATCGAGTTGGAGTTGGACGCCGTCGTTCTGGTTGTTGCGCGCCAAGCAACCGCGCACGAGGAGCTCGAGCCGCCAACCCGGAATGAGATTGAAGTCGACGTCGATCAAGAGTCCCGCCTTCTGACGGTTGCGCTCGAACGTCGAGCCTTCGATCGCGACGTCGAACACCGCGCCGACCGCGGGGATCGTCGGCGGCGCGAGGTTGAGCTTCAGGCCTTCGAAGCCGTTGTCCACGAACTGCGAGCCGCGCACGTCGAACGCGAGGCGCACGCCGCTCGGGGCGACGAGCGGTCCGCACTCGACGCCTTCCTGCACGTTGTGCGTGAAGCTCGAATGCTCGATCTCGACGTCGACGCCGCCTTGCACGAAGAGCCCATCGGCGCCGTTCGCGTCGACGGTGCACGCGACGAAACTCGCCGCGATCACGCGGTCCTCCACCGTCGTCGAGACCTTGAGTCCGCGGCCCTTCATCCCGCTGACCTTCACCGCGCGCAGTTGGCACGGCGTGTCGCGGCTCTCGAAGCCGATCACGCCTTTCTGATCGCCGACGAGCTCGAGCCCGTCGACCACCGACCCGGTGTTGCCGTCGATCAACGTCAACACGTTGAGCGGACTGCGACCGTGCAGACGAGTCGGCAGAGCCGCGGGATCGCGCGTCGCAAGATCGAAGTCCGCCGCGAAGCCGCCGTAGAGATCGACGCGCGAGTAGAGCGGCAGACCGAGATCGAAGTAGTCGCCCGCCGCGAGCCACACGTTGCCCGCGCCGTGGATCTGCGCCGTCAAGATCGCGCTGATCGGATCGGGGAACGCGGTGCTCGGCGTCAGACCGTCGGCGTTGCTCGAGCTCGCGCCGGCGCGCACGTAGATCGGCGGATTCGGACGGGCCGAAAGGACGGCGCCGATGGGCTCGAATGTGCCGATTCCGCGATCGAGCGCGAGACCGAAGAAGTACTTGGTGCCGTCGACGAGCCCGAACGCATTCCACGTTGAGCTCCCCGTCGTCGTCGCGATCGGCGCGCCCGAGTAGACCGCGCCGAGCTGCGTCGACTGGAAGAGCGCGACCGCGACCGGCGCGCCGGCGAGATCAGTCGCCTTCCAATCGAGACGCACGACGCCGTCGCCCGCAACCGCCGACACGAGGCCGACGTCGGCGCTGACGACGGTGCCGGTGCTCGCGCCGCCGGAGGACGCGACGTGGCCGACGCCGCCGGTGCAGGCGACGAGCACGAGCAGCGTGCCCGTCGCCGCGAAGAGACTAGAGGACGATCGTCGCATGGAGCGCAGGAGTCCAAGCGTGCTGGTACGCCGCGGCGGGATCGAGCACGTACGCTCGCGCCTTCAACGTCAGCCCGACCAACGCCGCGTTGTTCGCGATCGGCAAGTCGAACATGCCCGACCCGGCGCCCGCGACGCCGGCCGCGCCGCCGAGCTTGATGTGCACGAGCGGCTGACGCTTCGCCAAGATCCCGCCGCCGGTGAACAACGTCGCCGCGAGCACGTTGGTCGGGCTGTACGTCATGAACGCGTGCGCACCGCCGCGCGCGTTGGCGAGCGAGAGTCCGTAGAGCGCATTGCCGACCCGCGGCGTGCACACGCCCGACAACGTCGGCACGAGACCGCCGGTGCCCGGCGTGCCGATGCCGAAGATCGCGCCGGACGACGCCGACGGCAACGTGCCGTTCTGAACCTTGTTCGCGGCGATGACGACGCTGCTCGCCTTGAACGAGCCGAGCGGCAAGCAACCCGGCGGCGTGAACTTGACGTGGAAGGTTCCGGTCGGAACGACCACCGCATAGGTGCCGTTCGAGGCCGTGTTGTCGGCGCAGAGCGTGACGTCGGCGCCGGTCGACGCGTTGGTGAGATCGACGTCGACGTTCGCGTACTTGACGCCGTTGAACGCCTGCACCGTTCCCGACAGGACGACGCCCGCGGGCAGCGTGATCACGCCGAGGTTAGTGGTCGCGGCGACGACCTTGCCGAACAGCGTCGTCGCGACGAGGTGGTCGGCGAACGGCGGACAGAACTCGACGTCGTAGGTTCCGGCGGGCACGACGACGTCGACCAAGCCGGTCGAGCTGCTGTTGTCGCCCGGGGTGTAGAGCTTCTGCCCCGTCGCCACGCTCATGACGTCGACGTCGACGCTCGCCACGCCCGTGCCGTTGGTGCGCCGCACGGTCGCCGAAACCGTGAAGCCCTGCTTCAACGCAAGAATGCCGAGCGACGTGTCGGCGGCGAGGTCGAGCGCCATTTCGATCGGCGCCGCGAGCGGCACGGTCGCGCCGGGATCGAGTTGGAACGTGATCGGGCCGGCCGGCACCGCGACTTGGAAGTTGCCGAACGCGTCGGTGAAGTCGTTGTTGGTCGGGAGAAGATTGCCCCCGGCGTCGAGCACGTCGAGGTTGACGCCGCCGATCGGCTGATTGAGATGGTTCCTGACCGTGCCGCTCAACCAAACGCCCGCGGGAAGCGTGAGGGTGCCGAGGTTGACCGTCCCGACGACCGCGACGTTCTTCAGCACCAGCACGAGCGGCACCATCGATGCGGGCGGCACGAACGTGATGTCGTAGACGCCGTCGGGTGTGATCGTCGTCGTGAAGTGACCGGCGGCGTCGGTGCCGTCGTTGAGCAACGTCGGATTGCCGCCGCCGCTCGAGAAGCTGGCATTGATGTTGACTCCGGCGACCGGTTGGCCGGCGGCGTTGCGCACGGTGCCGGTGATGACGCCGGCGTGCGCGAGCGACGCGATGAGGACGATGGCCGCGGGGGCCGAGAACTTCCGTAGATTCACGAGGGACTTCTCCAGGGCACGAACGAAGGGCGAGGACCGGACGCGCACTTGCGCGCCACGTCAAGCGCAGCTCAAGAACGGTGCCAGCGAGCTCCTCGTGCTCGCGTCGCCGAACGCGCGGCGGCCTCTCCGAGATCTGGAGGCGCGATCCAGTCATTGGACGAGTCGCGCGACGTCGTGCGTCCGCCGCTACAGCACGAGCGCAGCGGAACGCGGCACACCGGTTGATCTCGGGCGGCGCCGTCGACGCATTCCGCGCGACGCGAGCCGACCCCGAACCCGACGAGTCGCCGTGAGCGCCAACCGCCTCGCCTACTTGCTGAAGAAGTTCCCGCGCTTGTCGGAGACCTTCGTGCTGAACGAGATCCTCGGTCAGGAGGCTCTCGGCCGCGACCTCCACGTCTTCTCGCGGCGCACGCGCGACGCCGAGCCGACGCAGCCGCAGCTCGCGCGCCTCCGCGCCCCGATCGAAGTGTTGCCGCCGAGCTCCGAGATCGATCCGTGGAGCGAGCTCTTCGGCGACGAAGCGGACGAGCTCCTCCCCCGCGTGCGAGCTTTGGTCGGCGAGCTGCGACCGCTCGGCCACGCGCGCTTGCCGTCGCTGGTCGCCGAGGCGCTCTGGCTGCGTCGCCGCGCGCGCGAACTCGACGTGCGCCACGTCCACGTCCACTTCGCGACCGATTCGGCGGTGACCGCGCGTTGCTTGCACGCGCTTGGCGGACCGACGTACAGCATCACGGCGCACGCGAAGGACATCTACCGCGACACGGTTTCGCCGCGCGTGCTCGACGACCTCGTCGCGCACGCGGCGTTCGTGGTGACGGTGTGCGACGCGAACGTGGATTACATGCGCTCGCAGGTCTCCTCGCGCGCCGCGGCCAAGATCCGGCGCCTCTACAACGGCATCGATCTCGAGCTCTTCCGTCGCCCCGCGGTCGAGCGTCGGCCCGCGCAGATCCTCTCGGTCGGTCGCCTGGTCGAGAAGAAGGGCTTCGACGTCCTGATCGACGCGTTGGGCTTGCTCGCCGAGCGCAACGTCGCGTTCGAAGCCGTGATCGCCGGCGACGGCGAGGACCGAGCGTTGGTCGCGGCGCGCGTCGAGGCGCGCGGACTCGCGGCGCGCGTGCGCTTGACCGGACCGATCGATCAAACAGCGGTGCGCGCGCTGATGCACGAGAGCACGCTCTTCTGCCTGCCGTGCAAGATCGGCGCCGACGGCAACCGCGACGCGTTGCCGACCGTGTTGCTCGAAGCGCAAGCCGCCGAGCTCCCGTGCATCTCCACGCCGGTCAGCGGCGTGCCGGAGATCCTCGATCACGGCCGCGCGGGTCTGCTCGCCGTCGAGGGCGACGTCGTGTCGACTGCGGATGCGATGCAGCGCTTGCTCGCGGAGCCCGCGACGCGCGCGCGACTCGCCGAGCGCGGCTTGGAGCATGCTCGCGAGCATTTCGACGTGCGCAAGACGGCGCGCGTGCTCGGCGAATGGTTCGACGAAGTGGTGTCGGAGTCCACGTGCACGTCGTCCACCTGAATCTCGACCCGGGCGTCGGGCCGACGAAGAAGAAGGGCGCCTCCGTGCACGTAGCGTGCATGCGGCGCGCGTTCGAGCGCGTCGGCGCGACCGTGCACGCGCTCGATCGCGACGACTGCGGCGCCTCGGCGTTCGAGGAACTCGAAGCGCTGCACGCGCGCCACGGACTCGAGCTCGTCTACGAACGCTACGCGCTCGGCGCCGACGTCGGCGCGCGTTTCGCGCGAGTTCACGGCGTGCCGTTGGTGCTCGAGGTCAACGCGCCGCTCTTGTTCGAAGCCGCGGAGCATCGCGCTCGGCCGGTCGGTCCGTCGGACCACGCCCGCGAGCGTGCGATCTTCGCCTCCGCGGAGCGACTGCTCTGCGTCTCCGGCGCCGTCGCGGAGTACGCCGCGCGTCACGGCCTCGAACGCTCGCGCTTGCTCGTGCGCCCGAACGGCGTCGACGTGGAGCTGTTCCGGCCGCGCGACGACTCCGACCTCCTGCGGCGCGCGCTCGGGCTCGAAGGTCGCTTCGTGATCGGCTTCCACGGACGTTTGCGACCGTGGCACGGGTTCGAGCTCGTCGTCGACGCGGCACGACGGCTGCTCGCGCGCGGCATCGACGTGCACGTGCTCGCGGTCGGTGAAGGCGCGTTCGACGAGGCGCTCGCGCCGCTCGGACCGAAGCACGCGACGCACGTCGAATGGGTCGCTCACGAAGACGTCGCGCGCTACGTCGCGTGCTTCGACGCGCTCGCGCTCGGCTACCGCGCGGAAGCCGCGTGCTACTTCTCGCCGCTCAAGCTCTTCGAGGCGCTGGCCGCCGGCGTCAGCGTCGTCGTTCCGTCGGCGGGCGACCTCGTCGGCACGTTGCGCGACGGCGAACACGCGTTGTTCTATCCGCCGGGCGATGCGACGGCGTTGGCGACGGCGCTCGCGCGCGTTGCACGCGACGACGAGCTGCGGCTGCACCTCGCGCGTTCCGGACGCGAGCTAGCCGCCGCGCACTCGTGGGAGGCGATCGCGCGCGAAGTCCTCGGCTTCCGGACCGCCGAGCGAACGCGATGAAGCTCTCCAAGCTCGTCGAGCAAGTCTCGCTGAACGGCCGCGTCGCGCGCCGCTTCCTGCCGGACCTCGTGCCGCAACGTTGGCGCGTCGCCGGCGTGCTCGGCGCGGGCCTCGGGAGTACGGCGCTCGAGCTGCTGCGTCCCTGGCCGTTGCAGTGGATCGTCGACTACGCGCTGAAGCCCGCGGCGACGAGCACGACGGATCCGACGCGCGTCGTGCTCGCCGGCGCCGCCGCGTACCTCGGCATCTCGATCGTTCGCGCGGCCTGCGATTACGTCGCGACGGTGCAGACGGCGCGCGCGCAGCAGGAGCTGACGCGCGGACTGCGCTATCGGCTGTTCAGTCACTTGGTCGCGCTGAGCCCGACCTTCCACGCGCGCAACAAATCCGGCGATCTGTTGGTGCGGCTGATGGGCGACGTCTCGTTGGTGTCGTCGATGATGACCGAGACGTTGATCGAGCTCGCGCAACGCACGCTGCTCGTCGTCGGCACGTTGGCGATGCTCTTCTGGATCGACCCGCTGTTGTCGGCGGCGCTGTTGGTGATCGCGCCGGTGCTCCTCCTCGCGAGCGCGTACGTCGGCCGCCACATCACGAGCGCCGTGCGCAAGCAGCGCCGCAAGGAAGGCGAACTCGCCGACTACATGTACGAGGCGATCGCGTCGACGCCGTTGATCCAGTCGCTCGGCCGCGGCTCGGAAACCGTGCGGCGTTTCGCGCGGTCGAACCGCACCAGCGCGCGCGCCGGGCTCAAGACCGCGCGTTGGTCGGCGCGGCTGTCGAGCTCGGTCGAGATCGCCCTCGGGCTCGCGGTCGCGATCGCGCTCGCGGTCGGTGCGTGGCGCGTGCTCGGCGGCGCGTACTCGGCGGGAACGTTGATCGTGTTCGTCTCGTACGTGCGCGCGATCGCCAAGCCGGTGCGCGCGGGCTCGCGCGGTTCCGAGCGCCTCTCGAAAGGCGCGGCGTGCGGCGAGCGCGTGCTCAAGGTCCTCGATCAAGCGGTGCAAATCCGTTCGCCGCTCGCGCCGAAGCCGATGCCCGAACGCCCGCGCGAACTCGTCTTCGACGACGTGCACTTCGCGTACGGCACGAGCTCCGGCAACCGCGCCGCGCTGTCGCGCTTCACCGCGCGGTTCGAACGCGGCGAATTCGTCGGCGTCGTCGGCAAGAGCGGCGCGGGCAAGTCGACGTTCGCGTGCCTCGCGCTGCGGCTCTTCGATCCCGATCGCGGCGCGGTCAGGATCGACGGCGTCGCGCTCGGCGAGTACGACGTCGGCGAACTCCGCGCGCGCTACGGACTCTGCATGCAGGAGACGACGCTCTTCGGCGACACGCTGCGCGAAAATCTCCTGCTCGGCGATCCCGAAGCGACCGAGGAGGCGCTGTGGCGCGCGCTCGACGACGCGGCCGCGTCCGAATTCGTCCGGCAACTGCCGCGCGGACTCGACACGCCGCTCGGCTCGGCGGGCGTCGGACTCTCCGGCGGACAACGGCGCCGCATCGCGCTCGCGCGAACGCTGCTGCGCCGCGCGCCGATCCTGATCGTCGATGAACCGTTCAACGGACTCGATCGCGCGGCGGTCGAGCGTGTGCGTGCGACGCTCGCGAAATACGCCGAGCAAGGCATCGTGCTCGTGATCACCCACGACCGCGGCGACCTCGAACACTTCGATCGCATCGTGTTCCTCGAGGCCGGACGCGTCGTCGCGGACGGGCGGCACGACGAGCTGTTGCGCGATCACGCGCTCTACCGCGCAACGGTGAGCGATTCGACCGAGGTTCGGCCGTGACCGGACTCGCCGAATGGGTGCGCGACGCGCGCTTGCCGGCGGAGTTCGGCGAGCCGGAACTCGTGCCGCCGAGCGAGAGCGAGCTCGTCGAATTGGCGCGCGAACACCTCTTCGACGAAGTCGCGCCCGTCTCCGCGCGTTCGACGTTCGCGCGTTGGAAGCCGCGGGTCGCGTTGTGCGCGGCGTGGGACGTCGACCTCGCCGACGGCTCGCGCGCGATCGTCGTCGCCAAGCGCTATCGCGGCGACAAAGCGCGCGCGTTGGTCGAACGCCGCCGCGGCGATGCACGCGCTCCGCGTGAAGCGGTGCTCGTCGATGCGCGCCTTCACCTGTGGGCGTTCCCGAGCGACCGCGAATTGCCGGGCGCCGCGCGGCTTCCGGAACTCCACCGCACCGCGAAGGTGCTGCGCGAACTCGGCACGCTCGGCGACGCGGTCCTGCGTTGGCGGAGTTCGACGCTCGAGCTCCGCCGCTACAAACCGGAGCGGCGCTCGGTCTCGCGCATCGACTGGGTCGTGCGCGCGGGCTCGAAGCACGGACCGAAGAGTCGACTCGCGCTCGGCGCGCGTTGTCTGCCGGTCGAAGAGGCCGAGCGCACGTTGCTCGCGCGCGCGGCCGCCGAACGCGGCGGGCTCGGTGAGTTCGCGCCGCGTTTCCTCGGCGGCGAAGCGCGCACCGGAACGGTGTTCGAGACGTGGCTCGACGTTCGGCCGTTCGCGCGCACGGACTTCACGCGCGCGGAGGTCGCGGGCGAGCTCCTCGCGCGTCTCGCCGAGTTGCCGGTCGCGTCCGCGCCACACGCGCGCGTGCCGACGCTCGCGGCCGCGCGCGAGTTCCTCGAGCTGCTGCCCGGCGGCGGCGACGCGCTCGCGCGCCTGCCGGTGCTCGAACACGCGCCGCGCGCGTGGGTCCACGGCGACTTCCATCCGGATCAGCTCGCGCTCGACGCCGACGGTCGCGGGTGGTTGCTCGACCTCGACGCGGTCGGCCTCGGCGACCCGCGCGACGACGCCGCGAGTTGGATCGCGGATCGCTTGGCGGCCGAGCCGAGCCTCGACTTCCCGGAGGCCGCGCGGGAACTCTGTCGCGCCGCGCGCCTCGAACGTGAACTCGACGCCCTGCGTGAACGCACCGCCGAAGCCCTCGCGCTGCGCGCGGCGGCGGCGTTGCGGCGACTCGAAGTCGACGCGTTGCGTCGCGCGCGCGCGCTGTTCGAACGAGCGCTCGACCTCGCGCGCCGAGAGAACGTCTCGCGATGAACTTCGCCGCGCCGCCGCTGCCGACGACGATCTCGCTCCAGGACGTCGAACGCTTCGACCTCGATCGCGAGCGGCGCCTCGTCGCGACGGTCGGCGAAGCGCCGCATCAACGTTGGTTCCGCCGCGAGCTCGGCGCGTGGCGCGAGATCCGCGCCGAGGACGACGACGCGCTGCCGTTCGTCGGCGAACTGCGTGCGCTCGCTGCGCGCGGGCCGGTCGAGATGCTCGCGTGGAAACCCGGGCGCCGCATCACGCTCGCCGCGATGCACGGCACCGGCCGAGCGATCTACAAGGCGCGTCGACGTTCGGGGCACGCGACCGCGCTCGAGGCGCACCTCGACGCCCAGGACTCGACGCGCGACAGCGGCTTCCTCGCGCCGGCGTTGGTCGAGCAGTCGTGCGATCACGCGCTCTTGGTGTTCGAGCACATCGCCGCGCGGCCGCTCTCGATCGATGCCGACGACTTGCCTCGGTACTTCGCGATCGGACGTGCGTTGCGCGAGCTGCAACGTCGCACGCCGACCCACTACCGCGCCGTCCACGGTCCGCGCGAGGAAGAGCGCGTGCTGCAGCGCATGCGCGAGCGCACGCTCGAGATCGCGGGCGACGAGCCCGCCGGCGCCGAGGCGGTCTTCGCGCGTTTCCAACGCGCGTCGTCGCGCGTGCGAGCCTCCGAACCGGTGATCGCGCACCGCGACTTGCACGACGGACAACTCCTGGTGCGCGGCGAGCGGCTCGTGCTCCTCGACTTCGATCTCCTCTGCCTCGCCGATTCGGCGCTCGATCCCGCGAACCTCGCGGTGCATCTCGAACTGCGCGCGCTCCAAGGCTTGTCGCGCGCGACGCACGAGAGTTCGCGCGCCTGCGCCGAGGCGCTCTTCGACGGACTCGGCCGCAACGGCGACGACGCGTTCCACGCGCGCGTGCTCTTCCATCGCGGCGCGACGTTCCTGCGCCTCGCGTGGGTCTACCACGTGCGTCCGCGCCATGCCGCGTTGTGCACCGAGCTCCTCGCGCGCGCCGCCGCGTCCTTCGACGAGTTCGAGCGTCATGGCTGAGCGTGTGTTCCCGCGCTTGCTCGCGCTGGTCTGCTGGCTCGCTTCGAACGCCCACGCCGACGAGCCCGCGACGTCGCTCGTGCCCGGCCTCTTCGCCGAGATCAAGGGCGCGGTCGATGCCGACGGCGTGTTTCGCGCGGCGGAGATCGAAGTCCTCGCGCCGGATGACGACTCGATCCTCGCCACGGTGATCGAACCTCCGATGGGTGAGCGTTTCTTCCTGCTCGGCCAGGAGATCCACGTCGACGCCGACACGCGCTACAAGAACGCGCGGCTCGATGCGCTCGCCGGCGCGCGCGTCAAGGTCCGCGGCGATTGGCACGGCGCGCGGAATTTCTCCGCGTCGAGCATCGAAGCGCGCGATCCCGGCCGCGATCGCATCGGCGGACGGATCGACGCGGTCCGCGTCGACGGCGAAGAGATCGTGCTGCGCGTGATGGCTTTCGAGGTGCGCGCGAAGGCGACGCTGGTGGTCAAGAGCGCGACCCCGCTCGCGACGACGACCCAGGCGCCGTTGCGCGCGGTGCCGCCCGACGAGCGGGACGAAGCGCTAGGTCCTCGCCTGCGTCAGAAGGAAGAAGAACGCGTGCCCGGTCGTTTCCAGATCGACGAGACGCTGACGCTCGGTGCGCAGCTCGAATTAAACTCCGACTTCGCGGACGAGCGCGATCTCGATCGCTCGCGCCCGGGCGATCGCTCGACGACCGATCTGACGGCGCGCGTCGAGCTCGTCTGGACGCCGCGTGACGATTTCCTCGGCGTGCTCTCCGCGCGCGAATCGGTCCGTTGGGAAGACCGCGAGGACACCGGCTATTGGCGCGGCGACTCGTGGACGATCAAGGAAGGCTACGGCCGTTGGTCGAACGCGTTCGGGACGCCGCTCGAGATCCAGGTCGGCCGCACGTTCTTCGACGACGCGCGGGAGTGGCTCTATCACCGCAGCCAGGACGGCGTGGTCGTGCGTTACGAGCGACCGAACCTCGCCGCGGAAGTCGCGCTCAGCACGATCCTCTCCGACGCGAGCCAACGCGATCAGGACACGACCAACCTCCAGGCCTACGTCTCGAACAACGACGACGATCGGCACGCGGCGCTGTTCCTCGTGCAACGCGACGTGCGCGGCGCGGACGAGCGCTTCACCGTTCTCGGCGGTCGCCTGTACGGCAAGTGGATCCCGAGCACGAAGGGCTGGCTCGACGCCGCGATCGAACGCGGACGCATCGGAGGCGAGGACGCGTACGGTCAGGCGTTCGACGCGGGCCTGACGTGGATGCCCGACTTCGCGGCGCCGTTCAACGTGACCGTCGGCTACGCGTACGGTTCGGGCGACGACACGCCGGGCGACGGACGCACCGACACGTTCCATCAGCCGGGCTACCAGAACAACAACGACAAGTGGGGCGGCGTGACGCCGTTCCACTACTACGGCGAGATCGTCGATCCGGAGCTCGCGAACCTCGGCGTGTTGAGCTTCGGGTTCGGCACGAAACTGCCGCATCGCACGAGCCTCGACCTCGTCGTCCACTACCTCGAGCTCGATCACGCGGCCGAAGGGCTCTTCCGCTCCGGCCTCAAGCACAAGACCGACGGCATCCATCCCGAGATCGGTCGCGAGGTCGACTTGGTCTTCGGCTGGCGCGGCGACGCCAACTGGCAGGTCGAGGTCGTGCTCGGCTCGTTCGATCCCGGCGCGGCGTTCGGAAGCGCCGATTCTTCCTACCTCGCCGCGCTCCAAGTGCGTTTCAAGTTCTGAGGCCCTGCCATGCGCCGACTCTTCGTCGTTCTCGCCGCGTTGTCGTTCGTCGCCTGTCGGGATTCGACCGCCGGCGCGCGCCCGAACGTGTTGCTCGTCTGCGTCGACACGCTGCGCGCGGATCGCCTCGGCGCGTACGGCTACCGCGTGCATCCGACTTCGCCGGCGATCGACGAGCTCGCGGCGCGTTCGCTCGTCTTCGAGAACGCGCGCGCCGCGGCGTGTTGGACCAAGCCGTCGGTGCCGAGCTTCTTCACCGGCACGTATCCGTTGCAGCACGGCGTGTACGAGGGCAGCGCGCGTGCGCTCGCCGGCACGGTTTCCGACGTGCTGCCCGACGACGCCGTGACGCTCGCGGAGCGTTTCGCCGACGCGGGCTACACGACGGTCGCGTTCGTGCAGAACGCGCAGTTGCGCAAGGGGCTCGGCTTCGAGCAGGGTTTCGGCGACAGGTACGTCGACGGCGCCGGCGACGCACGCGAGATCCGTTGGCGGCTGGTCGACTGGCTCGACGAACGCGGCGACGACGACGCGCCGTTCTTCGCGTACTTGCACTTGCTCGACGCGCATTGGCCGTACGACATCCCGGACGAGTACGCGCGGAAGTTCTCGGCGGGAACGTCAATCGAGCCGTTCCGCGGCGAAGACTCGCGCGCGTTGCGCGACGCGTTGAACGACGGCTCGCGCAAGCTCGACGCCGCCGAAGCCGCGGGGCTCGTCGCGCTCTACGACGGTGCCGTCCGTTCGATCGACGATCAGCTCGCGAAGCTCTTCGCGGCCCTGGAGCGTCGCGGTCTCGCCGACAACACGATCGTGTGCCTCGTCGCGGACCACGGCGAGGAATTCCTCGAGCACGGCCGCGTCGGTCACGGACACGGACTGTGGGACGGGCTGTTGCACGTGCCGTTCATCCTGCACGTGCCCGGCGCTCGCGCGCGCAGGGTGAGCACGCCGGTCGCGCTGATCGATCTCGTGCCGACGCTGTGCGCCGCCGCCGACGTGCCGTGTCGCGGCGCGGTCGAGGGACGCAATCGCCTGGTCGACGAGACCGTCGCGCCGTTGTTCGCGGAGCACAAGGAACCCGGCGCGTACGTGCAGTCGTACGTCGAGGGCTCGAAGAAACTGGTGCGCCGTTTCGTCGCGCCGGCGGCGAGCGCGCACGGCTCGCTGCTCGACGCGCTCCAACCCGGAACGCGTTGGGAAGCCGAGTGCCGCGCGGAGGATGGCGCGTGGGAGGCGCTCGAGTTCGCGCGCCGCGACGAGGCCGTCGCGGATCCGTTCGAGCTCAAGGGCTGCGTCGCGGGACTCGGCGCCGGAACGTTCGAACTCGCGGGCGTGACGATCGAGCTCGCGAAGACATGCGAGTTCTACGGCGAGATGAACGAAGCCAACGCGCGCGGCGCGATGCTCGTCGAAGGCCTCGGCGTCAAGGCGCGCGGCCGCTTCGTCGGCAACGCGTTCGTCGCCGAGAAGATCAAGCTCTACGCCGCGAGCGAGGACGTGAAACCGGAAGTCCGCGGTTCGCTGACGCGCACCGAGGTGCGCGGCGACGCGTTCCTCGCGTGGTTCGGACCGCTCGCGGTCGAGTTCGGGCCCGACACGCGTTGGAAGGACGACGCGCCGCGCGAGCTCTCGCGCGACGACGTTCGTCGAGCGCAGGAGCTCGGCGCGACCGCCGCGCGCACGGTGGGCTTCACGGTCGACGAGACGCTCTTCGACCTCGCGGCCGATCCGGACGAGCACGCGCCGCTCGACGACGCCGTCGAACGCGAGCGACTTTCACGCGGGGCCGACGAACTCGTGCGCGAGCTCCTCCGACGTGCAACGTCCGGCGGCGGCGAGCGACGACAACTCGACGCCGGCGAAGTCGAGGACCTGCGCGCGATCGGCTACGTGAAGTGAGCCGCCGCGCGCGCCGCGAACTCAGTGCAGGTCGCGGCGCACGGTGACGCGGCGTCCGCGCATCGTCGTGCCGCGCAACGCGCGAATGATGTCCTCGGCGGCGTCCGCCGGGACTTCCACGAGCGCGAAGCGGTCCGCGATCTCGATCGAGCCGATCGCACCGCCGCTCAAGCCGGTCTCGTTCGCGATCGCGCCGACGAGATCGCCCGGACGCAGCCCGTCGATGCGGCCCATGCCGACGAAGAGTCGCACCGTCGCCCACTCCGGCTCGGCGGAACGGCGACGTCCGCCGCGAGCGGGGTCGCGACCTCGGCCGCGTTCGCCACCGTGCTCCGACGGTGCGAAGACCGGACGCTCTTGGCGCGGATCGGCGACGCGCGGCGCGTCGCGCTCGACCGACTGCGCGCCGACCTCGGAGTGATTGACTTCGTGCGCGAGCTTGACCGCCGCCGCGGCGACGTCCATCGGATCGAGTTCGGACGCGAGCTGCTCGACCACGCCGCGGTACGCATCGAGGTTGCCGGCGAGCACCGCTTCGCGCAGCGCGGCGCGCGTCAGCTCGAGCCGACGTTGCCGCAGATCGGCGACGCTCGGGATCGTCGCGACGGTGATCTTCTGATGCGTCGCCTGTTGGATGCTGCGTAGGAGCCGATGCTCGCGCGGCTCGATGAACGTGATCGCGACGCCTTCGCGGCCCGCGCGACCGGTGCGGCCGATGCGGTGCGTGTACGCGTCGGGCTCGGTCGGCACGTCGTAGTTGACGACGTGCGAGATGTGATCGATGTCGAGCCCGCGCGCCGCGACGTCGGTCGCGATCAACAGATCGGTCTCGTTCGCGCGGAAGCGTTTCATCACGCGATCGCGCTGATCTTGGGCGAAGCCGCCGTGCAACGCGTCGGCGCGGTAGCCGTGCGCGTTCATCGCTTCGGTGAGCTCGTCGACCTCGATGCGCGTGCGACAGAAGATGATCGCCGACGTCGGCGTCTCCATGTCGAGGACGCGACCGAGCGCCGCGTGCTTCTCGGAACGCGGCACGACGTACGCGACTTGACGCACGCGCGGCGTTTCGCCGGCTTTCGCGCGCTCGCGCGCGATCGCGATCCGCACCGGATTGCGCAGGTGCTTGTTCGCGATCGCGAGGATCCGCGGCGGCAGCGTCGCCGAGAACAACGCGGTCTGCCGCGTCGCCGGCGTCTTCGAGAGGATCGCCTCGAGGTCCTCGGCGAAGCCCATGTCGAGCATCTCGTCCGCTTCGTCGAGCACGACCAGCTTCAACGCTTCGAGGTGCAACGTGCCGCGTTCGAGGTGATCGACCGCGCGCCCGGGCGTCGCGACGACGACGTCGACACCGCGGTCGAGCACGCGCAGCTGCTGCCAGATCGATTGGCCGCCGTAGATCGGCAGGACGCTGATGCGACGCTCCTTGCCGTAGCGGTGCACGGCTTCGGCGACCTGCATCGCGAGTTCGCGCGTCGGCACGAGCACGAGGGCTCGCGGCGGACTCGGCTTCTTCGTTCCGGCTTCGCCGACCAGCTGCAAGAGCGGCAACGCGAACGCCGCCGTCTTGCCGGTGCCGGTCGCCGCTTGGCCGAGCAGATCGCGGCCGGCGAGCAACGGCGGAATCGCTTCGCGCTGGATCGGCGTCGGCTCTTCGTAGCCGAGCTCGGTCAACGTCTTCAGCGTCACCGCCTCGATGCCGAGAGCGGCGAACGCGTTGGGCGGCGCGGCAGGTTGCGGTTCTTCGGGGTCGGTCATGGCGGGGCGTGCTTCACCGCGTGGACCGCAGCGTCGCGACGAATCGTTCTAGCGGCTCCGCACTCGGGCCGAGGCCTTCACGCGCGCGGCGCCGAGACGATCCATCGTCGCGATGAACCACCAGCCGGCGTCGAGCTGCCACCACCTCTGACCGAAGCGCGCGCTGTGCGGCGCGCGGTGGTGATTCGCGTGCCAGTTCTCGCCTTGACCCATGTGCAACGGAGTCATCCACCACACGTTCAGGCCGGAGCCGTGGTCGGCGTCGATCGGGCCGAGGTGGCAGAGGCTGTTGACCGAACACTGGACGTGCAACGCGACGACCAGGCGCACCGGGCCGACCCACAACCAGGCCGCGAGCGCCGAGCGCCAGTCCATGAACGCGAGCAACGCGAGACCGCCGAAGAGCGAGACCGCGAGGATCGGGGCCTGGAGCTTCTTCCAAACTTGGTGGCCGCCGCGCACGACGTCCGGGCAGTAGCGCTCCGGCGAGTTCTGTTCCGCTTGCCACAGCCAGCGCAGGTGCGCCCACCAGAAACCGTGACGCGGCGACGAGACGTCGTCCTCGCGATCGCTGTTCGCGTGGTGATAGCGGTGGTTCGCGACCCACGTCAGCGGATCACCCGAACCGTTGAAGATCCCGAAGAAGATCAGGATGCGCTCGATCCACGGATTCAGCGTCGCGGTGCGGTGCGCGAGGATGCGGTGGTACGCGACGGTCGTTCCGAGCGCGCCGAGTCCGTAGAGAACGCCGGCGACGACGAACGCTTGCCAACCGGGCAGCGGAAGGAAGACGAGGCCCACCACCGTGAACGTGTGGATGAGCACCATCCAAATCAACGTGCCCGTCTCACCGGGAGCGCGGTAGAACCACGAGCGCTGCCACGGGGCGCGCACTTGACCGAGTTGTGAAGTCATGAACGGTCCACGGGCGTGTTTCGATGGCGTCGTGTGCGCGGGCTCGCACACGTCAAGCGCGTCGGCATCACTCCGCGGAGCCTACCATAGGACATGGCGTGCAAGGGAGCACGATTGCCCTCCTCGACGCGCTCCGGATATGTGGGGACTCGAACTCCGCGTGGACCTTCGCGCCGGCGGTCCATCGGTGCGTACGCACCTCTTCGCAGCGTCCTGTGACGGATCCGTCGCGTTACCAGGGATCGCCCAGGGCTCGGCGGATTTCTAGGAGCCGGGCTCGCAGGTCGGCGTCGGGTTCGACGCGGTTCGCGGCCAAGGAAGAACATGTCGCGGCGAGGTCCTCGGCGCGCGGTCGCGAGTTCGGGTTCTCGACGCCGGCTTCGAGCGCGCGCTTGTAAGTCGCGAGCGCGAGCGCCGTGTCGCCGAGCGACTGCTGGGCCTCGGCGAGCGCACGCAGCGCGCCCGCTCGGTAGATGTTCACGATCTGATTGCGTTCGGCGTCGAAGCGCGCGAGCGCGATCGCCAACTGCTCACGCGCGCCGTCGCGGTCGCCGGAGCGATGAAGCAGGCGCGCGAGTTCCGTCTGGACGGCGATGTGATCCTCGGGCTTCCACTTCGAGCCGTCCATGATGCGAACGGCGGCTCGAGCCAACCCGAGAGCCTCGACGGAGTCGTCGTGCGCGAGGGCGGACTCGCACAGCTCGACCAGCAGCTCGATGCGGATGCCGATCGGCAGGTGGGTCCACGACGACTCGATCTTGGTGCGAGCGAGTTCACGGCGCGTGGTCTGCGCGTAGAAGCGATCGTAGAGCTGCGCGCACGTCTCGAGCGCGTTGCGCACCTGATCGAAGCCGCCGGACGCGATCGCGGGGTCGAGTGCCGCGAGCGCGGCGTCGAACGCTGCGTCGTCGAGGACCAGCGCCTTCGCCGACGCGACCTTGCCGGATTCCGAAGTGCCGAGGCCGGCTTGGAGTTCATTCGCGTGTGCGTCGTCGCCGAGACGCGCTGCGGTCCGCGCGACTTTCATGCGGATCCGGTCGCGTTGCCAATCCTCGACGGTGCCGTCCCCACCTTCATCGGTGTTCGAGGAGAGAGCGAGCGCGAGCTCGGAGAAGCTCTTCGCATCGACGACGTCGCCGTGTTGCGCGCAGTAGAACGCGAGGTCGGCGTAGCCCGCGCCGCGGCGCCAGTTGTCGATCCGTTCGACGAACGCGAGCGCGCGATGCGGTTGTTCGAGCTCGAGGCATGTCGCGACGACGGCGTCTTGGGCTCGCGAGCGATTCTTGATGTGCGGTTGGACCGGCAGCGCGCTCGCGGTGTCGAACGCGAGGTCGAGCAGCTCGCTCTGGTACGGCGCGAGCGCCGCGTCCTCGATCGGGCCGCGCAACGTTGCCGAGTGCTCGGCGTTCGCGGGAGCGCCGGCTTGCGCGTCGCACGCGGACAGCAACAGCGCCGTCGTGCTCACGGCGGAGAGGACGAACGGGATCAAGCCTCGTGTGAGTCGCGCGTTGGAGATCATGGCGTGTCGGCGGAGAGAGTCGTCGGAGCGTGTGCAGTCGAAGCAGTTGGGGGGGCGCCGCCCACATGGACGGCGCCCCCTCGTTCTCTAGCTCTGTCGCGAGCGGATCACGGGCAGATCACGAACGTCACGCCGTTCGTGAGGGAGATCGCGCCGGGCGACGGAATGTCGCGGTGTTGAGCTTGCGCCCACACTTGCTTGCCCGCGGTCAGCGCCGGGTCGGTGCCGCCGCAGATGCGCGCGTTGAAGTTCGTCGTCAGCACGCCGTTGCAGGTCGAGCCCGCACCGCCGGTGCCTTGGACGGCGAGACGCTTGATCGGCGACTTCACGCAGAGGTGTCCGCCGGAGAACGCCGCACCGAGCGGCCCGGTCGTGCCGTAGTACCACTGACCGTTCTTCTGACCGATCAGGTTGGAGGCCGTCAGGTTGAAGGCTTCGCTCGAGCAGTTGGCGACTTGCGGCGTGCCCGTGGTCGACAGCGCCGGCGTGCAGCCCTTGCTGTTGACCTTGGCGGTGCAATAGAAGCTCGGGCCCGCCACCGTCGGCGTGAAGCCGAAGGCGTACGAGGCCGTCCAACCGTCGATCCAGGTCTGACCGCAGGCCGGATCGAACGCGCCGCGGTACGACGCCGGCGTGAAGAAGCCGTCGTTCGGAGCGGCCGCGATGCTGGCGACCGCGTCGTTCGCCGGACGCGGATCGAGCGTGAGGACCTGAACCATCGTCTTGCCGCCCTTGACGACCGGCGCGCCGCGCGTGAGCGACACGATCGGCGAGGACGCGGCGGTCACGTTGTTGCGCGCGCCGGCGAAGACGCCGACCGTCGTCGCTTGCGTGTACGCGTTGCCGAAGAAGTTGTTGTAGAAGACGCTGTCGCTGATCTCCGCGAGGTTGCCGGAGGATTGCGCGGCGTAGTTGACGGCGTACGTGCCGGTGGTGAAGTCGTTCGGGAGCGCCGGAGCCGCGTTGTACGCGGTGGCCCAAGTGTTCGCCCACGAGAGCGTGCCGCCGAAGCCGTAACCGTTGCCGCCGTCACCGTCGACGTTGTCGAACTTGACGAGCTCCTCACCGAGCTCCATGAACGTGCAGTTGCGGTATTGAACGCGCGCGTTGTCGCGCCACGCGGTGCCCTGGTCGCCGTCGATCGGCTGACCGATCACCGTGCAGTTGTAGATCGTCGCGGTGGTCACCGGCTGGTAGTCCGATTGCTCGGCGCCGTCGGTCTCGAAGCAGTTGTCGCCGACGCCCGAGCCTTGCGACGCGTTGACGCTGTAGCCTTGAACGATCAGGCCGAATTGCGCCTTGCCGCGCCAACCTTGGTCGACGTCGAAGCTGTCGTCGCCGACGTTCCAGATGCTGAAGTGCTTGAGGTTGACGGTGCCGCCCCAGATCTCGATGCCGTCGTCGACGTTGTTCATGATCTCGACGTAGTTGATGTCCGTCGCGCGGCCGAGGCCGCCGAGGGACAAACCGTTGAGCTCGTTGCCAAGGCCGACGACCTTGCCGCCGTAGCGCAGCGACAGGTAGCTGATCGAACCGCTGTCGTCGTCGTCATTGCCGCCGCCGTACTGGTCGGTGGTCGGGCCGGCGACCAGGCCTTCCATGTTGCCGACGTTCGCCGCGTTCGGAACCGACGTGTTGGTGCCGATCGCGTTCTCGGAGATGTACGCGTCGCCCATGATCGTGAGGTTGCCCCACTCGTTGGCGGCTTCGCGCCACGTGCCGGTCTTCGGGTCGCCGCCGACCCACGTCGCGACGTCGGCCTTCGACGTCATGATCACCGGCTTCGCGCTCGTGCCTTGCACGAAGATCTGCGCGCCGCGGCAAACCGCGAGGCTGCCGCCGATGTTGGTGTCGCTCGCGACCACCGTGCCGGCTTCGATCGTCAACGTCGCGCCGGGCAGGACGTAGATCTGTTGTTGGAGGTTGTAGGTGTTGTTCGCGGTCCACGTCGTCGACGTGGAGATGTTGCTCGTCACGAGCACGTCAGCCGCGCTGGCGACGCCGGTCAGGCCGGCGCCGATGATCATCGTCGGAAGAATGACTCTTCCATTCAGGACACTGCTCACTGGATCAAACCCTCATCAAGAAGACTTCGTCGTGCACGGAAGTCGGGGGAGCCGATCTCCTCCGTCTCGCTGTTTCCGTGTGGTGAGGAGTCTGGGGGGGCTTCGTTGAAGTCGCGTGAAGACCAGGAGGAGCCTTCGACAATCTCGAACGCTCAGCGCCGCGCTTTCGCGATGCGCTCGACTTGTTCGAGGTAGCGCGCGATGTCGTCGCGAGGCCGCACCTCTTGCGCGCGGCGCAGGAACGGCAACGCGTCGGCGTAGCGGCCGAGCCCGACCAGGACCTGCGCGTGGCGGATCTTGGCGTTGACCTCGAAGGCCTCGAGGCCCTCGGCTCGTTCGTAGTAGAAGATCGCGCGATCGGGCTCGTTCTGCTTCGCCCAGTGTTGGCCGAGCAACAAGAGCGCTTCGCCGTCGAGCGGATCGAGTTTGACGATCTCCTCGAGGACGCTCGCCGTTTCGGCGGTGCCGCCGCCTTCCGCCATCGCGAGACGTGCTTCGAGTTTCAGCAACTTGCGGCGATCGCCTTCCTCGAGCTGCGCGCCGAGGACTTGCTGGACGTGCGCGGTCACTTCGCGCGCTTGGGGCAACGCGCCTTTCGCGGCGAGCAGCTCGGCGGCACGCAACGCTCGCGCGACCGGTTGCTTCACGTCCGCGTCGATCGCGCGGCGAACGGCGCGCGACGCGAGGTCCATCAGGCTCTCGCCGATGTAGATGTCGCCGAGCGTGTGCAGGCTGTCGGCGTTCGCCTTGCCGAGCAGGTCGAGCGCTTCGAGATTCTCCGCCGCCCGCAACGGCTGCTTCATCCCGAGATACGTCTGCGCCTGCAGCAGCCAGAAGTCGGCCTTGTCGGGATAGCGCTGGATCAACACGTCGAGCAACGCGGCGGCGTCCTCGAACTTGTTCTGTTTGAAGACGCAGCGCGTCAGGCCGAGGCGCCATTCGGTGTTGTCCGGTTGGAGCAACAGCGCATTGCGGTACGCGACCTCGGCGGCCTGAAAATCGTCTTTCGACGCGTACGCGAAACCGAGCAGTCCGTACGAGTACGAATCGCCGCCGCCGAGCTCGATCATCTTCGTGAAGCCGCGAATCGCTTCGTCGAACTCGCCGTTGCGCGCGTGGATCAGGCCGACGTTGCGCCACGCACGACGGAAGCTCGGGAACTTCTCGACCGCGGTGCGGTAGCTCGCGAGCGCGGCCGGCAACTTGTCCTGTTGGAAGCGAATGCCGCCCAGCGTGAAATCGAGGATCGCCGAGCAATCGGGCTTCATCGCCTTGATCAGCGTCGTTTCCGCGCCCGGCAGATTCTCGGCCATCAACGGCCGGATCTTCTCGAGGATCTTCACCTCGTCGGGCGTGACGCGCGGTTCGATGTCGGCGTTGATGCCGTACGCTCCGATGAATTGCTTCTGGAACGTCGGATCGTTCCAGATCGCGTTCAGGTCGAGCTTGTCGCCCGCGCGGACGACACCCGCGAGCAACGCGACGCAAGTGAACGACAAGAGACGCTTCGAGATTTCGATTTGCTGCATGACTAGCCCGCCGGGAAACGGATGGAGACGCGCATCTTGCTGGCGACGCGCTGTCCGGCTCTGAGGCCTGGTTCGAACTTCCACTTCTTGATCGCGCTGAGCGCCGGCGCTTCGAACGCGGTGTGCGACGACTTCTCGACGCGCGGGTTCTCGACTTTGCCCGCCGCGTCGACGACGAAGATCAACGTGACGACGCCTTCGAGCTTCTTGCCGCGCATCTCGGTCGGATACGTCGGCGAGCCCTGGAAGATCGCGCGCGGCTTCTGATCGAGCTCGGCCAGGCTGAACGCCTCTTCCATCTTCTCGTCGAGCGTGCCCGCCTGCCCGGTGCCGCCGATTCGGCCGCCGGACGCGAAACTCAACGACTCCGCGAAATCGCCGCCGCCGCCTTGGCCGCTCAACGCGGCCTCGATCGCGCTCAGGCTCGCCGCTTCGAGCGCCGGCGCGTCGTCGATCGACGGCGCCTCGAGGTTGCGCAGGATTTCGGCTGCGTCGGGCGGTTGCTCGGTCTCGGCTTGGAGTTCTTCCTCTGGCTCGGGCTTCTTCTCCTCGACCTTCTTCTGCTCCTCCTCGACGTCGGTCAACAGCTCGACCGATTGCGTCGAACCGGCCGCCTTCTTCTCGTCCATGAAGAAGATGCCGCCGAAAAGCAGCACGACGGCGTGCAGGAAGATCGCGGCGGCGATCCCGAGTCCCCACGCGAACTTCATTTCTTGTCCGTGTTGATGCCGACCTTCGCGATCCCGACGCGGCGCACTTCGTCGAGCAGCGCGACGACGTACTTGAAGTCCGCGGAGCCGTCGCTGTTCAGGATCACCTTCGGATCCTTCGACGACGCCTTGAGCGTCTGGAGCCGCATCGGCAATTGCGCGAGCGTGATCTTCTCCTTGTTCCAGAAGACGTCGCCCTTCTCGTTGACGCTGAGCGTCACCGCTTTGTCCAACTCCTGTTGATCGCCGAGCGACGCCGCGGTGCCCGCCGTCGGCAACGCGACGTTGACGCCTTGGTTCTTGCTCATCGAGAGCGAGACCATGATGAAGGTTGCGAGCAGGAAGAAGATGATGTCGATTAGCGGGATGATCTCGATCCGCGCTCGCTTGCGCCCGCCTCGCGATGAACCGTGCATGGTGATGCCTCTCAGGAGTTGGCGAATTCGAGGTGCTTCGGACGAGCCGGCTCGCTCGTGTGGACCACGCTGGCCTGCGTCGGCGTCGGCCGCACCAGGAGCTCGAGTTGCGCCGAAGCCGAATCGATTTCGTGTTGCGCCTCGTCCATCCGCGCGTTGAGGAAGTTGAACGGCAACAGCGCGGTGATCGCGATGCCGAGACCGAACGCAGTCGCGATCAACGCCTCGGCGATGCCGCCGGTGATCGCGCCGGGAGCACTGAGTTCGCCGCCGATCAACGAGAACGAGCCCATCATCCCCGTGACCGTGCCGAGCAAACCGAGCAACGGCGCGAGCGTGATCACCGTGTCGAGGACCGCGACGCCGCGGCTGAAGCGCTTCATCTCCTGCGCTTGCGCGTAGAGCAGCGCGTTCGGGAGCGATTGCTCCTTGTGCGTCAGCGCGTAACTCAACGCTCGCACGACGTAGAACTGTGACGCGTTGCCGATGCGCAGCGCGCCTTCGATGTCGCCATCGGTGACTGCCGTGAAGAACGCGTTGAGCGCCTTCGGATCGCGCTTCATCCGCTCCCGCATCAAGAAAATGATCCGCTCGATCACGGTGCCGAGCGCGAGGATCGACGCGACGAGCAGCGGCCACATGATCGGCCCGCCCTTCTCGAAGATGTGGATGATGTTGGTCTTCTGCACCAACGCCTTGAGCGCGCCGCCGCGCGACGGATCGAGCGGCAGCAAGCCGTCGCCGCCGTCGAAGAGCGAGACGATGCCCGCTTGCAGTTCGCCTTCGAGCGGACGGATCAGCGGCTTGGTCGAGCCCGACTGCGGAACG
This sequence comes from Planctomycetota bacterium, assembly GCA_021413885.1. GTDB lineage: Bacteria > Planctomycetota > UBA1135 > UBA1135 > JACRIN01. The sequence continues at coordinate 68,471 of JAIOPM010000003.1, forward strand.
ACCAGGCCGGTCGCGCCGCCCGCGTCGCCGCGGAAGAGTGCGACGGGACCGACGATCGCGAATTGACCGCTCGCCACGCCGCCGGCCAAGTCGACGCCCAGGCCGGGGAAGCGCATGCCTCCGATCGCGTCGAAAAGACGTTCGATCGTCATCGTCACGAACGCGGTTTGGCGCTCGAACTTCTCTTGCAGCGAGAGCGCCGTGTTCTCGGTCGCTTGCTTGGCGGTCTCGATCGCCGCGCCGCAGCGTTGGAGTTCACTGACATTGATCTTCGAATCGAAGGTGCGCGCGTACTCGTCGAGGAAGTTGCCGAGGTACGACAACTCGTCTTGCCGCACCTTCGTCTGCGCCTTGATCGTGCTGAGCTCGAGATTGCCCGCGTCGACGGAGCGCGTCACTGTTTCGCTCTCGCGCCGTAGGTCGGTGAGCTTCTCCTCGAGCGCGGTCAGCTCCTGCGCCAGCGGCAACTTCTCGTTCGCGATCTGCTCGCGCACGCGATTCAGTTCTTCGACGCTACCAGCGAGCTCCTGCTCGGCCGAGCGCGAGACCTGGGTGATCGTCTGATCCGCGGCCTGGCGGGCGGAACCGACGGCGGCGAGGACCGCGATGCACAGAAGCGTCTTGAGTGTCTTCATTGGAGTTTCATCGGGAGCGGCACGAACGCCGGAGTCTGTTTGCCTTGAGCGATCTCGAGCGCCATCGACACGTCGTTCGCGAGAGTCTTCGAAGGCTCCCATTGCCAACCTTCGGGCGTCGGATGACCGACGCCGGCTTCGCCGCCCGCGCTGACGTAGTAGGCCTGCGCGAGTCCGACGTACATCGCGCGCACTTCCGACGGCTTGCCGTTCGCGAGGTTGCGGACTTCGTAGCTGACGTTGAGCTCGTTGTTGGCTTTGTTGAGCTCGTTCAGGATCCCGATGACGTTCTGGAAACGCTCGGCGGTGGTGGCGCGCGTCTTGGCGGGGTCTTCGGGAATGCGTTGGTGGAGCGGTTGGAGCTTGGTCTGGATCGGTTCGGGCAACGACTTGAAGAGCCGTCGCACTTGATCCTCCATGCTCGTGACCGCGACGGTGAGTTGGTTGCCCGCGGACTGGAGCGTCGCGTCCTCGGCCAGCAACGCGTCGCGCTTCGCGTTGGTCTCGGTGACCGCCGTTCGAGCCTGGGCGATCTTGGTCTCGAGCCCGGCGATCTCTTGTTTCACGAGCTCGAGGCGACTCGTCAGGATCTCTCGGCCCTGTTGCCAGTCGTTGCGCTCCTTCGAGACGAGGCGTTGCGTCTCGATCCACTTGCCCATCACGAGGCGAGTTTCTTCGAGCGTCGCGGCGCCGGTCGGTTTCGTCTCGTCGCCGCCTTGACGCACGGAATTCGCCGCGAGCGTCACGACGAGCAACGCGCTCGCGAGCGCCAACGTCGGCCCGCGCCGTTTCGGGCGCTCGGGCGTTCGATCGATTCGAGGGTCGGTAGAGTGCGTTTGCATGGTTCGTATCTCCGTCGTGGATCGAGCGCGTCAGAACGAGAACTCCGCGCTCAAACTGATCGAATAGTCGATGCCGCGCGTGAACGACGTCTTGCGCACGTCGTCGCCGATGAACTCGGAGCGATAGACCTCGTCGATGCTCGGATTCGTGAGGTTCTTCGCTTGGAATTGCAGCTTGAAGTACTTGCCGAGCTTCTGAGAGACGCTCAGGTTGAGCGTGCCGTACTCCTTCGCGTACAGGTTCGGCACGAAGTTCCCGAGCGCTTCGCCCGCGCCCGCGACCAACGTGTCGCCTTGCACCGTGTAGAAGAGACCGATCTGCGTACCCCAATCGGGCACGTCGTACGTCGCGAACAAGTTGTAGAGATGCTCGGGCGCATTGGTCATGTCGCGCGTCGGCATCGGCGCCTGGATGCCGGAAGCGGCGAGAGCGGCGGCTTCGCCCGAGGGCAGCGTCACTTCCGAGTCGATGAACGTGCCGTTGGCGCCGACCGACAAACCCTCGCACGCCTCCCAGAAGTGTCCGAGGTCCTGGCGCACTTCGAGCTCGTACCCGCTGAGCTCGCCCTTCGGATAATTGACCGGCGTCGTGAAGGGCTGGTCGGTCGGTCGCTGGACGTACTCGATCGCGTCCTCGAGGTGCTTGTCGAACCACGAGAGCGAAATCAGACCGCCTTCGTACGGCCTGAAGTCGACGCGCAAGTCGTAGTTTTGGAGCTCGCTCATCCGCAGGTCGGGATTGCCGATGAACACCGGACCGCCGAGGAACTCTTGTTGGAGGATCGGCGTCAGTTCTTTGAACGTCTGTCGTGCGACCGTTTGGCTATAGGCGCCGCGCAGCGTCACGCTCTCGACAGGTTCGTACACGAGCCCGATCGACGGCAGCACGTCGTCCTGCGCGAACGCGACGTCCGCATCGCCCGGTTGGAGCGAAACCGGCGCGGTCGCGTTCGGCGGGTACCACAGTGCGTCCTGCTCCGCGTCGTTGACGATGCCGATCTCGGTCGACTCGAAGCGCGCGCCGCCGATCACGCTGACCGACGTCGTCAGCGGTAGGTCGAGCATCCCGTACCACGCCGAGATCGTTTGAGCGCCTTGGTAGTCGACGTCGGCGAGTGACGCGATGATCGCGTGGCCGGGCTCGTCGGGAAACTCTTCACTCCACGAGTCGTCCCAACTTCCGCCGAAGCTCGATCCCGAGTCGCCGAAGTTGCTGAACGTGTCCTGGTTGAACTTTCGGTCGACGTGATCGCGGAACACGCCTGCCTTCACGTAGCCGTCGGTGCCGCTCCACTGCTCGAACGGCAATTTCACGTTCACCGAGTACTGATCGCTGTCCTCGTCGATCGTCTTCCAGATGCGTTGGAAGTTGCCGAGGTTGAAGTTCGCGCCCGGCTTGTACGGGTAATACGTCGGCGCCGTGAACGACGGCGGAATGCCGAGCGGCGGAAAGCCCGGGTCGTAGTACGACGGGATCCACAACGAACCGAATTGACGCTTGTCCGGTTGGTCGAGAGCGGCGGAGCTGCGCGAGAGCACCCACTCGAGTTCCGGCGCATGGAACGTGACGAAGTCCGCGATGCCGAAGTCGTCGATCGGGAGCTTGTTCTTCCCGCTGAGCTGCAACGTTCCCGTCGTGCGCTCGGTGTACTCGAGCGTCTCGGTCCGCAGATACGGCGCGGCGTTGACGTCGGTCTTGTTGTTGCCCGGGCCCTGCGGATTGTTCGGGTCGTAGCCGGGGAAGAAGTACTCCTTGCCGCGCGTGTCTTCGGCGAGTGTCGCGGTGTCTTCGGCGATGTGCGTGTAGAGATAGGTCAGGCTGAGCGAGTGGTTCTCGCTCTCGATGCCGGCGGTGCCGAGCCCACCCCACTGCACCGACTGCTTGGCCTTCGTGATGTCGAACAGCGCCGTCTTGAAATCGCCGTCCGACGGAGTGCCTTGATTGGTCTTCGGCGTCATCGGCGCGCCGGGATCGACGACCCAGTACGAGTCGTCGGTGCCGTTGTCGTAGAACGAGCTCTTGCGCTCGTAGAAGAAGCTCGCGAGCCCGCCGATCTTCAAACCGTCGTCGAGCTCGTGCTTGCCGCCCGCGGCGACCGACCACTTCTGATCGATCGGTGCGTCGCCGCGCGAAACACCGGCCGCGCCGTCCCACGTGCCGCCGAGCTGGTCGAACTGGATGTCGCGGCCGCCGTCGTCCTTGCCCCAGAAGCCGACGCCGCCGCCGTCGTACGTGAGGAAGTCGTTGCGACCGGAAGCCTGGGAGTTGTAGGTGTACTGACTCTTCAGCTGAAGAACGGTCTCGCTCGGAATGCCCTTGAGCTTGACGTTGACCGCGCCGCCCGAAGCGTCGCCTTGCTGATCGGGCGTGAACGTCTTCGAGACCTGGATGCTCTCGATCACCGCGGCGGGGAATTGATCGAGCTCGACCGCGCGTTTGTCCTCGTCGGCGCTCGGCAGTCGCACGCCGTTCATCTGCGAACTGACGTAGCGATCGGGCAACCCGCGAATTACTGCGGACTTGCCGTCCTGCACCGACGCGCCGGCGACCAAGCGCAGCGCACTGGCGGCGTCACCGGCTCCGGCGCGGCTCATCAGTTCGGATCCGATCGAGTCCATCAACGCGGGGCTCGCGAAGCGCAGCTTCAAGAGCGATAGCTCCGACCCCGCGCCGAGCGGCAACAGATCCTGGACGACGAACTCGTCCATCTCGGTGAACTCGCCCGCGAGCTCGGCGTCGACGTCGGTCAATTGCCCCGGCGCGACGATCACCTCCGCGCGCACTTGTCGGACGTAACCATCCTTCGAGACGACGAGCGTGTACTTGCCCGGCGCCACTTGGCCGAAGACGAAGTTGCCTTGATCGGTCGTCGTCGTCTTCGCGCCGGTCTCGACGATCAGGACCTGCGCTCCGGCGAGCGGGGTGTCGAAGTCCTTGTCGTGGACGACGCCGCGGATCGAGCCCGCTTGTTGTTGCGTCGAACCCGCCTGCCTCGCCGTCGCGACGCGTTCGAACGCGAGCGCAACGCCAAGAACAAGCCAACATGAAGATCTCCACTTTGCCACGGTCCTTCGCGCTCTCCCGTTCCGAGCTCAGGAGAGGAACGTAAAGACGCACCATCAGGGCCGCGTGAACGGCAGGCCGGATCGACGTGAAGATCGACGCGTACCGAGACAGGTGTCTTTCCACCGGGTTTCCCTGCACTGCGCGCGCAGTGCAGGGAAACCCGGTGGAAAGACACCTGTCTCGGTACGTCGCGGTGGAACTAGCGCGGTTCGAGCCGCAGCTCGTCGGGCGCGATCGAGAGCGCGACGGAGCCAGCACGACGCACGACGACGAGCCGCAGCTCGCGTCCGAGCGCGTTCGCGCCGAGAGCGCGATGCAAGTCGGCGACGGTGCGCAATCCCGCGCCGTCGAGCTCGACCAAGATGTCGCCGACGGCGACGCCGGCCTTCGCCGCGGGCGAGCCCGGTTGGACTGAACGCACCGCGACGCCGCGCGGTTCGGCGAGGCCGAGTTCGGTCGCTCGCGAACGCGGCAGGAGCACTTCCTCGGCGCCGATGCCGAGCCACGCCCGCCGCACGCGGCCGTGCGACGCGAGCTCGCCGACGACGAAGGCCGCGGTGTTCGACGGCACGGCGAAGCACAAGCCTTGCGCGAACTGCACGATCGCCGTGTTGATGCCGACGACGCGGCCTTCGGCGGAAAGCAGCGGCCCGCCCGAGTTGCCGGGGTTGAGCGGCGCGTCGGTCTGGATCACGCCTTCGATCGCGCGGCCGGCGACGCGGCTCGCGAGCGTGCGCCCGAGCGCGCTGACGATCCCGCACGTCACCGTGCGCGCGAGGCCGAACGGCGAACCGACCGCGGTGACGAACTCGCCGACCCGCAACGCGTTCGAGTCGCCGAGCTCGGCGTGCGCGAGATCGCGGCCGGCGAGCCGCAGCAGCGCGAGATCGGTCGCCGGATCGTCGCCGACGACGTCGGCGAGCAACGTGCGCCCGTCCGCGAGCGTCGTCTCGACCCCGACCGCGCCGTGGACGACGTGGCTGTTGGTCAACGCGAGTCCGTCGCCGCTGATGACCACGCCCGATCCGCCGGACATCTCGCCGCGCGCTCCGCGCGAACGCAGGGTGCCGACGTGCAGCACCGCGGGCGCGACGGCATCCGCGATCGCCGCGAGTTCGTTCGACAACGCGCGCAGGATCGACATCGGGCCGCACTCATGGGCCGCGACCGCCGCGATTCAAGGCGAACCGCGGCGCGTCAATCGTTCGGCCAGAGGAACTCGCTCGGGCGCGTCGCGAGCCGACGGCCGAGGCGGCGGAAGAGACTGCCGAACTCCGACAGCGAGAGTTCGAACGCGCGCAACGCGGTGAAGAGCGACAGTCCGAAACTGACGCCGAGGTTGAGCACGAACATCACGGCGATGCCGGCGCTCGCGTGCAGGAAACCGCCTTGCAGGAACCAATGTTGGTCGAGCGACGCGGCGGCGAGCGCGAGCGTGCCGGTCGAGAGCGTGACGTGGCGCACGTCGAGCGGCACGCCGAGGAAGAGACCGAATGCCGGCGTCATGCCGAGCAGGAAGCCGAGCGACACGCTGGTCGCCCAGCCGCCGATGTCGCGTTCGACGCGCGCGGAGAGGCGCTGCAAGCGCTCGCGCCGTTTCGGCGAATGGACCTCGAACTCGGCAATCACGCGCGGAATGCGGCGATAGACGACCCAGTTCTCGATCCAACCGCCGGCGAGGCTCGCGAGCCACAGGATCACGCCGGTCAACGCCGCGAAGAGGATCGTGCCGCTGTCGAGCGGCGAGAGCGCCGTGTAGGTCGCGCGCGCGACTTCCTCTTCGACGAACGGATGCCCGAACGTCGCGCGCCAGAGTTGCGCGAACACGAACGCGCCGATCGAGACAAACGTGACGTTCGCGATCGCGGCCGCGAGTTGCGAGCGCACGATCCGCGCGGTCCAGTCGACGATCTCCTCGAGCCGCTTCGCGCCGCGGTGTTCGCGCACCAACGCCGCGAGGTGCGCCGCGGTCATCGCCGGTTGCTTGGTCGCGAGCGTCAGGTGCAGCGTCTGGAGCAACAAGAACGCGATCGCGTAGTTGAGGCCGTAGAGCATGCCCTCTTGGAACGGCGCGAGGTGCAGCCCGTGCACCGCGAGCTTGAGCGCCGCCGTCGACGTCGTCAGCAAACCGCCGCCCGCGGCCGCGAGCCACATCACGCCGTACTCGCGTTTGGTCTTCGCGATGTAGTGCTCGCCGGTTTGGCCCGAGCGTTCGACGATGCGACGGTGGAGGCGACGCGTGCTGCCGCGCAACAGCGAGCCGATGCGCCGTTGTTCGTCGACGCCGTGCGCGAGCGCGGCGATCCAACGTCGCAGAGCCCCGGTGCGCCCCGCGAGCACGTCGATCGCGAGGTCGAGCCGCGCGAGCGAACGCTCGATCACTTCGAGCCCGTACACGATGTCGATGCTGATGCCTTCGCCGTCGACTTCGTGCTTCAGCTCCGCGAGCGTCGCCGGCACGGCGGCTCGCGCGCGGCGCCAGCGTTCCAGCACTTCGGTCAGGTCGCGCCGTTCGAGCCAGGCGTCGGCCAGGTCGTCGGAGGCGCGGCGCAGGACGTGGAACGCGGACTGGGAGACCGGGCCGTTCGGCGTGCGCTCGCGCAGCTTCGCCGACAACCCTTCGCTCGCGGCGCGCGACGCGAGCAGACGCACCGCGTCGGCGAACGCGACGCGCAACGGCGCGGCCGTCGTCTCGCCGCACTCGTCGGCGAAGAACGCGAAGAGCTGTTCGCTCGCCGCGTCGTCGAGGTTCTCGAACCGTTCGCGTTCGTCGCGCGAGGCGAGGACGCGCCCGAGCGTCCGCGCGAGATCGACGTCGTTGCCGGGCGCCGGCACGCAGCGGCGGAGCACGCGTTCGACGAGCTCCGCGAGCAAACCGCGCTCGCCCGGCATGCCGGCCTCGGCGAACAGCGTCAACGCGTTGCCTTGCCCGGCGAGCTCGGCGAACGAACGTTGGAAGTCCGCGCGCAGGTCGGGGCGTTGGTCGAGCACCGCTCGCGCGCGAGCGAGCGCCGCGGCGAGATCGTCGGCCTCGAGCAAGTCGCGCAGCAACCGGCACCACGCCGCGCGGCGTTCACCGACCAACTCGGCGCGGCCCGCGCGCTCGATCGCGACGGCGAGGTCTTCGTAGGCGGAGTAGGTCACGCTCCGCGAATCTAACGGAGAGGTCGCGCGAGGCCGCCGACGAAACCGCTCGCCGCGACGCGTCTCAGCGCTCGTCGACGAGCTGATCGCGCGTCGCGCGGCGCGGACGGACGCGCACGCGGAATTCGAGCGGACCGGAAGTCGGTACGGCGAATTCGCGCGGTTCGAGTTTCGTGGGGACGAGCTCCCACTCGCCGAGCTTGCCGTCGAACCACGCGCCGTCGGGGATCGTCACGTCGTAGCCGCCGGCCGCGAGGCCGCGGATCACGAACGGTCGCTCCATCTCGCACTCGAACGCGGTCGAGACCGTCGACGCGAACGGCACGGTGCGCGCGTCGGACGCGAAGAGCACGCGCGGCGCGGGCGGCGCGAGGCCGAGTTCGCGGCACGAACGCACCGCGCCTTCGACCTCGAACCGCAGGACGAATTCGACGCTCTCGCCGGCGGGGACGAGTCCGCCGAGGTCGACGCGCTCGCCCTCGACGACCGAGAACTGCGCCGTCACGAACGAAAGCCCTACCGCGTCGCGCCACGTCGCGGACAGGAGTTTGGACCCGGGCCGCAGTCCGCCTTTCTCGAAGAGGCCGAACGCGTCGGTCTCGACGCCGTCGCCTTCGGCGAGCACCGTTCGGAAGTCCGGCCCGCGGTTCGGATTCGCGAGCACGCCTGAGTCGTGCTTGAGCGTCACGAGCGCGTGCCGCACCGGCTGCCCGTCCCAGCCGAGGACGACGCCGGTCACCGAGGCGGAGGCGAGCACCGTCACGTCGAACGAAACGACTCGGCCCGCGGCGACGTCGAACGCGTCGGAGAGTTCGTGACGCAGCGTCGCATCGCATGGCGCGATCGTCCCGTCGGCGCGGAACTCGGCGTTCGGCGCGCGCGGCGACATCACGACGGGCGTCGGCGAGGCGAGGCTCCAGCGGTACGCGCCCGGCGGAAGGTCCGTCCAACGGATTCGGCCGCCGTCGTCCGCCGCGAGCGGCGTGCGCGCGGACTTCAGTCGGCGCCGAGCGTCGGGGCTGAGAGAGCCCTCATCGTCCGCGAACTCGAGGCTCGCGCGGATCGCCGCGGAGCGCGCGCCGTGGAAGCGAAGTTCGACCGCGCCGGTCGTTGCGTCGACGGACACAGGCGCCGCGTTCGCGTCGACGACTCGGCGCACCTCGAGTTCCGTCGCGCACGGGTCGGTGGTCGAAAGGAAGAGGCTCGCCTGCGACGAGCTCGTGCCGACCGACGGTGCGAGCGTGGATTCACCGCCGCACCGACACAGCACGGCGACCAAACTCGTCGCGACGACGAGGAGCGCGAACCAACGCGTCTTCATCGTCACTCGCCCGGATAGGCGGGAGCGAGCCCATGCCCGTTCGGGAAGTCGCAACAGGACTGGAGGTTGAAGTTGCAGATCGCGATGCCGCCGACGTCGACCCACTGCACGTGTCCGGCGAATCCGCCGGCGTACACCGCGAGCGTGCCGGTGACGTCCTCGGCGACGACGATCAGGTCGTGACACGCTTCGCCGGCGTTCTTGCGCGCCGGACAGTTCAACGACTTCGACAGAGCTCCGTCGGCGGTCAACGGCACCTTGAGCGTGACGCCGTACGGACTGACTTCGACGTCCTCGTGTCCCGTCGAGAGATGGAACGGCCCGCCGGTTTGAATCGACTCGAACAACGAGCACTGCACGCGCGAAGACCCGTCGAGATCCACCGACGCATCGGGACTCTGGAGCGTGACCTGGCCGACGAACGTCACCTTCGCCGCGGCGCCGCCGGCGCCTCCGCCCGATCCCTTCCATTCGAAACGGTAGGCGTACGCGCCCGTCGCGTGCGCGAACGCCGATTGCGTCCACGGCCACGTGCCTTTCGCGAGGCCGGTCACCGTCAGGTGCTCGCCCTCGGCGAGCACGTCGGCCCACGCGGAGTACTTGATCCCGGTGCCGGCGCTCGTGTGATCGTGACCGGGAATGTGGTCGTAGCTCGTCAACTGCCAATAGCCCTTGATGCAGTCGGCCTGCGGCTCCTTCTGTGCGTGCAACGGAACGTCGGCGCCGAGCAACAGTGCCGCGGTCGCGACGAGTTGACGACCGAAGTGAACCTTCGAAACGCGTGACGCGAAACGCGACGGAGTCATGGCGAGCCTTTCGTCGAATGCGGCGCTCGGCGTGAATCGGATGCGGACCTTCGATCCAAGTCCGGCGCCCGTTCGCTGTGTAGAGAGCCGTCGCGCGCAGGCTACCGCGTCGTCGCGAACGCGGTCAGACGAAGAGTTCGCGAATCTCGAAGTCGGCACTTCGCGACGAGCTCGAGAATCGAATCTGCGATCGGAAAGAAGGCGGCCCCGCTCGGAGCGAGCGAGGCCGCCGTGAATTCGTCGTCGCGGTCGCAACCGCGGCGAGGTGCGTCAGTCCATGTGCGAGACGACGCGCTCGTCGCCCATCTGCAAGGCCATGGTCATCTGGTGAGTCTTGGGAGCCATGAAGCGCTCGAACACCTTCGAGAACACCACCTGATAGACGCGCAGGACGCCCTTGGTGCTGAGACGATAGGCGAAGTCGACGGTCGCCCAGTAACGCGGCCCCTTCAGCCCCTGCGCCTTCGAGTAGATCTGGGCCTGCTCGGCGACCATCCACTCGCTGTAGAGCATGTAGAGGATCAGGTACGCCTTGGCCATCCAGTGAACTCGGATCAACCTCGGCGCGAAGCGCATCAACGAGGGAAAGCGCACGATCAACGGGAAGAGCTTGTGGAGGTTCTCGATCTCCCGTCGGTTGTCGAACAGGATCGACGACGTGCGGTTGAACTTCTCGGGGAAGTCGTCGTAGGCCGCGACGGCGAAGCCCATCTGCTTCGTGATGTCGTTGATGTCGAACATCGGGTACGGCTGCATGATCGAGACCAACGGGTGGTCGACGCTTGCCTCGATGTTGAGCTTCACCGAGTCGAACTCGTCCTCGAGCGTGCTGCCCGGGCCGCCGAGCATGTTGAGGCTGCCTAGGCGAATACCGTACTTCTTGATCCAGCCCGCGGCGTCGAGGAGTTGTTGACGGGTCGTGTGCTTCTTGAACACTGCGTTGCGGATGTAGTCATTCGCGGCTTCGAACGCGATGCGCGCGTAGACGCAGCCGGCAGCACGCAGCTTCTTGATGTGATCTTCGGTGGTCATGTTGGCCATCAGGATCACGTCGAACGGCAGTCCGATCTCCTTCGGGTAACGCTCGCAGAACTCGTCGAGCCAGTCGTTGCGCAGGTTGAAGATGTCGTCGACGAAGTGAACGAACTTCAGCGGGTACTTCGCACGCACCGCCTTGATCTCTTCGAGCAAGTGCGTCACCGAGCGCTTGCGGACGTACTCGCTGTTGCGGACGTTGTAGACCTTCTTCTTCCACGCGTGGTGGAAGCAGAACGAGCACGGCATCGGGCAGCCGCGTTGGCTGACGAAGACCTTGCGGTGCGTGTTGCGGTAGATCTCGCCAGCTTCGTAGACGACGTCGCGATCGGGGAAGCCGAGTGAGTCGAGGTCCTGAACCAACGGTCGCTGCGGGTTCTTGTGGATCTCGCCGGTCTTCCTGTCCTTGATCCAGAAGTTCTCGCAGTCGTTGTAGTCCTTGCCGTCGCGCATGCGGTTCAGCAGGTCGACCAACGCCGCCTCGCCCTCGCCGCGACAGATCGCGTCGATGCCCGGTGTCTCGACGTATTCGGGGACGAACGTCGGGTGCGGGCCGCCGACGATGCTGAGCACGTTCGGCAGCACCTCCTTCACCTTGCGGTTGATGTCCGCGTAGTAGAGGTGCATGCCGGTGGTCGTCGAGTAGCAGACGACGTCGGGCGCGTACTCGCGCAGCTTCTCGACCCACTTGGTGTCGGGCAGGAACAGCGCCTTGGACTCGTGACCGGCGTCCTTGACCGCGCGGCTCACCCACATCAGCCCGAGCATCTCCTGGGGCAGATACTCCTCGATGAACAGAACTCTCAAGGCCCGTGCTCCCGTCAGGTGTGGATCCGCGGTGGTCGCGAGGGGCACGACAGCGCTCCCTCGTCCCTCGAGTCTAACCAGCGAGAGTGAAACGTGGGGACGCGAACGCCCGTAGCGGGCGCCGACGAGAACGGCGGCCCGAGGGCCCGTCCTCAGTCCATGTGCGAGACGACGCGCTCGTCGCCCATCTGCAGGGAAACCTGCAGTTGCTTCTCGGCGTTCGAGAAGCGGCGTGCGAAGCGCGCGAAGAGCACCGAGTAGACACGCAGGACGCCCTTCGTCGACAACCGGTACGTGAAGTCGACCCACGTCCAGTAACGCGGACCCGACAGGCCCTGGGCGGACGAGTAGATGCGCGCTTGCTCGGCGACGAGGTACTCGGCGTGGAGCATGAAAAGAATCAGGTACGGCCGGTACATCCACTTCGCCTTGATCAGGCGCGGCAGGAACCGGACGAGCCACGGATTGCGCACGGCGAGCGGGAAGAGCTTGTGCAGGTTCTCGAGCTGCGCCTTGTGCTCCGAGATCATCGGCGCGGTGCGGCGGAAGTTGACCGGGAACTCGTCGAGGCTCGAGATCGCGTAGCCCATGTCGCGCGTGATCTCGTTGATCTCGAACATCGGGTACGGCTGCATCAACGACACCATCGGGTGCTCGACCTTCGCCTCGACGTTGAGGCGGATCGTTTCGAGCTCGTCCTCGATCGTCCCGCCCGGGCCGCCGAGGATGTTGAGCGAACCCAAACGGATGCCGTGCTTGCGGATCCAGTGCGACGCGTCGATCAACTGTTGGCGCGTCGTGTGCTTCTTGAACACCGCGTTGCGGATGTGGTCGTTCGCGGCCTCGAAGGCGATGCGCGCGTAGACGCAGCCGGCGTGGCGCAACTTCTTGATGTGTTCCTCGGTGGTCATGTTGGCCATCAAGATCACATCGAAGGGCAACCCGATCTCCTTCGGGTAGCGCTCGCAGAACTCGTCGAGCCAGTCGTTGCGCAGATTGAAGATGTCGTCGACGAAGTGGACGAACTTCAGGTTGTACTTGGCGCGGACCTGCTTGATCTCCTCGAGCAAGTGCGTGACGGTCCGCTTGCGGACGTACTCGCCGTTGCGCGTGTTGTAGATCTTCTTCTTCATCGCATGGTGGAAGCAGAACGAGCACGGCATCGGACAGCCGCGCTGGCTCACGAACACCTTGCGGTCGGCGTCGCGGTAGATGTGGCCCGCGTCGTAGACGATGTCGCGGTCGGGGAACCCCAGGGAGTCGAGGTCCTGGACCAACGGACGTTGCGGGTTCTTGTGGATCTCGCCGGTCTTGCGGTCCTTGATCCAGAAGTTCTCGGTGTCGTTGTAGTCCTTGCCGTCGCGCATGCGGTTCAGCAGGTCGACGATCGCGTACTCACCTTCGCCGCGACAGATCGCGTCGATGCCGGGCGTCTCGACAAATTCCGGCGAGAACGTCGCGTGCGGTCCGCCGACGATGCTGAACACGTTCGGCATCACCTCTTTCACGCGGCGGTTGATGTCCGCGTAGTAGAGGTGCATGCCGGTGGTCGTCGAGTAGCAGACGACGTCCGGCGCGTACTCGCGCAGCTTCTCGACCCACTTGGTGTCGGGGAGGAAGAGCGCCTTCGCGTCGTGGCCGGCGTCCTTGATCGCTCGGCTCACCCACATCACTCCCAGCATTTCCTGGGGCAGGTACTCTTCGATGAAGAGGACTTTCATGCTCTACCTCGTCTTGCGGAACTCGACTGTCTGCGGATCTGGTTGCACATCACTCGCGGGGCTCCGCGCGGATCGACGCCGGCGCCGATCTACCTAGAGTCTAGAGCGAGGTCCCGGTGCGCGACTGTCGCCCGTGACGGCTATCCGCGAATCGTAACGCCTATGGTGCCCGGCACGCGGCGGTCGGAACGTCGCGCCGCGCGCCCGCAGGCTCAGGAAACGGCGGTCGACGCCGCCGTGAGCTTCTTCTTCGCCACTTCGGCGAGCGCTTGCTCGATCTTTCCGAACGTGGTCGTGCGGGAAAAACGATCCATGCGCTCGAGCCCCTTGCGGGCGAAACGTTCGGCGAGCGCCGGGTCGTCGAGCAGGCGCTTCACCGCCGCCGCGATCGCGTCGGGACTGCGCGGAGGCACCAGAAGACCGTTGACCTCGTCCTCGACGACCTCGGGGTTGCCGCAGACGCCGGTCGCGACGATCGGCGTGCCCAGGGCGCTGACCTCGAGCAACGTGTGCGACAGGCCCTCGTACTCGCTGTTCAGGACGAAGACGTCGGTCGCGCGGATGTAGAGCGGGATCTTCTCGTACGGCACGTTGCCGAGGAAGTGCGCGCGGTGCGCGAGCCCGAGCTCCTTCGCCAACCCCTTCCACGCCTCGAACATGTCGCCGTCGCCCGCGACGAGCAGATGGACATCGTCCGGCAGCTTCTGCAGCGCGCGTACGATGTGATCGACGCCCTTCCACACCATCAAACGGCAGATCGTCAACGCATAGCGCGGCCGCGGATCGAGACCGAGTTCCTGCCGCGCCTTCGTCTTGCTCTGCGCGAACTGCGCGGCCGTCGGACCGTGGTAGGCGTTGTAGACGAGCTGCACCTTCGGGCCTGCGACGCCGTACCGCCCGACCGTGATGTCGCGCAGGAAGTTCGAGCACGAGATGATCCGCGTGCAGCGCCCCCACCACCATTTCTGGAGCGCGCGCGTCAACTTGACCTTCGGACCGTAGTCCTTGGTCTCGAACGTGTTGATGTCGTCGCCGCCGATCCAGCCCTTGCGATGGCTGATCTCCCACGCGCCGTCGACCATCAGGCGGATCATCACCGGCCGGAAGGCGAGGCGCGCGGCGAGCACGTGCACCAGCGCCAAATGCTCGTTGACGTACACGACGTCGAACTCGCGCGCGTGCTTCCAAACCAGGAAGAACGCCTTGACGTAGCGCCACGCGAGCCGGCCGCGGCTGATCGAGACGACCTCGAACGGATGGCCCTTCGGTTCGGGGTCGGAGCAGAACGCGACGACGCGCACTTGGTGCCCGCGCTCGACCAAGAAGCGCGCGAGGCTGGGCACGTAGACCGCGGGGCCGCCGAGGTCCGGCGGGAAGACCGGCGAGGTGAGCAGGACGCGCATGAGGGCGTAGAAGGATACCCGCTCCGCGCACGCTCGGTCATCCGCGGCGGTCCGACTCGCGGACTCGACGTCGAGGGCGGATAATCGACAAGGGCCCCACCTCCGTTTCTCGCACGAACAGATAGCGCGATGACCGCTTCGACGCCGCAACAAGCGACGCTGCTCTTGCAGCGCATGGAAGCCGGTGACTCCGCCGCGCAGAGTCAGCTGCTCGAGCTGCTCTACCGCGAGATGCACACGCTCGCCGAGAAGAGCATGCGCGAAGAACGCGCGAACCACACCTTGCAGGCGACCGCCCTCGTCCACGAGGTGTGGCTGCGCTTGATCGGCGGCGACGGGCAACGTTGGGAGAGCCGCGCACACTTCCTGTGCACCGCCGCGAAGGCGATGCGCCGCGTGCTCGTCGACCACGCGCGGCGGAGGATGGCCGACAAGCGCGGCGCGGGGCACGAGCGTGTCACCCTCGACGACGCGCTCGCTTCCTATGAAGAGCGAGCCGTCGACGTGTTGGCCCTCGACCAGGCGCTCGAGAAACTCGCGGCCAAGGACGCGGAGCTCGCGCGCATCGTCGAGCTCCGTTTCTTCGCCGGCCTGACGACCGAGGAAACCGGCAAGGCCCTCGGCCTCTCCGTGCGTCAGGTCGAAGGCGCGTGGGTGACGGCGCGCGGTTGGTTGCACCGCGAGCTGAAGGCGTACGAGCAGGCCTGAGCGACCGCGATGAGCTCCCTCGACTTCGCGCGCGTGCGCCGCCTCGTCGAGGCCGCCCACGGTTTGCCGCGCGAGGCGCGCGCCGAGTGGCTCGCCCGCGAATGCGGCGACGACCGCGCGTTGCGCGACGAGGTCGAGGAGCTGTTGCGTTCCGCCGAATCGTCCGACGCGTTCCTCGAACCGCGCTCGACGCCGCTGCCGGTCGCGAACCTCGTCCCGCCCGATCTCGACCTCGCGCCGGGCACGCGCGTCGGCGGCTTCCGTCTGACGCGCCGTCTCGCCGCCGGCGGCATGGGCACGATCTGGGAAGCGGAACAGGACGAGCCGCATCGCCGCGTCGCGCTCAAGACGTTGCGCTTCGGCTTCGGCTCCGCTGAAGCGGTGCGCCGTTTTCGCCACGAGGCCGAGATCCTCGCGCGCTTGCGCCATCCGCACGTCGCCCAGGTCTACGCGTCCGGCGTCCACGGCGACGGCTTGCCGTGGTACGCGATGGAGTTCATCGAGGACGCGCGCTCGTTGACCGAGCACGCGCGAGTTCACGGCCTCGGCCTGCGCGCGCGTCTCGCGCTCTTCGTCGATCTGTGCGACACGGTCCAACACGGCCACGAGCGCGGCGTCATCCACCGCGACTTGAAGCCGAACAACGTCCTCGTCGACGGCCACGGACGCGTCAAGGTGATCGACTTCGGCGTCGCGCGGCTGCGCGCGAACGACGGCACGCCGTCGAGCTTCGTCACCGAGGCCGGTCGCGTGCTCGGCACGTTGCCGTACATGTCGCCGGAGCAGATCGGCGGCACGAGCGACGGCATCGACGTGCGCAGCGACGTGTATGCGCTCGGCGTCGTGCTCTTCGAGCTGCTCACGTACGAACTCCCGTTCGACGTCGCCAACGCTTCGCTCGCGGAAGCCGCGCGCATCCTGACCGACGCGACGCCGCCGCGGCCGAGCACGCGCTCCGCCGACGTGCCCGTCGACCTCGATGCGATCGTGTTCAAGGCGCTCGAGAAGGACCGCACCCGGCGTTATCCGTCGGCGCTCGCGCTTGCCGCCGACGTGCAGCGTTTCCTGCGCGGCGAGCCGGTCGAAGCACAACGTCCGAGCGTGAGGTACCAGCTGCGGATGTTCGCGCGGCGCCATCGCGCGTTGGTCGTGTCGTTCGGCGTCGTCCTCGGCGTGTTGCTCGCGGCGACGATCGTCAGCGCTCTCTTCGCGGTCGACGCGCGGCGCGCGGAACGGCGTTCGACCGACGCCGCGGCCGATGCGCTCGAACAGCGCAACGTCGCACGCCTCCAGCAATACACCGCCGACCTCTACGCCGCGTACGGCGCCTTGCGCGGGCTCGACATCGCGACCGCGCGGCAACGGCTCGAGAGTTGTCCGAGCGAGTACCGCGGCTTCGAGTGGTGGCATCTGTTGCGCCGCGCGGAGAGCGCGCTGTGGACGCGCGCCGTCCTCTCGTCCGAAGTCCGCGGCGTCGTCTGGCATCCCGACGGCACGCGCGTCTTCGTCTCGACCCGCGAAGGCCGCATCGAAGCGCGCGATCCGACGAGCGGAGCCGTACTCGACGAAGTCGCGCTCGGCGACGAGCTCGTCGGCCGCATGGCGATCACGTCCGACGGCGAGCACTTGGTCGCGACGACGACGCGCGGTCGCGTCTTCGTCCTGTCGACGACACCGCTCTGCGAGGAACACTCGTGGAGCACAGGCGACTCCGCGCTGCTCTCGTGCGCCGTCGACGCCCGCGACGAGCGTCTCGCGACCAGTTCGTGGGTCGGCAGGGTCTCGGTGTGGACGCTCGCGGGCGAACGCCTCGCAGCGTGGAAGACCGACAGCGCCACCGGTTCGATCTCGTTCAGCCGCGACGGTGCGTGGCTCGCCGTCGGCACCTCGACGACGACTTCGGTGCTCGTCTTCGACGCCGCGACGGGCGCGACGGTCGCGCGTCTCGGAGATCACACCGGCTACGTCTCGCGCGTGCTCTTCACGCCCGACGGCAAGACGTTGGTGAGCGCGTCCCACGATCAAACTCTGCGCGTCTGGGATGTGCCGTCGTTCACATTGCGCGGCGTGTTGCGCGGACACGGCGATCTCGTGTGGGACATCGACGTCGATCAGAGCGGTCGGCGCCTCGCGAGCGTCGGTTGGGATCGCACGCTGCGCGTGTGGGATCTCGACGAACTCGCGCTGGCGTCGACCGAGCTCGGTCACGGCGCCGCGGCGATCGCGGTCGCGCTCTCCCCCGACGGAACGCGAGCGGTCAGCGCCGACATGACCTCGCGCCTCTTCGCGTGGAAGCTCGGCGCCGGCGATCCCCGCGTCACGCGCGTCAAGGGCAAGTGGACGTGGACGTTGCGCGCGTTCCCCGACTCGAAGAGCATCCTCGCGATCCACGGCGGCTTCGCGACGCGGTTCGAAGCGCCGAGCGGCAAGGAGCTGGTCCACTACGCCGCCTCCGACGCCGAATGGCGCAGCGCCGCGGTCGCGCCCGATGGCGAGAGCGTCTTGCTCGGCAACACGCTCGGCTACGCCGAGGGCTGGAGCGCCGACGGCCAAAGGCGGATCGCACGCGCGCACGTCGACGACGCCGCGCTGACCGCGCTCGCGTGGCTCGCCGGCGGCGAGCGTTTCGTCGCGGTCGCGCAGAGCGGACTCGCGTACGTCGGCGACGCCGCGCTGGGTTCGATCGAGCAGATCGCGGACGTCGCGCCCTCGTTGTCGACCGTCGCGGCGCATCCGCGCGAGCCGATCGTTGCGCTCGGCGGTCGTGCGGGGCGTTTGGTCTTCGTCGACCCGCTCGAGAAGCGTGAGCTCTTCGCCGCCGAACCGCTGCACGCCGAGATCGTGCGCCTCGCGTGGAGTCCCGACGGCGCGCGCGTCGGCCTGGCGCTCGGCGACGGGCGCATCGTGATCTGGAACTACGCCGCGCGCGCGATCGAGCGCGTCCTCGACGGCCATGAAGGCGCGGCGAACGACGTGCTCTTCACCGCCGACGGCGAGCGCGTCGTCAGTTGCGCGGTCGATCGCACCGTGCGCTTCTGGGATCTCACGCGCGGCGCCGAGATGGCCGTGTTCGGCGATCACACCAACAGCGTGCAGGCGCTGGCCTCGACGCCCGACGGCGCGACGATCGTCAGCGGCTCGCTCGACAGCAGCCTGCGTTGGTGGGACGCCGGTCCGAAGGCGTGGCAGACAGTGGAGAAGTTGAAGCCGACTCATTTTCTCGCCCGCGATCTACGCGCAGCAATCCAAGAAGACGCCGCGCTCGCCGACGGGTTGCGGGTGAAGGCGCTCGAACTCGCGGAAAGTTCGATCGACGATCCGAGCGAGCTCGCGCGCGAGGCGTGGTTAAGCGTGCGCTCGCCCGGCGCGGCGCGAACGACGCTCGAGCACGCGCTCGAACTCGCGCGGACCGCATTGCGTCACCTGCCGAACGATCCGCTCGCGCGCGCGGTGGCCTGGATCGCGACGGCTCGGCTCGGCCTCGGCGGTGAACGCGCGAGCCGTCCGTCGTCCATCGACGAAGAGCCCCTGCTCGCCATCGCCGCCGCCTACCTCGCCGCGCGCGTCGACAAGACGTTGCCGAGCGCCGCCGAGCTCGCGGAACTGAGGAAGCCGGCCGCGTGCCCTCCATTGGTGCCGCCGCGCGACCTGACCAAGCTCGTCGACGAACTGCGCGAACTCTCTCGCGCGAAGTGACTCACGGCTCGAGCGGAACGTTCCAATAACGATCGCTGACGAAGCGCTCCCAACTGGTGCGCACGCGCCCGATCGGGATCTCGAAGAACGGCGACCACTTCGGCTTCTCGGGCTTCTTGTAGAGCTTCAGTCCCGCCTCGGGCGGCGTGCGATCGCGCTTGCGACGGTTGCAATCCATGCACGCGAGCACGCAGTTCTCCCACGTGCTCTTGCCGCCGCGCGAGCGCGGCATGACGTGATCGATCGAGAGTTCCGACGTGCCTGGACGAATCCCGCAGTACTGGCAAGTGTTGTGATCGCGCCGGAAGAGGTTGCGGCGCGAGAACACCGCCGCCGGATTCGGCATGCCGTCGTAGCGCGTCAACAAGATGATCTCAGGCACCTTGATGCGCAGACGCACGGTGCGGATCGCGGGCTCATTCACCGGAACCGCGAGCGACGCCCACGTCTCGAACGTGTGGGCCTCGTAGGAGTCGGGGTTGACCGCCTTGGCGGAGCCGTTGAAGACCAAGCGCAACGCGCGACGCACGGTGATCGTGTGGATCGCGGTCCACGACTCGTTGAGCACGAGCGCGGGTTGCGAGAGGACGCTTGGACTGCTCATGTGGCCTACAAATTAGAACACGAGCGCGGGGTTGAGAAGGTCGTGGTGCTCCCGCTCCCGAACGTTTCGACCCAGCGTCGACGCGAACTTCATTCCCGCTTCGTCGAGGGCTCGGGACTGGATCGTTTCGAGCACGCGCCGCATGCTCCGGCGATGAAGCCCTCGCCCGCCGACCTGCGTGCGCTCGCGCGCAGGGATCCGTCGCTCGGTCGCGCGATGCGCCGCTTGCCGCCGTTCCCCGGTTTTCCCGGAGCCGCGCAACGGGAGCAGCGTACGCACTTCCACGCACTCGCCCGCGCGATACTCTTCCAGCAGTTGCACTGGAAGGCGGCGACGACGATTCACGATCGCGTCGTCGCGTTGACGCCGGGGCGCGGGTTTCCGAAGGCCGAGGAGTTGCTCGCGCTCGAGTCCGCCGCGCTGCGCGGAGCCGGTGTCTCGTCCAATAAGGAGCGAGCGTTGCGCGACCTCGCGCGGCGTGTGCACGAGCGCGAGCTCGATCTTCGTGCGCTTGGTCGCAAGCCGGACGAGCACGTCGTCGCAGCGTTGACTGAAGTCCACGGCATCGGCGAATGGAGCGCGCAGATGTTCCTGATGTTCCGCCTCGGCCGCCTCGACGTGATGCCGTGCGGCGATCTTGGGATTCAGGAGGGCGTCAAGCGGCTTGACGGCCTGCGGGAGCGGCCGACGCCGAAGCAGGTCTTGGCGCGGAGCGAAGCGTGGGCTCCGCTGCGGAGCGTAGCGAGCTGGTACCTCTACCGCTTGACCGACGCGAAGTAGGCGGCGGGCGTTTCGCTGCAATTGCCCGTTGCGTTCCGCGCGGTCGCGTCAAGGACACGGCATGAACGTCGGTCGGATCGGTTGTCGGGTCGCGAGGATCGTGCTCGCCGCGAGCGCGCTGTCCGTCGCCGTACGAGCGCAGATGCCGGACGCGTCGCTTGCGACGGGCGACGTGGATCGCGACGACTACGACGACGTGCTGATCGTCGACCCCGACCACGGAGCTCCGCGGAGCAGCGCCGTGTGTGTCCTGAACGGCAGGTCGGGCAAGCTGCTCTGGAGCCGAACCGACTACGCGGCGCGTCATTCCACGGCTCTTGCCGTGATCGCCGTGACTCGCGGCGTCGCGGAGCCGTTGGTCGTCGTCGCGGCACGTGACGAAGCGACTCGGGAGCCCGACTCGACTTGCTTCGCGGGGACAACGGCGAGCTGCTCTGCACGCACCGCGAGCCGCCGACGTGGCAGGAGTGGTGTTGCTCTCTCGCCGCATTGGATGACGTCGATGGCGACGGTGTCGCGGATCTCGCGGTCGCTCGATTCAACTTCGAACGGACGGCGCAGCGCGAAGGACGGGTGTCGATCGTTTCGCTCCGCGACGGCTGCGAGGTCGCGGCGGTCGAGGGTGGGCGCGAGCTACGGGGCTTGGGGCTTTGGCTCGGTGTCGGCGAGTTCGACCGCGAGCCTGGGCTCGATCTCGTCACGACGGCGTGGTGGAACAGGGAGCGTTCGGTTCTGTGGCTCTCTGGTCGCTTGCTTCAGCCGATCCTGGAGCGCTACTCCGAGGGCTGCGGCGTGACGATCGGAACTTCGCTCGCGACGTACGGCGATCTCGACGGCGACGGACTCGACGAAGTCGTGATCGGTGCGCGGCGAACACTGGATTCAGACAAGGGCGAGTTCGTGGCCGAGGCTCGAATCTCTCGCGCCGCGCCCGGCGATCCGTTGCGCACGCTCGCCGTGAGCGGCGCCTACGACGAAGGTCCGTTGGTCGCGGTGCTGCGCGGTGTTCCGGAGTCGGCTCGATTCGTGGCGGTGGCAACGCCCCGAGAGTTCTGGTTCGCGGGCGTTTGGCGCATCTTCGATGCCGACGGCCACATCGTGCGCACCTGCAGCGACAAGTCGCGCGAGTACTACCCGATCGCGATGGCGGCAGCGAACGTCCGTCGTGATCCGCCGTCGCGCCTCATCGTCGTCGGCGCGCGACTTTCGGACGGCGCGAGTCGCCATGCGATGGACGTCGAGTGTTGGGGCGGGCCGGCTTGGCAGACGCGGTTGTGGAGGTACGAGTTCGAGCCTCCGATGAAAGGGCCGCGCTGAGCTGCGGAGATTCGCGGTCGAAGCGCAACCGAGCGCTCCCGCTGCAGTCTTGTTGGGCGTGACGGGCGTCGGTGGACGGCGCGCGTGCTCGAGGGGCGAAGCGGGGACTCGCGATGGACGAACAAGGCGCGTTCGATTGGACCGACACGAAGTGGAATCCGCTGCGGGGCTGCAAGGCGGTCAGTCCGGGTTGCGATCACTGTTGGGCGGCGGCGTTCGCGCATCGGTGGAAAGGCGTCGAGGGACACGCGTACGAGCAGGGGTTCGCGCTGCGGCTCGCGCCGGAGAAGTTGCTCGAGCCGTTCTCGTGGACGCGCTCGCGGACGGTCGAGGTCGCGTGGACCAGTGATCTCTTCCAAGAACGCGTGAAACCGGAGTACGTCGCGCGCGTCTTCACGGTGATGGGACTCGCGGACTGGCATCACTTCCGGTTGCTGACGAAACGCGCGGCTCGGATGCGCGAGCTCCTGGGCGGCAAGCTCGCCCGCATCGCCGAGCGTGCACACATCGGCCTGGGCGTCAGCGTCGAAGATCGTGAGCACGGTGTTCCGCGCATCGAAGAACTGCGTCGTACGCGGGCGGGCATGCGCTTCGTCGCGTTCGAGCCGTTGCTCGAAGACCTCGGACGGCTCGACCTGCGCGGCATCGACTGGGTGTTCGTCGCGGGCGAGAGCGGTCCGCACGCGCGACCTATGGCGAAGGCGTGGGCGCTGTCGATCCGCGATCAGTGCGCGGCCGCGAAGGTGCCGTTCTGCTTCAAGGAATGGGGCGGCCTCGATCGCGCGGAGAACGGGCGACGGCTCGAGCGGCGGACCCACGACGCGCGACCGAAGGCACGCGCGCTCGACGTTCCTCCCACAGCCGAACGCAGGCGTCGCCTGCAGGAGGTGTCGGCGAAGGGCTAGACGCTCAAGACCAGATCGTGAGCTGCGCGTGGCTCTCGTTGCGCTCGGTCTCGATCGCGCTGAGCATCTCGCGCGTCACGTCGCCGGTCGGGTAATCGCCGGTGAAGCACGCGTTGCAGAACTTCTCGACCTTCGGATTGCCGGCGCGGGCGGCGGCGTTCATCGCTTCGCGATCGAGGTAGAGCAGGTAGTCGGCGCCGATCGCGTCCGCGATCTCCGCGGGCGTCTTGCCGGTGGCGACGAACTCGGTCTTGGTCGCCATGTCGATGCCGTAGGGACACGGGGAGATCAGCGGCGGGCTGGTCACCGCGAAGTAGACCTTGCGCGCGCCGGCGTCGCGGGCCATCTGCACGATACGCTTCGAGGTGTTGCCGCGGACGATCGAGTCGTCGACGAGCAGGACGTCCTTGCCCTCGAACTCGAGCTTGATCGAGTTCAGCTTGCGCCGCACGCCGTGCGTCCGCGCCATCTGGGACGGCATGATGAACGTGCGACCGATGTAGCGGTTCTTGACCAAGCCTTCGCGATACGGAACGCCGAGGTGCTCGGCCATCGACATCGCCGCTTCGCGCGACGAGTCGGGGATCGGGATCACGACGTCGGGCGCGGGCGCGCCGGAGTCGCGCCACTGGTTCGCGAGCGCCTCGCCGAAACGCCGGCGCGTGCGATAGACCGACATGCCGTCGAGCATCGAGTCGTGGCGCGCGAAGTAGACGAGTTCGAAGATGCAGGGCCGGTGCGGCTTGTCGTCGAGCTTCTTGTGGATGACCTTGCGCTCGGGCGTGACGTAGACCGCCTCGCCCGCGCCGATGTCGAGGGTCTTCTCGTAGCCGGTGACGTCGAGCACGACGCTCTCGCTCGCGCACGCGAACCAACGGCCTTCGTCGGTCTGCTTCTCGCCGAAGCAGATCGGCTTGATGCCGAACGGATCGCGGAACGCGACCATCCCGCCATCGGCGAGGATCGCGCAAACCGAGTACGCGCCCTTCACCTCGGCGTAGACCGCGCGCACAGCGGCGAAGACGTCCTCGGGCAGAGGCGCGGTGCCGGGCTTGACGCGTTCGGAGAGCGCGCGGGCGAACACGAAGAGAATCACCTCAAGGTCGCAGTTCGAACCGGGGCGGACACCGGAGCGCTGGAGCCGCGTCTTCAGCTCGAGGAAGTTGGTCACGTTCCCGTTGTGCGCCATCGCGATGCCGCACGGGAAGTTGATGTGGAACGGCTGGACGTCCTCGTCGGAGCCGAGGCCGACGGTCGGGTAGCGCACGTGGCCGACGCCGAGCGGTCCGCGCAGGCGCTGCATGTTGCGCTCGTTGAAAACGTCGCGCACCAGACCGAGACCCTTCTTCACGTGGAAGGAATCGGTGTAGGTGGTGATCCCAGCCGCGTCCTGGCCGCGGTGTTGGACCGCGATCAGACCTTCGTAGATCTCGAGCGCGACGTCAGTGCCGTCGGGACCGTAGATGCCGATGAATCCGCACATAGAAAAGGTGCGCGGCGCCTCGATCCAACCCGAGACCGATCGGTGCCGCGGGCCCCATCTTAGAGAGGATCCTCCGTCTTTCATCGTCCGCGACGCGGTGAATCGCTCGAGGGTCGTCGGACGCGGCGCGGCGGCGCTTCCATCGGGGCAAGCGCGAGCGCGCGACCACGCCCTCGACGTCGCCGCCGATGAACGACGCCCGGTCGCCCGAGGCTACAATCGCGGTCGATGGAGCTCGCGTCGTCCGCAACGTCGAGCCTGCCGCCTCACGCGATCCCGGTTCGCGCTCGCTCGGAGTGGTTGTGGATCGCGCTGCTCTCGCTCGCCGCGCTGGTGCCGCGCCTCGTCGGCCTCGACTTCCTGTTGGTCCACTACCCGGACCACGACGCGGTCTACGCGCTGCAGCCGAAGATGATCCGCGGCGAAGTCTGGCACCCGTGGTACGCCGCGTACCCGTTGATGGTCGGCCAGGCGTTGCTCCAGATCCCGAGCGACGAGGACGACGTCACCGCCGACGATCCGCTCGAAACGCGCCTCGACCACGCGCGAGCGACGTTCATGCGACCGCGCGTCGTCGTGGCGCTGGTCTCGACGCTCGCCGTGCCCGCGACGTATTGGCTCGCGCGCGCGTTCTTCGGCATCGGCTGGTCGGCGCTCGCGGCGTTGTTCGTCGCGACCAGCGGGATGCACCTCAACTACTCGCAGCAGGGCCGCCCGCACTCGGCGATCACCGCGTTGATCGCGCTGACCATCGTCGCGTCGCTGACGCTCGCGCGTCACGGCCGTTGGCGCGATTGGCTGCTCGCGTCGGTGCTCGGAACGCTCTCGATCGGCATGCTCCACTCGGGCCTCGCCGGTTTCCTGTCGCTCGCGGTCGCGGGTTGGCTCGCGCCAAAGCCAAGACGCGCGATCGAGCGCCTGAAATGGCTGCTCCCGCTCGCCGGGATCGTGTTCGCGCTGCTCGTCTTCTACCCGTACTTGCTGCCCGGCAAGATCGAGCAGTGGGGCCGCGTCTCCGACGACACCGCCCAACTCGGCAGCCACTACGTCCGCTTCTCGAAGTTCGACGGCGGCGGGTTCGTCACGCTCGCGTGGGGCTTGATCGGGCACGATCCGGTGATGACGTTGCTCGCGGTCGTCGGAGCGAGCCTCGGCATCGCGCATCTCATTCGACTGCGCAAGCGCCGCGAACGACTCTCCGCCGACCTCCGTCGCGACCTCCTCGTCGTCGGCGTGTTCGCGGTGCCCTACGCGTTGGTGTTCGGTTCGTTCTCGGGCACGCTGGATCGCTTCGTCGCGCCGCTGGTGCCGGTGACCGCGTGCTTCGCGGTCGTCGCGGCGGCGTGGCTCGCGCGAACCATCGCGCGACGTCTGCCGAGTCTCCAACCGCGCTTCGTCGGCCTCGCCGTCGCGACGCTATGTCTCGCGTTGCCGATCTACGCCTCCGCGCGTCTCGTGCAGTTGCGCGCGAGCCCCGACACGATCGAACTCGCCGCCGCGTGGGTCCACGAGCACGTCGATCCGGCGAAGCACGTCTGGATGCAACCCGAGGTCGATCTGCCGGTCGCGTACTCGCAGGCCGCGCTCGACGGCGCGGAGGGGTTCAACAAGCCGGTCTGCTACTACTGGCTGCGCGCGCAGAAGCGCGTGCCGGTCGAGAGCGACGTGCGCTTCGACGTGCGCAACTTGCCGCGCTACGAGGATGCGTTCTGGGAGGACCTCAAGGGTCCGAAGGTCGACGAGTTGCTCGCGCCGCTTCGGCCCGGTTACTTCGTCTGCCTCGTGCCGATCGAGAGCATCCACGCCGGCAAGGTCGCGTTGCTGCGCGATGCGTTGCAGAAGCGCGGCGAGCTCGTCTTCGCGCTCGAACCGCTCGGGCCTCCCGCTCCGTCGGAAGGCATGCTGCTCTATCAGCCCGCGAGTTTCCTGCTGCAGCTCCTGAGCGCGCGCCACATCGGCCCGACGGTCGAGATCTATCGCCTCGACGGCTGAGCGACGTTCACTTCGTCGCGCGCGGCGCGTGCAAATGCTCGACGACGTCATCCAAGTTCGCGCGCAACTCCTCGCGCCGCACGAGCCCGGCTTCGACCAACGCTTCATCGACCGCGAGCGCGACGGCGACGAGCCCGCGCTCGGTCGTGTGCAGCCGATCGCGTTGCAACCAACGGCGCGTCTCCTCGGGCGCGAACGTCGTCGCGCCGATCGAAACCGCTTCTTCCGCGCGCATGCCGGCGACCAACTTCGCGAGCGACACGACGACGACGTTCTTCCGCGAGCTCGCCCACTCGCGCAGTCGCGCGTTGAGGCGCGCGAGCGTCGCCGTCGTCGGCACCTGACTCGCGAGGAGCATGTGCCCGACGGCCGCCGACATGTCGGGAAAGTCGCCGAGCACCAACGTGCAGCGCACGCGCTCGAGTTCGTGGAGCCCGCGGTCGAGCAACGCGAGCCGCTCGTCCTCCGACTTCAATGCCGCGCCGCTCGGTCCGCCCGCGCCGTAGCCGAGCCAGAAGAGGAAGTCGACGCCGACGATCAACGTGGGCTCCGCCGCGAGCGCCGCGTCGATCTGGCGCGTCGCGCGCTCGACGGGCTTCAGGAAGAAGTGCTGCTCCGCGCGGGACTCGATCGCAACGGCGGAGTTCGTCCACGTCGCGGCGAGCGCATCGCCGAAGTCGACGCGCAGACCGCGACCGGAGGAAACGCTGGCGCCGAGCACTTCGACGCGCTCGAACAACGGCCGCGGCGGAGGACCGTCGAGGCGCGCGAAGCACGTCGAGCCGACGAGCGAAAGAAGGAGTGCGAACAGAGCCTTCATGACGAGCACGAAACTAGCACGCGCTCGCGCGGCTCTCGATCATCGCTGGCGCACGATCAGGTGATCGACGAGCTCGTTCGGCCGCTCGCCGGTGCGCGGAAAGTGCTCGGCCAAGATGCGCCCGACCGCCTCGACGCCCGCGACCAAGCCGTCCGCGAGGGAACGTTCGCGAATCCGCTCGAGCACCGCGCGGTCGACCGCGAGCCAACCGTCGGCGCCGACCTTCGCGTGGATCGCCTGATCGCCGAGCACGACGACGCTGCGTTCGAAGAGCGACACGAAGATCAGGACGCCGGTGCGTTCGCTGGTGCGCTGGAGCTCGAGCCGCGCGAACTCCTGCAACGCCTGCTCTTCCGCCATCTCGTCGGCGCGCCGCGTCGTGACGAAGTTGCGCTTGAAGTCGACGAGCGCTCGCGCGAGGCCGAAGCCGAGCGCGCCGAACGCGAGATGCAGCAGGAGCAAGATCGTCGGATGCGCCTCGCCGAACAGATCGGCGGTCGCCGTCGAACCGATCAACAGCGCGGTCAAGGCGGCGAGCCAATCGGCGTTCGGATGGTCGTCGGAACGCTCGACGACGACGACGGCGACTTCGCCGCGGCTCGCGCGCTCGACCGAAGAGATCGCGTCGCGCACGCGCGCTCGATCGCCTTCGGTCAGCACGCCGACGGCGCGATAACGTCCTCGGCGCGCGAGCGCGAGCACCACGAGCACGCCGAGCACTGCGGCCGCCGCGAGCGAACCGATGCGCACGACGAGATCGCCGGTCGCGACCGCGTGGCCGACCGCTTTCCAATCCTCGAGCGCGACGAAGTTCATCACCATCGGCCCGACGCTCCTCCGCCGGAGAAACCTCCGCCGCCGCCGAAACCGCCGAAGCCTCCGCCTCCGAATCCGCCGCCCGAACCGCGACCGGACGAACGGCCCAGCGAACCGAGCAACATGCCGAGGCCGAACGGCGCGAGTCCGCCGCCCAACGGCTGAGGCCCGTGGCGACGCCGATGGATGCCGCTGATGATCGCGAACACGAAGAAGAGCAGCACGACGACGATTTTGACCAAGCGCTCGATCGCTTGTTTGCGCGCGCGCGCGAGCGCCGAGGCGGGCAGTCCCGCGAAACCGGGCGCGGTCGCCGCCTTCATCGCGTCGAGGCCGGCGCGAATCCCCGCATAGAAATCGCCGGTGCGAAAGCGCGGCACGATCTCCTCGCGGATGATCCGTCCGCACTCGAGATCGGTCAGCTCGCCTTCGAGCCCGCGCCCGACCTCGATGCGCATCTCGCGATCCTCTTTCGCGATCACGAGCAACGCGGCATCGCTGACGTCCTTGCGCCCCATCTTCCAAGCGCGCGAGGTTTCGAGCGCGAGGTTCTCGATCGAGCCGCCGGCCAAGTTGGGCACGGTCAGCAACGCGAGCTCATGCCCCGTCTTCTGGCGGAACGCCTCGAGATCCTCCTCGAGCGTTTGTTCCTCGCCGGCGGAGAGCAACCCCGCACGATCGGTCACCCAACCGTCGTTCGACGGAACGCTCTGCGGCGCGAAGAGCGCCAACCAAGCGACGAGGATCGCGAGCATCTACGCTACTTCTGCGTGCCGAAGTCGATCTTCGGCGCGGCCTGTTGGCTCGGATCGGTCGTGAACTGCGGCAGCTCGCGGTAGTTGAACATCGACGCGAACAAGAGGCCGGGGAACTTCACGATGCGCGTGTTGTAGTCCTGCACGGCATCGACGTAGTCGCGGCGCGCGACCGTGATGCGATTCTCGGTGCCCTCGATCTGCGATTGGAGCCCGAGGAAGTTCTGTGACGCCTTGAGGTCGGGATACGCTTCGGCGACCGCGAGCAAGCGCGACAACGCGCCGCCGAGTTGGTCTTGAGCGGCGAGGTAGCTCTTCAGCTTCTCCGGATCCGACGCGGCTTCGGCGGGCAACGCGATTTTGCCGACCGACGCGCGCGCGTCGACCACCGCTTGCAGCGTCGTCTTCTCGTAGTTCGCCGCGCCCTTGACGGTGTCGACGAGCTGCGGGATCAGGTCGAAGCGCCGCTTGTACTGGTTGTCGATCTCGGCAAGCCGCCCGTCGACGTTCTTCTTGGCCGAAGCGATGCCGTTGTACTGACCGACGGCGCAACCGCCGACGGCGAGCACGAGCAACAGAACGACGGCGATTGCGACGAGACAACCGCGCGCAATGGCGCCGCGGCGCGGAGAAGTCGAAGGGATTCGTTGCATGGGGATTCGTCCGTTGGGCCCGCCGGAGCGGCGAGCGAGAACGCGCGCATCCTACGTTGCCCGACCACCGTCGATTCACGGCGAGGCGCGCTTCCTTCGGTGAACGTCGGGCGCCGACCGATTTCGGCGGCTCGCGCTCGACCGCGAACCCGCGAAGATTCGTCCCGACGGTTCCGTCACGATACGCGAGTCGTGCAACGTCGCGCCGCGAGTCCGCGGCGTCGCGGTTAGACTGGACGGTCGATGAGCGAGCCGCGCCCGATCTCGATGCACGCGCTCCAGCGCGCCGATCAGCGGCTCGGCGTCCTCGCCTGCGTCGCGTTGCAGCCCGTGCGGTGGGTCAAGCGCATCTTCGCGCGGCCGCGGCCGGTCAAGCGCGTCCTGGTCGTCAAGTTCTGGGGCATCGGCAGTCTGCAATTGCTGACGCCGGCGATCGCGAGCCTCCGGTCGCGCCACGCCGGCGCCGAGTTCGTCTTCCTGACGCTCTCGCGCAACCGCGGCACCGCCGAAGCGCTCGGCGTCTTCGATCGCGTGTTGACGGTCGAGGTGGCGAGTTCGAGTTGGCTGCGCGTGTTCGGCAGCATCGTGCGTCTGCTCGCCGAGCTCCGCCGCGAGCGCTTCGACGAGGTCTACGACTTCGAGTTCTTCACGCGCTTCTCCGCGTTGATCTCGCTCGCGACCGGCGCGCCGCGCACGCACGGCTTCGAGGCGCCGAACGTCTGGCGCGGCGGTTTCCACACCGACGTCGCGCCGTTCAATCGCTACTGGCACGTCGCGCGCAACTTCCGCGTGCTCGCCGGCGGCGAGAACGGACGCAACGTGACGGCGCAGGATCTCGCGCCGCACCGCTACACCGCGCAGGACGCCGAGCGCGTCGACGCGTTGCTCGAAGCCCGCGGCATCGCGCGCGAGGACGGCATCGCGGTGCTCAATCCGAACGCGGGCGAGCTCTCGCTCGAACGCCGTTGGCCGCGCGAGTCGTTCGCGGTGCTCGCGAGTCGCCTGACGCGCGAAGAAGGCGTCGCGGTCGCGTTCATCGGCTCGGGCGCCGAACGCGAGTACACCGAGCACGCGCGCGAAGCCGTCGGCTCCGAACGAGCGCTCAACCTCGCGGGCGAACTCTCGACCGGCGAATTGGTCGCGCTGCTCGCACGCGCCGCGGTCGTCGTCACCAACGACTCCGGCCCGATGCACCTCGCGGCCGCGATCGGCGCGCCGACGCTCGGGCTCTTCGGCCCCGAGACGCCGGTGATGTACGGACCGATCGGGCTGCGCGCTCGCGCGCTCTATCGGCCGCCGCCGTGCAGTCCGTGCATCAACGTGCACGACAACAAGCTCTCGAGCTGCATCTTCGGTTACCCGCAGTGCCTCGTGTCGATCTCCGTCGACGAGGTGCTGACGCACGCACGCAGCCTGATGCGCGGCGACGACTTCGAGCTCGTGCCCGCGCGCCCGACGCCGGCGTCGCAACCGGCGGAGGCCGATTGATGCGCGTCTTGTTGCTCAATCCGCCCGGACTGCAGGTCTACATCCGCGACTACTTCTGCTCGAAGACGACGAAGTCGAACTACCTATTTCACCCGATCGATCTCGTCGTGATGTCGGGCACGCTCGCCGAGCACCACGACGTCCGCGTGCTCGATTGCATCGCCGAGCGACTGTCGCCCGACGCCGCGCGCGCGCGCATCGATGCGTTCGCGCCCGAGGTGATCGTGTCGTTGGTCGGTTCGGTTTCGTGGGACGAGGATCGCGCGTTCCTCGCCGATCAAGCCGCGCGTGGGCGGCGCATCCTGGCGCTCGGCGACGTGCTGCACGAGCGCGCGGAACTGCGCCTCGCCGAAGAGCCGTGGCTCGAAGCCGCGCTGCACGTCTTCACCAATCAAGACGTCGTCCACTACCTCGCCGGTCGACTCGTCGAAGTCGAAGAGATGACCGTGCGCGACGAACACGCGCGCGTTTGGCGCATTCGCGGCCGACGGACGCAACGCGGCGTCTACCGCGTGCCGCGGCCGCGGCACGAGCTCTTCCCCGAACGCGGTTATCACTTCTCGTTCGCGAAGCACGCGCGGTTCGCGACGGTGCTCTCCGACTACGGCTGTCCGTACCAGTGCACGTTCTGCGTGATCAGCACGCTCGGTTTCCAGACGCGGCCGGTCGCCGACGTGCTCGTCGAGATCGACGAGCTCCGTTCGCGCGGCATCCGCGAGATCTTCTTCCTCGACCAGACGTTCGGGATCCAGAAGCCGCGCGCGTTGGAGCTCTGCGCCGCGCTCGCCGAACGCGGCGATCTGTCGTGGACCGCGTTCACGCGCCCCGATCACGCGAGCGACGAACTGCTCGACGCCATGGTGCGCGCCGGTTGCCACACGTTGATCATGGGCGTCGAGACCGCGGACAATGAGTTGCTCGCGAAGTACCGCAAGGCGTACGAAGTCAGCGACGTGATCGAAGGTTTCGCCAACGCGAAGCGTCACGGCCTGCGCACGGTCGGCACGTTCATCATCGGATTGCCGGAAGAGACCGAGGAGACGTTGCAACGCACGCTCGAGCTCGCGATCGAACTCGATCTCGACTTCATGAGCCTCAACATGGCGGTGCCGCGTTTCGGCACGCCGTTCCGCGCGCGCACGATCGAACTCGGCCTCGCCGACGCCGGCGATCTCGTGATGGATCAGGGCGGCGCCGACGCGTTCTTGCCGACGCGCACGCTCGATCGCGATTCGATGCTCGCGATGAAGAAGCGCATGGTGCGGCGCTTCTACCTGCGGCCCGGTTACCTGTGGCGGCGTTTCCGCGGCGCGAAGAGCCTCTACGAGTTCGGTGCGCAGGCGCGCGAAGGCCTCGCGCTGCTCCTGCGCAACACCTGAGCTGCGCGCGGCTCGCGCGTCGAGCTCGGTCGCGCTAGGTTCTCCGCCGTCCGCCGCGATGGATGGCTCCGACTCTTCACGCTGGGTTGCCGATGCGCAGGCGTCGACGCGTAAGCACGGAGTCGCCGTCTGGTTGGCGAGCGCGGCGTTCGTCGTGCTCGGACTCTTCGCGATCCAGCGCAGCTTCGCGGACCTCGAGCGCGAGCCCGGCATCGACTTCTACACGAACTGGGCGGTCGGCACGGCGCGGACGCTCGCGCCGCGCGAGCTCGGAACTCCGTACGCGAATCCCGACGGCTACTCGGCGGTGCTCGCGGATCACGCGACGCGCCTCGGAAGCGCGCGACTGAGGCTCGCCAATCAATTGGTGCCGCGCCTCGATCCGACGCCGACGCCGCTCTATTTCACCGCGTTCGCGTGGTTGCCGAAGCGCTACGGGCCGGCGCAGACGACGTGGCGCGCGGTGCAGTGGATTGCGTTCGTGCTGGCGTTCGCGTGGCTCGCGCGAATCTCGCGTTGCGACGTGTGGCTCGCCGCCGCGTTGTTCGGCGTCGCGGCGTGGACGTACGACCCGCTGCTCGCCGACGTCACGGTCGGCAACGTCAACACGGTGCAGTGGTTCGCGTTCGTCGCGGCGTTCGCGCTGGTGCGCGCGCTCGAGCGACGGCCTCGGCCGTTCCTCGGCGCGTGCCTCGTGTCGTGGCTCGTCGCGATCTCGCTCGCGAAGCCCAACGTCGCGTTGTTGCCGTTGCTGCTCGTGCCGTGGCTCGCGCGCAAGCTCGGCTCCCGCGCGTTCGCACTCAGCCTCGCGGCCGGCGCGGCTACGGGCGCCGCGTTGCTCGCACTGTCGTCGTGGTACTTCGCTTCGGCGCGCGCGTGGCCCGACTGGTTCGAGTACGTGTCGCGCACGGTCGACTTCGCGAGCTACCCGCACTGGGGCGGCAACTTGTCGGTGACCGCGCTGTGCAACGAGAAATGCGGCGTCGCGCGCGGCGTGCCGGCGGTGATGGCGCTCGTGCTCGCGGCGAGTTGGGCCGCGGCGGTCGCGCTCGGTCGAGGCGTCGCGGGCCTGCGAGCCGGCGCGCGCGCGGCGTTCGACGACGGCGCATGGCTCGTCTCCGCGGCGATCGTCGCGACGCTGGCCGCGGCGCCGCTGGTGTGGTTGCACTACGGGATGCTCGCGTTGCTGCCGATCTTCGTCTTCCTCGCGCGCGGCCGAACGGCGCCGGGACGCGCAGCGCTGGCCGGTCTCGCGTTCGTCGCGTACGGCGGAATCATCGGGCCGCTGGTCGAGACGCTCGGGCTCGAGCACGCGATCACGTACGCCGAGACGTTCGCGTGGTTGCCGTTGTGGGTCGCGCTCCTGATCGACGCGCGGCTCGCGAGCCCTCCCGTCTGACGCGCTCAACCGGCGCGCACGGACTCGACGAACGCGATGACGCGTTCCGCCGCCTGCACGGGATCGGTCGCGTCGATGCGCGCGGCCCAAACGCGGTTCTTCTCCGAGTGGCGGTAGAGCGGGTCGTAGTAGAGCTCGAGCAACGTGCGCACGAGTTCGCGTTCCTCGCCGCGCTCGAGCAGCGCGACCAACTTCGTCTTCCACTTCGCCGGCCCGAGGCGCTCCTCGATGAACGGCAAACGCGCGCGCAGCTCATCGCGGCTCGACGGATGCGCGAGGTAGTCGGCGAGCAACACGTCGACGCGCCGTTCGAGCGGAGCTTCGAGCAGCAGGTTCACCCCGCCTTCGAGCGCGTTCCAAACGCTCGGCGGCACGATCGCATCGCCGACCTTGCGGCTCTCGCCCTCGAAGATCACCGGCCCCGGAAAACCGGCGTGCATGCGCGCGGCGAGGCGCGACTCGAACGCTTTCTGCGAACGCGGCGCGAGGCCGACCATGCCGAGGATCGAACCGCGATGTTGCGCCGCGTCTTCGAGGTCGAACGTCCAACGCGGACGCAGACGCTCGATCTCTCCGAGCACCAGCGTCTTGCCGACGCCGGTCCAACCGCGCAACACGAAGCTCTCTCGAGCGCTCCATTCCGCGAGCGTCCGCGCCACGACGTGTCGGTACGCGCGGTAGCCGCCGGCGAGCAGCCGCGCGCGTTCGAGGCCGAGACCGCGCAACAAGGCGACGACGCTGCGCGAGCGCAATCCTCCGCGCCAACAGTTCAAGACTACGGGCCGCTCCGGCGCGGCGGAGTCGGCCTGGGCTTCGAGTCCTTGCTCCATGCCGGCGATGCCGTCCGCGGTCAGACGCTCGAAACGCTCCTCGAGATCGGCGTCGGGCACCTGCCAGTCCGCGACGGCCGCGATCGACGCGACCAACGTCCGCAGCTTGGCCCTCGCGATCCCGCGCGCCTCCTCGAACGCCACGCTCGGCGATTCGCGCCGGTACAACGTGCCGACCAAGGCTCGCTCGACGTCGTCGAAGAGCGGCACGTTGAGCGCGCCGGGCAAGTGATCCTCCGCGAACTCGCCGGGCGAGCGCAGGTCGATGCACACCCGGCCCTGGAGTTCGAGCGTGCGCTCAGGCGTGACGGTCGGAAGGAGTTCGTGGATCACGGCGGACGACCGGGGGGGCTCCCGACTCTAGCCGTCGCCCGCGCTTGGGACGTTTCGCCGTTCGGCCGGCGGGAAGATTGTCGCGGATCGCGGGATCGGCAAAACTCTCCGCGCGCGTCGGGACACTCCATGTCGTTGTGGCGACCCACGCTCCCCTCCTGGCCTTCGGCTCGCGAGCCCGCTGCCTCGGCACGGTTCGCGAAAACTCATGCGAAAGTCGCTGCACCCGTCTGGCGCCCGTCGTTGCGCGGCAGTTCTTTCGTAAGAGCGCCCGTCGAGGAGAAGTCGGTCGCTGCATGCTGCACACGGGCAACACGGGAGACGCGGATCGGGAGCTCCTCGTCCGCGTCCGGCGCGGCGAGCCGGCTTCGGTCGACGTCTTCGTCGGACGCATGGCGTGCGTGCCGCTGATCCTCGCGGCCCAGAACGCGCGCCTCGGAAGGCCGCTCGGGCCGAGCGATTTGAGCGACGCGGCCCAGGAAGCGTTGACGCAGATCTGGCAGCGGCTCGAGTCGTTCGAAGGACGCTCGACGCTCGAGACGTGGGTCTATCGCTTCTGCACGAACACGTTCATGAACGCGGTGCGCAAGCATCGGCGCGCGCGACGCGGTGAGGAGCTCGCCGAAGAGCAACCCGACCCGCACCACGTCGACGCCGAGAGTCGCTACACGCGCTTCGATCACCTGTATCGCGGGCTCGCGCGGCTGTCGGCCGACGAGCGGGCCTGCGTTCGCTTGAAGCATTTCGAGGACCGCACGTTCGACGAGATCGGCGCGTTCCTCCGGATCTCGCCGAACACCGCGAAGACGCAGTACTACCGCGGACTGCGGCGCTTGCACGAGATCCTCGGATCGGAAGAGGGGGACCCAAAGTGACCACGCACGACGACGAGCACGAGAAGCGGCTCGAGGAATGGGTCGCGGGGCGACGGCGCCCCGAGACGGAGCGTCAGTTCGCCGACTGCGCCGAATGCGCGGAGGCGTTGCGCGAGCTGCGTCAGCTCGAGAAGGATCTGAGCGAGGCCGCCGACGAAGAGGCGCAGGTCCTGCGCGACGCGTCGAACTCGCCGGACCGGCCGAAGGCCGAGGCGTTCGTGCGGCGCTTCGTCGAGACCGTCGAACCCGCGCGGCGTTCGCGTCCGCGGCTCGTGCTGCTCGGCTCGCTGCTCGCCGCGGCGGCCGCGGTCGTCGTCGCGGTCGTGCTCTGGACGAACCACAGCGGCGAGCGTCGGCCCGACATCCTGCTCTCCGCCGGCGAGCATCTGCAGATCGCGACCCGCGGACCTTTGCGCGACGCGCTAGAGTGGACGTACGACGGTCCGGCGGGCACCGAGTTCGAAGTGATCGTGCGCGACGGCACCGATCCGTCGAGCGTGTGCGGCGCGCCGAAGATCGTCACGACCAACCGGTGTTCGTGGACGCCCGAAGAAGAAGCGCGCTGGCCGAAGCTCGTCAAGATCGACGTGATCGCCAAGCCCCTATCCGGCGACGGCGAGACCGCGTCCTACACGGGCTGGCGCGAGTAGCGCTGGTCCTCGGCCTCGCGGGAACGACGTTCGCGCAGAGTTCCGACGCGGAAGTCGGCGCGGTGATCGCCGAGTTGCGCGCGGCCGATGCCGAACACGCGCCGGAGGTTCGTGCGCGCGCACGAGCGTTCTTCGAAACCCTGCGCGTCCAAGCCGTCGAATCACCGGTTCCCGACGGTCCCGCGATCACGCTCTTCGTGCGCGCCGTCTACCAGGGCGGAGCGTTGCTCGGTCTCGATTGCGACGCTGCCCACGCTCTGACGGAAGCCGCGCACACCGCGGCGCAACGGGTGACGATCGACTCCGCGCGCGCCGAGCTCGACTTCTTCGCTTCCGCGCAGGGCGCGTTGCTCGCTGGTCATTGCGGTCGGCCGCGCGAGGCGCTCGCGATCGCGGAGCGTTGGCTCGCCGCGTGGCCGAACCATGCGCGCGCGGGTTTTCTCGGCGTGATCGCGGGCGACATGGCGCGCGCGACCGGCGATTGGGATGCAGCGGAAAAGCACCTCGTCGCGGCGTCGCAGATCATCCCGGAGCAGAACGCGGCTGAGCGACGCGACCTGTGCGCGGCGTTCACCAAGCTGTACCTCGAACTCGGGCTTCCCGACGTCGCGTTCGCGTGGTGGCAGGCCGAGGACCAACTCGTCGCGCACTCCACGAGCTTCGTCGCGCGTTCGGATCACGTCCGCAGCCTCGTCGATCTCTACGCCGACACCGGACGCATCGAGAGCGCACGCGACGCGCTGGACAAGGAGCTCGCCGACGAAGCCGCGTACCGCGATCACCCTCGCGAACGCGCGGCGCTCGAGTTCCGACTCGGCATCGCGTTGTGCGTCGGGAGCGCCAAGGCTTCGCCGGAAGACGTGCGCGGCGACGCGTTGCTCGCCAAGGCCCTGACCGATCCGTCGTTGACGGCGCTCGATCATCTGCACGCGGCGTTGGCGCGGCTGCACACCGCGTTGGTGCGCGATCACGACCTCGTGCGCGGGGAGGAACGCCTCGCGACCGCGGAAGACATCTTCGAAGAGATCCATCCGCAGGACGAACGCGCCGCGTGGGGCGAGACGGTGCGGCCGCCCCGACAATGGGGGCTGCTCGCCGCGTACGCCGCGCAGCTCGCGCGCGAGCGCCACGATCCGAACGAGGTGCTCGAACGACATCTCGTCGTACTCGAAGCGTCGTTCCGCGACTTCCTCGCGCAATGGCGCGCGACGCCGATGCGCGAGGGCGGCGTCGGGTTCCTCTACATCGAGTACCGGCGCAAGCTGCTCGGCGAATTGGTGAGCTACCTCGTCACGTTGCACGGCGACGCGGGCAAGATCGACGCGCTCGAACGCATCTTCGAAGCGCAGACGTGCGGCACGCTCGGTCGGCGTCTGACGCTCGCCGCGGCGAAGGTCGACGACGTGCGCAAGCGTCTGGTTCCTTCGGACGGCGGCATCCTGATCTTCCTGCCGAGCGGCGACGTCACGCACGTCTTCGCGTTGGATCGCGAGCACCTCGACTACGACCTCGTCGCCTCGGCCGTCGAACTCGCCGCCGCGGTCCGCGCGCGCATCTCGCTCTCGCCGCCGGCCGATCGCAGCGCCGCCGCGGCAGCGAAAACCCGCGCCTCGCTCGCGCGGGCCGGCAGGGTCTGCATCGACGAGCTCCTGCCGGCCGCGGTGCGCGCGCGCGTCGCCGGTTGGCGCTCGTGGCTCGTCGTCGGCGCGGAGCTACTCGACGGCGTTCCGCTCGAAGTGCTGTCGCTCGACGGCAAGCGTCTGCTCGGCCTAGACGTCGCGCTCGAATACCTGCCGTCGGTTCCGCTCGGAATGGCGCTCGCCGCGCGCGCGCCCGCGCCGCGCCGTTGGACGCGTTCCCTCGCGTTCGTCGGCGCGCCGCGCACGACGGAGCGTTCGCGCGCGACGTGGCGCGCGGCGACACCCTTCGCACTGTCGAAGGCCGAGGTGGACGGTCTGCTCGCGCCGTTCGGTGCGAACGCGCTGCGCTGCGTCGATCTGGACGCGACCCGCGCCGCGCTCCTCGGCCTCGATCTCGCCGACACGGCGATCCTCCACGTGCTCTGCCACGGCATCCACGATTCGAAGCGCGAGCGACCCGCCGGGTTGTTGCTCGCGGAGACGACCGACGGACTCGGCGAGGTGTGGAGCTCCGACCTCGCGCTCGGGCCGAAAGTCGTGCCGCCGCTCGTGATCCTCTCGGCGTGCGGCGCAGGCCGCGGCAGCGCGCGCCTCGGCGAGGACGCGTTGAATCACTTGGGCGGCGCGTTGCTCGAGCGCGGCGCGAACTGCGTGTTGCTCGCGCGTCAGGAGATCGAGCTGCGCGCGATCCTCGCGTTGACCGGTGAGCTCCACCGCCGTCTCGCCGCGGGCGATCCGCCCGCCGAAGCGTTGCGCGCCGCGCGCGTCGCCCTCGCAGCGAGCGACGAGTTCGGCGATCCGTTCTACTTCGCGACGCTCCAAGCGTTCGGCCTCGGCCACGCGCGCTTCTTCGCCGCGCGTTGAACGCACGGACGCCGCGGCCCTGCACGTTGTGTGGGCGCCGCGGCGTCGCAGTGAAGTCCTGACGCGTTCTAGAACGTGCCGATCAGGATCACGGTCGGCCACTCGATCGGGCTCAACTCGAAGTCGGGCAGCGAGCTCATCGCCACGAAGCCCCCGATCTTGACGCCGCCCGCGCCGCCGCCGCCGGTCGTCGCTGCGTACGCCGTGCAGTTGAACGGCAGCACGGAACCGTTCGGTTGCGCGAGCGCGAAGCTCTCGAGCCCTTGCGTCGAACCGTTCGCGACGTAGTCGGGGCTGCCGCTGAGGCCGTACTTGAAGAGGCGCTTGCGGTTCGTGATCGTGCCGCCCGACGCGCTCGGCGTGTACGTGCACGCACGGATCTCGACGTAGAACCGGAAGTCAGGTCCGGCGGTCGCCCAATCCATCTGAGGCATCGCAGTCTGACTCGACATGGGGCCGAAGGTCAGCGGGATGCGCAGCAGGTGTTCCGCGCGCAAGCCCGCGCCGGTGAGGTACGTGGTGTTCTGGGCTTCGTACGTGCCGGAGCCCGTGCTGCGCGCCAAGAAGATGTTCCAGCGTCGGACCTTCGACGACAGTGTCATGGTCCCCGGACCGTTGAGGTGTTGCTTGTAGACGTAGACCTCGAAGGCGTTGAGCGCGGGGATCCCGGCGAAGTTCCACGCGTCGCGGTCGACCAGGAGCTCGAGCTCGCTCGTCGCGCCCGTCCACGTCGGGAGTTCGGTGGACTTGAAGTTCGCGCCGACGATCGCGGCGTCCAAGGACTCGCACGGATCGGTGACGAAGGCGCTCGTCCGGACCGGCGTGTCGCGTTGGAGGACACAGAGCGCTTGGGTCACGTTCGAGTAGATCGAGATCTCCGGTACGTCGTCACCGTCGAGATCGACGAACGCGGCGTTCGCGGCGTTCGGCTCGGGCGACGAGAGCGACTCGCAGTTGACGGCCGAACTCTCCGCCACGGAGAACGAGGGGACGCCCGCGAGGCGACGGTACAAACGTCGGAGCCCGGTGTTCGCCTGCGACACGAGCAAGTCGTCGAAGCCGTCGCGGTCGTAGTCGGCTGCGACCAACGCTCGACCGACATCCGCTCCGAGATCGATCGCCGGCTCGTAGGTCGTCGAGTTGATCGCGTAGACGATTGTGTTCGCGCTGAGCGCCGCCTTGGTGATCCAGGCGAACTGATCGAGCTGGCCGGCGCGATGGAGCGTCGTGACGGCGTAGCCTGGTTGCGTGCCGCGCATGAAGAAAGTCGGCGTGCCGTCGATCTCGCGGATCGAAACGCCGTTGTCCTGCAGACCGCAGAATTCCAAGGCGGGATCGGAATCGACGTTGCCGACCGTCAGGTCGAGCAGGCTGCGCGCGAAGACCGGGCCGAGCTGCGTGGTGAGCGCCCCAGCGGCGTCGCAGTAACCGATGACGACGCCGTGCAGGTCGGAGCGCACACCGACGAGGTCGTCGATTCCGTCGCCGTCGACGTCGGCGCGGCGGAGCAAGGTCGCATTCATCCACAGCGCGGCGTTGGGGCCGTACTCGAGCTTCTTGCTCCAAAGACCCGCGCCCTTGGAGTAAGTCCACACCGTCAGCCCGTTCGGATCGGTCGCCGCGATGCGATCCTGGGTCGAATTCGCGGCGGGCGAGAGGCTGCCCAGATCGGTGAAGTCGCGCAGCCCCGGGATCATCATCGCGAGCTTCAAACTGCCGGGCGCGTAGAAGAGGCAGGCCTCGTCCTGGAAGCGATAGACGACGTCGTGGGATCCGTGTCCGCTGAAGTCGCCTTGGATGACGGTGGTCGCCTCCTTGTTGATGGGAGGGCTCGTCGCCGGCACGTCATTGTGGTGCGTGACGAAGATGGGCTGTTGGAAGGCGAACGCGCTGGTCGCGGTGAGGAGCGGCGCGAGGCCGAACACGAAGGAAGCTGTCGAACGGCGCATGGTGGCTCGAGGGTGAGGAGTCTTTGGTGAACGCGCCGTGCTGAGGAACGGCGAGGTCGGAAGGCGGACCTTCGGATCGTGTCTCCAAGTCTGCCGAAAGTTTCGCGGCCCGGGAGATTTCCGGCGCGGTGCCGGAGACTGGATAGCGACCGGAACCGGAGAGATCACGCCGCCCGACGGAAGTAGGGTTCAGCGGAATCCGCGGACGCGTGCGCTTCAGCGAGCGTCGCGCGGAGCGGAGCGGCGGCTCCGATCCTTGCCGCGTGCGAGGTCGCGCACCGCGGACTGGAATTCCGTTCCCTGCTTGGCGCGCAGGGATTCGAGCGCCTCGGGCGAGAGCAGCTCGGGATGCTCCGCGAGACGCGCCAGCACGCGCTCACGGAGCTTCTCGTCGAGGAACGCGCGGCGTTCCGCTTCCGGAAGCCGTTCGGCCTCGTCGAACCACGCCGGATCCGGCGTCAACGCGTCGCGCAACGGCGAAGGCAATTCCGCTCGCCGTGAACCGAAGCCGCGCCCGCCCGGGCAATGATCGTGATCGGATCCGCACCGATCGCGACGCAGCGAGTGGAAGCGCTCGAAGAACTCCGACGTCGGCAGCTTGCCGAGCTCGCTCCATTCCTTCGCATCGAGCCACGTCGGCACGCCGTCCTCCGCGACGTCGCGCTCGATCATCCGACGCCGCAGACCCATCATCGCGTCGAAGCGTTGGTCGTCGGGCAACGCCTCGATGCGCGCGACTTCCTCGGTCGGGAGCTCGAGACGCTCCGCCATCTCGCGCAGCATCCGTTGGCCTTGATCGCGCCGCGTGTGCGAGCAGAAGTCGCGCACGATGCGTTCGCGTTCCTCGGGCGGCGCGCCTTCGATGCGTTCGCGCAGTTCGCGCGGCAGGAAGCCGCGGACGTGGCGGCCGCGTGCTTCGAGGCGCTGCTCCATGAACTCGCGCAACGCGTCGACGCGTTCGAGCGGCGACAACTTCTCGAGACGCTCGCGCACTTCCGGCGGCAGACCTTCGACGAGATCGTCGCGCAGGCCTTCGAGACGCTCGGC
The DNA here is from genome assembly GCA_021413885.1 of Planctomycetota bacterium. Lineage (GTDB taxonomy): Bacteria > Planctomycetota > UBA1135 > UBA1135 > JACRIN01. The sequence continues at coordinate 110,235 of JAIOPM010000003.1, forward strand.
GCGTTCGGCGAGTTTCGCGCGCTCCTCGGGCGGCAACGTGCGGAACTTCTCGAAGCGTTCGACGAACTTCGCGCGTTCGTCGTGGGGCATGTGCTCCCAACGCTCGCGCGGACCGGACGAGTGCGGACCCGGATGTTGTTGCGCGACGGCGAGGTTCGTCGCGCCGAACGCGAGCACGAGAGCCGAGAGGAGGACGGTGAGCTTCATGGTGTCAGCCGTGCTTCACTTCGTCGGCCGTGGGCGCGCCGAGGGAATCACGGGGGGACTCATCGGCGGGTTCATCGAGTTCCGACGTCAGCTCGAGCAACAGCTCGTCGCGCGCGTCGAGGTTCGAGAGCATCACGTCGATATTCGGGCTGTTCAGCAGGTCCCACGACTCGAGCACCGGCAGCGACGCGAGGAATTCGTCGCTCGGCGCGTCGAGCAACTCGCCGCGCGACGCGACGTTGCGTTGAACTTGCTTCGGCGCTTCGTTCTTCGGCGTGTTCGGCGGCTCGTTCTCGACGATCGACTTCGATTCGTCCGTCGCCGTCGAGCGCACGTGGAAGCGCCACACCCACGCGCCGCCGAGTACCAACGCCGCGGCCGCCGCCGTCGTGAGCCAAGTGCGCGGCGACCAACGCGCGGCTTCGCGACGTCGAGCGAGAGCGAGCTTGGCGAGCGTGCGCCCCGCGAGCTCCGCCGGAAGCGCCGGCGCCGGCACGCGTTCGAGCAAACGTTCGAGCGCGAAGTCCGCGCGCTCCGCCACGAGGCCGGCGAGCACCCGTCGCGCGAGCGCCGGTCCGTCGACCGCCGCGTCGGCGCGTTCGAGCAATACATCGAGGTCGTCGAGCCGCAAGCGCGCGAGCACGCGCTCCGCGAGTTCGCGGGGCAACTTGGGCTCGGGCAACGAGTCGAGCAGCGCTTCGAGCGCTTCTTCCGACGCGAGCAACTCGCGGCATGCGGCGCACGCGAGCAGGTGCTCGTGCCAGCCGAGCACGCCGAACGTCGCCGCCGCGCGCGGCGGTTCGAGCGCCGTCACCAGACGCTCGCGGAATCGAGTGCACTCGGAGTTCACAGGCGTTCCTCCGCGAGATACGGCGCGAGACGAGTGCGCAGGTTCTCCCGCGCGCGATGCACCATCGACTTGATCGCCTTCTCGCTGGTGCCCATCACCTCGGCGATCTCGTCGTACGGCAGACTCTCGTACTTCGCGAGGATCAGCGCCATGCGCTGCGGCGGCGAGAGTTCGGCGATCGCGCTGCGCACCGCGTGCACGACGTCGTCGCGTTCGAGCGAGCTCGACGGCTCTTGCGCCGACGGATCCGAGATCTCGCGCGGCCGCAAGCCTTCGTCGGCGTCGATCGAACGGATGTCGCGCGAGCCTTCGCGCTCGGTGCGATTGACCGCGAGGTTGAACGCGATGCGATAGAGGAACGTCGAGAAGCGCGCGGACGGTTCGTAGCGCTCGCGGTTGCGGACGATGCGCAGGAAGACTTCTTGCACCATGTCCTCGCGCTCCGGCGTCGGCCCGAGGAAGCGCGTGAAGAGCGCGAAGAGTTGGCCCGAGTACTTCTCGACCAAGCGATCGAACGCGCGCTCGTCGCCGCCTTGGTAGGCGAGCATCCAGGTCGCGCCCAGATCGTTGGGGCGGTCTACCGGTCGGGTCTCGTCGATCATCGTGCGCGTCGTTCGCCGTAGTGGAACCCGCTCGGGTCGCGCGGGTTTCGGCCGTACGCCGCGCTCCGCGTCGAGCGCTCGGTCCGACGCAAACCCGCTTCAGCGCGCAGTTTCGACCAAACGCTTCGGCCCGTCCAGCCGCCGGATCGCCGACCACGGCCAAAGGACGGCTCCGGGACGCCCGATCAGGTCGGAAAGTTTCACCGGGCCGTATTGGCGGCTGTCGAAGCTCTTCGACGAGTTGTCGCCGAGCACGAGGACCTCGTCGGGCCCGAGCTGGATCGGCGCGTCGACGCCGATCGTTCCGCGGCGCGCGTAGAAGCGATCGCGTACAACCGCGAGTCCGCGGAGTTCGACCGGGCCGGAGCTGATGAAGAGCTCGACGCGCGGCAAGCGATGGCTCAACCTCGGATCGGGCGCGTCGGTCAGATTCGAGTTGGTCATGTACGTCTCGACGAGCTTCGGCGCGCCATCGAAGTGGACGACCAAGGCGTTGTCGAAGTTGTCGAGGCCGAGCGCGTGCCAACCGTCGAGGCCGTGCGGTTCGACACTCGAGTCGAGCACGGCCCACGCTCCATCCGCGCCGGCGCGCGCGAGTTCGACCAACAATCCGCCGCTGTTGTCGCGCACGACGCGCGCTCGGAAGCGATCGCCTTCCTCGGTGACGATCAGCGAGATCTCCGCGTCCGACGACACCAGTCGATACTCGAGCCGCGCGCCGAGATCGTTGACGAACTCCTCGCCGTCGACCCATTCGTTCGACGCGTTCCAGAAACCGTCGGTCACGCGCGGCGCGAACGGAATGCGCATGCCCTTCGAGCGCGGGTCGAGTTGCCACACATCGCTGATGCGCGTGCCGAGCTGCGCGAGCTCGGGAAAGCCGCGTTCGATCGGATGCACACGTTCGTCGAACACGACGATCGGCTCGGGACGCGCGCTCTCGATCGGCAAGCGCCGGCCTTCGATCAAGAGATCGCCGTTCGAGATCTGCACCGACTCGCCGGGCAGGCCGACGACGCGTTTGACGATCGGCTCTTCCTCGTCGGGCCGCCGCAGGATCACCAATTCGAAGCGGCCCACATGGCGCTTGCCGTAATAGACGAGCACCGATTCGCCTTTCGAATGTCGATCGGGCCCGTGCAGCGTCGGTTCCATCGAGCCCGAGTCGACGCGGTACACGTCGCAGACGAATGCCTGCACCACCAGCGAGACAGCGACGATCAGCGCGACGATCCACGCGATCCTGATCCAGATTCTCTTCATCGAAAGCGCAGGGATCCTACGCATTCGCTCCGCGCGAGTCGCGTCAGGGCGCGCGGTCGGGCAAGCGATTCAGCGTGTAGCAAGCGCGAGCATGCAGCAGCGGCGCGCCGTGCTCGTCGCGGACTCCGTCGGCGTGGAGCTCGTGCACGTAGCCTTCGCGCAAGCCTTCGACGACGAGCCGCACGCGCGTGCGGTCGGCCGAAACCTCGGTCGCGCGCACGATCGGCGTCGCGCGATCGGTCTCGTCGCTGCCGTAGCCTTCGTGGTGCATGTAGGTGTAGCTCTCGAAGCTCCAACTCGCCGTCGCCGAGCACGCGTCGCCGTCGACCGGCCGCGTGAAGACGACCTCGAACCCGTCGGGCGTCGCATGCATCTCGCGGATCTCGAACGGCGTCTCGCCGGTCCACACGAGCCGCTCGAGGCCCCACGGTTTCGTGCCGAGGCTCCCCCAACCGCGATCGGTCTCGCCGAGCAACAATCCGCCGCGACCGTCCCACGCGACGCGGATCACGCCGCACTGGAGGTTCTTGCGGAACGGGAAGCATGCGCCTTGCCAACGGCCGCGCACCTTCTCGAGGAAGACGCGGATGACCGAGGCTTGGTATTGGTCGCCGACGAAGAGCTGTCCGTCGAACGGACCGAACTTGCCGCCGTTCTGGTCCCACACGAAGCCGCACTGCGAGCGACCGACTTTGTCGTACGGGAACCACACCGCGGGGAGTTCGTACGTCGGACATTGCGCGCGCACCTTGAAGCACTCGACTTCGTTCGGCGGCTCGCACGGTTTCGCGAACGTCCACAGCGGATCCGCGCACGAGAAGATCCCCCACGGATGTCCGAAGAAGCCGCCGTCGACGAGTTGGCTGAGCTTGCCGGTGCCGACCCATTCGCCTTGGTTGTCTGTGTAGAAGAGCTCGCCCCACGGACTCTTCGTGATCCCGGCCGGCGAACGCAGGCCGCAGCACATCGGCTTCATCTCGCCCGAAGGCGTGACGCGCAGCGCGAACCCGCGCCACTTCTGATGGCCGAACGGTTCGTCGCCGAACGGACGGTTGGTGGTGATCCAGAAGTTGCCGTCGTCGCCGAGGACGGGCCCGAAGTTGTATTCGTGGTAGTTGCCGCTGATCTTCCACGCGTCGCAGATCGTCTCGAGCTCGTCCATGCGATCGTCGCCGTCGACGTCGCGCATGCGCGAGAGTTCGCCGCGTTGCGTCAGGTAGATCCAACCGTCCTTCGGGAGCAGGCCCATCGGTTCCTGCAGGCCTTCGACGAAGAGCTTGAAGCTCGGCTTCGCGCTCCACGCGTCGTCGACGACGAACACTTGGCCGCGGCGGGTGCTGACGAGCGGTCGACCGTCGGGGAGCAGCGCGATGCCGCTCACTTCGAGGACGACGCCGGGCGGCGGTTCGAAGGCTTCGACGCGGTAGTAGCGGGCTTCGTCATCGGGCGTCGCGGCTTGCAACGCGAGCGCGAGAAGAGTTGCGATCACCAGCTCACCTCCACTTCGAAGCTCGCCGTGAACGCGGATCCGGCGGCGACGAGTGGCACGTTCAGACGTCGTTCCGTTCCCGCGGCGCCGGCGAACGTCGTGAGTTCGCCCACACCTTCGACAAGCCGCACGCTCAGCTCTTGTGCCGCGCCCGCATCGGCGAGAAAACACAAACCGTCGACACGCCGCGGCGCGTGGACTTCGAAACGCCGCCGCAACTTCGCCGCGCCCGGCGCGAGCAACGGGTAGTCGAGCTCCTCGATCTCCACGTCGCCGAACGCGTAACGGAAGATCGGCCGGCGCTTCGCATCGAAGCGCCAACCGAGCCTTCGATAGCCCGCGTCGCGACCGAGTGTCGTCGGCCAGGGATCGCTCGCCTTCGCGAGGAGCGCGAACGGCGCGCGCCGCGTGAACTCGATCGCGTCGTCGCCTTGCGGATGCTCGAGCCCGCCCGCGCGACCGAGCCACGTGCCCTCCGCGTCGAAGAAGTGCCCGCGCCATGCGGCGACGAGCCGCGAGTTCTCGACGTCGAACGCGATGTGCGTGCGCTCGGGGAAGCCGACGGCGAGCGTGCGCGGACTCGCTTCAGCGAAGAAGACGCCGCAGAGCACCGGTTCGTCACGCACGACGAGCTCGAACTCGTTCGCCGGCGCGACGATGCCGTCGGGCAACGGCATCGAACGGCCGAGCGAAACGTATTGCCACAGCGCGTCGATCTGGCGTTTCGGATCGCCGTCGAGCACGTCCTTGACCGGGCTCTCGAGCTTGCCTGCGTTCTCGGTCCAGAACGTCGACATGCGCGAGCTCATGCCGACCGACTTCGGATCGAGCAGCAGTTCCTTGAACCACGCCGGACGAATGCGATCCGCGACGTGGCCGAGATCGACCGCCGGAATGCCGAGCGAACGCGTGCCGTTGAACGAGTGGCACTGGATGCAGGAGAGACCCTTCTCGCCGGCGAGCTTGCGACCGAGTTCGACGCTGGCTTCGTCGAACGGCGCTTCCGTCGCGACGTCGCGTGGCGCGTCGACGGCTTCGAAGAGCTGAGGAAGGCGAGCGATTTGCTCCTTCGCAAAGATGGGCATGCGCGTCGCGAGGTACGGACGCTCGACGCCGCGGCCGGCGAGCACGCGCTCGATCCACGGCGTGTAGAGCTTCGCGCCCGCACGATCGAGCGACGGCGGATTGCGGCCTTCGTTGCCGAGGTCGGCGTCGACCAACGCCTTGAAGTAGCCCGCGTTCGTTTCGTTCGGACCGCCGTGATCGTCGCGACGGTGACACGCGATGCAATTCAAGTCGGTGAGCGTCGCGGCCAGTTCTTCGCGCGGCGTCGCGTTCGTCGCTCGTTGCGCGAGCGCCACGCGCAACGTCTCACGATCGGCGGCGGCGAGCGAGTAGCGCGGCACGTCGTTCGTCGGCTCGTCCGCGAGGCAGCCGCGCGTCGTCGCCGACGCGAGCTCGGCGAGGCCCTTCGCCGTCTTCGGCCGCGCTCCGACGATCGGCGTGTCGTGACACGCGTTGCACGCGAACTTCCGATAGAGCTCACGCCCGCGCGCGCTCTTCGCGAAGTCGAGCGCGAACGAAGCCGTCGCTCCGGGGCCGATCCCGATCCGCCAATGGCGCGCGCGCGTCGCCGGAATCGCTTCGTCGCCGCCGGTCGGCGTCTTCCACTTCAGCGAAAACTCCTCGCCGCCTTCGTTCTCCCAGTACGCAACGCACAGATCGTGTCGGCCCTTCGAGAGCCAAAGCTCGGCGCTCTTCGTCTCGGGCGCGTGTTGGCCGTCGTTGTCGATCACGAGCTTGCCGTCGAGCCACAGACGCGAACCGTCGTCGGAGCGCAACGCGAAACGATGCAGCCCCGCGTCGACGACTTCGAGCAGGCCGGAGAATTGGAAACCGAAGTGTTCGTCGCGGTGCTCGGGCAACTCCTCGAGGTTCGTCACGGCGCCGTCGCGCACCCACGTCGCGCCGCCGAACCCGCGCGTCGCCGCTTCGATCGGACCTTCGAAGTAGTCGTAGCGCCAACCGGGTTCCTCGATCACGCCCGACGCCGCGATCGCGGAGCGCGAGAGGTAGACGGCGATCGCGCGCGCCTCGCCTTCGTCGAGCGCGAGCGACGGCATGCGTCCCGCCGGATGCGCGGTGAACGGCTCGCGCAAGAAACTCGCGAGCTCGGCGACGTTGGTCGTCGTCGCGGGATCCGCGAACGACGTCGCGACGTGAGGCGCGATCGCGGACTCGAGCTCGAGATCCCAGAGCGGCGAGGTGAGATCGTCGACGGGCTCCTGCGGACCGTGGCACGCGACGCAACCGACCGAGTGGTAGAGCTGACGGCCGCGCTCGAGCTCGCTCGCGTCGACGTCGAGCCCGCTCGTCGCGAACGGACCGCCGAGCGTCGCGAGATAGTGGACGAGGTCGTCGACCGCGCGCTCGCGCTCGGCTCCCGCAAGAGCTCCGAGCACGTCCGGCATCGTCGTGCCCGGTTTCGCGCTCGACGGCGACGCCAAGTACGCGCGCAGGAATTCCGGCGCGAGGCGCGCGCCGACGCGATCGAGTCGCGGCGCCGGCTCGCTCGCGATGTGCGACGACACATGGCAGTTCGTGCAGCCGCGCCGCGCGAGTTCCGCGTCGCCGTTCGCCTGCGCACCCGCGACGATGAAGAGCATCAAGGCCGTGTCGTTCACGGTGCGAAGTCTAGCCGTCGCTTCACGCGAACGTGACTCGGTCTTCGTCCGCAACCCACGCGCCGTTGTCGCACTCATGAGCGTCGCTTCACCGAGCCCTCATCGCGGACGTCGAGCCTGCGTTCGATGCGGTCGTCTCCGCATCGGAATCTCCGCGACCCTTCGCCAACCCCCGAAGCCACCATGCACTCCAGAAACCTCACCTCTGCCCTCGCCCTCTGCGGCGCGGCGCTCCTCACCTCGGAATCGGCGGCAGCCCAATCGACCCCGTCGCCCGCGAAGAACGTGATCTTCTTCGTCGGCGACGGCATGGGCGTGTCGACCGTCACGGCGACACGCATCTACTCGGTCGGCGTCGCCGGCAAACTCGCCATGGACAAGTTCCCGTACGTCGCGCTCTCGCGGACGTACTCCGCCGACACGATCACGCCGGACAGCGCGCCGACGATGAGCGCGATGGTCAGCGGCGTGAACACCAACAACGGTGTGCTCGGCTTCGGGCCGGACACGGAGAACAAGGACTTCCTCCACGACGGAGACGGCCTGCCGTCGACCAACGTGCTCGAGCTCGCGAAGGCGCACGGCAAGCGCGTCGGCGTCGTCTCGACCGCGCGCATCACGCACGCGACACCGGCGGCGTGCTACGCGCACATCGACGACCGCGACAACGAGAACGCGATCGCGCTCCAGGCGTTGCCGACCGATCCGACCTACAACCCGAAGCTGCTCGGCGGCGTCGACCTGCTCTTCGGCGGCGGCCGTCAGTTCTTCGTGCCGACGACCGTGATCGACGAAGAAGGCGGTTCGGGCTCGCGCACAGACGGTCGCGACCTGCGCGCGGAATTCCAAACGGCCGGCTACTCGTACGTGTGGAACGCGACCGGCTTCGCAGCGCTCGGCGCCGCGGACTTGCCGGTGCTCGGCCTCTTCGAGCGCAGCCACATGGAATGGGAGTACGACCGTCCGACCGACCTCGGCGGCGAGCCGAGCATCGTGGAGCTGACCTCGAAGGCGATCGAGATGCTCGACGGCCCGCAGGGTTACTTCCTGATGGTCGAAGGCGGCCGCATCGACCACGCGCACCACGCCGGCAACGCGTTCCGCGCGATCACCGACGCGGAAGCGCTCGACCAAGCGATCGCCGCGGCGGTCGCGAGCGTCAACCTCGACGAGACGCTGATCCTGGTCACCGCGGACCACAGCCACGTCTTCAACATCGCGGGCTACCCGCTGCGCCCGGTCGCCGAACTGCCGTACGCGGTCTCGTCGGCACCCGCCGAGTACCTGAACGCGCCGCACAGCGGACTCTTCAGCCTCGCGTACGACGTCAACGTCACGACCGGCGCGGTCTCCGCCTTCGGCGACAAGAACGGAGTGCCGTACACGACGCTCGTTTACGGCAACGGTCCGGGCTACCGCGGCGGTTCGCGCGTCGATCCGTCGACCGATCCGTTCCTCGGCCTCAACAGCGCGGTCGTGTCCGGACCGACGGACGTGAACTACCTCCAAGAAGCCGCGGTGCCGATGTCGAGCGAAACGCACGCTGCCGAAGAGGTCGCGATCTACGGCATCGGCCGCGGCGCCGCGCGTCTGCGCGGCACGGTCAAGAACACCGCGTGCTTCGCGCTGATGAAGACCGCGTTCGGGTTCTAGTCCGCGTCGACGTCCCTTCGTTCGGGTCCGGCGTTCTCCGCATCGCGCGGCGCCGGACCCTCTTCCACTCCGAGACTCGTCCGATGTCCAACGTCAAGTTCGCCGCTCTCGTTCTCGCGCTCGCTTCCTCGTGCAGGGCTCCCGTCGTCGCACGCCAGCCCGACGATGCGAATGTGCGCGCTCTCGCCGCCGAGCTCGCGCTCGCGGAAACGACGAAGCCGTCGCCGACCGTGCGCGTGTCCGAGGGCGCGTCGCCGCGTCGCGTCGAAGCCTCGCCGCCGATCCGCAAGTACTCGGCCGCGACGTTCGAGCTCGTCGCCCGCATCTCGCGCGGAACCGAGAGCAGCGACGAACGCCGCCTCGTCACACGTTCGGACGATCGCGTGCACATCGTCGAGCACGGCGGCG
>JAIOPM010000043.1 GCA_021413885.1 Planctomycetota bacterium
CACCTTGTCGCGCCGCGGATCGGAACGCGGCACCTCGTTGTGCGAGATGATCGCGTTGTACCAATCGACGACGTACAGACAGCCGTCGGGCCCGAAGTGCAGCGCGACCGGACGGAACCACGAGTCGTCGGTCGCGAGCAATTCGCTCTTCAGCGCGAGCCGATCGAGATCGCCGTCGCGCGTCGCCTCGATCGTCTGCACCTTGTTGGTGATCGGGTTGGCGACGAAGAAGTGATGGTTCCACGGCTCCGGGAAACCGTCGCGATCCTCCGAACGAGCGAGGCCCGACAAACCGGTGCCGCCCATCTGGAACTCGGCGAGCGCCGGTTGCCACGGCGAGTACGGACGCTGCTTGTGGTCGCCGATGCCCGGATAACTCGCGCCGCGGAAGAACGGCACGACCGGATACCCGAGGTCGTTCGCTTCCTGGATCCACATCTCGCCGGAGCGATCGAGCACGATGCCCCAGATGTTGTTGAGGCCGACGCCGACGACTTCGAACGCGCTGCCGTCGGGCTGGAAGCGCGCGAGCTTGCACTGGTCGAAGGGGACGAGCGCACCGCTCTTCGTCTTCACCATCGAATGGTTGAACGCGCCCTGCGCGACGTAGATCCAATCGCCCGGGCCGCGCACGAAACGGTGCGGCATCAGGTGTGAATCCTCGATGCCGAAACCGGAGAGCACGACTTCGCGCGTGTCGGCGCGGCCGTCGCCGTCGGTGTCGTCGAGGAACAGGATCTCGGGCCCGTGCCCGATCAACACGCCGCGCTTCCACGGCAGGAGCGCCATCGGCATCGCGAGGTGCTCGGCGAAGACGCGCGGAGTTTGGCGGCCGGGCGCGGTCGGCGTGTCGAAGACCAACACTTGGTCGGCGCCGCCCTTCGCGTAGAGCTCGGCCGCCGCCGGATTCTCGTTGCCGTCCTGCGGGTATTCGCTCGCGGTGATCGCCCACATGCGGCCCGCGTCGTCGAACGCTACGTCGACGATCTTCTTCACGTCGGGTTCGGCGACGACGAGCTCGATCGAGAAGCCGTCGGGCAAACGGAAGCTCGCGCGTTCGTCGTCGGGCGAGAGAGGCGACGGGAGCGTCGCTTGGAGCAGGAGCGCGAGCATCGTCGGAGGATAGCGCGGGCCGAGCGCGTCGTTGCGTCGCCCACGCGTCGGCGTTCGACTTCGATCTCGCCGACGCTACGCTCGCCGCGGATTGGACTCGTTCGTCCTCGTCGTCTTCGGGCTCGTCTATCTCGGCATGATCCTCGGCGGGTTGCCGGGGTTGCGGCTCGATCGGACCGGCGTCGCGTTGCTCGGCGCGATCGCGTTGATCGCCTTCGAGCGCGTCGGGCCGACCGAGGCGTGGAACTCGATCGACGTCGCGACGATCGCGTTGCTCTTCGGGTTGATGGTCGTCTCGGCGCAGTTCCACTTCAGCGGTTCGTACGCCGCGTTGACGCGCAGGCTCGCGCACGCGGAGCTCAGTCCTCCGAAGCTGTTGCTCGGCCTCTGCTTCGCCGCCGGCCTGTTGTCGGCGCTGCTCACCAACGACGTCGTGTGCCTCGCGATGGCGCCGATCCTGGTGCAAGCGTGCGCGGAACGCAGGCTCGATCCGAAACCGTTCCTGCTCGCGCTCGCCGCGAGCGCGAACGTCGGTTCCGCCGCGACGTTGATCGGCAACCCGCAGATCATCCTGGTCGGACAAGCGTTGAAGCTCGACTTCGCGCGCTACCTCGTCGAAGGCGGAGTTCCCGCTTTGCTCGGACTCTTCGCGACGTGGGCGGTGATCGCGTGGTCGTGGCGCGGCAAGTGGACGTGCGACATGCCGGTGCCGAAGGTCGAGGTGACGCCGTTCGATCGGTGGGAGGCGAGCAAGGGTTGGGTGTTGCTCGGCGCGTTGATCGCGTTGTTCCTGGTCGGGCGTTGGCCGCGGGAGGCGCTCGCGCTCGCCGCCGCCGGACTCGTGTTGCTCTCGCAGTCGCGCGCGTCGCGGCAGTTCCTAGGACTCGTCGATTGGCAGTTGCTCGTGCTCTTCATGGGGCTCTTCGTCGTCAACCACGCGTTCGCGGCGACGGGCGCGAGCGCGAAGAGCTTCGCGTGGCTCGCCGCGCACGGCGTCGATCTCGCGAATCCGGTCGCGCTGTTCGTGGTGATCGCGCTCGCGTCGAACGTGATCAGCAACGTGCCCGCGATCATGCTCGTCCTGCCGGCCGCGACGCATCCGAACGCCGGGCCGATCCTCGCGGTTGCGAGCACCTTCGCCGGCAACCTTTTCGTCGTCGGCTCGATCGCGAACCTGATCGTGATCGACCAAGCGGCGCAGCACGGCGTGCGCATCTCGTGGCGCGAGCACGCGCGCGTCGGCATTCCGGTGACGTTGATCACGCTCGCGATCGCCGCGGTGTGGTTCTGGCTCCGCGCCTGACCGAGCTTTCGTCGGCGCACGGCGAGCGCGTTGCGATCTCATCGGCGCGGACGCCGTGTTCGCGGAGCCGGAGTAGGATCGAAGCTTCCGCGCTCGATCCTCAGGTCCAGGAGTCCACGTCCCATGCGTTTCGCTCTCCTCAGCCTCGCTCTCTTCACCGCGCCGTCGGTCGCCTTCGCCGGCCACACGCCGGTCGTCTTCGCCGGCACCGTCGCGTCGAACTCGATCACCAGCGGTCCGTTCGCCGGCAAAGCGCCCGGAACTCCGGTGCGTCTGTCGTTCCAAGTGACGACGCCGGGCGTGATCACCAGTCCGAACCAGTACGAGGACTACGCGGTCGACCTCGCGACGTTCGAGCTCGACATCGGCGGCGCGGTCGCGGGGCCGAAGGCCTCGAGCCCGCCGTCGCTCGGCGTGCAGGACAACTTCCCCGTCGCGGACGGACTGCACATGTTCTTCGCGCCGCTCTCGCTCCCGTCCCACGCGTTCGAGTGCGAATGCCACGAGCAGACGGGCACGATCTTCAACTCGATCGCGATCCAGCAGACGACGGGAACGTACTCGGGCGCGCTCTTCAGCCTGGTCGACTGGAACGTGTTCGGTCCCGGCGGACAGATCGGCGTCGTGCTGAACCAAGTGACGATCCATCCCGACGTCGCGTCGCCGCTCGGCACGAACTACTGCGTCAGCAACCCGAACTCGTCGGGCTTCCCCGCGCTGATCGCGGCGAGCGGTTGCTCGAGCGTCGGCATCAACGCGATCACGTTGACGACCACGCAGATGCCGGCGAACAAGAGTGCGCTCGTCTTCTACGGCCCGAACGCGATCCAGACGCCGTTCGGCGCCGGTGTGCTCTGCATCGGCGGCGGCTTCAATCGCCTGGCGCCCGGCGCGTCGAACGCGAGCGGCGTGTACGCCCGCGTGTTGAACCTCGACGTGCCGCCGGCGAGTTCCGGCGCGAGCCAGATCCTGCCGGGCAGCACGTGGCGCTTCCAGACGTGGTTCCGCGACATCGGCGGCACCACCAATCTGTCGAACGCGACGGCGATCGCGTTCACGCTCTAACGCGCGAGCAAGCCGAACTCGACCAACGCCGCGCCGGCCCATTCGGGCAGCAGCGCGAGTTCGTCCGGCGTCCAACGCGTGCCCGCGAGTTCCTGCTTCGCGTCGTCGCCCTGGCCGTCGCGCGCGAGCGCGCACGCGAACTCGAGTCGTAGCGGCGAGCCCGCGTCCTCGCCGTGCTTCTTCGAAAGACGCAACGCCTGGCGATAGAGCCGCACCGCGTCGTGCCACGCGCCCTGCGCGGCGAAGTCGCGCGCGGACGTCTGGTCCATGCGGCATTCGAGCGCGTCGGCGAGTTTCGTCTGGCCCGAGGCCGCGAGGCTCTTCCCGAGTTCTTCGAGTGCGAGGCCGTCCTGGGTCGCGAGGTCGGGGACGAGAGTCTGGAGCGCGACGAACGCGAGCTCGCGACCGGCGAGCGTTCCGTTGACCGCGAGATCGACGAGCTCCGCGTTCGTGAGCGATCGTCGCGCGGCGTCGAGCGCGCTCGAGAGTTCGTCGCGTTCGCTCGAACGCAGCGCGAGCGCGTAGAGGTTGCGCAGCGCCGCCGGCTGCGTCGGATCGATCGCGAGCGCGCGTTCCCACGCTCGTCGCGCTTCGGCGCGCTCGCCGAGCACGAGCGAATTCCAACCGATCTGCGCGAGCGCCTCGACGTGGAACGGGCGACGCTCGAGCACCGCGCGCCACGCGTCGCGCGCGGCGGCGTTCGCGCCGCGCGCCTCGAGCTCGCGCGCCGCGAGCGTGCGCGCGACCACGGAGTCGTCCCGCCGCTCGAGGGCTTTCTGGACTTCGATCGCGGGCTTCGCGCGATCGAGCTCGCGTCCGAGCCGCAGGATCGACACCGCCTCGCGGCCGTGCGCGGCGAGCAACGCGAGCGCGAGCCACGGGAACAGCACCGTGCGCTTCGCTTCGGGCTCGCCGTGCGCCCGACCCGCGAGCGCGCCGGCCGCGAAGAAGAACACGCTCGCCGACGCGGCGTTCCACAAGAGCGGCGCGCGCACCGACGCGTTGACGAGCAACCCGACGGCGACGAGGCCGAGCCCCGCGCGCTCGCACTCGAAATCGCGCAGCGCCTTCAACGCGTTCCACGCGGTCCACGCGAGGAACGCGAACCACGCGAGTCCGCCGGCCCAACCGACGTCGCACCAACCTTGCAGCCAATCGTTGTGCGCGTGCTCGACTTCGGTCTCCGCGCCCAGCGCGCGGCGTTCGAGTCGGATCTCCGCGGGATCGCGGTAGGGCGGGAACGTCGCGCGGAATTGTCCGGGGCCGGCGCCGAGCGCGCCGTGGTCGGCGACGAAACGCGGCAGCACCTTCCACAAATGGAGGCGAACGGAGACGCCGCCGAAATCGTTCGAGCTCGTCGTCGCCGCGGCGTCGGAGCTCGCCGTCGGAACTCCGAACGTCCGCGCCGCGCCGAACGTGAACAACGCGACGGCGAGGATCGCCGCGAGCTTGCGGCGGTTCTCCGGTTGGACGAACGCGGCGACGGCGAGCGTCGCGACGAACGCGGCCAATCCGGCGAGCACCGGCGCGAGACGCACGTACGCCGCGAACGCGATCACCGCCGCGAGTCCGACGAAACGCACGAAGCCTTTCGCGCGGACGAAGCTCCACGCGCCGACCAACGCGCCCGCGAGCGCCGCCTCGGAGGTCGCGCCGGTGTTCTGCAAGACGCCGCGGTACGCGTGCTCGCGATCGACGAACGCCGCGCCGAGCAGTACGAGCGAGAGCCACGGCAACGTCGCGACGAAGAGATCGCGGGCGCCGCGTCGCGCGCTCGCGCCGACCAAAGCGAGCGCGACGCCGGCGCAGAGCACGAGGAGCGCGCGTTCGGCCTCCAACGTGTCGGCCGGCGGCGCGAGGTACAGCGATCCGAAACAGGCGACGACGTACACGAAGAGCGGAACGAGAGCGACGACTCGCGGCGCTTGACGCGTCAACGCGACGAACCCGATCGCCGGCAGCGCGAGCAACGCGACGGCCGCCGCGCCGACGAGCTCGGGCTCGAGCGCCGTTCCGACGAACGAATGCGTGAACGGCCACGCGAGCACCGCGAGCGGGATCAACGCGAGGATCCCGACGACCGCGAACTCGTTGGCGGCGTGACGTGACTCGCGCGCGGGGCTCATCGCGTTTCCAAGTTAGCGTGCGCGCGCGCGCAGCCCAATGTGTTCGGGAGTTCGCTCAGCGCGCGGTTTCGAGGCTCGGGCGCACGATCGCGTCGACGAACGCCTCGGGCTCGAACGGTTCGAGCAGTTCGAGTTGCTCGCCCGTGCCGATGTAGCGCACCGGCAGGTTCAACGCCTTGCGGATGCCGAAGAGCGCGCCGCCGCGAGCCGTGCCGTCGAGCTTCGCGACGACCAGGCCGGTGACGGCGAGCTCCTTCGTGAACTCGCGCGCCTGTTGAATCGCGTTCTGCCCGTTGGTGCCGTCGAGGACGAGCCACACTTCGTGCGGCGCGCCGGGCAGACGCTTCGCGATCACGCGCTGCACCTTGGCGATCTCCTGCATCAAGTTCTTGTGCGTGTGCAGACGGCCGGCGGTGTCGAGCAACACGACGTCGACTCCGCGCGCCACCGCTTGATCGACTGCGTCGAACGCGACCGACGCCGGATCGGCGTTCTCCGCGCCGCGCACGATCGCGGACTGGTTGCGGCGCGCCCAGATCTCGAGCTGCTCGGCCGCCGCGGCGCGGAACGTGTCGCACGCGCCGAGCAACACGGTCTTGCCGCGCTTCTGGAAACGATGCGCGAGCTTCGCGATCGACGTCGTCTTGCCGGAGCCGTTGACGCCGACGACCAGGACGACGGTCGGCTTCGCGGGGAAGTCGAGTTCGGCGTGGGCGGGGCCGAGGCGTTCGAGGAGTAGCGCGCGCAACGCGCGGCGCACGTCGTCCTCGCCCTTGATCTCGCCGCGTTTGTGCGCGCGCGCGAGCTCGGCGCAGACTTCGGTCGCCGACGCGCCGAGGTCGGAGGTCTGGAGCAGCTCCTCGAGCTCGTCGAACAGCGCCTGATCGATCGGCCGGCCGCCGCGGAAGAGTCCGGTGATCCCGTCTGAGATCACCGCGCGCGTCTTGGAGAGACGCTCCTTCAGGCGATCGAAGAGTCCCATCGACTTCAGGCCTCCGTCGGTTCGCTCTTCGTCGGTTCGGGCCCGGCCGCGCCGTCCTTCGCGTGCCGCGACTTGATCTTGTCGAGGATGCCGTTGATGAACGCGCCGGAGTTCTGCGTCGAGTAGCGCTTGCCGAGCTCGATCGCTTCGTTGATCGCGACCTTCGGCGGGATGTCGTCGCAGTGGAGCAGTTCCCAACTCGCGAGGCGCAGCACGTTGCGGTCGATCACCGCCATGCGCGCGATGTCCCAGTTCTGCGCGACCGATTGGATCGTCTTGTCGAGCTCCGCGCGCACTTCGTGCACGCCGAGGAGGATCTTCTTCGCGAAGTCGCGGGACTCGCGGTCGTTCTCCTCTTCGCGCAGGTACGCGTCGACTTCCTCGAGGATCTCGTCGCCACGGAGATCGAGTTGGTAGAGGAGCTGCAGGGCGAGCTCGCGACCGCGCGTGCGCTTCTTCACGACTTGCGCTCCGCGCGCGGTTGGAAGCCCATTGCTGCACTCGGCGAACCGACCTTGGCCGCGCGTTCGAGCGCGTCGAGCACCGCGATCGCGGCGAGCGCGACCTCGCGGCCCTTGTCGTGCTTGCCGCCTTGTTCGGCGGCGAGCGCGCGTTCTCGAGCCTGCTCTACCGTGTCGCACGTCAACACGCCGAACAGCACCGGCCGACCGGTCGAAAGCGCGACGTGCTGCAGCGCGTTCGCGACCGACTGCGCGAGGTACTCGTCGTGGCGCGTCTCGCCCTTCAACACCAGACCGAAGCACAGCACCGCGTCGATGTCCTCGCGCAACGCGAGGCGCCGCGCGAGCACCGGCAGCTCGAACGCGCCCGGAGCGTCGATCACGATCAGGTCCGCTTCGGCGAGGCCGGCGTTCGCGAGCTCGCGCCGCGCCGACTCGAGCATCGCGCCCGTGACGTCGCGATGGTAGTTCGACACCACCGCGGCGATGCGCGTGCCGGTCTCCAGACGGAGTTCGGTGGGGGACTGCGAGGCGTCGCGAACCATGGCGTGAGAAGGAGCGTTCGGGAAAAGGCGGAGCGAGAGAGCATAGCGCTCGCCCGCCGCGAGCGCACGCCGCGGTCAGGACTGCTCGAGCTTCGCAGCGCCCCGTGCCCAGCACGGCATGCGGAAGGCCCAACTCGCGCGCTGACGCAAGTGCACCGACAGATCGTCGATCAGCGTGTAGGCGAGCGGCACGACCCACAGCGTGAAGAACGTCGAGATCGTCAAACCGCCTGCGACGCACGTCGACAGCGCGCGGTAGTCGATGCCCTGCGACGGCGGCGTCGCGAGGATCGTCGGGATCAAACCGAACACGGTCGTGAGCGCGGTCATCAACACCGGCCTCACGCGGTTCGCGCAACCTTCGAGCACCGCGGCGCTGCGCTCCCAACCCTCGCCGCGCAATTGATGGATGCGGTCGATCAGGACGATGCCGTTGTTCACGACGACGCCGACCAAGACGATGATCCCGATCCAACCGACCGAGTCCATCGTGATGCCGGTCAGGTAGAGCGCCCAGAACGCGCCGACAACCGCGAACGGGATCGTGAACATCACCGAGATCGGCAGCAGCGCCGACTCGAACAACACGCCCATCAACAGGAAGACGAGCACGAGCGACAGCAGAAAGGCGCTCTGCAGTTCCGCCATCTCCGAGTCCGCGCGCGCGGTGACCGAATCGTCGTCGCCGACCGAGAAGCCGCGCGGCAGGTCGAGCTCGCGCCGCAACGCCGCGTAGCCTTCGCGCGAGAGACGCTCTTGCTCCAGCGGGTTCTCGACGCGCGCCAGGATCGTGTACGAGATCTCGCCGTCGACGCGTTCGATCGTCGGGCTCGACTTCGCGAACTCGAGCGAGCTGATCGACGAGAGCGGCACGCTCGAGTTGTTCGAGAACACCTTCATGTCGCGCAACGTCGACAGCCCCTCGACCTCGGCGTCGTCGTATTCGATCAGGAGCGGCACTTCGCGGCCGGGCTCCTGGTAGCGCGGCAGTTGCCAACCGCGCAGCGCCCACGAAATCGACTCGAAGGCGTTGTCGGGCGTGAGGTCGAAGCTCTGCGTCAGATCGGAGTCGAAGCGCACGCGGATCTCGCGCGACGAACTCTCGCGATCGGTGCCGACGCTGTTGAGGCCCTTGACGCGTTGCAGCACCGCGATCGCCTGTCCGCCGAGCGCCTCGAGCTCGTCGGCGTCGGGACCCTTCAAGCGGAAGACGACCTGACTCTTGTTGCGGCTCTGCGCGCCTTCGTCGCCGCGCAAGCGCACCTTGTGGCCCGGCAGGCGCGGCACTTCGTCGACCAGACGACGGCGCAGCTCTTCCATGCGCTTCGGCGGCAACGCGGAGTCCCAGTAGAGCGTGATGCGACCGCTGCGGCGATCGAAGCGGTTCGAGAGGTGCTCGTAGCCGAGCTCGGCCTTGCGCTCCGCGAACCACTTCTCGTACGTGGAGAGTTCGCCCTCCGCCTCGCCCAGACTGAAGTTGTCCTCCAGGTCGACCATCAAGTTGATGCGCGCGTTGTCCTCGTCCTCGCCGAACGCCGCGACCGACATCTGCGAACGCGGGATCAACACCGAGAGGAACGCGAGGAACGCGAGGCCCACTGCGGCGCGGCGGTGCGCGAGCGTCCACTCGATCAACCGGTGGTTGGTCTGGACGAACAAGTCGAGGAAGGAGTTCGTGCGTTCCTGGACCACGCGGACGTGCAGAGGCGGGAGGCTCGGACGCGCGCTCCAGCGCGGAACCCAGCGCAACACGAGCCACACGGCGAGCAGCGCGCCGAGGACGAGCACTCCGAGCTGCGCGCCGCCGAGCCATTCGGGTTCGCCGGTGACGCGCGCGAGTTCCTTCGTCACGTTCAGCGCGGGCAGCGACTCGACGACGCGCCACGCGGCGAGTCCGAGGATCGCGAGCGCGAGCGGCCAACGCACCGCGGTGAGAACTCGCGTCGCGATGCGCACGCCGTGGAACGGCAGGCGCACCAGGCCGTGGAACGCCGTCTCCACGCCGTCGCCGACGAAGTGCGTGGCGCGGGCGGGGAGCTCACCGACGATCGCGAGGCGATCCGCGAGCCACTGCACCGACTTCGAACGCGGGCCGAGGATCCGCGCGGCGACCACCGGCAGGAAGATCAACGCGACGGCGAGCGAGAAGAGCAGCGACGTGCAGAGCGGCAACCCGAGCTCGCCGAAGATGATCGCGAGCTGCGGATTCTTGGTCATGAAGATCAGCGGCATGAACACCACGACCGTCGTCAAGGTCGAGAGCAGCACCGCCATCCCGACCTCTTGCGTCCCGCCGGCCGCGGCGTCGCGATCGGTGTGACCGAGTTGCTTCCAACGCACGATGTTCTCGATCACCACGATCGCGTTGTCGACGAGCATGCCGAGCGCGAGCGTGATGCCGGTCATCGTCAGCACGTTGAAGCTGCCGCCGATCATGAACTGCCACGCGATCGCGAAGAGCACCGAGATCGGGATCGCGAGGGCAACGGCGATCGTCATGCGCACGCGCTTCAGGAACACGAAGAGCACGATCACGCTGAAGAGGCCGCCCCAGTACGCGGTCTCGACGAGCTGCGAGATCGACGACTCGATGAACTGGCCTTGGTCGAACAGCGGCAGGAAACGGAACTTGCCCGCGAGCCGTGGGTTCGCTTCGAGCTCGGCGAACGCCGCCTTCAAGCTCTTGCACGTCTCGATCGCGTTGGCCTGCGAGTCCTTGCGCACCTCGCCGTAGTAGGCGTAGCTGCCGTCGATGCGGAACAGGCGATTGCGCACGCTCTTCGCATTGATGACGCGGCCGACGTCCTTGATCGCGAGCCCATTGCCGATCGGGTAGTCCTCGATCTCCGCGTGGCTCTTGAAGTGCATGTCGGAGCGTAGGAGCACGCGCCGCCCGCCGTCGGTGACCTCGCCGAGCGGCAACGCGAAGTTGTCGGCCGAAAGGCGCGTGATCAACTTGCCGAGGTCGAGCCCCGAGGCCTTCACGCGATCTTCGTCGAGCAAGATGCGCAGCGAATCGTCGAGGACGCCCCAGATCTCGAGCTTGGCGACGCCGTCGATGGCTTCGAGTCGCCGTTGGATCACGTTGTCGATCAGCGCGTCGGTCTCGTCGGAATCCCCGGGGTGGAGGATCGCGAAGAACATCACCGGCAGGTCGGATTGGCTCCACGAGAAGAGCTCGACCTCGCGCACGGTCTTCGGCAGCTTCGAGCGCGCGCGTTCGATGCGGTCGCGCACTTCGGCCTTCGCGAGGTCCATCGAGACGCGCGCGTTGAATTCGACCTCGAGCGAGACGAAGTCGTCGCGCGAATTGCTCTGGATGCGCTCGACGCCGGCGAGCGTGCGAATCTCCTCCTCGAGGACGCGCGCGACTTTCTCCTCGTTCTCCTTCGCGCTGCCGCCGGGGTTCGCGGCGCTGATCCACAGTCCGGGCTCGACGATGCCGTCCGGCATCATCTGCACCGGGATGCGTTGGTAGCAGATCAGTCCGATCACGATCGCCGACGCGAAGAGCACGATCAATGTCACCGGACGCTTGACCAACGCGCCGAAGAAGCCGGACGCGCGCGCGAGGTTCGTGCTGGAGGTCATGCGGCAGGCTCCACGACGTTGCGCCGGTAGACCAGCGAGTACACGACCGGGATGACGATCAACGTCAGCAACGTCGACACCGTCAGACCGGAGATCACCGTGATCGCCAACGGGCGATTGAGCTCGGCGCCTTCGCCGGTGCCGAGGTTGCCGAGCCCGGGGACCCACGAGAGCCAACCGGTCATCGGCAGGAGGCCGATCACCGTGGTCATCGCGGTCATGTAGATCGGCCGCAGGCGCGTGCTGCCGGCTTCCATCAACGCTTCGACCGGCGAGTGCCCGAGCGCGCGTTGTTGGTTGACGCGGTCGATCAACACGATCGCGTTGTTGACGACGATGCCCGCGAGCAGGATCAACCCGAGGAACACGACCACCGAGAGCGGCACGTCGAGCAGATCGAGCGTGAACATCACGCCGACCGCCGCGAGCGGCACCGACACGAGGATGATCAGCGGCTGCACGATCGACTCGAACTGAACCGCCATCACGACGTAGACGAGGAAGAGCGCGAGCCCGAGCGCGAAGATCAAGTTCTCCCGCGCGTCGTCCATCTCGCGCTTCTTGCCGCCGATCTGCACCGCGACGTCGTTCGGCACGTCGAGGCCGGCGAGCGCCGCTTCGACGCGCCGGTTGACGCCGCCGAGGTCGAGGCCGCTGGTCGCCGCGCTGACGACGACCGCGCGCGTGTTGCCGATGCGGCGGATCTCGGCGGGTCCGTCGGCGCGCACGACCTTCGCGACCGCGTGCAACGGCACCGGCGTCGCGCCGGCGGGGTTGACGACGAGCTCGAGCACGCGGTCGACGTTTCCGAGCATCACTTCGTCGCCCATCACGCGCACGCCGATGCGCTCGTCGCCTTCGTTGAAGCGTGTCGAAACGTTTCCGAGCACCTGATCGCGCACGAGGTTCGACACCTGTTGCAGATCGAGTCCGTACTCGAGCGTCTTGTCGCGATCGAAGACGATCAACGCCTCGGGGTGGCCGGGACGAACGCTCGAGCGCACGTCGGCGAGGCCTTCGACGCCGGCGAGCGCGTTGGTGACGCGCGCGGCGACCGACTGGAGCTTCGCGAGGTCGTGGCCGAGCACCTCGACTTGCACCGGAGCATCGAGCGCGAACGGCGTCGGCCGCGTGACCTCGACCGAACGCACCGCCGGATTCAGGGCGACCAGGTTGCGCACGCGGACGAGCAGAGCTTCCTCGCTGGCCGGCGTGAACGCTTCGGGCTTCATGCGCACGGTGAGGCGCGCCGTATGCTCGCCTTCGATCTCGCGCGTCAACGTGTCTTTCTCGACTCCGACGGTCAACGCGGTCAACGCGACGCCGTCGAGCCCGCGCACCTCTGTATCGATCTCCTTCAACACCTTGTCGGTCGCCTCGAGCGGACTGCCGACGCCGAGCCCGACGTGGACGGTGAACTCGCCTTGGTGGATCTCGGGCAGGAGCTCGAGCCCGAGCGTCTGCGCGCGCATCCACGCGAACCACGACAACGCGAGCGCTGCGAACACGACGAGCCACGGCGCGGCGAGCGAGCGGCGCAACAAGCGCGGGTACAAGCGCTCGACCGCTTTCCAACCGAGGTCGTGCAACCAACCGAACGGCCAGGTGATCCAGACGAAGAGCTTGTAGAGCCCGAACCCGACGACCGCGACGACGCGCGCGAGCACGCCGTAGACCGCGAGCGCGAACCGGCCGATCGTCAGCGGGATCGCCTCCGCGTTCCACGCGAAGCCGCGGTACCACGGCGTCGGCTTCTCCGCGCCGGCGGCGTTCCCGCCCAAAGCGCCGACCACGGTCGCGAGCGCTTGCTTGCCGGCGAGCAGCGGACGCGCCGCGAGCATCGGAATGTAGAGCGCGGCGACCAACAAGGACGCGGAGAGCGATACGACGACGGTCATCGCCTGGTCGCCGAATATGCGGCCCGCGACGCCGTGCACGAACACGATCGGCGCGAACACGCAGATCGAAGTGAGCGTCGACGACGTGATCGCGCCGAAGACCTCGCGCGTGCCGCGGATCGCGGCCTGCGTCAGGTCGTCGCCCTCGTCACGACAACGCGTGATCGACTCGAGCACGACGATCGCGTTGTCGACCACCATGCCGACGCCGAGCGCGAGACCGCCGAGCGACATGATGTTGAGCGACACGCCCCACAGGTACATCGGTGCGAACGTGACGATCACCGAAAGCGGCAACGACACGCCGATGATGAAGGTCGGCGCGAGCTGGCGCAGCGCGAGCCAGATGATGCCGATCGCGAGCAGACCGCCGACCCAGCCCGATTGCTTGACGTCCTCGATCGACGAACGGATGAAAGTCGATTGGTCGGAGAGCACGTCGAAGCGCGCGTCGTCGCGGAAGCGGAAGCCGAGGAAGTTGGTCTTCTCGCGCTCGTCGAACCCGAGCTTCGGATCCTTGCCGCGTCCGAGCACCTCTTTCGCGAACTTCTGTTGGCCCTCGTCGCCGAACACCTTCTTCTTCACCGCGTCGGCGAGCTCGACGATGTTCGCGCCGGCCTCGCGGTAGACCGCGATCTCGACCATCTCGGCGCCGGAGAGCCGCGCGATGACTTCGCGTTCGGCGTGAGTGCGTTCGACGGTCGCGACGTCGCGAATGCGGATCACCGCTTCGCCGCGACGCACGATCGCGAGGTTCTCGATCTCGGAGAGGTCGCGGAACTCGTTCAACGTGCGCACGAGGTACTCGGTCGAGCCCTCGCGCACCGAGCCGCCGCTCGCGTTGATGTTCTCGGCGGCGAGGCGCTGCGCGAGCGCCTGCGGGTCGAGGTTCTGCGCGGCCATCTTGAACGGATCGACGCGCACGCGGATCTCTTCCTCGAGTCCGCCGCGCACCTGCACGGCGGCGACGCCGGGGATCGACTCGAGCTCGCGTTTCACGCGGTTCTCGGCGATCCAGCGCAGCTGCATCAACGCCTTCGTCGGATCGAGTTCGCGCGCCGACGACAGGCCGATGCGCAGGATCGGATCGCGGTTCGGGTCGTAGCGCAGGATCAGCGGCCGTTCCGAACCTTGCGGCAGGAACACGCCGTCGAGCTTGTCGCGCACGTCCTGGACCGCGAACGTCATGTTCGTGCCCCAGTCGAAGTCGAGGACGATGTCCGACGTCTCCGCGCGGCTGATCGACGTCGAGCGCACGAGGTGGGGCAGGGTCGAGAGCTGCTCTTGGATGCGCTCGGAAATCCGATCCTCGATGTCCTCCGGCGCGGCGCCGGGGAACGTCGTGCGCACCGTCAACGTCGGGTAGCTGATCTCCGGCAGCAGGTCCATCGGCAGCTTGCCGAACGACACCGCGCCGAACACCGCGAGCGACACCATGAACATGGTGATCGCGACCGGACGCGCGACGATCGTCGCGATCAGTCCGCCGCCCGCCGCTTTTTCCGTCGAGCTCATGGCGAGGCCCGAGCTACTTCGCCGGCGCGGCGGCCGCGCCGAGCTGCACTTCCACGCCGTCATCGAGATCGCGGTTGCCGACGACCACCACGGGCTCGCCGAGCGCGAACGTCTCGTCGCCTTGCGGGCGGATCTCGACGAACTCGTCGTCGGCGAGACCTTCTTCGACCGCGATGCGGTGAGCGCGTCCGTCGCGCACGAGCACGATGTGGCCGACCTCGCCTTCGCGCAGCACGGCGCGCTTCGGCACGACGCGGGCGTTCGGATGACGCTCGGTGATGATCTGCAGACGCACCAACATGCCGGGCAAGAGCTTCGCGGTCGGATCGTTCTCGGCCGCGACTTGCATGTGCGCGGTCACGCGGAACGCGCCCGATTGCGCGTCGATCGTCGGCGAGACGCGCTCGATCGCGCCGCGGAACTTGGCGCCGGGCAACGCTTCGGTCTCGGCGGTGAGTTCGAGCGCGACGGTCGGGCCCGGTTCGCCGTTGGCCGATTCGCGAGGCCGGAAGAGCGCGAGCTCGCGCTGCGGCCGATAGAACACGACGCGCAAGTCGTCGGTGTCGACCAACGTGAAACCGGCGACGCCGGCGCGCGCCGAGAACGACGTCGTCGCGGCGACGCTGTCGCCGACCTTGAGCGAGCGCAGCGAGATCACGCCCTTCGCCGGCGCCAGGATCTCCATGTACGAAAGCATCAAGCGCGCTTGCTCGAGCTGCAGCTCGGCGCGCGCGACCGCGTTCTTCGCGGCGGCGTGGTCGACGCGCGAGCGTTCGAGCGCGAACTTCGCGTTCTCGTAGTCGGAGAGCGCTTGGTCCCGTTGCAGGCGGCTCTGCTCGAGCTCCTTCGCCGACAGCAGCCCGGGCCGCTCCTTGTTGACCACCGAGATCGTCTCGTTGCGCTCGAAGTCCCGTTGCCCTTGCTCGGACGCGCGCCGCGCGCTCTCCGCGCGCGATTCGGCCTCCTTGATCGCGAGTTCGAGCTTGGGCACGTTGTCGCGCGCTTCCGCGAGCGCCACGTCGGCCTCGCCGACCGCGATCCGCATCTCGTGGTCGTCGAGCCGCGCGAGCACTTGTCCCGCGACGACGTGATCGCCCTCTTCGGCCAGGACTTCGGTCACGAGACCGCTGGCGCGCGGCACGATCTCGTGCTGGAACTCGGACTCGACCTTGGTCGTCGTCTCGAGCGTCTTCAGCATCTCGCGCTCGCTGATCGGCTCGACCAAGACCCGCGGACGCTCGCGCGGCTTGACGCCGTTCTGTTCGGCGCCGGCGACGACCTGATCGGATCGCGAGCAGGCCGAACCGATGAAGAGAGCGAGCAGGAGGACGGGGACGGAGTTCGTTCGATGCATCTTCGGGGGAGAGACTCGGGGGTCGGACGGGTGCGAAGCTCGCTACACTGCCGCCCGCATGCGCAAACCCAGTGAGGCCATTGCCGAGATTCTAGGTTGCGTGTCGGGCATCGGCGATGAGGAGCTCGTTCCTCTCTCCGACTCCGAAGGCCGCGTGCTCGCACGACGCGCGGCGTCGGATCTCGATCTCCCGCCGTTCGAAAAGAGTGCCGTCGACGGATTCGCGGTGCATGCCGCGGACTTCGACGACCTCGCGGCGAACGGAGAGCGAAGCCTGCCCATTCTGGGCGAATCCCGCGCCGGAGAGCCGTTCTCTTCCGAAGTTCCGCGCGGCGCGTGCACTGCGATCTACACCGGCGCCGAGTTGCCGCGCGGCACCGACTCCGTCGTGATGGTCGAGCAGTCGCGCACCGAGGGTTCGAGCGTGGTGCTCCAAGACCATGTTCGATCCGGGCAAAACGTCTGCCATCGCGGTCAGGACCTGCGCGTCGGCCAAGTCGTGTTCGAGGCCGGACGTCGCCTGCGGCCGGCGGACCTCGCGGTGCTCGGCTCGATCGGCGTCGATCCGGTTCCGGTTTGGAGGCGTGTGCGTGTGTGCGTGTTGACCACCGGCGACGAACTCGTTCGCCCGAGCTCGCGTCCCGGACCGGGACAGATCCGCGAGAGCAACACGCTCGAACTCGCCGCGCTCGCCCGCGGCGCCGGCGCGGACGTCGAGAACCAAGGGGTCGTGCGCGACGTGCCCGCGGAGCTCGCGCGCCGTCTCCAAGACGCGCTGCAACGTTGTGACGTGCTGGTCACCACCGGCGGCGTCTCGGTCGGCAAGTACGACTTCGTCGGCGCCGCGCTCGAGTCGATCGGCGTGCGCCCCGTCTTCCACAAGGTGGCGATGAAGCCCGGCAAGCCGCTGTGGTTCGGCATGCACGGCGCGAAGCCCGTGTTCGCGCTGCCCGGCAACCCGGTGTCGTGCTTCGTCGGCTTCGAGCTCTTCGTGCGGCCGGCGCTCGCGAAGATGTCGAACGCCGCGGACGCGATCGCTCCGCGAACACGTCGAGGCCGCTGGCTCGGAGCGCCCGTCGCGCCGAATCCGCGCGAGCAATACCTCCCGTGTACGACGCGAGGCGGCGACGACGGCGTCGAGGAACTCACGCCGGTCCGTTGGAACGGTTCCGCCGACGTGGTCGGCCTCGCGCGAGCCGAGGCGCTCGCGGTCGCGCCGATCGAGACTCCCGTCGCGACCGGCGAATTGGTCGAGTACCGGCTGCTGCCTTGAGCGCGCAACTTCCCGATCGCTCGCTGTCGCCCGGTCGACGGCTCGTCCACCAACTCGGCGCGTGGCTCGCGATCGTGCTCGGCGGTCCGGGGATCCTCGTGCCCGACGGCGCGTGGTTGTTGGTGATCGTCGGCATCGCGTTGTGGAGCGCGAGCGCGTCGCGGCCCGGCAAGCGCGCGTTCCAGATCGAGTGGTTCGCTGCGTCACTCGCGTGGGCGTGGATCTGCGGTTGGGTCGCGCACGTCTGGCCCGGCGCGCTCGCGATCATGGGGCCGGGGCTCGGGCTCTACGCGGCGGCGAGCGGTGCGCTCCTGCGTCGCATCGCGCGCGTCGCGCCGCTCTCGCTCGTCGCGCCGCTCGCGTGGATCGGCGTCGAGACGTTGAAGTCGATCCTGCCGTCGCCGTTCGGGTTCCCGTGGCTGCGGCTCGGCATCCACTTCCATGCGGCGGACTGGATCCTCGGCAGCGCGCGCGTGTGGGGTGTGATCGGTCTCGGTTGGGTGCTCGCGGCGCTCGGCGGTTGGATGGGGGACGTGTTGCGAGCGCTCGGCGGCGAGAAGGTGCGGCTCGGTCGTTCGACCGCGTTCGCGGTCGCGCCGCTCTTGATCGGAGTGCTCCTGCCGTTGATCGAGCCCGCGCCGGAAACCGTCGACGGACCGCGTCTCCTGCTCGTGCAGCCGAACGTCTCGCAGTCCCGCAAGATGCAGTCGCGTTCGGGCACCGAGCTCTTCCGCGACGGTGTGTCGCGCACGCGCGAAGGTCTCGCCAAGTTGAAGGCGTCGGTCGAGCCCGACGTCGACCTCGTGTGTTGGGGCGAGACGATGCTCGGACTTCCGCTGGTCGATCGCGGCCTCGTCGCGGCGATCGAAGCCGGCGCGCGCACCGATCCGTGGGCGGGCTACGAGGTCGACGCGGCGTGGGTCGACGATTGGCTCGACGTCGAGGACAACTTCATCGGCCAAGGTTTGTTCGGCAAGACGCGCGGACCGAGCGTGTTGCCCCCGGGCACGAGCTTCCTCGCCGGCGCCGAATACACCACCGCGCACGAAGGCCGCGTGCGGCGCCAGAACTCGGTGTTCCTGTGGAACGCGAAGGGCGAGCGCGTCGGCGTGTCGTCGAAGCGTCACCTCGTCCCGAGCGCCGAGACGTTGGTCGGGCTCGAACACTTCGCCTTCCCGCGCTGGGTGATCGCGAAGGTCGCGGGTTATGTGCCCGACTTCCTCGCGGCGGACGAGACCGGCGTGCTCGAGCTCGAAGCCCGCGACGGCCGTCGCTTCCGCATCGGCGCGAGCGTCTGCTTCGACAACGTCTTCGACGATCCGTACACGGACCCGACCCGCGCCGGGCCGCTCGACTTCCACATGGTCGTCAGCAACGAGGCCTGGTACCTCGAGAGCCACGAAGTCGATCAGATGATGGCGTTCTCCCACGTCGCCGCGGCGTTGAGCGGTCGAGCCCTGGTCCGCGCGACCAACTCCGGCGCCAGTGCGGTGATCGGGCCCGACGGTCGGGAGCTCGCGCGCCTGGTCGTCGGCGGCAACGACCGCGAAGTGGGGGGCTGCCTCGTCGCGACCGTTCCGGTGCCCGAGCCCGGCACCGGAGTCACGTTCTATGCGCGGAGCGAGCGTCTGTGGCAGCTCGCGGTCCTCGTCGCGCCGCTGGTCGCGTGGGCGCTCGCCCGTCGTCGACCCGCCGCGGCGTAACCGAGCGGCGGCGGCGGGTAATCACGCGAGCGTCGCCGGGGACTCGGGTCTCGTCCCTTGACCCTCGAACGACGCCCTCCCTATACTCCCCGCCCTCTCCGAGACCAGCGCCTTCCCAAGAGCTCGCCCCACGTCCGTTTCATCCCCCGGGGCTTCCTGCTCGCGACGGCACTGCACGGGTCCCATCCGACTCTCGCTACCCCCCGCCCTTCTCATCGACGTATGAGCACGATCGGCAAGATCTTCATCATCCTCAACGCGCTCCTCGCCGCTGCCTTCCTCGGGTACGCGGTGCACTCCCTCGGCAAGTCCCAGGAAGTGATGGACGCACACAAGAAGGTCCTGACCGAGCGCGACACGAAGATCGCCGATCAGGAGAAGCAGCTCGCGGACCTCAGCGCGCGCCTCAACACCGAGACGGCCGCGAAGGACGTGCTGCGCACCGAGTCGGCGAACAACAAGGACCTCGCCGATCGCAACCAACGCGACTTGGATTCGTCGAAGGACGAAGGCTCGAAGCTGAAGTCCCAGCTCGACAAGATCACCGAGACCCTTGGTGGCTACAACACGACCAACCAAGGCCTGATCGAGGCCAAGGACAAGGCGGTGGCCGAAGCTCGCGACGCCGAGAAGGCGCGCGAACAAGCGATCCAAGAGAAGACCGCCGCGGAGACCGCGCGTCGTGACGCCGAGGATTCCCTCGCGGCGGCGAACGTCGAGATCGAGGGCTTCAAGGTCCAGGTCGCGACGGCGTCGAAGAACATCGACGACCTGAACACCAAGCTCAGCACCGTGGTCGCGGTCACCGGCGTCGACCTCTCGAAGGTCACGGCCCAGCCGCAGATCGACGGCGCGGTGATGGGCTTCTCCGCCGAGATCAAGCCGGGTCTGGTCACCCTCAACGTCGGCTCCGACGCCGGCGTCAGCGCGGGGATGACCTTCGAGATCTACCGCAACGGCACCTACAAGGGCCAAGTGCGCGTGCAGAAGGTCATGCCGAACATGTGCTCCGCGCTGCTGACCCGTCCGGTCGCCGGCCAAACCATCGGTCAAGGCGACAGCGCCTCGACGCGTCTCTGATCCTCACGCAACCACTAGAGAGGTCGGAACCATGGCCACCAAGAGCACTCGCCTGAGCAAGCGCACCGCGTCCTCCACGGTGCAGGTCCAAGAGGCCCAAGTCGTCGACGCCTCGGCGTCCAACGAAGCCAGCGTCTACGCCGGCGTCGCGATCGTCGCGGCCTTGGTGTTTCTCGCGGCCTGCATCCTGATGGACCACGAACTCGGACCGATCGGCAGCGGGCTCTTCTTCAAGCCCTGAGCGAAGCGCAAGTATCCACGCGCGGCCGGAGTCGGATCACCGACTTCGGCCGCGCTGCTTTTCGCTCGCGCCGAAGTTCGCGCCGCGCTGATTCCGTCGACGCGCATTCCAGCGGCCTTACGCTAGAATCCGCGCCGTTCGAAGCGGGAGGAGAATCGGCGCGCGCGCCGCGAGCGATTTTCTTCCGCGACGCCGCGCGTCGGCGTGCGCCATGAGAGAGGGAAAGAGCGAGCCTGAGCGAGCCTCAGGGAGAGGGAACGGGTCTTGGAATCCAATCCGTGGCAATGGTTGCTGGGTCGTTTCTCCGTCGACATGGGGATCGACCTCGGCACGGCCAACACGTTGGTCACGGTGCGCGGACGCGGCATCATCCTGAACGAGCCCAGCGTCGTCGCCGTGAAGAAGGGCACCAATGAAGTGCTCCTCGACGGCATGGCGGTCGGCAAAGCCGCGAAGGACATGCTCGGCAAGGCGCCGTCCGGCATCGAAGTCATCCGTCCGTTGCGCAACGGCGTGATCGCGGACTTCGAGGTGACCGAGCGGATGCTCCGCTACTTCATCACCAAGGTCCACGAAGGCCGCACGTGGGTGAAGCCCCAGGTCGTGATCTCGGTTCCGGTCGGCATCACCGCGGTCGAACGTCGCGCGGTCATCCACTCGGCCGAACGCGCCGGCGCGCGTCGTGTGTTCCTGATCGACGAGCCGATGGCCGCGGGCATCGGCGTGCAACTCCCGGTGACCGAGCCGCGCGGCTCGCTGATCGTCGACATCGGCGGCGGCACCAGCGAGATCGCAGTGATCGCGCTCGCCGGTCTGGTGTGCGCGACGAGTTTGCGCATTGCGGGCGACGAGCTCGACGAAGCGATCATCAATCACCTGCGTCGCCAGCACAACTTGGCGATCGGCGAGCAGACGGCCGAGAAGATCAAGCTGACGATCGGTTCGGCGTGGCCGCTCGAGCAAGAGCTCTCGATGGCGGTCGCCGGCCGCGACACCGTTCACGGTTTGCCGCGTCGCACGACGGTCACTTCGATCGAGATCCGCGAAGCGCTCTCGGGCCCGGTGCGCCAGATCTGCGAGGCGACGCGCTCGATCCTCGAAGAAGCGCCGCCCGAAATCTCGGCCGACATCGTCGAGACCGGAGTGACGCTCGTCGGCGGCGGTGCGTTGTTGCCCGGCCTCGCGAACGCGATGGGCGAGCTGCTCGGCATTCCCGCCCGCGTCGCCGAGGATCCGTTGACCGCGGTCGCGCGCGGCACCGGTGTGTTCCTCGAGCGCTTGGACGACTTCTCGTCGGTGCTGTCGACCGACGACGAGGGCTGAGCCCCGCGTTCGGTGTCGTAGACCCGAGGACAGTCCGCCGTGCGTCTGACTTATGCACGCGCGCTCTACCTCGCGCTCCTCATCGCGGCGTTCGTGCTCTCCCTGCGACCGACGCCGGAGGTCGAGGCGAGGCTCGAAACCGGCCTTTCGCCGTTGCGCATGTTCGCGGAACTCGCGGCGCCGTTCGAGTGGGTGCGAGCGAACCGCGTCGAGGCCGCGGTGCAACACCTCGCCGCGACCGCGGAGAAGGAACAGCAACTGCGCCGCGACCTGTACGCCGACGAATGGCGTTTCACGTTGCCGAGCCGCGACGAGCTCGCCGCCAACCGCCGTTTCGTGCGCGCCGACGTGATCGGCCGCGACACCAAGACGCGCGACCGGCTCGAAGTGCGCCTCGAGAGCTCGGACGACTCCGGCATCGAGGTCGGCATGCCGGTGATCTCGGGCGACGCGTTCGTCGGGCGCGTCGCGGAGCTCGTCCACGGCCGCCGCGGCGTCGCGTGGATCGAGTTGATCACCGCGCGCGGCGCGTTCGTCGGCGCGCGCGTCGAGAGCTCGACGACCGTGACTTCGTCGGCGTTGGTCGTCGGCGGCGTCAGCGGCGCGTCGGCGAGCAGCGCGCACGCGTACCTTGCCGTGCACCATCCCGAGAATCCCGAACGCTTCGACGGTCGCGTGATCGTCGACGAGTCGTGGTCGATCTTCGAACGCTTCGCGCGCGAGTCGCGCGGCTTCGAGCTCGGCTACCTCGACCGCGATCCGTCGGGCGCCGCGGCGGTGCGGCCGACGCTCGACTACGAGAACGGGCTCTTCCACGTCGCGGTCGTGTGTCCGCCCGACGTCGCACGCGGTGCGGAGCGCGAGCACGTCGACGAACTCGACAGCGGCCGTTGGCTGCGCGCGCGCGTGATTTCGTCGCGCGATCCTGCGCGAGCGTGGGACGGCATCGTGATCGCCGCGGGCTCGAGCGACGGCCTCGCGCCCGGCTCGGCGGTCGTGTTCGGCACGCGCCTGGTCGGCCGGATCGACGCGGTCTCCCGGTGGAGTTCGAAGGTGTCGCTGCTCGGCTCGCGCGGCTTCGCGCTCGGCGCGGTGGCGACCGTGTCGAGCGACGAACGGCCCGCGGCGCTCGGCGAGATCCGAGCGCTAGGGGACCGCGACGACGCCGGCGCGTGTCGTTACGAATGGACCGCGCCGCGCGAGCTCGCCGGCGAGGCCGGCGCGACGTCGGACGCGATCGTGTTCACGGGCTCGGGCGACCGCGGCGTGCCGCGCGGCTTGATCGTCGGCCGCGCGAACTTGCCGGCGCACGCGCACGAGTCCGTCGAGTTCGCGTTGAGCGAGTTCGCGGACGGCGCCGAGCTCGGCGAGGTCTGGGTCTACGTCGTCGAGGACGAAGGGCCGTGAGCCAAAGTCGTCTGATGGCGTGGTTCCTGATCGCGGTCTGGTCGCTGTGGGCTTCCGCGCTCGAGGCGCGGCTCGCCGACGCGTTCGGGCCGTTCACGCCTGCGCTCGGGCTGATGCTCGCGCTCGGCCTCGGCGCGCGGCTCGGCACGTCGCAGTTCCTCGGGCTCGCCGTCGTCGGAGCGCTCGGTCGCGCCGCGCTCTCGACCGAGCCGTTCGTCGCGCGCGATCCTCGCGGCGTTCCTCGGCGCGTTGCTTGCGTTGCGGGCGCTGAGGTCGGTGCTCGACGTGTCGTCGCTCTGGGTGCTCGCGATCGCGACCGCGGTCGCCGCGGGCGGCGCGCACGGGTGGAGCGAGCTCGTCCGCGAGTCGCGCCTGGTCCACGGCGTCGCGCTCGCCGACGGCGCGGTGTGGCGCGCGCTCGCCTCGGCGTTCTCGAGCGCCGTCGCGATGCTTCTCGTCGGACCCGCGATCGCCTACCTTCCCGGTGTCACTCCGTTGAAGAGGAACTCACCGTGGTCCAGCGTCGCGTCGCTCCGCTGATCGTGCTCGTGGTGCTGGGCTTCGGCGTGCTGGTCGCGCGCCTGTTCCAGATCCAGGTGCTCGAGCACCGCGTTTGGGCGGCCGAAGCGGCGAATCTCGTGCGTTCCGGACTCGTCGTGCCGTTCGAACGCGGCGCGATCCTCGACGCGAAGGGGCGCGAGCTCGCGCACGACCGCCGCGCGTTCGGCGTCGAGTTCTGCTATCGCGATTTCCGGCGCGCGAATCCGCTGGGCGCCGTCGTGCACGCGCGTTCGGCGTTGTTCGCGCGGCCCGTCGGTTATGCGGAGGCACTCGGGAGACTCGGCGAGTCGGCGCGCGAGCTCGCGTTGCTCTCGCCGCGTTCTCTCGCGACGTTCGCGAAGGGTCTCGGTCTCGCGCTCGGCAACGGCGTCGCGGTCAGCCCGAGTTCCGATCCCGAGCAGGACCAATGTTCGGCGCGCGCCGCCGACGTGCGCTTCTACGTGCAGTCGTTGCTCGGGTTCACGCTCGACGATCGGCGCGCGTTGCGCCGCGCGATCGCCGACGAGCAAGAGATCGCGTCGTACACCGACTTCCTCGCCGAGCGACGGAGCCTGACGACGGACGACGTGCTCCGAGAACTCGATCAGCGCGTCGCCGACGCGGTGGAGGACTTGGAGAAGCTCACCGGTCTGCTCGCGGTCGAAGGCGAAGCGCGCGCCGGCCGCGCGGATCCCGCGACCGGACTCGCGGGACTCTTCAGCGAACTCGAGACGTGGCGCGCCGAGGTCGAGGACGAAGTCGCGAGCGAACTCTTCGCGCGCGCCGCCGGCTTCCCGATCGGCCGCCTCGA
Organism: Planctomycetota bacterium; assembly: GCA_021413885.1. Taxonomy (GTDB): domain Bacteria; phylum Planctomycetota; class UBA1135; order UBA1135; genus JACRIN01. Next base: position 24,332 of record JAIOPM010000043.1, read on the forward strand.
CGCGCGCACGGTCGAAGCCGGGCTCGACCTCACGTGGCTCGCGCGCGTGGTGTGTTGGGACGACGCGCGGCTCGCGCAGTGGATCGAACGCGAGCGCGCGGCGTGGCTCGCGAGCGTTCACGACTGGAGCGTGCCCGCGGCGCTCGCCGAGATGCAGCTCGTGCCCGCCGACGAACGGCGCGCCGAGGCGTTGATCGGCGAGCTCGTCGCGCTGTTCGCGCCGCGCGACGACGTCGTGCGCGAACGGCGCCGCGCGTTGAACGCCGACGGGCCGCTCGCGGCGGCGGACTTCGAGCGTTGGCTCGTCTTCTCCGACCTCGACACGTTGGTCGCGGCCTCGTGCGACGACGACTTCGAGGCGGCGCGCGCGCAGCTCTTCCCGTTCGACGCCGCACGCGCCGAGGACGGCGGCGATCCGTGGCAGCGCGTCGCGCGGCTCGAACTCGCGCTCACCGGCGCTCCCGCCGATGCGGCTGCGATCCAACAGCGCGCCGGCGAATGGTACGCGCACGCCGTCGAGCGTTGGACCGGCGAATGGATCGCGCCGCGCGTCGAGGCGCTGGTACTCGCGTGCGATGCGCTGTTGCAGCGCGAAGTCGCGCGCGAACTCGACCAACTCTTCGCGTGCGCCGAGCCCGACGAGTTCGGGCCGTCGCAGAAACTCGCGTGGCGCGCGGGCCGCGTCGCGCTCGCCGGCGAGCAAGTCGCGTACGTGCAGAAGGACCGCGGCAATCGCCCGTTCGTCGTCGAACGCGCGCCGCCGTACGAGCTGGTCGAGACGCTCTCGCGTCACCGCGAGCGCTTCGCCGGTTTCTCCGTGCGCGCGCGTCAGGAGCGCGTGCGCGAGGTCGACGCGGCGGCCGGGCGCGTCGCCGCCGACGGCTTGATTGGCGCGTTGGGCGAGCCGGGCATGCTCGAGCTGCGTCGCCAACGCCGCGACTCGCACGAGATGTCGCTCTTGTTGCGGCAAGGCTCGCGCAGCAGCGAGGAATCCGAGCGGCTCGCCGAACTCTTCGCGCGCGTCGATCGGCCCGGCGAGAAGCGCGGGACCAGCGGGCTCGAGAGTTACTTCGACGCCGAACTCTCCGGCCACAACGGCTACCGCGAGAACCGCGGGTTGCAGGAGCTCGCCGAACGCGACGCGGGTCGCGACGACTTCGATCTCGAGGCCAGCGACGGACGCGACCTCGTGTTGACGCTCGATCTCGAGTTGCAGCGCGCGGCCGAAGCGGTGCTCGCGCATCCCGACGGCGATCCGGATCCCGACAAGCGCGACGACGCGTGGCTCGCGCGTCCGGTCGGCGCGATCGTGCTCGCGACGGTCGACGGCGACGTGCTCGCCGCCGCGTCGGTGCCGCTCGTCGATCGGGGCGAGGCGGAGACGCGCAACCAGCGCGACATCGCGTTCGATCGCACGCTGCGGCTCGTCGACCACCAGCCGCCGGGCTCGGTGTTCAAGGTCTTCGCGAGCGCGTACGCCCTCGACTACATGGGCCTCGATCGCAACGCGACGGTGACGTGCCAAGCGACGGCGAACGACACCGCGAACTACAAGGGTTTGCACTGCGCGAGCGCGCACGGCCACGGCACCGTCGATCTCTCCGACGCGCTCGAAGTGTCGTGCAACTGCTACTTCGCGTGGCTCGGCGAGCAGTTCGACTCCGCGAAGGCGTTGCAGTGCTTGCAGACCTTCGGCTTCGGCTCGCCGACCGGCGTCAAGCCGTACGGCGTGCGCAGCGGTTGGCGCGAGGACTCGTGGCCGCAGTGCGCGAAGTTCGAGTTCCGCGATCTGCGGCAGCGGCTCTCGTTCGCGAACGGCTTGTCGGTCGTGCAGACGACGCCGATGCAGGTGACACGCGCGCTGTGCGGGCTCGCGACCGGCCGGTTGCCGGAGATGCGCCTGGTGTCGACGATCGGCGGCGAGAACGTCGCGCAATCCGCGGCGCCGCTCGCGATCTCCGCCGGCTCGCGCGAGTTCGTGCGCCAAGCGATGACGCGCGTCGCGGCCGGAGCGCGCGGCACCGCGCACGCCGCGCTCGATCCGAACGCGCTCGGTTTCTCGATCGCGGTCAAGACCGGCAGCGGCGACTATCGGCCGTTGCCGAAGAACGCCAGCGCCGACGGCTCGAACAAGGTGCGCAAGCACACGTGGGTCGGCGGTTGGATTCCCGCCGAGAATCCCAAGCTCGTCTTCGTCATCTTCGAGTTCGACACGCTCGCGACGGCGAGCCATGGCGCGGTGTGGTTGACGCGCGAGCTCCTTAAGCGCGACGAAGTCCGCGCGTGGCTCGCGCCGCCGCCGGTCGTGGAGGCGACGAAATGAGTTCCTCTCCGTTCGCCCGCGAGCGTGGTTCGTCGCTCGAACGCGCTTTGTCGTTGCGACACGTCCGCTGGCTCGAGGTCGATTGGCACGTGCTCGCGGTCGCGCTCGCACTCTGCGCGCTCGGCCTCGTCTTCGTCCGCGCGATGGACCAGGCCGACGACTACTTCCTGCGCGAGGACAAGATCGAGGTCGCGAAGCAGCTGCAACGCGTGATCGTCACGTTGCCCGCGCTCCTCTTCGGCCTGTTGATCCGCCCGCGGTGGTTGCGACGCAGCGCGTGGCTCGTCTACGTCGTCGCGGTGGTGCTGCTGCTGCTCGTGCCCGTGATCGGCGACGTCCGCAACGGCGCACGGCGTTGGATCCAGCTCCCGTTCTTCGATCTCCAGCCGTCGGAGCTGGCGAAGATCGGCGTGATCGTGATCCTTGCTCGCGCGCTCTACACGACGCGGTTGAAGCGCGCGCGCGATTGGATCCTGCCGCTCGGGCTCGCGTCGTTGCCGATGGGGCTCGTCGCGTTGCAACCGGACCTCGGCACCGCGATGACGATCGTGCCGATCACGCTCGGGATGCTGTACGCCGCCGGCGCGCGAGCGCGCGTCCTGTTCGGCGGGTTGGCGTTGGTCGTCGTGCTCGGCGTCGTCGCGTTGCGCTTCGGCATCGGGCACGAGTACCAGGCGCAGCGCGTCGAGACGTGGCTCACGACGCTCTCGCCGGACGATCTGATCGCGAACCGCAACGGCTCCGCGTTCCACCCGTACCAAGGCACGGTCGCGATCGGCAACGGTTCGTGGCTCGGCACCGGCCTCGGACAAGGCGTCGCGAACCAAGCCGCGCACTTGCCCGAGCGCGACACCGATTCGATCTTCGCGGTGATCGCGGAGGAGACCGGGTTCATCGGCACGACAGGATTGCTCGCGTTGTACGCGTTGCTCGTCATCCTGCTGTTCAGCACGGCGAGCCACGTCCGCGAGCGTTTCTCGCGCCTCGTCGTCACCGGCGTCGGGCTCTACTTCGCGTCGCACCTCTTCATCAACGTCGGCGTCAACCTGCGGTTGCTCCCGATGACCGGCGTGCCGTTGCCGCTCTTCTCGACCGGCGGGTCGTCGTTGTTGGTCAGCTTCCTCGCGCTCGGCTTGGCCGTCGGACTCGCCGCGCACCGCGAACCGAGCCTCGACGAAGACGCGTTCCGCGACTGACTTTTCGCGCGCCGCGCTGAACCGTCGCACGCGGTGCTCGTTGATCGGGCGCTCCGCTGCATCCGGAGCGCAACCGTCCCGAGCCCAACTCCACCAGAGCAGGATCCATGTCCCGAACCGTCCTTCACCGTCACGCCGCCGTCTGCACGGCGCTGCTGATCCTAGGCGCCGCCGCCCGCGCGCAAGTCGTCAACCCCGCCGACAAGGCCGGCTCGCAAAGCCGCGAGCACGCGACCACCGTCGCCGATCAGATCGGCGCTGCCGCGGATGGCCACCTGCCGTCGTACGCGATGCCGCCGACGGTCGTCGAAGGCCAACGCTCCTCGCCGTTGCGCGAAGAGGAGCGCATCGGCGGCTACAACCAGCCCCGTTGGACGGCCAACCGCCGCTTCCCGTCGACGCGCGTCTACGTCGTGCCCGAAGGCCAGGTCGGGTTCGAGTTCTGGGCGCGCATCAAGGAGCCGCGCGACGGCAAGACCGAGATGCAGACCCAGTACGAGTGGGAGTTCGGTCTGCCGTACCGACTGCAGCTCGACCTCTACGCGGTCTCGAACCAAACGGTCGACACCGGCGAGATGGCGTTCAACGAGCAGAAGATCGAACTGCGCTACGCCTTCGCGAACTGGGGCGAGATCTGGGGCAACCCGGCCGCGTACGTCGAGTGGGACCAGAAGTCCGACGAAGCCGACGTGATGGAGTACAAGCTGCTGCTCGGCGACGAAGCGGCGGTCGGTTGGCACTGGGGCGCGAACCTGATCTACGAGCAACAGATCGGCGACCTGCGCGAGTCGGAGTACGGGCTCTCGCTCGGTCTGTCGCACACGCTGGCGGACGAGAAGTTCTCGCTCGGCGGCGAAGTGAAGGCGGCGCTGGTCGACGACTCGAGCGACCGCGGCGACTTCTCGAAGGAGCTCGAGGTCGGCCCGAGCCTGCAATGGCGCCCGAACCCGGCGATGCACATCGACTTCGCGCCGCTGGTCGGGATCGGCGGCGACTCGCGCCAGTTCGACATCTTCTTCGTGATCGGTTGGGAGTTCTAGACCGGCCACGAGCACAGAGAGTTGGGATTGGCGGCCGGCCGTCTCCGACGACCGGCCGCTTTCGTTGGGGCGAGTGGGGGACAAGTGGGCCTCGAGTCCGAGGCAACTTCCAACGCTCGATCGAGCGATTGCGCGCGCTCGAAACGCCTCGTACACTCCTCGCCACTTCGCTCCGCGCGAGCCCGCACCTTCGAGGGCTCGCGACGAACTCCGAGGAGCGGGGTACACGAGGACCCATGGACAACAACGCACTGGGAATGGTCGAGACCAAGGGTCTCATCGGTTCGATCGAGGCCGCGGACGCGATGGTCAAGGCGGCCCAGGTCCAGCTCTTCGGCAAGGAGAAGGTCACCGCCGGCCTGGTGACGATGTTCGTCGTCGGCGAAGTCGGCGCGGTCAAGGCCGCGACCGATGCGGGCGCCGCGGCGGCGCGTCGCGTCGGTGAACTCGTCAGCGTGCACGTGATCCCGCGCCCGCACGATCAGCTGAAGCGCATCCTGCCGGTGTTGACGCCGGTGGCGCCCAAGAAGGCGGACAAGGACAAGAACCCGGATTGAGCGGCGCGAGCTAGCGCCCTCCTCCCGTGTCCGACATCGATCCCGATCTGCGCGCCCTGCAAGAGGTGCGCGATTTCGTCGAGCGCTCGAAGCGAGCGTGCGAGGCGATCTCGCACTACTCGCAGGCGCAAGTCGACGCGCTCTGCAAGGCGATGGCCGACGCCGGCGCCGCGGCGGCGTACGACATCGGACGCCTCGCGGTCGAGGAGACCGGCATCGGGCGCGTGCACTACAAGGTGCTGAAGAACCTGTTCGGTTCCGTCGGCATCTGGGAGTCGATCAAGAACGAGAAGTCGGTCGGCATCCTCTCGCGCGACGAGAAGACCGGCATCGTCGAGGTCGGGACGCCTTCGGGCGTGATCGCGGGCATCATCCCGACCACCAATCCGACGTCGACGGCGTTCGGCAAGGCGCTGATCGCGGTCAAGGGCCGCAACTCGATCGTCATCAGTCCGCACCCGCGCGCCAAGCGCTGCATCGGCGAAGCGGTCGAAGTGATGCGCCGCGCGATCGAGCGCGTCGGCGGTCCGCCGGATCTCGTGCTCTCGCTCTCGAACCCGACGATCGAGTCGACGGGCGCGCTGATGAAGCACAAGCACGTTGCGATCATCCTCGCGACCGGCGGTTCGGGTCTCGTCGAAGCCGCGTACTCGTCGGGCAAGCCCGCGTACGGCGTCGGTCCCGGCAACGTGCCGTGCTACGTCGATCGTTCGGCGGACGTCGTCGCCGCCGCGCGCGCGGTCGTCACCAGCCAGAGCTTCGACAACGCGACGTTGTGTTGCTCCGAGCAAGCGCTCGTGCTCGACAAGCCGATCGCGGGGCGGCTGCTCGCCGAGATGCAGAAGCGCGGCGCGTACCTCTGCAACGCAGAGGAGACCGAGAAGCTCGCGAAGTACTGCAACCGTCGCGGCCACATGAACCCCGACGTCGTTGGCCTCGATCCGTGGCGCATCGCCGACGCGGCGGGCTTCCGCGTGCCGCGCGAAACGACGGTGGTCCTCGCGCACCAAGGCGGCGTCGGCGCCGATTGGCCATTGTCGATCGAGATCCTCGCGCCGGTGCTCTCCGTGCACGTCGTCGAGAACTGGCAAGAGGGCTGCAAGACGTCGATGCAGATCCTGCAGTACGGCGGCCTTGGCCACACTTGCGCGGTGCACGCTAAGGACGAGAAGGTCCTCGACGCGTGGTTCCTCGAGAAGCCCGCGAGCCGGATCATCGTCAACGGTCCGTCGTCGCAAGGCGCGGTCGGTTACTCGACGTGGTTGATGCCGTCGATGTCGCTCGGTTGCTCGCCGCTCGCCGGCAACATCACCAGCGACAACATCACGTACAAGCACTTGCTCAACATCAAACGCGCCGCGTATCCGCGCAAGGATTGGGAGCAAGTCGAGAAGCGCGACCACGAACGCGCCGCGAAGTGGACCAAGGAAACAGCGCCGCGCGGCTCCGGCCTCTCCGGCGATCCGGGCATCTCCGGCGGCACGTTCGCGCCCGACGTGCGCAGCGCGCTCTCGAGCGAACGCGTCGAGAGCAACTGGCAAGGCAACCCGGTTTCCGCGTCGTCGCCGAAGGCTTCGTCCGCGCCGAGCGCGACGGCCGTGCCGCGGTCGTTCACGGACGCAGGCGCGCGCGTGAACGCCGCGCCGAAAGCTCCCGCCGCTCCGCCCGCGCCGATGTCGACGGCGATGAGTTCCGTCACCGCGAACCCGGCGAGCGCACTGCACTCCGGCGGCTCACTCTCGCTGCCCGAGATCCGCAACATCATGTCGCACGCCGGTTCGGGTTGTCCGATGGGTCCGTGCAAGGGTTGCCCGCACCAAGAAGTTCAGACCGGAGCGTGCAACGCGTGAGCGCGTCGCACTTCGCTCCGGTGTCGTTCCATTCCTCCCACTGCTCCTCCTCACGAGATAAATCAACATGGACAGCATGATCGCTCTCGGTCTGATCGAGACCAAAGGGCTCATCGGCGCGGTCGAAGCCGCCGATGCGATGTGCAAGGCCGCCAAGGTGACGTTGCTCGGTCGCGAGCAATGCGGCGGAGGCTTGGTCACGGTGATGGTGCGTGGCGAAGTCGGCGCGGTGAAGGCCGCGGTCGAAGCCGGCGCCGCGGGCGCGAAGCGAGTCGGCGAACTCGTCAGCGTCCACGTGATCCCGCGCCCCGCGGGCGATCTCGACAAGTACCTGCCGCCGTTGCCGACGGACGCGAAGTGATCCGCTGACGGAGTTCGCGCGTGATCCGCGCGCGCTCCGTCGAACGCGATGGCCACTCGATCCTCGAGCTCGATCGACCTGCGCGGCGCGCTGGTGATCGACCACATGCAGCCCCAGTTCGCGGCGACGATCGCCGCGAACTCGGACGGCTATTTCCCCGTCGTCGGCGAGAGCGCTTTCTGGCTCGAAGTGCGCCCCGGCATCGTGATCAACCGCCTGATGGACGTCGCGCTCAAGCGTTGTCGCGTCACGCCGGGCGCGTTGGTCACCGAACGCCAGTACGGCACGCTCGAAGTCCACGGCGACGATCAGGGCCAAGTGCGCGAGGCCGGTCGTTTGATCCTCCAGGCCGCGAACGCGACCGAAGCCGATCAACTGCGTCCGAACCTGATGACCGACGAAGTGATCCGTCAGGTCGACAGCCACCACGCGATGCTGATCAATCGCACGCGCAGCGGGATGCTCTTGCTCGCGAACGACACGCTCTACACGCTCGAAGTCAACCCGGCGATCTGGGTGCTGCTCGCCGCGAACGAAGCGGAGAAGGCGGCGCCGATCCGCATCGTCGGTCTCGGCAACAACGGCGCGGTCGGACGTCTGCGCCTCGCCGGCACCGACGCGGCGATCGACGCCGCGGTCGAGGCGGTGCATCGCGCGTTGGCCGGAGTCCAAGGCCGCAAGAACGAAGGCGTCGACTGATGTTCCTCGGACGCGTGGTCGGCGAAGTGTGGGCGACGAAGAAGGTCGCGGATCTGGTGGGCAAACGCTTGCTCGTGATCGAAGCGCTCGATGAACGCCGCGATCCGTCCGCGCCGAAGGTGACGCCGGTGGTCGCGGCCGATCCGCTCGGCGCCGGCATCGGCGAGCACGTCGTCGTCGCGTTCGGCAAAGCCGCGCGCGTCGCGTTCGGCGGCGACGGTGATTTCGCGTTCGAGGCCGCCATCGTCGGCATCGTCGACGACTTCGACGTGCCGAACGCGCCGAAGTCGTGGCGCATGCGCGAAATGCCGGCCGCTCCGGTCGACGGAGGCGCCTGATGCTCGTCGGCACCGTCGTCGGCAACGTGTGGGCGACCGTCAAGGACCCGACGTTGAAGGGCTTGCGCCTGCTCGTCATCCAACCATTCACGCTCGACGGCAAACCGTCGGCGGAGACGTTGGTCGCCGTCGATCCGCTCGGCGCGGGAATCGGCGAGCGCGTGCTCGTCGTCTTCGGTCGCGCCGCGCGTCACGCGATCGGCCGCGGCCACGACATCGGATTCCAGAGCGCGGTCGCCGGAATCATCGACCGCATGGAGCTCGACGACGGACGCTCCGTCGGGCCCGTCAAAGAACAAGACACGGCGCGCTAGGGCGCCGCTCGAGAGGAACCCATGGAACGCAACGACTACAACCCGGAGATGCGCGGCGACGTCAAGGTCGCGCACTGCATCGGAATGCTCGAGCTCTGCTCGGTCGCGCGCGGCGTCGAAGTCGCCGACGCGGTGCTGTGGCAGGCGCACATCGAGCTGCTCTTCTCGACGCCGGTCCACCCGGGCAAGTACGTCTTGCTCTTCACGGGCTCCGTCGACGACGTGCGTTCGTCGGTGCGCCGCGGCGCGGAGATCGCCGGCGCCGATCTCGTCGATCAACTCGTGATCCCGCAGATCCACGAGCAGATCGTCCCGATCCTCAAGCGCAACGGCGGCCACATCAAGGGCGAGCTCGACGCGATCGGCGTGATCGAGACGACGACCGTCGCGTCGGCGATCGTCGCTGCCGACATCGCGCTGAAGACCGCGACCGTCGATCTGATCGACCTGCGCATCGCGAACGGCCTCGGCGGGAAGAGCTTCTTCACCGTCACCGGCGAAGTGTCCGACGTGCGTTCCGCGGTCGCGGCCGGCGCGCGCAACGCGCAAGAGAAGGGCCTGCTCGCTCGTGAAGTCGTGATCGCGCGTCCGCACCCCGACCTCGTCTATCACCTCTGATCGCTGACCGTCCGTGGCCCAGAAGCGTCTGATCACCGAGTCCGATGTCCGCGCTCTGGCGCGCGGCGGAGAGCTCGTGCTCTCGAAGGACGTGATCGTGACGCCGGCCGCGCTCGACGCGGCGTTCGAACGAGGGCTTCGCGTCGTGCGAGTCGAGAAGAGCGCCGAGGCCGCGCCCGCCACCGTCGCTCCCGCCTCGAATCTCTGGCAGCGCATGCACCAGGGCGACGGCACGTACGTCGTGCAGGTCAAGAACGGCCGCGCGACCATCTCGCGCATCACCGATCAAGGCCCGATCCTCTTCGGCGTGGAATAGGCGCCCGATCATGAGCCGCTTCCTGACCGCCGAAGACGTGCGCCGCGCGAGCTCCGGCTCGATCGTCGTCGACGAGAACACGATCGTGACTCCGCAAGCCGCGGAGACCGCGCGCGAACTCGGCAAGGTGATCACGACGTCGAAGGGCGAGTACACGCCGCCGACTCCCGACCGCGGCCCGGACGCCGACCGCGCGCGCACCGTCATCCCGAACATGCCCGAGCCGGTCGACAGCGACGTCGAATCGACGACGATGATCGTCACCGCGGTGGGCAAGAACCGTCCGGGCGTGCTCGCCGAACTGACGGCCGCCCTCGCCGAATTCCAAGCGAGCGTCCACGACATCAGCCAACGCGTGGTCGAGGGCTACTTCCATCTCATCCTCGTGGTCGAGACCCCGCAGGGCGTGCAGTTCAGCGCGCTGAAGCAACGCCTCGAATGCCTCGGCAACCCCGACGACTACGCGGTGCGAGTGATGCACGAGCGCGTGTTCCGCTTCATGCACCGCGTTTGAACTCCGTGGCAGTTTCCACATGAACGAGGCTCGCCGGTCGGATCCGAGATGCCCTCACTCAGGATGCCCTTCGTTGGAAGAGGCGATTGAACGGAGTGCGCTGTGGAATCGGAATCCGAAGCGGATGCACAAGGTGGGCACGGCATGGCTCATCGAACGCCCGACTCTTGAAGTGCTCCATGGCGTCGTCCCCGACGAACTTATCGGGAAGCCCGCTGAGGTCGTATCTCCGGTCTACGCGGGCATGAAGCCTCGGCACCATCCGACGTTCGTTCAGGTTCGCGTGGGGACAGAGGAACTGGAACTGCCGACGGACGCGCTCCGCGTGCCTGATTCGGCAACCGCCGCCTTTGCAAGTACGGACGGTGCTCCCGATGAGCTTCGAGTGTGGCGCTTGATCGCCCACCATCAACGGAAAGATGAAGCGGTCCGGTGGTCGGAGCAGGAAGGGCGTATCTCCGTCGGGTGGGGGGACATCGGTGATCTACTGCAACATCGACCGGCGAACGCGCAGGCAATCACGAGGCTCGTCAAGAATCAGTACAAGGACCTGCCGAACGCACACCTCGGAGGCCCTAGTCTCTGGAACTTCTTCGCTGAGATGCGCGAGGGTGATCTCGTGATCGTGCGCGGGGGTGCCGAGTCCTATGTCGTCGAGGTGGCAGGTGGGTATGAGTGGCGGACGTCAGCGGAATCCTTCACACCCGACTACAACCACCAACGGCGTGTTGTGCCGGCAAGTGACGACGTCGTCGATGACCTGCGGGATAGGGTCCGTCTCAGGCCCGCTTCGAGACAAAGCGCGCGATGGGCTGTTGCCCTCTATTTGGCCGACGCACCTATTGGGCTCCGTGGATCCGGGGCAGAGCGCCTTCTAGAAGGCACCAGCTTCGAGATCGTCGCAACCCGCATCGAGCGAAACCGCAAGGCAAGAAGCGAGTGCATCAAGCACCATGGGTGGACGTGCATGGCGTGCCGCCTCGACCTTCAGAAGAAATACGGTGAGCTCGGGCGGGAGTTCATTCACGTTCATCACCTGAAGCCGCTCGGGGAGTCCGAGGGAGAACGGAGCGTCGATCCAAAGGTCGACCTTGTGCCTCTTTGCCCGAATTGTCACTGCATGATTCACAGGAGACGGGTGCCGTTGACCATCGAAGAGCTGCGGTCGTATCTCCGTACCTGATCGTTGGATGGCCACGGGCCGCGTGCTCGCCCAAGGAAGGCGTGCAACCGTTCGGCGGCTTGTCGGTCTTGCTTCCGGGGAACAGAATGGAGGCATGGCGATGAGTCGCGAGGATCTGCGGAAGCTCTCGGTCGCCGAGCGGCTCGAGCTCGTCGAGACGATCTGGGAGACGCTCGAACAAGACGGCGCGGTCGAACCGCCGTCCGAGGAACTGAAGCGCGAGCTCGATCGACGCTGGGCGGAACACTTGCGCGATCCGTCGGCCGCGAAGACGTGGGACGAGACTCGCGAGGACCTGGATCGACGGTCGTGAAGGCGCGTCTCCTCGCGGCGGCGCGAAGGGACCTTCGAAACATCGAGCACTGGTACCGTTCGCGCGCCCCTGGCGTCGACGCGTCGTTTCGGGCGGCCTTCGAGATCGTGTTCCGGCGTATCGAGCGGCACCCGCTCGGACACCCGATGGTGCATGGTTCCTTTCGACGCGCGTTGCTCGCGCGTTTTCCGTACGCCGTCTACTTCGTCGTGACGGCGCGCGGCGTGTGGATCGTCGCGGTGCAGCATCTCGCACGGGATCCTCGGAGCGTGTGGCGGCGCGCGCCGTGACCTGGAACCATGGCGGTGCGTCGCTCCATCGTGGCTCCGTCCGTTCGCATTCGGTCGCGGTCGCGCCCCACGAGTCCTGACCGTCCGCTCCGCACACCGCATGCTGTCGTTCGTCGCACTGATCCTCGGCGCGCAATCCGCCACGCTTCCAATGCTCGCGATCGAGCATGTTTCCGTCGTGACGATGGAGCGAGACGCGGTGATCGCCGATCAGACCGTCGTCGTCCGCGACGGGAAGATCGAAGTGCTCGGCCCGGCGAGTGAAGTGAAGCTTCCCGAAGGCGCGCAGCGCATCGACGGACACGATCGCTTCCTCATGCCCGGCCTCGCCGACATGCACGTCCACGTCTGGGACGAGAACGATCTCTACCTCTTCGTCGCCAACGGCGTCACCACGGTGCGCAACATGTTCGGCGATCCGTTGCAGCTCGGGTGGCGCGCGCGGATCGATGCGGGTGAGCTCGTCGGCCCGCGCCTCTACACCGCCGGTCCGATCGTCGACGGCAAGTCGCCGGTTTGGCCGGGCAGTATCGAGCTCACCGATCCGACCAAGGCTGACGCGGTCGTCGCCGAGCAGAAGGCGGCGGGCTACGACCTCATCAAGCCCTACTCGCGGCTCGATCGCGCGTGCTACGACGCGCTCGCGGTCGCCGCGGCGAAGCATGGGCTTCGCATGATGGGCCACGTGCCCGACAAGGTGGGGCTCGAGGCGGCGCTCGCGGCGAAGCAGACGACGATCGAGCACCTCACCGGATTCCAGCAGCTCGCTCGAGACGCCTCGCCGAAGTTGGAGCGGCTCGACTTCGCGGTCGAGCTGGGGCTTTGGCAAACGATGAGCGACGAGCGCATCGCCGCGGTCGCGCGCGCGACGCACGACGCGGGAACGTGGAACTGCCCGACGCTCGTGACGATGCACAAGTGGTCGGTCGGCGACGAGGCGGCCGAGTTGCTCGCGCGGAGCGAAATGCGCTACGTCTCGCCGTTCATGAAGAGCGCGTGGGAGCCGACCTCGCCGATGAACTACCTCGTCGGCATGTCGCCGGAGTTGCTCGACGCCGCGCACGCCGCGTTGCCGTTCCAGCAAAAGGTGGTGAAGGCGCTGCACGACGCGGGCGCCGGGATCCTGCTCGGCACCGACATGGCGAATCCGTTCGTCGTCGCGGGCTTCTCGACGCACGAAGAGGTCGAGCTCCTCGTAGGCGCCGGCCTCACGCCGTACGAAGCCTTGCGCGCCGGCACCGCGGATGCAGCGCGTTGCATGAACGCGAGCGACGAGTGGGGCACGATCGCGGTCGGCAAACGCGCGGACCTCGTACTGCTCTCCGCGAATCCGCTCGTCGATGTCCGCAACGCATCGAAGCGCGTCGGCGTGATCTTGCGCGGACGCTGGATGCCGGAGGAAGAGCTCCACACCGAACTCGAACGTCGCGCGGCGAGCTTCGTCGTTCCGGAATCGAAGTGAGCGGCGGAACGCGTCCCTGAGCGCGGTGAGTTGCTTCGCGACGTGATGGGGTCGCGCCGCTACGACGAATACGCCGACCGCGCGGACTCGGACTTCGCGGCGCGCCGCGCGGCCTCATCCGCGCAACCGTCGCACGGGAGACGTCGATGGCTCGCTCGCGCCTCCTCGTTCCTCGGCCTGACGTCGCACGCCCGCCAGCATCCCGCGGAACACGATCGAGTGGAACGGCAACACCGCGTACCAGTACGCGAGTCCTCCGAGCCCGCGCGGCACGAAGCGCGCCGTCTGCGTCAAACGCGTCGTTCCCGGCGCGTCGTGTCGCTCTTCGAGCTCGAACGTCATCTGCGCTTCCCCGGGCAACCTCATCTCGGCGCGCAGCGCCAGACGTCGGGGCTCGTCGACCTCCGTGACGCGCCAGAAATCGAGCGCGTCTCCGAACGCGACGTGCTCGGGATCCCTGCGGCCGCGGCGCAGGCCCGGACCGCCGACCCATCGATCCATCGAGCCGCGCAAACGCCACAAGAAGTCCGCGGCGTGCCAGCCCTGCTTGCCTCCGAGGCGACAGACCGCGGCGAACACATGCTCCGCCGACGCGTTCACGTCGACTTGCCACCGATCGACGAAGACCGAGCCGCCGGCCCAGTCCGGATCGCCGGGGATCGGGCCCGAATCCGTCCACGCCGTCTCGACGTCGCCGGAGCGCAGGTTGGCGAGGCTCTGCTCGATCGCTGCGCGCACGGTCGCGAGCGATCGCGGCATCCATTGCGATGCGCGGTCGTCGCGGCAGACGACTTCGTTGCGCAGACCCTCGGCGAGCGGTCGCGCGACGCGGCTCGAGATCGGCGTCACGAGGTGGATCCAGAGCGAGCTGAGCCGCGGCGTCAGGATCGGCACGGAGAGGATCCTGCGCTTGCCGAGACCACGCGCCTCGGCCATGGTCTGCATCAGCTCGCGATAGCTCAGCACCTCCGGTCCGCCGATGTCCAACGTCTGGCCGATCGTCCGCGGCTCGGCGAGACACGCGACGAGGTAGTGCAGCACGTCCGCGACCGCGATCGGCTGACAGCGCGTTTCGACCCAACGCGGCGTGACCATCACCGGCAGGCGCTCGACGAGGTAGCGCAGGATCTCGAACGACGCCGAGCCCGCACCGATGATCATTGCAGCGCGCAGTACGGTGACCGGCACACCGGTCGACGCGAGCACCGACTCCACGTCGCGGCGCGACGCCAGGTGCGCGCTCAGGTTTTCGCCGGTCTCGCCGAGACCGCCGAGGTACACGATGCGGCCGACGCGCTCCTCCGCCGCCGCGTGCGCGAAAACTTCGGCGAGCTCGCGATCGCGACGCGCGTACTCCGCACCGGCGACGATCATCGAGTGCACGAGGTAGAACGCCGCGCTACAACCGCGCAACGCGGCCCGGACGTCCGCGGGCCGATCGAGGTCTCCGACCACGATCTCGACGCCCGGCCGTTTCGCCCAGGGCCGCGACGCGAGCTTGCGCGGCTCGCGGACGAAGCAGCGCACTTCGTAGCCCGCGTCGAGGAGCCGGGGCACCAAACGCCCGCCGATGTAGCCCGACGCGCCGGTGACGAGGATCGGTGTTGCGCGCGGATCGGGAACGAGAGCGGACATCGGCTGCGCCCTACGCTAGCCCACGGACGGCGTGGGACCGCGCTGCGCCTCCGAAAGACGGAGTGCGCTGCGCGCCGCAGCCTTGCGTACTTCCGCGATCAAGGTGAGCAGCGGAACGCGTCTTCGACCGCGGCGAGTTGCTTCCACACCGCGTGGTCCGTCGGCTGCGGTGAGACGAGGAAGAGGCCGACGGTGCGATCGCGAGCTGCGCAGCGGAAGAAGTCGGCGCGCACATTCAGCTCGACGCGAGCGTGCGTCGCGAACGGATCGTGCGTCGAGAGCGTGCCGGCCCAGCGCGCGACCTTCGCGTCGTCGGCCTTCGCGGGCGCGAGCTTCGCGACGACGGCCGCTCGCGTCGGATCGAAGCCCGGAGCTTCGACGGCGAGACTCAAGCCTTCGTAGTAGGTCGCGAGCTCGGCGTTCAGCGTCTGCGCATCGAACGCGACCTCGCCTTCGATCCACCACACGAACGCGTAGGTCCAGAAGTCGTCGCTCCCGTCCTTGAACATCCCCGGCGCGAAACGCAACTCCTCGATTCCGCGATGCGGCAAGCTCGGCGCGAAGTCGAGCGGGAACGGAATCGTCTCGGTGCGCCAACCGGTCGGCACCGGCCACGCGAACGAAAGCCCGTCGCTCGCCGGCTCGCTCGGCGTCGGCTCGTGCAAGTACTCGGCGAGCGTCAGCCCGTTCCCCGGCGCGAGCAGCGTTTCGTCGAGGAGTTTTCCGCTCTCCGGTGAAACGATCGATCGCGCGCCGAGTCGTCGCACGAACGCGTCGCGCACTTCCATCTGATAGACGTAGGCGCGCAAGTAAAACGGCGTCTGCAGATAGGACGGCGCGAAAAGGATCCACGTCGGACCGAACGTCGGTTTCGTTCCGAAGATCTCTTCGAAGACGATCGGCCAACGCGCTTCGATGTCGCGGGCAGCGTAGAGCTCCTGCTCGAGCCGCGCCTGCAGAGCGTTGAAACGAACCGCCATCGCGTCGTAGCCGCGCATGCTCGCCAAGAACTCGTCGCGCTGCGCGACAGGCACGTTCGGCAACACGTCCGCGAGCCACGCCGGATCCCGCGCGATCATTGCGAAGATCTCGCCGATGCCTTCGTTCAGCGCTCGATCTTGCGGGAGCCGCCGATCGGGCAGATGCGCCGCGCGCACGCGCTTCATGTGAATGGCGTGACCGAGCTCGTGGAAGTAACCGCGCGGGTACGCCGCGAAGTTGCCTTGGAAGCGCACGTCGTCGGGGATCGAAATGCCGAACGCCGAACCGCCGACGCCGTTCGGAATCTGGCGGATCTCGATCTTCATCGCGTCGACATCGAAGCCCATGCGCGCGGCGGCGTCCGCGGCGAGCGGCCCGACGTTGTCGGCGGTGAAGAACGAACCCGCTTCCTTCGACCACGCGACCGTCGCGCCGATGCAGTCGGCGAGATCGGGCGCTCGGCCGAGGCGGCGTTCGAGTGCGGCTTGGAGTTCGATCCAGTCCGCGCGCGTGCGTTCGATTTGAGCGCGGCACGTCGCTTCGAGCTCTTCGAGCGCATGCGGCCCGGCGACGAACGTCGCGACGTCGGGCGAACCGAGCTCGCGGGCGAGCCCGTCGAGCAAGCGCACGCGCTCGACGAACAGCGGTAGGACGTCGCGACTGCGCGCTTCGATCTCGGCGAGCGCTCGATGCTGGGCCGCCGAATCGGGATCGAAGATCAACGCGCCGACGAGCGCCGACGCCGTCTCTCCCTGACCATTCGCATTCATCGCGCGAACGATGCGTTCGTTGATCGCGAGGATCGCGGGATCGACTTCGATGCGCTCGCGATCGATGAAGCGGAGCCAAGCGTTCGCGCGGACGGCGAGCTCCGTATCGGGCCGCGCCGCGAGCTTCGCAAGCCGCGCACGCATCTCGCGATCGGCGAAGAAGTCGGTCTGCGCTTGCGTCGCCGCGGCGGTGTCGAGCGCTTGCTCCCCAATCGCCCGTTGCCAACTCGCGAGCGTCAACGGCTTCTCGAACGCTTCGAACTTCTGATCGAGCGAGTCGACCCACGCGATCGCGGACACGACGTGCTCGTTCGGCGCTTCGGCGACCGCGCACGAGAACAACGGCAAGCAGAGCACGAGCGTGTGGAACTTGGTCATGGCGTGAAGCGCGCTCGGACTACGCCAAGCGCTTTGAGAGACGAACGCGAGAGGCGCGCGGATCATCCCCGACGCCAAAGTGTGAAACCAGCCGACGGAGGACAGGTCTGCTCGTTGGTGGGCGACCGCTCGCCGCCCCGCGCGGAGTGAGGCGTCCCTCGCGGGCGCGGATCGATCGCCGACCGTTGACAGATTCATTCCGCGCCGGGAGCATTCCGAAGTTGGCGCGCGGTCGAGGCTCTGAGGGGGGCGGCTCGGTCGGCGGAATGCGTGGCGATCCGCGGAGGAGGCATGCACGTGACGGGCGACGATTCGAGCGCCGACGGCGGAGAACGCCGCGGGCCGCCTCGTGATCTGCCGCCGCCGTCGCAATTGGGCGAGGTCGAGCCGCGCGACGCTCGGCGCGCAGCACGCCGTCGCCAGGAAGCGCCCGGCCCGCGACAGCGTCACGAGCTCCCCGCGATTCTCCGGCCGCGTCGTAGCGAGTCGACGCGTGATTTGCTCGCTCGTCTGATCGCGGACGATCCGCTCGGCATTGCCGGACTCTGTGCCGAACGTCTCGCCGCGCGCGCCGTGTTGGTTTCGGCGACGGAGCTCGTCGGTCACGCGATGGCGCGCGTCGCTTTCCACGCGATGACGTACGACGGCGAGGAGGCGTTCGAGGTCTTCGTCACCGAGTGCATCGATCGCGCCGTCGACGACTTGTTGTCGGAGCAGCGTGAGGAGGAACGTTCGGGTGTGCCGCTCGCCGCGCCGAGCCCGCCGCATTGCGAGCTGCTCACGCGCAAGTTCGGGATCGAGCCTCAGCTCGCGCGTCGCGCCGCGATCGTGTTCAACGATCTGCCCGACTCGACTCGGCGCGTGTGGTGGATGGTCGCGGTCGAAGGCGCGCCGATCGAACGCTGTGTCGACGCGGGACTCGGTGCTCGCGAGCGCGTGGCCGCCGAGCTGCGTCGAGCGATGACCGCGTTGTCGCGGTTCCAGGATTCGGGCCGAGCCGACGGACACGAAGGAGGTGGTCATGGGGCCTGAGCCGCATGCGTTGTCGCCGGAGCTCGAGGGCTTGCTGCAAGAGCTCGCTCGCGAACCGAACTCGTCGCTGCTGCGCGTCGATCGCACGAAGAGTCTCGGCGCACTCGTTCCGCGCGAGCGCACGTCGCTCTTGGCGATGACGGGACTCTCGGCGCTCGAACGACATCTCGTCTCGGTGCACCGTCTCGAGCTCGCCTTCCTGCTGCGGACCGCGGCGGTGAGTCGACTCTACGAAGACCCGCAGACGGCGCGGTGGTTTACGCGTACTGTCACGATGACCAAGGAGCTGCAGTGGCTGTCCACGCCTCGATGGCGGACTCGCGCCGTCCATGTGCTGGCCGACACATCGAGCGATTCCGCGATCTCCGAAGCGCGCGGCATCCTCGAAGAGTGCGTGTCGGGCGACAGTTCGCGCACGCCGGGGGTTCTGGAACTCGCGGCGGCTTCGATGCGGCTCGAGCCGTGTGATCAGGCGCGCATCTTCGCGGGCAATGCACTGTTGGCGTCGGGGCAGTTCCAGTCCGCCGTTCGCGTGTACCGTTCCGTCCTGAGCGGTCAGCCGTCGGACTTGTTGCGGTCGATGGCGTTCGACAACAGCGCTGTCGCCTCTTCCGGCCTAGGGTTGCCGACACAGGCGATCGAGGCATGCATCAACGCCTGCTTGCTCAAGAACGCGGACCGTCCGACGGCCTATCTCAACTGGCTTTGGATCACGTTGTTGCATGGGGACGCGGATGAAATCCTGAAGGCGAATGCGGCACTCGAACATGCCGTTCCCGTTCACCACGAGTCCGTCACGAGCTACGTCGAGAACATGAAGACGTTCCGCGGGCAAGCGGAGTGGAGTTCCAATGCCAAACGATCACAACTCGTTCGAACACTGCTCGATCGTCTCGGCCCGGTCGCTAGGAGGCTTGCGAATGAACAGCTCTAGAAGTCACGTTTCCGTCCGTGGATTGCTCCTGGCGACCTGCTTGGCTCTGACGTCTGCGATCGCTCTCGCGCGCTGGTCACATGCGTCGCGAGCGGCCGGCAGCATGGTCACGCCCGACGACGCGACGATCGTCACCATCAGCGGGCACGGACAGGCTGGTACTCCACCGGCCAGGGTTTCGAAGAAGCACAGTCCGTAGGCGTTCGCGACGATTCACCGCTCCTCGACCTCACCATGATGACTCGCAAACGAGCGATCCTGTCGACTATCGCGGGCCTCACGGCCGTGGTCGTCGTGTGGTTTGCGTGGGGGCCGCGTCGACCGGACTCGCGCGACAAGCCACCCCTGTCGAGTGGCGCCGAATTGAGCGCGGGGCGCGGAGACGTTGCCGCGACGCGACCGGGCGAGGTCGAGACGTCCAACACCGTTGCGGACACAGAGCCGCTCGTGGCGCTCGACGTCGAATCGAAACGCATTGACGCGCAAGACGCACCGACGGGGACCTCGGGCAAGGTGGTCGATGACCTGGGTGCTCCGATCGAGGGCGCCAAGGTTCGATGGACGAGGCTCGTCGACATTCCGTTAGGGGAACCGCGGACGTGGGGGCTGATCGACTGGGCCGCGATCGACGCAGCCTCCATCGATACGGAAACCGATGACCGAGGGCTCTTTCGATTCGAGGCTCCGCCCGCCGCTGAGGTCGACGCGGGCTCGGCGCTGTACGTCGAGAAGCTCGGGTTCGAAGTGCTGATCGTCACGAGCGCGCGGTCGTCGGAAGTCAGTGGGGTCAATCGGGTACACCGCCTCGTGCGCGCGACGGGAATGCACGTGCAGGTCATCGATCAGACCGGCGCGCCGGCGACTGCGGCGGTGATCGAGCACGTGGGCCTCTACCCGATCTCCGAAGGAGCTACCGAACCGGCAGTCGAGCGCGCGTACCGGTGCTTTCGACAGACGGCTGTGTGCGACATGGATGGGCGTTGGAGCGCGGCACCACTTCCCGGCCGTCAAGCCGTGCTCGCCAGTAGTGGCGGCTTGGTCGCAGAACCCTGGTACGGCTCGGCATCCGAATCGACGTCGATCACGCTTCGCCTCGCGTCGACCTTTCGCGCGCGTGGATCCGTTCACTTGCCCCGTGGCATTCAGCCCGACGATCGCGCAATGGTTCGACCGTTCTATGCCAAGGGTGATGCGTACTGGGCCCTTGAGCAGGCGCCGGTTCATGCTGACGGGTCGTGGGGTCCCGTTGTGCTGCCGCGTCTGACCGACGGTCCGTACCTGTTCCAGCTCGATTGTGAAGCGTGGGCTGCATGCGATCGCTACCGCGAACCGCCCGAGTCCGGCGAGGTCGTGATCGACTTCGAAACCGATCGAGCCGTCACCGTCGACGTCGTGGCGGTCGATCTGCAGGACCACCCGGTCGCGGATGCCGACGTCACCGTCTACTGGAACGACGAGGGTTGGTCCGCGGGGCGCGCGACGACCGACGCCGAAGGACGCGCCACGGTGAAGCGTTGCTTCCCCGGCACGGTGCGAGTCAGCGCGCAGAAGACCGGCTTCGCGAGTCAGACCGCGGGACCGCTCGACATTCCGACCGCCGACGGTTCACCCGTGCGCGTCACCTGTGAACCCGGCGGCGCGCTCGTTGGACACTGCACCTTCCGCGGCGAGCCATTGGCGAACTTCCACGTCGTCGCTTGGCGCGGCGACGACCCGTTCTCGAATGCCGTCCACGGCGAGTACCTGGATCGCGCGGACGGATCGTTCTCGCTCGATCCCGTTCCGTTCGGCGTCGTCCATGCGTACGCCTGGAGCGACGATCACCCGCAGAGCGAAGTGCAGACTTTCGCGTTCGCCGCCGGCGCGCCGCACGAGGTCGACTTCGAGCTGCCTGGAACGCGCAAGGCGCGCGGTCGCTTGATCGACGGCGCGACGCGCGAGCCTGCCGTCGGAATCACCGTGCAGCTCGAGCTCTTCTACCTGGACGCGAAGTTCGACGTATGGGGCTCGGCGGTGACGAGCGATGCCGAGGGCAACTTCGAGGGACTCGAAGTGAGCACGAGCCCTTCGCTGGTTCGCGTGCAAGCGCCCGACTACGGGATGCTGCACGTGCGCGTTCCGGCGGGCAGCGACGCAGTCGTCGAGCTCGGCGACATCGTCGTGAATCGCACCCAGACGCTGACGCTTCGACTGACGACGAACGGCGCCACCGACTTCACGCGCTACGAACTCGATCTGCGCGGCGAGCAGTACTTCCCGTTGGCGACGTTCAGCGCCGAGGGTGTCGTGCACCTCGACGGCGTCGCTCCGGGACAGTGGTTCGCCAACGTGTTCGATGGTGACGACACCGTGTCCAGTGCTTCGCTCGAATTGCGCGCGGGCGAAGCCTGGGAGTTCTCGATCCCGATCGGTCGCGGCAACCCGTTGCGGGTGGAGCTCGTGCCGTCGCCGGAATCGAAGGACGTGAAGCTCGACGCGTACACGGTCATCGTCGCGTCTTCCGACGGGAAGCGCGTCACGCGTGTCTCGCGCATGGCCGACGCCGCCGGTCGCGCCGATTTCTTCGATGCACTCGGGACCCAAGCGGTGATCGAAGTCTGGGATGAACGCGGGGCCTCGGTCGCCGCGGTTCGTCAACAGCTCGACTCCGACGGATCCGTCGTGCGGATCCCGATCGGCGACGACGCCACGCGGCTACGCGTGCTCGACTCGAAACACCAGCCGGTACCAGGCGTGATCGTGCACGCGCGCGATCCGATCAAGGATGGTCTGGTGTCGACGCGCTACACTACGGACCGAGCGGGTGAGTGCGTGCTGCGCGGACTCACCTGGCCGAGGGTCGTGCTCAACCTGCAGCACGCCGTGCTCGGCACCAAGTCGGGGGTAGCGTTCGATCCCGTGCTCGAACGCGGGCGCACGCTCGAGGTCGTGTTCGATGCGGTCGCGCGAGTGCGCTGTCGTCTGGTCGATCGAGGCGTCGAGCTCGCCGGCGTGAGTTGCGTGGTGAGCGACGAACTGTCGGGTGTCGCGCTTCCGGGGCACTCGTCCGATCCGAAGGGGCGCGTCGAATGGGGCCCGGTGGCTGCGGGCGCCTACGTGCTCGCCGTCGCTGACGCGCAGTGCTGGCCGACCGAGAAGCGCGTCGATGTCCGTACCGCGGACGTTGCCGCGGATGTGGAAGTGCGACGACGCGGTGCGCTCCAGGTTCGGACGGTCGACGGCAGCGATGTCCCGATCGCGAACGTCGCGTTGGAACTGCGCTCCGACGAATTCGGCGTCGACATTTCAACGTGGCTCGACTCTGGAGCCGTCAGCTCTTCGACCGGACGTTTGACATCCGACGCGAACGGCGAGTTGCTCGTTCAAGGGCTTCCGAACGGCTCGTTCCAATGGCGCTGCATCGGCGCGGTGGGTGACAACGCAACGGGCACGATCGTGGTGCCGCCGCTCGGCGTCGGCGAGCTGGTCGTTCGCGTTCACTAGGACCGCGCGACTTGCCGGCGCGGGCTGCTCGGGGACATCGAAATCCCCGGGCAGCTCGGCAACCAAGTGTCCGACGGCGGGTCTTGGTTGCTGTGAGCAGCGCTCGACGTGCGACATCGATGTTCCCGCCACGCTTCGTCGAAGGAGCGCAGCGACCGTGTCGACGCGCGAGTGGTGCACCAGCGGGGCACCGTCGTCTTCAGCTCGACGATCGCGGAGGCGCTCGTTCTTCGACGCGCAAGACATCGACGCCGATTCCACCGACAACTCCGCGTCGACCATGCGCGGACCTGGCGCAGGCCGAGCTCGCTTGGCATCCTCTCCGCCCCGATCGGCGCGCCATGTCCTTCACCGACCAAGAGATCCTCGAGACCGTCAGGATGTTCGAGCTCGAGACGCTCGACATCCGCACCACGACGCTCGGCATCAACTTGCTCGATTGCGCCGATCCGGACATCGAGGCCTGCTGCGAGAAGATCTACGCGAAGATCGTCCACCAAGCCCGTGACCTGGTGAAGGTCGGGCAGTCGATCACGGCGGACTACGGCATTCCGATCGTCAACAAGCGCATCGCGGTGACGCCGATCTCGCTGGTGGCGGCGGCGTGCGGCGAGGCGGACCTCGTTCCGTTCGCTCGCGCGATGGATGCGGCGGCGAAGGCGGTCGGCGTCGACTTCATCGGCGGGTTCACGGCGTACGTCCACAAGGGCTACACGAACTCGGATCGAGCGCTGTTCGATTCGATTCCGCGCGCGCTGGCGGAGACCGATCACGTCTGCTCGTCGATCTCGCTCGCCTCGACGCGCGCGGGGATCAACATGGACGCGGTCGCGCACTTCAGTCGCGTCGTGCTCCAAGCCGCGGCGTTGACGGCGGACCGCGGCGGACTCGGCTGCGCGAAGCTCGTCTGCTTCTGCAACGCGGTCGAGGACAACCCGTTCGTCGCCGGCGCGCACATCGGGATCGGCGAAGGCGAGACGGTGCTCAACGTCGGCGTGTCCGGTCCCGGCGTCGTGCGTTCGGCGCTCGCGCGGCTCGGGCCCGACGCGGACCTGCTCGCGGTCGCCGAGGTCATCAAGCGCACGTCGTTCAAGATCACGCGCATGGGCGAGCTCGTCGGCCGCGAAGCCGCGCGCCGGCTCGGCACGACGTTCGGCATCGTCGACATCTCGCTCGCGCCGACGCCGGCGATCGGCGATTCGGTCAGCGACATCCTCGAGTTGATCGGCGCCGAGCGCACCGGGGCGCCGGGCACGACCGCGGCGCTCGCGCTGCTCACCGACGCGGTGAAGAAGGGCGGCGCGATGGCGAGCTCTTCGGTCGGCGGCCTCTCGGGCGCCTTCATCCCGGTCAGCGAGGACGCCGGCATGATCGCGGCGGTGCGCGACAACGCGCTCAGCCTCGCGAAACTCGAAGCGATGACCGCCGTCTGTTCGGTCGGCCTCGACATGGTCGCGGTTCCGGGTGACACGCCCGCGGCGACGATCGCCGGCATCATCGCGGACGAGATGGCGATCGGGATGATCAACAGCAAGACGACCGCGGTCCGCATCATCCCGGTGCCGGGCAAAGGTCCGGGCGAGACGGTCGAGTGGGGCGGTTTGCTCGGCACCGCGATCGTGCAGGACCCGGGCAAGTACTCGTGCGAGCGCTTCTTCCGCCGCGGCGGCCGGATTCCGGCGCCGTTGCAGGGATACAAGAACTGACGGTCGCGTCGAGCGCCGGCGCGTGCCGAGCGCTCGTGATTCGCGGAGTTGCGACGCGTCGTCCCTCGACCGACGCGCGTTTCACCGCGGAAACGATGAGCCTCAAGGGGTCGTTCGCCCTCGACCGACAGGAGGTTCACCCCCCTGCGGAGTTGGCCGGCGCCGCCGGACTCCGCACCTGCACTCGAACCCGCTCCCCGACGCTCCGTGGCCGAACGCATCCTCCTGGTCGACGACGCTCGCGAAGTGCTCGCGAGTTTCGCGCGTGTGGTCGGCGGGCGGCACGCGGTGGTGACCGCGGAGAACGCGGAAAGAGCGCTCGCCCTGTGCCGCGACGAAGGTCCGTTCGCGGTCGTCGTCGCCGACTACGAAATGCCCGGCATGCGCGGTATCGAGCTCGTGATGCGCATCCGCGAGGAGTGGCCCGACACCGTCGCGTTGATGGTCACCGGCTTGGTCGACGTCGACGTCGCGATCGATGCGTTGCACAACGGACGCGTCTTCCGCTTCCTCGAGAAGCCCTGCCCGCAGACGCACTTGCTGTCCGCGGTCGACGAGGCGCTGACCGAACACCGACGCTTGCGCGCCGAGCGCGAGGCCGCGAGTTCCCTGCGCTTCTCGCGCGCGGCGTTGGAACACTTCAACGGTCGCTTGAACGAGCTCGTCAACGAACAGACCGAGGCGATGTTGCGCCTCAACCGTTTCGTCAACGACTTGAACGGCGTCGATTCGCTGCAGCAGATCGCGGAGCTCGCCGCCGACGCGGTGCACGATCTCGTCGGCGAGCGCGGTGTCGTCGTCGAACTCCGTTCGCGTCCGTCGGGCGAGGTCGAATGCCGTGGCCGCTCGGGACCGGAGCCGCGCGGTGCGCAACGCCGCGAACCCGCGAACACCGCCGACGGCGAGATCGGTTGCTTCGTGTTCGATCACCTCGACGCGCACGGCCGGCCGCTCGGCACGCTGCACGCGAACTTGGTCGCCGCCGCCGCCGCGTCGACCGCGGTCGCCGCGTACCACCAGATCCGCCGCCGCGAACGCGACGATGCTCAGCACGCGACGATCCTCGCGCTCGCCAAACTTGCCGAACAGCGCGACAACGAGACCGGCAAGCACCTCGAGCGCGTCAGCCTCTATTGCACGTTGATCGCCGAAGGCCTGCGCGAGGACGGTTGGCATCGCGACGTGATCGACGACGCGTTCGTGCACGATCTCTATCGCTCCGCGCCGCTGCACGACATCGGCAAGGTCGGCATTCCCGACGCGATCCTGCTGAAGCCGGGCAAGTTGACGCCCGACGAGTGGCAGGTGATGAAGACGCACACCGACATCGGCGCGGAGACGTTGCGCTCCGTGATGGATCACGATGGCTCGCAGAGCTTCCTCGGGATGAGCCTCGACATCGCGTGGTGTCACCACGAGTACTGGAACGGCAACGGCTATCCCCGCGCGTTGAAGGGCGAGGCGATTCCGCTGGCCGCGCGCATCCTCGCGCTCGCCGACGTGTACGACGCGTTGACGAGCGTGCGCGTCTACAAGTCCGCGTGGACTCACGCCGCGGCGCTCGATTGGATCAAGCAGGAAGCCGGCACGCACTTCGATCCGCGTTGCGTCGAGAGTTTCGTCGCGCGCGAGCGTCGAGCCGACGAGATCCGCGCGCGTCTCGCGGACACGCGCGACGAAGTCGCGGCGCAGCACGAGCTCCGCTCGCCGCGCGCCCACGCCGTCTGAGCGTCGCGCGGAATCCGCGAGCGAGCTGATGTTCGCCGCCCCGCGACGTGTCATCCTGCGCGGCTTCGATGGAAGCTTGGCGGCGCACGCAGCGAGCCGTGTGGCTCGCGAACCTGGTCACCGCGGCGGGCATGATGAGCTTCCTGCCGTTCTTTCCGAGCCACCTCCAAGCGCTCGGACTCGAAGGCCGCGCCGAGATCGCGACGTGGGCCGGGATCCTCTACGGCGCCGCGCCGTTGTCGGCCGCGGTGATGAGTCCGATCTGGGGCGCGATCGGTGATCGTGTCGGGCGCAAGCCGATGGTGTTGCGGTCGATGCTCGCGATCGCGCTGTTCGTCGGCGCGATGGCGTTCGCGACGTCGCCTTGGCAGCTCCTGATCCTGCGGCTCCTGCAGGGCGCCTTCTCGGGTTTCGTCGCTCCGAGCCTGACGTTGGTCAGCGTCGCGGCGCCGGCGGAACGTCAAGGCGCGATCTCGGCGTCGCTGCAACAAGCGATGACGCTCGGCGCGGTGATCGGACCCGCGCTCGGCGAGTTCGCGCGCGCGCACGGCGGCATCCGCGCGGCTTATTTGACGGTCGCGGCGCTCGCGTTGTGTTCGGCCGTCTGCGTCGCGCTCTTCGCCGAGGAGCACGCCGGTCATCGCCGCGCGCACGACGGCGACGGCGATTGGTTCGGCGCGTTGCGCGCGAGCTTCGGCGATCTCTCCGAGCTGCGCGCGAACCGCGCGTTGCGCGCCGCGATCGTGCTGACGTTCTGGTTGCAGTTCGGCATGGGCGCGACGACGCCGATGCTCGAGATCCTCGTGCAGGATTTCCCCGCGGGCGAGCCGCATTGGTTGCCGCTCTCGACCGGCGCGCTCTTCAGCGCGGTCGCGATCGCGAATTTGCTCTTCCTGCCGTGGTGGGGGAAGTACGGCGATCGACGCGGCCACTCACGAGCGTTGCTCGCGTGTTCGTTGCTGTCGGGACTCGTGCTGTTGATCCACGCGGCGCCGCTTTCGTTCGACGGTCTCGTCGGCGCGCGCTTCGCGCTCGGCGCGGCGATGGCGGGCTCGGGTCCGCTCGCGTTCGGCGTCGCCGCCGCGGAGTCGTCGACGCACGGCCGCGGCGGAGCGTTCGGCGTCGTCTTCGCGGCGCGTTGCCTCGCGGTCGCGGTCGCCGCGATCCTCGGCGGCCTCGGCTTCGCCGCGCTCGGCGGGCGAGGGTTGTTCATCGTTTCGGGAGCGCTCGTGCTCGTCTCCGTCGCGTGGTACGCGCCACGCGCCCGGAGCTCGGACGCCGCGGCCGCGGGCTAGTCGTGTGTTGCGATCGATCGCAACGCGTGCGACTCGGCCAGCTCCTGACGATTTCCCGGCGAGGCTCGTTTCACTTTCAAAAAGCACTGGCCCGCCGTCTGACCTGCCGTTCGGAGAATGCTTGTGCCTCGTGGGGGCGGGGATATCCTCTTCGCTCCTCCAAGTCTCCCCGAGCCCTCCAGAGTAGAGCCCATGCTGATTCTCCCGATCCTCCTGTTCACCCTTCCGATCGATCCGTCCGTCACCACAGTTGTCGTCGACACGGTGCCGCCCGCGATCCAAGACGCGGCGACGCCCGCCGAACCGAAAGAGCCGAAGTGGACCGGTTCGGTCAGCCTCGGCGCTTCGATCGCCGACGGTGACTCCGACACGCGCAGCGCGTCGTCGACCGCCGACGCCGAGTACCGCCGCGAGAACGATCGCTTCAAGCTCGGTTTCGCGTGGAACTACCAACAGGACAAGAACGCGACGCCGTCGATCACTCAGCGTCGCAGCTTGTTCAAGGCGCAGTACGACTACTTCTTCTCGAAGCGCACGTACGGTCTGGTCCAAGCCAGCGCGGAAGCCGACAAGGCCGCCGACCTCGCGCTGCGCACGACGATCGGCGTCGGCGCCGGTCATCAGTTCCTCGAGGACGAAGCCTGGATCGGCGAAGGTACGTGGAAGGTGTCCGCGGAAGTCGGTGTCACGCACATCGACGAGGACTTCGACGTCGCCAAGGACAACGACTACATGTCGGCGCGCGCCGCGTACTCGGCTGCTTGGACGCCGAACGCGAAGTGGGGCCTCTCGCAGACGTGTGAAATCTTCCCGTCGCTCGAGGACTCGGACGACCTGCTGATCAAGCTCGACACCCGCGGCAAGATGGCGCTCACCGAGAAGATGTTCGGTCAGCTCCAGTGGCTGTGGACGTACGACAACACGCCGGCGACCGGGCTCTCCCGCACCAACGATATCTATGCTCTGACGATCGGTTGGAGCTTCTGAGCCCCGACCGCGTCTCGCACCTCGCACCCTCTATTCCTTCTCGTCCCACACAAGAGGAGTCTTCGCCATGAGCATGATGCAAGAGTTCAAAGAGTTCGCCATGAAGGGCAACGTCGTCGACATGGCGGTCGGCGTCGTGATCGGCGCCGCGTTCGGCAAGATCGTGTCGTCGATGGTGAACGACATCATCATGCCGTTGGTCGGCCTCGTCCTCGGCGGCATCGACTTCACGAAATACGCCGTCGGCTTCGACAAGGCGACGAAGTCGATCCAGTCGATCGTCGGTCAGGACGCGATCGACGCGGCCTCGAAGGCGGGAGCCTCGGTGGTCAAGTACGGCTCCTTCCTCCAGAACGTGATCGACTTCGTGATCGTCGCGTTCGCGATCTTCATGGCCGTGCGGATGATGAACAAGATGCGCAAGCAAGCGCCGCCCGCGAAGTAGTCAGTCCGGCACGACCAACGCGCGCCGTAGCGCTTCGCCGAGTTCCCGTCGGATGACGGACGGCGCGAGGCGGCTCGGCGCGAGCGCTCGGTTGTGCTCCGCGAAATCCTCGAGCTCCTCGCTCCCGAACCACAGTTCGGGCGAGGGGCTCGCGGTGTCTTGGGCGCGCCACGCGAACGCGGACGCGGGATCGCACTGCTCGAGCTCGTTCAAACGCCCCGCGAGCATCCCGAGCTCCGGCCGAGAGAGACGCCGCGGCACGATGCCGTCGAACCACGACAGAGTGCCGACGACGAAGCGACAGAGCGTCCCTTCGCGTCGCGGCGCGAGCGTGAGCACGCGATCGCGCGTCGTCGAACCGAAGAGCGCGTGGCGTCCCGGCCCGAACGGCGCGTCGACGTCGCGCGCGGTCCAGATCGACCAATCGAGGTGCACGAGGTCGTCGTGGGCGGCGTGCGCGAGCTCGGCGCGGCCGCGCGCGACCGACGCGACGGCGTCTTGCCACAGGGCTCGATGTTCCTCGAGCCCGCCGTCGATCAGCGCGGGCAGGCGTTCGACGAGTTCACGCGCCGCGAGTTCCCAGCGCGCGTGACCGTCGAGTCCGGCGAGCCGCGCGGCGATCGGCGAACGATCTCGATCGGCGAACGCCGCGATCAACGCATCGAGCGCGATCGCCGCTTCGCTCGGCGCGCGGAAGAAATCGCCGGCGGCCGCGGCGTCGAGCAAGAGCTTCTCGCGCTTCAACGCCTCTTCCGGCCGCAGGAACGCGAACAGCGCCAGCACGCCGTCGGTGTCGTAGTGGTTGTTGACGACGCTCTTCGCGTCGCCGACGAGGCGCGTTCGCTCGCGCTCGTCCAACCGATCGAACGCGAGCACGATGCCGGTCGAGAGCTCGTGCGTGAGCTGCGCCGGCGTGCGGTTGCCGGGCCAGTGACTGAGGTTCAGCCCGCGCGCGTCCCAGGCTCCGTCGACGCTGACGACTTCTTCGCCCGCGACGTCGCGTCGGATGCGGAGCTCGAACGCCAACTCAGTTCTTCCCGTCGCCGCCGCGCTCGAGCTTCTTCTTCAGGATCCCGTAGTTGTTCTTCGAATCGCGCGCGGCGATCTCGATCGCGGCGCGGTCTTCGGGCGAGAGATCCTTGCGCGCGAGTTCCTTCTCGGCGTTGACGCGCGCCTTCTCGTAGAGCGTCAGCGCCCGTTCGAGATCGCGCTCGAGGTTGTAGTGGAGGATGACCGCGGTGTCGTTCAGGTAGTTCGGGTTCTCGGGCGAGAGCGACAGCGCCTTCTCGTACGCGACCAACGCGCGCTCCCAGAAGTCGACCGGCTTCTCCTTCTCGGTCGCGCGCTTCTTGCGCGCGAGCTCGTCGCCGTGGTCGCGCAGGAAGAGCCCGAGGTTGTTCCAGTAGCGTCCTTCGTCCGGACTGACGCGCGTGCAGATGTCGGAGAGCAACGCGGCGTCGAGGTTCAGCGTGTCGCCGTCGTGCTTGTCCGGATTGGCGCACCAACCGACCAAGTACTCGATCTCGGCGAGCGTCAGCTCTTTCGCGCTCGCGATCGCCGTCGTCAAGCCGTCGGGATCCGCGTCGTAGAACGAACGCAGCGCCGCGATCGCGTCGGGATACTTCTGCTGCGCGTAGCACGACTTGTAGACGTAGAACCACGAGTTGACGAACGCGGGGTTCTTCGCGAGCGCGGAACGGAACGCCTCTTCGGCTTCCGGATACTTCTTGCGATCGAAGCGCGCCCAACCGAGCCACCACAGGAGCGTCGGTTCGCCTTGCGGATCGTCGGCGTGGAAGACGAGGCCGCGCTTCGCGTCCTCGAGCGCGCCGAGGAAATCGTCGCCGCCGAGCGCTTGGTACGCGCCGAGGTAGTCGACGGTCGAAGGCGACGCCATGAACGCGGTCGTGTAGGCCTTGGTCGCTGCGGGCTTCGCTTGCTTCCACAATTGCGCGTTGCCGAGTTCTTTCGCGGCGTCCGAGCGCTTGATGCGCGATCCGAAGTCGGACTTGTCCGTGAGTTCCGCGAGCGCGCGCTCGAACGACTCGACCGCGACTTTCCAATGTCCTTCGGCGTCGGCCTTGGTCGCTTCGTCGCCTTGCGCGGCGACGAACTGCGACATCGCGATCCGTCCGCGCAGGAAGTGCGCGTCGGCGTTCTTCGCGTCGATCGTGATCGCGCGGTCGATCGCCTTGCGCGCGCGCGGCAAGTCCGGCGCGTACCACGCGGCTTCGGCGAGCGGCAGGAACGCGTCGCGGTAGCGGTCGCCGTTCGCGGTCGTCGCGCGCTCGAGGAACGTCAGCGCGTCGGCGAACTGTTGGCCGATGCTGCCGCTGGTCTGTCCGGCAGCGACCGAGCGTTTCGCGAGCTCGGAGAGTCCGAGCCCCAATAGATAGTCAAGGTCCGGTCCTTTCGCGCCCGCGGCCTGGGCCTGATCGACCTCGGACAACGCGTCCTCGACTTCGCCGAGCGCGATTCGCGCGCGCAGCACCCACATCTTGGTCTTGAACGCGTCGCCGTCGCGCTTCGCCGCGTCCTGGAAGAGCGGCAGCGCTTCCGCCGCCTTGCCGGCATCGAGCAACGCGCGGCCGCGCGCGACCACGGCGTCGACGGAATCCTGGACGACGACGATCGCGGCGGGGGACGTGAGCAACAGTGCGATGGAAACGAACATGGCGATCTCGTGGGGCTGGGACGTGAGAGAGAGGAACGCGAACCCTCTAGTGCGCCGCCTCGAGCTCGTCGCACTTCTTCAACCAATGATCCGTGATGATCGGCCGCGGATCGGGCCCGATCTCGACGGCGCGTTGGAACCAACGCCGCGCCGCGGCCGCGTCGCGGTCGTGCTCGAGGGCGAGGACGCCGAAGTTCTCGTGGGCGTCGCCCCACGCGTTCTGCAGCGCGGAGCGAGCGTCGTCGGCGAGCGTCGTGTCGGCGAGCTGCTTCTCGCCCTGCTCGATCGCGGTCTCGAGCAACGAACGCGCGCGGTCCCAGTCGCGATGCAGGTAGTAGACGAGCATCAACGCGGTGTCGTTCTGCAGACGCACGTCGTCGGGCGCGAGCGCGAGCGCCTTCTCGTACGCGGCGAAGCTCTTCTCGAAGAAGCGGCCAGCCGCGTCGCGCGCTTGCTGCGCGGCGTGTTCGAACGCACGCTTCGCCGCCGCATCGACCGCGCCTTCACGCGCGAGGCCGGCGGCGACGCGCAACTCGGCGAGCCGCGACGGATCCTGGATCTCGCCGCGCGCCGCGCGTTCGAGATCGTCGGCGGTGCCGGCGATCTGCACCGCGAGGTCGCGGTTGAAGAAGCCCGCGTTGTTGGCGAACCGCATCTCGGTCGGCTCGTACTCCGCCAAGCGATCGAAGCACTCGGCCGCGTCGGCGAGCGCGTTCGAGCGCTGGAACGCCGCACCGACCGCTTCGAGGCCTTCCACGCCGGAACGCAGACGGCCTTCGATGCGCCAACGCATCCCGCCGGCGAAGAGCGACTCCATCGACTCGAACGCGGCGCGCGCACCGGCGAGATCGGACGCGGCGAGCTTGCTCCAGCCGATGCCCGCTCGACACATCGCCTGCCAACCGAGCCCGTCGGTCTCGAGCGACGCGTCGGCTTCGCGCGCGGCGCGGAACTCGCGCTGGGCCGTTTCGAATTCCGGCACGGTCGTCGCGTCGAGGTGCGCGAGCGCGAGCTCGAACCGCGCGAGGCCGAGATCGAAACGCGCGCGCGCGAGTTCGGGATGCGCGGTGAGGAGCGCGCTCATCACCGTGCTCGCGTTCGTGAAGCCGCCGTCGGCGTACGAGACGCGCCACAAGCCGTCGAGCAACGCGGCGTTGTTGCTCTCGCGCGCGAGCCCGCGTTGGTACGCGGCGCGCGATTCCGGGAGACGACCGTCGGCGCTCGCGAGCGCGCCGAGTTGGAGCCAGATCCAACCGTCCTGCGAGTTGGTGCCGAGGTAACGAGCGAGCGCGTCCTCCGCCTCGACCCGCAGCCCGTCGGCTTCCGCCGATTGGTTGGCGCGAGCGAGTTGGAACGCGTCGAGCGCCGCTTGCGCGTACGTGCGTTCCGGCGCTTCGGCGAGTACCAGCGTCGACGGGCCGCGCACTTCGATGCGACGCAGGCCTTCGCGCGCGAAGCGCAACGCCTCGTCGGTGCGGCCGAGCGCGGCGGCGGCGCGGCTCGCGCCGAGGGCCGCGGCTGGTTCGTTCTCGACTTGGCCGAACGCCGCGAGCGCGCGTTCGAGCAGCGCGGGTTCGTTGAGTTGCTTGCCCGCTTGCAGACTCGCCTCGGCGAACGGGATCAACGCGTCCTGACGTCCCGGCGCTTCGCGGCGCACGTCCTCGAGCACCGCGACCGCGTCGAGGGCGCGGCCGCTCGCGAGCAAGCGCACGCCTTCTTGCAGACGCGAGCCAACGATCAGTTGCTCGACCAAGTCACGCGCATGCGCGAAATCGCCGGCGTCGATCGCGTCCTTGGCCGCTTCACCGAGCTCGTCGGGACTCCGCACGAGCTCGGGAACTCGGGCCGGAGCCGCGGTCGGCGCCGGCGCCTCCGGTCCCGCGGGAACGATCGACTCGGCGTTGCCGGTCGGCGCGAGGTCGGGTTCGACGCCGCCGAGGTCGAGCATCGTGTCCGCGGGCTCGACGGCCGACGCGCTCGGTGTTTGGACGGCGTTCGACGGCTCGGGTCGAGTGGGCGGCGCGCCGTGGCAGGCGCCGAGCAAAGCGAGAGCGGCCGGACCGAAGCGCGCGACGTTCATACGCAGGCAGTGGGCGGGGCGTCGGGGCCGCGAAGCGCGGTCCAAAGGGCGGGAGTGTAGCCGACGCGTCGCGAGCGTTCACTCGCACCCGGCCGTCGGTCGCGCTGGACTAGACCGGCGCTCGTGCTCGGTCACCGCACGGATTCGACGTCGCGGAAGAACCGCCGGCCTCGACCGTCCTGAAGCGCCGCGCGCCGTTCGCTATCCTTCACCGTCCGATCGTCGGGGATCCCGCGCCCCGCAACCCAGCCCGAGAGCGCTCCCCCCCGTGATCCAATCCGTTCGCCTGTTCGTCCGTTGGACCGCCTACCTCGTGCTCGCGGCAGCCTTCGGCGCGGGGCTCGGCGGCTGCGACAACCCGAACTGCATCTACGGCGAGAACGGTTGCCAGTCGGACTCCGCGGGAGCGATCGGCTCCGAGCCCGCGGCCGTGCCCTCGAACCACACGTGGTTGCGCTCCGGCGCGCCGACGTTGACCTCGGTGGTGCCGAACGGGACGACGGTGCATCCGGACACGCCGATCGTGCTCGTGTTCAGCGAGTCGATGTCGGTGTCCTCGCTCCAGAACGCGTTCCGTCTCGAGTTCCAGGGCGGCTTCGGCACCCAGCCCGTGCCGATCGCGCAGAGCGCGTTGGTCGGCGACGGACGCATGTTCGTGATGTTCCCGGCGACCGCGCTGCTCGCGGACACCGCCTACACGTTGCGCTACGCCGACGACGCGGTGGTCGCCGACCTCCAGGGCACGCCGCTCGATCAACCGAGCGACAAGCAGATCGCCGACTTCGACGTCGGCACCACGCCGCCGACCACGCCAAAGGTGCTCGCGAACTGGCCGCCGGACAACTCCACCAACCAGAGCTCGACCGGCGAGATCGTGGTCGTCTTCGATCGCCGCGTGAACGCCGGCACCGTGGACACCGATTCGTTCGACATCACCGTCGACGGCGCGCCGCCGACCTTCGATCCGCTGCCGCAGGCGTTGCTCTCGGTCAGCGCCGGCATCCCGGTCACCGACACGCGTGTGTATCGCTTCCGCAGCGTCGACAGCGACGGCGAAGCGGTCGACCTCGGCCAGAACGTCGACGTCGCCGCCACGCTCTCGCCGACCGGTCACCGCATCAAGATGCAGGACGCGTCGCAGCTCGCGGAGATCAAGCTCGAGTACTCGACCGCGTCGTTCGCGGCCCCGTCCGCGGCCGAGCTCGTGTCGTTGCCCGTCGACGCGATCGGCATCGGACAACTGACCGGCGGCAACACCAAGGTGCCGGAGCTCGAGATCGCGTTGACCGTCGACGACGGGCAACCGAGCGACGTGCTCGGCGTCTTCATCTTCGGCACGAAGAAGGGTTCGTCGCCGGCGCAGCTCGCCGCGCTGTACCGCGAGTTCGATCTCGGCGACGTGCCGTACGACTCGAACACGCACATCGCGACGATCAAGGAATCGGAACTCGACCTCGCGTCGAGCACGTCGCCGCTAGCGACGCGCCTCGCCGACGGCACCGTCTATTTCGCGTTCCGCCGTCAACGCGGCTCGGTCGCGAGCCCGGTGCGCCTGCTCGACACCGATCCCGATCGCCAAGGCGTGCAGTCGGCGGTGCTCGACACCAAGGCGCCGACGTTGACCGGTTTCGGGCTCACCGGCAGCGACAAGTCGAACTTCCGCGGCGACGTGCGCAACTTCGCGTTGGTCGGGCGCGCGAGCGAGCGGCTCGAAGCCGTCGAGATCACCACGACGCTCGGCGACAACGGCAATCTGTCCCCGGTCGTCGCGTCGAACTCGAGCGGGCTCTTCGTCGCGCAACCGTTCACGCAGGTCGAGTTCCTGGATCCGCTCGATCCCGCGGCCGGCAACAACCCGCTCGACTTCACGGTCACCCTGTACGACCGCGCGCTCAACGACTCGTCGAGCACCAACGGGACGTTCACGCAGGTCGGCGCGGTCGGCACAGGCAACTCGATCGGCGCTTCGGTCACCGTCGAGGTCTTCGACGCGACGACGCTCGCGACGCTCGCCGGCGTGAACGTCTTCACGCACGAGGACTTCCTCCTGACCGTCGATCCGCTCGACACCGACACCACCGACGCGAACGGGCTCGCGACGCTCGACGCCGCGACCTTCGGCGACACGTTGGTCACCGTCGACGCGCCGGGCTACGACTTGACGACGATCCACGCGGTGCAACGCGACCGCGTGTCGATCGCGCTGCAGAGGACGAGCGTGTCGCGCGGGACCGTCGACGGCTTGCTCTCGAGCGGCGACTCCAACGTCACCAACTTCGAGCGCGTGTTCGCCGACTCGCGCAAGTTCGAGGACGACGAGACGCTCGCCGACGTGCAGGTCTGCTCGGTCAACCCGACGACCGCGAGCTTCGAGTGCGCGTTCGGTCCGTACGACGTCGTGCCGAGCCGCATCGGCGCGGTGTCGGTCGGTGTGATCGACACGCCGGCCTCGGAGTTCAGCTACACGGCCGCCGGTTTCCTCAAGGGCTTCCGACTCGAAGCACCGGTCAAGCAGACTTCGGTCGGAGGCTCGCAAGACGTCGACGTCTCGCTGCCGACGTTGCTCGACGATCCGGCGACGCCGCTCGAGGACCAACCGATCGACGGGCCGCAGACGCTCTTCGACGCGTCGGCCGCGACCGGCATCGATCTCAACGCGCTCGACGGCACGCCGCGCGTGTTCCTCGAGAGCCCGATCCCCGCGTTGATGCGTAACGGCGTCGTCGGTTTCGGCGTTGCGTTCGACCAGGGCGGCGACGTGTGGAAGCTGCGCAGCGCTTTCCCCGGCGAAGCCGATCCGACCGACACGAAGTACCCGGGCGACGTCAAAGGCGACCTGGTGCTCGACGGCACGATCGATCCCGATCTGCGCTTGCACGGCGAGTTGCGCGACACCCACGGAGCGCGCGTCGGCCGGCGCACGCCGATGTCGAACGTCGGCGCTTCGCTCGACGCGCCGAGCGCGCCCGCGCTGCTCGTGCCGACGCCGGGTTCCGGCAGCACCGGGACCGAGGGCTTCGACCTCGAGTTCGAGAACTCGATCCCCGACGCGCTCGGGATGCCGGGGCTCTACCGCGTCACGCTCGTCGACGACGACGGGCGCGCGTGGCGGATCTTCGTCGCCGATCCCGACGACTCCGCGCCGACGGTGCGCTGCCACGCGCCGGACCTGCCGGCCTCGGGCGGGGTCGGGCTCGCCGACGGGACGATCTCGTGCACGGTCGAGGCGTTCGCCTGGTCGGGCTTCGCGTGGGACAGCTTCTTCTGGACCGACATCGGCCGCGACCACGACGTCTTCGCCGCCAGCGCGCCGTTCTCGTTCAGCAAGCCCTGAACGAACCGCGCCGGACTGCGCGTTTTCCGTTAGGCCTCGCGGCGCCGGGCTCCTTAGAATCCGCCGCGGCTCCAAGAGAAGAGGTGAGGAACGTGAAGCTACGACTGGTTGCGATTTCGTCGTTGATGGGCGCTATGTCGCTGATTTCAGGCTGCGATTCGCCGCGCACCGCGCCGCGCGGCGCCGACAACCTCGAGCTCCACACCGGTCGCCTGCGTCAGACGAATCCGCTCGAGGTCGCGGTGCTCCCGGTGCAGAGCACGACCGCGAAGGACAACGTCCCGGTCGACCTCCTCCGCCAAGCGTTCCACAAAGGCTTGGTGCGTCAGCGCTACACGCCGCTCGCGCTCGCGTACGTCGACTCGAAGATCGTCGAGGCGAACTACACGCCGGGCGAAGCGAACGAGAACGCGGTCCTGCAGATCTTCATCTCGCGTTGGGACGACGCGCGTTGGAAGTCGAGCGCCGAGCTCAAGATCGAAGGCGAGATCTACCTGCTCGACGTCGCTCACCCGGATCCGAGCAAGGCGTTGTGGGGCGGCAAGGTGTCGCGCACGGTGTCGATGCTCGCGCGTCGGCAAGTGATCGCCACCGACGGCGAGCTGCTGGCCGAAGCCGCGCAGACGTTCGCGGACGACGTGCTCGCTTCGCTGCCGTCGCGCAATCCCGAACAAGTTCCCTGAGCCGCGTCGTCTAGAGTAGAGCGCCGCTCCGTTCGGAGCTCGATCCTATGGCGCCGCGTGTTGTTCGCTCGCTCTTCTCGCGCTCGTTCGTCGCATTGCGTTGCGAACGTCTCGCCTGGTTCTCGCTCTGCGCGTTCGTCGTCGTCGCGCTCGAGCGTTTCGCCGCCGCGCAAGCTCCGCGCAAGACCAACATCGTCCTGATCGTCGCCGACGATCTCGGCTACGCGGACCTCGGCGTCCAAGGCTCGAAGGACGTGCGCACGCCGAACCTCGATCGCCTTGCGGAGGAAGGCGTGCGCTTCACCGACGCGTACGTCACCGCGCCGCTCTGCGCGCCGAGTCGCGCGGCGTTGTTGACCGGTCGCTACGCCCAACGCTTCGGCCTCGAGAGCAATCCGGGCCCCGAACGCGGTGCCGCGCCGGACTACGGCATTCCGCGCGACGAGCCCGTTCTCTCGGAGCGCTTGAAGGCCGCCGGTTTCGCGACCGGCATGTTCGGCAAGTGGCACGTCGGCTACCCACGCGAACTGCGGCCGACGAAGCGCGGCTTCGATGAGTTCCTCGGCTTCCTCAGCGGTTCGAGCCGCTACTTCACCGCGAAGGCGCGCAACCCGATCCTGCGCGGCGACGAGCCCGCGAAAGTCGACGCGTACTTGACCGACGCGTTCGCGTCCGAGGCGGTCGCGTTCATCGACAAGCGCGCCGAGCATCCGTTCTTCCTCTACGTGCCGTTCAACGCGGTCCACAATCCGCTCGAAGTGCCGGACGCCGATCTCGAGCGCTTCGCGAAGATCGCCGATCCGCGGCGGCGTCAATTCGCCGCGATGCTCGCGAAACTCGACGACGGCGTCGGCGCGATCCTGAAGGCGCTCGAAGCGCACGGCCTCGACGAGAACACGTTGGTGATCTTCCTCTCCGACAACGGCGGCGCGACGGTCGAGACCACGTCGCGCAACGATCCGTTGCGCGGCACGAAGGCGCAGATGTACGAGGGCGGGATCCGCGTGCCGTTCCTCATGAGGTGGAAGGGCAAGCTCACGGCGGGAGCCGTCGAGTCGCGCACGATCAGCTCTCTGGACGTCGTGCCGACCGCGCTCGCGGCGGCCGGCGTCGCCGCGGACACCACGAAGCCGCTCGACGGCGTCAACCTGCTCCCGTACCTCGCGGGTGAACGCGAGGGCAAGCCGCACGAGTCGCTCTTCTGGCGGATGGGCCACGAAGGCGCGGCGCGTGTCGGCGACTGGAAGCTCGTGCTGCGCGGCGACGAGGCGGAGCTCTACGACCTCTCCGAAGACGTCGCGGAGAAAACCGACCTCGCCAAACGTCGGCCCGAGATCCTGGCGAAGTTGCGCGCGGCGTGGACCGCGTGGGCGAAGCCCATGGTCGCGCCGCGTTGGGAACACGAAGGCGAGCGAGGCGAGGAGTGAGATCCGCGAGCGGTCGAGCGCGCGTGCGAGGTCGTTTCGCCGTCGTCGTCGTGTGGGCGCTCGCCGCCAGCGCCTTCTTGTTCCTCGCGTGGCGCGGATGGCGCGAGAGTTCGGCTCCGCCGCGTCGGCCCGACGTCGTGCTCGTCGTGATCGACACGCTGCGCGCCGATCGGCTGTCGTGCTACGGCTATCCGCGCGCGACGTCGCCGTTCATCGATTCGTTGGCGCGCCGTGGCGCGTTGTTCGAGGACGTGACGTGCCAGTTCTCGTGGACGCGTCCGTCGATGGTGTCGTTGCTCGAGGGTCGCTATCTCACCGCTTACCGTGATGCGCTCGAGCCGTCGGTGCCGACGCTCGCCGAAGTCTTCCACGGCGCCGGCTACCGCACCGTCGGCCTCGTCGCCAACGGCTTGCTCAGTCCGACCGCGGGTTTCGCGCGCGGCTTCGATCACTACGACAGCCACAACTCGTCGGAGGCGACCCAGGTCTACTCCGACTTCCTGCGCGACCTCGGCGAACTCTCCGCCGATCTGTGGGGTCCGCTCGACGCGGCGCTCGCGGTCGACGCGGAAGGCCGGCGTCCGCCGCTCTTCCTCTACCTGCACGTGATGGACGTGCACGATCCGTACGACCCGTATCCGGAGTTCGACGCGAGCTTGCCGGTCGCGCAGACCGCGCCGGTCGCACCCGAGGGTTGGCAGGCGGCGACGTTCGGCGCCAAACACGCCGATGCGAAGGACGTCGACGTCGAGCTCGCGGAGCTGCGCGACGAACGCGGTCGCTACGACCAAGGGATTCGTCACACCGATGCCGAGCTCGAGCGCGTCTTCGCGCGCCTCGGCGAACTCGGGGTCCTCGAACACACGGTGATCGCGCTCGCCGCCGATCACGGCGAAGGTCTGTGGGAACACGTCGCGCCGAACTCCGATGCCGAACTCGCGCAGTTCGCGCCGAAAGAGTTCTTCTACCAGCGACACGGCGCCTCGCAGTTCCAAGAAGTGCTCGCGACGCCGCTGATCGTGCTCGGTCCCGGCGTGCCGTCCGGCCGGCGCGTCGCCGAGCCGGTCGAGAACGTCGACCTCTTCCCGACGTTGATGGAGCTGTGCGACCTCGCGCCGCCCGCCGGCCTGCACGGTCGTTCGTTGCTCGCGCGGCTCGAGCTCTCGCGCGCGAGCGAAGCGCACCGCGACTTCGTGTTCAGCTACGGCGTCCACGGCAACTCGGTGCGCGAGATCGCGACCGGACTCAAGTTGATCGTGCCGCGCGGCCGCGCGTTGGTCGTCGGCCAGGAGTTCCAACTCTTCGACCTCCGCGCCGATCCCGACGAGCGCAACGATCTCGCGCACGCGCGACCGGCGGACGTCAAACGCTTGATGGGCGCGTTTCGAGCGTGGGAGAAGCGCTACCCGACCAGCGCCAACCTCGGCGAGGCGACGCGCCAGCGCTTGAAGGCCGAGCAAGGCGATCTCTTGAAGGGCCTCGGCTACACCGCCCTCGACGTCGGCGACGACGAGTGAGCCGAGCGCCGTTCGCGCCCGCGCAAGAGGCGGGCGCTCGCCCCGGCCTTGAGCGTTCTTGCGCCGTCGCTATACTCCCGGCCCCTCACAAAGGGCGTGGCACGGGTCCGTTTCCGTGGCGCGAGTCGGTCTTTCGCGCCGTGGGTGCGAGCCGACGCACCCGGAATCTGGAGTTCCAACCCTGGAGTCCGGGCAAGTATCAGGATCGACAACCCATTGGAGATTGCCATGGCAATCACTGCCGATCACAAGGCTCAGATCGTGAAGGAGTTCGCTCGCGCAACGGGCGACACCGGTTCCCCCGAAGTCCAGGTCGCGATGCTCACGGCCGAGATCGAGGCGCTGACCGGACACCTGCGTTTGCATCGCAAGGATTTCAGCTCGCGCAGGGGACTGCTGATGATGGTCGGTAAGCGCAGCAAGCTGCTGAAGTACCTGCGCACCAAGACTCCGGACCGCTACCAGATGGTGGTCGGCAAGCTCGGCCTGCGACGCTGAGTCGAGCTGGAGAGGATCGCCGCACCGTGGTCGCGATCGACGAGCTCGTGAAAGAGTTCG
This sequence comes from Planctomycetota bacterium, assembly GCA_021413885.1. GTDB lineage: Bacteria > Planctomycetota > UBA1135 > UBA1135 > JACRIN01. The sequence continues at coordinate 65,353 of JAIOPM010000043.1, forward strand.
CGCGACCCACCGCGACGATCCGTGGAGGAACTCTCGCTCAGCGCGAGCGTTCCGCGTGGCAAGGGATTTTCTAGACGAGTTTCGAGACATAAGGACATCGGTTTCATGACCAGTACGCCTACCCGTGTGACGCGCGAGATCGCCGGACACACGATCACGTTGGAGACGGGCCAGATGGCTCGCCAAGCTTTGGGCTCCGTCATCGCGACGATCGGCGGCACCAAGTGCTTCGCCGCGATCGCCGCCGGCGCCGCGAAGGAAGAACAAGACTTCTTCCCGTTGACGGTCGACTACCGCGAGAAGACCGAAGCCGCGGGCAAGATCCCGGGCGGCTTCTTCAAGCGCGAGGGTCGTCCGACGACGAAGGAGATCCTCACGATGCGGTTGACCGACCGCGCGATCCGTCCGCTGTTCGCGGACGGCTTCAAGAACGAAGTGCAGTTGATGAGCCACTGCCTCTGCTACGACGGCGTCACCAACGCCGACGTCACGGCGATGATCGCGGGCTTCGCCGCGGTCGCGATCTCCGGGTTGCCGTTCTACAGCACGCTCGGCGCGGTGCGCGTCGGCCAAGTCGACGGCAAGTTCGTCGCGTTCCCGTCCGACGACGCGCGCAGCGAGTCGGCGCTCGATCTCGTCGTCGCGGGCCACCGCGACGCGATCTGCATGGTCGAGGCCAGCGCGAAGCAACTCAAGGAACGCGACATGGTCGACGCCCTCGAGTTCGCCCACGACGTGATCCGCCAGATCGCGGAGTTGTGCGACGAGCTCAAGGCCAAAGCCGGCAAGCCCGCGTTCAAGTGGTCGCCGCCGACGGTGGACCAACACCTCGCGAAGTCGGTGTCGAACTACCGCTCGCGCGTCAAGGACGTGCTCTTCACGCCGGGCAAGCACGACCGCGCCGACGCGATCGCGGCGATCGCCGACGAATGCGTCGCCGCGTTGACGGCCGGCATCAGCGACGAGAAGGAACTCGGCAAGCGCAAGAAGGCGGCCAAGGGCGCGTTCGACGAGCTCGCCTCCAACGTCGAGCGCGAAGTGATCGTCGAAGGCACCCGCGCCGACGGCCGGGCCCACGATCAGATCCGCGAGATCACGATCGTTCCGAACTTCGTCCCGCGTCAGCACGGCTCCGTGCTCTTCACGCGCGGCGAAACACAGGCGTTGGTCAGCATCACGCTCGGCACCGTCGACGACGAAGCGATCATCGACGGCATCGACGACGAGTACCGCAAGAACTTCTACCTCCACTACAACTTCCCGCCGTACTCGGTCGGTGAGACGCGCCGCATCATGGGCCCGGGTCGCCGCGAGATCGGACACGGCATGCTCGCCGAACGCGCGCTCGCCGCGGTCGTTCCGCCGAAGGACAAGTTCCCGTACACCATCCGCATCGTCTCCGACATCATGGAGTCGAACGGCAGCTCGTCGATGGCGAGCGTCTGCGGCGGTTGCCTCGGGATGATGCTCGCCGGCGTGCCGCTCGCGCAGCCGGTCGCGGGCATCGCGATGGGCCTCGTCGAAGAAGGCGGCAAGCAAGCGATCCTCTCCGACATCCTCGGTTCCGAGGACCACCACGGCGACATGGACTTCAAGGTCGCCGGTTCGGGTCTCGGCATCACCGCGCTGCAGATGGACATCAAGATCAAGGGCGTCACCCGCGAGATGCTCGAGCGCGCGCTCGAGCAAGCTCGCAAGGGCCGCATCGAGATCCTGAAGAAGATGCTCGACGCCGTTCCGCGTCCGTCGCGCGAGATCTCTCCGTACGCGCCGCGCATGGAAGTGATCAAGATCCCGGCCGACAAGATCGGTTACCTGATCGGGCCGGGCGGTCGCAACATCAAGGCGATGCAGGCGCAGTTCAAGGTCAAGATCGCGATCCTCGACGAGAACGGCACCGTTCAAGTCGCGGGCGTCGATCGCGAGAACGTCGCCGGTTGCATCACCGCGATCCAAGGCATGTGCGAGACGCCGAAGATCGGCACGCGCTACAAGGGCACCGTCAAGTCGATCAAGGACTTCGGCGCGTTCATCGAGATCCTGCCGGGCGTCGAAGGCCTGTGCCACATCTCCGAACTCGACGAAGGCTATGTCGATCGCGTCACCGATATCGTCCAGATCGGCGAGGAGATCGACGTCGAGATCATCAACGTCGACGACCGCGGCAAGATCAAGCTCTCGCGCAAGGCCATCCTGCAGAAGAGCGGCGCCGCTCCCGTCGAGGAGGAAGTCGCCGAAGTCCAAGACGACCAATAGTCGTCGCAACGCTTCCGGCCGCGGGCCGCGTGGAGCCTCGCTCCCCGCGGCCCGCGGTGTTTCTCCGAGCAGGCTCGCGCGACTCGCACTTCGTTGCGGAGCGGCGACGGCTATCTTGGAACGGCGTGAGCCTCGCGTTCCTCGCTCTGGTCGCCGCCCTGGCGCAAGATGCCGCGCCCGCTCCGTCGAGCGTGCGTCCGACCGCGCACGCGCGTTGGGTCGAGCCCGCGCGTCTCGTCGTCGACGGTGATCCGTCGGAGTGGAAGCCCGACACCGCGTGCGAGATCCGACTCGACGAGCTCGCGCAACTGGTCTCGCTCGGTCGGCCGCCGAGCGATTTGTGGTCCGGCCCCGACGACGCGTCGCTCGAGCTGTGGGTCGGTTGGAACGGCGACGACTTGATCCTCGGCGGCACGGTCTACGACGAGGTCGTCGATCACAACGCCGAGCGTTGGTACCAAGGCGACAGCCTCGAGCTCTTCCTCGATCTAGGTGAGCGTCGCGCGCAATGGGGGCCCGACGACTACCAGTTGATGCTCGCGCCGAACTGGGACGAGCGTCCGTGGGGCGTCTACCTGCACGAAGGTCAGGGCGCAGCGGGGCCTTCCGACGGCGGCTTCGGCGGCGTCGAGGTCGCGTCGAAGCGCATCGACGGCGGCTACCGCTTCGAAGCGCGTTTGCCGTGGCGCAACTTCCACGGCCATCGACCGCGCGCGGGAGCGGAGCTCGGGTTCAACGTCGCGTTGTGCGATCGCGACGGCCGCGGCGTGCACGAGTCGTACGCGACCTGGACGTCGGAGAGCGACATCGCGTTCCACGCCGATCGGCGCGGAACGTTGGTGCTCGAGCCTCCGCCGAACGACGCGCCGGTCGTCGAGGTCGCGGGCGAAGCGGATCTGTGGCCCAACTTGCGTTGGGTCGAGCTCGTGGTGCTCGCGGCGCTCTACGTCCTCGCGCTCGGCACGCGCGGCATCTGGAGTCGGCCGCGCGCGCGCAAGTGGGCCGCCGTGTTCGCGAGCATCGCGTTGATCGGCTCGGTCGGCGTCGCGCTGTTCGCCGGCGTGCTCGACGAACGCGAGCGCCAGTCGCGGCGCGATGCGCTCGACGGCTATTGGCGCAGCTTCCAAACGTTGCTCGACGGCCAAGCGCTCGGTCATCCCGAGCCCGACGAACTCGCGGCGCGCGTCGACGCGTTGCTGCACGGCAAGTCGGTGCCGGCTTCGCGGCCCGCGACGTTCGTCAGCCTCGCGCCGGAAGGCACCGAGCTCGGTCGCGAGGAGCGCACGCTGCGTCGCGGCATTCCGTATCGGCCGTTGGTGTCGCCGGGCGCCGCCGATCCGTTGCGCGGCTTGACGCTCGCGCCGGGCGAGACGCGCACGATCACGTTGGATCCGCCGCTCGACATCGACGCGGTCGAGCTCGTCGCGCGGGTCTCCGACGCGCGGTACGTGCGCGGCGGCGCGGCGCAGACCAGCGTGCTCTCGCTCTCGTTCCTGCGCGGCGGCGAAGCGGTCGGCACGACGCGCGAAGTGCGTCACCGCCAAGACTTGCACTTCGAGGAGGACGTGCACCGCGACCACCCCGGCCTCGAGCCCGCGTTCTACCGCGCCGGCGGTCGCGTCGGTCGCGTGCATGCGGACGCGTTGCTGCTCGACCTCGGCGCGCCGCGCGCGGTCGATCAGATCGTGCTGCGTCACGTCGGCGGCGAACGCAGTTACTCGGTGCAGCTCGTCGCGCTCGCGGTGCGCGCGCCGAAGCTCGACGCCGCGATTCCCGCCGGCTTGCGCGCCAACGCCGCGGGCGAGTGGGAGTGGAGCGGTTGGTCGTCGTCGATCGTCGCCGAACTCGCGGCGCCTTCGCGCGCGCCGAAGTCGAACGCGGAGCTCGAGATCGTGCGTCGTCTCGCGATCGGCGGCGAAGCGATCCGCATGGTGTACCTGCGCGACACGCGCGCGGTGCCGTCGCTCGCGCGTTGGAGTTGGCTGCCGATCTTCGTCGCGGCGGCGCTCGCGCCGTTCGCCGTCGCGTTCTTCGCGGAGTGGCTCTCGGCACGCCGACGCATCCGCAACAAGCTCGCGATCGGCTTCGCGATCTCGTCGGCGGTGCCGTTGCTCGCGTTGACGTTGTTGCTCGAGAAATCGCTCGAGCAGGAGCACGTCCAGTACGAGAGCGAGCGCGTCGCTGACGAACTCGTCGTCGCCGAGCGCGGGCTCGACGCCGAGCAACGCGAACTCTCGCGCGAGGCCGAACGCCTGCTGCAAGTCGCCGCGGTGCGTTGGGAGTTGTCGCGCGAAGTCCCGGCGAGCAGTGAAGTGCTCGGGACCGACGCGTGGTGGGGACCGGGCGACCCCGGCGTGTTGCGACTGTTGATGCGCGTCGGTCCCGACGGACGTTGGCTGCGCGTCGGCACCGGTCCGGGTTGGCAGAGCTTGCCGGCGTCGTTCCAACCGAGCACCGGTGTGTGGCGTCCGTGGGGACGTACGTTGGTGTGCGGCGTCGCGCAGACCGCGAGCGGCGCGGAGCAGCCGTTGTTGGTGTTGGTCGCGCGTGAAGCTCGCTTCGACGCCGCGCCGAGCGGCGAACGCGCCGCGGCGTCGTTCCGCGTGCTCGGCGCCGGCCGCGATCCGGCGCCGCGGCTCGAGGATCTGCGCGCCGCGCGTTCCGGCGAGACGCGGCGCGGTGTCTTCACGCCGGACGGCGAGCTCGCGCTCGTGCTCGTCGCCGCGCGGCGCGAACGCGGCGTGCCGGTGTTCGGGACGTGGACGTTGACCGAGCTGCTCTTCGCCGCCGGTTTGAGCGCCGTGTTCACCGCGTTGCTCTTCGCGGGCATCCTCACCGGACACCTCGTCGGTCCGATCGAGCGCCTCGATCGCGCGGTGCGCGCGGGCCAGGGCTCCGATGCGAACGTCGAGGTCGAGGACGAAGTCGGACACCTGGCCGGCGCCGTGCAATCGTTCGCGCGCGAGGTCGCGCACCGCGTGCGGCAACTCGAGAGCCTGCGCGACGTGCAGGAGGATCTCACCAAGCACCTCGACTCCGACGTCGCGCGCGAAGCCGCGTTGAGCTTCGTCGCGCGCGAAGTCGGCACCGACGCGGTGTGGTTGGTGTGGCGCGGCGAGCCCGGCGAGGAAGCGCGCGTCTTCAGCCTCGGCGGTCCATCGATCACCGTCGCGCCGGAGGCGCATTGGTTGCGTCGCGCGTTGCGCTGCGATCAGTTGCAGGAGTACCGCGACGCTCGCGGCTTGCCCGGGCTCTCCGCCGCGGAGCGCGCGCTCTTCGGCGACGTCGAGCGCGTCGTCGCGTTGCCGTTGGTCGCCGGCGGCGATCCGCGCGGCGCGTTGTTGGTCGGGTTGACCGCCGAGCGTCCGATCGACCTGACGTTCCTGCGCGCGGCGTCGGCGCAGACCGCGGTCGCGCTCGAGAACGCGCGGCTCTACGCGCGAGCGGTCACCGACGCAGTGACCGGCTTCCTCTTCGAGCCCGGTTTCCGCCAACGGTTGAGCGAGGAGATCCAACGCGCCGAGACGCAGCCCGACGCCGGCGTGCGCGTCTTCCAAGTGCGCTTCCGCGATCTGCCGCCGGTCGAATCCGTCGCCGCCGAGCGCATCCGCGACGCGTCGCGTCGGATGCGCAACGCATTGCGCGGCATGGCGATCTACGGACGCTCGGGCGCGACCGACTTGTTGATCGCGTTGCCGTGGAGCGGCGCGCGTCCGCGCGTCGAGGCGCTCGAACTGCGGCTCGTCGAACAGCTGACCGGCGCGCCGTGGCCGGACGGCGTCGCGGTCGCGAACCCGTTGGTCTCGACCGCCGCGTGGCCCGACGACGGGCCGAGCGCGCGCTTCGTCCTGCAGACGCTCGGCGAACGCCTCGCCGAAGTGCAGTCCGCGCAGCCGGTCGAAGCGCTCGAGTTCCTCGAACGCAACCTGCCGACCGACTTCGTCGCCGGCGCGCCGGCGATGGTCGAGCTACTCGACACAGTGCGCCGCGTCGCAGCCGAGGACGTCACCGTCGTTGTGACGGGGGAGACCGGCACCGGCAAGGACCGCGTCGCCGAATTGATCCACCGTTGGAGCCGACGGGCGGACGGGCCGTTGGTCCACGTGCACTGTCCGTCGCTCTCCAATGCGCTGATCGAGGACGAACTCTTCGGCCACGAGGTCGGTGCGTTCACCGGCGCCGATTCGCGGCGCAAGGGACCGTTCGAGTACGCAGCGAAGGGGACCGTGGTCCTCGACGAGATCGCGGGGTTGTCGCCGGAGGGGCAGGTCGCGCTGTTGCGCCTGGTCGAAACCCGCCAGGTCCTGCCGCTCGGTTCGACCCGGCCGATCCCGCTCGACGTCCGCATCGTGGCCACCACCTCGAAGGACTTGTCCCGGGAGGTCCAGGCCGGTCGGTTCCGCGACGACCTCTACTTCCGACTGAACGTCGCGCAGCTCGCCCTCCCGCCTCTGCGGTTGCGCAAGCAGGCGATCCCCGAGTTGGTCGAGGCCGCCCTGCGGCGCTTCAACGCCTCGGCCTCGAAGCCGGTCACCGGGGTCGCGCCCGGGGTGCTCGACCGCCTGTTCGAACACGATTGGCAAGGCAACCTGCGGGAGCTCTTCAACGTCCTGTCGCGCGGCTTCATCCTCGCCAACGGCGGGGAACTCGGGATTCATCACCTGGCGCTCGAGGCGACCGAAGCGGCGGTGCTCGTGCCGCAGCTCGGCCTGAACGAGCGGCAGCGGACGGTGCTCGCCGACCTGGGGGCCGGCGGTCAGATCACGTCGATCCAGTACGCCGACCGCCACGGCATCTCGAGTCGCACCGGACTGCGCGACCTGCTCGACCTGGTCGAGCAGGGCTACCTCGCGAAGGAGGGGCTGCGCCGAGGCACCCGCTTCAGGCGTACCGCGAAGGCTTGGTCTGTTTAGAAAACGAGCGTGAACTGCACGTCGACGGCGGACAATGTCGAATAACGCTGCGTGAGTCCCCGTTACCGACAACCGCCCGCGCCGGACGCGGCGAGCCCGACCCGCCGCCTAAGTCCGCTGATCGAAAGGCCTTGGGGCTCGGGGCGGCGTTGTTCGGACGTTCCGTCGGCGAACGGAATGTCCATTGCGCTTCTGCTCTCGTCCGCATCGACCTGTCCGCGTCGCTCGCCTGCTGCCTCGCTTGCGCTCGGACCGCTGCTCCGCTCGAGAAGGCCCCCCATGAACTCCACCGGTTTCCTGCGCTTCGCGTGTGCCCTGGCTTGCACGGCGTTGATCAGCTTCGTGTCGTCCGTCCACGCCGCCTCCTTGCCGTCGCTCGCCGCACAAGGTGAGAGCGTCTTCGGCCGCGACTGGCTCGTGAAGGCGGCGGACAACGTCTGCGGCCTGAAGGACGCGAACCAGCTCAGCAACCCGGCGGTGGTCGACTACGACGCGGTGCTCGCGGCGACGCCGGAACTGCGCAAATTGAAGGACGACAAGATCGATCCGGCGAGCCCGGAAGGCATCCGCCTGACCAACGCCGGCGCGGATCGAGTCAGCCAAGCCTGCGAGGCCGTGCGCACGGCCACCGGACACTGCAGCGTGTGGAAGGCGATCAAGCACCGCGATGGTCGGGTCATCCCGGACATCACCGACCGCGTGAAGGCGCAGTTCTGAGCCCGGTCCGCGCCGGCCTCCTCCCCTTGGGGGCGACCGGAGCCGAAAGGCCTTCGTCAGGGCCGTCCCACCCCTCCGCCCGAATGCAGGTCTCGCCCCTTCGCCTCACGCCCCTCCGCTTCGCCTTGCTCCTCGCGCTCTTCGCGGCGACGAGCTGCGCCGGACCTCGGGACGTCGCCGAGCCCAAGGAGAAGGCGCCGCTCTCCGCCGAAGAGCTGCGCTCGTTGCTCCAAGAGCACACGATCCGCCCGACCGCCGCGATGGAAGGCGACGATCCGACGGCGCCGGTCGATCCGGCGATGCACGAGTACGCCGATCCCGCGAAGGCCGCGGCGTTGCTGTCCGATCCGGCGCTGCAGAGCGTCGCACCGCTCGCACCGGTTCCGGAACCCGCGGCGGAGAACCCGTACCTGCGCTTCGGTGAGCGCATCAAGGTCAACCCCGACGGCACGATCACCAAGCCGTACCCGCTGCGCGTCGGCACCGGCGAGAAGCTGCGCGACCTGATCGTCAGCTACGGCAACTTCCCGATGTGGACCGAGGCCCTCGGCCCCGGTCCTTCGACGCCGAACGCGGTCAAGCTCGACCTGCTCGCCGGCTGGGACGTCGAGCTCTACCAAGACCTGCGCGCGCCGGTCGCGACGGCGGCACCCACGCCCGCGGCGCTCGCCGATTGGTTGGTGGTCACGACGGGCGCCGAGCTGCTCTCCGAGGTCGAGGACTTCATCAACCTGTTCGCCGCCGGCGTGCCGCAGATCGAGATCGAGGCCAAGGTCGTCGAGATCGCGATCTCCGACGTGCTCGACATCGGCATCAAGCCGGTGACCGGCAAGCCGATCTTCGACGCACCCGGTTCGGGCACGTTCATCAAGGGACTCGACTACTCGTTGCCGAACTCTGCGAACGGCGTCGAGGCGTTACTGACCATCGGCTCGATCCAGGACGGCCTCGCGTTCAACGCGATCATCGAGGCGATCCAGGGCCGCCAGAACGTCTCGATCATCAACCAGCCCAAGATCGCGGTGCGCGAAGGCAGCCGCGCCGAGGTGAGCTCGATCACCAAGATTCCGTACCTGCAGGTCACCGGCATCAACGCGACCGGCGGCTACGGCGCGCAGATCGGGTACCAGGAGGTCGGGGTCAAGCTCTACGTGATCCCGCGCGTCGTCGGCACGCAGACGGTCGCGCTCAACATCGACATCGAAGCGTCGCAACAGACCGGGTCGGCGGTCGCGTTGGTGGCGTCGACCGGTGAAGAGGTCCAGGTGCCGGTGCTCTCGACGCGCGCCGCGAAGACGATCGTCTACCTCCAACCGGGCCAAGCCGTGATCCTCGGCGGCTTGATCACCGAGCGCACCGTCGACCGCGTCAACAAGGTCCCGCTGCTCGGCGACATCCCGATCCTCCAGTACCTTTTCCGATCGACCAACAAGTCGAAGGAACAGACCAACGTCCTGTTCTTCATCCGCCCGCGGATCCTCCAGGGCGTCGACCTGCACCGGCAGTTCTGATCCGGGGCGCGCGGGCGTAGACTCGTGCGCGACGGGCTCCGGCGGGGAAGTTCCGCGGGGTGAGCGCGTCAACCGGACCATGGGTACTCAACGCACTGCGCAGCGCCGCCGCGATCGTCGGCAAGGCTCCGCGCTGCTGCTCGCGCTGCTCGTGCTGTTGATCCTGCTCGCGATCATGACGCAGCTCGTGTTCGGCACGCGCAGCGACGCCGACGTCGCGCGCAACGACATCGCGCTGACGACGATGGACCTCGCGGCGGAATCCAGCCTGATGGAGGTCTTCGATCGCCTGAAGACCGACGGCGAGTCCGCATCGGGCGCGAGCGCGAGCCCGACCGACGCCGCGGCGACGCCGCAGGCCCCGGCGAATCCGGCCGCCGCGAATCCCGGCGCGGCGCAGGAGCCCGCTTCGGTCGACTCGCGCCAGGACTCGTGGGGTCGCCCGCAACGCACGACGATCAACGGCATCGAGCTGCGCATCGTCGTGCAGGACGAGGACAGCAAGCTCAACGTGCTCGGGATGCTCACCGCGAACAAGGAGGAGGCCGAGAAGGCGTTCGAGCGCGTGCGCCGCGTCATCGACGCGTTCCGCGAAGGCACCGACGCCGACATCGATCCTTCCGAGGCGCGCACGATGGCCGAGGCGATGCGCGACTACCTGAAGGACCGCGCGCGTCAGGTGTTGCCGAAGTCGCACCTGCTCTCCGACGACGAGAAGCTGCCCGACCAAGGGCTGCCGATCTCGCTCGAGGAGTTCGAGGTGCTCGAGTCGTTCGACGAGTCGATGTTTCGCGACTACCGCGAGCCCGAAGGCCGCGTCGTGCACGGGCTCGGCTCGTTCCTGACGACGTGGACGTCGGTCGCGGCGGGCGCGACCGCGTCGACACCCTCCGGCGCGAACGGCGCGCAGACGCCGTCGACCGGCACCGATCCGAACGCGGCGAGCGGAGCGGCCGACGGCGCGGCTCCGGGGACCGACGGCACGGCGCAAGCCGCCGAGGACGCCGCGGCCGCGGCGTCCGGCACGCAGAGCGGCGCGAGTCCGACGGGCCAGGGCCAGAACGGTCAGAACCCGACCGGCCAAGGTCAGAACGGCGCCAACGGCGCCGCGACCGCCACCGCGAAGTACGGCGTCGCCGTCAACGTCAACACCGCGCCGGCGGCGTTGCTCAAGTCGCTGATCGACGACCGCGATGTGTCCAGTCGCTTCTGGGACAAGGTGATCGAGTACCGCAACCTCGAGGAGAAGGACAAGGACGACGACTCGAGTTCGAGCTCCAGCACGACCGCGACCACGAAGGATCCGGTCTACGACGAGTTCGGCGAAGAGCTGATCCAACGCCAGGTCTTCGATTCGCTCGACGAGCTGCGCGAGGTCGACGGCTACGAGAACCTCGACGGCGGGGCGCGCGCGCAGCTCGATCAGCTGCTGACCACCGAGAGCCAGGTCTTCTCGATCTACATCACCGCGCGCAAGGCCACCGGTGACGACGAGCGTTCGCGCGGCGCGGCGCTCGATCCCGACGCGCGCGAGGATCTGATCGCCAACACGTTGACGCGCACGATTCGTTGCGTGGTGTGGCGGCGCAAGTCCGGCGACAACGTGACGATCGTTCCGATCGTGCGTTGGGAAGTGCTCGACTACATTCCGTTGGTGATCCAGGACTACCCGGACGAGCGGCGCTGAGCCGATGGCGCGCGCACGAGTTCGTCGCTCGCACGCCTCCGCGCGCCTCGAGGTCTACGACCAACTGTTCTCGTCGGTCGCCGAGGAGATGGGCGCGGCGCTCTGTCGCGCGGCGTTCTCGCCGAACATCAAGGAGCGCCGCGACTTCTCGTGCGCGCTCTTCGATGCGCGCGGCGCGATGATCGCGCAAGCGGCGCACATCCCGATCCACCTCGGCTCGATGCCGGCGTGCGTGCGCGCGGCGCGCGAGGACGTGAAGCTCGGACCGGGCGACGCCGTGTTGCTCAACGATCCGTATCGCGGCGGCACGCACTTGCCCGACGTCACGTTGGTCTCTCCGATCTTCCTCTCGGGGCGAAGCGAGCCCGACTTCTACTGCGCGAACCGCGCGCACCACGCGGACGTCGGCGGAGCGCATCCCGGTTCGATGGCGCCGGCGCACGATCTCCACGGCGAAGGGCTCGTGATCCCGCCGTTGCGTTGGATCGTCGGCGGAAAGCCCGATCGCGCGCTTTCGCGCCTCTTGCTCGCGAACATGCGCGTGCCGCGCGAGCGCGAGGGCGATCTCCTCGCGCAGTGGGCCGCGAACCGCACCGCGGAGACGCGGCTCGTCGAACTCGCGCGCGAACTCGGCGTCGCCGAACTCGCGCGCGCCGGCGCGAACTTGCGCGCGTGGACGGCGCGGCTCGCGACGGAATTCGTGCGCACGCTCCCGCGGCGCGCGGCGACGTTCGACGACGTGCTCGAAGTCGGCGAGCGCGACATCCACGTTCGTTTGCGACTCCAGCGCAAGGGCGACGAGTTGCTCGTCGACTTCCGCGACACGGAGCCCCAGGTCGACGCGCCGATCAACACGCCGCGCGCGGTCGTGGTGTCGGCGGTGTTCTACGTGCTGCGGTTGCTCCTGCCTTCACGCGCGCCGACCAACGACGGATTGCTCGCGCCCGTGCGTTTGCTCACGCGTCCCGGAAGTCTCGTCGACGCGCGCTATCCCGCGCCGGTCGCGGCGGGCAACGTCGAGACGAGCCAGCGCTTGGTCGACGTGTTGCTCGGCGCGTTCGCGCAGTTGCTTCCGAATCGAATTCCGTCGGCGAGTTCCGGCACGATGAGCAACCTGAGCTTCGGCGGCGCGCGCGCGCACGGCGAGACGTACACGTACTACGAGACGATCGCGGGCGGCGCGGGCGCGTCGCGCGTCGGCCCGGGCGCGAGCGGCGTGCACACGCACATGACCAACACGCGCAACACGCCGATCGAGGCGTTCGAGCTCGCGTTCCCCGCGCGCGTCGAGGCGTACGCGCTGCGCGCGGGTAGCGGCGGCGACGGACTGCATCGCGGCGGCGACGGCCTCGAGAAACGCGTGCGCTTCCTCGCTCCGGTGCGCGCCGGTTGGATCGCCGATCGAGCTCGTCGCGGACCGTGGAGCCTCGGCGGGGAGCCGGGCGCGCCGAGCCGGGCCGAGCGCATCGACGCGCGCGGGCGCAGGTCGGCGCTGGGCTCCAAGGTGTCGGTGGAACTGGCCGCGGGCGAGTCGCTCGCGCTCGCGACGCCCGGCGGCGGCGGCTTCGCGCGTCGTCGAACGTAGGCAGCGCACGTTTTCCTTGTGGCGCGCCGCGCCGATCGGGAGAATCGCTCCGCTTGTCCCGAGTCCACAAGAACGAGCGCGAAGCATGCCCTCACTGAGTGTTTTTGGTGCCCAGTGGGGTGACGAGGGCAAGGGCAAGATCATCGACCTGCTCGCGCGCGAAGCCGATGTCGTCGTGCGCTATCAGGGCGGCGCGAACGCGGGCCACACGGTGGTCGTCGCCGGCGTGAAGTACGTGATGCACCTGATCCCGTCCGGGATCCTGCACCGCGACAAGCTCAACGTGATCGGCAACGGGGTCGCGCTCGATCCGCTCGCGCTGTTCGCGGAGATCGACGAGCTCGGGAGCCGCGGCGTCGTGATCGACGGCTCGAACCTGCGCCTTTCGTCCGGCGCGCACGTGATCTTCGAACACCACCGGCGCATCGACCTCGCGGCGGAGCGTTGGCGCGGCGTCGGCCGCATCGGCACCACCGGCCGCGGCATCGGTCCGTGCTACGCCGACAAGGCGGCGCGCACCGGCTTGCGCATCGCGGACCTGCTCGAGCCCGAGCGTTGTCGCGCGCGCCTCACCGCCGCGCTCGCCGAGAAGAACGCGCACCTGCGCGACGTCCACGGCGAGGCGCCGCTCGACCTCGATCAACAGCTCTCGCGCTACATGGCGCTCGCCGAGCGCCTCGCGCCGTTCGTCGGCGACACCGGCGCGGAAGTTCGCGCGGCGTACCGCGCGGGCAAGATGGTGCTCTTCGAGGGCGCGCAAGGCGCGATGCTCGATCTCGATCACGGCACGTATCCGTACGTGACGTCGTCGAGCACCGGCACCAACGGCATCCCGTCCGGCGCGGCGTTCCCCGCGCGTTGGATCGAGCGCGTGGTCGGCATCGCGAAGGCGTATTGCACGCGTGTCGGCGAAGGTCCGTTCCCGACCGAGGACTCCGGGCCCGAAGGCGATCGCATCCGCGAGCAAGGGCGCGAGTACGGCGCGACCACCGGCCGTCCTCGGCGTTGCGGTTGGTTCGACGCGCCGCAGATGCGGTACACGCTCGAGCTCAGCGGCGCCGACGGTTGGGTGATGACGAACCTCGACGTGCTCTCCGGTTTCCCGCGCATCAAGGTCGGTGTCGGCTATCGCCTCGGCGCGAAGCGTTTCGCCGAATGGCCGGCGTCGCTCGCGTCGTTCGAGGGCCTCGAGGTCGAGTACGAAGAGCTCCCCGGCTGGAACGACGACCTGACCGCGGTGCGCGAATACGGCGACCTGCCGGCCGCGGCGCGCGCGTACGTCGAGTGGGTCGAGGCGCGCGTCGGCGTTCCGATCGTGATGCTCTCGGTCGGGCCGCAGCGCGATCAGATCATCCCGCGTCGCGACGCACCGCTCGTCCACTCGAGCGTCTGAACATGGCCACTCGTCCGATCGCGCGCCCGGATTTCGGCGGCTCGTTCCCCGAGCACATCGCGATCATCATGGACGGCAACGGGCGTTGGGCCGAGCAACAGGGCTTGCGCCGCGTGCTCGGTCACCGCGAAGGCATCAACTCGGTGCGCGAGATCACCACCGAGTGCGCGCGGATGGGCGTCAAGTCGCTGACGCTCTACGCGTTCTCGGTCGAGAACTGGAAGCGCCCGCGGATGGAGGTGCGCTACCTGATGCGCCTCTTGCGCCAGTTCCTGGTCGGCGAGCGCGGCACGCTGATGGACAACGGCGTCCGGCTGCGCGCGATCGGCAGGCTCGACACGTTGCCCGAGCTCGCGATGCGCGAGTTGCGCGCGACCGAGAACATGACGGCGAAGAACGACGGCATGTTGTTGCGCCTCGCGTTGTCGTACGGCTCGCGCGCCGAACTCGCCGACGCGTTGCGCGCCGCGGTGCGCGACGTGCAAGCGGGCCGCCTCGATCCCGACACGATCGACGACGAGACGTTGCGGCGCTACCTCTACGATCCGCGCACGCCGGATCCCGATCTCCTGATCCGCACGGCGGGGGAGAAGCGCATCTCCAACTTCCTCCTGTGGCAGATCTCGTACTCCGAGATCTACGTCGCGGATGAGTGCTGGCCGCAGTTCCGCAAGGCGCAGTTGCTCGCCGCGATCGCCGACTACGCGCGCCGCGTGCGCAAGTACGGCGGCCTGGTCGCCGACGTCGCGCCCGAGCCCCCGCGCCGTCGCGGCATGGAAGCCTGAGCGTCCGCTTCGGTCGTCAAACGCATGGAGACTTCGAAGCGCGCGAAGATCGTGAAGCGCACGTGGGTCGGCGGTTCGATCGCCGCGACGTTGACGGGCACGCTGTGGGTCGCGCACGCGATCGGCAACGGTTGGCCGATCCTGATCGCCGGCGCTGCGATCGTGCTGGTCTGCGTGTTCGAGCTCGGGCGCATGGGCAAGCTCGCGAACCGCGACCTCTCTTGGGTGCTCGCACCCGCCGCGCTCGCGGTGATCTTGTCGACCGCCGACGCGACGCGCGCGTTCCACGGCGACAGCGTCGCCGACCATCTGCGCGCCGACGGCTACTTGCGCGGCACGCTCGCGTCCGAATACCTGTGGGCCGTCGTCGTCGCGGCGATCGCGCACGGCATCTTCGCGACGTTGCGGCCGCTCGCGCGTTGGCGGCCGTGGTTGCAGATCGCGATCCTCGGGCTCGCGGGCTTCTGGCTGTGGCGTCTCTTCGATCGGCCGAACTCGCCGCCGGAGACGCAGTACCTCGTATTCGCCGCCGCCGGATTGGTCGCGTTGCGTTCGCTCGCGCGAGGCGGCTACTGGCGCACCGATTTCCTGATCGCGGCGGGACTCGCGGCGTGGGCGATCGTGCCGTTGCCGGCGATGACCAAGGTGTGGCAACTCTTCGGCGAGCGCGGGCTGATCGCGCTCGTGTTGCTCTCGAAGATCGGCGACATCATGGGCTACTACGCGGGCAGCGCGTTCGGCAAACACCACCCCTTCAAGTCGATCAGCCCCGGCAAGACCACCGAGGGCTGCGTCGCGTCCCTGCTCGCCGGAACCGCCGCGGGAGTCGCGGTGGTCGCGACCGGATTGCTCCCGAGCACGTCCCTCGGCCTCGCGGGCGGCGCGCTCGCCGGCGCGGTGATCAACGTCGCGGCGCAGGCCGGCGATCTCTTCGAGAGCTGGGTCAAGCGCCGCGCGGGCGTGAAGGACGCGAGCACCTGGTTCGGTCCGTCGGGCGGCATGCTCGATCTCGTCGACAGCCTGCTGTTCTCCGTGCCGGTCGCGCTCTGGGTGTGGCCGCACGTTTTCGACCTCGCGCGGGTTTGACAGATCGCCTCCTAAGCGAGCATCGTTAGTCGCACACGACCGACAGACCACGCACGAGCCCCGACCTACACCGTTGATCGAAGTCACGATTCCGCTGAAGAGTCACGAGGAAGCGATCCTCGTCCTGGGGCCCTACGATCGTCACGCGAAGTTGCTCGAGCAGGCGCTCGCGATCGAGATCTACACGAAGAACGGCAACCTGCGTCTGCGCGGCGACGATCACAACGTCGTCGAGGCGCAACGGCGCGTCGAGCATTTGCTGGGCAAGATGCGCAAGGGCCGCGACATCGACGCGCGCGACGCGGAAGGCATCCTGCTCGGTACGTCGGCGCCCGCGGCCGCGCCGAGCGGCGAACGCTCGAACGGCGGCCCCGCGACGTCGAACACGCACACCGCGGCGCCGAAGGCCGCGCGCGCGCCGCGCACCGGTCCGATCGTCGTGCGTCCGTTCGAAGGTCGCACCGAGCACCAACGTCGTTACCTCGAGACGATCCAGAAGCGTTCGTTGACGTTCGGCATCGGCACCGCGGGAACGGGCAAGACGTTCTTGGCGGTCGCATCGGCGGTGCGCGCGTTGCGCGCGGGCGAGGTCAAGCGTCTGGTCGTCACGCGCCCGGTCGTCGAGGCCGGCGAGCACCTCGGCTTCCTCCCCGGCGACCTCCAGGCGAAGCTCGACCCCTACATGCGTCCGGTATACGACGCGCTCTCCGAGCTGATCGACTTCGAGGACGTGCCGCGCCTCGAAGAACAGAACGTGCTCGAGATCGCGCCGCTCGCGTACATGCGCGGTCGCACGCTCGCCCATTCCTTCGTGATCCTCGACGAAGGCCAGAACACGACCGTGCCGCAGATGCGGATGTTCCTGACGCGGCTCGGCGAGGGTTCGCGGATGGTGGTCACCGGCGATCCGACGCAGAGCGACCTGCCGCGCGGCACGCGCAGCGGCTTGCTCGACGCCGTCACGCGCCTGCAGGGCTTCGCGGACATCGGCGTGGTCGAGTTCGACCCGCGCGACATCCAACGTCATCCCTTGGTCGAACAGATCGTGCGCGCCTACGAGGCGCCGACGCGCGTTGGCAACACGCCGGACGAGAACGTCTAGGTCGCCCAGGTCGTCCTCGGCGCGCGTCGACGTCGCGTGGCGCGTGCGCGCGCGGCCGTTGAGCGACGCGGGCGTGCGCCGCGTGGTGCGCGCCGCGGCGTCGGCCGGGCGGCGGGGGAGCGCCTCGTGGTCGATCGTGTTCGTCTCCGATCGCGAGCTGGCGCGCATGCACGGCCGTTGGCTCGACGATGCGTCGCCGACCGACGTGATCACGTTCGACCTCGGCGACGAGCTCGCTGGGCCGGCGGGGGAGCTGTACGTCAGCGTCGAACGCGCACGGAAGGTTGCCGCGGCGAACGGCGGGTCGGCGGCGCGGGAGCTCGCGCTCTACCTCGTCCACGGCGTCCTGCATCTCTGCGGTCACGACGACCATCGTCCGCGCGAACGATTGCGCATGCGTCGAGCGGAGCGACGCGTGCTCGCGAGCCTCGGCTTCGCGCCCGAAGGCGAACTCGATTTCTGACCTCGCGAGTCGACGCGCGTCGCTCGTCGACGAACGTTCGCGCGACCTCGGCGCGACGACGATCGCGCGGGTAGGGGCTTGATCCACGCGCGGGAATCCGTATGCCAAGAGCGTGTTCGAGCTCGCGTCTGCGTGAGTTCGACGCCCGAGAAGCCGTGTACGACCCCCGAAGAACGATCGAGCCTCGCCGACGCGCCGTCGCGTCCGGCCGGGTGCGTTCGTCCTGACCATGACGCCCGTCGCGAAGGACGCACGCGGTCGGACGACGCAGGACGGGAAGCCGTCGGATCGGGATGGAGCGCGCCGAGTGCGCACGCTCTGGCGCGTCTACGCGCGGTCGCCGGGTGATCAACCTCGCAATCGCCTGGTCGAGCATTACCAGTCTTTCGTGCGCGAACTCGTGCGGCGTTTCGGTGCGCGCCTTCCGCGCAGCGTCGACCGCGGCGACCTCGAGACCGCCGCGAACGTCGGCCTGATGGCGGCGATCGAGAGCTTCGACGACACGCGCGGTGTGCGCTTCGAGTCGTACTGCGAGCTGCGCGTGCGCGGCGCGTTGCTCGACGAATTGCGCACGCAGGATTGGTTGCCGCGACCGTGGCGCTCGCGCATCGAACGACACAAGCGCGTCTCCGAAGAGCTGCGCGCTGCGTTGGGTCGCGAGCCGACCGACGACGAGATCGCGCGCGGGATGGGGCTCGAAGTCTCCGAGTATCGCCAGTTTTTTTCGACCGGCGTTCCGGGACAACCGAGCGGCTCGGGCGGCGACTCCGACTCGCACGACGAAGAGGGCTACGGCCTCGAGGTCGTCGCGGACACTCACGGCGATGCGCCGGGGGACAAGCTCTCGCGCGAGGAGCTGCTGCGCTTGGTCGCGCAGAAGCTGTCGGACCAGGAGTACCGGATCGTCTACCTGCGTTATTGGGAGGAGCTCCCGATGCGCGAGATCGGTCAGCTCGAAGGCCTCTCGGAATCGCGGGTCTGCAAGATCCATCAGCGGCTGATCGAGCGTCTCAAGGACCGCTTGCGCGCCAACGTGATCGAGTAGAAAAGAGCGAGGGCCCGAAGCGCGGCTTCAGGCCCTCGCAAGTTTCCGTCGAGGCGGATCGCTACCCGGTCCTTGCGAACCGAGCATTCCCCGTTGCGACCGCCGCGGCACGAGGCCGCGCGACGGAAAGCGCCGACGACGAAGAGTGTCCCCACACCCTCGCCGCAGGCACGCCTCCTTCTGCAGCGCGAGCACGTCCCGTCCCCACAGAACGTGACCCGCGCCACCTCCCCCTCCGCGAACGCGCCGGAGTCCCCAGCCGACGCGCCCGTACGTGTTGATCGTCGACGAGGCGTTGCGAGCGAGCCCCACGCCCGATGGCACCGACGTCTCGACCGCTGGGGCGGGCGACGTGCGTGGCGCGATCCGGGGTGTCCGAGGTGTGCGGCATGGTGAGGCTTCGCTCGAGTCCATGCCGCTCCGGAGGCGCCGAGCGAGAAGGCCGCGAGCTCGAGTGCTCGCGTTCACCGCGCTAGGGGTCCCGAAGCGGGGCATGGCCCCGTCTGCCCCTCGGATGGCCTCCCGGATGGGAGCGACGACTTTCGGCGGTCCGGCCGTCCCCGGTTTCCCGTGGACCCGTGACTTTGCGCCCCCGCCTCGCGACGGGTTTGCCTGGTCGTGTCATCGTTCGGAGCCCCACAGGATACTTCGAAATCGCATTCGGGCAAATCGGCGGGCTCGTCGGGCGTGGTGAGCGATCTAGACACCAGCACAAGTCTTGGATGGACAGTTGGTTGCAGCCGCGACTACACTCCGATCGGCGCGCGGATCATGGCTCGACTTCCCACCCTGCTGCTGCAGCATTTTCGCGCTCCGCTCCATTGCCGACCCGTGACGGGCGCGGACGGAGTCGGATCCGGCGCCAACGCGGCGTGCGGCGACGCGATCGAGGCGGGGGTCTGGTGTTCGGACGGTCTCGTTCGCGAGGTGGCATGGTCGGGCCGAGGCTGCGGGGCGGCGATCGCGTGCGCATCGCTTGCCGCGGAGCGACTGTACGGTCGCGCTCTCGCCGAAGCGCGCGCCTTCGACCTCGCCGCCGCGGTCGAGGACCTGGGCGGATTGGGCCCGCACCAACGTCACGCGGTGCAACTCGTTGCTCGCGCGTTCGCGGCAGCCCTTTCGAATGCGGCCGATTCGTGCCAAAGTTAGCCGGCCGCGCGCCGGGATGGGCACGGCTTGCACAGAAGGCACCCCGTGTTCCGCTTCCTCAAACGCAATCCTCAGTCACCGGGAGCCGCCGAAGACGCGACCCGGCAGGCGCTGCTGCGCATCCTCGAGCTGAACAAGGAGATGGCGCGCGCGACGCGGCCGGAGACGTTGCCCGATCGGATCCTCGACGCGGCGATCGAGCTCGTCGGCGCCGAGCGCGGTTTCCTGATCCAACGCGTGGCGCCGAACGCGGCGCCGTCGGTTGCGGCGCAAGAGAGTTCCGACGGCGTGCCCGCCGGCTGGGAAGTGATCGCCGCGCGCAACATCGACAAGGAGAACGTCAAGAAGGCGCTGCGGAAGGTCAGTCGCTCGATCACGAAGACGGTGCTCGAGAGCGGCCAGGCCTTTCGCTCCGACGACGCGGTCAATGACGATGCGCTCGCGCCGGCCGCGTCGGTCGCCGAGATGAAGTTGCGCAGCGTCCTGTGCGTGCCGATGCGCGTCGGCGACGACGTGCGCGGTTGCCTCTACGTCGACAACCGTTTCGCGCAGGGCCAGTTCGACACCACCGCCCAGGATCTGCTCGAAGCGTTCGCCGATCAGGCGTCGCTCGCGCTCGAGCGCGTGCGGTTGCTCGAGGAGAACGAACGCGCGCGCAAGAGCCTCGAAGTCGTCAACGCCGAGCTGAAGAGCGCGCTCCACGATCAAGCCGCCGCACTCGATTCGTTGTCGGAAGGCTTCGTCCCGAGCGGTCTCGAGCTGCGTCACTCCTACGCCTCGATCGTCGGCCGCGGCCGCGCGATGATGGCGATGCTCTCGGTGCTCGATCGCGTCACCGAAGGCGACTTCCCGGTCTTGCTGCTCGGCGAGAGCGGCACGGGCAAGGAGTTGGTCGCGCAAGCGCTCCACCAGAACGGACCGCGCCGCCACAAGCCGTTCATCGGCGTCAACTGCGGCGCGATCGCGGAAGGCTTGCTCGAGAGCGAGCTCTTCGGCGTCGTTAAAGGCGCCTACACCGGCGCGATCCGCGACCGCGCGGGTCTCGTCGAAGCGGCGAACGGCGGCGTGCTCTTCCTCGACGAGATCGGCGAGATGAGCCTCGGGCTCCAATCGAAGCTCTTGCGCGTCCTGCAAGAACGCAAACTGCGCCGCGTCGGCGGCAACGAAGAGACGCTGGTCGACGTGCGCGTGATCTCGGCGACCAACCGCGACCTCGCGCGCGAAGTGTCGGCCGGGCGTTTTCGCGAGGACCTCTACTACCGACTCAAGGTCGTGCAGATCGAGATTCCGCCGCTGCGCGAACGCCGCGAGGACATCTCGGTCCTGATCGACGCGTTCCTGACCAAGCTCGCATCGGAAGGCAACCGCGCGAAGCCGACGGTGACGCGCGAAGCGCTCGAACGCCTGATGGCGCACGACTGGCCGGGCAACGTGCGCGAGCTGCAGAACGAGATCACGCGCATGTTCGCGCTCGGCGGCGACGAACTCGGCGTCGATCTCACCAGCCACCTCTCCGCCGCGCCGCGCACCGGCGCGACCGGCATCAAGGCGTTGGTCGGTCGGCGCATGGAGGAAGTCGAGGCCGAGCTGATCCGCGCGACGCTCGAACTCACCGGCGGACGGCGCGGCGAAGCGGCGCGGATGCTCGGCATTCCGCGGCGCACGTTCTACAACCGCCTCAAGGCGCTCGGGATCCAGTAGTCGTGCTCGCGGCCCTCGTCCTGTCGCTCGTCGCGTGCGCGCCGCAAGCGGTCGAAGCGCGCGTCGATCCCGCGAAGCCCGCCGAACGTCCGCGTCTCGTCGTGATCTTCGTCGTCGATCAGATGGTGCCCGAGCACCTCGATCGTCTGCGCACGCTCTGGACCGGCGGCTTCAAGCGCTTCGTCGAGCGCGGGCGACGCTTCGGCGCCGCCGCGTACGACTACGCCGGCACCGAGACGTGTCCCGGCCACACGACGCTCGGCACCGGACGGATGCCGTGGAAGCACGGCATCGTCGCCAACGATTGGCTCGCTCGCGAGGCGAACAGCGAGATCTACTGCGTCGCCGACGCCGAGGTGAAGCCGGTGCGGCAGACCGAGCGCGCGTTCGACGACGGTCGTTCGCCGCGCGCGATCCACGGCGACGGCTTGAGCGATCTGTTGAAGCGCGCGGACCCCAAGTCGCGCTGTGTGACGATCAGCACCAAGGACCGCGCGGCGATCGGGCTCGGCGGCCAACACCCGGATCTCACGCTCTGGTGGGACTTGGCCGGCGGCGGCTTCATGTCGTCGACGTGGTTCGTCGCGGAGCTCCCGCCTTTCGTCACGCAGTGGAACGAAGGCTGGGTCGAGCGCGCGAAGGCGAGCGACTTCGGTGCCGGTTGGACGAGCGCGTTGCCCGAGAACCTCGAAGGCACGTCGACCGCGGAGGACGATCGTCCGGGCGAAGCGAACTTCCTCGACTCGCGTCACACGTTCCCGTACGCGGCGCCGGCGCTCTCGACGCCGCCGACCGACAAGGAGCGCGCGCGGTGGGCGAGTTTCGTCTACCACACGCCGCTCGCCGATCGCGCGGTGCTCGAGCTCTCGTCGCGCGCGGTCGAGTCGCTCGAACTCGGCGCCGACGACCACGTCGACTACCTCGGCGTGTCGTGTTCGGCGTGCGACATCGTCGGCCACGCGTGCGGGCCGTTCTCGCGCGAGGTCACCGACCTGTTGCTGCGCGACGACCGCGAGCTCGAGAAGCTCTTCGCGCTGCTCGATCATCGCGTCGGCGCGGGACGTTGGACCGCGGTGCTCAGCGCCGATCACGGCGTGCTCGATCTGCCCGAGACGTTGGTCGCGCAAGGCGTCGAAGCCGGGCGCGTGTCGTCGAAGGATCTGAGCGGCGCGATCAAGGCGACGCGCGCGGCGGTGAAGGAGCGCTTCGGCCAGGATTTCTTCGTCGACTACGACGCGGGCGGGATGCGCCTCTCGAGCGAGCGCATGGACCGGGCCGGCGTAGTCGCCAAGGACGTGCGCACGGCGGCGAAGGAGGCATTCGCGGCGAACGCGTCGTGGTGCTCGCGCGTGTTCACGGCCGACGAGCTCGCCGAGCTCGACCGCTCGAAGCCGTGGCCCGACGACCTGCGCTTCCAGCTCCATTCGTTCGACGCGGAACGCTCGGGCGACCTGCTCTTCCAACCGCGGCGCGGCTTCCTCGTCGCCCTCGGCGTCGGCACGAGCCACGGAACGTCGAACGCGTACGACCGGCGCGTGCCGCTGGTCTTCCTCGGCGCGGGCGTGGAGGCGGGCCTCGAACCCGGCGCCGCGTCGCCGGTGGACGTCGTGCCGACGTTGCTTTCGCTCGCGGGCGTCGCGGCCCCGGCGGACCTCGACGGTCGCGCGCTCCCGCTGCGCTGAACGAGGCCGTCTGGACCTTGTCGAGTCTCGGACCCTCCATTACCCTGTGCCGCCTCGAAAAGCGGCCGGACCGCGGTCGACCTCGCGCTCGCGTAGCGCGCAGCCGACCTCGACGAACGCTTCCGAGGATCTCGTCGAATGGACCGGAGGCCGTGAAGGCCCGCCGCCATGGGGCCGAGCGACCGACGCGTTTCGATCGCTTCGCCCGTGTGTGAAACCGAACACCGGTGCGCGGGTAGCTCGCTGCGTCCTGCCTAGAAGACGCGATCGTCGCGCGACCCCGCTACCCCCGTAGCGTCCCGCGAGGATCGTCGGTTCAGTTGTACGTGCCTCCTGCCCGCGTCCTCCTTCTCGCCTCACCCCGACGGAAGCGAACCATGGCGTTCAATCCGGTTGACTACGTCAAAACGGCCTATCAGAACTCCCCGTGGGTGGTGATCTCGGTCGCCTTCCACGTGGTGCTCGGCGCCGCGGTCGTGGTCTTCACGTTCAAGGACTCGGGCACGAAGGAAGAAGTGCCGCCGGTCGAGGTGAGTCAGCGCGTCGAAGCGCCGCCGGTGGTCGAGCAACCGCCCGAGGAGATCGAACGCAAGGCGGTCCCGAAGAACGAGGAAGCCGAGATCGTCGACTTCACCGAGGAATACGTCCCGACTGAGATCAAGGACGAAGACC
The DNA here is from genome assembly GCA_021413885.1 of Planctomycetota bacterium. Taxonomy (GTDB): domain Bacteria; phylum Planctomycetota; class UBA1135; order UBA1135; genus JACRIN01. The sequence continues at coordinate 89,100 of JAIOPM010000043.1, forward strand.
TCCACCTCAAGCGCGGCGATCCGACCGCGGCCGAGAACCTGCCTCCCGGCGCGACCGGCGGAACTTCGATCGGCGTCGGCATCGCACCGGGACACTACGGCACCGGCGTGCCGTCGACCTTCGCTTCGCGTCGCGCGGGTCCCGGCGGCAAGGGACGCGGCGGTGGCGCGGTGCAGGCGACGGAAGCCGCGGTGCTCGAAGGCATGAAGTGGCTGATCCGCCACCAGCAAGAGGACGGCGGCTGGAGCGCCGAGAACCTGATCTCGAAGTGCTCCGAGAAGGGCCCGAAGTGCGTCAAGCCCGACGAGGTCTACAACAAGAACCACGACGAGGGTCTGACCGCTCTCTCGCTGCTCTGCTTCCTCGGCGCCGGCTACGACAACACGTCGAAGCAGAACATCGTCGATGACGCGATGGGCAAGCGCTACTACATCGGCCAGGTCATCAAGAACGGCCTGACGAACCTCAAGGACAAGCAGAACGAAGAGGGCTCGTTCACCAGCCCGCGCGCGTTCATGTACAACGAAGCGCTCGCCGCGCTCGTCTTCTCCGAGGCGTACGGCATGACCAGCAGCCGCGCGTGGAAGGATCCCGCGCAGAAGGCGATCAACTTCCTGGTCAACTCGCAGAAGCCGAACCCGTCGAACTCGACCGGCCTGTGGGGTTGGCGCTACGCGTCGAAGCAGGACATCATCGACCGGCGCGACCGCGGCGAGCTCGACCAGAACGCGTTCGAGAGCGAGATGCGCGACGCCGACACCTCGGTGACGACGTGGGTCGTGATGGCGCTGAAGTCCGCGTCGCTGTCGGGCCTCGACGTGCCGCAAGAGACGATGGACGGCGCGCTCTCCTTCATCGACTACGTGTCGCTCAAGGACGGCCGCGTCGGCTACCTGTCGCCGGACGGCGCGGGGCAAGCGCTTGGCGGACACAACGATCACTTCCAGTACCACACGTCGGTGATGTCGGCGCTCGGGATGTTGACGCGCACGTTCGTGTCGCACGACATCGACGATCCGAAGCTCGAGGCCGGCGCCAAGCTCCTGGTGAAGGACCTGCCCGAGATCACCAAGGACAAGCTCTCGATCGACTACTACTACTGGTACTACGGCTCGCTCGCGCTGAACCAGTTCGATGGTCCCGAGAGCCCGCGCAAGTCCCAGACGTACTGGAACCAGTGGAACGAGCGCATGAAGGAATGCGTGCTCCAACTCCAGGACAAGAACACCGACGCCGACGTCTGCACGCGCGGCGGCTGGCTGACGCCGGATCGGTGGACGTACTCCGGCAGCCCGATCTACTGCACCGCGATCAACGTGTTGACGCTCGAGGTGTACTACCGCTACGGCAACGCGTTCACCGGCCACGAGTCCAAGAAGAAGGGCCCGTCGTCCGACACGCGCAAGAAGGACGGCAAGACCGATCCGAAGCCGGCCGACCCCGCGAAGGAAGACGGCAAGGGCAACTGAGACGCGCCCGAGCATCCGACTCATGAAGCAATCGCGCTGGATCACCCTGGCCTTCCTCGTCGCCGCGGCGCCGCTCGCTCGCGCTCAATCCGAGGCGGTCTTCGGCAAGGACGACGCCGAGTTCGTCCGGCGCTTGAGCGCGTCGGGTTACAAGGACCTCGCCGAGTCGTTCGCCGCCGTGATGCGCACGCGCGGGACGATCGACAGCGCGGACGGGCTCAAGCTCGCGGTGATCGACCTCGCGCTGCGGATGGAGAAGGTCACGCTCGAGCCCGACCTCGCGAAGCGGCGCGACGAGCTCGAATCGATCCTCAAGGCGAAGCTCGACCTGATCGCGCAGTACCCGCGCAGCGAAGACGCGCAGAACGAGCGCAACACGCTGCCCGAGGTCTACCGCATCCTCGGCGAGACCTACGCGTCGATGGTCGGCGAGGAAGCCGACGCGGCGAAGAAGCGTCAGCTGAAGGACAAGGCCCAGGAAGTCTTCAGCGAGGCGACGCGCGGTCTCGAGGAGCGCATGGCGCAGTTCAAGCGCCTGATGGGCGACCCGAGCGCCGCCGACGTCGAGTACCTCGAGACCCAGTACAGGACCGCGCGCTACAACGCCGCCAAGACCTTCTACTACAACTCGAAGATCTACGGCCCCGACGAGGCCAACCGCAAGGATCGCCTGAACAAGGCGGTCGCGGCGCTCGAGGACTTCACCCTCGACTACCAGAACAGCGCCGACGCGTACGAGGCCTACATCTACTTGGGCTTCTGCCGGCGCGATCTCGGCAAGACCGACGACGCGCTGCTCGACTTCGACGAGACGATCGCGCTCGCGAGTTCGTGGGGTCCGCCGAACCAGATCCCCGAGGACGCGCAGTCGTTCGTCGCCGACCTGACCGGCTATGCGATCTTGCAGAAGGTGAAGTTGCTCGCCGAGCTCAAGCGGATCGACGACGCGAAGGCCGCGGCCGATTGGTTCTTCACCGAGGTGCCGAAAGCCACGGGCGCGCGGGACGCGCTCGGGATCTACGCGGCGCTCGCGGTCGTGTACTCCGACGCCGACGACGCGACCAACGCGGGCACGTACGCGAACAAGCTGATCGAGCTCGATCCCGACGGACCGTACGGCGGCAAGGGCCGTGAGATCCTGTCGAAGCTGCTGAACGGCGGCGGCGGCGGATCGGTGTCGGCGGAAAACCTGCTGTTGATCGCCGGCCAGAACTACCGCACCAAGGACTACGACAAGGCGTTGCGTTTCGCGGCCATGGCGCGCGACGCCGCGCGCGGCACGAAGAGCGAAGAGGCGATCGGAGCCCAGGCGCTCGAGACGACCGCCGAGATCTACCGCGTCCAAGACCAACTCGCCGAGGCGACGGTCGCGCTCGACGCGGTGTACGAGCTCTACCCGAAGTCCGACCGCGCGCCCGAGGCGCTCTTCTTCGCGTCGAACTACTACGACAAGCTCTACCAGAAGGAACGTCGCCAGTTCTTCCGCAAGCGCTACGAGGACCGTCGCTCGACCCTCGCAAAGGAATACCCCGAGAGCCCGCGCGCGATCAGCGCGATCATGGGCGAGGGCGAGCAGCTCGAGAAGGACAAGGCCTGGCTGAAGGCCGTCGACTTCTACAAGACGTTCAAGGCCGGCACCGCGGGCTACGAGCTCGGGCTCAGCAAGGCCGCGACCTGCTACTACAACTACGCGCGCGAACTCTGGACGAAGGACAGCAAGGACGAAGCGGTCAACGCCTTCAAGCAGGCCGAGGAGACCGCGAAGCTCTGCCAGAGCCTCGTCGACAAGAAGCGCACGGAGTCCCTCGACACCAACGTGACGCAGTCGGCCAGCGGGCTCGCGTTCACCACGCGCTTGCTGCGCGCGCGGATCGCGTTGCAGCCCGCGGTCGATCGGCCAAACGACGTCTTCACGCTGCTCAAGGATCTCGAGAACGATCTCGCCAACACGCCGGCGAAGGTTGCCGCGGTCTGGAACCTGCGCATCCAAGCCTTGCAGAGCCAGGGCAAGCTCGACGAAGCGAGCGCGATGCTCCTGACCCTGCGCGACAAGGATCCGGACTCCGAAGCGGTCGCCAGCGCGGCCGGTGTGCTCGCCCGCGCGTACGACAACGCGGGAGTCGAGGCCTTCAAGAAGGATCCGAAGTCGCGCCAAGGCTTGGACTCCTGGAAGAAGGCCGCGGAGTACTACTGGCTTAGCATCGCTCGCGAGTTCACCAAGACCGACGGCACCGCGATCGACGACCAAGAGATGGAGCAGGTCGCGGGACGGTTCTTCATCTTCGCGAAGGAGTTCAACGGGATCCCCGAGGACGTGCCCCACGACACCTTCGTCCTCGGCGACGAACGTGCGGTACGCGAGCCCGAGTACTTCGAGAAGGCGGTGCAGGTGTTCGACCTGTTGGCGCGCACCAGCAGCTCCGAGAAGCGTTCGATCCAGCGCGCGCGCTGCTACGGCTTCCTCGGCAAGTTCAAGGAAGCGGCCGAGGCCCTCGACGGTCTCTTCGCCGAAGCGCGCTTCATCGACACCACCGGCGCGACGCCGCGCATCGACCCGAGGGTGTCCAAGGTTCGTCCTGGTCTCATCTATGCGTTCCTCGATTGGGGCGTCGCCGACTTGCTCGCGGGCGCCTCGTTGAAGGAAACGGATCGCATCAATCGCTCGCTCGACCGTTTCCGCGTGTTGATCTCCGCGACGACGTCGGACTCCGGGTTGTGGTGGGGGGCGAAGACCTACCAGATCCGCGCGCTGTTCGAGACCGGCAAGTATCCCGAGGCCGCGCTGTTGATGCGCGAGCTCGAGCGCAACACGGAACAGACCACCTGGACCAAGTTCGGTTACGGCGAAAAGCTGCTGAAGGTGCGCGCCAGGCTCGTGGAGCTCGGCCACATGACCGTCGCCGCGCCGCCCGAGAAGAAATAGCAGTCGACCCGTCTCCGACGAATCCGAAGCACGTCATGCAGATGCAGAACTCCACGATGAAGACCTGGCTCGTCGCGCTCGCCGCGCTGTTCGTCGGCGCCGTCCTGTTCGCTTCGCCCGCGCTCGCGCAGAAGAAGGACAAGGACTCGGTCCAACTGAAGGCCGGCGGCAAGGCCGAGGTCGGCAAGATCACCGCCGAGGACTTCGCGGGCGTCAGTCTCGAGATCAAGGCCGGCCAGACCAAGGTCATCCCGTGGGCGGACGTCGGCTCGATCGACTACAGCAACGCGGGAGCGCTCGACGAAGCGCTCGAAGCGTTGAACTCCGGCCGCCTCGACGAGGCGCTGGCGAGCTTCGAGAAGGTGAAGACCGAAGCCGGCAAGACGCGTCCCGTGTTGCAGCAGCACGCGCTCTACAACACCGCGCTGATCCTCCAACGCCAGGGCAAGTTCGACGCGGCGGCCGCCGCGTACAAGGAACTCTTCGCCGCGTTCCCGCGCGGTCGGTACCTGCGCATGGCGGGCGAGAACTGGATCAGCACGCTGCTCGCCAAGGGCGACAACAACGCGGCCGAGGCCGCGGTCGCGACGATCAACCTCGCGGCCCAAGGCGCGACCGGGATCGAAGGCGATCTCGCGATGCTCAAGGCGCGCGTCTCCGAATCGAAGAAGAGCTGGGCCGACGCCCGCACCAGTTACGAAGCCGCCGAGAAGGCCGCGCCCGCTGGCTCCGACGTCGCGCAGGAAGCCAAGCTCGGTCGCGCGCGCGCGCTGGTCGGCGAAGGCAAGCGCGCCGACGCCGAGACGCTCCTGAACGACATCAAGAAGACCGGCACGTCGAACACGGTGCTCGCCGGCGCGTGGAACACGCTCGCCGAGCTCTTGACCGAAGACGGCCGCTCGAAGCGCAACACCGAGATCCTGGTCGATGCGCTCCTCATGCACCTGCGCGGCGTGGTGCAGTACCTGCCGCTGCCGGGCGCATCGACGCGCGAGTACGAACGCGCGCTCGCCGGCGCGTCGCTGGTCTGCAAGTACATCTCCGAACTGGAGACCAACGGCGACCGCAAGCGCATCTACAAGCAACGCTCCGACGAGCACCTCGCTCGCCTCAAGAAAGAGTTCCCGAACTCCTCCTTCTTGAAGGCTCCCTGACCGTCGCATCGAACACCTCTGAAGGCGTCGCGGCCCACCGCGGTGTCCAGGGTCCCTAGCTCCGTCCCCAACTCGAACCCACACGACTGAGAGAAGAATGAAGTCCTTCAAGCGCCCCCTGATGTACGGACTGACGGCGATGGCCGTCTTCCTCGCGGCCAACCCCGCTCTCGCTGAAGGGGAGGAACACGGCAAGAGCTGGCTCGAGCTGTTCAAGACGACCGGCTTCGTCGGTTACTTGATGCTCGCGGTGTCGATCGTCGGCGTCTCGCTGGTGGTCGAGCACTTGGTCAACATCCGTCGCGAGAAGCTCGCGCCGGCGTCGCTCGCTCAGGAACTCGAAGCCCTGATCGACGAAGAGCAATACGACGACGCGGTCGAACTCTGCGACGAGGAAGGCGGCTACCTGTCGCACCTGATCGGCTCGGCCCTGCGCATGCGCGAGGCGGGCTACGAGGAAATGATCCAGGGACTCGAAGCCGCGGCGAACGAAGAGGCCTTCAAGCTCGGCACGAAGATCTCGTACCTCTCGCTGCTCGGCAACGTCGCGCCGCTGCTCGGACTGCTCGGCACGGTGACCGGGATGATCAGCTCGTTCCAAGCGATCGAGAAGCTCAAGTCGCCGACGCCGGGTGACTTGGCCAAGGGCGTGTACGAGTCGCTCGTCAACACGACCATGGGCCTCTTCCTTGCGATCTTGTTCTTGACGGCCTACTTCCTGTTCAAGAACAAGGTCACGAAGATGACGCTGTCGATCAACCTGCAAGCGGTCGACCTGCTCAAGCACTTGGCGATCAACGAAGCCAAGAAGGCGCACTAGCCGTCGCCCGAGACCTCGGTCCGCACCTCGACTCGATCAACAGGAGCACGCCATGAAAAAGCGCAAGAAGGCCGTCGTCGAAGAGAGCGTGATGTGCAACCTCATCGCGATGGTGGACATCATGTTCCTCTTGCTCCTGTTCTTCATGTTGGGTGCGGACATGGGCCAGCGCGAGCTCGCCGAGCTCGTGCTCCCGAAGGCCGACCAGGTCAAGCCCGAGGACAAGAAGGCGGACGTCAAGGACGTCTACTCGACGATCAACGTCCACCACCGCTACGAAGAGGCGGGCTTCACCTGCGCGATCAACAAGGCGAACGGCGTCTGCCGCGAGCCCGATCACTGGCGCTACGCGATCCGCGGTCGCGAGTACACGCAGGCCGACATCCTGCCCGAGCTGCAGGAAGCCGCGGCGGAAGCGATGGAGACCGAGATCGATCCGAAGGCCGGTCAGTTGCTCTCGCGCCGCAAGGTGTTGATCCGCGCCGACCTTTCGGCTCCGTTCGGCGACGTCAACAAGCTGATCGAGCTGTGCGGCCAAGCGAAGCTGTACAAGATCGAAGTCGCGGCGGCGCAACCTCCGCCCGACGAGATCGGCAAGTGATCCGCGCCCTCTGACCTCGCGCAAGCGCCCAACAAGCACCCCGACACGCCGAAGGACGAACGGAGCAACCCATGGCCGGCTCTAGCATGGGCGACGAAGACAACCCCGTCGCCATCAACGTCACGCCTCTGATCGACGTCATCTTCTGTCTCTGCGTCTTCTTCATGTGCTCGTTCCGGTTCAAGCAACTGGAAGGCAAGTTCGACACGTGGCTGCCCAAGGACAAGGGCAACAAGAACACGGTGATCCAGTCGGACATGCCGAAGGAAGTCCGCATCGCGTTGTTCTGGGACAAGGTCGCCGGCAAGACGATCCGTCGCATGGGCGACCGCGAAGTGCGCAGTGACGAAGAGCTCCAGAACCTGATCCGCGACGCCTACCGCGACTTGGTGCTCGCGAACCATCCTGACGCGCCTGTGACAATCGACGCGCAGGGCGCGGTGCCTTGGAACGAGGTGATGAAGGTCGTGAACATGTGCAAGCGCGAGAAGATCGAGAAGATCGAGTTCGCGCTCGGCGCGCCGCCTCCGCAGTAGGCCCCGCCCGCCTCGGTTGGCCGAGCCCTTCCTCCGAACCACGAGCTCGCGGCGTCCCGACGGGGCGCCGCGAGCTTTTCATGTAGGCCGCCCCGGTCGTTAGACTAAGCGTCTCGATGAGCCTCGTTCTGCCGTTCGGCGCGCACGGCGCGCTCCTCGCGCTCGCCGTCGCGACGACGACCCTTCCTGCGCGGCAGGAGTCGACGACGCCGACTCCGATCCAAGCGCCGGTTCCGAAGGCGCCCGCGATTCCGCCGGAAGAGTTGCGCGCCCGCCTCGCGACGCGCTTCGAAGGCGCGCTCGCCGACTCGAACAACGGCCAGGACTTCGCGCAGACGCAGGGCTACATGAAGTTGCTCTCGGCGGTGACGCAGTTCACGCCGCAGGATGCGACGCTGCGCGCGACCCGTCACTTGGATTGGCACGCGGCGATGGCGGCGCCCGACGAGTGGCGCGGTGAGTGGGTGACGTACCGAGGTCAGCTCGCGGCGCTCGCCGCGGAGAAGCTCGTGTCGCCGGTCGACGGCCGCGAGAACGTCTGGCGCGCTACGGTCGTCAACGACACCGAAGGGATCAAGGACCCGCCGGAAGGCGGCGTCTTCATCGACCTGCTCGACAAGCCCGAGGGCTCCTTCGATCCGCGGCGCGACGTCGTCGACGTCGTCGGCGTCTTCTACCGCACGGTCGCATACGAGAACTTCCAAGGTCGCCCGCGCAACGCGGTGTACCTGATCGGCCGCGTCCTGAAGCCGATCGACAAAGCCGTCGCGACGAGCACCCAGGTGCCGTGGTGGGGGTTCTTGATGATCGGCGGCGCGCTGATGATCGGCGGCCTGCACCTCTTCAACATCCTGCGCGGCAGACCGAAGCGTCAGCGCGCGGAAGAGCTCGGCTCGACCGACTTCCGCAAGATGTTCGACGCGCGCACCAAGGGCCAGACGCCCAAGCCGCGCACCGGTACTTCTCATGGATCTCCCCCGGGATCCGCTCCCTAGACTCTCGCCGTCCGAAGTCCCACGAAGCCCTAGACAACCATGTCCACTTGCGAAAACTGCGGCACCGAGTTCGAGCCGTCGAACGAGCCGAAGGAAGTGACGTCGCTGCGCGTGCTCTGCCGGAAGTGCGAGGCGGAACGCCAAGCGCGCAAGAAGCAGCAGCAAGCCGCCGCGAAGCCCGCGCCGGTTCCGGCCGCGGCGCCGATCGCGCGCAAGGCGACTCCGGCCGCCGCTCCCGCCGCGAAGCCGGCCGCGAGCGCGCGACCCGCGGCTCCCGCGCCGAAGCCCGCCGTGAGAGCGGAGACGAAACCGGCGGCCAAGCCCGCGCCGGTCGCGAGCAAGGCCGCGGCGAAGCCCGCGCCGCGTGATGCCGCCGACCAAGGCGACGGGAAGACCACGCGCTCGCGCGACGTGATGCGCGAGAAGGAGCTGCTCAAGCAGAAGCAGCAGAAGGTGATCATGTACGCGTGGATGGTCGCCGGCGGCGCGGCGGTGATCGCGCTCGGTTTCTTCCTCTTCGCGAAGCACAAGAACGACGTCCGCACCCAAGCGGCGGCCAAGGTCGTGGCGGAACAACAACAAGTCCTGACCGATGCACAAGCGATCGACATCAGCACGGAACAGGGCTGCCAGAAACTGATCGAGTTCCTGCAGGACGGCGAACGGCGCAAGATCTGGGCGACTTCGCCCCAGGCCGGCGACGTGCAGACGCTGCTCTCGCGGGCGAAGATCGACCTGCAAGCGAAGCAGGAGCGCGGCGCCGTCAAGCTCGCGTTCGAGGAGATGCGCACCAAGCTCGCGAACCCCGCGTCGATGACCGCGGACGAGATCAACAACGCGCGTCGCAGGTTGGTCAACGAGATCGACCCCAAGGTCTCGCTGATGGACCAACAGTTCGGTTCCGACGTCGCGCAGTTGAAGCAGAACACCGACCGCGCGTTCGCCGCCAAGCTGCACGACGAAGCGCGCACTACCGGCAACCAGGCGACCGACGTCGACGGGCGTCTCGCGGCGCTCAAGAAGTACACGCTCGCGGAGGACGAGCTGGTCAAGCTCTTCGAAGCCGCGCTGAAGAACCACCAGACCGATCTCGAGACCTTCTTCGGCACGCACTTCCGCGAGGTGATCGACGAGTCCGATCTGCTCGCCGTCGCGGTCTTCACGCCGGAGTACATCGAGAAGCAACCGTGGAAGGACCTGCTCGGCACCGACCAGCTGCCGAACTGGAACGCGGCGGTGTTCGAGGGCTTCACACACAAGTTCGATCGCGGCTCGCTCGCGCTCCGCGGTCCCAACGAGGCGGCGAAGCAAGAGGGCGTGATCTCGGTCGGCGACCGCGAGCAGTTCCGCGACTTCGTCCTCGAGTTCGAGTTCACGATCGCGAAGGGCGAGTTCGATCTCTACGCGCGCGTCGGCAAGCGCTTCGACGACACGGTCGAGTGGCTGCGCTTCTCGTCGCTCGAGGAATCGCCGAAGGCGTCGTTCCTGCTCTCGGCGGGCGAGAGCTACAGCGGCACGTTGACGTACATCGGCAGCCAGTGGGTCTGTGAACTCTCCGCCGGCGATCCGCAGAAGAACGAGAAGGTCAGCTGGACCCGTTCGCGCCGCGGCGGCATCGGCTTGCGCATACCGCCCGAAGCCGACGTCAAGATCACGCGCATGCGCATCAAGTCGCTGCGCCAGAGCGGCACGAACTGAGAGCGCTCGATTGAACGCGACGGACGCGCGGCGCTACTCGCGCTTCGCGTCCGTCGGCTTTTGCGGGATCGGCGCGGTGAGGATGTCCTTGAAGCCGCGGTAGATGCTGCGCAGGTTCTTGCCGGTGTCCTCGATCTTGGTGCGCGTCAGTTCGAGCACGTCGGGCGTCTTCACGCCGAGCAACGAGGTCGGCGCCTCCCTGCCGGCGGTGTCCTTCTGCGCGACGTCCGTGGGTTTCATCGTCGGCGCGGTCTTCGTCGCGAGTACTTCGGCGCGCCGTTCGGCCGCGCTGCGCAGCGCGCGGGCTTCGACGCGCGTCGGATCTTTGGCGAGGGCCGCACGAATGTCGTTCAACGCCGCTGTGGGCTGATCGAGATCGACCAAGATGCGCGCACGTTCGATCAGCGCGCGCACGACCAGTGTTTCGTTGCGCGCACTCACCGCGAGATCGAGGCCTGCGCGCAGCTTACTCAACGCGAGCGAAGTCTCCCGAAGCCGCGCACCCGTGTCCTCCTCGTCCCGCGCCTTGCGCGCGAGTCGTCGATGCAACGGCACCGCTGACAGGAGCGGCTCGGGATTGCGCGGCGAGAGGCGCGCCCGCTGCTCATGGCACTTGATCGCTTCCTCGAAGAGATCGCTGCCGGTGTACATGGCCGCGCGAAAGGCGAGCCTGCGTTCGAGGGGTTGCCCCGACGACATGAGCTCGATCTTCTGCACGAACTTGCCTTCGTCCTCCTGACTCCGTTCGTGGAACCACTGCGCGGTGAGCTCGACCGCCTCCAACACGATTTCCGGGGAGCGCGTTTCGTACTCTTCGATCACGTTGGCGACGCGCTCGAATGCTTCGCCCTGGTCGTCGCTCACGCCGGTTCGCCACAGTCTCGAAGCGCTCAACAACTCGGCGCGGGCCGCGGCGAGGTCCATCGCCGTCTGCAGAGCGTCACGCGCCTGCTCCGCCGTCCGCTTCTCCTCGCGCACGGTCGAGACTTGCTGCTGCGAGCTCTGCCAAACCACCGCGAAGATCGCGGCAACGCCGAGCAGGAGGACGCCGACTCCGGCCTCGACCGGGTTGCGGCGCATCCAACGCAACGCGGGATCGAAGAAGCGCGGCGGTCGCGCGCTGACCGGACGTCCGTCGCGCACGGCGCGCAAGTCTTCGAGCAATCCGGCGGCGGTCGCGTAGCGGCGCTCGACGTCCTTCTCGAGGCACTTGAGCAACACCGCCTCGAGATCGCGCGGCACGTCGTCGCGCAGCTTGTGCGGCAACACCGGATCCTTGGTCAGGATCGCGTTGAGGATCGTCTGCGCGTTGGGTCCGCCGAACGGCGCGCGCTGGACGAGCAGCTCGTACAACGTCGCGCCGAGACCCCACACGTCCGAACGTCCGTCGATCGCGTCGCCCGAGCCCGAGATCTGCTCGGGACTCATGTAGAGCGGCGTGCCGACGAGATCGCCGGACTCGGTCATCGTGCCGGCCTCTTCTTGATCGAGCGGACGCGCGAGACCGAAGTCGGTCAGCATCACGCGGTCGCCGTCGCGCAGCAGGTTCGACGGCTTGATGTCGCGGTGCAGCACGCCGCGCGAGTGCGCGTGAGCCAACGCGCTCGACACGTCGATGCCGATCGCGAGCACGTCGGCGATCGCGAGCGGCCCGGCCTTCAACACGCGATCGAGCGGCGGCCCCTCGACGAACTTCATCGAGAAGTAGCTGATCGAACCGGCAGTACCGACCTCGTGGATGTCGACGATGTTCGGGTGCGAGAGGCGGCCCATCGCCTCGGCCTCGCGCAGGAAGCGCTTCACCGTGCGATCGCGCAGCGCCATGTTCGGCGGCAGGCACTTGATCGCGACGCGGCGCCCGACGCCGTTCTGGCGCGCTTCGTACACGACGCCCATCGAGCCGTGACCGACCTCGCGCACGATGCTGTAGCCGCTCAACGTGCGATTGAGCAACGCGGCGCTCAACCCGTTCTCGTGCAGCGACTCGGGCAAGGAAGCCTCGAAACCTATCCTCCGCGCACGGCTCGCTGGATCGCGAGCACGCCGTCGAGGATCTGGGGGAACTCTGCGAGTCGAACCATGTTCGGGCCGTCGGACGGCGCGTGGTCGGGGTCGGGATGCACTTCGAAGAACACGCCGTCGATCTCTCCGGTCGCCGTCGCGGCGCGCGCGAGCGCGGGCACGAGCCTACGATCGCCGCCGGTCGAGCTCCCGAGGCCGCCCGGTTCTTGAACCGAGTGCGTCGCGTCGAACACGACCAGGTGTCCGGTCTTCGACAGATGGCCGAAGCTATTCATGTCAACGACCAGACGTCCGTAGCCGAACGAGCTTCCTCGCTCGGTGACCATCAAACGTCGGTTGCCCGCCGCCTCGCACTTCTTGACCGCGTGCTGCATGTCCCACGGCGCGAGGAACTGACCCTTCTTGATGTTGACGACCTTGCCGGTTTCCGCGGCGGCGACGAGCAAGTCGGTCTGTCGGCACAGGAAGGCCGGGATTTGCAGGACGTCGACCACTTCCGCGGCGGCGGCGCATTGCTCGGGATGGTGGACGTCGGTCAACACCGGAAGGCCGGTGAGCTCACGGACTTCGGCGAGCAACTCGAGCCCCGCCTCGAGCCCCGGCCCGCGCGCGCCCGCGACGCTCGAACGGTTGGCCTTGTCGTAGCTCGACTTGAAGATCAGGTCGACCGAACGCTCGCTCGCGATCTCGGCGAGGCGTTGGGCGACGCCGAGCACGAGTTCCCGCGACTCGAGCACGCACGGTCCTGCGATCAAGAACAGCTTGCCGCCGCCGAGGCGCCGGCCGCGGACCTCCAACGTCGGTCTCGTAGTAGTGGGAGTGCTCATGGGATCAGGATGCGGTACTGACGGCGCAGCAGCTCGAACTCGACCGGCGTCTCGCCGCGGAAGTCGCCGTCGACCTGGTAGGGGACCGGGCCGTCGTCGCAGGTGATCTTCGCGCGCACGCAGGGGCGCATGGTGCACTTCCCGCCGGGAAGCTCGGAGACGAATCCTCGCAACGCGAGCGCGAGCAGATCGTTGCGGTCGGCCTCGCGGAACAGGTAGGCCTCGAAGCGGCCGTCGTCGAGGCGGCGCGAGCTCGAGAGCTTCAGGCTGCCGCCGTAGTGGATGATGTTCGCGATCAACACCAGGCCGAAGCGGCCGTCCTGGACTTCGCCGTCGAGTTCGACCTTCAACTTCGGCGCGCGGTAGCCGCGCAACGCGCGCAGGATCGCGCGGGAGTAGCTCCACTTGGTGATCGGTCCGTTGCGCGCCCGTTCGACCTCGCGAACGACGAGCCCGTCGAAGCCGACGCCGGTGACGAGGAACGAGAGGTGTCCGTTGACGTGCGCGACGTCGAGACGCTGCACGCGCCGGCCGCGGATGATCTCGAGCGCGCGATCGACGTTGCGCTCGAGCCCGAGATCGAGCGCGAGCACGTTCGCCGTCCCGAGCGGCACCATCGCGACCGGGATCTCGGGATCCATCAAGCCGTCGAGCACCTCGCGCAACGAACCGTCGCCGCCGACCGAGACGACGAGGTCGACCGGCTCGCGCATGTCGCGCAAGCGCGCGCGCGCGTCGCCGCGAGCTTTCGTCAGGTAGAGCTCGGTCGCGACGTCGAGCTTCGACAACCCCGCCAGCAAGTCGCGTCCGACGGTCTCGCCGAGGCCGCGGCCGGCGATCGGGTTCGCGATCACCAACGCACGTCGATAGGGAGCGGCGAGCTCGACCGAGGCGGTCGGGGGCGCGGATTCGTGGAGGGCGACGCGGTCGGGCATGCCGTGGGCGGGCCATGGTAGCCGAACGTCCTCGCGTCCCGACGCGGACGTTATCCTCTGCGCCCCATGAACGACGGCGCACCGGTTTCGACGTTCGTGCTCGGCGGCAGCGGTTTCCTCGGCGCCCACGTCGCGGCGGCGGCCTGGAACGTCGAACGACGTCGCACCGACGGAAGGCGCGGCAATGTGATTGCCGCGAGCCGCGTCCCCGCGCGCACGCCGAACTTCTGGCAGCCGCGCGAGTCGGTGGGGCTCGTGGCGCTCGATGCGCTCGCCGAGCACGAGCTCGAACGGACGCTCGACGAGCTCGCGCCTTCGCGCGTGATCTGTTGCGCGGCGCTGTCGCGCATCGCTGAGTGCGAGAGCGATCCCTCGCGCGCCGAAGCCGTCAACGTCGAAGTCCCGCGCCGTCTCGCGCGTTGGGCGGCGGCTCGCGGCGCGCGCTGCGTCCACGTCTCGACCGACCTCGTGTTCGGCAAGCGCATGCCGCCGCCGCACGGTTTCGCCGAGAGCGCCGCGACCGATCCGATCAGCGTCTACGGCGCGACCAAGGCGCGCGGTGAACGCGCGGTGCTCGAAGAGAACCCGAACGCGCTGGTCGTGCGCTTGCCGTTGCTCTTCGGCGACTCCGGAGGCCGAGGGCTCGGCGCATCGGACTCGCTGCTCGCCGCGTTGCGAAGTCCGGAGCGCCCGATGCTCTTCCGCGACGAATGGCGCACGCCGCTCGACGTCGCGAACGCGGCGGATGCGCTGATCGAGCTCGCGCAAACGGACCAACGCGGCGTGCTGCACGTCGCCGGTCCCGCGCGGCTCTCGCGCGTCGAACTCGGTCACCTGACGTTGCGCGCCGCGGGCAAGAAGTCCGCCGAGCTCTACGAGCTCGTGCGCGCCGGGACGCGCGGCGAAGCGGGACTCTCAGGCCTGCGGCCGTGCGACGTGTCGCTCGATGCGACGCGCGCGTTGCAGTTCTTGAAGACGACGTTGCTCGCGCCGCGCGAGGCGCTCGCCCGCCGAGCGGCGGGTCACTTCCGGACGATTCCTTGACGCTTCCGGGGGGCCTCGATGAAGTGGTCGCCCCCATGGAACTCGCCAAGAACTTCGAACCGAAAGTCCACGAACCCGCGATCTACCGCGCGTGGGCCGAGAGCGGCGGATTCGCGCCGCGCGCGCCCGGCCCGAAGTCCAAGGGCACGTTCACGGTGATGATCCCGCCGCCGAACGTCACCGGCGTGCTGCACATGGGCCACGCGCTCAACAACACGATCCAGGACATCGTCGTGCGCCATCGGCGCCTGCAGGGCTTCGAGACGTTGTGGGTGCCGGGCACCGACCACGCGGGGATCGCGACGCAGGCGGTCGTCGAGAAGAAGCTCTTCCAAGAGAAGAAGATCAAGCGCGAGGAGCTCGGCCGCGAAGCCTTCCAGAAGGAAGTCTGGGCGTGGAAGGAGAAGTACGGCAACACGATCCTCGAGCAGTTGCGCGGTCTCGGTTCGTCGTGCGATTGGTCGCGCACCAAGTTCACGCTCGACGAGGACATGTCGCGCGCCGTGCGCGAAGCGTTCGTGCGCCTGTTCGACAAAGGCCTCGTCTACCGCGGCGCGCGGCTCGTCAACTGGGACTGCGTGCTCGGCACGGCGGTGTCCGACGACGAGATCGAATACGCGGAGCGCAAGGGCAAGCTGTGGCAGATCCGCTATCCGCTCGACGGACGGCCGGGCGAATTCCTCACGGTCGCGACGACGCGGCCGGAGACGTTGCTCGGCGACACCGGCGTCGCCGTCAATCCGAACGACGAACGCTACAAGCATTTGATCGGCAAGCACGCGCTGCTGCCGTTCCTCGGCCGCAAGCTCCCGATCGTCGGCGACGAGACCGTCGAAGCGAGCTTCGGCACCGGCGCGGTCAAGATCACGCCGGGCCACGATCCCGCGGACTACGAACGCGGCGCGCGCTTCAAGTTGCCGATCGTGCTCGTGATCGAGAAGGACGGCCGCATGAGCGCCGAGGCCGGCCCGTTCGCCGGTCTGTCGCGCGAGAAGGCGCGCGATGCGGTGGTGAAGGAGCTCGACGCGCTCGGGCTCCTCGGCGAGGTTTCCGATCACGTCCACAACGTCGCACTCAGCGATCGCTCGAAGTCGGTGATCGAACCGATGGTCAGCGAACAGTGGTTCGTGAAGATGCGCCCGCTCGCCGTGCCCGCGATCGCTGCGGTGAAGAACGGCTCGTTGCGCTTCAGTCCTGAGCGTTGGACCAAGGTCTACCTCGACTGGCTCACCAACGTGCAGGACTGGTGCATCAGCCGCCAACTGTGGTGGGGGCACCGCATCCCGGTTTGGTACGACGAGGACGGCGTGCCGGTCGCGTCGCGCACCGATCTCGCGCTCGGCGCGCCGCACCCGATCACCAAGAAGCCGATCGTGCGCCAGGACGAGGACGTGCTCGACACGTGGGCGTCGTCGTGGCTGTGGCCTTTCGCGACGCTCGGTTGGCCGGAGAAGAGCCCCGACCTCGCGCGCTTCTACCCGACGCAGTTCCTGTCGACGGCGAAGGAAATCATCTACCTCTGGGTCGCGCGCATGGTGATGGCCGGCTACGAGTTCATGGATCACCTGCCGGAGGAGCAGCGTTGTCCGTTCTCCGTCGTCAACATCCACGCGACCGTGCTCGACGCGCAAGGTCGGCGCATGTCGAAGTCGCTCGGCAACGGCATCGATCCGCTCGAGCTGATCGAGAAGTACGGCGCCGACGCGGTGCGTCTCTGCTTGGTGCTGTTGACCAAGGAAGGCCAGGACACGCGCCTCGCGCCCGAACGGATCGAGCAAGGCTTCCGCTTCGGCAACAAAGTGTGGAACGCGGCGCGCTTCGTGCTCGCGAACCTCGACGGCGAACGCGGCGCCGGGACGTCCGCGACCGCGACGCGTCTCGAAGATCGTTGGATCCTCTCGCGCCTCGAGCGCACGCGTAGCCAAGTCACGAAGGCGTTCGACGAGTACCGCTTCAACGACGCGGCGGTCGAGCTCTATCGCTTCGTCTGGAACGACTTCTGTGATTGGTACATCGAGCTCGCGAAGCCGCGCTTCGGCGCGAACGACGCTTCCGGCGCCGCGGTGCGCGGGACGCTGGTGCGCGTGCTGACCGATACGCTCGCGCTGTTGCACCCGGTGATGCCGTACTTGACCGAGGC
This sequence comes from Planctomycetota bacterium, assembly GCA_021413885.1. GTDB lineage: Bacteria > Planctomycetota > UBA1135 > UBA1135 > JACRIN01. Next base: position 106,264 of record JAIOPM010000043.1, read on the forward strand.
GTTGTGGAGCGCGCTCCACGAGACGCTTGGAACCAAGTCGGTGCCGATGTTGATGAACTCCGGCTGGCCGACCGGCGAAGGCCTCGCGATCGACGCCGCCGCCGAGAGCGACATGGCCGTGATCCAGGACTTGGTGAAGGCTGTGCGCAACGTGCGCGCGCTGTGCATGCTCGGCGAACGTCAACCGCTGACCGCGCGCATCGCAGCACCGCGCGCGGCCGAACGCCGCGTGCTCGAAGAACACGCTGCGACCGCGCGCGCCCTCGCGTTCCTCGAGAGCTTCGAGATCTCCGAACGCGTCGACCGCCCCGCCGCTTCCGCGTGCGCGGTCGCCGGCGGCATCGAAGCCTTCGTCGCGCTCGGCGCGTCGACCGACATGGCGAAGTTGAAGGACGCGCTCGGCAAACGCCTCGAGAAACTCGAGAAGGGCGTCACGGGCGCGAAGGCGAAACTCGCCAACGAGAACTTCATCGCCCGCGCCGACCCCGACATCGTGGTGGAAGAACGCGCGCGCCTCGCCGAACTGGAACTCGAAGCCGCCTTGCTGCGCCGCAACCTCGCGGGGCTCTGAGCGTCGCACACACCCTGCTCGCCACCGTCCCTGAGTTGCTCGCGTCGGCAGGAGCGCCTCGCGCACGGATCACTTGTTCGCGTCGGATCTTCGTGATCAGAGCTCGTCCGCGCGAGTCCGTCCCTTCGGCGTTAGGTTGAGCCAGCAAACCTCGCCGAGATCCGGGCCGTCGGGCAGCGCGCGCCATTCGCTCTCGATGCGTTGCAGCGCAACGTCCGGCGTCGCAGTCCACGGAACGAATCCCACACCGGCTTTCACGTCGCCGACCACGAAGAGGTCGTCGTGAAGCATACGGCGAATCAGTTCGAGCGAACGGTCACGAACCGCGTCCGCTGACGTCGTGTGTCCCGTCGTGCGGACGACGGACGCGACCTCCGCCGCTTGAATCCAGTCGTCGAGGCCGCGGATCAGGAGTTCCTCGAAGCAGGCATCCATTGCCGCGTTTGACACGCGGCTATCGCCGCCAGCCGCTGCCCAACGACGCGGGCGCGAAGTCGAGCGTGAACTCGAACGAGACGCCGCGTTGGGAGACGCGGGAGAGAGCTCGCGTCCGGAACGAGGCGCGGTCCGGCGTCGCGCCGTCGCCGCCGGTCGAGAGTTCGATCGCGGCGGGCGCGGGGCGGCCGAATTCGATGCGCGCGAGTTCGATCGTCGCCGCGATCTCGCCGGTCGGTTTCGCGAACGACAGACGATCGCGCGTCGGGTCGGATTCGTCGCGGGCGAGCGCGACGACGTACGTTCCGGCGGCGAGGTTCGGTCCTTCGACCTTGCGGCTCGTCGAGAACACGCCGAGCGCCACGCGGCCCTCGCGCTTCACGCGCTCGCGCAGCTCGGCGAGGCTCGAATCGACGAGGCCGGTCGCGGAGACGAACAGCAAGTACTCGTAGCCGGTGATCACCGCATAGCCCGGCAACGCCTCGACGCGCGGCTTGCCGTTCTCGTCGCGGCCTTGGCGCGTCGCGGTGCCGGGCGCCGAGCTCCAACGGTCGATGCACAGCGGCGTGTTCGCGTCGAGCGACAGACGGAAGGGCTCGAGCGCTCCCGCGAGGTCGAGATCGATCACGTTCTGCGTGAGATCGGCGAAGCGCGTGTCGCTCGCCGCGCAACGGAAGCCGAGCGCGTCGGTCAGCGCCGTCGCCTCGACCGCGCGCCGCGTCGAGAGCCGCGCTTCGAGGCGTCCGTTCTGGAACGAGCCGCCGACGATCACGCGCCGCAGCGGATCGAAGCGCGCGATCGAATCGATCACTTGGAGCTCGCCGTCGCGCTGCACGCGGATCTGGAGCTCCTTGTAGCCCGGGTACCCCGCGTACGCGTTCGCCGTCCACTCCCACACGTTGCCGGCGAGATCCTCGAGCAGCGTGCGCGTCGCGCCGGCGTGGAACGAGCCGACCGGACGCGGGCGGCTCTCGCGTTGCGCTTGGTTCGCGCAGTACGCGTCGTCGTCCCAGTCGTTGCCCCACGGATAGAGCGAAGCGGAGTTCATGCGCCCCGCGCGTTGGTATTCGAACTCGGTCATCAAGCGCAGTCCGGCCCAGCGGGCGTACGCGCGTGCGTCGGCGTGGTCGACGAAGACGACGGGCAAGCACTCTTCGCCCGCGGGCACCGTCCACGCTTCGTCGCCGGAGTGCGCGCTCCACCAAGCTTCCGCGTCGAACTCGCGGTCGGCGCCGGGATCCTGGCCCGCTTCGCGCGCCTTGGCGCGGCGTTCGGATTCCTCCGCGGGGAAACGTCGTTGCGCTTCCTCGATCGCCGCGCGGCCCCAACTGCGCGGCGGGCGATGGCCGGTCGCTTGGACGAACGCGGCGTACTGCTCGTTGGTCACTTCGTTGACCATCAGGAAGAAGCCGTCGACCTTGCGCTCGTGCTGCGGCGTCTCCGCGGCGATCGCGTTGAAGAGCACCGGATACTTCTGCCCGAGCGCGAGCGCCTGATCGACCGACGTGCCGATCTTCGTGCGTCCGCCGTCGATCCACACCAGGCCCGGCGGAGCCGCGGGTTTGAGCTGAGGAACGAACGCGAGCAGGAACGCGAGCGCTTGGACGAACACCATGGTGCCGGGGCGGATGTTAGTCGGACGCGATGGCGCCGACTACTCGCACCTTGCGCGTCGCGGGCGCCGTGCACGACGGTCGGAGAGCGGTTCGCGCGCTTGTTCGCGTTCGAACGTGGCGGGAGGCGCTCTTGTGCGACATCTTGTGCGGCCCCCTGACCTAGCGATGAGCCCCTCTTCTCCCGAACCCGACGAGCTGCGCCGCCTGGTCGTCCCGACCGATGCCGACGGCGAGCGCCTCGACCGTTTCCTCGCCCGCCTGTGCGGCGAGGTTTCGCGGACGCGGTTGCAGGAGCTCGTCCGCGCCGGCGCCGTGCGCGTCGACGGCGCGGTCGCGGACCGGCCGAGTCGGAATCTCTCCGCCGACGAAGTCGTCGAGATCGAGTTGAAGTCCCGCGTCGTCGCCGAGGAGCCGTCGCTCGAGGGCCTGGAACTCTCGGTCGTCTACGAGGACGAGTTCTTCGCGATCATCGACAAGCCCGCGGGCTTGTTGTCGCATCCCGGCGCGAACACGCACGGGGCGAGCGTCAGCGCGCTCGCCCGTCGCCGTTGGGGCGACTTGCCGGCGCTGCAAGGCGCGGATCGTCCGGGCATCGTTCACCGCCTCGACGTCGGCACCAGCGGCCTGATGGTGATCGGGCGTGAGCCGACGACGTTCGAGAACTTGCTCCAGCAATTCCGCGAGCGCCGCGTCGAGAAAACCTACTACGCGATCGTCCACGGCGAGCCGCGTTTCGACACCGGTTGGATCGAGGCGCCGATCGGCCGTTCGCCGTCGCGGCCCGATCGCATGAGCATCGTCGAAGGCGGCGGCGGGCGCGACGCGTCGACGTACTACCAGGTGCTCGAGCGTTTCCGCGGTTTCGGGTTCCTCGCGTGCCGTCCGAAGACCGGCCGCACGCACCAGATCCGCGTGCACCTCGACCACATCGAGCTTCCGTTGGTCGGCGACGTGCTCTACCGGCGTCGCGGTCCGCACGTGGTCAAGCTCGCCGCCGAAGCGCCGCAGCTCGGACGTCAAGCGTTGCACGCCGGGCGGCTCGCGCTCGCGCATCCGAAGACAGGTGAGCCGCTGGCGTTCGAGTCGCCGCTCGCGCCGGATCTGCTGGCGCTGCTCGAGTGGTTGCGCGAGCACCACCCGCGCGTCTGAGTTCAGCGCGCAGGCGTGGTCGGCGCGGTGGGAGTGTCCGACGCGCGCACGCCGCCGTCGCGGACCGCTCGCGCGTGCTGGACGAACCAGTAGATCGAGACCGCGAGGATCAAGGCGATGCCGCCGAGGGTCACGATCACCACACGTTTGCCGGAGACGGGGCGCATCGCGCCATCGTAGGGGCGACGCGAGCTCCAGCCGACCGTACGCGAATCGAAAAATGTCGGTGGGGGACTAGCGCGGACGCCCGAGCCTTCGTACTACCGTGGTAGTTGCGAATCGACGGGAGCCCCACGATGTCCAAGAAGACCCACCACCTCGGCGAACTCCAGTACGCGATCATGCGCGTGCTGTGGAGCGCCGGCGAAGCGAGCGTCGGCGACGTCTGCCAGACGCTGCCGAAGGAACACCAACGCGCGCCGACCACGATCGCGACCATGCTGACGAAGATGGAGCGCAAGGGCGTGGTCTCGCACCGCGCCGAGGGCCGCGTGTTCGTCTACCGCGCGAAGATCCGCGAGGCGGACGTGCACCGTTCGATGGTCAGCGACTTGACCGAGCGTCTCTTCGAAGGCGACGCCGCGGCGTTGGTCAGTCACCTGCTCGCCGAACGCGAGTTCGACAGCGACGAGCTCGCGCGCATCCGCGCCCTGATCGACCGCCAAGGCAAGAAGGACTCCGGCCATGGTCGCTGAGCGCGCGGTCGAACTCGCGGTCGCGTACCTCGCGACCTATGCGTTGCACGCGACGCTCTTGTGCGGCGCGGCGTGGTTCGTGTCGCGGCGTTCGGGGCTGCGCGCTCCGGTCGCGGTCGAGCGCTTGCTGCGCGCCGCGCTGGTCGGCGGCATCTTCACCGCGGGCATCCAAGTCGGGCTCGGCTTCGAGCCGATCGGCGGACGCATCGATCTCGCGGCGCCCGCGGAGCTCCGCCGCAGCCCGCCGACCTTCGCGCCGGCGCCGACTACGGCCGAACGCGCGACGACGTTCGAGTTCGCGCCGAACTTGCAGTGGGCGTCCGCGCCGACGGTCAACGTCGAGCTTCCGCGGCTGTTGCCGAACGCGCGTCCGCTTGCGCGGCCCGCGGTGGTGCGCGCTCCGGCGTGGCGGCCGAGCGTGAAACAAGCCGTGCTCGCGTTGTGGCTCGCGGGCGTCGCCGTCGGGCTCGCGCTCGCGTTGCGCGACGTCGTCGCGTTGCGGCGCACGCTGAAGTGGCGCACGACGTTGAAGGGCGGGCCGGTGCACCGCGTGCTGCACGAACTGCGCGTCGAGGCGGGTGTCACGCGTTCCGTGCGGTTGTCGATCGCGCCGCGCGCCAACGTGCCGCTCTCGTTCGGCCTGTGGCGCGGCGAGATCGCGCTGCCGCCGCGGACGCTCGAGGAGCTCGACGTCGAGGAACAGCGCGCCGTTCTTGCGCACGAGCTCGCGCACCTCGTGCGCCGCGACATCGCGTGGCTCTGGATCAACCGCGCGATCGGCATCGTGTTCTGGTTCCAGCCGCTCAATCGCCTCGTCTCGTGCGAGCTCGAGCGCCGTGCCGAGTTCGCCGCCGACCGTTGGGCCCATCGACGGATCGGTTCGGGCGCCGCACTCGCGAGCGCGTTGGCCGAGATCGCCGCGTGGTTGATCGAAGAGCGTCGCGCTCTACCCGCCGCGCCGATGGCGCGCGAACGTTCGCAGCTCGCGCGGCGCGTCGAGACGTTGCTCGCGGGCGATGCGCTCGCCGCCGTCGAGCCTCGATCGCTCAGCGCGATCGCGCCGCTCGCGTGCGCCGTGGTCGCGGCGTGGGCGCCGGCGTTCGCGGCGTCTTCGCCGCACGCGGCTCCGCGCGTCGACGTTCCCGTCGCGCGCGACACCGAGCCCGCGTCCGAGGAATCCAAGGCCGACGATTCCGCGGCCGCGGAGTGCGCGAGCGACGAAGCGCTGCCCGCTCTCGACGAAGCCGCGTTCGCGGTCGCCGAACCGACGCCGCGCGAGGTCTTCGAAACCGCGGCCGCGTCGTTGGATCAGGAGATCGAAGCCCTCGACGCCGAGCTCTCGGAACTCGAGAGCGAATTCTCCGCCGGCGAGCGCGACGAGGCGATCGAAGCGCAGCTCGCGCTCCTGCGCGCGCGCATCGCGCGCCTCGCCGAGCGCCGCGGCCGTCTGCGCGACCTGTTCCTCGCGCTCACCCACGAACTCGACGCCGCGTCGGCGACGTCGCCCGAAGACACTTCACTGCTCGAATCCGCTCCGGAGGAAACTCGATGAATCCGTCTCTTTCACTCACCTTGCTCGCGCTCGCTTCGACCGGCGCCGCCGGCCTCGGCCTGCGCCAGGATCCGGCCGCCGCGCCGACGCAACCTGCACCGTCCGTGCGCTCCGACGTCGACGATCTGTTCGACACCGACGATGCCGACGACCTGGACGAAGCTCCTGAAGTCGCCGACACGGCGGACGAGGCCGACGAACCCGATGAGGCCGATGAGGCCGATGAAATCGACGAAGTCGGTGCCGAGGGCTTCGGCGACTTCAGCGACCTCGCGTCGATGAACGGCGACTGGGGCTTCTTCGCAGCCGGCGGTCAGGACGACGACGGCGACGCCGAATGGAACGCGCAGGGCGCCGACGAGCTGCGCGAGCACCAACGCGACTTCGAGGCGCTGCGTGAAGCGCTCGAGGAACAACGCCAGGCGCTCGAAGAGAGCCGTCAAGCGTTCGAGGAATCGCGCCGCGGTTGGGCCGAGTCCCTGCGCGCGCACGCAGAACTCTCGCGGGAACTCGGGGAGCAGCTCGTTCGCAGCCGCGACGCCCAGGTCGGCGCGCAGCGTGCGAAGGCGCTCAAGCTCCGGGAGCTGATCACGCAACGCGGCCTCGCCGGGAGAATTGCCGAGGTGCCGTCGTCTCCACGCGGGATGGGGGCGGCGCGAGTCGGCCGACCGGGAACCGCGCGGGGCGGCGCTTCCGCGGATCGGTGCGGAAGAAGCGTGAGGGTGCTCGGCGGTTCGGGCGGCGGAAGCTGCGCCCCGAAGTGCGAATCCAAGTGCGATGCGAAATGCGAAGCGTCGTGCGAGAGCTCGAGCGCCGCGCCGTGTGCGCCCCACGCGCAGTCAGGCCCGGCGACCGACGCGACTCCCGCTTCGCCCGGGGTCGTCTACTGGAATGGCGTTGACGGCCAGGGCTACACGATGCTCAGCGGCGACTACGGCAAGATCTCCGAGGACGCGTACCGCGCCGCGCAAGATGCGTTGAGCGCGGCCGACTGGTCGCAGGCCTATGCGGGCCAGGTCGTCGACAAGGCCGCGATCGAGCGCGCCGTCGAAGAAGCGCGCGCCGCGGGCGTGAACGCCGGAGCGTACGCGTTCGACGGCAACGGGCTCGTCAGCCTCGGCGACTTGGGCGGCGTGTGGACCACGGAGAACGGCCAGGTCGCGGCGGCCGGCGCCGATGCCGCGCAGCGCATGGCGGAGAGCGCGGGCCAGATCGCGCGCAACGCCAAGGCGATGGCGGAGCGCGAGGTCGCCGTCGCTCGCGGGCACGGTCGCTCCGCCGGTCGCGCGAGCACGACGGGACGCGCGGTCGCCGTCGTTCCGGATTGGGGCACGCCGTCGGGCGACGTGGCGCCGTCGAGCGACACGATGAACGAGCTCACATCGCTGATCCGCGAGATGAGCTCCGAAGTGCGCGGCCTCCGCGACGACTTGCGTTCGCTGCGCGAGGACTTGCACCGCGAGCGCGGCGGCGAGCTGCGCTGAACTCGTAGCGAGTCGTGAAAGACACCGGGGCGCGTCCACGCGGACGCGCCCCGGTTCGTTTCGCGAGCTCTCTCTAGAGCTCAGCCGCCTTGCACGACTCCGTCGATCACCGACGGAGCTTCGTCGAGCGTCGGCATCGGTCCGATGTTCGGCGCGGTGTAGGTCGAGCCGTCCGGCAGGACCAACGCGGACGCGCCGACCAGGTCGAGGCCGGTGCAGCCGAGCGGATCCTCGAGCAGGTTCATCTCCATGTCGATGCCGCGCACGGCGTACTCGACTCCGGTCGGACCCATCACGGCGCCGTCGGCGATCGAGAACTGCGGCACCCAACGATCGGGACTGCCGTCGTTGGTGAGATCGATGCCGAGCGCCGGAATGCCCCACAGGTTGCCCGGACCGCCGTAGCTCAACATGAACGTCTGGCCGTCGTAGGTCGGGTCGGCGTTGCGATCGTTGACGGTCGAGTGCAGGTAGCTGAACTGCAGCGGGGCGTCGAAGTGCACGTAGCCCGGCAACGACGGATCGAACACCGCCGTGTACTGGTTCCACGAGTTCGCGCCCGTCTCGTACGTGTAGAACTCGTCTTGGTTCCACGCTTCCCAGACGTTCGTGAGCGGGCTCGTGTCCGCCAGCAACGCACCGCTCTGCATGCCCCACGTGAACGGTCCGCTCGCCGGCACTTCGCCGTTCGCGAGACCGACCGCGGTAAGCACGGAGCCGTCGCCGTTGACGTCGTGGTAGAGCGTCATGTCCGAGCCGTCGAACACGAAGACGTGCGGCTGCGCGAGGTTGACGCTGTCGGCGAGGAACACGTCGCCGGCTTCGGCTTCGACCGCGGTCGTCCCGCTGTCGAGGCACTGCGTGTAGCCGTAGAGCGAGAACGTCCCGCCGCCGCCGAAGATCGGATCGTCGCCGGTGACGAACTCTTGCGCGAAGTAGGTCAGGTAGGTGTTGCCGTCGACGTAGCTGACTTGGCCGCCGAGCGAGCCGCAGAACATGTTCAGGTAACCGAGCGCCGCCGTGTCGAGCACGATCGGCGAGCCGAGCGTGACGAACGACTGACTCGGGTCGTCCCACGAGGCGATCGCGACCCAGTCGGGATCCTGGAGCTGCACTTGGTAGCGCACCGGCGGTTGTTGCGAGAAGTCCCACCACTCCGAGACCAGACCGTCGGCGTCGACGAGGTCGAGCGTGTTGCGCGTGTGGCGCACCAACTTGCCCGGCGCCTTGACGACCATGTAGTCGGTCGTGTCGGTGGTGCCGAACTCGTCGCGGTTGATCACGTCGCCGTCGTTGATCGTCACGCCGTTCGGCGCCCAGAGTCCCCAGTAGCCGACGTAGCCGTGATCGCCGGTCGCGGTGCGGAACGGGAAGCCCGAGTCGAGGGTGACGCGCTCGCCGTCCTGCGGACCCGACGCGTAGTAGAGGTTGTAGCGCCAGACGCTGGTCATGAACTGGTCGCGGTGCAAGCAGACGGGGGGATCGGAGTCCTTGCCGCGCAGCACGTACGTCTGGTCGAACGCGAGCGTGTACTGCTCGACCTGCGGGCCGGTGTCGCCGCTCATCGGATCGTTGTAGCGCGAGATCGCCATCACGCGCGCCGAGCCGCTCGACTGGTCGGCCGACATGTCGACCGCGACGGCGACGCGCTCCGCGCGGTCACCCGGGTTCGGCGGAGCGACGGTGACGTCGGCTTCCTCGTTGTAGAAGTCGAAGCCGACGTTGCCGGCGGTCACGTCGGTGGTCGCGAGCGTGCCCCACATCGTCGGAGCGTTGATCGTGTCGCCCGGTTCGAGTCCGGCGAAGTTCAGTTCGAACTGACCGAACGGAGCGGACGCGCTCGAGCCTTCGCTGAGGTCCATCTGCGCTTGGATGACGCCGGGCTGTCCGCCGCCGCCCATTTCGGTGTTCAACCAGAACTTGACCGCTTGCGGCGAGTCGTTGTCCGCGCGCGAGGAGTCGACGACCCAGAGGTTGTAGGTCGTCGTGCCGCCGCTCGTCGATTGGCCTTGGTCCGACGAGCTCTGATCCTCGCCTTCCTGACACTTGCCTTCGTCGACTTGCGCGACGTAGAGGCCGTCGTTGACCAACGCGTCGGCGGCGGTCTGCGACACCATGCACAGGATGTTGTTGACCGTGCCGATCTTCTTCATCGACGGGTCGTAGACGTGGCCGTGCGCGACGTCGACGTCGTAGGCTGAGCCGGTCGGCGCGGTATACGCGGGAGCGACCGAAGCCGCCGCGGTCGCGGACGAGCCCGCGCCGGTCGCGGTGACGACCGACATCTGCGAAGGCGCGGACAGGCCGAGGATCGAACTGATGCCGTCACCGGACCCGCCGCCGCCGCACGAAGTCGCCGCGGCTAGCGACAGGATCACGATCGAACGAAATGCGAAGCGCGACATGTACTCTCCATTCGAAGCCGAAGGTCCCGCCGGAACGCGTTCGATGCGAGCGTCGCTCCCGAGGAGGCGGGCAGGGGGAAGCGCGTCGATCGGGTACGGCCCGCTCGCGTCTTGAGGCCGACGCTCGTTCGTGAAACGGCGCGCACGAACGCGCGCGAACTTCCTTCGCTACCCGGTCTTCAAGCCCAACGCACGAGGTCGCTCAACGCGGCATCGAGCGGCGAGGCGTGACGCGCTCGCACGCGGATGCCGTACGCGAAGTAGCCCGAGCGCCCGATCTTGTGCGAGCCCTCGAACACCGCGCCGCCGCCGGCCGGATTGCGCAGCGCGAGCGGCACGACGATCGAGTTGCGCAGGTCGCGGTCGCCGCGCGTGTGGCCGAGCACGAGCTCGACGCGCACGTCCGCCGGCCTGAGCTCCTTCAAGTCGAGCTCGACGCGCGCTTCGATCGCGTCGCCGACGGCGAGGCCCGCGAGGTCCGCGAGCTTGACCGACGCGAAACGGATCTCGGGGAACCCGCGCCGGATGCGCTGGTGATCGCGCGAGACCTCGCGCAAGTTCTCGCAACGTCCCGCGGTCAACTCGCCGAAGCGCCGTGCGAGGTCGATGTACGCGCGATCGCGGTACTCGGAGACCATGCGATCGGTGTTGAAGACCGACGGGATCGTCTCGAACGCGTGGCGCACCTTCTGCATCCACGCGTGCGGGACGCCTTGGGCATCGCGGTCGAAGAAGAGCGGCAGCACTTCTTCGTCGAGCAGGCGATACAGCGTCGCGGCGTCGAGTTCGTCTTGGAGATCCTGGCTCGGGTACGCGCGGCCGTCGCCGATCGACCAACCGTTGCGGCCGTCGAACGCCTCGACCCACCAACCGTCGGGGATCGAGAGGTTGAGCGCGCCGTTCGCCGCCGCCTTCATGCCCGACGTGCCGCTCGCCTCGAGCGGACGGATCGGATTGTTGAGCCACACGTCGACGCCTTGCACGAGCGAACGCGCGAGGTCGACGTCGTAGTCCTCGAGGAAGAAGACCTTGCCGAGGAAATCGGGCGAGCGCGAGAGCTCGACGATGCGCTTCAACATCGCCTGGCCTTCGCCGTCGCGCGGGTGCGCCTTGCCGGCGAAGAAGAGGCGCAGCGGGCGCTTCGGATCGTTGAGGAGCGCGAGCAGGCGCTCGCGGTCGGAGAACAGCAGCGTCGCGCGCTTGTACGGCGCGAAGCGACGCGCGAAACCGACGAGCAACGCGCGTTCGTCGAGGCCTTCGAGCATCCGCGAGAGCACGCGCGGACTGTCGGAGCGCTCGAGGAACGTCTTCTCGAGACTTTCGCGGACCTTGGCGAGCAGACGGCGCCGCGCGGGCTTGCGCACTTCCCAGATCGCCGCGGGCTCGATCGACTTGGCGCGCTGCGCGAAGTCCGCGCCGGTGACCGGACGGCGTTCGGCGCCGAAGAGCCGCGCGACTTCCGGGTGCGTCCACGTCGGCAAGTGCACGCCGTTGGTGATCGAACCGACCGGCACTTCGGCGCGCAGGTACTGCGGCCAGAACGAGTGCAGCAGCGCGCGCGACACGTCGCCGTGCAGCTTGGAGACGCCGTTGACCGCGCTCGCGAAGTTCATCGCGAGGAAGGTGACGTTGAACGCGCTCTTGTCTTCTTCGCTGTGGCCGAGCGCGAGGAATTGATCCCACGGCAGACCGACCCACGCCGGCGCGTCGGAGAAATAACGCCGGATGAGATCCTCACCGAAGCGATCGTGTCCCGCCGGAACCGGCGTGTGCGTCGTGAAGACCGTCGTCGCGCGGACGAGCTCGCGAGCTTCGGGGAACGTCAGGCCGTGTTCGCGGATCAGTTGCCCGACGCGCTCGAGCGCGAGGAACGCCGCGTGGCCTTCGTTGATGTGCCACACCGACGGTTGGATGCCGAGGCGCGCGAGCAGACGTGAACCGCCGCGGCCGAGCACGATCTCTTGGCGCAAACGCGTCTCGTGGTCGCCGCCGTAGAGCTGATCGGTGATCGCCTTGTCCTCGGGGCGATTCGCGTCGACGTTGGAGTCGAGCAAGTAGAGCGTGATGCGCCCGACGCGCACCGACCACGCGCGCAGGACGAGGATGCTGGTCGGCAGCTCGAGGGTCACCTCGAGCCGCGCGCCGCGTTCGTCGAGCACGGGCTCGATCGCGAGGTTGCGCGGCGTGTTGTCGGCGGTGCCGGCGATCTGATCGCCGAGCACCGTCAAGCGTTGGCGCAAGTAGCCGAGGCGATAGAAGAGCCCGACGCCGACGAGCGGCAGCTCGAGGTCGCTCGCCGACTTCAGGTGATCGCCCGCGAGAATCCCGAGACCGCCGGAGTAGATCGGCAACGATTCGTGCAGGCCGAACTCCGCCGAGAAGTACGCGACCGGATGGCGCGCGGTGAGATCACCGTGCTCGCGCGCGGGCTTGGCGAGGTACGCGTCGAGGCGCGCGAGGATGCGCTCGAGCTTCTCGAGGTAGCGCGGATCCGCGGCGCGCGCGGCCAGGTCCTCGGGGAAGACGATGCGCAGGAACGAGATCGGGTTGTGACCGCTGGTCTCCCACGAGAGCGGGGAGAGCTCGCGGAAGATCTCCTGCGCCTCGGGATCCCAGCACCACCAGAAATTGCGCGCGAGCCGCGCGAGACCTTCGAGCGGTTTCGGCAGCGTCGCCGAGACCTGGAACGGCACGAGGCGCGGACGCTTCGGTTCTTCGCTCGGGCTGACGGCGACCAGCGCGCGCGGACGACCGGCGGCGCCGCCGGTCTGCGCGACGCGCGTCGCGGTGCGCTCGAGCGCCATCGCGATCGCGCGATCGTAGTGCTGGATCAGATCGGTCCACGCGGTGCGCTGCGCGGTCGCCCGACAGATTTCGTAGGTGCGCGGGTAGTCGATCGGTTCGCTGGTCCAACGCTCCATCTCGGCCGCAAGTTCCTCGGCGGCGAGCGCGTCGGTCTTGCCGACGCGTTCGAGCACGGTGACGCCGTCCTCGCGCGTCAATCCGACGGAACGCGCCCAACGTCCGAAGCCCGCGTAGTCGGTGGTGATCGTCGGCACGCCGACCGCGAGGCTCTCCTCCGGCGTGTAGCCCCACGGCTCGTAGAACGACGGGAAGGACGACAGGTCCATCGTCCGCAACACCGCCTCGTACGGCATGTTGAGCAGACCGTCGGAGCCGTTGAGGTAGACCGGGATCTGCACGACCTTCACGCGGTCGCCGAGCGCGTTCTGGAGCTTGAGCCGCGCCGTGTTGCGTTGGATCGGATCGTTGTCGCGATCGATCAGGTTGTGCGTCGAGACGCCGAGTTGCTTGTCGATCTCCGCGAGCGGCCGTTGCAGGCGATCGAGCACCGACTTGCACACGCCCGAGTGCGCGGCGGGCACCATCAAGAACGTGACGATGCGCCGGCCCTTGCGCGCGTTCAGCAACGCGAGCGCGTCGAGCAGCGTGTCGATGCCCTTGTTGTGGTACTCGTAGCGCCCGGAGAGGCACACGAAGATCGCGTCGGAGACGTCTTGGCCGAGGAAACGGTGCGCGAACTCGCGCATGCGCGGCTCGGCGACCTTGCGCGGGAAACCGCCGGCGAGCTCATCGATCACGTCGAGGTCGATGCCGTTCGGCAACAGCGGATCGGCGTCGCGGCCGAAGAAGAGCTTCGCCTCGCGCGCCGTGATCTCGCTGACCGTCGTGAAGACGTCGGCGGTGTGCGCGCACACGCCTTCGATCGAGTGCTTCGCGCGCACGCCGAGTTCCTGCGCCAGATCGTCGACCGTGCGACCGTTCAAGCCTTGCTCGGGCGAGCGTCCGGTCGACGACAACGCGCGACCGAGCACCGTCGCGTGCGTCGTGAAGATCGAACCGACCTCGGGGCACTTCTCCTCGAGATAGAGGAGGCCCGCGCCGGTCATCCACTCGTGGAACTGCGCGACCGCGCGGCCGCCCGAACCGTTGTCGGCGAAGGAGGTTTGCGTCCAGCGCTCGATCACCAACCCGGCGGCGTGGCCGAAGAGCACCGGCTCGACGTAGTCCCAACTGCCGAAGATCGAATCGACCTTGAAGCGCTCCCACAGCCGCGCGAGCACCTGGTCCTTCTTCTCGAAGAGCCCCGAGAACGCGACCAGGATCGTCCGCGGCGCGCCCGGGATCTTCCAACGGCCGACGCGCACCGCGACTCCGGCGGCGCGACAACCGTCGGCGAACTCCGCGAAGCGCGCGGTCTCGTCCTCGAACGTGCGCTCGATCTCCGGGTTGCCGAGCAGCCACGGCCCGATGCACACGTAGCGATCGCCGTAGCGCGCGACCAGCGTCTTCGCCTTCGTCGACACCACCGTGTGGATGCCGCCGACCTTGTTGCAAACCTCCCAGGAGACTTCGAACAGCGTGTGCGTTTGACTCACGGGGCGGGGCTCGCGGACGGCGTCTTGGCGGAAGGGGCTTCGGTCGTCGGAAGTTCCGTCGACGACGGTTCGAGCGGAGCAAGAGCGGCGTTCGCCTCCGCGACTCGGCGCGTCAGATCATCGAGCACGTTCATGAAGGCGATGAAAGCGTCGTGGGGCGAAGCGTAGGGGCTGAAGTACTTGTGCACGTCGCCGTCGGAGAACCACTTCGTGCACTGGTAGTAGACATGGTCCGAGGTGGTCAGCTTCTTCCACTTCTCGAGCAGCTCCGGATGTCCGGCAGCCGCAGCTTTTCGGACCGCGGGCGCGAGCGAGTAAAGCGCTTCGTGCGCCGCGCGCTGCATGTGGTTGCCGAGCCACGCGGTCAGATCGCGTTCGGCGTCGGCCCAGGACACGGGGTCGGGGATGTCGAGGCGCGCGATCGGATCGAAGCGCTCGGCGATCTCGGCCGGCGTCGCGAACGTGAAGCGCGGGTCCTTCAGGATCGCGTCGGGCAGGTGCTCCATGAACGCGAAGATCCCGGTCTCCTTCCATTGGTGTTCGCCGAACGTCTCGAAGTCCATGAAGAGGCCGACGAACTGCTCCTCGGGCGGCAGAGCGTGGACCCATTCGGCGAAACGATCGGCGGACAGCGGCCACTCGGACCACGCGCGGTTCGAGAAGCGGAACGCGATGTCGTCGGAGAGTTTGTAGGAACGCAGCAGGAGCTTGATGCGCTCGCAACCCTCCGGCCGGTACACGCGGTGGGGGCTGCGCCAACCGAGCAATTGATCCGCGCCCTCGCCGAGGATCGCCTTGAAGCCGAGTTCCTCGACCCAACGCGCGACGCGGTTGTCGACGACGAGCTCGGTGTTGCGGAACGTCGTCGGTTCGACGCCGAGGAGCTCCTTCACGCGCTTTTGTTGCGCGCGGACTTGGTCCTCGAACTCCGTGCGGTCGACCAGGAACGACAGCGAGTGGTGCGACGTCTCGCACAGGAACTCGACGCAGCCAGTGTCGGCGAGACGCTTGAAGTTCGCGAGCGCGTCGGGCGCCCAGAGCTCCATCTGCTCGAGCGCGGTGCCGGAGACCGAGAACGCGCACTTGAACTTCCCCGCGTGCTTCTCGATCTGCGCGAGCAACACCTCGGTCATCGGCACGTAGCACTTGTCCGCGACCCGCCGCACGATCCGCGCGTTCTCGGTGTCGTCGAAGTAGCCGTCGTGCACGCCGATGTCGAAGAACGTGTAGCGGCGCAGCCGGAACGGCTGATGCACCTGGAAGTAGAAGACCAGGGCCGTCATCGCACCACCTCCTCGTACACGGCGCGCACCAACTTGCCGCGCAGGTCCCAACGGAACGTCGCGAGCTCGCCCTTGCCTTCCTCGGTCAGTTGATGCGCGAGCGCCGGATAGCGGATCAACGCGAGGATCTTGTTCGCCATGTCCTGCACGTCCCAGAAGTCGACCTTCAACGCGTTGCGCAGGACTTCGGACACGCCGCTCTGACGCGAGAGCACGACGGGCACGTCGAGCGCCATCGCCTCGAGCGGCGAGATGCCGAACGGCTCGCTCACCGAAGGCATCACGTAGATGTCGGCCATCGCGTACATGCGCTCGACCTCTTCGCCTTTCAGGAAGCCGGTGAAGTGGACGTGGCGCGCGAGCCCGAGGCGCGCGGCGCGTTCGATCATCTTCGGCAGCATGTCGCCGCTGCCCGACATCACGAACTTGACCTTGGGCTCGACCTTGACGACGCGCGCGGCCGCTTCGAGGAAGTAGTCGGGGCCCTTCTGGAACGTGACGCGTCCGAGGAAGAGCACGATCGGTTCGCGGATGTGCTTCTGCCCTTGCCAGCCTTCGACTTGTTCCTTGTGCGTCACCGCGTTGTGCACGACGCGCAACTTGGCGGCGTCGACCTGGTAGCGCGAACGCACCGCGTTCTCGGTGTAGTGGCTGACGCAGATCACGCGGTCGGCGGTGGCGAGCCCGAGCTGCTCGAGCGCGCGCACGCGTTCGTTGACGTTCTCGCCGCTGCGGTCGTACTCGCTGGCGTGCAGGTGCACGACCAACGGCTTCTTCGCGACGCGCGCCGCGACGATGCCGGCCGGGTACGTCATCCAGTCGTGCGCGTGGACGACGTCGAACGGCTCGCGCCGCGCAACCTCGCCGACGACCAACGCGTAGCGCGCGACCTCCGCCATCAAGTCGGGGCCGTAGAAGCCGGAGAACGAGAGGCGCTCCTCGCGCAGGATCGCGGTGTCGATCGACCGCGGATCGCCTTCGGCCGCCGCGGTGAAGAGCGCACGCTTCAGGCCGCCGACCGCGCGACGTGATTCCTCGGGCGCGGCTTCGAAGCGGCGCACGAGTTCGTCGCGCGAGAGGCCGGTCACCGACACCAAGTGTTCGAGCCAACCGACTTCGCCGAGGTACGGACGCAGCGCGCTCTCGACTTCGAGCAGGCGCAGCGTCGTCGCGACGGCTTCGTCGCGCTTGCGCGGTTCGGGCGGAATTTCCACGGTCGCGCTCGCAACGCGCGGCGCGACGCGGACGACTTCCTCGGGCTCGCGCCACTCGACTGTACGCCGCGTCTCGACCTTCGGGCCCGGCACCGTCTGCTGCACGTGCGTCCACGTCGGCACCGGCACCGTGTTCGCGCCGACGAGCTTGACGAAGCGTTGATCCTCGTCGCCCCACGCCTTCGGCACGACGAACGCGACTTCGACGCCGTGGTGCGAGAGCCCTTGCGTCAGGCCGAAGCACGCGGTGCCGAGTCCGCCCGAGATGTGCGGCGGAAACTCCCAACCGAGCATCAAGACCTTCATTGCGGCGGCTCCTCGAGCAAGTGCAGCGCGCGCAGCAGCTCCGCGACGTTGAGCGCCGACGCGATCGCGCCGCGCGGACGATGCGGGGGATCGCCGTCGTAGAGTTCGGACACGTGGTTCAACCCGTAGCCTTGGAGGAGATCGGAGAAGCCGAGCACGAGTTCCGAGAGCGGCTCGAGACGCCACAAGCGCGGCACGTACGCGCGCAAGTACGTCTCGATGTAGAAGCTCGACAACCACGGCCACACCGAACCGTTGTGGCGCGCGCGTTCGCGCTCGTCGTGGTTGCCGTGGTGCACGCCGACGTAGTGGGGGCTGGTCGGCGCGAGCGTGCGCAGACCGCGCGGCGTCAAGAGCTCGGCGCGTACGCGCCGGAACACGTCGGTGCGCTTGCCGCGCGACAGCGGTGAGAACTCGAGCGAAGCCGCGATCACCATGTTCGCGCGTGAATGCCGATCGACCGCATCTTCGCGCCACGTATCGGCGAGCGAGCGCTCGTCGTCGAGCCAAAAGCGTTGGAGGAAGCCCGTCGCCGCGACACGCTTGCGCCGGTTCCATTCCTTCGCGCGTTCCTTCGCACCGGCGCGCTCGTTCAGGTCGTCGAGGTACGCGAGCAGGTAGTACCAGAGCGCGTTGACCTCGACCGCGCAGCCGTGGCGCGGCGTCACCGGCTTGCCCTCGGCGTACGCGTTCATCCACGTCACCGCGAGGTTGGGTGTGCCGGCGTGCAGCAGGCCCTGGTCGTCGACGGAGATCGCGAGCTGCTTCGTCGAGGACAAGCCTTCAGCGATCGCGGCGAGCGCCGGCGCGAACACGTCGTTCACGCGCTCCTGCGAGCCGCCCGCGTTCTCGTACAGCCGCACCGCGCGCGCGAACCACAACGCGGTGTCCGCCGCTTCGTAGCGCGAGTCCGCCGCCGAGGTGCCGAAGTGCGAGGGCAGAAGGCCGTCGCGCAGGAACGGCAGCGTCGCTTCGAGCGCGTTGCCGCACGTCTCGACCTCGCCGCGCGTCAGCAGCAGTCCGGGCAACGCGACCAACGTCTCGCGCCCGCTCTCGCCGTACCACGGGAAGCCGGTCAACACGCCGAGTCGCCCCGTCGCGCTCTTGCGATGCAGGAAGTCGTCGGCGGCGAGCATCAGCGCGCTCTTCAAGCTGCGGTCGAAACGCGCGAGCCGCGCGCGCCGCGTCGAGTCCTCGCGCTTCCACAGCGCCGCCGGATCCGATACGGGCTCGCCGATCGTGGCCGCGACGACGACGTCCGCGCCGGGCGCGATCGAAACGGTGAACGTGCCGGGCGTGAAGTTGTCCTCGATGCCGTCGTAGCCGCGCTCGAGATCCTTCGCGTACTCGATGCGCCGGTACCAAACCGGGTCGGCCTCGAAGCGTTGCGCCTGCGACGACACGGTGATCGCGAGCTGCGGCAACTCGCCGTACGGCCTCGAACGAATGCCGCCGGCGATGCGCTCGACACGCGGATCGAGCGCGATGTTCTCGCGCGTCAACGCGTCGGCTTCGCGGAAGGCGTAGAGCGGCCGCAGCACGAGCTCGAGCGGCACGTCGACCGCGTCGACCGAGTAACGGATCAGCACCGTCGGGTCGCCCTTGACCATCAACAGGTCGCGGTGGATCCACGTTCCGCCGAGGCGATAGGAGAACCTCGGGTAGGGGACGAGGTCGACCGATTGGATCGCCTGGTGTCCGTGGGGATGCCACATGCCCGGATAGCGCCCCATCGACAACGGAAACGACTTGCCGCCGCCGGTGATCGTCTCCTCGAAACGCGAGAGCCAGACGAAGCGCTTCGCGCTCGCGCCGAACGGCGTCACCAACCAACCGTGATGGCGCCGCGTCGGACAAAGCAGGATCGTGGACGACGCGTACCCGCCGCGGCCGTCGGTCTCGATCCACTCGCGCGTGATCGCCCGATCGAGCTGCAGGCATTCTTCGCGATCGATATGGACCAAGGCGGGCACGGTGGAGCTCGGAGGCGGGCGGGGAACTCTACGGGATGCGCCCCTCGGGCTCCAGGCGATGAACGCGCGTTCCGCGCCCGGAATCTCGAGCGCCAGCGAGCGCTAGAATGCGCCGCCGTTCCTGGCTGCCGCTCGCGTGTTCGCTCACCCCCTCGGACTCTTCGCGCTGCTCGCGTTGCCGGCGATCGTCGCGCTGCATCTCTTCCGTCGGCGCTTCGAGCCGCGGGCGGTCAGCGCGCTGTTCCTCTGGCAATCGGTCGATCGCACGCCGGTCGCCGGTCGCGAGCGTCAGCCGTTGCGCGCCTCGGCGTCGTTGCTCCTCGAGCTGCTCGCCGCCGCGGCGCTCGCGTTCGCGCTCGCCGGCCCGCGTCCGGGCTCGACGCGCACCGAACATCTCGTGATCGTGCTCGACGGCTCGGCGTCGATGTCGGCGCGCGCCGGCGATTCGACTGCGCGCGAGCGGGCGATCGAAGAAGTCGAGCGGCGCTTGGCGGCGCTCGGTTCCGACTCGCGCGTCACGTTGATCGAATCCGGCGAGCGTCCGACGATCCTCGCGGGTCCGACGGCCTACGCACGCGAGGCGCGTGAAGCGCTCGCCAAGTACGCGCCGCGCGCGGTGCACCACGATCTGACTCCGGCGGTCGCGTTGGCGCTCGAGCTCTCCGGCGGCAAGCGCGTCGGCGTGATCACCGATCGTTTCGAGCCGACCGCGTTCCCGCGCGAGGTCGAGCTCGTCGCCGTCGGGACAAGCGAGACGAATTTCGCGTTCGTCCACGCGACGCGCACGCGCGAACGATCGGCGACGACCGGCGCCGCGGTCGAGCGCGTGTTCCTGACCGTCGCGCACTGGGGCGCGGGTACGGGACGATCCACGCTCGCGTTGGTCGCCGACGAGCGCACGTTGCAGACCAAGGAACTCGAGCTCGGTCCGGGTGAGAAGGCGAGCTTCGCGTTCGAGCTGCCCGAGGGCGCGCCGTTGGTCGAAGCGCGGCTCGCGCCTGATGCGCTCGCACTCGACGACCGCGTGTTGCTCGCGCCGGTGCCGGCGCGAACGCTCGCGCTCTGGGCCGACCTCGAACCGCGCACGCTCGCGCTGCTCGGGCTCTCGGATCCGCGCGGGCCGGAAGGCAACGTCGAGCGGTGGCTCGAGATCGTCCCCGATTCGGTCGCGGCGGATTCGCTCGAGCGCGCGCACCTCGCGCTGACCGCGTCGCTCTCCGGCGGCGCGGCGACCAGTCTCGTGTTGCTCGATCGACCGACCGGCGCGCCGCACGCTTGGGTCGGACCGTTCCTGGTCGAGAAGCGCCACCGCGCGTTCGAAGGCGTGACGTTCGACGGCGTGGTGTGGAGCGCGCCGGAGGGCGACGTGTTGGTCGGCGCGCCGCTCGTCTCCGCGGGCAACGTCGCGCTCTTCACCGAAGAGCCGACCGGCGCGCGCACCGTTTGGCGTCTGCGGCTCGACCCGGAACGTTCGACGCTCGCGCGCTCGCCCGATTGGCCGATCCTGCTCTCGAACCTCGCCGAAGTCCGCCGTTCCGAACTGCCCGGCCTCGCGCGCACCAACGTCGCGATCGGCGAGTCGGTGAACTATCGCGCGGGCGCGGAGCTCGGCGTCGCGCGCGCGGAGAAGCGGCCCTATCTGTTGCGTGCGCCGGACGGTGCGCGCCGCGAGATCCCCGCGCGCGGCGAGTTCGTGCTCGACGGGCTCGATCAAGTCGGCGTGTGGGAGCTCGCGCTCGGCGAGACCGTCGTCGGCCGCGTCGCGACGAGCTTCGTCGATCCGCGCGAGTCCGATCTCGCGCCGCGCGCGTCGGGCCGGCGGCCCGCGGAAGTTTCCGCCGACGCGCCCGAGATCGACTTCGCGTGGCCCGAGGCGTTGTTGGTCGCGCTCGCGCTCGCCGCGGTCCTGTTCGACTTCTTCGTGCTCGCGCGCGGCGCGCGGCGCCTCGCGACGTTCGTACCGAACGTCGGAACGGGAGCGGCGTAGCGTGGGCTTCCTGCACCCGGAGCTGCTGTTCCTCGCGTTGCCCGCGGCGTGGGTCGCGTGGAAGTTCCGCACGAGGAGCGTCGGCGTCACCGTGGTGCGAGCGCTCGTACTCGCGTTGCTCGTCCTCGCGCTCGCGTCGCCGTATTTGCGTCGCACCGACGTCGGCCGCGATCTCGTCGTCGTCGTCGATCGTTCGCAATCGATGCCGGCGGAAGCCGAGCGCAGCGCGACCGAACTCCTGACGTTGGTCGAGGACGCGCGGGAGAGCGGCGACCGCGTCGGCGTCGTCGCGTTCGGCCGCGGCGCGGCGCTCGAACGTCTGCCGTCGGGCTCCGCGCGCTTCACCGGTTTCACGAAGTCCGTCGACGCCGACGGCTCGAACCTCGGCCGCGCGCTCGACGCGGCGCTCGAGACGATCCCGAAGGATCGACCGGGTTCGATCGCGCTCTTCTCGGACGGCGAGGAGACCGACGGCGACGCGCTCGCCGCCGCGCGGCGCGCGTTCGCCCGCGGCGTGCGTGTCGACGTGCGGCCGTACGAGCGACCGAGCCGGCTCGACGTCGCGGTCGAAGCGGTCGACTTGCCCGACGAAGTCGCGCTCGCCGAACCGTTCCAGTTCAGCGGTTGGGTGTGGGCGAGCGCCGCGGCGACGATCGAGTACGAGCTCGAGCGCGACGGCGTCGTGCTCTCGCGCGGCAAGCGCGAACTCGCGCTCGGCACCAATCGTTTGCTCTTCCGCGACCGCGCGCCGCGCGCCGGCGTCGCGACGTACGCGCTGCGCGTCCGCGCCGAAGGCGACGCGATCCGGGAGAACGACGTCGGCCTCGGCGCGCTGCGCGTCGTCGGCGCGAAGCCGGTGTTGGTCGTCGATCACGACGGCGCGGCCGACGCGTTGGTCGCGGCCCTCGTGCAGTCGAGCGTGCCCGTCGAAGTCGCGACGCCGGAAGCGGCGAAACTCACGCGCGTCGGCTTGCTCGCGTACCGCGCGGTCGTGCTCGAGAACGTCGCGGCGTCGCGGCTCGGGCTCGACGGGATGAAGGCGCTCGACGACTTCGTGCGCGAGCGCGGCGGCGGGTTGCTGATCACCGGCGGCAAGGCGAGCTTCGGGATCGGCGGCTATTTCCGTTCGACGCTCGACGAGCTGCTGCCGGTCTCGCTCGAGATGCGCCAGGAGAAGCGCAAGCAAGGCATCTCCGAAGTCATCGTGATGGACCGCTCGGGCTCGATGGCGGTCGAAGTCCAACCGGGCGTGCAGAAGATGGATCTCGCCGACCGCGGCGCGGCGGCGGCGATCGAGCTCCTCTCGCCGATCGATTCCGTCGGCGTGATCGCGGTCGATTCGAGCGCGCACGTCATCCAACCGTTGACGATGGTCGACGACCCGACTTCGATCGTGCAGAACGTCCTGCGCGTTCAGTCCCAGGGCGGCGGCATCTACGTCTACACCGGTTTGCTCGCGGCGGGCGAGATGCTCGACGACGCGCCGCAATCGAATCGCCACGTCGTGCTCTTCGCCGACGCCGCCGACTCCGAGGAGCAGGATGGTTGCGACGCGTTGGTCGCGAAGTTCCTGAAGATGAACACGACGCTCTCGGTGATCGCGCTCGGCACCGAGCAGGACAGCGACGCCGAGTTCCTGAAGCGGATCGCGAAGCTCGGCGAAGGCGCGATCTACTTCACGCAGTCCGCCGACGATCTGCCGCGCCTCTTCGCGCAGGACACGTTGACGTTCGCGCGCGCGACGTTCGTCGAGGAGCGCACGACGACCGAGACGACGAGCGAGCTCTTCGCGCTCGGCGATCCGAACGCGGCGCTCGAGCGCGCGGGTTTCCCCGCGCTCGGTGGCTACAACCTGACGTACGCGCGGCCCGACGCGAACCTCGGCGTCGTGACGACCGACGAGAACCGCGCGCCGGTCTTCGCGTTCGCGCAGCGCGGCCTCGGTCGCGTCGCCGCGTTCACCGGCGAAGTCGGCGGCACGTGGGGCGCGGAGGTCGTCGCGTGGCCGGGCTTCGCGGACTTCTTCGTGACGGCGACGCGTTGGCTCTCCGGTTTCGAGGAACCGAGCGAGGTCTTCAGCTCCGTGCGCCGCGAAGGTCGCCAAGCGGTGATCTCGGTCGAGGTCGATCCGTCGGCGCCGCATCCGCCGGACGCGTCCGAGCTCACCGCGCGCGTCACCGATCCGTCGGGCGTGGTGCGCGAGCTCGAGCTCGTGCGCGTCGCCGAACAACGCTACGAAGCGCGCCTCGAACTCGAGCGCGCCGGCGTCAGCCTCGGCACGTTGCGCGTCGGCGAGAAGCGCGGGCTCTCCCTGCCGCCGATCGTGCTCTCGTACAGCCCCGAGTTCGCGCCGCGCCGCGACCGAGAGGCGGGCGCACGTCTGTTGCAGCGCATCGCGCAGGAATCCGCCGGCGAGAACGTCGCCAGCGCTGCCGAACTGTGGCGCGGTTCACGCGATTCGAACGCGTGGCGCTCGATCGCGCGCGAGCTGGTGCTCGCCGCGATTCTCCTCTGGCTCGTCGAGATCGCGTCGCGGCGCCTCGAACTCTTCGCGTACTTGAAGTGGCCGAGCGCGTGGCGCTTCCGTTCGCTGCGTCCCGCGAGCGTCGAAACCGTCCCGCCGACCGCCTCGGCCGCAGCGATGACGAAGGCTGCGACAGTGCGCGCGCCGACGTCACCAACCGCGAGCGCACCGAGCTCGCCCCCGAAGCCTCCCGACCTTCCGCAACCGCGCGCAACCGACCAAGGCTCGGTCGCCGACGCCATGGCCCGCGCGCGCGCCGAACTCGACCGTCGACGAAGGTCGTAACGGAGCCAGCCTCGACTCGGCCGTTTTCGTTCACGTCGCGGCCAGCGAGCGACTCTCGTTCGTCCAAGGGGACGAGCAGGGCCCCGCCGCGGCCGGCTCGGTTCCACCGACCGCGGCGCGTGAGCCGTAGCAACGGTCGAGCGCGAGCCGCACGAGTTGCTCGACCGTCCGTGCGTAGTCGCCGATCGCCTGCAGCGACTTGCGGTGGATTCCATACGCGCGTCGAGCGCCTTGCTCCGCGGTCGCGATCTGAATCGCGATCTCCGACCAAGACGAACCGCACAGGTCGCGCAGGAGCCCGACCTCCACCGATCGCCAGCCGGACGAGCGAACCCGCGAGAGTTGCAGGTACCAGTCCTCACGCTGAGCGCGATGCCGGGCGACGAGCTCGATCACGTCCTGAGCGTCGCACAGCGGTAGATCGATGGACGTCCCGTCGGCGAGCGCCGCCTTGCCACGCATCCAAGCGAGGACGACCTCCGGCGCCGCGCCGAGCAGGTCATCGAGCGGGTCCCGCGCGCGCGCGGGCCACTCGATGCGCCGCTCGATCACACGCGCCAGCGCCGGGCCGACCTGCACACCGAAGCACGCCGGATAGTCGCGCGGCGCGTACGCTCTGGCGCCACTTCTCTCGCGCACCTCGGTCTCGATCCAGCTCCGCTCGAGCCAGATCGGTCCGCACTCCCGCGCGTAGTGCCGCGCGCTGCCGTGCGGGTAGAGCGCAGGCGCGGGGACGAGGTTCGCGAGGATGGGGTTCGCGTCGATGTAGGCGACGACCCGCCGGCGATACTCGTGCGAGTCGACGGGGCGCGATCGGAACCGGCCTCGAAACAGCGCGCCATCGCGTCCACGCCCGCGATTGAACCAGCGAACGTAGTCGTTGAGCAATCGCTCCATCGCGCGCGACAGGCCGGATTCGTTGCTGCGCACGAGCAGATGGAAGTGCGTCGTCATCAGACAGTACGCATGCACCTCGACCCGCCCGGCGCGCACGACGTGCGCGAGGCGAGAGAGGAAGAACCGCACGTCGCGTGCATTCTCGAAGACCGTCCGCCGAGCGATGCCGCGGTTCGTTACGTGATGCCAGACGCCGGGTCCATCGCCTCGCGGAGAACGTGCCATGCCTTGATCCGCGGGAATGGACGCCGAGAGGCGTCGGCGGTTGCAGTTGCGCGCGAGATTCTGACGTGCGGAGAAAGGGGGCCGGTCGAAAACGGCCGAGTCGAGGCTGGCTCCGTACTGTCAGTTTGCCGCGAGCACGCCCGACGGGATCAGGTCGCGGTCGACGTGCAGCGCCAGCGGGTCGTCCGCGGTGAATGAGAAGAAGCGGCCGTTCGCGCGGCGCGTCTCGAGCTCGAGGCCGTCGATCAGGCTCTTCAGGCGTCGCCGATAACCGTCGACCGTCGCCTCGTCGAGCCACGCGTCGAGCGTCGTGTCGTCCTCGGCGTCGACGAGGCGCAACGCGGAACCGACGGCGGGCGAGCGATCGAAGCTCGACAGGACTTGGACGAGCACCAGTCCGCCCGAACGCGCCGCGAGCGGGCGCACCAGCTCGCGCGCGTCGAATGGCGCGAGGAAGTCCGAGATCACGACGCGTAGACCGCCGGGCGTGAAGAGCGAACTCGCCTCGGACAACGCGAGCGCGAGCGACGTGCGCCCGTCGAACACGGTCTCGCGGCCGCGCAGACGCTCGAGATCGACGCGCTCCGGCCGCGCGGCGCACAGCGTGATGCGCACCTCGGAGCCGCCGAGCTCCGCCGCGCGCGCGAACAGGTACGCGAGGTCGAGCGCGCGTTGAGCCTTCGCGTCGTCGCTCGCCATCGAGCGCGAGAGGTCGAGCACGAGCTCGAGCCGCGGCAACAACTCCTCACGGTAGACGCGCACCAACGTCTGATCGGTGCGCGCCATCGCGCGCCAATCGAGGTGGCGCACGTCGTCGCCCGGCGCGTACGCGCGGCGATCGTGGAACTCGAGGCTCGAGCCCGTGCCTCGTCCGAGCAACTCGCCCGCGACGCCGCGCCGCGGCACTTCGAAGAGCGCGAGGCGATGGCGTTCGCCGAGGCGCTCGGCTTCAGGACTGGGTCGCGGCATCGGTCGGGGTCGCCTTGGCTTCGCGCTCGCGGCGTTCGGCGGAGCAACGGCTCGTTTCGTCGAGCGCGCGCAGGATGCGCGCAAAGTTGGCGGCCAACGTGAGGAGGATGCCGGCGCCGAGCACCAGCAGGCCCTTGCTCACGGTGCTCGTACGGCCCGACGCGATCTCACTCAGGATCCAGAACGGATTGAGCGGGTGCTCGAACTTCATCCACTCCGTGATGTCGAAGAGGAAACCCCCGAGCGCCGGCAGGAACACCGTGAGTCCGAGCAGCACCAGCGTTCCGATGCGCACCGCGTTGCGCGCCCGCAGCGTGCGCACGCCGAACGACGCGATGCCGGAGAGCAGGCCGAGGCTCACCGCGCCGTAGAGGTAGAGCGCGGCGACGAACATCACGGCGTCGGCATCGCCTAGCGGCAACGCGGCGGCCGCGGTCACGAAGACGGCGAGCGCTCCGTTCGCGAGCAAGAGCAACAGCCCGCGCCCGCCGCCGGGGAACCACGGCAGCGTGTGCAACGCGAGCCAACTCGAACGCGGCACCTGCTTCGCGACGCGGCGGCCGAAGGTCTCGGGCTCGGTGACGAAGAAGAGGTAGGCGAGGAACGAGATCCCGAAGCCGAACGCGACCATGCCCTCGAGCCAACCTTCGTCGCGGTACGAGAACGTCGTGTACGCGTAGATCCCCCAACCGAGCGACACGAGATTGATCGCGGTCACCAGGATGCGCAGCGCGGTCGAGTGGTTCTCCTCGTCGTGCGCGAGGCGCGCGCAGCCGATCGAGTACATGAAGAACGCGAAGATCGGCAACGCCGAGACGAACATCGCGAGGCCGAAGAGGAAGTCGTGGTCGCGCAGGATGCTCGACTGCTCGACCAACATCGTGGCGAACGCGATTCCACCGCCCGACACCGGCAGCAGCGCGCACGCGAGCAACATCGCGAGTCCGGCGCGCGCGATCTTGGTCTTGCCGAGCGTCGACAGCGCGACCGCGAGGAACGACAACGTCGTCGACACCAGCATCGAGAGCGGAAGGATCACCGCGATCGCGAGGATGTCGACGCCGCCCATCAAGAACGTCGACACGAGGAACGGCGAGAACGCGCAGTAGTAGAGCAACGCCTGCGTCGCGGCCGCGAGCACCTTGCCGACGATCATCTGCCTCGGCCTCAGGTCGGAGATCACCAGCAGATCGAAGGTGTTCTCCTCCCACTCCGCGCCCATCGACTGGAACGCCCAGAACGGCACGAACGTGTGCACCGCGAACGACAACACGCCGAACGTCGCCGAGAAGAAGTGCGGCCCGAGCCGATCGAGGTCGTTGTCGACGCTCGAGATCAGGATCATGAACACGCCGATGCCGGTCGCGAGCACGACGGTCAGCCAGAACAGGTTGCGGAAGTAGCGTCCGCGCAGCGCTTGGCGGATCTCCTTCACCAGGATCGGGTTCAGGCGATCGTCGGCGCGCGCGAGCCACGCTCGCAAACCGCGCGGCTCCGGTACCGCGACGTCGACGGCCGGCGCGCTCATTGGAGTTTGCCCTGCGTCAACGACATGAAGATGTCCTCGAGCTTGACCTCGCCGCCCGCGAACTCGACCGGCTTCAGCCCGCGCGCGACGAGTCGTTCGACGAGCCGCGCGAGCGCTTCGTCGTCGCCGGTGTAATCGAACGCGAGCCCTTGGCGCTCCGAACGCACGTTGGCGAGCTCGGGCTCCTCGAGCAGCGCCTTCTCCAACTCCGCGCGTTCGCACAGCGCGCGCACGTAGATCGTCGCGTGCGGCTGCAATCTCTTCTGGATGTCGCCGACGCGTCCGGTCGCGAGCAACTTGCCGCTCTCGATCACCGCGACGCCGTCGCACATCTCCGCGAGCTCGGTCAGGATGTGCGACGAGATCAAAAGAGCTTTGCCCATCGAACCGAGCGCCTTGACCAGCTCGCGCAGTTCGACGCGCGCGCGCGGATCGAGTCCGGCCGCCGGCTCGTCGAGGATCAACACCGACGGATCGTGCAGCATCGTCTTCGCGAGGCAGAGCCGCTGCTTCATGCCCTTCGACAACGTGTGGATCAGTTTCTCCTGCAGCTCGCCGAGCGACGTGAACGACGTCACCTGATCGACCGTCCGCTTGCGCGCCTTGCCGCGCAGTCCGTACGCGCGCGCGTAGAAGTCGAGGTACTCGCGGATCGTCGTGTGCGGGTACGCGCCGTAGTTGTCGGGCATGAAGCCGAGCTTCTTGCGCGCGAGCCGCGGCTCCTCGAGCACCGACACGCCGTCGACGAGCACGTCGCCGTGATCCGGCAGATCGAGCGTCGCGCAGATGCGCATCGTCGTCGTCTTGCCGGCGCCGTTCGGACCGATGAAGCCGCAGATCGAGCCGGGCTCGACCGTGAACGACACCTCGTCGACCGCCTTCAACGCGCGGAACGTCTTCGTGATGCCGCGGACTTCGAGGGCGCTCATCGCCACTCCTCGGCCGTAGCGTCGAGCACGCCGAGCACGTGGTGGTACGAGACCTGTTCGTTGCCCGTCACTCCGCAGTCGTCGCCGAACACGCCGCGTTCGAGGCGCGCGAGCCAACACGCGGCCGGCAACGCGGGGAGATCGGGCTGGAGCAGTCCGAGGCGCAGCAGCGTCGCCGTGTTCGCGGCCTCGTCGGGCGCGAGTTGGACGAGCGTGCGTCGTTCGCTGCCGGCGATCGCGCCTTCGCAGGTCCAGTAGTCGCCCGCGGCGTCGCGCACGAGCAGGTTCTCGATCGTCGTGCCGAGCGCGTTGGTCACCGCGAGCGCGCCGCCGTCGCGCGCGATCTCGAGCCGCGCTCGCTCCGCGCGATCGGTGACCGTTTGGTGGAGGAACGCGGTTCGCGCCGGGAGGAAATCGCCGGAGAGCACGAGGCCGGGATCGTGGTCGACGACGTAGTGCTCGCCGTACGACGGCGATTGCCACGTGCGGTTGCTCGTGTAGCGCGCGATCGCTTGCGTCCACGCGCCGGGCCCGGGCTCGAGCCCGCGCGCCGGCGCGAGACCGGCGAAGATCATCCGCTGCTCGCTCGCCATCGAACGGTGCGAACGCTGGTCGAGCAACGCGTACGAGTACGACGCGAGCTTGACGCCGAGCCCTTGGGAGAAGAGCCCGAAGACGAACAGCGCCGCCGCCGCGGAGAGCGCGATCGCGGGGATCGTGACGAGCAGGAGCACCGGTCGCTTCGTGCGTTTGACCAGGACGAAGTTGACCGGCCCGATCACGATCGCGAACAGCACGAGCAGGAGGCAGAAGCTCTTGTACGGCAGCGCGAAGAGATCGGGCAGCACCGGCTTCGCCGATTGCAGACGCGAGCCGCCCGCGTCGTCGACGATGCCGCCGTCGGACAACACCGACTCACGGATCGCACGCCGCTGCGGATCGCTCGAGAACGCCGGTTCGTCGTCGACGCAGAGGAACCCGAGCCCCGCGCGCCAACTCGACGTCGCGTTCGCGAGCCCGAGCGCGAACCGCGGCTCCATCCACGGCGAGAGTTCGGCTTGCGCGCGCGCGAGCGCTTCGGCACGCGGCCCGAACAACGCGACCGCGCCGCCGAGACGCATCCACGCGAAGAGCGGTACCAGCACCTTGTCGCTCGGCAACCCGCGCGAGCTCACGTGGTGGACGTGGATGTTGTTCGGTGTGACGCCGGTCGGCGTCGGAACCGGTGTCGACGCACTGCCGACGTATCCGAGCGCCTTGATGGCCCCGAGCGCCTTGATCGCGGCGGACCCGCTCGTGCTCTCGTCGATCTCGGCGGTCGAGACTTCGCCGGTCCAACGTTCGGTCGTGCCCGGGTCGGGCTCGCTCTCCGAGAGATGGAGGACCGTGTGCCCGCCGCTCTGCCCGACCTCCGGCGCGCCGAAGTTGCCGGGCATCGAAAAACGCTTGCCGTCGAGCACCGCG
>JAIOPM010000007.1 GCA_021413885.1 Planctomycetota bacterium
TCGACCCATCGCGCGATCGGCGGCGTGGATCTCGGCTTCGTACTGCACGCGGTGCTGCTCGGCCTCGTCGAGCGCCGCGAACGTCTCGCCCTTCGCGAGGATCGCGTTCACGTCTTCGTCCGACGGCCGATTCGGTTCGTGCGCGTCGAAGTAGTTGAGGAAGAGGAAGAAGGGCTCCTGCGCGTGAGCTTCGACGAACGCGATTCCGGCGCGCGTCACGTCGTCGCCCGGGCGGCCGTTGAGCGAAGTCACGTTGTCGTCGTCGTACGTTTGAAATCCGAGTCCGAGGCCGAAGAGTTCCTTCGTCCACGGCCCGCCCGCGACGCCGCACGTCTTCCAACCGGCGTCGGCGAGGATCGAGGCGAGCGTGCGCTCGCTCTTCGACAACGGCCGCACGCGATACTTCTGGAACGCGGCGCGACCAACGCCTGCGAGCGCTTGAGAGAGCTTGAGCGAACCGTTCTCGTCGTACTGCGCGCCGTGGGAACTCGGGAACTTGCCGGTGAAGAGCGACGCGTGCGCCGGCAGCGTCCAGCTCGTCACCGCATAAGCGTGCGTGAATCGCAAGCCGTCCGCGGCCAGACGATCGAGCTCCGGCGACGTCCGCCTGCGATGTCCGTAGCACGACTGACGATCCGCGCGCGTCGTATCGAGCGTGATCAACACGACGTTCGGACGCTTGGCCCGCTCGCTCTTCCCGCAGCTCGCGAGTGCGAGCACACCGAGTGCGAACACGAACGCGAGCAGGCGAATGGACCGCATCACCGCGCGCCATCGTAGCCGCCGCGCCGCCCGCGACGCGCGTTTGTCGACGTCCGCGAGCGCAGCTAACATGCGCGGCCTTCCATGGCACC
Organism: Planctomycetota bacterium; assembly: GCA_021413885.1. Lineage (GTDB taxonomy): Bacteria > Planctomycetota > UBA1135 > UBA1135 > JACRIN01. The sequence goes on from JAIOPM010000007.1 coordinate 855, forward strand.
GACCGACGCGAAGCAGTTCTCCTGGCAAGTTCCCGGCGTGGCGCGCGAGGACCTCGAAGTCGACGTGCTGATCGTCGGCGCCGGTCCGTCGGGGCTCGCGTGCGCGATCGATCTGAAGCGCCGCTTCGACGCGGCGAAGCTCGAGAAGACGATCCTCGTCCTCGAGAAGGCGGAAGAGGTCGGCTACCACATCCTCTCCGGCGCGGTGATGGATCCGCGCGGGATGACGAAGCTCTTCCCCGATTGGAAGCAGCGCGGTTGTCCGATCGAGAGTCCGGTCGTCGACGATTGCATGGACGTCCTGTGGCAGGGCGGTCGTTGGTCGCGGCTGCAAGGCTTCCTCGTTCCGCCGACGCTGCAGAACCACGGCAACTTCATCATCTCGCTCTATCGCGTCGTCCGTTGGTTGAAGGACGAAGCGGAGAAGCTCGGCATCGACGTCTACCCGGGCTTCGCCGGCGCGGAGATCCTGTACGACGGTTCGCGCGTGATCGGCGTGCAGACGCGCGATGCCGGCCTCGGCAAGCACGGCGAGAAGAAGTCGAACTTCCAGCCCGGGATGAACATCAAGGCCGGCGTCACGGTCTTCGCGGAAGGCACGCGCGGTTCGCTCGCGAAGGGTTTGATCGCCAAGCTCGGCCTCGACAACCCGGAGAACCCGCAGAGCTTCGGGACCGGCATCAAGGAGATCTGGGAGATCCCGGAAGAGCACGGCGCGAAGATGCGCGGTCAGGTCATTCACACGTTGGGCATGCCGATCGGTCTGCGCGGCTACGGCGGCGGCTGGATCTACGGGCTCTCGGAGAATCGCCTGTCGATCGGTTTCGTGATCGGTCTCGACCATCCCGACGCGAAGCTCGATCCGCACGCGCTCTTCGTGCAGTGGAAGCAACACCCCGGCGTCGCCCAACACCTCGAAGGCGGCAAGGTCCTGCGCTACGGCGCGAAGACGGTGCCGTACGGCGGTTACTTCGCGATGCCGAAGTTGCAAGGCGACGGCTTCTGTCTCGTCGGCGACAGCGCCGGCTTCTTGAACAGCGCGCGCCTGAAGGGCGTGCACCTCGCCATCGAGTCGGGTTTGCTCGCGGCGGAAGCGCTCGCCGAAGCGGTAGCGAAGAACGACACGTCGGCGGCGTCGCTCGCGCGCTACACGCAACTCTTCGAACAGTCGGACGCGAAGCGCGAGCTGTGGGGCGTGCGCAACTTCCACCAAGCGTTCCACGGCGGTTTCTTCGCGGGCGCGCTCGACGTCGGTGTGCAGATGGTCACCGGCGGACGCGGGCTCGTCGCGCGGCGCAAGGGCCACGTCGATGCGACGACCACCGAGCCGATCGGCGAAGCGCTGCTCGAGAAGCCGCGCTACGACGACAAGGGCGCGATGGACAAGCTGACCGACGTCTACTGGTCGGGCACCGTCCACGAAGAAGACCAACCTCCGCATCTGATCGTCACCGATCCGTCGATCTGCGTCTCGCGCTGCACCGCCGAGTTCGGCAATCCGTGCCAGCACTTCTGCCCGGCCGCCGTCTACGAGTGGCCGAAGGAAGGCACACCGACCGGCGTGACGATCAACGCCGCCAACTGCGTGCACTGCAAGACGTGCGACATCGCGGATCCGTACCAAGTGATCCAGTGGGTCGTCCCCGAAGGCGGCGGCGGTCCCAAGTACATCGACATGTGAGCCCGGAAGAAGACGTCCGCATGAAACTGATCGTCAAGGACCGCGTCTCGAAGCTCGAGCGCGCCGATGCGTTGATCGTGTTCGCCTTCGAAGGCGAGAAGCCCGAGTTCCCGCGCGAAATCGTGCTTTCGACGCACGCGCTGCGCGGCTTCAAGGGCGAGTTCCGCGAGCACCGCGCGATCGAGGCCGACTCCGGTCCGATCACGCGCGTCCACGTGGTCGGCCTCGGCAAGGCGAACGACTTCGATCTCGAGAAGCTGCGCCGCGCGAGCGCCGTCGCCGCGCAACGCGTCGACGCCTCGGGCGGCGCGAGTGCGGTGTGCTTGCCGCCGAAGGCGATCGAGAAACCGGTCGGCGGTCCGTTCCAGGCGGGCGTCGCGCTCGCGGAAGGCGCGCTGCTCGGGCTCTATCGCTACCAGACGTTCAAGACCAAGCCGAAGACGACCAAGCTCGACAAGTTGGTCGTAGCGAGCGGTTCGCGCGAGCTGCGCGCCGGACTCGAACGCGGCCGCACGTCCGCGGAAGCGAACGCGTTTGTGCGCGACCTGCAGAACGCGCCGGCGAACAAGATGCGTCCGCGCGATCTCGTGACCGAAGCGAAGAAGCTCGCCGCGCGCTCGCCGCGCATCCGCTGCAAGGCGCTCGGAACTTCCGAGATGCGCCGCCACGGCATGGGCGCGTTGCTGTGCGTCGCGCAAGGTTCGGTCGAGCCGCCCGCGCTGATCCACCTGACCTACAAGCCGCGCGGTCGCGCGAAGGCGTGCATCGCGTTGGTCGGCAAGGGGCTGACGTTTGACACCGGCGGGATCTCGATCAAGCCGGCCGCGCGCATGTGGGACATGAAGTACGACATGTCCGGCGGCGCGGCGGTGCTCGGCGTCTTCCACGCGCTGGCGAAGCTCGACCTGCCGCTCGAGATCCACGGCGTCGTGCCGGCGAGCGAGAACATGCCCGGCGGCCGCGCGATCAAACCCGGCGACGTCGTCACCGCGATGAACGGTCTGTCGATCGAGGTCTTGAACACCGACGCCGAAGGGCGGCTGGTGCTGTGCGACGCGCTCGCGTACGTCCAGAAGACGATCGAGCCCGACACGATCGTCGACCTCGCGACGTTGACCGGTGCGGTGGTCGTCGCGCTCGGGCACGAGCTCTCCGGCATGTTCGCGTCGACCGAGCGCCTGCGCGACCAACTGACCCGCGCCGGCGAACTCTCCGGGGAGCGCGTGTGGCCGTTGCCGCTGCTCGACGCCCACAAGGACCAGATGAAGGGGGAGGTCGCGGACCTCAAGAACATCAACTCGTCGGACTCGGGCAACGGCTCGTCGGCCGGCGCCGCCTTCCTCGCGCACTTCGTCGGCTCGACCGAATGGTGCCACCTCGACATCGCCGGCACGGCGTGGGGCGGCCTCGGGCGCGACTGGGTGGGTGGGCCCCAGGGGAGTGGTGTCGGGACGCGGCTGCTGCTCGCGTGGCTCGAGTCGCGATCTTGATCCGTTCGCGACGCTGACGGACCCCGTTTCGTCTCGCTACACTACCGCGCTCACCAGGAACGGTCCGATATCGGAAGGACCTTCCAACGCAAGGCACCCATGAGCGCGAACACGGCGAACACGAACACGGCCATGAGCACGACGACGCCGCAAACCGGCGAACCCCGCAAGGACTACGTGCCCGGATTGGCGGGCATCCCCGCAGCGATCTCCTCGATCAGCTACATCGACGGACAACTCGGCGTCCTCGAGTACCGCGGCTACCGCATCGAGACGCTCGCCGCGAAGAGCAGCTTCGAGGAAGTGTGTTGGCTCCTGATGAAGGGCCAGATGCCGACGCGCATGCAGCTCGAGAGCTTCCGCGCTCACCTCGCGCGTCACCGTCAATTGCCCGAACGTCTGGTCAAGATCCTCGAGGCGATGCCCGGCGCCGGACATCCGATGGCCGCGCTGCAAGCGGGTCTCGCCGCGCTCGGGATGTTCAACCAGAAGCCCGACTTCAAGCATCCCGACGAAGTCGAGGAAGCTTGGGTGCGCATCCTCGCCGCGACGCCGGTGATCATCGCGACGTTCGAACGTCTGCGCACCGGCAAGGACTTGGTCGCGCCGGACCCCGAGCTCAACACCGCCGCCAACTTCATCTGGATGATCACGGGTCAGAAGCCCGACGAGTTCGCCGCGCACGTGATGGACGTCGCGTTGATCCTCCACGCCGATCACGAGATGAACGCGTCGACGTTCGCCGCGCGCGTCGTCGGTTCGACCGAAGCCGATCCGTACACGGTGTGCAGCTCCGCGATCGGCGCGTTGACCGGACCGTTGCACGGCGGCGCGAACGAAGAGGTGCTGTTGCAGCTCAAGGAGATCCCGGGCCCCGAGCACGTGGTCACCTGGCTCGACGCCAAGCTCGCCGCGAAGGCGAAGATCATGGGCTTCGGCCACCGCGTCTACAAAGTGAAGGACCCGCGCGCGACGATCCTGCAGGAGCTCGCGAAGCAACTCTTCGCCAAGCTCGGCGCGACGCCGCTGTACGACACCGCCGCCGAACTCGAGAAGGAGATGGCGAAGCGCGTCGGCACGCGCGGCATCGCGCCGAACGTCGACTTCTTCAGCGGCATCGTCTACTCGAAGCTCGGCATCCAGACCGACATGTTCACGCCGCTGTTCGGCATCTCGCGCGTCGCGGGCTATCTCGCCCACCTGCGCGAGCAGATGCAGGACAACAAGCTCTTCCGCCCCGGCCAGATCTACGTCGGCGCGCACGATCTCGAATATCCCGAGATGCGCACGCGCGGCTGATCCCGGATCGCGATCGAAGCATGAGCGCCGCACGGTAGGACCGCGCGGCGCTCGCGCATTTCCGGGCGGACTTTCGAGCTTCGACCGACGCGGCGAAGCCCGCGCGCGGCCCGACGTCGACCGAAAGCGATCGCTCGGCGATTGCCGACACGAACGCGCGGGCGGCCGAGTACGATCGCTCGTCCACGCAGAGCTGTGCCCGATCCAGGGCCACGCCTGTCGACGAATGCCCGACGCCACGAGATCCGACCGAATGAGACAGAAGCAGCCCTGGGCCCGCTGCCCCGTGTGCGGGTCGGCGTACGACTCGTCGGGCATCAACGAGCGCTGCAAGCAGAGTTTCGGCGGCCAGCGTTGTCCGGGATCGATCAAGAGCGAACTGCGTCCGAATACCTGGTCGCAATGCCCCGAGTGCCAAGCTTCGGGCGCGAACAACGGCGTCGCGTGCGCTCCGTGCAAGGGCAGCGGTTGGCTGTTCGCGAGCACGACGACGCACTGAGCACCGAGCACGATCGTCGTAGCGCTCGCGGTCGCGGAGGGTAGTTTTCCTCCATGCGCGCCCTGGTGTTCGTCGGGCTCCTGGTCGTGATCGTGCTGTCGGCGCGCTTCGCGTGTTCGCGCAACGCGGTGTCGCGCAGCGCCGCGCCCGAGGCTCGCGACGCGGATTCGCTTCCGGACGTTGCGCGGCGCTTGAGCGAGCCGTTGGTCGTGCGCGACGCGAGCGAGGCGCGCGAAGTCGTTCGAGCCGAGGAAGCCGCGCCGGTTCCGACGTTCGCGCGCGCGAGCGTCACGCTGGACGGCACATGGACGGTCGTCGATCGCGACGACGTGGCATTGGCGCCGCAGGACGGACGTTTCACGCTGCGCTGCTACGACGACGTCGCCGAAGAGTCCCACGACGTCGAACTCGCGGTCGTCGCCGGACGTTGGAGCCTCGACGTGCCGCGCGACGCGGTGCTCGAAGTGCTCGCGGTCAAACTCGGCGGACGGCGCGCGCAGCAAGTCGGCAACGGCGCTCGCGTCGCTGTTCCGGCCGATGCGCGTGTCGACTTCACGGCGCGTTGGGTCGAGCCCGTCGTCTTGACCGTGATCGACGCGAACACTTCGGTCTCGCTCTCCGACCTGACGGTGATCGGGGGGACGCTCGACGACGTTCACGGTTTCCACCCGGGAGACTTCGGGCCCGAGCGCGTGATCGTGGACGGCGCGAGTTCGCCGGTCGTGTTGCCGATCGCGGACGAGCTCCTCGAGAACGAGACGCTTTGGGTCCGTGCGCCCGGCCACGGCTGGGGCTCGATCGTCGTGCCGCGCGCGCTCGGCGGCGAATTCCTGCTCGCGTTGCGGCCCGGCGGAGCGCTCGCGGTCGAAGTCGTGGGCATCCCGCCCGCGGTCGCGCTCACGCTGCGCGTGCGCGTGTGCGTGCGCGGCGGCGCCGACGTGCAGGACGAGGAGAACGTGCTGTTCGAGACGTCGCTCACCGGCGACGCTCCGTTCGCGACGCCTCCGCCGCCGATGCGCCCGCACGTCGCGCTCGATTCGATTGCGGCGGGGAGCTACCAAGTCGCGGTCGAAGTCGGTTCTCGCTACCGCGACCCGCGCGCGATCGTCGCGCGCGAGGTCGAGGTGAGAGCGGGCGCGACGACGGAGGTCGTGCTCGATGTCTCGGCGTACCGACCGCCGGCGTTCGTCGCGATCTCCGGCACGCTCACGTTGTCGCCGGCGTGGAAGCTTAACTCGTTCGGCCTCTACTTCGAGCTCGTCGGCGAGCCTGCGATCGACGGCCTCGTGCAACGCTACCTCGACCGCACCGCGATGCGGGTCGTCGACGCGGAGCTCGGCGTCCACGCGTTCCGTTTCGAGCGCGCGCAGCCCGGGCGTTGGGAGTTGCGTTTCAGTTCGTTCGGCACGTCGCTCGCCGTCGACGTGCCGCCGAGCGGACTCGACGGCGTGCACCTCGAAGTGCCGGACCCTGCGGTGGTCACCGTACGCGTCGTCGACGTCCAGACCGACGCTCCGGTCTCCGATGTCGAGGTCGTCTGGATGCCGGATCGCTCGGCGCTCGAATCCGGTGGCGTGTTGAACGGAGCGGGCGACCGCGGCGGCGGCGTCTTCGGGTTCACCGCGCCGCGCGGGCGGCTCGAGGTGTGGTGTCTCTCGGAACGGTGGGAGTTCCGGCGCGCGCAGGTCGAGGCCGTCGCCGGTCCGAACGAAGTGCGGATCGAGACGCGGCGTGCTTGCGGGGTCGTCGTGCGCGTGCGCGACGGCGCGACCACGTTGCGCACCGCGGATTTCGCTCCGAAGGTGCGGCTCGCGCAGAGCGCATCGAGCGCGCTCGAGTTCGGCGAGGAGTTCGCGGGCTCCGCCTTGCGCTTCACCGTCGCCGAGCCGGGCCGCTACGTCGTCGAACTCGCGCCGCCGACCGGCTACCGCGCGCCGCCCGCGACCGAGGTCGTCGTTTCCGCGCACGCGTTCGTCGAGCTCCTGCTCGACGTCGACCGCGAGTGACGTGCGAGGCCCGAGGGCCGGCTGAACGCGGTCAGATCGCCGTTCCCGCCCCAGGCCTGAGCCGGGGACGCGCCGCGGCGTTCGTTCGGGGGTGCGCGCTCAAGCCGGGGATCGAGAGCGTCGAAGACGCCGTGCCGCTTCCCCTTCAACGCCTCGGATCGTCGCCGGATCCAAGGACTTCCCTCCGACGGCGCCCCGCTCCCCATGCAGCTCGAGACGCTCTCCTACGTCGCCGGCGAAGGCTGGTCCGCCGCCCTCCCCGCCTTGGATTCCGACCGCACGCTCGTCGTCGCGTTCGGTGCGCCGCGCTTCGGCGAGGGGCGCGAACCGCTGGACGAACTACGCGCTGCCTACCCGCATGCGCGACTCACCGGCTGCTCGACCTCGGGGGAGATCCACGGCACCGAACTACGCGACGATTCGCTCTCGGTCGCGATCGCCAGGTTCGACGACTCGTTGCTCGATCTCGCGCGCACGCACGTCGCCGGCCCCGAACGTTCCTTCGATGCGGGGCGCGAACTCGCCCTGAGCCTGACGCGCGACGACTTGCGCGCGATCCTCGTGTTGTCGGACGGACTCGGCGTCAACGGCAGCGAGCTCGTGCGCGGACTCAACTCGTCGCTGTCCGAGGAAGTCGTCGTCACCGGCGGTCTCGCGGGCGACGGCTCGCGCTTCAAGCGGACGTGGGTGCTCGGAGACCGAGGCCCCGAGTCCGGCTTGGTCACCGCGGTCGGTCTCTACGGCGAACGTCTGCGTGTCGGACACGGTTCGAAGGGCGGCTGGGAGCGCTTCGGCCCCGAGCGACGGATCACGCGTTCGCAAGGCAACACGCTGTACGAACTCGACGGCCGTCCCGCGCTCGACCTGTACAAGGAATACCTCGGACCGCGCGCGAGCGAGCTGCCCGCGTCGGGCCTGCTCTTCCCGCTCGCGTTGCGCTCCGGGACGAACGACTCAAAAGTCCTGGTGCGCACGGTGCTCGCGGTCGACGAAGCGAGTCGTTCGATGACCTTCGCCGGCAACACGCCCGAGGGCTACCTCGCGCAGTTGATGCGCGCGAACTTCGATCGCTTGATCGAAGGCGCGGCGAGCGCGGCGCTCTCGACCGGAGGGAAGGGCTCGCCCACGGAGACCGGCGACGTGCTCTCGATCGCGATCTCGTGCGTCGGACGCCGCCTGATCCTCGGCGAACGCACCGAAGAGGAGATCGAGGCCGCGCTCGACGAGTTGCCGTCGGGCACGCAGCAGGTCGGGTTCTACAGCTACGGCGAGATCTCGCCGTACGCGTCGGGCCACTGCGATTTGCACAACCAGACGATGACGTTGACGACGATCGCGGAGCCGTGAACACACTTCACCGGCTGCTCCTTCGCCAACTGAAGCGCTGCGGTGTCGACCCGACTTCGCTCGCAGGCGACGATCCGTGGGCGAAGTTGCTCGCGCGCGTCAGCACCGCCTACACCGAGGCCGACGGCGATCGCTCGCTGCAAGAGCACGCGCTCGCGACGTTGTCCACGGAGATGCTCGGGCTCAACGAATCGCTGAACGCGTCCAAGGCGAGTCTCGCGCACCAACGCGATCGCGCGGAAGCGGTGATCGCGTCGATGGGCGACGGCTTGTGCGTCTTCGATCGCGCCGGACGTTGCGTCTCGATGAACAAGGAAGCTCAGCGCCTGCTCGGCTGCTCCGACGAAGTCTGCGTCGGCCTGGGCACGTTGACCGATTGCCTCGGGATCTCGTTCGACGACCTGAACCACTCCGCGCGGATCCACGACGACGACGCAGTCCTGCGTCGGGCAGACGGCACGTCGCTGCCGATCTCGTACGTGTTGACGCGCGTGATCGGCGAGCACGGGGGCCACGGCGCGGTGCTCGTGTTCCGCGACATCTCGCAGCGCAAACGCGCGCAAGCGCTGCAGGACGAGGAACACCACCGCTTGCAGAGCATCATCGGTCACGCGCCGGTCGCGATGGCGATGTTCGATCGCGAGATGCGCTACGTCTCGCACAGCCAACGCTGGCTCGACGACTACGGGCTCGGCAACCGCTCGATCATCGGGCTCACGCACTACGAGGTGTTCCCCGACATCCCGGAGCGTTGGAAGGCGATCCACCGAGAGTGCTTGACCGGCAAGGTGCTGATCAATCCCGAGGACTGCTTCGAGCGCGCGGACGGCTCGCGGCTCTACCTGCGTTGGGGCATCCAACCGTGGCACCTCGAGGACGGCACCGTCGGCGGCATCGTGATGGTCACCGACCGGATCGACGACTTGGTCGCGGCTCGCGAAGCGGCGTTCGAGACCGCGCGGCTGAAGAGCGAGTTCCTCGCGAACATGAGCCACGAGATCCGCACGCCGATGAACGGCGTGATCGGGATGACCGAGCTGCTGCTCGGCACGTCGCTCGACGAGAGCCAGCGCGAGTTCGCCGAGACGATCCGCGGATCGGCCGAGTCGCTGTTGACGTTGATCAACGACATCCTCGATTTCTCGAAGATGGAAGCCGGGCGGATGGACCTCGAGTCGATCCCGTTCGACGCGCGTTCGACGGTCCACGACGTGATGGACCTGCTTGCCGAGCGCGCGCAGCGCAAGGGTCTCGAGATCGTCAGCCTCGTCGACCACGGCGTGCCGCAAGCGGTGCGCGGCGATCCGACGCGTGTGCGGCAAGTCTTGACCAACCTGCTCGGCAACGCGGTGAAGTTCACGGAGAAGGGCGAGATCACCGTCGCGCTGCGCGTCGAACGCCCGACGCCGGAAGCGACGTGGCTCGTCTGCGAGGTACACGACACCGGGATCGGCATCGCGCCCGCGGCGCGCGAACGTCTGTTCCAGGCGTTCTCGCAGGCCGATGGCTCGACGACGCGCAAGTACGGCGGCACCGGGCTCGGGCTCGCGATCTGTCGTCGGTTGGTCGAGCTGATGAAGGGCGAGCTCACGGTCGAGAGCGAGCCCGGCGTCGGCACGACCTTTCGGTTCGCGATCCCGGTCGAGGTCGTGCGCGCCGATGCGACGACCGAAGCGGCGAGCGACGGCCACCTCGGCGGCGTGCGCGTGTTGATCGTCGACGACAACGAGACCAACGGGCGCATGCTCGAACTCGCGACGTCGAGTTGGGGCATGGCGCCGACCGTCGCGCGCGATCCGGTCGAAGCGCTCGCCGTCGCGCGTCACGCGGCGTCCGAGGGCCGGCCGTTCGCGCTCGGCCTGATCGACTTCGCGATGCCCGGCATGACCGGCCTCGACTTCGGTCGCAGCGTGCGCGCTGACGTCGCGATGGCGGAGATGCGCCTCGTCCTCTTGAGTTCGATGGTCGATCGTTCGCGCGCGGGCGGCGTGCTCGCGAGCGGGTTCGACGGTTACCTGACCAAGCCGTTGCGTCAGTCGAAATTGCTCGCGTGCGTACGCGAGGTGCTCGGCCGACGCGGCGTGCGCGAGCGGCGCGGCGCGGCGCTGCGTCCCGCGGCACCGCTGCCGATGGTGACCGCCGAGAGCCTCGGCGAGACCCGCATTCGTCGTCTGCCGCGCGTGCTGGTCGCCGAGGACAACCAGGTGAACCGCAAGGTCGCGGCGCGCATGCTCGAGCGCATGGGTTGCGTCGTCGACGTCGCTTCGAACGGCCGCGAGGCGCTCGACGCCGTGCAGCGCCATGCGTACGCGCTCGTGTTGATGGATTGCCAGATGCCGGTGATGGACGGCTACGAAGCGACGAAGCAGTTGCGCGCGCTCGAGAAAGGCGGCGAACGACGCTTGCCCGTGATCGCGCTCACCGCGAACGCGATGCCGGGCGACGATCGTGTGTGCTTCGATGCGGGCATGGACGACTACTTGTCCAAGCCGTTCCAGATGGCGGCGCTCGAGAAGGCCGTGCGCAAGTGGATCGACGGGTCGACGACGCCGTTGCGTCGCGACGCCTGAGAACTCGTTCCGCCGAGGCTACGTACTCGAGCCGAACGGTTCGCGCCGCGCGCACCGGCTAGGGATGTCGAGCGCGTCCCGGAGCCGACGCGCGCCGTCGCTGCGGCGCATTCGTCGCGCGCGTGAGTGTCCGGCTCCGTGGAGAAGCACGATGTCGAGGAGCAATCGAGGCCGTCGTTTCTGGTCCCAAGTCGCGTTGTTCGGGGTCGTCGCGAGCCTGGCGTCGACGAGTCACGCGCAGACGTACAAGCTCGACGACGGCACTCCGGGCGCCGCGTTGAGCTATGCGTTCCCGGAAGACTTCTGCTGGTTCGACGTGCTGCACGCGCAGGGCACCGTCACGTTGACGTCGATCGAAGGCATCTTCGGCGACGTGCCCGATGGCCACGCCATCTCGTTCTGCGTATGGCGCGATCTCGGCCAAGCGGGCGATCCGTCGCAGGGGCTCCTGCTGACGCGCGTCGACACCGTCGTGAAGAATGGCGGCAAGCAGTTGCTGACGCAGTACGCGATCCCGCCGACGCAGGTGACCGGCTCGTTCTTCGTCGGCGCGTTGGTGACGACCGACGGCTCGCTCTCGATGGCGACGCTCGATCCGCATACGAACTTGCCCGGTCTGTCGTGGTTCGCGACCGGCTACGGTCCCGGAACGTTCGATCCGTCGTTCACCGGATCGTGGACGTGGTGGGCGCCGCAGACCGTCGGCTTCAAGGGCGTGTGGATGTTGCGCGCGAACGGCGCGAACGGTCCGACGCCGGAAGCGCGCTGCATCGCGAAGACGAATTCGCAAGGCTGCGTGCCGACCCTCACGTTCGCCGGGACGCCGAGCGCGAGTTCGGGCTCCGGCTTCCAAGTCACCAGCGCGAACGTCCTGGGCCACAAGCCGGGGATGTTCCTCTACAGCCTCGGCGGTCTGCAGCAGACACCGTTCGCCGGCGGCTTCCTTTGCATCCGTCCGCCGTTCAAGCGCACGCCGGTGACGAGCTCCGGCGGCTCCGCCGGCGCGAACTGCACCGGCGCCCTGGCCCTCGACTTCAACGCGTTCGTCGCGAGCGGCGCGAACCCCGCCCTGATCGCAGGCGTGACGGTCGACGGCCAGTTCTGGTCGCGGGATGCGGGCTTCGCCGCGCCGAACAACGTCGCCCTGAGCCAGGCGGCGCACTTCGGCATCGGGCCGTGAACTCCGCGCCTGACGGGCGTGAGGTGGGGCGGGCGCAGCGTTCGTACGGCGAACGCTGCGCTCGCCTACGCACTTCGACCCCGCCCGCGGTCAGGGCTGGGCCCTAGGGTGGACGTCGGACCCATGGGCGCTGATACCCTCTCCGACTCACGCACCGCGATCGAGGCCCGCCTTCGCGCGCGGCCTTCGTCGGTGAGACCTTCCTATCCAACGGCAGAGGAGCGCTTGACCAAGCCCGCCCGACCGAAACGGCGACGTGCCGCCGCGCTCCCGGGCGGTGAACCCGAGCTCGGCGCGGACGTCGTCGGGCTCGACGAGATTGCGCGCGCCCTGCTCGCGAGCGCGCTCGACCCGACGATCGCGATCGACGCACTCGGCAAGATCATCCTCGCCAGCGATTCCGTCGAGCGCGTCTTCGGCTGGCCGCCTGCCGAGCTGATCGGCCGCAACATCTCCGTGCTGCTGCCCGAGCCGCACCGCGGCCAACACGACGAGTACCTCGCGAACTACCGACGCACCGGACGGACCGCGATCCTCGGACGCACGCGCGAGTTCGAAGTCGTCCACCGCGACGGTCGGCTCCTCGCCGTCGAGCTCTCGGTTTCGCGCGCCGACGGGCCCCGCCGCGGAGGACCGCACTTCATCGGGAGTTTCCGCGACATCACCGCTCGCAAGGCGGCGGAGCGAGCGCTGCACGAGAGCGAGGCGCGCTTCCACGCGATCTTCGAGGAGTCGTTCCAGTACATCGGCTTGCTCTCGCCCGACGGCACCGTGCTCGAGGCCAACCACGCGGCGCTCGAAGCGTCCGGCGTGCGCCGCGAGGACGTGATCGGTCGACCGTTCTGGGAGACACGTTGGTGGTCGCTCAGCGACGACACGCGCGAGCGCTGCAAGGCGGCCGTGGCCGCGGCGGCGAACGGCGAGTTCGTGCGCTTCGAAACCGAGCATCGCGGTGTCGGAGACTCGGTTCGCACCGTGGACTTCTCGCTGAAGCCGGTGCGCGACGCGAGCGGGGCCGTCGTGCAGCTGCTCCCCGAGGGCCGCGACATCAGCGAGCTCAAGCGCGCCCAGCGCAACGAGACCGCGATGCTGCGCGCGCTCGCCACGGTTGGCGAATCGGCCGCGATGCTCGCGCACGAGATCAAGAATCCGATCACCGCGGTCAACCTCGCGCTGCGCGCGGTCGCGGATCAGCTCGGCGAGGACCACAAGGTCGTGCTCGAGGACCTGGTCGATCGCATGCAGCGTCTCGAGCAGTTGATGCGTCGCACGCTGACGTTCACGCGGCCGCTCGACTTGAAGGTGACCGCGATCGACGCAGGCGAGCTCTTGAATCGCGCCGTCGCCCAGATGCGGCCGCAGATCCGCAAGGCGCGTGCGACGGTCGACATCGCGGTGCCGCGCGAGAAGCTGGTGTTCGAGGGAGACCGCCAGTTCCTCGAGGAGGTGCTCACCAATCTGCTGCGCAACGCCCTCGAGGCGAAGCCGCACGGCGTGCATGCTCGTCTGACCGCGAAGGCCCGCAACCAACGCGTGCAGTTGTCGGTCGACGACGACGGCCCCGGCATTCCCGATTCGGTGCGCGCGACGTTGTTCCAACCGTTCGTCACCACCAAACAACAGGGCACCGGCCTCGGCTTGCCGTTCTGCAAGAAGGTGATCGATCAGCACGGCGGCACGATCGAGTCCGGGCCGAGCTCGCTCGGCGGCGCCCGCTTCACCGTCGAGTTGCCGTACCAATGAACCCCACCATGACCACGCCCGAAGCGCCCATCCGCGTCTATCTGGTCGACGATCAAGCGATGCTGCGCGCGGCGTTCCGCAGTCTCTTGACGCAGAACGCGCGCTTCCGCGTCGTCGGCGACACCGGCGACGCGCGCCGCGCGGTGACGCAGATCGGCGAGCTGCGCCCGGACGTCGTGTTGCTCGACATCACGATGCCCGGCCTGTCGGGCCTCGACGCGATCGCGCCGATCCGCGAAGTGTGTCCGCGCGCGAAGATCCTGATGTTGACGCACCACGAAGGGGAGAGCTTCGTCGAGCGCGCGCTCGAAGCCGGCGCGGACGGTTACTTGTCGAAGGACTCGGAACCGGCGGAACTGCAGCTCGCGATCGAGGCCGTGCACAGGGGCGATCCGTTCCTGTCGCCGAAGGTCGCGGGCGTGTTGCTCGGCCGCAAACGTTCGAACGACGGCACGATCGCGATCGGCGGACGGATGTCGTCGTTGACGCCGCGCGAGCGCGAGGTCCTGCAGCTCCTGGCGCTCGGCAAGAGCAACAAGGAAGTCGCGCGCGGTCTCGCGATGAGCCTCGGCACCGCGAAGAAGCACCGCGAGAACCTGCAGCGCAAACTCGATTGCCATTCCGCCGCCGAACTCGCGCGTCTCGCGATCCGCGAGGGCTTGCTCGAGTCCTGACCGCGGCCGAGCTACCCGCGAGTTCCGCCGCGCGTACCCGCAACGGCGTATCCAAGCCGCGGTGCGCGCGAACGACGATGCGTTCCGTTCCGAAGCGCAACGCGTCCCAGGAAAGAAGGAGCTCGTCATGCAAGCTCTCGCTCTCTGTCTCCTCTCGCTCGCGACCGTGTCGTCGAACCCGAACGCCGTCGCCGGCGGAACGCCGAACGTCCACATGCGCGCGCGGATCGACGGCCGCAGTCGCTTGATCCTCGACGACGACACCGCGACGTGGCAGCACTTCGATTGGGCCGCGCCCGGCCGCCTCGACTGCAACACCGGCGCGACGATCGAACCGACGTACCTCGACGACACGCCGTGGTTCCCGGTCTGGGCCGACGCGCCCGACTGCGAGAACCGTTGGTGCGGCGGGTGTTTCTCGGACACGTTCGTCGGGCTCGCGAACCCGCTGCCGAACTTCGACTTCGCGCCGGGCCTCGTGGTGCTCGACGCGCGCGGCCCCGTCGGCCTCGTCGAATCGCCGAGCGCCGCGAACGGTTGGCGCGCGGTCATCGAGTTCGACGACGACGGTTGGGGCGGCGCGTACTGGTACGACGTCGAGCTCGTCTTCGCCGGCGCCGGCACGTCGTATTGCACGAGCACCCCGAACTCGTCCGGCAACGCCGCGCACATCTCGATCGCAGGCTCGCTGTCGGTCGGCGCGAGCGACACGACCTTGAGCGCGAGCGGCTGCCCGCCGCTGCGTCCGGCGCTCTTTTTCTACGGCGGCGCGCCGACGCAGATCCCGTTCGCCGACGGCTACTTGTGCGTCACGCCGTTCGCGCCGGGACTCCTGCGGCTCGCGCCGACCGATGTGATCGCGCCCGACGGAACGCTCGCGCACGCCCTCGACTTCGCGAGCTTGCCCTCGAGCGCGCCGATCACCGCGGGGTCGACGTGGTACTTCCAGGCGTGGTTCCGCGACACCGCGGCCGGCGGCTCGGGCTCGAACTTGACCGACGGTGTGCAAGCGACGTTCGGACCGTGAGCGAGGCGGGGAAGGCGAGCGAGGACGGCCACCTGCCGAGGTAGGTTCTCGTCGAGCTTCACGGTTCGAGCCATCCTCGCTCCCCGGTTTCCCTCCGAGCGGAACGCTCTCTCGTCACTGACTATCTTCGAATCTCCACGCTCGAGGACCCGGAAACGCGACCTCGAATCGGAAGGCTCCGCGGAGAGCGAGCGAGATCCGTCGGATGCGCTAGGCGGGTGCGCGCAGCGCCGACCGCAAGAACACGGCGTCTCGGTGGAACTCGAGGAATCTCGACTGTCCCGGCGTGAACGTGCCGACGCCGACGGCGATGCGCGTCGCGACGCCCATCCGCTCCAAAGAAGCGCGGTGGGCGACCGGGGACAGCAGTAGTCGCCCGTCATCCTCGAACGAGATGAACCCGCGATCGAAGAGATGGTCGATCGAGGGTGTGAGCATCAGCCCATTGTCTCCGGCGAGACGCTCGTCGTTCGAGCTGTCGCGCCAAGGCTTGATGTGGCTCGCACGCAGGTGTTCGGCCCGATCGACGCGGGTGACGCGGCAGCGTCGCTCGATCTCGAGGACTCGATCGCGAAACCGTCCCTGGCCGCGGCGGGCGAGGACGAGTGCCTCTCGTTCGGTGGGTGAGAGAGTCGGATTCGACTCGATCTCCCGGCGCAGATGTTCCTCCCACACGACAATTTCCGGGACTGCCGGCGTCGCGGGGGACTCCGCCACGAGTTCGGCGCGTGCGAGCGCCGCGAACTCGCCGCCGACTAGATCAGCGAGCGCGAACGCGAGCTCGCGCGGCAGCTCGGTCAGGTAGATGCTCTGTACGCCTCTCCCGTCCGGAAGGAGCGGAGAGTACTGCGACGGCAACAGCGGACGCAGTCGCTCGATCCAGTCCGCTGGGCGGAACGTCGAATGGATCTCGGTGAAGGCGACATCGACGCGCCATCCGATTCGATCCCAATCACGACCGGCCGTCCCGAACTCCGTCGGTTGCGGAGCCTCGTAGGCGTGGGAACGAGCGATGCCGAACGCTCGGATGCGAGTGTCGGCGAAAGAGTAGATCGGATCGCCGGGCGCGACCTCGCGCATCGTCTCGTAGAACGGGTTGCGTCGACCGTCGCGCTTGCGCTTCGGGGACCAGAGGTATCCACCGTGGACCTCGTGTCGGTACGTCCGATTCTGATTGACCCACCAGTAGCGCAAGACGTCGAGGCCCGACATTCGTCGAGCGGAGGATCGATCAGACTACCCATCCAAGACGTGGAGCGCATGTCGATCGCCGTCGCTGCATGGGCTGGTGGAGTGCCGGGTCTGTCGGGGGCCATCGCTGGGGGCAACCCGCCGGGCTGTACGATCAGCTCCTCTGCGGCACTCGAGTGACTGTCGAAGCGAATCGGCGACGCCCGGGCTGAAGAGCGCGAACGGCGAAGGCCCGACTCCCGCGACCGCGAACCCGCAACCATCCCGAACCATGCGAGCCCTGGTCACCAAAGTGCGCGTCGGAGCGGCCACCGCCGGCGAGCTCGTCCGTCTGCTCTGGAACGGTCCGTTCTGGTGGTTGGTGCCGGTGCTCGCGCTGCTGTTGCCCGCGGCGATTCTCTTCGTCGTGTTGCAGGCGGTGCCGTGGGTCGCGCCGTTCGTCTACACGGTCTTCTGAGCGCGACGCCGATGGTCGGATCCACGCGCGACGGTCGGAAGCGGCGGCTCGGTTGCGCGAGCAAGCTCGCGATCTCGTTCGCCGCCTTCGCGCTCGGCCTGGTCGCGTGCGAAGTCTACGTGCGCGTCGCCGGCCTCGGACCGCCGCCGCGGGTCGTTTTCCACGGCGGGCTGCTCGCGAACGTCGACGATCCGGTGCTCCGCTTCGAGAATCGACCGGGAGCGCTCGAGCGCATCGAGTACCGCGACACGTTCGGCGCCGAGCCGCGCTTCGTCGAGATGCGCGTCAACGACCAGGGCTTCCGCGGTCCGTTGGTGTCGGAGGCGAAACCGGACGGCACGTTCCGCGTCGCGTGCGTGGGGGACTCGCACACGTTCGGCTTCGGCTGCACCGACGACGAAGCGTGGCCCGCGGTCGTCGCGCGCGAGCTCGGGTCCGAGCGCGCCGGGCAGAAGCTCGAGGTGCTCAACTGCGGCGTGCACGCGTACGACACGATGCAGGAAGCGCTGTGGCTCGAGAAGCGCGTCCTGTCGTTCGCGCCCGACCTCGTCGTGCTCCAGTACTACATCAACGACACGGCGATCCGCGGCGAGGAGGGCGACGGCGAGGACGTCGACTGGTTGCTCGCGTTGACCCACGAACGCCGCGGGGGGGTCGTCGGCTGGTTGCGCAAGCACTCGCGCTTCGCCGAGATCGTGCTCGACTCGGTGTATTGCCGTCGCGGCCTCTCGGTCTTCGCCGAGCAGCGCATGGGCGGCTACCGGCCCGACGCGCCGGGTTGGCTGCGCGTGACCGCGGGACTGCGGCGAGTGCGTGACGATCTCGTCCCGCGCGGGATACGCTTCGTGGTCGTGCTGTACCCTTTCCTGGTGCGCGAAGGCGATCACCTCTCGAGCCACGCCGCGTTCGAGAAAGTGCGTGCGTTCTGCGCGAGCGAAAACATCGCCTGCTTCGACGCCGAGCCCGCGTTCGCCGGCCGCGACGTCGACGACCTGCGCATCTCGCTGCGGGACTTCCACGCCAACCCGGAGGCCAACGGACTCTTCGGGCGAGCGGTCGCCGCATGGTTGGTCGAGAAGGGCTTCGTGCCTTGACGCGCGGAGGGCGCGTCCCGATCGCTTTGCTCGGAGCGTGCGCGGTCTACCTCGCGTTGCGCGCGGCGATTCTCTGGACGAACTTCGACGCGGTCGCGATCCCGCGCTTCGAGCTCGGCACCACCGGCAATCTCGCCGCGGTCACCGCCGCCGGAACGCGCGCGGCGCCGCTGGTCGACTTCTACGACAACTGCGGCGGGCATCTCGTCACCGGTCTGCTCGCGGCGCCGCTCTTTCGCGTGTTCGGCGGGACGTACGCGGTGCTCAAGCTCGTGCCGCTGCTGCTCGGGCTCGTCGCACTGCTCGAGATCTGGTGGATCCTGAATCGGTGGTGGAGCCGCGGCGCCGCGAACGTCGCGGCCTGGTGCTTCGCGCTGCCGCCGCCGACGTTGCTCAAGTACTCGTTGCTCGCGAAGGGCAATCACTTCGAGAACTTGCCGTTCCAGCTCGCGGTGCTCGCGCTGTTCCTCGGCGTGCACACCGCGCGGCGCCGCAACCTGCACCTCTTCGTGCTCGGGATCGCGAGCGGTTTCGCGGTCTTCTTCTACTTCGGTGCGTTGCTCCTGCTCGCGCTCTGCGGCGGCGCGCACGTCGCGATCGTCGGCGTGCGGCGCGCGGCGGCCGACGTGTTGCGGATCGTGCCGGGCTTCCTGCTCGGCATCGCTCCGCTGGTGTGGATCGAGGTCGAGAGCCACGGACGCCCGCAGGAGTTCCTCGAAGCGAAGTTCGAGGCCGCGCCGCGCACGATCGACACGTTCGTCGAGCGCACGACCCAACTCGCGACCGATCTGTTGCCGCGCGCCGGCGTCTTCGAGGACTTCGGACCCGTGCCGGGCCGCGTCGCGGAACGCGTCTTCCTCGCGAGCTTCCTCGCGGCGTGGCTCGCGCTGACGTGGAGTCTCTTCAAGACGCGTCCGCCGTTCGAACGCTGGAAGCACGCCGGGTTCTGGCTGCACCTGCCGCTCTTCTTCGTCGCGTTCGGCGTCAGCACGTTCGACTTCGACGTCTACTTCCCGCCGGTGCAGGTCGGCCAGTTCCGCTACCTCGTGCCGCACTTCGCGTTCGCGACGATGCTGTTCGGCGTCGTCGTCGCGAGCGCGTGGAACGCCGGCGGTTGGCGACGCTTCGCGGGCGCCTGCCTCGGCGTCGCAGTGCTCGGCACCGGACTCTTCGGGCTCGGGATCGTCGATCTCCGCGGCGGACGGAACGACGCGATCGCGAAGTATCCGGGCTCGTTCTTCCACTACTACGCCGACGTCGTGCTCGAGCAGGACTTCACCGCGCCCCCGAAGCGCGTCGCGTGGCGCAGCGACCGCGTCGGCGCGAACGTCGTCGGGCTCGCGCCCGCGGCGCTGCACATGACGTACGAAGGCGTCGGGTTCCGCCTCGCGCAGACCGAGGCCGGCGCCGACCGCGCGTGGTTCGACGAAGCGGCGTTCGAGCGCCTGCTCGCGCCGTACGACAAGAAGTGTCGCATCGATCTCGCGCGCGGCGTCGGGACGTGTCTGCGGACGTTGGTCGACGGCAACGACGGCACGCGGCAGGAACTCGCGCGCGATCTGGAGTTGCTCGCGAGTTCGGCGAATCCGTTCGCGACGTACGTCGTCGAAGGGTTGTGCATCGACTTCCGTTTCCGTTTGCAGTCGAGCGCGGCCGAGGATCGCACGCGCATCCGCGCGCTCGAGCCGTTGGTGCCGGCGTCGTTGCGTTCCGCGTGGCTGCGCGGCCAAGGCCTCGCGTGGGGTCGGCATCTGCGGCGCGGGATCGAGACCGACATCGCGGTCGCGCTCGCGCGCGGGGGCGAGCTCCTTCCCGCCGATCGTTCGGCGTTCTGGTTCGGCGTCGGTTGGGGCCTCGCCGACGGCAGCGACGAATTGGAGCCGCCCGCCGCCGCGTTCGCGTGGGCCG
>JAIOPM010000011.1 GCA_021413885.1 Planctomycetota bacterium
GTGACCGCTGGTGAGCTCGATCTCCAGCGCCGCGGCCGCAGGCTTCGGTGCCTCAGGAACGACTCGCACCGGCAGCAGCGTCGGTCCAGTTGGTCTCGCCGATGTTCGGCGATCTCGGTGTTTGCCTGCCCGCCGATTCAGCGCGTAGTAGATCCGCCACGCGGAGATTCCTCGACTGCGTGCGAAGGCCGCCGCGTTCTCGCCGCTCGCGTCAAACTCAGCCAGTAGCGACTCGTCGATCGATCCCGTGCCTGTCTTCGAGGTGCTCATCCTCCAGACTCTGCATTCGCTTCAACCGACCGACCAGATGGTTTGGCCGGACGCGTACGGTGCGCGCGCTCACGGGCCCGGAAGCAGCTCCGTGAGGAAAACGTCGCGATTGTTGTTGTTGTCGTTCGGGATCAGGTTGGTCGAGTAGCTGTAGTAGGTGACGAAGCGACCGTCGGCGGTGATCGAGGCGCCAAGACTGTAGCTGTCACCCTGGACGCCGGTGGACGACTGACTCACCAGCCGCACCTCTCCGGTCACGCTGTCGAAACGGAAGATGTCCCACACGTTGCCGTTCGCATCCGGCGTGACCAAGTCCGTCGCGACGCTTTCGAACACGACGTAGCGACCGTCCTCGGAGATCGCTGGGTTGAGGCTCAGGCCGTTGCCGGAGAAGCCAGACGGAGTACGGCTGACGAGCGTGATTTTGCCGGTCGCGTTGTCGCGCAGAAAAATGTCGGTCCAGTTGTTCTGGTCCAGCGGATCGAGGTTCTTCGCCGAGCTGCCGAAGACGACGTAGCGATTGTCCTTCGACATCTTGATGCTGCCGCTGCCGCCGTTCAGGGCCTGAACGCCGCCAGGCGCGAGATCGAGCCGAAGCGTTCGGCCCGACACCACGTCGTGCGCGAAGACGTCGAGGGCATTGTTCGTGTCGCCGCGCACGAGGTTGGTCGCGTAGCTTTCGAACATCACCACTCGGCCATCGCGAGAGATTCTTGGCACGGTGCTGTCGTTGTTGCCATCGACGCCGTGGGAGGAGACGCTGACTCGTTTCGTGATGCCGAGCAGTGTGTCGCGCCAGTACACGTCGTCGTCGAAGTCGGTGTCGCGATTGCCGAAGTCGTTGCTCTTGGTCTGGAACACGACGAACCGGCCGTCGTCGGATACGCCGTAGCCATAGACCGAAATGAAGCTTGAAACGACTCCAGCAGGTGTCTGGCTGACCAAGGTCGTCGTGCCCAGTACCAAATCACGCACGTACATGTCGGTTGCGGAGTTCGTGTCGTCCGGGGTCAGCTTGGCAGTAGTTCCCAACACCAAGAACCGACCGTTGGAGGTCATGCCCCCGCCCCCCACGTTTGCATTCGGCGACTGCGTTCCGTCGCTCTTGAGGCTCACCAACTGCATCGCTTGCTGAACCCGATCCCAAACGTAAACATCTTGGGCAAGGTTGATGTCGTTCGGACCGAGGTTGCTTGCCCCGCTATTGAACAAGATGTAACGACCGTCGGGGGTGATCTCCGAGCCGAAGCTAATGTTGTTGCCCAACGTTCCCGTTGGGCCCTTGCTGATCACCGTCGTGATGACCTGCGCCGAGACCATGTCGGCTAGCGAGATCAGCGCTACGAACGACGCGACCCATCCGTTCCACCACACGTCTTGCGTCTTCATCTGAGTCCTCTTCGGCATCCTCCGGCGAACGCGCATGCCGGTGCGCGACACGACTTGCTGGAAACAAACTCTATCACGCCCCCGACCCGAAGGACTTTCTCGCCAGCCAGGCCACCTACGGCGCACGCCCCACTCACCGCCGACCCTCAACGGCGATCTCGTGCGCGAGTTTGGGCAGCAACACCACCGCCCTCGGTCGCGTCCAGTGTACGTAGCCCCGCGCATCGGTCACTTTCGCTTGCATGAAGCGCGTGACGGCACGTCCCGGCTCGCGAAGCGGAGCGAGGGAAGCCGTCTGAGTCGCGTGCTCGCCGTTGTTGCGGATCTTAAGCACGCTCTTTCCATCCGGTTCCGCGCTCAACTTCATGAGCGATTCACCGACTTGTCGAATCCCGCGAGGCGCAGCAGTGACATCCGGAAACCCGAGGGTCGACGACACAAAGATCTCAACGCGATCGCCCACTTCGGTGGACACACTGACCTCGAAATCGGCTTGGTGCGCACCGGCCAGCGTGCGCGTGAAGATGCGTCTGCGATCGAGGCCCGAATCAAAGGTCAACGGCAACGCACTCGGTGGCAACCACGCCCAACGAAATCCTCCGCACCGGCCGTACGCCTGACATCCCGCAAGCCCCCCAGTCACCTCCGATGCTGAGTCGAGCTGAAACGTCGCGCTCGACGTGTCCTCTATCGCGCCGGGGCCGCCGAACCCGTACGGCCCGTAACTCGCATTGTTGTTGCCTCCGTCGCCGCCCGCGATCGGCGAACCAAACGCGAGCACACTCCACACACCCTGCGAATGCAGTCCGATCCCGCCTTCGCCTGCGGTCGTCCCGTCGGCAATCGAGTTCGTGTTGCCCACGCCGCCTTCCACGAAGGTGTCGTAGAGCGCGAGTTGTGTCGTGAAGCCGCTCGCCACGATTCCCTCGCCGCCGTCACCATCGGCACACTCGGCTTCCCCACTCGATCCGCCGTTGATGAAACAGTCGACGACTGTCACCCCGTAGCTGCCGGGAATTCCGCTGTCTATCACGGTCAGTCCAGGGCGGCCGAGCGGGCACAGAGGTGCGTCCCTCGGCTCAAGACCGCCGTGAATCACGCAGTCCTGGATCAGTATGTTGCCGTCGTTACCGTCGAGGCACACGCCGGAGTGCGTGGAGGCGGTGAAGCCTTCGCTGCCGATGATGGTGAGCCCTGAGAGCAGCGTCGACAGGGTCGCCGATCCAGACAAACCCGACACCACGACTGTGCCGTGCACCACTACCATCGCGTTGTCGGACTGGACCGAGAGATGCTTCCCCTGGATCGTGAAACCGGAGTACTCGCCGTCCTCAACCAGGATCGTGTCGCCCGCACTCGCAGCGTCGACTGCTTCTTGGATTGTGCCGTAGCAGGGTTGCCCTGGACAGGTGAGTTGGTCGTCGACGTAGAGAGTGCCGCCTTGAACGAGCCCAAGGCTCAGGGCGAGCAGCGCAGGATGAACGTTGAAGAGTTCCATGGCGTGTCGACCTCCTAGAGCGAACCGTAGATGCGCACGCCGTTGTTCTTCTCGGCAACCAGGAGCTGGGGCTCACCGCTCGCCGTGAAACGCAGCGCGAGGCCGTGAGCCAGCCCCGGCGTGTTGATCACGCGCGGGTCTCTGAACGCCACGGTGTAGAGCCCGCCCGCAGCGGGTTCGAGCTCGGGGCGCAGACGCACGATGCCCAAACGCATCGCGGACGCATACAGGATCGGGGCCGACCCGCGATCGTCGACGACGATATCGGAGACGTTCTCGTGGTAGCCGTCGAACGTGCTTGCGGGCGCCTGCCAGACTCCGGCGAGGGGAATCACCGAATCCTCTGGATGCGTACCCGCGCCGGGCAGCGTCGTGATGTCGAAGGCCAACACACGACCGCCGAAGTCGGCGACGAACGCGTAGGTGCGATGCTGACTGCCATCGGGAGTCCCGAGAGTTGCGGTGGTCACCGCGATGGCTTGACCCATGCGCAGATGGTCTGCGTCGTTCTTCGGCCCGAGCCCGACGCGCGGCACGACAGCGCCAACCAACGTCTGATTCGGAAACTGCGTGATGTTGGTGAGATCGAACATCACGATCTGCGCCTTGCCCGCGTCAGGATCGACGCCGGGACTGCCGCTGGCCAGGAGCCCATCGTCGAAGCGTGATCCCGCCGCGCACACCAGAAAGTACTTATCCGCTCCGCTGCCGGACGCAACCGGAACACGCGCGACCTTGCTGCGCCATGAATAGACCGACCGGTAGGCGAGCCGACGATCCACGCAATTCGTTGCCGAGGCACACCAGCCAGGTGCGATTTCGGGGTGGGTCGTAAGAACACGGGGCGCGCCGCTCATTGTCGAGAGATCTGGATACGGATCTGTCGGATCGCCCAGGGCTGGCGGAGTGAACAACCAGCACTGGGCATTTTGCCAGCACGCCGCCGGATTGCCTGCTGCGGAAGAGCAGTTGTTGTAGTCGCATGGCCCAGGTGGATTGGGGCCTGCAGTTGCCGCCTGGAACAAGTCGTCCCGGTCGTACAACACCAACCCTTCTCTCGTCCCAGATCGCGTCATCGCGAGGAGGTTCGAGCTACCCCGTGGATCGATTGTGCTGCTGATGTAGAAGGCTCCGGTCAGTCGGCAGTTCTTCCCATTAGGTAGGACACAGAGCGTTCCGGTCGTATCGGGCGAACTTGCAGGATCAGTGGCCTCCGCTGGCGCCGGAACTTGCCACCACTCGACGGGACCGGGTGCGCCGTGGGTCATGCGCCGAAAGCGCCAACCGTACTGGTAGGGCTGCGCGATCCATTCGTCGTCGGTCTGGGACGGCACCACGTTGGCCTTCGTCCACTGACCATTGAACGGCACGATCGAAAGACCGTTTGCTGCCAGCGTGCTCGTGCCAGTCACTTCTGTGATCTTCTCGGGAATCGTCGCGCCGCTTGTGTTCAACTTGAGCCAGCCGATGTTCTGACTGCCGAGCGGCCCTTCGTTCGGGAGTAGCAGAAGATCTGGGTCGACCAATGCGTACGATCCACCGAACGGCGACAGCCCTCGTCCCGCGTACTCGCCGATCATCGCACCTGACGCGTACGTGAACCGCCCGATGCCGCGCGGAATGTCGGTCGGGGTGAACTGAGGCACGATGTGCTGCGCGTAGATGCTCCACGACTGACTCGCCGGCCCCTTGGCGAGCGCGAGTCCGCCCCATTGGGCGGCGTCGACGTTGAGACCACCTGTGACGTAGGTCAGTGTCCCGGATCCAGAGTCATCGAATCGATAGAGCTGTTCGAGACCCGGATTCGCGAGATCGGGGTCATAGTTCGGGTCGTCCTTCGCCCCGCCCGGGTTCAGCTCCCATCCGATGCGCCCGAAGTTGAAGTAGGGCGCGCCCTCCGCCAAGCGCGCCGGCAACGAACCCGACCCCACGACGACGTGGCGCTGATTGCCATCGACAGCCGCGGCCACGAAGCGCGCGTAAGTGACATGGCATTCCAAGTTGCCTTGGGCGTCGGCCTGATCCTCTTTCAGGACGAAGGCGCTCACCGTCATGCCCGTGTGCGCCCAGGTTTGATTGAGCGCGATGTCGATCAGGCCGCGATCGTCGGCAGCGGCGTAGAGGTGGCCGCCGGCGACCGCGACGCTGCAGACCCGAGCACTGGGCTCGAAAAATCCGTGCGACAGCGATTGCGTGCAAGTGCACGACGCACAGTTGCCGCCGCTGTACCAACTCGTGAGATCCGACTGGAAGTCTGGACCCCACACTGGCGGGCTTTGGTTGAAGTCCGCGTAGGGGTTCACCTTCAAGATCCCGCCGGTCCCCATCGCGACATACGCCGTCAGTCCATCGATGGCGATCGAGTACGCCATTGCGTCCCGTCGCAGCGCGGGCGTAATCGGGCCGTCTGGATCGAGGAAGATCGTTCGAAGCGGCGCGATGGGCCCGGTCGCCGACCGCACCGTCGCGAGGTCGTAGACATACAGTTCCGACTGCGTCAGCGGCGGACCTGATTGAATCGGCTGGTCCACGAACGTGTTCGAGAACAGCGCGAGCAACAGATCCGGCGTCGGTGACGTCGCATCGACGATCGCAACGTCCATGCACCAGGCGTCGTTGACCGTGTCTCCGATGGCGCGCGGCTGGGCCGGGTACGCAGGACCTTCGAGCACGGTCACCGCGCAGGTTGGGCAGTCGACTGGCGTGGAGGGCGGTGATGTCGGCACCGAGTTGAGATTGACCTTGAGCAACCCAAAATCGCCGCCGGCGACGTAGAGGTAGTCGTCCTCCGCGTCGCCGCCGGGGACGTTGTCGGGCTCGAGTTGGATGATGGTCGCATCGACCGGGATCCGCGTGAGCAGACCTGCGTGCAGGACCCCCGTCGTTTGGTTCGGGTCGTGAAGCTGCGTCGGATCGATCGCCGCGATGCTCGCACCCTCACCGACGTACACGCGCGTCTCGTTGGCGTTCACCGCGAGCGCGTACACCGCACCGTAGGGATAGACGCCCGCGAGCTTGGCCGAGTGGTCGGTCCAACCCAGCGGTGTTCTCTGGGGCGCCGGACTCGCCGGCCCGACGCTTGTTGACGTCGTGATCACCTGGGCCTCGATCGGCCTCGTGAGCACCAGGAGAAAACACGGGGACAACGCGAGCGGGAGCGCGCGGGCGAGCAAGCAAGACATTGCGAGACTCCTTCGGGCCGTGGAGGGGAATCCACCTCGCGGACGAGACGCGAGCACGGACAGGCGCCAGTGGCGCCGTCGGATTGACGGCACCACGACGCGCGCTTAATCGCCAACCCACTCTCGATCGGGTCAACTTTCTCGACGATCTATTCTGCGTTGCTGCAACCCTCGGGGGATCAAGCTCGAACGCGCGTCGTTCTCGGTTCTCCCGTTCGAAGGTCGTTGACGGCAGGGACAGCCGCTCCGCGAGTACAAGCCGAGCGGAGTCGCGTAGAACCGCCTCGCTAGCGGCGCGTCAGCGGAGTTCGGGCGGTTTCCCGGAGTACGGGAGAAGCCGCGGTAGCGTTCACCGCGCCACGAAGTACCGCATCCCTCGGTTCTTGCCCTCGGTCCGCACGTCGCGGGCCTCGATAAGCTTCTTCATCGACGGCCGCATCGAGTACGTGTCGGTGCCGAGAGCGGCTGCGATCTCCTCGCCGCGTTGTCCGGGGTGCGCCTTGACGTGGCTGAGCAGACGATCGCCCAGGTCCTCGGCGGATGCACGGCGTGTACGCGGAGCGCCGCCCGAGCCGCCCTTGGCTGCGACGACTCCGTTGAGCGCGAGCGTGGCGCTCAGCGTCGCGCGCACGTCCTCGAGCGCAGTGCGGGTCGCCTTGTCCTCCGTCTCAGCCATGGCCTTGTCGACGGACTTCAGCGCGGCGCTCATGTGGCGCAGCGACGGGTCGCGTTTGACCTTGGCGCGTTCGGCCTTGTGCTTGATCGATTCGATCTTCGCCTGGAGGTCGGCGATGCGTTGTTCGGGAGAGCGACGGGTACGTTCGATGGTCTTGGGCATGTTCGGTTCGCGCGAGCGAGTGGCGGGAGACGGTAGAGCCAGCGCGCGCCGATCGCGAGCCGATTCTCGTGCGCGAAGACCGCAGGCGGATCTGGGCGGACGAGGGCGGATCTGGACGGATCAGAGCGGAGAAACGCGCAAACGAGGCGGGTGAGAGCGGGCGACATTACAGGCGGCAAAGTGGCACCCGTCAGATCAGTGCGCTCCTGGATCGAGCGGGGAACGTGCGCCGAGGGCGCTTTCGAAGCGACGATCTTCTGCCTCGCGCGCAGACGTCACGCGCCTCAGCTTCGGGCTCGAAGCGGCGTTCCTGACCGCATCCTGCGGGACATTCGCACCAGAAACGCACTTCTTGTCCCCACGCACGGCCCTCGCGTCACTTCGAGAGCGATGAGCAGCAGGTTGGTACGCCCGGCGGGATTCGAACCCACGACCTTCTGCTTCGGAGGCAGACGCTCTATCCAGCTGAGCTACGGGCGCTCGAGCGCGGCGGAGTCTAACAGAGGCGACGGCTGCCGCTCGCGGGTGCGGAAGCACGGGCTTGGTAGGGAAGGTTGGTTACCTTGACCGTTTTCGCCGGGTAAGCGTAGCATTGCGGTTCGACCCGCCTGATCCCCTGGACGTCCACAACGAGTTCATCATGAGCGGCAGCGATCTCTGCGCTTCTTCGCATCGGATCCACGGCGGCCAATGGGCCCGCTGGTCCACGGCTGTCGCCATCGCGCTCGGAGTTGGAGCGGCGATCGCTGTGCACGCGGCCTCTCCGCGCGTCGTGAACGCGACGACGCTCCCTGTGGCTTCGGATCCTGACGGCGACGGGCTTTCGACGGATCTCGAGCTCGCGTTCGGCACCGATCCGTACAACGTCGACTCCGACGGCGACGGCGTGTCGGACGCGGAAGAACTCGCGCGCCACAGCTCTCCGACGAACAGCTCCGATCTCCCCGGTTCGGCGACCGCGAGCGTCGGCATGGGTGTGACCGCGTACGGCGCGGGCGTCAAGGTCATCAGCGCGGTCTACGTCGCCGACGGCACGCTCAACGCGAAGTCGCTCAAGCTCGGGCTCGTCAAGTCCGCGACGCCGGTGACGTTGCCGAAGTCGGCCCTCGGTTCGGATACGAAGCTCACGGTCGTGCCGGCCTCGACGCCCGGCCAACTGGTCGTCGTCTACGAGTGTCCGGTCTCCGCGTCGGTCTTCCGCACTTCCAGTGGCGCGGTTTCGCTGTACTCGCTCCTGACGGGGCCGAGCGGCCTGAAGGTCGCCGACGCGATCAATCTCGTTCGGATCGACGGCGTGCTGTGTCAACGCCTCGTCCTGACCACGCAGTCGGGCGGCTCGCCCGGCAACTCGATCCAGGTCGCCGGACCGCTCCAGACCGGCGGTGTCGTCTTCAAGCCTATCGGCGGCGGAACGGCGCCCGCGACGTGGGCGCCCGGCGCGATCTGCAGCCAGACGACCAAACTCGTCGGCTACAGCGGTGGTTCCTCGGTCAACGAGGTGACGGCCGCGAGCTGCGAAACCGGTTGGGACGCCTTCTGCGCCCCCTCCTGCGCTGCGTCGGTCGGTTCGACGGTGATGATCCTCGATCCGGCGGTCTTGGTCGGCGGATAGGACCGGCCGGCCGTTGGCCGTCGCCCGGGATTTCCGTCAGACTGCGGCTGTACGGAACCCCCAATGCCTACTCCGCGTCCAATCCCCGAGATGGCCGGTCCGCAAACAGATCCCGACGCTCGCCTGGTCGTCGTTTGTCAGTCGGAAACCCTGATGGGCCTTCAGGGGCCGTTCCGGGAGCTGTACGACCTCTACAAGGACCGCGTCTACAACGTTTGCTTCCGCATCACGGGCAGCGCGACCGACGCGCTCGATGCATCGCAGGAGACGTTCGGAATCGTTTTCCGCAAGCTCGCCGAATTCCGCTTCGAGTCGAAGTTCTCGAGCTGGGTGTATCGCATCGCGGTCAACGCGAGCATCGATCTCAAGCGTCGCCAAGTGTCGCGTCGCATGCCGTCGCTCGATGCGATCCAAGAGAGCGAGTACTCCGCCGACGGCTTGCGCCACGAATTGACCGACGAGCGCGGTGAGCAACCGCAGACCGCGGCGGCGCGACACGAACTCGAACACGAAGTCCAGCGCGCGATCACGCGCCTCTCGCCGAAGCTGCGCGCGATCACCGTGTTGCGCTACGTCGAGAGTCTCTCCTACGAACAGATCTCCGAGACGCTGCACATCTCTCTCGGCACCGTGAAGTCGCGCTTGGCGCGCGCTCACGAAGCGCTCGACCGCGAACTCACTCCCGTCCTCGACCGTTTCTATCTCGGATAGATCGTGGCCTCCGTGAACCCCACTTGCCAAAGCTCGCGTGAAGCGCTCGCCGGGAACGATCTCCCGACGTTCGAAGCTCATGCTTCGGGCTGCAACGAGTGCACGGCGTACGCGCTGCGTCTGGCGCGCATCGAGCGCACGCTCGGCGAACTGCCGCGCGTCGCCGCTCCGGAGACGCTGAACGGTCGCGTGGTCGCGGCCCTCGAAGCCGGACATCGCGAAGACCGCGTGCTCCGTGCGCTCGTCGGACTCGTTCGCGTCGAAGTGCCCGAGCACCTCGACGCTGCCGTCGCGCGTCAGGCCTCTCCGGCCGTTGCTCGTTCCCTCAGCGCGCCCGACGTCCTGCGCCGCTTGGTCGAGGAAGAGCTCTCCGATCCGTCGAAGGCCCGCGCGCGTCGGTTCGTCGGTTCGCTCGAACGCGTTCAGGCTCCGGCCGAGCTCGCGGCTCGCTTGGACGACGCACTGTCCGCGCCGCGCGTCGCGCAACGGTCTTGGACGCTGCGCGCGCGCTTGTTCGCCAGTGCCGCCGCGCTCGTGCTCGTCACCAGCGCCGTCGCTATCCTGTGGAGCGTGCGCGAAGACACGCGCAAGCCGCGGATCCAGTGGGTGCACGTCGATTCGACCGACGAGCTCTCCCCGTTCGCCGTCGCGTTGGTCGCCGGTTTGAGCGGCGGCGTCACCGATGTCGCGTCGCGAGGGGGCGCACGCTGATCATGCGCCCGACTTTTCTAGCGCTGATCGTCGCGATGCTTCTCGGGGCTTGCGAGCGCGTCGAGATGACGTCCTCGACGTCCGACGCGAGCACGCCGGCGACGATGAAGTCGAGCTCGATCGACCTCACCCTGCTGCAGAAGATCGTCGCCGCGCCGACGACCGTGTCGTGGCGCGGACGCCGGCACTTCGAAGCGCACTACACGTTCAAGGGCGCGCCCGTGGATCTCGTCTACGAAGAGACGCTCACCACCGACGGCACCGGCCGATATCAACTCGCGGCCGAGGATCTGATCGTGCCGACACTGCCGGCCGGCAACGAAGCGTTGTTCCTGCTGACCCAGGACAACCGCGAAGGGCTGATGTTCCAGCACCGCGATCCGACCGTGCGCGACGCGACGTTGTTCTTGAACAACTACACCGCGATCGACGCAGGCACGACCGAACAAGTGGTCGGCCGCAATTGCGCGCGCTGGAGCGTGCAAGCGAACGCCGGCGGCAACACGTGGACGCTGTGGATCGATCTCGCGACCGGCGTGATCCTCAAGTCCGAGGAGCGCGACGGCGGTCAGGCTCTGATCGCGTTGCTCCAGTACCTCGACTTCACCGACGCGCCGGACACCAGCAACGCGGTGTGGCACAACAGCGTGTTGCAAGAGTCGACAGTGCCGACCGGTCAAGCGCAGGCCGTGCTCGGCTTCGCTCCGATCTCGCCGCGGATGTTGCCGCCGAACTACCGACTCGCGCGGACCGAGCGCGTCGTCGATCCCGTCGAGAACCGCACGTGGGCGCGCTTCACCTACACCGACGGCTGGAACGAAGTGATCTTCATGGACGGCGGAGCGGTGAACGGCTCGATCGCGATCCACGGTCCCGCACCGCAGCCCGACGTGATCCGTATCACCGAAGTCGGTCCCTGGTCGATCGCCGACGGACGCATCGCTTCGCACCGCGTGCTGGCCGCGTCGCGCGGTGGCGAAAGCGACCTCAAGCTGCTGATCGAGTCGTCGCTGCCCTGAATCCCTGCGCGACCCGGAAGAATCTTCCGCGTCGCCGCCCGTGCGATTCGAAAGCCGACGCGCTCCGACACTTCGCCGCACGCGAGGTAACGTTGTTTCGGAGCCAAGTCGCAGGGCGCGCGCAGGGCGCGTTCGGGGCGCAACAGGACCTCTCGCACATGACCTACGATCCGCAAGGCCAGCCGTTCTCCGAGTCCAACCTGGACTCGCCCGAGTATCGCGATCGATTGCTGCGCAAGCTCAACTGCTTGATCGCGGTGCTCGAAGTGGCGACCGCGAAGGTCCGCCGCACGTTGGACGCGCCGGGCGCGGACGTCGATCGGCTCACCAAGATCCGGCGCAACTTGCAGGACACGCTCGACGTCTGCCTGCGCGCGAAGACGGCGCTCGAGAAGCGCGGCAAGCTTCCCGAAGGCATCGCGGGCGAACTGAGCCAAGTCGTCAATCCCGACTCGCTCAAGCCCGACGCGCTCCAACGCGCCAACGCCGAGCCGCGTTCCGCGCGCCGCGCTCAACGCGAGTTTTCGGGCAAGGAAGCTGCGAAGTTCGGTCGTCTCGGTCCGATCGAGAAGGGCTCCTTGCAGGCGTGCGACCTCGACGAGTTGTCGCGCCTGCTCCAGTCCTGAACGCAGCGCTACACTGACCTCGCCATGAAGGCGCGGGGTCTCGAGTCCAGCACCGCCGCGACGCGGCATCGAGAGCGCGAGGCTTCGGCCTCGCGCGTTTTCTTGCGCGAGCCGCGCCCCGAGGACCTGCGCGCGTTCGCCGAGCTCCGCCGCGCGAGCCGCGCGTTCCTCGAACCGTGGGAGCCGCTCGAAGAGGACGGCACCGATCGCTTCGGCGACGTCTGGTGCGCGAAGTACCTCTCGAAGCCGCGCACCGAGCGACGCGCCGCATTCCTCGTGTGCTCGAGCGACGACGAAACGCTGCTCGGCGCGATCACGCTCTTCCACGTCGAACGCGGCGCAGTGCAGAGCGCGCAGATCGGCTACTGGGTCGGCGTCGAACACGCACGCCGCGGCGTGATGTCGCGCGCGCTCGAACTCGCGCTGAGCAAGGCTTTTCGCGGACTCGAACTCCAACGCGTCGAGGCGTTGATCGCCGTCGGCAACACACCGTCGAGTCGTTTGGTCGCGGGCCGCGGCTTCACGCTCGAAGGCCTCGCTCGCGCGTACGCGAAGATCGGCGGCGTCCGGCGCGACCACGAACGTTGGTCGCTGACGCGCGAGGAATGGCTCGCGCGCGAACTCGCTCCGTTGACCTACCGACCCCAGTCGCGCAAGTAGCGGAAGTCCTGGTTGATCGTGCGATGCGAGAGCTTCGCGATGATCGGCGGAACGCGCTTGAACTGCGTCGCGGCGATGCGCGCGGCGATCTTGCGGATGAAGTCGGGCGCGAAGCCGCGTTCGACGAGCTCGCTCTCGCGCATGCGTTCGTCGACCATCAGGTAGAGCAGACGATCGGCCTCCGCGTACGTGAAGCCGAGTTCGCTCTCGTCGGTCTGGCCGGGGAAGAGATCCGCCGACGGCGCCTTGCCGAGGATCGCCTCGGGCACCTTCAGATGGCGCGCGAGCTGGTAGATCTGGTCCTTGTACAAATCGCCGATCGGGTTCAACGCGCTCGCCGCGTCGCCCCATTGAGTCGAGTAACCGAGCAGGATCTCGGTCTTGTTGCTGGTTCCGAGCACGAGCCCGTTCCACTCGACCGACAAGTCGTAGAGCACGATCATGCGACAACGCGCCATCACGTTGCCGCGTCGCAGACGATGCTCTACCTTCGCGCTCGCGAGGTAGCCGTCGGCCATCCCCGAGATGTCGACGGTCCGCGACTCGAGGCCGAGCGCGTCGACCAACAACTTGCCGTGGCCCGCGCTGTTCGGATCGCTGGTGCGATAGGGCATCAGCACCGCGAGCACGTTCTTCGGTCCGAACGCCTGCGCGGCGAGCGCCGCGACCACCGCCGAATCGACGCCGCCCGACAAGCCGAGCAACGCCTTGGAGAAACCGGTGTGGCCGACTTCCTCGCGCAGGAAGTTGACGAGCAGACGCTCGACGAGCCCGGGATCGATCTTCAGTCCGCTCACGCGTCTTGGTCCTTCGACAGATCGCGCGCCAAACCCTCGGCGAGGATCCACGGCTTCGCGTCGCGGCGCAGCGGCGTGACGACGCGCGCGCGTTCGAGCGTGTTGGAATCGAGGCGACATTGCAGCGAGCCGATGTCGAAGCCCTCGAGCGTCGCTGCGACTTCGCCGAACGGATCGACGACACGCGTGCCGCCTGAGAACAGGACGCCGTCCTCCCAACCGACGCGGTTGACGTAGACGATCCAGGTCTGGAAGAAGCGACCGTGCGCTTCGACCAACGTGTTCCACGTGCGTCGGCTCTCGAGCTCGGGCCCGCCGCCTCCGACGCCGCGTCCGGGCGAATTCGACGGCACCAACATCACGTCGACGTTGTGCAGGAAGTGCAGGTAGCCGCTCGAGACGTGCCACGCGTCCTCGCAGATCAGGATGCCGAAGCGCCCGAGCTTCGAATCGATCGGCCGGAACTCCTCGCCGGCCGCGAACTCGCGTTGCTCGTCGAACATCCCGTACGTCACCAAGTGGACCTTGCGATGGACCGCGAGCACCTTGCCGTCCTCGAGGAACGCGGTCGCGTTGTAGATGCGGCCATCCTTCGAACGCTCGACGAAACCGACGACGATCGAGATGTCCTTCGAGAGCGCGGCGAGTTCCTGGAGCTCCTTCGCGCCGATCGGCAACGCAAGATCGACCGTCTGGTCCTTCAGGAAATACCCGGTGAGCGAGAGCTCGGGGAACACGACCAACTGCGATCCCGCCGCGATCGCGGCGTGGATGCGCTCGACGTGATCGCGCAAGTTCGCGGCGAGGTTGCCGAGCGTGGGGTTCGTCTGCAGGAGCGTGACGCGACAGTCCATGGGGCCCAAGAGGATAGCGGCTGGACAGGTTCGACCGTCAGAGCGACGACGCTGAAGTGGCGCGAGCGTCGCTCGGGCCCCGTCGCGCGGCGGCGCGAGGAATGCGGATCCACCGGGGACGGCGCCTCGACTATCCTGGCGCGCGGATGCAAGTCGAGGCACACGCCGCCGCGGACGAGAAGGCTCGACTTCGCCCTTGGCTCGTCTACGCGGTGCTCGTGGCGGTCACCGTCGCGGCGTACTGGAGCTCGTTCGACGGCGTCTTCCACTGGGACGACGAAGACGATCTGCTGCGCAATCCGTTCATCCGTGACTTCGCGACCGCGTGGAACGCGCCGTCGCAGGGCGGACTCGCGGGCCGGCCGGTGGCGAGCTACACGTTCGCGCTGAACTACGCGCTCGGCGGCTACGCGACGTTCGGGTGGCACCTCGTCAACCTCGCGATCCACTCGAGCGCGGTGTGCTTGGTATTCGCGATCCTGCGGCGCACGTTCTCGAGCGCGAGCTTCGACGCGAGCGTTCGGAGCCGCGCCGTGTGGCTCGCGGCGTTCGTCGCCTTGTTGTGGGCGGTGCACCCGCTGCAGACGCAGTCGGTGACGTACTTCGTGCAGCGCGTCGAGTCGTTGATGGGGCTCTTCGTGCTCGCGACGCTCTACGCGGCGATTCGCGCGTTCGACGGGCCGCGTTCGTTCGCGTGGTCGCTCGCCTGCGTCGGCGCGTGCTGGCTCGCGGTCGGCACGAAGGAAGTCGCGGTCGTCGCGCCGTTCCTGGTGTGGATCTACGACCGCACGTTCGCGGCCGGGAGTTTCGCGGAAGCGTGGAAGCGACGGCGCGGGCTGTATCTCGGGCTCGCGTCGAGCTGGATCCTGCTCGCGTGCCTCGTCGTCGCCTCGGAAGGCCGCAGCGAATCGGTCGACGTCGGCGTCGCCGGCGTGTGGGCGTACCTGCGAGTTCAAGCGTTCGCGCTCGCGACGTACGTGAAGCTCGCCGTCGTGCCGTATCCGTTGATCTTCGACTACGGCGTGCGCATCCAAGTCGCGCCGTGGGTGTGGGCGAGTGCCGGAGCCGCGATCGTCGCGGCGCTCGTCTTCACCGTCGTCGCAGTCGTGCGCGGAAGGCCGATCGGCTTCGCGCTCGCGTGGTTCTTCCTGATCCTCGCGCCGACGTCGAGCGTGTTGCCGATCGTCACCGAGTTCGTCGCCGAGCACCGCATGTATTTGCCGCTCGCCGGACTGCTCGCGATCGCGGTGGTGTTCGTCGGAGCGCGCGTGAAACTGCCGTCGTCGCTCGCCGCGGCGTTCGGCGTGTGCGTCGTGATCGCGTTCGGCGCGTTGACGTTCGCGCGCAACCGCGACTACCACGATCCCGACGGGATGTGGGCCGACGTCGTCGCGAAGTGCCCGACCAACGATCGCGCACAGAACAACTTCGGCAACTGCTTGCGCGCGAAGGGCGACCTCGACGGCGCGTTCGAGCACTACGCGAAGGCGTGCGAGCTCGCGCCCGACGACGCGAACTGGCGCACGAACCTCGGCGCGATTCGACTCGAGCGCGGCGATGTCGCCGGCGCGCTGGTCGATCTCGAGCGTGCGGTCGCGGCGGATCCGAGTCACGCGCTCGCACGCACGTTGCGCGCGAAGGCGTTCGGCCTGAGCGGCGAAGTCGACCGCGCGACGGCTGATTTCCGCGCGGTTCTCGCCGCGGCGCCCGACTACGGACCGGCGTTGAAGGAGCTCGCGCTGCTGTTGCTCGCGAACGATCGCGCTCGCGAAGCCGTGCCGTACTTCCAGAGCGCGCTCGCGATCGCGCCCGGCGATCCGGACGTGCTGTGGGGCCTCGCGTGGATCTGCGCGACGGCGCCGGAGGACGATCTGCGCAGCCCTGAGAACGCGTTGATGCTGTTGCAGCGCTTGGTCGCCGCGCAACGCGGGCCGCGGCCGCGCGATTTGATGTTGACCGCGGCGGCGTTGATGGAGCTCGGCCGCTCCAAGGAAGCGCTGCCGACCGCCGAACTCGCCGTCGAGCGCATCCGTTCGTCGGGCAAGGCGGCGCGCGTCGAGACGTTGACGCGCGCGCTCGAACTCTTCCGCGCCGGGAAGCTCTTGCGCTCGGATCCGGAGCTCGCGCGCGCGCTGCGCTGAGCGTCAGCCGCGTGCGCGAGCCAGCGCCGCGCGCACGAGCTCGTCGCGCTCGATCCCGGCCGCTTGACCTTCGTAGCCGAGGATCAAGCGATGGCGCAGGCACGCGGGCGCGAGTCGTTCGACATCCTCGAGCGTGACGTGCAAACGACCCTTGAACAACGCGCGCGCCTTCGCCGTCCAAAGGAGCGATTGTCCGGCGCGCGGGCTCGCTCCGTGGCGCACCGCGCGTTTGATCTCGTCGGGCGCGCCGGCTCGCGACGGATGCGTTGCGAGCACCAAACGGCCGACGAACTCCACGATGTCGGTCGACGCGGGAATCGCGCGCGCGAGCTCGATCAAGCGCAGCACGCGCGCACGATCGATCACCGGCTTCGGCCGCGGCGTTTCGCGCGCGGTGGTGTGCGCGAGCACGGCGACGAGTTCGGGCAGCTCCGGCA
The DNA here is from genome assembly GCA_021413885.1 of Planctomycetota bacterium. Taxonomy (GTDB): domain Bacteria; phylum Planctomycetota; class UBA1135; order UBA1135; genus JACRIN01. The sequence continues at coordinate 16,746 of JAIOPM010000011.1, forward strand.
TCTTGACGATGCACTGCAACGCGAAGCGATCGAGTTGCGCTTCGGGCAACGGATACGTGCCCTCCATCTCGATCGGGTTCTCGGTCGCGACGAGGAAGAACGGGCGATCGAGCGCGAGTCGTTCGCCGAAGACGGTCACTTGCTCCTCCGCCATCGCTTCGAGCAACGCGGACTGCGTGCGCGGCGTCGCGCGGTTGATCTCGTCGGCAAGGACGACGTTCGCGAACACCGGACCGCGGTGGAAACGAAAAGTCCGACGCCCGTGCTCGTCCTCCTCGAGGATGCGCGTGCCGAGGACATCGGCGGGCATCAAGTCGGGCGTGAACTGGATGCGCGCGAACGAGAGATCGAGCGACGCCGCGAGCGCCTTGACCAACGTCGTCTTGCCGACCCCGGGGACACCTTCGAGAAGAACGTGTCCGCCGCCGATCAACGCGCAGAGCAATTCTTCGACGAGCGGCGCGTTCCCGAGGAACACCGACCCGACCGAGACCTCCAACGCCGACAGCGCGCCGCGCAGGCCGGAGAGTTCGCGTTCGAGTTCACGCAGATCGCTCAATCGATTCGCTCCAAGATCGTGGTGCGCAGTTCAACCAGGTTGCGAACGCGCGGGAAGGGGCAAGGTTCGAATTCACCGGCGTGATCGACGAGCACCGCGTCGAGGCCCGCGTTCCGCGCGCCGCGGACGTCCTTCTCGAGGTCGTTGCCGGCGTGCAGGGCTTCGTTCGGCGCGACGCGCGCGAGTTCGAGCGCGCGTCGGAAGATCGCGGGCTCGGGTTTCTCGCACCGCTCCTTCGCCGATGCGAGTACGAAGTCGAGTCTGTCGCGCAGGCCGAGACCGGCGAGCACGCGTTCGAGCCGCTCGCTCCAATTCGACACCACGCCGACGACGAGGCCGCGGTCGCGCAACGCCGCGAGCAATTCCGCCGCGCCGGCGTGCGCGCGAAAACTCGTCGCATGGCCGAAGCGCGCGATCAGCTCCTCGTGCGCGACGCGCGCCGCCGCATCGTCGAGCCCGAGCTCGCGTCCGAACACGCGCTCGTTCGCGCGCGCGAACCACGCCTCGGAGTAGCGAAACTCGCCATCGACGGTTCTCGGCATCTCCGCGAGAACTCGCCGCAGGAGCGCGTTCATCGCGTGCTCGTCGATCGCTCGGCCGAGTTTGCGCGCCGTCTCTGCGTACACCGCGGCGCGCGCAACGCGATCCGCGACCAACGTTCCGCCCGCGTCGAGAAACACCGCCTTGAGAGCCATCGATTCGACGCCTACGGACTCCTAGAGAACCTAACGAAACGGCGAAGCTCGCGAAATCGTCGCCCGGCAGGGGTTGCACGCGAGCTGCGACCGATAGATCCTGTCGCGTCGGCGACACGACCCCACGCAGGGGGGCCAGGACACCGAGATGCGACGAGCGAGGACGGAAGGCAGGCAGTGGACGCGCGCGCTCCGTGCGTGCGTGATCGCCGTGATCGCGCCGGCGACGGCGTTGACGACCTCGTTGACGCTGGGCGCGTGCGCCGAGACGCAACACCGCGTGATCGTGCGCGGCGCGAACAACGTCAAGCTCGCGCGAACGGCGACCAAGAAGCAGCAGTGGGGCGAAGCGGCGAGTCGCTGGAACGAGCTCTACCTCGCCGGCGGCGACGACGCCCACGAAGCCTGCCGCGAAACCGCGCGCGCCTTGTGGCATTTCGGCCAACCGGACGACGCGAAGGGCATCCTCGACGGCGGCTTGCAGCGTTGGCCCGACGATCCGCAGCTCCTGACGTTGCAAGGCGACTTGCTCGCCGACATGGGCTTCCGACGCGCGGCCGAGATGAGCTACGCGAAGTCGCTCGAGCTCGACACCCATCAAGCCGACGCGTGGCTCGCGTTGGCGCGCGTGCGGCTCGAACTCGGACTGGAGGAGGGCGCGCGTTCTGCGTGCGCGAAGCGTCTCGAGCTCACCGGCCCGTGCCGTCCGACCTACATCCTGTTGGCCGAGGCTTCGGCGTCCGCAGGCGATTTCGTGTGCGCGTACGACTCGTACGGCAAGGCGTTCTCGCTCGCGCCGGGCTCGGTCAACGAGTTGGTCACCGCGGGCGCGATGTACCAGGACGCGCGCGTGCGCACCAAGGTCGACGGCGCCGCGGAGTCGTCGCGCGTCTGGTTGTTGCAGGCGGTCGAGCTCGATCCGCAGAACACCGGCGCGCACTACTTGCTCGGCGCGATCGCCGAGGACGCGGGCGAACTCGACTTCGCGCTCCAACACTACAACCGCGCGGCGGAGACCGATCCGGCGTACTTGCCGGCGTTGCTACGCTTGATCGAGCTCTACGGCCGACGCGGCGATCGCGCGCGGGCCGAGATGATCGCGAGCAACGCGAAGAAGACGTTCGAGAACGACAAAGAACGCTGCGACGCGATCCTTCACACGCTCGAACGCGCGCTGGCGATCGCGGACGCGGCGCCGGCCGAACGCTAGGACTTCGTGCCTAGGACTTGGTCAGGGTCGCGATCAGCGCGTCGATCTTCACGACCAACTCGGTCGTGAAGTCCGAACCGAAGTCCGCTTCGAGCACGTCGATCTCCGGGAACTGATAGCGCCCGCTCGAACGGCTGAACGGGATGCCGTACTCCCACTTGTTGCCGTCGGAGGCGTGGATGACGACCTCGATCTGATCGTCGCCGTCGACGGGTTGGACGGAGTAGCTGGTGACTTCGTAGTTGGCCATCGGCGCGCTCGTTCTCGCGCTCGATCTCGAGTCGCGGGCGGAGAATCCTACCCGCGATGCGTCAACGTCGCACCCGCCAGACCTCGAAGTCGTGGTAGGCGTGCGTGTCGAATGCGGCGACGCGTTCGTAGCCGGCGGACTCGAGTTCGCTCGCGAGCTGGCCCGGCTTCAGCTTGTGATCGCCGCGCGGACCGACCGGCAGATCGCCGGGCTTGTACTCGAGGATCGCGAGGCGACCGTCGGGCTTGAGGAAGCGTTGCAGGTTGCGCGTGTAGGCGACGCGATCCTCGAAGTGGTGGAACGTGTCGGCGATGAAGATCAGATCGCACGAAGCGGGCGGCAGGTGCGGCGTCGTGTAGGACGCGAGCACCGGGACGACGTTGAACAGTTGATCCTCGATGAGGTGCTCGCGCAGACGATCGAGCTGGCGCGGCTCGACGTCGACCGCGTAGACGACGCCGTGCGGCAACGCCTTGGCGAACGCGCGCGAGAAGACGCCCGGCCCGCAGCCGAGGTCGGCGATGGTCATGCCGTCCGCGAGCTCGAGCTTCGCGACGACGACCGGGACCTGCAGATCGGCGACGCGCGCGGGCCCTTCGAGCGAATCGATGTAGCCCGCGACTTCGGGCGGCCCGTGCAGGTCGCGGTTCTTCTCCAGCTTCGCCGGAGCCGTCGTCGGCGCGACCGAAGCCGCGTGCACATGCTCCGGCGCTGCGCTACGGCAGGCGAACGACGCGACGACGAGAAAAACGACGCCGAGGATTCGTGCGAGCCGCATGTCAGAGTCTCACCGGTTTGAAGTGCGCGAACGGCGCGTTCGCCTCGGCCGTCTTCGCGAGCGACAGCCCGACCGCGTCGCACAACGTCGCGAACTTCTGCCACACCGCGAAGACGCGCGGATTGTTCGGCGCGGCGCGGCCGGCGGCCTCGTCCTTCCACTCGAAGATCTCGAGCAGCTGCCGCGGGTCGGTGTAGCTCTGCAACACCCACGGCTCGCGCGCCGTCCCCAAGCCTTCGGCCTGGATCGTCGCGCGGTGCTCGCGCAACAACGCCCACATCTCCGACTCGCCGACGCTCGACTTGAACTTGTACGCGGCGACGACGGCCATCGGGCTCGACATGGAACGTCTCCTACGGCTGCGGCCGACGCGCGAGCGCGGTGGGCGTGAGGAAGAAGTAGTAGAGCTGACCTTCGGTGCGCGTCTCGCCGGCCTCGTGTTCGACTTCGGGGCCGATGCCGAGGTAGATGTCCGCGCGCCCGGCGGTGCGGATCGCGCCGCCGCGGTCTTGGTCGAGCGCGAAACTTCCGAGGTGTTGCTTCTGATCGGGCTTCGCTTCGATGAAGCACATCGCCGCGCGCGGGAAGAGCTCCTTGTCGGTCGCGATCGAACGCCGCGGCGTGACCTCGAAGTTGAGGCAGCCGCGCGGATTGCCTTCGATCGGCGTGAAGAAGACGAAGCGCTCGTTGCGCGCGAGGTAGCGCGAGAGCTTCTCCGGGTTCTGCTTGCCCCACGTGCGGAGGGACGCGAGCGAGACACGGTCCGCCTTGATCTCGCCGTCCTTCACCAGCGCCTGACCCAACGACGAGTAGTCCTTGCCGTTGCTCGCGGAGTAGCCGAGACGCAGCTCCTCGCCGTCCGGAAGCTCGACGATCGCCGAACCGTTGACGTGCGCGATGTACGCGTCGAGCGGATCGGCGAGCCAACACAGCTCGAGGCTCTGACCTTCGAGGACGTGATTCGCTTCGATCGCCGCGCGCGTCGGATACGGTTCGAGCGAACCGTCGGCGAGTTTGCGCCCGAGGATCTCACCGTCCTTCGCCTTCACGAGATCGGGCGGCAGCGAGTAGAGCGGATGTCCGTACCCGGGCTCCTTCGTGCGCGAGCCCTTCAAGATCGGCGTGCAATACGCGGTATAGAGCACGCCGCCGCCCTTCGCGTCCCAACCGGCGCTCTTGTAGATCGTGAACTCCTCGTCGACGATCGCCTTGAACTCCTCCGTGGTCGCAGCGCTCTTCAGCACCTCGCGAAACCGCTCGAGGCTCGCGATCGCGCGGTCGAGCGTGATCCCTTCCTTCGGGAAGAACTGCGCGGCATGCTTCGAGCGCGTCCACGCGATCGAACGATCGAGCGCGGGCAGGATCTCCTCGCGCCGCGCGAATTCGCCGGCGAAGTCGGGCCGCCGCTCGCCGGCCTTCAACTCGATCAACGCCGGTGCACCGGGCGGCAACGGGCGGCTGTAGTCGGGGACCGACTTGCAGGCGGCCGAAACCAGGGCGACGAGGACGGCCGCAGCGACGACGTGTTTCCGCATCGCGGCATTTCATCGCACCCGCATCGCGTTGTCGAGCTGTGCGGGCACCCCGCAATCGAGTTCGCGAGATGCCGCGTGCCTCGACGCGAGCTTCGCCCCTGACGGTACGGTTGAGGAGCGAACTGCGGCAACGTGCGCTGCAGGAAGCCGAGTTCTCTCTGCCGGCGGAAGCCGTCTGGGATCGTGGTGCACGACGTAGTCGAGGAGAGAGGCATGGGACGGTTGATCTCGATCGCGATCGCGGTGTGTGTCGTCGTTGCCGGAGTCTGGTGGTGGTATCCGCAGTCGCGCGCAGACCACAAGGCGGTGACCCTGACCTGGTACGCGCGCCCCGACGCCGGGCGGCCGATCGTGCTGTTCCTCCACGGTATCGGCGGCGACGCGGTGGAGACGTGGCGGCCGGACGCCGCGAACGATGGGGCCGCACCACTCACCTTCATGGAACTGCTCGCGAACGACCCCGAGATGTCGAAGTTCGCGATCGGTGCGGTGAACTACGACACCACGATCGTCGGTGGCTCGCACTCACTCACCGAAATCGCCAAGGAGTTGGCGCGCGAGTTCGATCGAAACTTCAGCGCCGACAACAACCTGATCATCGTCGCTCACTCGCTCGGCGGTGTCGTGACACGTCTCGCACTGAGCCTCAGTGGGCTCCGCGACCGCGATCACCAATTCGTCACGCTGATCTCGCTGTCGAGTCCGTTCGCCGGCAGCGAGTTGCCGAAGCTCGCTCGTCCGCTCAAGACGCTCGGGTTGCCCAGTCGGCAGCTCAAGGCGCTCGAGCCGTTGAGCGACGCTCTCGAGATCGACCAGGAACTATGGACGAAGCTGTTGGCGAGCCACGACAACAGGATTCAGCAGTTCGCGGCCGCGGAGACCAGGAAGATCCCCGGGATGCCGATTCTGGTGGTGGATCCTTCGTCATCGAAGTTCGGAGTCGTCGAGACCTCGTGCTACGACGCGCCTGACGACCACATCAGCATTGCCAAGCCACGCTCGCTCCAAGACGGCATCGGTCAACAGGTCAAGAAGTGGATTCTCGATTCGTTCGGCAGTCAACACTTGCACGGCGAATACGACTTTCGCGCCAGTATCGAACGGCCCGCCGGCACGACCACATTCGTCGCGCCGGGAACGACGCTGCGGTTCCGAGACGGCGCGCGTTTTCTCGTCCGCGGCAAGTTGATCGCGGAGGGGACCGCTGAGGCTCCGATTCGCGTTCTGTTCGAGTCGACCGCCGATCATCCTTCGGCGGTGCTCCTGCGCGGAGCGGGCGCCGCCGACTCGTCCTTCGTCCACTGTGAACTCGTTGGCGGCGGTGGGATTCGGCTGAACAAGCCGGATGTCAAGGTGCATCGCGACACGCCGCTCGCGGAGCTGTGTGCCGAGAGCGCGACCACGCTCGATGAGACCAGCAGAGCGAAGGGTGGGGCGTTGTGCCTGGTGGGCGTCGATCGCGTCCGCATCGCGAAGTGCAAGTTCGAGCGGAATGTCGCTTGGATCGGCGGCGCCATCCTGGCGTTTGGTGCGACCAACCTGCGGGTCATCGGCTGCGAGTTTTTCGACAATCGATCGGGCTACGGCGGCGCTGCGCTCTACGCGCAAGCGAGCGAGTTGATCGTCGACGACTGCAAGTTCCTCAAGGACACTACCGGCCAGATGCACGCGGAGTTCGCGAGTGAAGCCAGATCGAAGTTCGCTTGCGGCGGCGCGCTCTATCTAGGCGAGCGCGCCAGCGCTCAGATCCAAGGCTGCACGTTCGACGATTGCGTTGCGTCGAACGCGGGTGGGGCTGTCTACGTCTTCCACGACTTCCCGGAGCGGGCTCATCGCGTAATCATCGCCGCGAGCGAGTTTCGCCGGAACCGTTGCAATGACAAGCCGGGCGGCGCACTGCGCGTCGACGGGGCGAGCATCGTCTCCCTCGACAAGGACGAGTTCGAGGACAACCACGGACCGCACGGGCCGAATGGCGATCACGTCTGGGACGAGTCGGACACGGACTCGTCGCGACCAGGCAATCAGTCGGGTATCGAAGGTCTTCCGAATCGGATTCGCGTCATCGGCGCTCCTCCCGATGTCGAGTTCATCTACCGCCAAGACGAAGGGACGCCACGGCCGGCGTTCAAGGACGCGTGGATGCAGAACCCGTCGTCGTTTCGATCCGACGACACGCGACGAGTGGACACGATCGTCATTCACCACACGTCCGCCATCAACTGGTTTGAGTCGGGATTCCGAAAGCAGTACGGCGATCAGCTCGATGAGTTCGAGCGACGCACGAACATTCGATACGACACGCAGGCCGTCGACGAGTTCAAGTACGACTGGCGCCTGGCGAAGGAAATCTTCGAGCTGTACGCGGTTTCGTCTCACTTCCTCATCGACCGCTCCGGAACCGTCTACCGACTCGTTCCCGAAACGCACGTCGCCTTTCACGCAGGTAGGAGCAAGATGCCGGCGCCGGACGATCGCGAAAACGTCAACGACTTCTCGCTCGGCATCGAGCTCATCGCGACGCACCCGGACGACGATCCCGCCGTCCGCGGCGGGCGCGAGCCGAACTACACCGCGGCGCAGTACGCCGCGCTCGATGAGCTGCTCGTCTACTTGTGCAGGAAGTACGGTATCGACGAGACCTCGGTCCTCGGGCACGACGACATCGCCGGTCAGCGCGCGCTGACATTGGGATTGCGGAGCGCGGACAACGTGAAGAAGGATCCGGGGCCCAATTTCGATTGGGGCGGCGTCCGAGATCGGCTCCGCCGCGATCTCAGCGGCGCGCGATGACGCGGGCTCGAGCGTCACGCGCCCGCGGTTCGCGAGCGGTGGATCAAGACCAAGTTGCGCGCATAGACGAACGCACCCGTCGACTGCCCGACGACGCCGACGACGTCCTTGCGCCACACGAAGTAGACGAGCAGCATCAGGCCGCCGACCAGGCTGGCCCACCAGAAGCTCTCGGGCACCACGGAGCGTTTCAACTTCTCGCTCGCCCACCACTGCAGGAGCATGCGGCCGGTGAACAGCGCCTGCCCCGCGAAGCCGAGCGTCACCCACAACATTCCGAACGGAGTCGTGATGTTGAGCACGCGGTAGAGCCAGCCGTGGCTCGCGACATCGCGTTGCGCACGCCACAGGCGCTCGATGAAGGCGTCGGCGGAGATGCGCTCGTCGCCGGCGGAGGTCGAGAGCATGACGAAGTCGCCGGCGGGCGTGCGCTCGACCTCGACGTCCTTCAGGCGATCTTGGAGGTCGATCGAGCCGTTCGACTCGGAGAGCGGCGCCGCCGCATGCGCCTCGCGCACCTGCGCGAAGAGCCGCGCGCCGATCACCACGACGACGAGCGCGACCAGCGCGAGCCAGGCGGCTCGCGGCCGGAGCTCACTCGCCACGGGTGACCTCGGCGATCGGCCAACGGATCATGCGCGTGCGCATCCAACGCACGGCGAGCAGATCCTTGAACGCGCGCCACGCGCGGTTCATCACGCCGTACTTGCTGATGCCCGCGGTGCGCGGATGGTGGGAGACCGGATGCTCGATCACGATGAAGCCGTGATAGCGCAAGAGCGTCGGCAAGAACCGGTGCATGCCTTCGAACAACGGGATCGCGCGGATCGCCTCGGCGCGGAAGACCTTGAGCGAGCAACCGGTGTCGCGGATCGTGTCCTGCGAGAGCCCGTTGCGCACCGCGTTCGCGAGCTTCGAACTGACGCGCCGCACGAAATTGTCGCGCCGCTTCAGGCGATAGCCGACGACCGCGTCGTTCGTGCCGAGCTTCTCGATCATCGTCGGCAGATCGACCGGATCGTTCTGCATGTCGGCGTCGAGCGTCGCGATCAACTTGCCGCGCGCGAACTGGATGCCGGCGGCGGTCGCCGCGGTCTGGCCGCAATTCTTGGCGAAGAACACGCCGAACACGCGGTCGTCCTTGCGCGCGAGCTCGCGGATCAACTCCGGCGAACGATCGCGGCTGCCGTCGTCGACCAGGATCAACTCCCAATTGCGCGCGGCGCCGAAGATCTCGCACACGCGCGCGTGCAGTCGCTCGAGGTTGCCCTCTTCGTCGAACACCGGCGCGACGAGCGAGAGCTCGATTGGTCGGTCCAGACGCGAACGCACGGTGGCGGCGAACTCCGAGGGGAGGATCGGCATGCGGCGCCAATCCTACGGCGCGGGTCGAACGCGATCACGAGCCGTTCATGCGCCGCGTCGGAGGCTTGCGCGGAAGGATCACGCGGAAGCTCGCTCCGCCCCGCGCATTGGTGCTGACGTCGATGGTCCCGCCCTGGCCGATCGCCGCGGTGCGCGCGATCGACAATCCGAGGCCGTAGCCAAGACGGCCGCCTTGCTTCGCCGGGCCGGTGAAGAACGCTTCGAAGATGCGCTCGCGCAGTTCGGGCGGCACGCCGGGACCTTGGTCGTCGACCGTGACGCGAATCGCGTCGGGTTCGCCGACGATCGCGATCTCGACGCGCGAGCCCGGAGGGCTGAAGTCGATCGCGTTGCCGGCGAGGTTGCGCAGCGCGCGCAGCAGTGACTCGCGATCGCCGACGAGCCGCGTGTTGCCGGTGCGCACGAGGTCGAGCTCGACGCCGATCAAGCGCCCGCGGCCGCGTTCGCGCGCCAAGCGGATCTCGGCCTCGTCGCCGAGGTCGAACTCCTCGCGCAGGATCTTCGAGTCCGACGCGCGTTGCGTGCAGATCGTCATCAAGTTGTCGACGGCGTCGCCGAGCTCGCGCAGCTCGTGCAAATTGCTCTCGAGAACGGCGCGATACGTCGCGGCGTCGCGCGGAGCGATCAACGCGACCTCGGTCTCGCCGATCAAGTTCTGGATCGGCGAACGCAGCTCGTGAGCGAGGCTTGCCGTGAACAGTTGCGCCTTCTCCGAGGCGTCGCGCACGCGCGCGAGGCGTTGTCGCAACGCGTCGGTCAGTGCGACGATCTCGGCGGGCGCCTTGTCGACGTTCAGCCGCGGCTCGCCCGACGACTCCGCGCGCAGATCGTCGGCGACCTTGCGCAGCAAGAGCGACACGCGGCGCATGAAGAGCCACGAGATCAACGCGGCGAACGCGACGCTGGCGACGACGCGCTTGATCACCAGGAGCTCGTACTCCGACAGCAACGCCAACCGCGACTTGCCGTTGACCACCATCGCCACGACGTGGCCGCTCTTGAAGCGCGTCACGCGCCACCACAACGCGCCGTCGTTGAGCGTGCGCTCGAGGGTGTCGAGCGTCGGAGCCGCTTCCTTCAAGTGATCGCGACGGCCGAATTCGCCCCAGACTTCGCCCGTGTCCGGGTTCCAGACGCGCCAGGCCATCTCGAGGCCCGCGTGGCTCTCGCCGATGCGATCGGTGATCTCCTTGAAGTCGTCGGGCCGGTACGCGGTCTCGGCGAAGTCCTTCTCGACCTCCGCCAGTCCGTTCGCGACGGCGCCCTCGAGCGCGGTCTCGATCGAGTTCCGCAGGAAGAGCGCGGTGACGATCGCGTTCGCGATCACGATCAGCAGCGTCCCGACCGCGAAGAACGCGGTCAGTCGCCCGGCCAGCGACCAACCCCTCGACTTCACGACACGTCGGGCTCGAGCGAGAAGCGATAGCCCTCACCGCGAACGGTGTGGATCAGCGGGCTTCCTTCGCGGCCGAGCTTGCGACGCAGTCGGCCGATGTGCACGTCGACGACGTTGGTGCCGGGATCGAAGTCGATCGACCACACGTCGCGCAGGAGATCGGCGCGGGTGAGCACCTTGCCGTTGGCGCGCGTCAGCGCGAGCAACAGGTCGAACTCGCGCGGCGACAAGTCGACTTGCTTGCCCGAACGCAGGACCTGACGCTTCGCGAGATCGAGCCGCAGGTCGGCGATCTCGATCGGCGCGAGCGATTTCCGTCTGCGAATCACCGCCTCGATGCGCGCGACGAGCTCGTTGAACGCGAACGGCTTGATGACGTAGTCGTCGGCGCCGAGCCGCAGTCCGTGCACGCGTTCCTCGACCGAATCGCGGGCGGTGACGAAGATCACCGGCGTTTCGCGACCTTGTTGGCGGATCTCCATCAGGAGCTCCCAACCCGTCTTCGCCGGCATCATCACGTCGAGCAGGATGAGGTCGAAACCCCGCGGGTCGGTCTTCAGGACCGACAACGCCGCCTCGCCGTCGGCGGCGGTCGCGGTCTCGATGCCGGACTCCTGGAGGCCGCTCGAGATGTAGGTCCGGAACTTCGGGTCGTCGTCGACGATCAGTAATCGCATTGTGGAGTCGGAGTGGTTTCTCGGACGCGCATCGCTGACGACGCGCTCGGTCGCGCATTGGGGCGCGCGAAATTCTAGCGCGCGACATCGGCGATACCCCACCGGAGCTCGAAGGGATGCTTGCGGGCCGTGCGAGCGGAGCGGAGACTTTCGCCCGAGGTCCCCGGTGTTCGCCAAACTCGCCTTGCTCGCCGCCGCCGGAGCGTTGGGCACCCTCGCGCGCTTCGGCGTTTCGTCCTGGGTCCAGCGCGGCCCGAACACCGCGTTCCCGCTCGGGACGTTGGCGGTCAACCTGCTCGGTTGTTTCGCGTTCGGGTTGGTCTGGGCGCTCGCGGAACGGCGTTTCGAGAGCATCGAGAACCTGCGCCTCTACGCGTTGACCGGGTTCATGGGAGCGTTCACGACCTTTTCGACGTACGCCTTCGACGGGAGCGTGATGCTGGCGCGCCAGGCCTGGTGGACCTTCGCCGCCTACGTCGGGCTGCAGAACGTCCTCGGAATCGTCCTGGTGATCGCCGGCCTCGCCCTCGGCCGCAAGTTCTGACGAGGGGCGCGGGCACGAGCTCCCGACCCGCGCCTTGATCGCGAGCCGCGGGAGTTCGACACTCCTCGCATGCCTTTCTGTCTCGGTTGCGGCGCGCTGTTCTTCCCGCGCATCGTCTGCCTCGCGATCTACTTCGCCTCGAACTGGTTCGAGCAGGTGATCGACAACTCCCTGCTGTTGCTCGCGGGGTTCGTGTTCCTGCCGCTGACGTTGCTCGTCTACACCTGGATCCTGCATGTCAACGGACGGGTCGAGGGGTTCTATTTCGTACCGCTCGTCCTCGCGGTGCTCGCCGACCTCGGGCTGATCGGCTCGAGCGCGAAGAGCACGAAGAACTGACCGTCCGTCCGGAAGCGCCGTCGTCGACGCTCGTCCGAAGCTTCCTTCCTCGCCAAGACTCCGTCGCATCGCGCCGTTCCGAAGCCCCGATTTCCAACGAGGCGCTCCATGACCAACCAATCGACTCGCAGCGGGGGTTCGCTCCTGCAGGCATTCTTCCTGGTGACGTTCGCGACGCTCGCGTGCTTCGCTCCCGCGCACTCGGCGCAAGATTCCGGCGCGAAGAAGCCCGTCGCGTTCCCCGCGGAACCCGGCGTGCCCGACACCGTGCGTCAGGCGTTGGTCGCGAACGACTGGGACCGCGCGCTCGCCGCGCTCGACCGCGCCGCCGCCGAGCAACCGAAGTCCGCCGATTGGTGGACGTACTTGCGCGGGACGACGTTGGTGCGCGCGAAGCGCAACGACGCGGCGCTCGCCGCGTTCGACGCGGTCGAGAAGCAGATGCCGCCGAGCGTCTGGCGCTACAAGGCGCGTTTCGCTCGCGCCGATCTGCTGCGCGATCTCGGTCGCGCGAAGGAAGCCGAAGCGATCTACGAGGACGAGGCGAAGCGTCTGTTGTCCGAAGGCCGCCAGGAAGAACTCGCGAAGGTCTACTTCGACGCCGCCGACGAACTGTCGACGCCGCCCGCGACGCCGACGCCGAACGCACCGCCGCTCGATTGGAATCGCGCGGCGTTGTTGTATCGGAAGGTGCTCGAGCTCGACGTCGCGGCCGCGACGCGCGAACGAGCGCTCTACCGCGTCCTCGTCTGCAAGCAATCGAGCGCGAACCCGTCCGAGGCCGTGCAGGTTTCGAACGAGTACCGCAACGCGTTCGATCCGACGGTGACGAAGAGTTCGCCGGTCGGAGCTCACTTGTTCGAGGTGATCCTCCGTCGCGCGCAGTGCCAACTCGCGCTGGGCATGGGCCCGTTCGCGCGGCGCGATCTCGAGGATCTCACCGCGGCGATCGCGGCGGCGCGCGACGCGCGCGAGCCCGCGCACGAACCATGGGGCGATTGGTTCGCGCGCGCGCCGCAGCCGGTGCGCGACGAGCTCGTGCGCATCGAAGGCGATGCGTACCAGTTGATCGGCGCCACGTACGGCGACGACGCGGACTCGGCGCGGCTCGCGGTCGCGGCGATCGAACGTTTCCTCGCGAAGTTCCCCGACCATCCGAAGGCCGCCGAAGCCGCGCAGTCGATCGGCTTGCGCTTCGCGCGCGCCGGGCTCGACGAAGATGCGTCGAAGGCGCTCGACGCGTTCCTCGCGATGCCGGAGCCCGCGAACGCCGACGGGCGCGAGGCGTTCACCAAGCTGCGCATGGCGGCGCTCTACGCGAAGGGCGAGCTGCTCGCGCGCCAGAAGCACTTCGACGCCGCGATCGCGAGCTTCACCGAGTACGTCGCGCGCTACTCGACCGGCGCGGATTGGACCAAGGCCCAATCGGGCATCATCGCTGCCGAATTCGCGAAGGGCGAGGCGCTGCGCGACGACGAGAAGTTCGCCGAAGCGCGCGCGGTGTGGAACGCGTGCCTCGAGCGCTATCCGCTCGACCCGCGCGCGCCGCAGACGCTGTTCGACATCGGCGCGTTGTTCGCGAGCGAAGCGCGTTCGTCGCAAGCCGCGAACGATCCGGCGAAGCACGACGAGCTCCTGCGCTTCGCCGTCGCGCAATGGCGTCGTGTCGTCGCGAAGTATCCCGGCACCGATCCCGCGTCGCGCGCTCTGTACTCGATCGGCGACGTGCTCGAGAACGAACTCGGCGACCTCGAGGGCGCAGTGACCGCGTACCGCGACTGCACGTTCGGCGCGAGCGCCGGTGAAGCGCGCCTGCGTCTGGCACGGATGACCGAGCCGTCGATGACTCTCTTCACCGAGCACAGCTCGCGCACCAAGGGCGCGCCGAAGATCCAGCTCCACCTGCGCAACGTCGAGAAGTTGAAGCTCGACCTCTTCGCGCTCGACCTCGAGGCCTACTTCCGCAAACACCTCTCGCACTTGCGCATCGAGGACCTCGATCTCGACTTGATCACGCCCGATCAGTCTCTCGAGCGCGCAATCGACGGCTACGCGAAGTACAAGCCGATCGTCCTCGACCTCGACTTGCCGACCAAGGGCGCCGGCGTGTGGGCGATCGCGGTGACCGCGGGCGAGTTGCGCGCGACGACGTTGGTCGTGTCGAGCGACCTCGACGTGATCGTGCGCAGCGCGGCGAAGGAGCTGCTCGTGTTCGCCGAGGACGTCGAGAAGGAACAACCGGCGAGGGCCGTGCGCGTGCTCGTCGCCGGCGTCAACAAGGACGGCGTGCCGACGGTCGTCGAGGGCGTCACGGGCGACGACGGCACCGTGAACGTGAAGCTCGACGGCTTCGACGAGCACGCGACTTCGGTCCTCGCCGTGCGCAACGGTCACTACGCCGCATCCGGCGGCGCGACGCGCAACGCGTCGGGCTCGACGCCGCGGGCTCCGCGCGGCGTCGTCTATACCGATCGACCGGTCTACCGGCCGGGGGAGCTCGTGCACTGGCGCGCGATCCTGCGCGAGGTCGTCGACGGTCGCTTCGCGTTCGAAGCGGGCAAGCGCTACGACGTCGCGGTCAGCGACGCGCAAGGCCGCGTGGTCGCGAATCGGAAGCTCGCGCTCTCGGAGTTCGGCACACTCGCGGGCGACGTCGTGCTCGACGAGCTCGCGGTCGTCGGCGATTGGCGCATCTGGTGCTCGACGCCGAACGGCGCCGCGTTCACCGGCACGTTCCAGGTCCAACAATTCCAACTGCCGAAGGTCGAGGTCACACTCGAGACTCCGCGCGAGGTCTACTTCCGCGGCGAGCGCGTCGACGTCACGGCGCGCGCGAAGTTCTACTGGGGCGAGCCGGTCGCGAACTCGAAACTCGCGGCGACGTTGCCCGACGGACGCGTGCTCGAGCTCACCACCGATCGCGACGGCAAGGCCGAGTTCGGTTTCGAGACGCGCGACTTCGCTTCGGAAACGGCGTTGTCCTTCACGGTCACGCTCGCCGACGAGAACGTCACCGAGAGCGACTCGGTCCTGCTCGCGATCCGCGAGTTCCGCGCGACGGTGACGACCAAGGACGACGTCGTTCTCGCCGGCACCAGCTTCGACGTCGCCGTCAGTACGCTCGGCGCCGAGGGCAAGCCGACCGCGCGCGCGTTGAAGCTGCGCGTCCTGCGCCGCCAAGTCGCGAACGGTCGTTGGACCGAGACGCAGACGTCGGAGTACGACGTCGCGACCGACGCCGAGAAAGGCGAAGCGCACCGTGCGCTCGCGCTCGCCGACGGCGGCGACTACGTCCTGCGCGTCGAAGGAGTCGATCGTTTCGGCAATCCGGTGAGCGCCGACCGCTGGCTCAAGATCTCCGGCGACGACGATCCGCAACGCTTGCGGTGGATGGTCGACACGCACGTGCTCGAAGTCGGCGCGAAGGCGTCGCTCGCGCTCGTCGATCGCGCGGCGGATGGGCTCGCGCTCCTCACGATCGAGTCCGACACGTTCCTCGAGCACCGTGTGCTCTCACTGCGCAAAGGAACGAACGCGATCGAGCTCGCGATCGACCACGCGCACTTCCCGAGCTTCGTCGCGTCGGTCGCGATGATGCGGCCGGGTGTGCTTTACACCGACGAGGCGACGTTCAACGTCACGCGCTCGCTGCGCGTCACGCTCGAACCCGAACGCCCCGACTGCAAGCCGGGCGACGAAGTGGCGTTCAAGGTGACGACGCTCGATCAACTCGGGCGTCCCGTTTCGGCCGAGCTCTCGCTCGCCGTCGTCGACGAAGCGATCTACGGGCTGTACGGCGATTCGCTGCCGATCGTGCGTTCGATCTTCGACGCCGCCGAACAGCGCTCCGGCAACTTCACGACGTCGTCGAGCGCGACGTTCCGCTACGATGCGATCACGCGCACGATCGCGGCGGCGGTATTGGCCGAGGAAGCGCGCGCGAAGGACGCGAAGGAGTGGAGCGCGGACCGCGGCGGGATGCTCGACAAGCTGAAGTCGATGGGCTACGTGGGCGGCGACGGGTCGACGGTGGACGGAGTGCGCGTCGCCCAGGAGTTGGACGGTTCCTTCGCAGGCAGACTGGCGCTCGTCGACGCTCCCGCCTCTCCTGCGAGCAACGAAGTCTCGTCGCGACGCGCGGCTCGAGCCGGCGGCGGAGGCTCGGGTCGAGGGGCCAAAGCATCGGGCAAGGTCTATCGCGGTGCGGGCGACACGGTTCCGTCGAACGCGCCCGCGCTCGAGACTTTCGACACCGCGCACTGGTCGCCGAGCGTCGTCACCGACGCGGCGGGCAAAGCGACGGTCAAGGTGAAGATCCCCGAGCGCAGCACGCGTTGG
>JAIOPM010000016.1 GCA_021413885.1 Planctomycetota bacterium
GGCGAAGGCCGCACCAAGGGCGGTCGTCACCCCTGTAACCCGAACGGCGTTCCCGCGAAGGGCGGCCGTCGTCGTCGCAAGAACCACCCGACCAACAAGTTCATCGTGCGCAGCCGCCACAAGGCGTGACGCCTGAACCACTCTGAACCACGAGGAATGTCCAAGTGAGTCGCAGCATCAAGAAGGGGCCGTACGTCGACGCCAACGTCCTGGGGAAGGTGGCGAAGATGAAGCAGTCCGGCAAGAAGGACCCGATCACGACGTGGGCGCGTGCCTGCACGATCCTGCCCGAGTTCGTCGGCGTGATGTTCATGGTCCACAACGGCAAGCACCACATGAAGGTGCTGGTCACGGAAGACATGGTGGGGCACAAGCTCGGTGAGTTCGCGCCGACGCGCCGCTTCGGCGGCCACACCAACAAGAAGGAAGAAGAGAAGAGCCCCGTGAGCGCGGAAGGTTCTTGATCCCATGGACGCCACGGTCACGAAGACGTTCGAAGCTCGCCACCGATTCGCGCGGATCACCGCGCGCAAGGCTCGGCGCGTCGCGGAGATCATCCGCGGCAAGTCGGTCAACGAGGCGCTCGAGGTGCTGCAGTTCACGCCGCAGCGCGGCGCGACCTTCTACCTGCGCCTGCTGAAGTCCGCGGTCGCCAATGCTTCGCAGGACGAAGAGGTCAACGTCAACCACCTCGTCATCAGCCAGATCAAGGCCGACGACGGACCGCTCGTTCAGAACCGCATCCGGTTCCGTCCGGGCCCGCAAGGTCGCGTGCGTCCGTGGCACAAGCGCACCTGTCACCTGACCATCCGCGTCGACGTCGCCGAGATGCTGGCGGCTCCGAAGGCGAAGCCGGCGAAGGCGTCCGCCAAGCGCTCGACCAAGGCGCCGGCCGCAACCGTGGCCAAGACCGAGAAGGAAAGCTAGCGCTTCCCATGGGACAAAAAGTTCACCCGACAGGTTTCCGCCTCTCCACGATCGAGCCCTGGCGTTCGCGTTGGTACGCGAACAAGAAGGACTTCGGGAAGCTGCTCCTGCAGGACTTCAAGATCCGCCAGTACATCTTCAAGGAGTACAAGGGCGCCGGCATCCCGCGCATCGAGATCGAGCGCACCGCCGACGCGGTCAACGTGATCGTCCACACCTCGCGTCCCGGCGTGCTCGTCGGTCGCAAGGGCGTGCGCGTCGACGAGCTCAAGAACGAGCTCCACAAGATCACCAGCCAGACCTGCCACCTCACGGTGCGCGAGATCAAGCGGCCGGAACTCGAGTCGGCGTTGGTCGCCGAGGTCGTCGCCGAAGCTCTCGAGAAGCGCATGGCGTTCCGCCGCGCGCTGAAGAAGGCGATCCAGACGACGATCCAAGCCGGCGCCAAGGGCGTGAAGATCGAGATCAACGGTCGACTCGGCGGCGCCGAAATGGCGCGCGAAGCGAAGGAGCGCGAGGGCCAGGTCCCGCTCTCCACGCTGCAAGCGAACGTCGACTACGGCACCGCGCTCGCCCGCACCACGTGGGGCATCATCGGCGTCAAGGTGTGGATCTACAAAGGCGACCTGCCGATGGGCGCGAAGATCGACTTCCGCCAACAGGCCGCGTCCGCCGGCGCGCCGCGTTCCAACGATCGTCCCCGTCGTCCGCGCGCTCCGCGCGACTTCCAACCGCCCGCGGCTCCGTCGGCGGTGTGAGAGACCGAACATGCCCCTGCAACCCAGTCGTACCAAGTATCGCAAGATCCACCGCGGACGCGTTCGTGGTCACGCCACGCGCGGCAATACCGTCGCGTTCGGCGACTACGGCCTGCAGGCGCTCGACGCCGTGTGGCTCTCCGCGCGTCAGCTCGAAGCGGCGCGCGTCGCCACCAACCGCGCGACCGGCGGCACCGCCAAGGTCTGGATCCGCATCTTCCCGCACAAGCCCGTGACCTCGAAGCCCGCGGAGACCCGCATGGGTTCCGGCAAGGGCGACGTCGATCACTGGGTCGCGGTGATCAAGCCCGGCACCGTGCTCTTCGAGATCGGTGGCGTGAACGAGGAGAAGGCCAAGCTCGCGTTCAAGCGCGCGGCCCACAAGCTGCCCATCAAGGTGAAGTTGATTCGTCGCCTGCCGACGACCTGAGCCCCAGCCGACGCCACCACCATGAAGATCGACGAGATCCGTTCCAAGCGAGACAGCGAGCTCGACTACGACCTGGGGAACCTGAAGAAGGAACTCTTCGGTCTGCGTTTCAAGCAGACCGCCGAGACCTCGGCGAACCCGTCGCGCATCCGCGTGATCCGCCGCGAGATCGCGCGCATCAACACGATCATGAAAGAGCGCAAGACGAAGATCCGCGGACAGGAGCCGCGTTGACCATGACTGAAGTACGCCTTTCGCGCCGCACGGTCGTCGGGATCGTGATCGGAACGAAGATGAACAAGACGATCGTCGTGCGCGTGGAGTCGCTCTACAAGCACGCGAAGTACGGCAAGTACCTGCGTCACCGCAAGAAGTACTACGCCCACGACGAGAACGAGACCGCCGGCATCGGCGACATGGTCGAGATCGAGTCGTGCCGACCGCTGTCGAAGCTCAAGCGCTGGCGCTTGGCCGAGATCGTCCAGGCCGCGCCCGAGCGTGGCGCGGAAGTCTCCGCGGTCGCCGCGGCGGGCGCCGAGGACGTGCTCGCTTCGCGCAAGCAGAAGAAGTTGGCTGAAGAGCAGAAGGCCGCTCAGCCCTCGACCACAGGAGGTGCTTCGTGATCCAGATGCAGACGTTCTTGGACGTCGCCGACAACACCGGTGCGAAACGCGTCCAGTGCATCAAGGTGCTCGGCGGCACGCGCCGTCGCTACGCCGGGCTCGGCGACATCGTCGTCGCGTCGGTGAAGAAGGCGCTGCCGACTTCCGAGGTCAAGGCCGGTTCGATCGTCAAGGGTGTGATCGTGCGCATGCGCAAGAGCACCCGCCGCGAGGACGGCACGTACGTGCGCTTCGATCGCAACGCGCTGGTGCTCATCGACCAAGAAGGCAACCCGCGCGGCACGCGCATCTTCGGCGCGGTCGCTCGCGAGCTGCGCGAGAAGAACTACATGAAGATCATCTCGCTCGCGCAGGAGGTCGTCTGATGTCCTCCAAGATGCACGTGAAGAAGGGTGACACCGTGCTGGTCATCGCCGGCAACGACAAGGGCAAGACCGGAGTCGTGAAGGAAGCGATGCCGAGCGAGACCAAGGTGCTCGTCGAGGGCATCAACCTGCGCTGGAAGCACAAGAAGCCGTCCCAGCAGAATCCGAAGGGCGAGCGTGTCCAGCGCGAGACCCCGATCCACGCGTCCAACGTCAAGCGCGTCGAAGGCGACGCCGCGGCCGCGAAGAAAAAATCCGCCAAGGCCGCCAAGCCGGCGCCGGTCGCGAAGGAAGCGGCCGCGACGGAAGTCGCTGCGCCGAAGAAGGCCGCCGCCAAGAAGGCGAAGCCGACCACGTCCAAGGAGAAGAGCTGAGCCATGGCACCGCGTCTGAAAGAGCGCTACCAGAAGGAAGTCAAAGCCAAGCTCAAGGAGCGCTTCCAGATCGAGAACGAGATGGCTTTGCCGAAGCTCGTCAAGGTCGTGGTCAACATGGGCGTGAAGGGCGCGGTCGAGAACAAGACCCGCGTCGACGCCGCCGCGAAGGACATGGCGATGATCACCGGCCAGCAGCCGACGATCCGCAAGGCGAAGGTCGCGATCTCGAGCTTCAAGCTCCGCGAAGGCATGCCGATCGGTTGCGCGGTGACGCTGCGCGGCGATCGCATGTGGGAGTTCGCCGATCGTCTGATCTCGGTCGTCCTTCCGCGTATCCGCGACTTCCGCGGTGTGAAGGACAAGCTGGACGGGCGCGGCAACTACACGCTCGGCCTCTCGGAGCAGACGGTGTTCCCGGAGATCGAGCTCGACAAGATCGAAGCGACCCAGGGCATGGACATCACGTTCGTGACGTCGGCGGGCACCGACGAGCGCGCGTACTTCCTGCTCAAGGAACTCGGCATGCCGTTCCAGACGCCGACCGCGAAGACGAAGCGCGAACAACCGGCGATGCGCGAGAACGTCGCGCCGCGCGGCGCCAAGAAGGAGTCGGCGTGAGCCGCTAGCGAGCCATGGGAAAAACAGCCTGGATCTACAAGTCGAAGCAGAAGCCCAAGTTCAGCACTCGGGCCTACACCCGTTGCGGCATCTGCGGTCGCTCTCGCGCCGTGTACCGCAAGTTCGGCATCTGCCGTATCTGTCTCCGCGAACGCGCCCTGCTCGGGGAAATCCCCGGCATGCGCAAGGCCTCTTGGTAAGGACGCACGGCCCATGTCGATGACCGACCCGATCGGTGACTTGCTCACCGCGATCCGCAATGCCAACGAGATCGGCAAGAAGTCGCTGACGATGCCCGCCTCGACGCTCCGGGTCCACGTGGCCCAAGTGCTCAAGGAAGAGGGCTACCTCACCGGAGTCTCCGTCGAATCCGCCAAGCCTCAGTCGAAGCTCAAGATCGACCTGAAGTACGGCCCCGACGGCGAGCGCGTGATCCGCAGCATCCAACGCGTGTCGACGCCCGGACGGCGCGTCTACGGCAGCCCGAAAACTCTCCAGCCTGTGCTGAGAGGAATGGGCATCTACGTCCTGTCGACGCCGAAGGGCGTCATGTCCGATCGGACTGCGCGTGCGCAGAACATCGGCGGCGAAATCCTCGCCAAGGTCTACTGATTCACGGGAGCCCCCGGACATGTCTCGTATTGGAAAGCAACCCGTCGTCATTCCGCCGGGAGTCAACGTCGAGCGCACCAAGGACCGTCAGGTCAAGGTGAAGGGCGCGAAGGGCGAGCTCGCGATCACGCTCCGGCCGGAAGTCGACGTCGAGATCAAGGACGGCAAGGTGTTCGTCAGCCGCGCCAGCGATCTGCGCGACGTGCGTGCCTATCACGGCATGACGCGCGCGCTGATCGACAACATGATCGTCGGCGTCACCAAGGGCTATCAGAAGGACCTCGAGATCGTCGGCGTCGGTTGGAACGCGGCCGTCGCGGGCAACAAGGTCACGCTGCAGGTCGGCTTCTGCAATCCGATCGTCATCACGTTGCCTCCGAGCGTGCAGGCCGCGTCGGCAAGTCCGACCAGTCTGTCGATCTCCGGTCCCGACAAGCAGCTCGTCGGCGCGATCGCCGCGCGCATCCGTTCGACGCGTCCGCCGGAGCCCTACAAGGGCAAAGGTGTGCGCTACAGGGGCGAGTACGTCCGTCAGAAGGCCGGGAAGAGCTTCGGTAGCTGATCATGAGTCAACACGAACAAAAGCAGGTCCGTCGTCAGCGCCGCATGTGGCACGTGCGCGGCAAGATCCGTCGGACGACCACCCGTCCGCGTCTGTCGGTGTTCCGCTCGTCGAAGCACATCTCGGCGCAGATCATCGACGACGCGACCGGTCGCACGCTGTGCGCCGCGACCGACGTCGGCAAGACCGGCGCTGCGGAACTCGCGGGCAAGAAGAAGTCCGAACGAGCTGCCGTCGTCGGCGCCGCGATCGCGGCGAAGGCGAAGGAACTCGGCGTGGAGGAAGTGGTCTTCGACCGCGGCTTCGCGCGTTACCACGGCCGCCTCAAGGCCCTCGCCGACGCCGCTCGCGCCGGCGGTCTGAAGTTCTGAGAGCTAGAGCGAGATAGACAAGATGCCCCAAACCCTTCGCTACCTGGACGCCGCCGAAGTCGACCAACTGTCGACGCTCAGCGAGGTTCTCGTCCGCATCAACCGCAGTGCCGCCGTCGTCAAGGGCGGTCGCCGGTTCTCGTTCTCCGCGCTCTCGGTCAGCGGCAATCGCTCGGGCGTGGTCGGACTCGGTTACGGCAAGGGGCGTCAAGTCCCGAGCGCGATCGAGAAGGCGGCGCGCGACGCGCGCAAGCACTTGATGCACGTCCCGATCACGGCCGACGGCTCGATCGCTCACACGGTCGAAGCCAACTTCGGCGCGACGCGCGTGCGTCTCGTCCCGGCGTCGCCCGGCACCGGCATCATCGCCGGCGCCGGCGTGCGCGCGGTGTGCGAGATGGCGGGCATCAAGAACATCCTGACCAAGGTGTACGGCTCGACGAACCCGATCAACGTCGTCAAGGCGGCGTTGCACGCGCTCGCGGACCTGCGCATGCCCAACGAGGTCGCCGAACTGCGCGGCGTTCCGCTGCAAGCGGCGACGATCGGTGCGCACACGGCGACCGCGACGACCACGGAGACCAAGTGACATGGATTTGAAATCGGTCTGCAACAAGGGCGTCAAGAACGGAGTGCGCCGTCGCGTCGGACGCGGCCCGGGCTCCGGTCTCGGCAAGACGTCAGGTCGCGGTCACAAGGGCTGGGGCCAACGTTCGGGCGCACCGCGTCGCGCGGGCTACGAAGGCGGTCAGATGCCGATCTACCGTCGCGTGCCGAAGCGCGGCTTCACGAACGCACGCTTCCGCACCGAGTACACGGAGATCAACGTCGACAAGCTCGCGTCGTTCGACGCCGGCTCGACGGTCGATCTCGGCGCGATCCTCGAGAAGGGTCTCGCGAGCATGAACACGCCGTTCCTGAAGATCCTCGGCAACGGCAAGCTCGAGAAGAAGCTGACCGTCCGCGCTCAGAAGTTCACGCAGGCCGCGCGCGCGAAGATCGAAGCCGCCGGCGGCACGGTCGTCGAGCTCGATCAAGCGCACCGCGTGATCGTCGCAACCCAAGAGACCCCGAAAGGCTGATCCCTAGTGGAGCACCGAGCTCTACAACTCCTGAAGATCCCCGAGGTTCGGGACAAGATCGTCAACACGTTGATGCTCTTGCTCGCGTTCCGCTTCGGGCATCAGATCCCGTTGCCCGGAATGAGCCCGGCGTTCCTCGCCCAGGCCGCCGAAGGCATGAAGGGGAGCGTGTTCGGTTTGATGAACGCGTTCTCCGGCGGCGCGATCGGGCGCACGACGATCTTCGCGCTCGGGATCATGCCGTACATCTCGGCGTCGATCATCTTCTCGATGCTGACGAAGATCAGCCCGCGCATCGAAGCGGTCGCCAAGGAAGGCGCGACCGGTCAGAAGAAGATCAACCAGTGGACGCGCCTCGCGACGGTGCCGATCGCGATGCTGCAAGCGGTGTTCGTCTACACCGGCGTCTTCAAGCAATACCCCGAGATGATCGCGCCGGGCGTCGATCCGGGCATCGGGCTCTTCACGCTCGTCGTCCTCGCGCTGACCGCCGGCACCGTGTTGTGCATGTGGATCGGCGAGTTGATCACCGAGTACGGCCTGGGCAACGGCGCGTCGCTGATCATCATGGCGGGCATCATCGCCGAGCTCCCGGCGAGCATGTCCCAGGTCACGTCCGACCCGGACTACATCCAGAACCTGTCGATGTACGTCTGCATCTGGATCCTGACCGTCGTGGTGATCGTCTACATCACGAAGGGCGCGCGCCGCATCCCGATCCAGTACGCGAAGCTCACGCGCGGCCGCAAGGTCTACGGCGGCCAGCGTCACTTCCTCCCGCTCAAGATCAACATGGCGGGCGTGATGCCGATCATCTTCGCCTCGATCCTGTTCGTGATCCCGGGCGTGCTGTTCAAGGTGTTCAACTGGACGACGCTCGAGAACGTGATGAACGACAATCGCGGCTTCATCCACATCGCGCTCTACATCACGTTGATCTTCGCGTTCTGCTTCTTCTGGAACCGCTTGATGTTTCAGCCCGAGGAGATCGCGAACAACTTGCGCGAACACGGCTCCTTCATCCCCGGCATCCGTCCGGGTCAGAAGACGGCCGAATTCCTCACCTTCACGCTGACCCGCATCACCATGGCCGGCGCCGCGTTCCTCGCGGTGATCGCTGTGTTGCCGAACTTGATGACGACGAGCCAGGGCCTGCACGGCCGCATGGCGTACTTCGTCGGCGGCACTTCGGTGCTGATCGTCGTCGGCGTCGCGATGGACCTCGTGGACAAGCTCAACGCGCAGCTCGTGATGCGCAACTACGAGGGCTTCATGAAGCAGTCCGGCTCGACCTGGGGTCGCAGCGGCGGCGACAACAAACCGAACGACGGGGAATGAGCTTGACCCAAGTGCTGATCCTTCTCGGGGCCCCGGGCGCGGGCAAAGGGACACAGGCCGTGCGCCTGTGCGCCGCGCGTTCGCTCGCCCACATCTCGACGGGAGATCTCTTCCGCGAGAACCTGAAGAAGGAAACGGCGCTCGGCAAGCGCGCGAAGGGCTTCATGGACGCCGGTCAACTGGTGCCCGACGAGCTCGTGCTCGAGATGCTCTTCGACCGCGTCGCGAAGCCCGATTGCCGCAACGGTTACTTGCTCGACGGCTTCCCGCGCACGATCGCTCAAGCCGAAGCGCTCGAGAAGCGCTTGGGCCCGAGCAATCGCGCGGGCAATCACGTGACCGTGCTCTCGCTGCGCGTGCCCGAGTCCGTGCTGGTCGAACGCCTGACCGGCCGGCGCACCTGCTCCGCGTGCGGCAACATCCAACACATGCTCTTCTCCGCCCCGAAGATCGCCGGCAAGTGCGACAAGTGCGGCGGCGCCTTGGTGCAACGCTCCGACGACACCGTCGAAGTCGTGAAGAAGCGCCTCGAGGTCTACCGCGCGCAGACGCAACCGCTCGAAGGTTTCTACTCGGCGCGCAAGCTCCTGACCGAGATCGACGGCCATCGCGGCGAAGACGAAGTCTTCCGCGATCTCAGCGCCCGCGCCTTCGCCGCCCTCGATGGGGAGGCCGCGTAATGGCCAAGGAAGAGCCGATCGTGGTCGAAGCCGTCGTCACCGAAGCGCTGCCCAACGCGCGCTTCCGCGCCAAGCTCTCGTCCGGCCACGAGATCCTTGCCCACGTCAGCGGCAAGATGCGCATGAACTACATCCGGATCCTGCCCGGAGACAAGATCACCGTCGAGATGTCGCCTTACGACCTGACCAAGGGTCGGATCGTGTATCGCGGCACGAAGAAGAAGGACATGCAATGAAAGTCCGCAGCTCAGTCGCCCGCATGTGTTCCCACTGCAAGATCGTGCGCCGCCGTGGCGTCGTACGCGTCATCTGCAAGGATCCGACGCACAAACAGAAGCAGGGCAAGTAGTAGCCCCCTTCCCCCCACACTTCTCTCCAGGAGACGACCCCACATGCCGCGTGTCATCGGCGTAGATATCCCCCCGAACAAGCGACTCGAGATCGCGCTGACCTACATCTATGGTGTGGGTCGCGTCAGCGCGCACCGGATCTGCAAGGACCTCAACCTCGATCCGGGGCTGCGGTCGCGCGATCTGAACGAAGACCAACTGACGGTCATCGCGAACCACATCCAGAAGAACTTCTCGGTCGAGGGTCAACTGCGCCGTCAGGTGACCGCCGCGATCAATCGTCTGCGCGACATCGGCTCGTACCGCGGTCTGCGCCATCGTCGCGGACTGCCGGTTCGCGGCCAGCGCACGCGCACCAACGCGCGCACGCGCAAGGGACCGCGCAAGACGGTCGCCGGCAAGAAGTCCGTGAAGGGAATGAAGTAGTCCATGTCCAAAGCAGCCGCTCCCAAGAAGAAGATGAAGCGCGCGCCCGCGAAGGCGACCGCGTTCATCAAGGCCTCGTTCAACAACACCCACGTGACGATCGCGAACGCCCAGGGCGAAGCGATCTCCACGGGGTCGGCGGGCATCGTCGGCTTCAAGGGCACGCGCAAGTCGACGCCCTTCGCCGCGCAACGCGCCGCGGAACACGCCGCTCAGAACGCGATGAAGCTCGGCGTGAAGGAAGTCGAGGTCCGTGTTCGCGGCGCCGGTTCGGGCCGCGAGTCGGCGATCCGCGCGCTCGCCAACTCAGGGCTGCTCGTCAGCATCATCGAAGACGTCACACCGCTCCCGCACAACGGATGCCGCGCGCGCAAGAAGCGTCGCGTCTGATCAGGTCCTAGAGGAACAGAAGCATGGGTCGTTACACGGGCAACAAGTGCAAGCTCTGCCGTCGGGAGGGGATGAAACTCTTCCTGAAGGGCCAGCGCTGCTTCACCGACAAGTGCGCGCTCTCGCGTCGAGACTACCCGCCGGGGGTCCACGCGCAGAAGCGCACCAAGGTCACCGACTACGGCGTTCGCGTGCGCGAGAAGCAAAAGCTGAAGCGCATCTACGGCGTGATGGAACGTCAGTTCCGTCTGTACTTCGCCGAGGCCGAACGCCTGAAGGGCAACACGGGCGAGATGCTGCTCGCCTTGCTCGAGCGCCGGCTCGACAACGTGGTGCTGCAGTCGGGCTTCGCGCTGTCGCGCAACCACGCTCGCCTCCTCGTCAACCACGGTCACTTCACGGTCAACGGCCGTCGCGTCGACGTCGCGAGCTTCCAGCTCCGCCCCGGCGACACGATCGCCCCGGGTTCCAAGGAGAACACGCGCAAGATCGTGACCGAGGCCGTCGAGGTCAACAAGTCGCAGCCGGTCCCCAGCTGGCTCGAAGTCAATCGTGACACGCTCTCGTCCAAGGTCGTGGCCCTGCCGCGCCGTGAGGACGTGCCGCACCCGATCCAAGAACAATTGATCATCGAGCTCTGCTCGAAGTAGTCGCGGAGGACTTCCCATGCGGATTCGTTGGCGCAATTTCGAACTGCCGAGCAAGGTGCTGCCCGACAAGGACACGCTCACTCGCGAGTACGGCAAGTTCCTGATCGAACCCTTCGAGCAAGGGTTCGGACACACGATCGGCAACGGCCTGCGCCGTGTGCTGCTCTCGTCGATCGAGGGCGCGGCGGCGACCGCGATCCGGATCACCGGCGCTTCGCACGAGTTCGACTCGCTCGAAGGCGTCTATGAAGACGTCACGGACATCGTCCTCAACGTCAAGCGTCTGCGCTTCTCGTACGAAGGCGAGGCGCCGATCACTTGCCGCATCCAGAAGAAGGGCAAGGGGCCGGTCACCGGCGCCGACGTGATGTGCCCGATGGACGCGCAGGTCATCACCAAGGACATGGTGATCGCGACGTTGACGGCGGATCGCAGCTTCGAGATGGAGCTCGAGGTCCGTCGCGGCCGTGGTTACGTCTCCTCCGAGGAGAACATGAACCAGGGCTACCAACTCGGGACGATTCCGGTCGACTCGATCTACTCACCGGTCCACCGCGTGCGTTACGCCGTCGAGGCGACGCGCGTCGGCAAGTTCACGAACTTCGATCGCCTGGTGATCGAGATCTGGACCGACGGCACGGTGACGCCGGAGATGGCGTTGGTCGAAGCGGCGAAGATCTACCGTCGCCACCTCAACCCGTTCGTGCTGTACGAGCACAACCGCGAGCAAACACCGATGGCCGACGACCCCGCGTCGTCGCAGTTCAACGAGCGCGTCCGCGAGATCTCGCGCGTCCAAGAGAACCTGATGCGTCCGATCTCGGACCTCGAGCTCTCGGTGCGCGCGCGCAACTGCCTCGACAGCGCGAACATCACGACCCTGAAGGAACTCGTCACCTTGACCGAACCCGACGTGATGAACCTGAAGAACCTCGGCAAGACTTCGCTCACCGAGATCAAAGCCAAGCTCGCCGAGAAGGGCCTGTCCCTCGGCATGAAGGTCTGAAGCCATGCGTCACCGTAGTAACGTCAACCACCTTGGCCGCACGGCCGCTCACCGCACGGCCATGGAACGCAACATGGCCAACTCGTTGATCGAGCACGAGCGGATCATCACCACGGTGCCGAAGGCGAAGAACGTCAAGCCGTTCATCGAGCGCATGATCACGCTCTCGAAGGATGCGACGGTTCACCACCGCCGACTCGCCTTCGCTCGCCTGCGCGACAAGGCGTCGGTGTCGAAGCTTTTCGACGTCCTCGGTCCGCGCTTCAAGACGCGTCCGGGCGGCTACTGCCGCATCCTCAAGCTCGCGAAGCCGCGCCTCGGCGACAACGGCGCGCGTGCGATCCTCGAGTTCGTCGAGCGCACGCCGAAGGCGGATCCCAACGCGGCTCCGGCCGTCGAAGCCGCCGCCGAACCGAAGGCCGAGAAGAAGACGGCGAAGGCCAAGAAGACGGCGGCCGCGAAGGCCTGACCTTCTTCGATCGTCAGCAAGAACGGGCGATGCGCCGAGTGCGCGTCGCCCGTTTCGCTTTTCCAGGACCTACATCCGCGCCAGACGCAGACGTCCGCGACCGAGCAGTCCGCTGACGCGCTCGGCGAGTTCCGGCGTGATCGTCACCGAGTGTGTCTTCGCCGCGCGGACGCGACGCAGGTAGCCGTCGTCGCCGTTGACCAGGAAGTAGACCGGGCTCTTGCCCGGCGAGACGGCGAGCGTCGACTTCAACTCCGCCAGTCGTTCGCGGTCCGCGGGATCGAGCTCGACCACCAAGCCGCCTTCGAAGCGCTTGAGCGCCTCGTCGATCGACAACGCCTCCTCGAGGATCAACGCCGGTTCCTCGGCGCGTTCCTCGAGCTTCGCTCGCGCGACGATCACGGTGTCTTCGGCGAAGCGCCCCTTCTGCTCTTCGAACGTGCGCGGGAAGACGGTGACGGCGACCGAGCCGTCGAGATCCTCGAGGCGGAAGCGCGCCATCTTGCGACCGGCGAGGTTGCCGGACTTCACGATCACTTCGGAGAGCCCGACGACGAGACCCGCGACGACGACTTCGCCGCCGCTCGCGGCGCGCGCGGCGAGTTCGCTGGTCTTGACCGTCGCGAGCAACGCGAAGAGCGCGGCGCGTTCCTCGAGCGGATGGCCCGACAAATAGAAACCGAGCGCCTCGCGCTCCGCACGCAGGAGCTCGGCGCGGTTCCAAGCGAATCCGCTCGAGTCGACGCCGTCGGTCGAGGGAGCCTTCCGCCCGGGTTCGGCCGGTCCGCCGAAGAGCGAGCCCTGGCCCGCCTTGCGATCGGCCGCGAGCCGCGAACCCTCGGCGAGCGCCGCGTCGAGTCCGTGGACGATCTCGCCGCGGTTGACGCCGGTGAAGTCGAGCGCGCCGGCCTTGGTCAACGCTTCCCAACACAGACGCGGCACTTCGGTCGAATCGGTGCGCGCGCAGAGTTCGTGCAGCCCGATCGGACTGTGGTCCGCGACCAACGCTTCGCGCGCCGCGAGCAAATTCTCGATCGCGCGCTCGCCGGTGCCCTTGATCGCGCCGAGGCCGTAGCGCACGCCGTTGCCCTCGCACTCGAACGTCCATACCGACGAGCGCAGATCCGGCGGGAAGATCTCGACCTTGGCGCGCCGCGCGTCGTCCCAGAACGCCTTCACCTTGTCGGTGTTCGACATCTCGCACGACAGGTTCGCGGCGAGGAACGCCGAGCGGTGGTTCGCCTTCAAGTACGCGGTCTGGTACGTGATCAACGCGTAGGCGGTCGAGTGCGACTTGTTGAAGCCGTAGCCGCCGAACTTGACGATGTTGTCCCAGATCGCCGTCGCGGTGCTCGCGTTCGCGCCGTTCTTCCCCGCGCCTTGGACGAACTGGTCGCCGTACTTGGCCATGATCTCGGGCTTCTTCTTGCCCATGGCCTTGCGCAGGTTATCGGCTTCGTTCAACGAGAAGCCGCCGAGACTCGACGCGATCAACATCACCTGCTCCTGATAGACGATGCACCCGTAGGTGTCCTTCAGGATCGGCTCGACCAGCGGGTGGGGGTATTCGATCGCTTCCTGTCCGTGCTTGCGGCGCACGAACATGTCGATCATCCCCGACTCGAGGGGACCGGGGCGGTAGAGCGCGAGGATCGCGATCAAGTCCTCGAAGCAGTCGGGCTTGATGCGCGCGAGCAGCTTCTTCATCCCGTCCGATTCGAGTTGGAACACGCCCTCGGTGTCGCCCGAGATCAACATGCGATACGTCGCGGCGTCGCCCTCGGGCAACAGCAATAGGTCGGGCGCGGTTCCGCCGCGGCGCACGATGTTGACGAGCGTGCGCGCGAGGATCGTCAGCGTGCGCAGGCCGAGGTAGTCCATCTTCAGCAGGCCGAGCTCCTCGAGCTGCTTCGCCGGCCACTGCGTCGCGACTTCGCCGTCGTGCGTGCAGAGCGGCACGAACTCGACCAACGGTCGCGGCGAGATCACGACGCCCGCCGCGTGGGTCGAGATGTGGCGCGCGAGGCCTTCGAGCTTCCTCGAGAACTCGAAGAGCTGTTCGAACTCCGGCTTCTCGTTCGAGATCGCGATCAGGTCGCGGTCCTTCTTCAGCGCTTCCGCGAGCGACGGCGCGTTCGGCCCCGCCGGGATCTTCTTCGCGATGCGATCGACGTCCTTCAACGGCACGTCGAGCACGCGTCCGACGTCGCGCACGACCGTGCGCGAGGCCATCGTCCCGAACGTCACGATCTGCGCGACGTTCGCGCTGCCGTACCGCTCGCGCGTGTACTGCAGCACGCGTTCGCGGCCGTCCATGCAGAAGTCGATGTCGATGTCGGGCATCGACACGCGTGCGCTGTTCAGGAAGCGCTCGAACAGCAGGTCGTACTTCAGCGGATCGATCTGCGTGATGCCGAGCACGTACGCGACGGCCGAGCCCGCCGCCGAGCCGCGACCCGGACCGACCGGGATGCCGTGCTCGCGCGCCCAACGGATCAGGTCCCACACGATCAAGAAGTACGACTCGAAGCCCATCTCGCGCACGACGCGCTTCTCGTGCTCGATGCGCTCGCGCGCCTTGGTGTTCTCCGCGCCGTAGAAGTGCGCGCGGCCTTCCTCGCACAAGCGATCGAAGAGCGCCGACGGCGTCTCCGCGGTCCCGGTGTGGAAGAGCGGCACGTGGTACTTGCCGAACTCGAGCTTGAGGTCGACTTGGTTCGCGACGTCCATCGTCGCGGAGAGCGAGCGCGGCAGATCGCGGAACATCTCGCCCATCTCCTTCCGCGTGCGGAAGTAGAGCGAGTCGGTGTCGAAGCGGAAGCGGTTCTTCTCCGCGCGCTTCGCCTGCGTGTTGATGCAGAGGAGCACGTCCTGCGCGTGGCAATCCTCCTGACGCAGGTAGTGGATGTCGTTGGTCGCGATCAGCGGGATGCCGGTGCGTTCGGCGAGGCGCACCAACGACTCGTTCGCCTTCGCTTGGATGTCGATGCCGTTGCGTTGGAGCTCGAGCCAGAAGTGATCGCGCCCGAACAGATCGCGGAACGTCGACGCGAGCTCCTCCGCCTTCGTCTCGTCGTCGCGCAGGAAGTGCTGGTTGATCTCGCCGGCCAAACAGCCCGAGAGACATGCGAGCCCTTCGGCGTGCGTCGACAGGTACTCCTTGTCGATGCGCGGCCGGAAGTGATAGCCCTCGATGTACGCGGTCGAGCAGATCTCGAGCAGGTTGCGATAGCCCTGTTGGTCGCGCGCGAGCAGCGTGAGGTGGTGGTAGCCGTTCTCCTTCTTGTTGTGCGGCTCCTTGCGCGACTTCTTCGCCAGGTACACCTCGCAACCGAGGATCGGTTTCACGCCCGCGGCGGTCGCCGTCTGGTAGAGCTCGAGCGCGCCGAACATGTTGCCGTGATCGGTCAACGCGATCGCGGGCTGCTTGTCCTCGATGCACGCCGAAACCAGGTCGCCGATGCGATTGGCGCCGTCGAGCAGGCTGTACTCGGAATGGACGTGGAGGTGGACGAAGTCCGGATCCGACATGCGCGCTCCAGGCGAGGGGCGAGGGAACTTTGTGGGGGCGCGCGCATGTTAGCTCGCGCCGAGCGCGAACGCGCCGTTCACGCGCGCAGCATGTGCGTCAACAACGCCTTCTGCGAGTGCAGCCGATTCTCGGCTTGCTGCACGATCAGACTGCGCGGACCGTCGAGCACCTCGTCGGTGACCTCGAGGTTGCGGCGCACCGGCATCGCGTGCATCAGCCGCGCGTCGCTGCCCAGCGCCATCAACCGTTCGTCGACGGTCCAACCGTGTTGGCGCGAGCGACGGCTCGCCGCCAACGTCGGGTTGCCGTAGTCCTCGAGCGATTCCCACGACCGCGCGTACACGACGTGGGCGCCGCGCACGACGTCGTTCATCGCGAGACCGGTCTCGAAGCGTCCGCCGCTCGCCTTCGCGAGCGCGCCGACTTCCTCGACGATTTGGCCGTCGAGCTCGTAGCCCTGCGGATGCGCCACGCGCACGTCCATGCCGGCGCGCACCGCGCCGTGGACGAGCGAATGCACGACCGACGGCGTCGCCGGCGTCGGCGAATGCGTCCACACGACCGACAGGCGCTTGCCGCGCACGTCGCCGAGCGTCTCGCGCAACGTCAACAGGTCCGCGAGCGCCTGCAACGGGTGCCACAGCGCGCTCTCCATGTTGATCACGGGCACGCGCGCGTAGTGGGCCCACGAGAGGATCTCGCTCTCCTTGCGATCCTGCTCCCACGAGCGGCCTTGCGGCTTCGGCCGGATCGCGAGGGCGTTGACGTACGACGACAACACCGCCGCCGCGTCCTTGATGTGCTCGGGCGCCTTGCCGTCCATCACCGCGCCTTCGCGCACTTCGAGGTCCCAGAAGTCCGTCGCCGCGGTCAGGTTGATCGTGTTGCCGCCGAGCTGCACCATCGCCGCCTCGAACGACGTGCGCGTGCGCAGGGAGCCGCGGAAGAAGAGCAGGCCGACCGTCTTCCCGGCGAGCTCCGCGCGCGTGCCCTTGCGCTTCAGTCGCGACGAGAGCTCGAGCAGATCGTCGACTTGCTGCGGCGGGAGGTCGTTGAGGCGGATGAGATGCTGGGGGACGCGTTTCTCGGACATGGCCGCCAGCGTAATCGGGGATCGCGCAGAGTCCATGCGTCGCTCGCCAGGTGGCGACGGTTGGCGGCGGTCGTCGGCGTGCGCGCGCCTTGACAGGTCCCGGGGACGCGGCTACATAGGTCGCCCCTCACGCACCCATAGCTCAATTGGATAGAGCATCTGACTACGGATCAGAAGGTTAGTGGTTCGAGTCCACTTGGGTGTACCAAGCACAAGGCCGGCCGGTCCGACGCGGACCTCCGCGCTCCACGCCGGTGACCCCGCACGGACGCGGCTCTCGTCCGCTCACGACCTCCGACTCCCCGACTTCATGGGCGCTCCGCTGAACCACGCCACGGCGAACCAAACCGTGGCCGACGCTGCCAACGACCTCGCGGTCGGAGCGGGAGCCTCGGACACGGACTCGGGAGCGGCTCACGAGCGCGACCTGCGCTTCATGGACCTCGCGCTCGACGAAGCGCGCGCCGCCGAGCGTCTCGACGAAGTCCCGGTCGGCGCGATCGTGGTCGTCGGCGAGCGCGTGATCGCGTCCGCCCACAACCTGACGCGCACCGAGACGGATCCGACCGCTCACGCGGAGCTGCTCGCGCTGTCGCGCGCCGCTCGCGCGCTCGGTGCAGCGCGCCTGGTCGACGCCGAAGTGTTCACCACCGTCGAGCCGTGCTTCATGTGCGCCGGCGCGCTGCTGCACGCGCGCGTCAAGCGCGTCGTGTGGGCGGTGCGCGATCCGAAGTTCGGCGGCTGCGCTTCGCTCGGGCACGTGCTCAGCGATCCGCGCGCCAACCATCGGGCCGAGATCCACGAGGGCCCGCGTGCCGCAGAGGTGCGCGAGCTCCTGCAATCGTTCTTTCGCAAGAAGCGCGGGAGCCGTACGGGCTCCTGAACGCAAGCAGCGTCCGCTCGGACGCGCTTGCGCCATTGATCACGTCGCGCGTTCCGCGCGCGACGGGCGGAGAGGTGCCAGAGCGGCTGAATGGGCCGGTTTCGAAAACCGGTGTGCCCTCACGGGTACCAGGGGTTCAAATCCCTTCCTCTCCGCCATTTTCGAAAACGTGCGCGCGGCCGTCGCGTGCACGTCATCCCGAGGAGAGGTGTCCGAGCGGCCGAAGGAGCACGCTTGGAAAGCGTGTATGTCGGAAACGGCATCGAGGGTTCGAATCCCTCCCTCTCCGCCACGTGCGCGCTTCGCGCGCGTGGCGATCCCGCGCTTCGCGCGGGTGGGCCATCCGATGCGGTCCGCGCGCAGGTGGGCCACGTGCGCATTGTGTGTCGCGAACGAGATGCACGGCGCGAGCTTCCGCGCTGTAGACTCGGCGCGCGCAACTCGCGTGAGTGAGTTGCTGTCGAGCCCGGCGGTGGGTCCGGACCCTGTCGATGGGTACGGTTCGAACCGGGTCAGGCCGGGAACGGAGCAGCCCTAAGAGCATGGATTCATGCGATGGACGCCCGGGCCCTCCGGCGGGCTCGACCTTACACTTGCATCGATGTCGTACCTCGTTCTGGCGCGCAAGTATCGGCCGCGAACTTTCGCAGAGGTCTGCGAGCAAGAGGTCGCGGTCAAGACGCTGCAGAACGCGATCACCGAAGGTCGCGTCGGACACGCCTACTTGCTCTGCGGTCCGCGCGGCACCGGCAAGACGACGACCGCGCGCATCTTCGCGAAGGCGCTGAACTGCGAGCGCGGTCCGACCAGCGAACCGTGCGGCACCTGCGCGCGCTGCCTCGCGACCGACGCGGGTTCCGAGATCGACATCATCGAGATCGACGCGGCGTCGAACCGCGGGATCGACGACGTGCGCGTCCTGCGCGACGAGGTGCTCTACGCGCCGCTGAACGCGCGGTTCAAGGTCTACATCGTCGACGAAGTGCACATGTTGACGAGCCAGGCCTTCAACGCGTTGTTGAAGACGCTCGAGGAGCCGCCGGCCCACGTCAAGTTCGTCTTCGCGACCACCGAGGCGGAGAAGGTTCCCGAGACGATCCGTTCGCGCTGTCAGATCCTGAAGCTGACGCTGCTGCGCGAGGACAAGATCGCGGCGCGGCTCGTGCACGTGCTCGGCCAGGAGAAGATCCAAGTCGCGCCGGGCGTCGTCGAAGAGGTCGCGCGGTTGGCGCGCGGTTCGTTGCGCGACGCGTTGTCGATCACCGATCAGTTGCTCGCGCTCTCGGGCTCCGCGCCGACGATCGAGGACGTGCGCCGTCTCGCCGGAGCGGGCGGGCCCGAACGCGTCGAAGCCGTGCTCGCCGCCGTCGAACGCCGCGACAAGGCGGCGGTGCTCGAGTCGCTCGCCGGCGTCGACGGTTCCGAGAGCATGTTGGTCGAGGCGTTGCTCGAACATTTGCGCGGCACGCTGGTCGTCCTGCACTGCGGCGAACGTTCGCAGCTCTTCCAAGCCGAGGACTCCGAGCGCGAACGCCGCGGCGCGCGCGCGAAGCGTCTCGGGTCCGAGCGTCTCGAGCTGTGGCTCTTCGAACTCGTCGGTGCGCGCGCGCGGATGCAGGAGCTCTCGAACCACGCGCGGCTGGTGCTCGAACTCGTGCTGCTCGATCTGTGCCGCATGGAAGCGGCGTTGCCGCTCGCCGAACTCCACGATCGTCTCCTCGCGCTCGAGGAACGTCTCGCGCGCGGCGTGTCCGCCGCGGCGCCTGCGCGCGTTCCGACTCCGGCTCGAGCGCCGATCGCGAGCGCGCCCCCGAGCGTTCCGCCCCCGAGTGTTGCATCGAGCCCCGCGCCGCGTCCGACGGTCGCCGCTGCGGCCACGCCGCCGAGCGCTGCGACTCCCGCCGCGCCTCAACCGTCGCTTGCGACGCGCGAGCTGCGTCCGACGCCGCCGCCGGCGCGCGTCGGCACGTTGTCGAACGCCGCTGCGTGGACGACTCTCGTCACCGAACTCGGTGCCGCCGATCCCGCGCTCGGCGATCTGCTGCGTCGGACGGCCAAGCTCGTCGACGTCGGCACCGCGAACGCGCGCGTGCAGCTCACGAAGCTCACCGACGCCGATCGTGAGCTCGCGTTCGCCGACGGCACGCGCTCGGCGTGTGAAACGGTGCTCGCGCGGCTCTTCGGTCGACCGCTGCGCGTCGTCTTCGACGATGCCGTGCGGCGTCCCCCCGGCGATCGCGACGCGTTCACGCGCTCGGTCGCCGAACTCTTCGGCGGCAACATCGAGGACACTCCATGACCGGTTCCTTCGGCGAGATGGGCAGCCTGCTCAAGCAAGCCCAGGAGATGCAGCGCGCCCTCGACAAGGTGCGCGCGGAGATGAAGGCACGCACGGTCGAAGGCAGCGCCGGCGGCGGCGCGGTGCGCGTGTGGGTCACCGGCGATCGGCAGGTGAGCAAGCTCGAGATCTCCGAGGAGTTCCTGAAGGGCGCCGCGAAGACC
The DNA here is from genome assembly GCA_021413885.1 of Planctomycetota bacterium. Taxonomy (GTDB): domain Bacteria; phylum Planctomycetota; class UBA1135; order UBA1135; genus JACRIN01. The sequence continues at coordinate 20,045 of JAIOPM010000016.1, forward strand.
GAGGTCGAGGAGATGGTGATGCTCGCGTTGCGCGACGGCACGACGAAGGCCGCGCGCATGGCGGAAGAAGCGTTGGGCAAGGTCACCGGCGGCATCAACCTTCCCGGACTCTTCTGACTTGGCGTACCCCGAGCCCCTCGAACGATTGGTCCACGCCTTCGAGCGCTTCCCCGGCGTCGGCCGGCGCACGGCGGAGCGGCTCGCGTTCCATGTGCTCCAGGACGAAGAAGCGCGCGAGCTGGCGCCCGCGATCCAATACGCGCTCGCGCACACCAAGACTTGCGCGACGTGCTGCAACGTCGCCGACACGAATCCGTGCGCGGTGTGCTCCGACGAGAAGCGTGACGCGCGCACGATCTGCGTCGTCGAGCGGCCGCGCGACGTCGAGGCGCTCGAGCGCGCCGCGATCTTCCGCGGTCGCTACCACGTCCTGATGGGCGCGTTCAATCCGGCCGAGGGCGTCGATCCACGCCATCTCACGGTCGATCGTCTGCGCGCGCGCGTCGCGGCGAACGGCGCGGACGAAGTGATCCTCGCGACCGATCCCGACGCTGAAGGCGAGGCGACGGCGCAGCTCGTGCTCGAGGCGCTGGAGTCGCTTGGCGCGAAAGCTCCGCGGGTCTCGCGCCTCGCCCGCGGCGTGCCTTCCGGCAGCGCGATCGAGTACTTGCACCGCGGCGTGCTCGAGGACGCACTCCAAGGGCGACGCGAAGTGAAGTTGCGCACGCGGCCCGGCTGAGCTCCGCCTCAACCCGCCCGGGAATCCGGCCGAAGAGGACGCCTGGATGGCGAACTCCGGTTTTGGTCAGCACATGCGTCAGAGCCAGCGGCAGGAAATGCTGCTGCAGCCGCGCATGCTGCAGGCGATCGAGATCCTCGCTCTGCCCGCGCAGGACCTCGACGCGTACTTGCGCGCCGCGGCAGAGGAGAACGAGGCGTTGTCGGTGCGTTCGCCGGAGCTCGGCGTCGATCTCGGCGCGCCGTTGCCGCGCGAACGCGCGCGTTCGTCGGAGGCGACAGCGCGGCACTCGGCGATGCTCGAGAGCCAACCGGCCCGCGCGCGTTCGGTCGCCGACCAAGTCGAAGAGGAACTCGCGTCGCGCGCGCTCGACGCGCCGCTCGCGGCGTGGGTGCGCTTCCTGATCGGTTGCCTCGACGCGAATGGCTTCTTGAAGCCTAGCGACGACGAGTTGCTCGCGTGGGCCGGCGAACGCGGGCTCGAAGGCGGACGCGAGGAGCTCGGGCGCGCGCTCGCGGAATTGCAGAAGCTCGAACCGCGCGGCATCGGCGCGCGCGATCCGATCGAGGCGCTGCTGTTGCAGCTCGACCCGCGTGATCCCGACTACCGCGATCTCGCGGTGATGATCGAGAGCTTCCTCGACGAGCTCGCGAAGAACAAGTTGCCCCAAGTCGCGAAAGCGATGGGCCTCGACGTCGACGCGGTGCGTCGTCTGATGGCGCGCTTGACCGAGTTCTCGCCGCGCCCCGCGGCCGAACTCGACCGCGACGCGGCGCCGCCGATCGTGCCAGACGTCCTGATCCGGCCCGGCCTCGGCGGCTTCGAGATCAGTCTCGACGACTCGCGCGCGTCGACGGTGACGCTCGACGACAGCGTGCGCGAGCTCGCGCGCGATCGCGAACTCGACCGCAAGCTGCGCGAACACCTGCGCAACAAGGTCGAACGCGCGCGTTGGATCGTCGACGCCGTCGCGCAACGGCGCGCGACGTTGCTGCGCGTCGCGACCGCGGTCTTCCACCACCAACGTCCGTACCTCGACCAGGGCGCCGGCCACTTGGTGCCGTTGCGCATGACCGACGTCGCGAACGAAGTCGGCCTGCACGTCAGCACCGTCAGCCGCGCGGTCGCCGGCAAGTACGTCGAAACGCCGTGGGGGATCGAGCCGTTGCGGCGTTTCTTCCAGGGCTCGTCCGGCCACGATCCCGAGTCCGCGCGAGACGACGTGCGCGAACTGGTGCGTGCGTTGTTCGCCGGCGAGGACCCGAAGCGACCGCTCTCCGACGACGAGGTCGTCGCCGCGCTCGAGAAGCGCGGACTCGAACTCGCGCGGCGCACGATCACGAAGTACCGACAGGAGCTCGGCATCCCGAGTTCCTACCGCCGCAAGCGTCACGAATAGGGCGGCGCGCTCCGTTACGATGCGCGGCATGCGCAACGTGCGCCTGCAGATCGCTTACGACGGCTCGCGCTTCCACGGTTGGCAACGCCAGGCGGGAGCCCATTCGGTCCAGGAAGCGCTCGAGGACGCGTACCGGAGTTTGAGCGGCGAGTCGGCCGTCGTGCACGGTTCGGGCCGCACCGACACCGGCGTTCACGCGTTGCGTCAGGTCGCGCACGTTCACGTCGGGACGCGGCTCTCCGACGATCGTCTGCGGCACGCGCTCAACGCGCACCTCGTCGACGGCGTCGCGGTGCGCCGCGTCGAGACGTGCCCCGACGCATTCCACGCGCGCTTCGACGCGCGCGGGAAGCGTTACATGTACTTGGTCGCGACGTCGCGCTTCCGGCCGCCGTTCGGCGAGAAGCTCTGCCACTGGGTCGAGCAACCGCTCGATCGCGCCGCGATGCGCCGCGCGGCCGACGCGTTGGTCGGCGAGCACGATTTCTCGGCGTTCGCGAGCTCGGGCTCGCCGCGGCCTTCGAACGTCCGCCTGATCCGCAGCATCCACTTCATCGCGCGGCGCGAGGCGTTCGCGTTCGTCGTCGAAGGCAACGGCTTCCTCTACAACATGGTGCGGGCGATCGCGGGCACGTTGCTGCTGGTCGGCAACCGGAGGCTCGCGCCCGAGGCCGTCGCGGAGATCCTCGCGTCGCGCGAACGCGAGAACGCGGGCCCGACCGCGCCGCCGGAGGGCTTGTACTTGGTGTCGGTGCTGTACGACGAACCGGTCTTCCCCGGCCGCGACCGCGGACCGCGCGGCGTGCCGGGCGTCTTCCAATTCTAACGGTCGGTCACGAACGCGCGGACGTTTCCGCGGGCTCGGCTCCACTCGACCGACGCCGCGCGCCGAAAGTCGATGCGAGGTTGGCCCTTGACCGATTCACGCCTCCGATCCACCTTGGATCTTGGTGCCGATGTCTCCTGCATTGGGCGTCCCTGCCGGACCGCTGCGCTTCGCCGCGCGCGTCCGGCGCACGACGTGGAGATCTCGCGCTCGGTTGCTCGCGCGTTCGTATCGCGCTTCCAGCAGGGCCGCACCGCCGCATCGTTCGCGACCGCGGGTCGCGAGGATTCTCCTGCTGGTTGCCGAAGGACTCTCATGAAGACACAAGTCTCGATTCCGCATCACGAGTATCCGTCCAACGTGCGTGAGTTCGTCGAGGGGAAGCTCACGCACCTCGAGAAGTTCTATGACCGCATCGTGTCGTTGCGCGCCAAGTTGGAGCGCGAGACCGCGTCCCATCGCGTCGAGCTCGTCGCGAACGTCGGCCACGGCACGACGTTGGTCGTCGACGGCCGTGGCCCGTTGCTCGACAGCGCCTTGGAAGAAGCCGTGCACCGCATGATCTCGGTGCTCTCGCGCCACAAGGAAAAACTGACCGACCGTCATCGTCGGCGCAACGCCAAGGAGTAGCGTTCGGCTGAGAAGCGCACGGCGCGGGTCGCGGGGCGAGAGCTCCGCGGCCCGCGCGGCTTTCGGCGGACGTTCGTCGCGCCGGCCCGGTCGCGAGCACGCTGTGGTAACCTCTGCCGCCCGCGTTCCGCTCGTTCGCGGCGCGAGGAACACCGCGATGAGCTTCTGGAAGAACTTCAAGGCGAAGGCGTGCGGCATCGAGCTCGAGGGCCGCGAGAAGGACCAAGTCCTCGGCGAGATCGTCGCGCAGATGATCGCCGGCGGCGCGTTGAGCGAGAAGCTCGAGCGCCAAGCGTTGACTGCGCTGGTCGCGCGTGAGCTCCAGGCCTCGACCGGCGTCGGCATGAACGTCGCGATCCCGCACGTGCAGCTTGCGGGGCTCGAACAAGCGGTCTTCACGCTCTCGGTGCACAAGGCGGGCGTGCCGTGGAACGCGCTCGACGGCGAGCCCGTGCACCTCTTCTTCACGGTGCTGCGTCCGGATCGCGCGACGCCCGCGTACGACCCGACCAAGCATCTCGAGATGATGCGTTGGATCGCGCGGCTCGGCCGCTCGGGCGATTTCCGGCGCTTCGCGATCGCGGCGCGCACGAGGCCCGAGCTGCTCGACCTCCTCAAGGAAATGGCGCACGTCTGATCCGGCCGTGGTCCGCGTCCTGAAGAGCGTCCGGATCGTCAACTCCGCGGGACTGCACGCTCGGCCGTGTCACCAACTCGCCGCGGCGGCGCTCGCTTCCCAGAGTCGGGTTACCGTCCGATGCGACGACCGCGAGGCGGACGGGAAGAGCATCCTCGAGCTGATGACCCTCGCCGCGCCGCTTGGATCGGTGCTCGAGTTCGAAGCAGAGGGCGCGGATGCCGAGGCGGTGGTGGAACGCCTTTCCCAAGTCGTCGCGTCCGGGTTCGGCGAAAGCGCCTGACCCTCCCGCAAACGCTACCGCTCGCTAAACCTCGGACGACCTTCGCTCCGAAACCTGTGCGGCATCCCGGGCCTTCGTGGTCGCGGGAACGGCGGTGACGTGGCTGGCCCACGGAACTGCCGACCGTTTCGGTCCCCAAACGGGGGTGAAGAGTGTTCCGTCGAGGCAAGAGCATCGTGGGCTTGGACCTGGGCAGCCAGGTCATCAAGGCGGTCGAGATCACGCTCGAAGGCCCCGAGCCGGTCATCACCGGCTTCGCACGCGTCGAGATTCCTCCCGGCACCGAACGCGGCGCGGCGATCGCCGAAGCGTTCAAGAAGGGGAAGTTCCGCTCGAAGAACGTCGTCACGTCGGTCAGCGGCCAGTCGGTGGTCGTGCGCTACGTGTCGATGCCGCGTATGTCGGAGAACGAACTCCGTCAAGCGATCCGCATCGAAGCGGACCGCTACGTGCCGTTCGAACTCGACGAGGTCAAGCTCGACTGCCAGTCGTTGACGCGTCGTCCGCACAAGGGCGCCGAGTCGGATCCGAACGACAAGGAGCAGATGGCCGTGCTGCTCGTCGCGTGTCGCATCCAGACGCTCGACGAACAGGTCAAGCAGATCCTCGCCCAAGGGCTTTCGCCGCAAGCGGTCGACGTCGACGTCTTCGCGCTCGCGAACGCGTGGGAACTCTGCGGCTTGCCCGAAGAAGCCAAGGAAGGCGAGCAGGAGAAGGGCGTCGCGCTGATCGACGTCGGCCACGTGCGCACTTCGATCAACGTGCTCTCGGGCGGCGAGACGTGCTTCAGCCGCGAGATCGGCATCGGCGGCCACGACATGACGCAAGCGGTCGCGCGGCGGCTCGGCATCGAGCTCCACGAAGCCGAGAACCTGAAGCGCAGCCCCGGCGAACAAGACGCCGAGTTGCAGCGAGCGATCGCGCCGGTGCTCGAGGACCTGACGAGCGAGATCACGCTCTCGCTCGACTTCGTCGAACACCACGAAGGCCTCCGCGTCGAAGAGATCCTGCTCTCCGGCGGCGGCATCCTCGCGCCGGGCGCGATCACCTACATCGAACAGGCCACCGCGCGGACCGCGCGCGCGTGGAATCCCATCGAGGGTCTGCGCATCGCCGTCGATCGCGTGGACGTGGAAGAACTCGAAGCGTGGGCTTCGTCCCTCGCCGTCGCCGTCGGCCTTGCCTCGCGAGTGCGTGCCGCATGATCCGCATCAACCTCCTCCCCGACGAGTACCGCAAGAAGAGCCGTACTCCGCTGAAGCTGATGTTGACCGTGACGGGTCTCGTCGCGGCCAACGGTCTTGCGCTCGCGTGGTTGGCGTTCCTGCACTTCGGCGTGATGGCCGAGATCGAGAGCGAGCGCAACGTCCTGCAGACCGAGTCCGACGGTCTCGCGGCGCAGATCAAGTACCACAAGTCGCTCGAGCAGGAGAAGAAGATCTACTCGATGCGCGAGCAGGCGCTCGCCGACGTCACGTCGAACCGCATCTCGTGGACGCGCAAAGTCGACGAGCTGATGGACATCGTCAACAAGGGCGTGCAAGGCGATCGCCACATGGTCTGGTTCGACGACCTGATCGTGCAGCAGACGTCCGACCCGCGCACGAAGTCCTACGGCTCGCTGCGCGCCGGCGGTCACTCGGGCTCCGACAACTTCGCCCAGGTCGCGAACTTCCTCGAGGACGTCGAGCGTTCGACGTTCCTCTCGGACTTCATGCCGCCGGCGCCGCCCGAAGGCTCGCAACAACAGACCGACAAGGAACTGCAACCCGCCGTGGTCTGGGGCTTCCCGCTCCAGTTGAACCTGAAGAGTCCCGAGGAACGCAGCGGCAAGCCCAAGCCCGCCGATCCGAAGGCCAAGTCCACCGCCAAGTCGACCGCCGAGACCAAGGTCGCCGAGAAGGAGCAGCAGAAGTGAAAGAGAAGAAGACTTGGAGGATCGTCCTCGCCGGCGGGATCACCGTCGCCGGCGCGCTCGGCTTCTTGATCTGGAGCGGCTACGACACGATCGCGGCGTCGCGCGAGGAAGTCGGCGGGCTGCATCAGTCGATCGACTCGTCGCGCAAGCTCCTTGCGCAGACCGGAGATCTCGAGCGCGACGTGATCGTGTTGCGCGAGACCGAGCAGTTGATCAAGGAGATCCTGCCCGACGAGCAGGACCTGAACAACTTCGTGCGCGACCTGCGCGCCTTCGAAGAGGAATCCGGCGTCCACATCACCGGCCTCAAGAAGAAGGCCGACGCTTCACGCGGCAAGAAGAAGGACGCCACCGACTTCGAGAAGGCGACGTACCAACTGACGATCGAAGCCGATGCGTTCCAGTGGCTCGCGTTCCTGAACCGCGTCGAGAGTCACTCGCGCTTCATGAGCGTGCCGAGCTTCAAGCTCTCCGCCGCGCCGCGCCGCCAAGTCGAGGACGGCGATCAGCCGTACGCGCACAAGATCCAGATGGACATCGAGACCTACGTGTACGCGCCGCAAGGCAGCGGCACCGCGGTCAAGATCGACGGCTACTCGCGCAAGCGCGAGCTGCTGCTCGGCGAGATCGCGCGCCACCGCGCGGTGCTCGCGATCGCGAACTACACGTACCGCGGTCAACACGGCCGACGCGACCCGTGGGTCGACCCGCGCGTGTCTGCCGACGTCGATCCGGGCGACGGACTCTCGGTCGAGGAGCAGATCCAGATCGTGTCCGACCTCGCGGCGCGCTCCGAAACGGTCACGACGCTCTACGACGGCTGGAAGGCCGCACCGAACGAGCTCGACAAGAAGCTCAAGCGCGCGGAACTCGAGAAGCTGCTCGCTTCGCTCGAGGAAGACGTGCGCCGCACGATCGACGCCGGACAGATCACGTTCGCCGTCTCGAAGAACGAGCTCGAACACCGCATCGCCGCGGACCTCGAGCGCATGCGCGAATCGATGACCGCCAAGGAAGACGGTCGCGGCGCGAACATCGACGAGCTGACTTCGCTCATCGAGACGATGCAGAGTCACATGGCGGCCGGCGAGTACGACCTCACGCTCGCGGCGTTCGCCAACGTCGAGCCGCGGCTCGGCCCGGCGGAGCTCGACCCGGCGCGCAAGGACGTTTGCGCGACGTTGCGCGAGATCGCGCGCAGCGCGAAGACCGCGTCCGACTTCTCCAAACTTCAGCTCGACGTCGGCGGCATCGTGATCATGGAAGATCGCCCGCCCGTCGTGCTCATCAACGGCCGCCCGCTGACCGAAGGCGACTTGGTGGATCAGGACCTGATCATCAAGAGCATCCAGCGGGACGAGATCGAGTTCATCTTCAGGGGTGTCATTCTGCTGCGCCGGTTCTGAGAGAGCCTGCGTCGCACTGTCCGTCGGAACCCGAGCGATCGGGTCTAGGAGTGGTTTCCGCAATGAAGAAGTTCGTTTGGTTGGCGCTCGCGATCGTGTGCCTCGGCACCGCCGCGTTCGCCCAAGGCAACAAAGACGCACGCGTTTCCCCGCGCTTCGTCGACGTGAAGTTGGAAGACTTCGTCAACTGGCTGCGAGAGAAGTCGGGCACGAACATCGTGGTGTTCCAAGGCGGCGACCAATTGGTCTCGCTGGAACTCACCGACGTTCCGTGGCGCGACGCTCTCGAAGTCGCGTCGGAGAAGGCGGCCTGCATCGTCGAGGAACGCCAAGGCGGCATCCTCGCCGTCACGCGGCCCGCGCCCTTCACGTTGATCACGACCGGCCCGAAGGACATCCGCGAAGTGATCACTCTGATCGCGAGCGTGTCCAAGGCCAACATCGTGGTCGCGCCGGAAGTCGAAGGCACGATCTCGCTCTCGCTGAACGGCGTGCCGTGGCGTGACGCGCTCGACGTGACCTGCAAGACGCGCGGCTACGTGGTAGTCGAAGAGAACCGCGGCATCCTGCGCGTCGTCGACCCGAAGACCCTCGAGCGCCAGATGGAGTCGAAGAGCTACCAACTGCGCTACCTGCGCCCGAGGAGCATCTACCAACCGCACATCAAGTCCGACTTCCTGCAACCGATCCCGATGCAGACGCAGCAAGCGGGCAAGTCGGACGCGTCGGCGACGTTCACCGTGCTGAAGGCGCTGCAGAAGGCGCTCTCGGCGAGCGGTCAGATGGACTACATCGAGTCCCAGAACGTGATCATCGTCCGCGACACCGCTCAGGTGCACAACCAGATCGAGAGCATCATCTCGCGCCTGGACATCGAGCCGTCGCAGGTCTACGTCGACGTCAAGTTCGTCACGACGCAGAACAACAAGCTGCTCGACCTCGGCGTCGACTACGGCGACACCGGTCCGACCGCGACGGTGAGCATGGGCGCGATCCCGATCACGCTTCCGTTCGGCCTCGGCAGCGAAGGCTGGGAAGACTCGATCATCGCCAACCAGGCGCAATCGGGTCCGTTCGCCGATCCGTTGCTCAACGCGGGTTCGACCGTGATCCCGAGCACCGTGTTCGGCGAGCTGAACTTCACCGGCGTGCAAGCGACGTTGAAGCTCCTGCAACAGGACACGAAGAGCGAAGTCATCCAAGCGCCGAAGCTCAACGTGCTCGACGGCACTCCGGCGACGATCTTCGTCGGTGAGACGATCCGCTACGCCGAAGCCAAGTCCGAGCAGGGTCAAGCAGGCGGCTTGCAGTTGTCGCTCGCCGAAGCCGGCGGTTCGCCGGTCGAAGTGGGCTTCCAACTCTTGATCGTGCCGCACGTCGTGCCGGGCACGAACACGCTGACGATGGACGTGATCCCGAAGGAGACGTCGCTCTCCGGCACGGGTTCGTCCGCGCTGGCGCCGGCGGGCTTCGACGTGTTCACGATCGGCGCTTCGGGCCTCGAAGGCTCGATCGCGCTGCCGCGCACGCGCAGCTCGACCATCGTCACCACGATGATGGTGCAGAGCGGTCAGACGATGGTCATCGGTGGTCTGACGACCGAGTCCGACACCAAGACCGAGTCGCGCGTTCCGGGCTTGTCCTCGATCCCGCTGCTCGGCGAGTTGTTCAAGTACAACAAGACCGACCGTCAGCGCCGTTCGTTGCTCGTGTTCTTGACGCCGACGATCATGCACACGAGCGCCGACGCGGAGAACGTGCTCCAGCGCGAACTGCTGCGCCGCAAGACGCACTTGAAGGGCGAGATCAAGGCCATGATTTCGCCGGCCACGCAGGCTGCGATCGACGCCCAGAAGGGCCAATGACCTGAGCTGCGGTCCACCCCTCACCGCCCCCGCGATGGCCATCGGGCTTTCGCGGGGGCGGTCCTTTTGGGGGACGTCGAGCGGGTGGGGGATTTATGGGCTTTCGTTGTCGACTCGCCTCCTCCGATGAGGGAGCATGCCGAGCAGGTTGGAGTGCTCGCGTCCCGCTGGGAGCGCGAGCCCCACACCCGGATCTCGTCGCTCGGATCCGCCCCGTTTCGATTCGGGCCCTCTGTAGCCGTTTTCGGTGACAACCGTTCTCGGTGAACCTCGGGCCTCGACCTGGAACGTGCCCTTCCGCGGCGAGTCACAATTCGAACACCCTTTCCCGGCGCAACGACCGCGCGCCGCGCGCCTCCCGAGTCGGTGAACCACAACTGGTGACCTGACCGGCAGGCCTGCGACCAGCGCGCGCTGCGAGCCTCCGCTTCCTGACCCTTCGCCCAGCGGCCTCGGGTCCCGCTCCCCGTTCCCTAGAACTTGCGTTCTGGAGCGCGTGGAGCACGAAGACGGCTCGCGACGCCCTTGCGCCCCGGATGCGCGTCGCGACTCTGCACGCAGAGTTCCGCGACGACGTCCGCATGCTCTCTACAATTTTGCTCACTCATCATGGTGGAACACACCTTCTCGGGCCCGGATTCGGGCGCGAGCTTCGAGGCCGGACACGGCTTCACCTCCGCGAACGATCGCGGAACCCCGCTCTCTTCTTTCGATTCTGAACGACCCTTCGGGCACGCATCCGAACACGAGGGTCCCGGCGACTCCGACTTCGGAGATGCGCCCGCCGACGCCGGCTCTCCGAGCGCGTCCGGATCGGGCGCCGACGTCGCCGCGTCGGACGACGGCGAACCGCGTCGTCGCCGCCGCCGTCGCGGACGCCGCGGACGCGGCCGTCGCGACGAACAAGCGCAGCCGCAGGATGCCGAAGCCGGCGTCGCGGGCGCTGAATCCTCCGACGACTCGGGTCCGGTCGAGCCGCCGCTCGCCGAGGACGATCTCCCGGCGCCGACGGATTCGCCCCGTGCTTCTCCCGAATCCGCGGGCGAGCCGCACGAAGGCGGACGTCGCCGCCGTCGCGGTCGCCGCGGCCGTGGTCGACGCGACGAGCCGCGCGCGGAAGGCGCGCCGTTCGAGCGCAATGAATCGTCCGGAGCGCCCGGTGAGCCCGACGCCGATGCAGACGCGACCGGCGATGAAATGACTCCGTCGATCGGTGACGCCGAGCGCGTGCTCGACGCGCCGCGCGAGCCGGCTCGCGACGGAACGGGCGAAACGCGCGACGGTGGACGTCGTCGTCGTCGCGGTCGTGGCCGCGGACGCGATCGCGCTCCGGCCGAGCGCGACGTGCGTCGTGCTGTCGTGGCGCCTGAACGCGTCGCCGAAGATCGCGGGAGCGAAGCCGCCGAGGGCGCCGCCGCCGCGGGCTTCGATTCCGGACGTGCTTCCGACGAAGACGGCGAACGACGCCGTCGTCGTCGCGGTCGTCGCGGCGGTCGCCGCAAGCGCGGCGAACCCGCGGGTCCCGTCGGCGTCGAGATCATTCCCGGCGACGACGACGATCTCCAAGTCGCGGTCGTCGCGCCGAACGCGGACGAACTCCCCGAACTGCCCGACGAAGCTCACCTGCTCTCTCCCGCCGAACCGAAACGCGGGCGCCGCGAACGTCCGCGTCGCGAAGAACGTCGCGACGAAGAGGAAGAGCCCGAGCGCGCGACCTCACCGCGCGGCAAGAACCTGATCCTGGTCAACGCCTCCGATCCCGAGGAAGTGCGCGTCGCGGTGGTCGAAGGCCATCAGCTCGCGGACTTCCAGATGACCGCGCGGCGCCACAAGAGCTACGTCAACGACATCTACCGAGGCAAGGTCGTCAACCTCGAGCCCGCGATCGGCGCCGCGTTCATCGACTTCGGCGAAGGGCGCAACGGGTTCCTGCACACGTCCGACGTGCTCTCGGTCTACGGCGATCCCGATTGGAGTCTCGAGAAGCTCCTGACCACCAAGGTCGATCCCGACGAGTGGGAGGAAGGCTCCGGCCAACCGCACATCGACGCCGACGTCGCCGAGGGCGAGGATCATCCGGCGGGGCACGCCGGCGATCACGCTCACGACGCGCACGAGGATCACGAAGAGCACCGCGGTCACGCCGACGACGACCACGACGCCGAGGCGGAAGCCGAGGTCGAGACGCCCGCGCCCGTCCGCGCTCCGACTCCGGCGCGCGAGGCGCGTCGCGGTGGTGGTCACAAGCGCATGCGCGCGCGGCCGCGGTTGCCGATCTCCGATCTGCTGAAGAAGGGCGACACGGTCGTCGTGCAGGTGACGAAGGACGCGATCGGCGACAAGGGTCCGACGCTCACCACCTACATCTCGATCCCCGGTCGCTACCTGGTGTTGATGCCGTCGATGTCGCGCACCGGCGTCAGCCGCAAGATCGAGGACGAGCGCGAACGCCGACGCTTGAAGCGCATCCTCGCGCAGCTCGACATCCCGCCCGGCATGGGTGTGATCGTGCGCACCGCGGGAACCAACGCGACCAAGGCGGACCTGAAGCGCGACCTCGACTACCTGATGTTGCTGTGGGATTCCTTCGGCAAGCGTCTGGTGCTCGGCCGCGGCCCCGCGCCGCTGTACGAGGAGTCCGACGTCGCGATCCGCACGATCCGCGACCTCTTCACGCCGGCGACCGAGGCCGTGATCGTCGACGACGCGAAGGTGTTCGAGCGCGTGCGCGAGTTCACCGAGAAGCTGATGCCGGAGAACATCGACCGCATCAAGCTGCACGAAGGCACCAAGCCGCTCTTCCACGCGCACAACGTCGAACAGGAGTTCGAGCGACTCTTCGCGCGACGCATCGATCTGCCCTCGGGCGGTTCGATCGTGTTTGACCAGGCCGAGGCGTTGGTCGCGATCGACGTCAACTCGGGCAAGACCCGCAGCGACGGCTTCGACTTCGAGGACATCGCGTTGAAGACGAATCTCGATGCGGTGCCGGAGATCGCGCGCCAGATCCGCTTGCGCGACCTCGGCGGCATCATCGTGATCGACTTCATCGACATGCAGCGTGCCGGCAGTCGCCGCCAGGTCGAGCGTGCGTTCCGCGACGCGATCGAGGACGACCGCGCTCGGTCGAAGCTCGGCCGCATCTCGCAGTTCGGTCTGCTCGAGCTCACGCGTCAGCGTCTGGGCCCGGGCCTCGTGAAGATGATCTTCGCGAACTGCCCGCGTTGTCGCGGTTCGGGCCGCTTGCGCACGAGCGAGTCTCGCGCCCAAGCGATCCTCCGTCGCCTCGGCGCGGCGCTCGCGTTGAAGGGCTTCACCAAGGTCGAGGTGCGCACGCAACCCGAAGTGGTCGAGCACCTGAAGCGCTACTGCCACGACACGCTGAAGCTGCTCGAGACCCAGCACGCGCGCGAAATCGCGTTGAGCTCCGTGCCCGATCAGGTGGAGGACAGCGTCCTTCGCTACCTGCGCGCCGACGGTCGTGAAGTGCGACCCGGCGGGCGGCGCAAGCGCTGACCCAACCCCTTTTCGAGTAAACAGTTCGGTGCGGGAGGTCCGCCGCGAGCGCGAATGGCGCGGCGGCCCTTTCCGAGCGCTCAGGGCGACCGCTAGACTCTTCGCCCCCTTCGTCCGAAATCCGCGCGTGGCCCGCAGGCCGCGCCAGTCCCCGACCTCACGATCCACACGCCGTGTACGCCGTCATCAGCGACCGCAGCCGCCAGCACACCGTCCGTTCGGGCGACGTGATTCTGTGCGATCTCCAGGCCGAGCAGCAGGTCGGAGACAAAATCACATTCGACGATGTGCTCCTCGTCAGCCACGAGGGCACCATCAAGCTCGGCCACCCGTTCGTCGCCGGCGCGTCGGTCGTCGGCGAAGTGCTCGGCGAAAAGAAGGGCGACAAGGTGATCGCCTTCCGCTTCAAGCGCCGCAAGAACGTCCGCCGCAAGCGCGGTCACCGCCAGCACTACACGCAAGTCAAGATCGCCGAGATCAACGGCTAGGAGCCCCCGACATGGCACACAAAAAAGGTGCGGGCTCGACTCGCAACGGTCGCGACTCCAACCCGCAATTCCGCGGCGTCAAGCGCTACGGCGGACAGACCGTCAAGGCGGGCGAGATCCTGGTGCGCCAGTGCGGCACCGTGTTCCACGCGGGCCGCAATGTCGGCCGCGGTAGCGACTTCACGCTGTTCGCGTTGACCGAAGGTGTCGTCGAGTTCCAGTCGCGCCGGCGCATCAGCGTCGTGCAGTCCGCGAGCTAGTCCGCGACTCGCCGCCGGAGTGCGCGTTCGCGCTTCCCGGGGAAAGTCTTCGAGTGTTCCGCGACGAGATCGAGATCGAGGTTCGCGCGGGCCGAGGCGGTGACGGGTTGATCTCGTTCCGTCGCGAGAAGTCGGCGCCCAAGGGCGGCCCCGACGGCGGTGACGGAGGTCACGGCGGAAGCGTGATCCTGCGCGCGAGCGCCCAGGAGAATTCGCTCCTGAAGCTCGGTCGCCGCAAGCGCTACTTCGCCGACAACGGTCGTCCGGGCGGGCCGAGCAACAAGTCCGGCAAGTCCGGCGAGGACCTCTTGCTCGACGTGCCGATCGGGACGCAGGTGTTCGACGCCGAGCACCACAATCTGCTCTACGACCTCGCCGCCGAAAGCCTGACGTTGGTCGTCGCGCGCGGCGGCCGCGGAGGCAAGGGCAACCAGCACTTCGCGACGTCGGTGCGGCAGACGCCGCGTTTCGCGCAACCGGGCGAAGAGGGTGAGAAGCTGCGCGTGAAGCTCGAGCTCAAGCTCTTCGCCGAAGTCGGCGTCGTCGGCCTGCCGAATGCCGGCAAGTCGACGTTCCTGTCGAAGGTCACCGCCGCGACGCCGAAGATCGCCGACTATCCGTTCACCACGCTCGTGCCGCAGGTCGGCATCGCGACGATCGGCGACTACGACACGCTGGTGATCGCGGACCTGCCGGGTCTGATCGAAGGCGCGTCGGAGGGTGCGGGGCTCGGGCATCGCTTCCTGAAGCACGTCGAGCGTTGTCGCGTGCTCCTGCAACTCGTCGACGTTTCGCCGCTCGCCGAACTCGAGCCCGAACGCGCGTTCCGCGTCGTCGACGAAGAGCTCGCGAAGACCTCGCCGGAGCTGCACGCGAAGCCGCGCTTGGTCGCCGCGTCGAAGTGCGAGAGCGAAGAGGCCGAGGTCCGCGCCTCCGACCTCGAGCGCGCGCTCGGCACGCCGGTGCTGCGCTTGTCCGCGGTCACCGGGCGCGGGCTCGACGCGGTCCTCCGCGCCGCGCACGGTTTGGTTCGCGCCGCGCAGGTCTGAACTCACGGAACTCCTTTCCGGCGCGCGGCCGAGATCCCTCAAGCCGCCGCTTCGCGGTCGTCGATCCAGGACCGCTCGCGCTCTCTTCCGGGCCGACCCTGCGTGCAATCCCCCAATCAACGCTCTCCCGATCCCGACGCCTCCGAACCGCGTTCGGGCGCGCCGAAGACGACGTGGCAGGACCTCCTCGCCAACTCGGGTCGCGCGCGGCCGCAGGAGCAGCAGCCGCTGCCGAACAAGATCCCATTGCACGCGGTGCCGCAAGCCGAGCCCGCGCGTCCCGTCGCGCGCCCGACCACGCCGCCGCCGACATTCGCGCCGCCGCGCGCGGCGCCCAGCGCTCCGCCGACGCCCGCACCGAGCGCGCCGCAAACGGCGTCCGCGAGCAGCGCGCCGGCCACACCGAGCAACGCTGAAACGAGTGCGATGCAACGCGTGCTCGCCGAAGCTCCGGCGCCCGAGTCCGCGCCGCTCGAGTCGCCGATGTCGGACACCGAGCGCGGCGCGTTGGAACAACGGCTCGCGCAAACGAACATCTCGCCTCGCCACCAGATCGAGGCGTGGCTCGCCGTGATGGTCAAGCTCGGCGCGAGCGACTTGATCCTGCGCGCCGGGGGACGTCCCTCGACGCGCGTCGACGGACGGATCGGTTTCCTGCCGGGACGCGTGCCCGGTCCGGGCGCCTTGCTCGAAGTGCTCGAAGGCGTCGTCGGACGCGAGCGCATGGCGGCGTGGCGCGAGAACGGTTCCGTCGACGCCGCGTTGCAGCTCGACGGGCTCGGACGCTTCCGGATGAACGCCTACAAGCAGATGGGCGAGCCCGCGATCGTGTTGCGCCGCGTCTCCGATCAAGCGCCGGCTCTCGACGCGCTCGAGCTTCCGACCGCCGAACTCGAACGGCTCGCGCTGCGCAAGCGCGGGATGATGCTCGTCACCGGCATCGCGGGCTCCGGCAAGTCGACGACGTTGTCGGGGATGATCCAGTTCATGAACACGACGTCCGAGCGCCACGTCGTGACGCTCGAGGACCCGATCGAGATGCTGTTCTCCGAGAAGCGCTGCGTGATCAGCCAGCGCGAGATCGGCATCGACGTCCCGAACTTCCACCAGGGCCTGCGCCATGCGCTGCGCCAGAGTCCCGACGTGATCCTGATCGGCGAAATGCGCGACCGCGAGACCGTCACCGCCGCGCTCGATGCCGCGGAAACCGGCCACTTGGTGATGTCGACGATGCACACGGTCAACGCGGCCCAGACGCTCGATCGCATCCTCGGCTTCTACCCGGCGGAGCAGCACAAGCAGATCCGCACGCGCCTCGCCGACAACCTTTGCGCCGTGCTTTCGCAACGCTTGCTGCCGCGTGCCGAAGGTCGCGGCATGGTGCCGGCGTTCGAGCTGATGACCTCGACGCCGCGCATCCGCGAGCTGCTCGAGAACGGCGACACCGGCGAGATCGCGCGCACGATCGACCAGGGCGGCTCGCCGGGACTGATCTCGTTCAACCAATCGCTGCGGCGCCTCGTCCATCAGAAGCTCGTCTCCCTCAAGGACGCGCTCGGCGCCTCCGATCGGCCGGACGAACTGGTGCTCGCCCTGCGCGGCATCACGTCGGGCACGAGCTCGCGCCACCCGAACGCGCAGAACGCCGAGGAATAGGTCGCCGCCGCTGTCGTCGGACGCGCGCCTTCCTCGAACCGTCGTCTTGGACCGCGGACGGGGGAGGGGCTAGCATTCAGCCTTCGTCCGATGAACACAGCCCAAGCCAAACTGTTCTCGTGGTCCGCCGCCGGCGTCCTCGGACTCGGACTCTCGGCGTACATGGTCCACTTCGCGAAGAGCCAGGACCGCACGCGTCAGGCCGTCAGCACGGAGACGATGCAGAAGCTGCTCTCCAGCGTCACCGACGACACCGAGAAGCGCGACGACGGACCGATCGACTACCAGTGGATCAAGTCCGGTTGGGCGGATCTCAACTGGCTCGGTCGTCCGAAGGAAGCCGCGCCGATCGCGAAGGTCGACGACACGCCGAAGGTCGTCGCGGAGAACAAGTCCAAGCTCGACAACGTGGTCAAGATCATGGCGATCTACTACGACCCGGAGTCCGAGTCCGAGACGCGGACGGTGATCAAGTACAGCAGCCAGGCCGGCGTCGATCCGAACGTGATCAAGAACGGCATGGTCTCGAAGCGCGTCGGCGATCACCTGGACGCGCCGCTCGGGCACGCGAAGGTGATCAAGATCGACGGCTCCGGCGTCGAGTTCGGGTTCGACGACGAGCAACGCGAGCACGAAGTGCTGCGGCCGAAGGAACTCGATCTTCTCGGTCGCTTCGTCGTACTCGGCGAGGGCGGTCAGCCGATCGTCCCCGATGTCCGCGCGATCCCGCGCTCGCCCACCTACGGCCAGTGGCCGAAGAAGACCGAGCGCATCGGTCAGGACAAGTTCCGCGTCGGCCTCGACGACGCCGAGTACATCTCGAAGAACTTCGACAAGATCCTGGTCGAAGAAGTGCGCACGGTTTCGCATCGCGATCCGGTGACGCAACAGCGCGACGGCATCCAGATCACCGACATCAAGCCGGGTTCGACGGTCGAGGCCCACGGCGGCCAATCGGGCGACGTGATCAAGAGCATCAACGGTCATCCGGTGAAGAGCGAGCAGGAAGCGATCCAGTTCGTGAAGGCCAACGCCGACGTCTACGACAAGTGGGAAGTCGAAGTCGAGAACAAGGGCGACACGCGGATCGTGATCATCTATCCGCCGAACAAGAAGTAGCGGAGCGTCGGAGGACGAGCTTGGGCGGCGCGCGCGAGCTCCTCACGGTCGATCTCGGCAACTCGGCGTGCAAGGCGCGGCGCTGGCGGATCGCGCAGTCCGTCGAACGCATCGACGCACGCGAGTGGCCGACGCGCGCCGGAGTCGGCGACGAACTCGCGCGCTGGCTCGCGACGTGCGCGCTCGACGCGCGCGCGGGGCTCGCTGCGGTCGCGGCGCGTGAGCTCGAGGCCGAGGTGCAACGCGCGCTCGGCGCTCGTCTCGTCGCGCCGCTCGACGCCGGACTGGTCAACGAATACCGCACGCCGCACACGTTGGGCGCCGATCGCCTGTTCGCGGCGCGCGGCGCGGTCGAGCGTTTGCGCCGCTCGTGCCTCGTCGTCGACGCGGGCACGACGGTGACCGTCGATGCGGTGCGCGTCGACGCGGACGGCACGCGGCATTTCCTCGGCGGCGCGATCGCGCCGGGGCCGGCGTTGCTCGCGCAGGCGTTGCATGTCGGAACGGCACGGTTGCCGCTGGTCGTCGCGAGCGCGGACGCGCCCGCGCTCGGGCGCGACACCGACTCCGCGGTGACGGCGGGCGTCGTCCACGGTTTCCGCGGGCTGGTGCGCGGCCTGGTCGACGCCGTCGGCCGCGATGCGAACCTCGCGGACGCGCCGATCGCGCTCGGCGGCGGCGCGCGCGCGCTGCTCGGCGAGTCCGCCCTGCCCGGACGGCGCGTCGAAGCTCTCGACGACCTCGTCCACCTCGGCCTGGTCGCGGCGCTGCTCGACGCGCTCGGCGGCGCGGCGTGAGCGCGGCGCTCGAAGTGCGCGAGCTCTCGCCCCGCGGCGGCGGCGCCGTTGCAATCGTCGCGGTCCGCGGTCGCGATGCGCTCGCTCGCGTGCGCGAATTGTGCGGCCGAGTCGAACTCGCGTCGGGCGACGTGCGGTTGGTCGACCTCCGCGTCGACGGCGAGCGGCTCGACCGCGCGTTGTGCGTCGTGCCGAACGTCGACGAGGTCGAGCTGCACTTGCACGGCAGTCCGGTGCTCGTGGAGCGCTTGCTCGCGGCGCTCGGCGGCGAAACGGAGCGACGCGAGCCTGTCGCGCTCGAGGCGCGCGCGTCGTGCTCGCTCGAACACGCGCCGAGCGAATCGGCCGCGCGCATCCTGCTCGATCAGGCGGAGGGCGCGTTGCGTCGCGAGCTCGACGCGCTGGTGCTCGACGACGACGTTGCACGCCTCGAACGCCTCGTCGAACGTTCGCGCGTCGCGCGCTTCGCGCTCGAGCCCGCGCGCGTCGTCGTCGCGGGACCGGTCAACGCGGGCAAGTCGACGTTGTTCAACCTCTTGCTCGGCGAACGCCGCGCGATCGAGAGCGCGGAACCCGGGACGACGCGCGACGTGCTGCACGGCCGCGCGCACTTCGGCGCCTATCCGGTGGAACTCTTCGACGGTGCGGGCGAACGCACGCCGAGCTTCGACGACGCGCAGCGCGCGATCGAACTCGCCGGCCAAGCGCTCGCGCGCGAAGTCCGCGGCGAAGCTGATTGGATCGCGTGGCTCGCGCCGGACGGCGGCGCGCCGCCGTCGCCGATCGTGGCGCGCACGACGACGTTCCTCTCGCGCGCCGACGAAGCGTCGCGAACGTTGCGCGAGCGCGCGGCGCGGACGCTCGAAGCGCATCGCGCTCCCGAGCAGGCGACCCACGCGGTTTGGCTCGCGTTCCGCGAATTCTTCGTCCTTCCGGAGGACCCCTGGATCCCCGGCGCGGCGGCCGCTTTCGACTCCGCGTCGCGGGGGCACCTCGACGCCTGCCTGAGCGCCGCCGACGCGGAGGCTCGTCGCGAGCTGCTGCGGCGCGTGCTCGACGCGCATTGATCTCCGCGGGGACCGCCGCTAAGCTGCCGCCTTCGACGTCGGCCCTCCCGCGTGTCGGGAGTCCCGACGCGCGAAATGAACTCAGGGATCCGCCACCTCGTCTCGATCGACGACCTCTCGCTCCCCGAGATCCTCGAGCTGTTCGCACGGGCGAAGGAATACGCCCAGGACCTGCGGGCACACTCGCACCTCGCGCGCGGTTTGATCAGCGCCTCGCTGTTCTACGAACCGTCGACGCGGACGCGGCTCTCCTTCGAATCGGCGATGTTGCGCCTCGGCGGCGGCGTCCTGACGGCGGCCGACATGCGCGTGTCGTCGGCGTCGAAGGGCGAGTCCCTGGCGGACACCGTGCGCGTCGTCAGCGGCAGCTACGCGGACATCATCGTGTTGCGCCACGCGAGCGAAGGCGCCGCGCGTCTCGCCACCGAGTTCTCGAACGTGCCGGTGATCAACGCGGGCGACGGCAGTCACGAGCACCCGACGCAGACCCTGTGCGACCTCTACAACCTGTGGGTCGAACGCGGACGCATCGAGGGCTTGCACGTGATGCTCGCCGGCGACCTGCGCTACAGCCGCACGATCCACTCGTTCGTCTACGCGCTCGCGCGCTTCGGCGCGAACATCGTGTGCCTGCCGACGCCGGGCTTCGAGCTGCCGCCGTACGTCGTGCAACGCTTGCGCGAGGAATTCGGCGTCGAGCCGGTGCGCGCGGACGGGGAGAAGCTCGGCGAGATCGCGCGTTCGTGCGATGCGATGTACCTCACGCCGCAGAAGCCGCACCAACTCTCGCTCTTCACCGACGCGAAGGGCCTCGCTGTCGAGCACGTCGACGCCGTCTACATGACGCGGCCGCAGACCGAGCGTTACACGGCGGCCGACATGCCGCCGCCGCGGCCGATGAACTTGAACAAGCAGACGCTGTCGCGTGAATCGCTGCGCGACGCGATGTTGATGCATCCGCTGCCGCGGCGCGACGAGATCGCGTCGGAGCTCGACGAGGATCCGCGCTCGATCTACTTCAAGCAGGCGGCGCGCGGCGTGCCGATCCGCATGGCGATCCTGGGGTTACTGCTCGGTCGCGTCGAACTCGCCGCTCCGCGCGCGCAGGTCGACGTGCGCTACTACGTCGTCGCGGCCGGCGAGAATCCGTGCCCCAACCCGACGTGCATCTCGCGCACCGAGAATCGCCACGTGAAGCCGCGCTACAAGCTCGCGTCGCGCTTCCCTGTCCGCGGTTTCTGCGCCTATTGTTCGCAAGAGCTTCCCGCGCGGTGGGTCGGGTGCTCGACGACCGGCCTCTATCACGAGCGCGACTCGGCGACGGCGCGCCAGATCCGTCCCGATCACCTCGTGTTCTTCCGCGACGAACCCCAGGCGCTCGCGCTCGGTTTCACTGCGGCGGCGAAGTCGGTTCCGCCGAGCGCGGAGCCCGAGCCGGCGGTCGTGCCGGGCGGCTGAGCGTCGAAGGCCGACGCGTGCGTGCGTCTGGCGGCGGCGTTCCAGAGCGCTTTCGCTCGCGGAAACGACGGCGCGGTCGCCGCGGACCGGCAAGCAAGTGCTTCCCTGGGGGCAACGGGGGCGATTCGGCGGCGCGCACCGCCGACGCGGGTCGCGGAGCCGCTGCGAAGGCGACTCGGCATGGGGTTTGAACCTTACACGGCGGCCGGCAGGGCCAACGAAGCCTCGGACCCGATTCGTGAGTTGCGACGCGACGAGCGTCGGACGCTCACGACGCGGTCGGACGAGTCCAGTGAGCCTTGCCGATCGACCGGATGGCGAACCCTCACACGCAGCGACGACTTCGCTTGACCCTCCGCGCGAGGGGACGAATAATCCTCGCTCCGTTGATCGCGCGCGCAACCTCCACGGTCTACCCGTGTAGGTCGCGGCACCACCCTCCGGCTCCGCGAACTTCACCCCGCCTCTCCGCCCCCAAGAGTTCTCCACTCGCGGTACCCGATCGTCCCTGGCAGGCGTTCCGTCCGATGCGCACGCGTTGCGCGACGGGCGACGATGTGCAGCGACGTTCGTTCTGCACCGATCGCGGCCCGCGAGCCGCTCCGACTCCACTCGACTCCCACTGAATCACCACGAGAGCCCATGAAACTCACGGCCGCTTCTCTCTCCCGCGTTCTGGCCCGCGCTCTGGTCGCGCGCTTCCAGCCGGTGTACGGCGTCGCGCTCTCCGCGACCCTGCTTGTCGTCGCCTCGAGCTGCGGGGGCAGCTCGGGGGCGAGCGCCCAGTCCCACAAGGCGAACACGGTGATCGATGCCGACACCGATCCGCTGACCGACCTGAAGCTCTACGTCGACGCCCACGAAGGCGGAACGTCGACGCAGCTCCGCATCGTGTCGGTCGAGTGGGGGCGCTTGGTCGACATCAAGGACGCCAACGGCGACACGGTCTTCAGCGACATCGTGGTGCGCGACAACATCCTGACCCAGGGCGTGTTCTCACTGACGGTCGATGCGATCTCGGCGCGTCAGACCTTGACGATCAACGAAGTCTTCGGCACGGCCGACTTCAAGGACGCGCTCGACCAAGTGCTGCACCTGCAGTCGGTCTTGAGCAAGAGCCTCGACCCGAGCGAGCTGCCGCCGTTCACCGCGCTGCCGCGCAACTCCGCGGTGCTGGTGACGTTCAACGATTTGCTCGACCCGGATCGGGTCGACGCTTCGACCGTTCAAGTGCAGATCGGCAACCCGCCGGATGTTCCGTTCGAGGCGCGAGTCTTCGGCGACCCGAACCACGGCGATCGCATCGACTTCGACGGCAACGGCAAGCCCGAGCTGTACACCACGCGTGTGATCCTCGACATGACCGTGTCGCAGGACGAAGCGCAGACCGCCAACCCGCCGTTGGTCGTGAACTCGATCGGTCTGCCGTCGGCGGTGGATGCGAACAAGCCCAACGTGCTCGTGCGCATTCCGACCAAGCCCGACAGCGCGGCGTCGCAGTTCCAGGTGCTCGAGAACCTGACCGGACACCGCCTGGCCTTCAGCGGCAACGGACCGACCGATGCGTTCTCGCCGACGCTCGACGTGATCCGCGCGGTGCGCTCGATGGGCGCGACGGCGGTGACCAGCGATCCGAACAACGGCTTCCTTTCCGACAACACGCCGCCGGAAGTGATCGGTGAGCAAGGTGTCGTCGTGGTCGTCTCGGACGACCCGAACTCGGTCGATGCCGCGGATGTCCTGGTCGATGTCACGTTCGGAACGCAGGTGTGCGCGCAAACGTCTCGTCCGGGCGACGTGCTCGACCTCGGCGGCCAGCGCGCGACCGCGACCGGACTCTCCGGGCCGCCGGTCGGCGTGCTCGTCAGCGGCGCTCCGTTCCACGTCAACTCCGGTTCGGATCCGGTCGCGTTCTCGACCGGCGGAACCGGCGACTTCATCACGACCTGGGAACCGACCGCGGGCGTGCTGCCGGATTGCTTCGTGCGCTACAGCCCCGATCCGTTGACCGCGCCGAACGTCGGCCTCGCGACGCAGATGGTCGCGACCGTGAAGTTCAGCGAGCCGATGGACCCGGCCTCGATCCAAGCGTTCGACACGTTCACGATCACCCGCAGCGGCGGCGGCTTGTCCGCGCTGCGCACGAACGTGATCGGCGCGCTCGCCGCGTCCCAGGACCTCCGCGAGTACACGTTCCAACCGACGTTGCCGTTGCGCCACAGCCAAGGCACCGCGGAGACGTATCTCGTCGACATCATTGGCGGCACGAGCGGCGTGCGCGACCTGGCCGGCAACGCGTTGCTCAACACGCTGCCCGGAGTGACGTTCACGGTCGACCCCGCGGAGCCGACTCAGACCTCGGACGGCATCGTCCTGAAGTTCTCGACTCCCGACGAAGACGTCCCGACGTTCGCGACGAGCTTCTCCACCCCCGAAGTGCGTGGTCAGCACTTGTACGACCTGAGCCGCGGAATCATCCGCCCCCGTCCGCTGACGCGCTTCTCCGCGCAGGCCGATCAATCGAAGCCGGTGGTCGGCGCGATGGTGCCGTTCACGGCCCCGATCCAGACGCCGCTGTCGAACCTCGGCAGCAAGATGATGGGGGTCTGGCGCTACTACGACGTCGGCTTCTCGATCACCGACGAGAGCACGATGAACCTCGACGTCGAGGGCCTGGATTGGGCCCCGTTCGGCTCAGGCGTCGCGGTCGACCAGTTCCCGTTGTTCCAGATCTCGTTGACGCACTCGCGCTTCCTGCCCGACGAGGAAATCAATCCGAACAACCTGCTTCCGAACAAGCAGGTCTCGGGCCTCATCGCGGCATTCACGCAGAACGTGGCGAACCCTGCGAAGGATCCGCTGCGGATCGTCCACCCGAAGGACTACGGCTACGTGCTGAACCCGTCGGACACGTTCATCTCGGCGACCAATACGCTGATGCATCCGTGGCCGCTCAACCGGCAGATCCCTGCCGGACTCAGCCCGATCTACTACACGTGGCGCGATACGGCCGTGCAGTCGTTGGGCGCTCCGAGCGGCTACGGCGCCGACACGGGTCGTCTCGAGCAAGTCCTCGGCAACCCGCCGATCGTCAAGGGCAAGCCGTACGCGAAGGACAACGTGCCGACGGTCGGTCTGCCGCTGCTCTTCGAGTTCCGCTGCTACCCGAACGATTCGTCGATCGGGCTGAACGGCTTCAAGATCGCGCTCGCGATCAACTCCTCCGCGGCGCCGTTCTTCCGCGCGTTCTCGACCGGCGGCATCCTCGCCAGCGGGCAAGCGAAGAAGATCGACCCCGACAACGAACCGAACGCACAAGGCGGCATCGCCCCGGCGACCGGCTTGGCGACGCCGCCGCTCGACAACGCGTTCTACTACGGCCAGGCGGACTTCGTCGTGCGCACCAGCCGCACGCACTCGATCTGGTTCGACACGCAGCTCGGCGTGCCGATCTACTACCAGCCGTTGGTCGAACCGACCCCGGCGCAACAGCCCAGCGGAACGTCGATCGTCTTCGCGTACCGCGGTGCGTCCGCGCTCAGCACGACGCCTGCCACCGGCAACAAGGGCACGTATCTGAACGGCGACAACATCGACTTCTATGGCGAGTCCAAAGCCGTCGCGGTGGGTGGGACCACAGGCACGCAGTACGCGGTGACGTTCTCGCCGGTCGGCGACAACTCGTGGAAGCCGAACCTCTCCGATGTCAACGGCGCGAAGTTCTTCCAGTTCCGAGCGAGCTTCATCTCGAACGCCGCGACCGGGCTCTATCCCGAACTGTCGGCGATCGCGTTCCCGTTCTCCAACTGATCCGAACACGACACACCAGCAGAGTCGCAATACATGATCGCCAAGAAGTTCGTTTCGTTGGGTGGCACCGTTGCGGGGATCGTCCTCGTGGGCCTGTCGAGTTGCTCGGGCGGTGGCTCGAGCGGCGGGAGCTTCGCGCTCAAGGACATCAGCGTCTCGAACAACTCGAGTTGGCGCATCAACCGGGCGATCGAGCTCACCTTTTCCAAGCCGGTCGACCTCAACACGGTCAACCTCAACACGGTCCAGATCCGTGAAGTGTTCGGTGGGCCGTCGGCGGGCGAGTTTTCCTACAAGCCCGATCCGACGGACTCGACCAAGGTCCTGAAGAACGTGGTCGTGTTCCAGCCTGTCTGTCCGAAGAAGGCGGACCTGTCGGACGCCGGCTTCAAGGCGGGCGGCATCAACTACGAGCTCAAGGTGCTCGGGTCCTCTGACACGTCAGGTTTGACAGTGCAGTCGACCTCCGGGGATTCGCTGTCCGCGAGCCAAGCGGTGTTCTTCTCGACTCCCACGTCGAGCACGCCGAGCCAAGTCTTCTACGACCCGATCTTCGGTGGCCCGAAGCCCCGCGTGCGTTCGACCGCGAACCCCGCGGACGACCTCGATCCCAACTTCACGTACCTCGAAATCGGCGGCGACCCGAACAAGCGCGTCTACTTCCAGAAGGACGCGTCGCAGGTCATCACGCTCGAGACCGACGCCGACTTGCCGGGCGGGTTGCTGCCGTTGAACCTCGAGTCGGACGGCACGACATCGGTGGCGATGGTGGTCTACTTCGACCAACCGGTCGATCCGAGCGCGCTCAACGTGTCGTCGACACGTTTACGCTGGGACTACCTGTCCGATCCGGTCAACAACATCTTCTCGCCGCTCGATTGCAGCGTGACGCTCGTCGCGAACTGCGTCGCTTCGGGAGCGATCGTGCGCGTGCAACCGCGCGGCATCCTGCCGCCGGACGCTTTGTTGCGCGGCGTGATCACGGCCCAGTTCTCCGACTTGGTCGGTGAGACGCGTCCGCAGGACGAAGTGAACTTCGCGCGAGCGCGCACCCGGATCTCGCCGTCGCCGCTCGCCGATGAGTACCTCGAGAGCTTCACGACCACGGCCAACTTCGATTCGACCGCCGGCTTCGGCGATCCGGTCGCGGTGTGGGCGAACGGGAAGCTCTCGCCGAGCATCGGATTCACCGGCACCGGCGGCCCCAGCGGGACCTTCGACGTGCGGGTGCAGAGCGGGAAGACGGTCATCTGGGACACCGTGTCGACCACGTTCACCGGCGGCCCGAATTTCCTCCCGACGGCGATCCAGGTCTCCGTCGGCGGCGTGCTCGACGTGCGGAACTTCCGCATCGAATCGGGCGGCACCCTGATCGTGCAGGGACCGCACCCCGCGGTGATCCTCGCGACCGGCAAGGTCGAAATCCTCGGACGTCTGCTGATCTCGGGCTCCGACACGCCGGGCGTCGCGACGCTCAACACCACGAACATCCCCGAGCCCGGCGCGGCCGGCCAGTGCGGCGGCGGTCGCGGCGGCACGGGCAGCCCACTGACCAGCGCCTCCAGTCCGAAGGGCGGCAACGGCTTCGGCGCGTTCAACCAGAACGACGGCGGCGGTGAAGGCGGCGAGACCGCTTGGAACGACGTCAAGAACGCGGTCAACGCCCGGCGCGGAGCAGGCGGTGGCGGCGGCACGTTCGGCTCGAACCAGGCAGCTCCGTGCGTCGGCTGCGGCTCGTTCGATCAGTCCTTCATCGGTCTCGACGGCGAGCCGGGCTTCGGCAACTACTTCGGAGCCTCGTCGCTGGCCGGCGCCTGCACGGATCCGGCGCCGCCCAAGGGGGCGATCACGAAGCAGTGTCCTCCGATGGGCGGGAGCGTGGGACCGGCGCCGTTCGGCGACAACGATCCGACCAACGACTTCTTCGGGTTCCAACTCGATAGCGTCACCAGCAAGGTGACGATCGGCGAGTTGAAGAAGCCGTGGGCCGGCGCCGGTGGCGGCGGCGGCGGTGACGCCTCGTATACCAACGGCCAGACGTTCCCCGAGTCCCCGTTCGATCCGGTCGGTGACGAGAAGGGGGCGGGCGGCGGCGGCGGCGCCGGCTCCCTGCATATCCTTGCGCTCGACGACATCGTCTTCGGCGTGGCCGGTCAGATCGAATGCCGCGGCGGCAGCGGCGGCGGCGGCGAGAACACGAACTTTTTCGACCGCGTCGGCGGGGGGTCGGGCGGCGGTTCGGGCGGACATGTGATCCTCGAGACCGCTCAGCAGATCGACCTCACCGCGCTGACGACGACCTCGACGGTCGGCATCATCGCCACCGGCGGTGAAGGCGGCAGCGGCAAGGCGGACAACGGCGGTGCCCACCCGGATCCGGGCGGCATCATCGAGCAGCTCCCGGCTGCCGACGCGTGCCCGCCGGGATACCCCGCGACCGGCACCAACGCCTGCCTCGGGCAAGTCGACGGCGCGGGCGGCGACGGCAGCCCGGGCATCATCCAACTCCACGTCAACGACTTCACGCCGGGCATCGACATCCTGTTGCCCGTCGGTCGGACCTTGGACGACATCTGCAAGCCTCGGCCGCTCTGCACGCCGAGCGTGGCGGGCGTCAACCCGACGACGCGGATGGTTCCGAGCTTCGGTCGCCGTTCGCGCGGTCGGTCGGTTTGGGTGCCGGTCGGCCTGGGATCGTTCGGCGGAGGTCCAGGCCTCGACCGACCGGAGACGTTCGACTTCCAGGGCACGGACCCGCTGACCGGCTTGGTCCAGACCACGAGCAATGTGGTCACGCCGCTGGCGCCGGTGATCGCCGCCGCCAACATCGATCCGGCCGGCGTCGCTGCGCCCTACGTGACCAGCGCCTTCCGCATCGTCTTGGACGGCAGCGGCTTGTCGACCGTGTTCACCGGCAACCCCGCGCTGCTCAAGCGTTACTTGGTCGAGGTCACCGACGGCATCCAGACCGAGCGCTACGAGGTCAACTCGGCGTCGTACGACTCCAACACTTCGCTGCTCGCGTTGACCGTCGATGCGACGGACGCGGGTCGCGACCTGACCTTCATCACGACGCAGCCACGGACCGCCGCTCTGATCCCCGCGTTCTTCCGCATCTCGACCGACGGTGCGCTCGACTCTCTGCCCGACACCGCGACGGTGTTGATGCAGTTCGAGGCGACCACCGCCGACTCGCTCGGCAATCCCATCGAGCCCGCGGTCTTCGGCCCGGTCTTCGACCTGACGACGCTCAACGGCGTCACCAACGGTCTTGCCCGGTTCGTGCGCTTCGACGTCAGCTTCGACATCGACGCGCTCGGCACCGGTCTCCAAGCAGACAACGCGAAGCCCAGCGTCGAGTACATCCGCATCCCGTTCCGCTACTGATTCGCGTCGGACCGACGCGAGTCGCCTGGAGTCCGATCCGGGGACTTGCTTGAATGCCCGCGTGGTGCTTTGGCCGATCCTGGCCGCGCGCCGCGCGGGCTCGCTTTCAGGCGCGCTCGCGTGGGTCGCACTCTGCGGATGTTCGACGCGCGCGGACGAAGCGCGTGTCCTCGAGCTCGCGCAGATCCGGCCTCGCAACGCGGCCGGCGTGTATCTGAACGAAGCGCTGGTCTTCCACTTCGACGCCGACGTCGATCCCGCGTCGGTACACCGGCGCTCGGTGCGCATCGCGTCGGTCGACGGCCACAGTCCGCGTGGCGAGCTCCGCGTCGACGGCGACGAGATCCGCTTCCTGCCGGCGCCGGTGCTGTCGCCGGCGCTCGACGACGGCGGCTATCTGCCGGACACGGAGTACACCGTGCGGCTCGCCGGCTTCCCGTTCCCCGACGGCCTGCGTTCGGCGGCGGGCGCGCCGCTCGCGCGTTCGATCGAGTGGCGGTTCCGAACCGTGACCGTCACCGACCCGCGCGGCGGGCCGGTGTTCGAGGATCGCAGCCCCGAAGTCGGACGTCCGCTCCAGATCCAGAGCTCCGAACCGAAGCTGGTCGCTCCGACCGGACCGATCGTGCTCGAAGGCGGCGAGCCGATCGATCCGTCGAGCTTGCGCGCCGAGGACTTCAGCCTGCGCCCGTCGAACGGTCGCAACGCGGCGTCGCCGTTCGGCGATCGGATTCCGCTGCGCGCCGTCGTCGCCGACAACCGCGATCCGCTCGACTTCGTTTCGCGCGGGCGGACGTTGGTCCACCTCTTCCCGCAGAGCGTGCTCGCTCCCGGCGACTACGAATTGCGCAACCTCGCGCCCGCGGACCTGCACGACTTCGGCGGTCACCCGGTGTGGCCGTTCAGCGTCAAGCGCCTGCTCGTCCGCGTGCAAGCAGGCTCCGCGCCGATCGGCGTCGGCTCGTACGTCGAGTCGTTCCTCGACACGGCCCTGCGTTCGCCCGCCGAAGTCCCGGAAGCCGACGGCACCGCGCTCTGGTCCGGCAACGGACGCGTGGAGATCCGCTACCCGGCGGCGGCGGGGGACGGCAGCGTCGGCAACGTGTCGCTCGCGGGCGAAGAGCTTCGGCGCGATCTCTCCGCGCGCAGCCTCGAAGTCGCGCGCGGCGAAACGGCGTCGCTCGGTTCCGCGCCCGGACTGGTCGTCCTGCGCGCGCAACGTCGATTGACGATCGCAGGCACGCTCGTCCGCGAAGTGACCGGCGAGCGGCCGGCGTTCGAGAAGCGCGAGTCGTTGAGCGACTGGCTCGCCGCCGCGCACGCTCGCGATCTCGCCGCGCGCGGCGACGCGTCCCTCGCGCCGCCGAACTGGACCGTGCTGATCGCCGGCGGCGACTTGACGATCTCGGGGCGCTTGCGCGTGTGGGGTCCGTTGCTCTTGGTCGCCGGCGGTCGCATCCGCATCTCGGGCGAGATCGAGTGCGCGCCGACCGACGATGCCCAGGGCCAACGGGTGACGCCGATCTCGTTCCTGCCGAAGCCGAGCGACGGTTACGTCGATCGCCTGAGCGGGGGAATCGTCTTCATCCACTGGGACCAAGTCGGCATCGAGCGTCGGCCGTTGGTCCTCGGCGCCACCGAGTTGCCGTGGACGCTCGACTCGCCGTTGCGCAATCCGTTGCGGCCCGGCGAGAGGCTCGTCTACCAAGTGCTCTCCGCAGCGATTCCGCCGGAGGGCGGCGTCGCGCGTTGGCATTCGGGCGCCGTGATCCACGGCTTCGCCGGCAACCGGAGCGCGAAGTTCGCTTCCGCCGAGCAGGCGTTCCGCGTGCGCTTCATCGGCGAAGGTTCGACGCCGGGCTCGTCCTCGGTGCGCGTCGACGATCCGGCGCTGTTCGCGGAGGCGAAGAGCCTGCGGCTCCTGCTCGAACTCACCGTCTTCCCCGACGCCGGTCTCGCGGAGAACTCGGACCGCGCGGGCGCGCCGAGCTGGGATCCGCCGTGGATCGACGACGTGACGCTCTCGTGGGATCGCGAGGAAGGGGGCGAGCGCCGGTGAATTGGTACGAGCTTCCGGACGTCGGCCGCGCGGTGGTGGCGGGAGTCTTCGGGCTCTTCGTCGGTTCGTTCCTCAACGTCGCGATCTACCGCCTGCCGCGCGACGACATGAGCGTGTCGAACCCGAAGCGCTCGCAGTGCCCGAGCTGCAAGCGGCCGATCCGCTGGTACGAGAACTTGCCCGTGCTCTCGTGGGTTTTCCTCCTCGGACGCTGCCGCGGTTGCGGGTGGCGCATTCCGTGGCGGTATCCGTTGGTCGAGCTGCTGACCGCCGCGCTGTGGGCGTTCGCGGCGTGGCGTTCGGCGCCGGCGCATTGGGGGGTGCTGTTGGTGCAGCTCCTGGTGCTCGCGGGCCTGGTCGTCGCGACGTTCGTCGACTTCGACTGCTTCGAGATCCCCGACGAGGTCTCGATCGGCGGGATCGTGCTCGCGCCGGTCGTCGCCCTGATCCTGCCCGAGATCCACGCCGACACCGTCCTCGCCGTCCACCTGAGTCACGGGGGCGCGATCGAGCGCTGGCCCGCCTTGGTCGCGACCGTCGTGGGCATGGCGGTGGGCGGCGGGATCCTGTGGGGCATCGGTTGGATCGGCGAGAAGATCTACGGGCGCGAGGCGATGGGCTTCGGCGACGTGAAGTTGATGTGCGGCGGCGGGGGCCTGGTCGGTCCCGGGGGGACGCTCGCGGCGTTGTTGATCGCGTCGCTCGCCGCGTCGATCGTCGGGGTGGCCAACATCCTGCGCGTGCTCTGGATCGTGCGAGCTCGCGTCCGTCGACGCGGCACGTCGCGTCCGTTCCGGCGTTCGCTCCACACCGCGCGCATCGTCGGCCGGTACCTGCCGTTCGGTCCGTATCTGGCGCTCGGGATTGGAATCGTGCTGCTCGCTTGGAATGATGTGCGCGCCTGGTTCTGAGGCGCGAATGCGCGTTCGCCTCGCGGTGCTCTCGGGCGCCGACTTTTGCACGGCGACACGCGTGTGAGCGCTCCTCGGAGCTCGAGCATTCCAACCAACCCATCGACGCACGCTCACGGTCTCTCGACGAAGGGACTCACCACGACATGAAGTTCAATGCATGGAGTCTCGCGCTCGCGCTCATCGCGCTCGCGAGCTGCACGAATTCGCGCTACCAGCAAGCGCTCAACGATCGCGACGCCGAGATCAAGGCGCTGCGCGAGGAACGCACCGCGGTCAAGAACAACAACCGCGACCTGAACTCGCACAACGCGAGTCTCGACAAGCAACTCGCCGAAGCGAACGCGCGTTTGCTCGCCGAGCCCGTGCGCACCACCGGTCAGGACTTCCCCGACCTCGATCGCGAAGGCGTGGCGTACGGCATGCGCGACGGCAACCTCGTGATCTCCGTTTCGTCGGACGTCACGTTCGCGTCGGGCAAGGCCGAGCTTTCCGCGAAAGGCAAGGACGCGCTCGCCGCGGTGGTCAAGACGCTGAAGGCGACGTACGGCGACGACGAATACTGGATCGAGGGCCACACCGATTCGGATCCGATCCAGAAAGCCAAGTACGAATCCAACCGCGCGCTCTCGGTCGCTCGCGCGATGGCCGTGCTCCACTACATGGTCGAGGACGCGAACATCGCCGACGGACAGTGCGTCGTCGCAGGCTGGGGCGAATACCGTCCGGTCTCCAGCAACGACACGAAGGGCAACAAGGCCAAGAATCGGCGCGTCGAGATCGTGGTGCACTCGAAGTAGCGCTCCGGCGACCGTTCCGAATCCACGAGGCCCGCCTGTGCGGGCCTCGTGCGTTTCACGGAGCTCGGGTCACGCGGCGCGCCGCTCGTTCTTCCCGCGCGGCTCGTCGGCAACGCTAGGATGAGCGCCCTCCGGTACCGGACGTCGTCCAGTCGGGCGGCGTTCGTTCTCGACGACCCGCGCCCCATCACGAATCGATGACTGCACTCGACGCCATCCGCAACGTCTCCTTCGTCGGTCACCCTTCCTCCGGCAAGACGAGCTTGGTCGATGCGCTCGCGTTCCTGCTCGGTGCTTCCGCGCGCAAGGGCTCGGTGGCCGACAAGACCAGCGTGGTCGACATCGAGCCCGAGGAACATGAGAAAGGCCACACGCTCCAAGGCGGCATGGTCCAAGTCTCGAAGGACGGGTTCCTGTGGACGTTCCTCGACACGCCGGGCTACCCGGACTTCGTGTCGAGCGCGAACGCCGCGATGTTCGCGACCGACCTCGTCGTCGGCGTGATCAGCTGCGCGAGCGGCGTGACCTACAACGCGCGCAAGAAGCTCGAGACCGCGCAAGCGTGGAAGCGCGGCTGCGCGATCGTCGTCACGCACGTCGACGGCGACAACGCGAGCTTCGAGCAGACCGTCGAAGAACTGCGCAAGAAGATCGGCGCCGTGTGCGTGCCGGTGCTGTTCCCCGACAAGAGCGGCGCGGGCTTCTCCAAGGTGATCACCGCGTTCGAGAGCGACGCCAACGACTTCCGGCGCGCGTTGATGGACCGCGTGATGGATGCGTGCAACGACGAGGCGCTGCTCAATCGTTATCTCGAGACGGAAACGCTCTCCGAGGAAGAGTTGCGCGAGCACATGCCGCGCGCGATCGCCGCCGGCAAGCTCGTGCCGGTGCTCGCGTGCAATCCGATCTCGGGCGTCGGCGTCGACAAGCTGCTCGACTTCCTGCACGACTTCGCGCCGCACCCCGACACGTCGATCGCGCTCGACGCGGACGGCAAGGAGATCAAGCCCGATCCGAACGGCGCGCTCGCGGGCTTCGCGTTCAACGTCAAGTCCGATCCGCACGTCGGCAAGATCTGCATCGTGCGCGTGTTGCGCGGCACGTTGAAGAGCGCCGATCCGATCGTCGGTCCGAAGTCGAACGATCGCGGCGAGAAGATGGGCGGGCTGTTCCGCATGACCGGCAAGAAGCGCGACATGGTCGAGCACGCGCTGCCGGGCGAGATCGTCGCGTTCTCGAAGGTCGAGGGCGTGCACTACGGCGAGACGTTCAGCCGCGTCGGTACGCCGCTCGTGTCGTTCCCGCTGCCGCCGCAACCCGAGCCGATGGTCGCTCTCGCCGTCGTTCCGAAGACGCGCGGCGACGAACAGAAGATCGGCGAGGCGCTGCACAAGCTCGCGGCCGAGGACCCGACGTACAAGAGCGCGTTCAACCCGCAGACGCACGAGCTCGTCGTCCACGGCATGAGCGAGCTGCACCTGCAAGTGATGGAGCACCGGCTCAAACGTCGCTACGGCGTCGAGATCACCTCGCACCTGCCGCGCATCCACTACAAGGAGACCGTGACGCGTCCCGCGGAAGGTCAGTACCGACACAAGAAGCAATCCGGCGGGCGCGGTCAGTTCGGCGAGTGCCATGTGCGCATCCGTCCGTTGCCGAAGGGCTCGGGCGTCGTCTTCACCGATGCGGTCGTCGGCGGCTCGATCCCGCGCAACTTGATCCCCGCCGTCGAGAAGGGGATGCGCGAGATCGTCGCGAAGGGCGTGCTCACGCACAGCGAAGTGGTCGACCTCGACTTCGAGGTCCACGACGGCAAGTTCCACGAAGTCGACTCCGACGAGGCGAGCTTCAAGATCGCCGGCGCGCGCGCGTTCATGGACGCGTTCAAGAAGGCGCACCCGGTGTTGCTCGAGCCGATGATGGAGCTCGTCGTCTCGGTTCCGAACGAATCCGCGGGCGCGATCTTCTCCGACCTGACCAGCCACCGTCGCGGCCACGTCGTCGACCAGTGGAACGAGGCCGACGGCGCGATCACGGTGATCAAGGCCCACGCGCCGCTCTCGACGGTGCTGACGTACCAGCGCGAGCTCAAGTCGCAGACCTCGGGCGAGGGTTCGTACTCGATGACGCTCCACGACTACTCGCCGGTGCCCGCGAACGAACAGGCGAAGATCCTGGCGCAGTTCAGCCACAAGCACGAAGAGGACTAGCGCCCGCCGCGGGCCGCTTCGTGCTTGCTTTCGCCCTCGGGCGCGCGCGGGTCGGCTTCCCACGCTAGGCTCGGCGCACCCGGCATGCCTCCCGGACGCCTCTACGCGTTGCTCCTTGCGAGCTACCTCCTCGGGGCGCTCGTCACCGCCTACTACGTGGTGCGCGTCCGCGCCGGAGTCGATTTGCGCTCCCAGGGGAGCGGCACGCTCGGCGCGCGCAACGTCGGTCGCGTGCTCGGCAAAGGAGCCGCGGTCGCCGTCGCGCTCGTCGATCTCGCGAAGGGCGCGGGCGTAGTGCTGATCGCGCGCTCTCTCGAGCTCACACCGATCCACGGCGCGCTCGCGGCATGCGCCGCGGTGTGCGGCCACGTCTGGCCGCCGCAGTTGCGCTTCCGCGGCGGCAAGGGCGCGGCGATCGCGGGCGGCGCGTTGATCGCGCTCGATCCGCCCGTCGCCGGCGCCGCGTTGATCGTGCTCGCGCTCGTCTCGCTGCTGCTGCGCGACACGCAGCGCGGCGGACTCGCGGGTTTCGCGGCGTATCCGTTCCTCTCGTTCGCGTGGCGCGGACCGAGCGCCGGCGCGTGGGGAGCGTGTCTGTTGTCGGCGCTGGTGCTCGTCGCGCACCGGCGCGACCTGGCCGCCGGACCGAGGACGCGCGAGGTGGCGCCGTGAACGGAACGCGCGACTGGATCTTCAAGCGTCCCGATCGCGCGTGGGAGTTCGAGGCGATCCATCGCTTGAACTACGCCGCGTTCGTCGAGGAGATCCGGCAGCACGCGGAGAACTCCGAACACCGGCTCGTCGATCGCTTCCACGAAGAGAACGAGTACGTGATCGGCGTCGACGAGGAGCGGCGCGAGCTGCTCGGCATGGCGGCGTTGCGCTGCAAGCGACCGTTCTCGCTCGACCTCAAGCTCCCGGACCTCGATCGACATCTCGATCCGCGTTGGCGTCCGTGCGAGCTCCGTCTCTGGACCGTGGTGCCGCGCATGCGCCGCACCGCGTTCGTGCCCGAGTTCCTCGCGGCGTTGGTGTCGCGCGTGCGCGAGCTCGGCTTCGACCAAGGCTTGATCTCTGGGACGACGCGCCAAGTCGCGCTCTACACGCGCATGGGCTTCGAGCCGTTCGGGCCGTTGGTCGGCGGCGCCGACGCGTGGTTCCAACCGATGTGTCTCGACGTGCCGCGCTTCCTCTCGGTGTTGCCGCGCTCGGTCTCCGTCGCGCTCGGCGCGCGCGCGCCACTCAACTTCCTGCCGGGCCCGGTGCCGATCGCCGCCGAGACCACGGTCGCGCTCGGCGAGGCGCCGATCTCGCACCGCGACGGCGCGTTCTTGGTCCGCTTCGGCGCGTTGCGTCGCGACCTCGCTCGCACGCTCGGTGCGGAAGAGGTCGAGATCCTCGTCGGGTCGGGCACGCTCGCCAACGACGTCGTCGCGGGCGAGCTCGCGCAGCGCGTGCGCCGCGTGCTCGTGCCCGTCGACGGCGAGTTCGGCGCGCGGCTCGCCGACCAAGCGCGCCGCGCGGGGCTCGAAGTCGACGAATACGCGGTGCCGTGGGGGAGCGAGCTCGATCTCGCCGAACTCGAACGCCGCGCCGCGCGCGCCGACGCGTTGTGGGCGGTGCACTGCGAGACGTCGACCGGCGTCCTGCACGATCTCGTCGCGCTGAAGCGCGTCGCTGCTCGCGCGCGGATCCCGCTCGCGCTCGACGCGACGAGTTCGATCGGCGTCGTGCCGGTCGATCTCGGCGGCGTCGAGCTCGCGACCTGCACATCGGGCAAGGGCCTCGCGTCGTATCCCGGGCTCGCGCTGGTGTTCCATCGCGCGGAGCTGCCCGCCGCGACGCGGCCGTCGCCGCGCTACCTCGATCTGCGCGCGTGGGCCCGCCAGGACGGCGTGCCGTACACGCATTCGTCGAACCTCGTCGGCGCGCTCGCGGCGTCGTGGCCGCGCGCGCTCGAGCGCGCGAGTTTCGAGCGGCGCGCGGCGCTCGCGCGGGAACTCTGGGTGTTGCTCGCGGAACTCGGGCTCGTGCCGTTGGTGGATTCCTCGCGCGCTTCGCCGGGCGTGTTCACGCTCGCGCTCGGTGCGCGGGCGGAGCGCGTCGCGCGGCGTCTCGCGCGCGAAGGCGTTTGGGTTTCCTGGCAGAGTCGCTACTTGCGCGAGCGCGGTTGGCTGCAGATCTGCTTGTTCGGCGAGCACGCGTCGTCCGAACTCGCGCTGTTGCGCGGCGCGTTCGAACGTGCGCTCGGCGCGCGCGCGCGCGTTCGACGCTGAGCGCGGAAGCGCCCTCGAGCGCCGAGTCGGGTCGTTTCTTCCCGGTGGCGGATTCGGAGCGGTGCTTCAGTCGCGCCTTCGTCGCGGTCGATGCACCAGCCCACTTCTGCCTCGAGGAGCTCCCTAAATGATCACGATGGAAGAACTCCTGTCGCTCTTGGTGCGTCAGGGAGGTTCCGATTTGCACTTGAGCGTCAACTCCCCTCCGCGCATCCGCGTCGACGGGGTGTTGTTGCCCGTCGATTGCCCGACGCTGACGCCCGAAGACACACGACGTCTCTCGACGAGCGTGCTGACTTCGGAACAGATCGCGAAGCTCGACCGCGAGATGGAGCTCGACTGCTCCTTCGGCCTGCAGGGCCAGGGTCGCTTCCGCGCCAACGTCTTCTATCAACAAGGCGCCGCGGCGGCGGTGATGCGGTTGATCCCGACCAAGATCGCGACGTTCGAGCAGCTCGGTCTGCCGAAGGCGGTCTGCGAGCGCGTGTGTTCGCTGCGCGCCGGCCTGGTGCTGGTCACCGGCGCCACCGGTTCGGGCAAATCGACGTCGCTCGCCTCGATGATCGGCCACATCAACAACAG
This sequence comes from Planctomycetota bacterium, assembly GCA_021413885.1. Lineage (GTDB taxonomy): Bacteria > Planctomycetota > UBA1135 > UBA1135 > JACRIN01. The sequence goes on from JAIOPM010000016.1 coordinate 57,193, forward strand.
TCACCAGGGTCACATCGTCACGATCGAGGACCCGATCGAGTTCACGCACCAGCACCGGTCGTGCATGGTCACGCAGCGGGAGGTCGGCGGCGACACGCACTCGTTCGCCAAGGCCTTGCGCAGCGTGCTGCGTCAGGACCCCGACGTCATCCTCGTCGGCGAGTTGCGCGACCACGAGACGATCGAGGCGGCGTTGACGCTCGCGGAAACCGGGCACCTCACCTTTGCCACGCTGCACACGTCTGACTGCGTGCAGACGATCAACCGCATCATCGACGTGTTCCCGCCGCACCAACAGCAGCAGGTGCGCACGCAGCTCGCGTTCACGCTCGAAGCGGTGTTCAGCCAGCAGCTCCTGCCGCTCGCCACCGGCCGCGGCCGTGCGCTCGCGATGGAGACGATGATCGCGACACCCGCGATCCGCGCGCTCATCCGCGAGGGCAAGTCCCACCAGATGTACTCGCAGATCCAGACCGGCGGTCGCCTCGGCATGCGCACGCTCGCCCAGGCGCTCGCCGACCTGGTGAAGTCCGGTCGCGTCCGCATCGAAGACGCCGACCGAGCCGTCAGCGACACGTCGGAACTCCGCGCACTGATCAAAGCGGCCTGAGCTCCGGACTTCGCTCATGGTCCGCATCTCGGGGAAGATCCGCCGACTGCTCGTCGACGCAGGCCTCGTCACCGACGAGGACTGGGCGGCAGCCAAGGCGAAAGGCGCGCAGCCGGTCGCGACGCTCCTGCAGCAAGGCCTCCTCACCGAGGCCAAGTTGCTGGAGACGTTGGGGATCGCGGCGAGCATCCCCCCGATCGACCTCTCGCGCGTCAAGCCCGATCCGGTCGCGCTCGAGTGCCTCACGCAGGAGGTCTGCCTCCAGAACGGCGTGCTGCCGATCGCGAAGAACGGCCACATCCTGACCGTCGCGATCGCGGATCCGTTCGACGTGCTGCTGCTCGACGATCTCAAGCAGCTGTCGCGCTTGCACGTGCGTCCGGTGCTCTCGCATCCGGGCGCGATCAAGCAAGCGACCGACGCGATCTACGACCAGGGCGCGCAGCAGGTCAACGATCTGCTCGGTCGCATGGGCGCGGCCGACGTCGAGGTCAACGTCGATGCGGAGGCGGAGATCGTCGACGCTTCGTCGGTCAGCGCGGACGACGCGCCGGCGGTCAAGCTGATCAACTTGATGATGCTGCAGGCGCTCAAAGAGCGCGCGAGCGACATCCACATCGAGCCCGGCGAAACCGCCGTGCGCGTGCGTCTGCGCGTCGACGGTGCGCTGCACGAGGTGATGCGGCCGCCCAGCACGATGCTCGCGGCGCTGATCTCGCGCCTGAAGATCATGTCGTCGCTCGACATCGCCGAGCGCTTCACGCCGCAGGACGGCAAATTCCAGATCCGCTACGAGAACCGCAAGATCGACCTGCGCTTGTCGATCCTGCCGGTCGTCGGCGGCGAAAAAGCCGTGATGCGGATCCTCGACACGGGGAGCATGGCGCTCAAGCTCGACACGCTCGGCTACGAGCCCAAGGCGCAGTCGGACATCAAGACCGCGATCAACGCGGCGTACGGCATGTTGCTGCTGACCGGACCGACCGGTTCGGGCAAGTCGACGACGCTGTACTCCTGCGTGAAGGAAGTAGCGACGCCGGACATCAACGTCGTGACCGTCGAGGATCCGGTCGAATACCGCATGGACGGCATCAACCAGGTGCCGGTCAACCCGAAGCGCGGGCTCACGTTCGCCGGCGCGTTGCGCTCGATCCTGCGTCAGGACCCCGACGTCGTGCTCGTCGGCGAAATCCGCGACCAAGAAACCGCGGACATCGCGGTGAAGGCCGCGCTCACCGGTCACTTGGTGCTCTCGACGCTGCACACCAACGATGCGGCGACGACCGTGACGCGTCTGATGGACATGGGGATCGACCCGTTCATGGTGTCGAGCTCGCTGCTCTGCGTCGGCGCTCAGCGTCTCGCGCGCAAGCTCTGCGTGCACTGCCGCGTGAAGATCGAGCTGCCGACGCCGGAACTTCTTTCCGTCGGTTTCTTCGAGAGCGAGATCGCGGGGCTGGACCTCTGGGGGCCCACGCCGGCGGGCTGTCCGCGCTGCAAGGAGGGCTACAAGGGTCGGTTCGCGATCCTCGAGACGCTTCCTCTCACTCAAGAACTCAAGCGCTTGATCGTCGAACGTCGATCAGCGCAGGACATCAAGAACGTCGCGATCCGCGAGGGCATGTTGACCTTGCGGCGCGTCGGCTTGTTGAACGTTTCGCGCGGCAAGACCTCGCTCGAGGAAGTGCTGCGGACGACGCTCGACGACAAGTAGGAGTCCCACGCAGTGATCGCCTTCAAGTACGCAGCCAAGAAGTCCGGCGGCCAAACGGTCGAGGGCACCATCCAGGCCGACGACCGCACGCAAGCTCTCGCCGAGCTGCGCAAGCAGAACTTGGTCGTCCTCAAGGTCGAGCAAGTCGGCGGCGCGCAAGCGCCCGCGGCCGACGGCAAGCCGAAGCGCGGTTCGACGCTCTTCCAGGGCGGGCCGAAGGCTTCGTCCACCGAACTCGTGCTCTTCACCCGTCAGCTCTCGACGATGGTGAGCTCGGGTCTCGCGTTGCTCGAGTCGATCGAGGTGCTGGGCGAACAAGCCGAGACGCCCGGCATGAAGAAGACCTGCGCGAAGCTCGGCACCGAGCTGCGTGCGGGTTCCGATCTGTCGAGCGCGATGGAACACTGCCCGCGCGCGTTCTCGCCGCTCTACATCTCGATGGTGCGCGCCGGCGAAGCGTCGGGCCAGATGGACGTGATCCTCGCGCGTCTCGCCGACTACCTCGAATCGAGCCAATCGCTGAAGCGCGAGATTCGCTCGGCGATGACGTACCCGGTGATCTCGTTGGTGCTCGTGCTCGGCATCACGGCCTTCCTGATGCTCGGAGTCGTGCCGACGTTCCGTCAAGTGTTCGACGGCCTCGGCGCGGAGCTCCCGGCGCTCACCAAATTCGTGCTCGGCGTCTCCGAGGCGATGCGCAACAACTGGATCCTGATCTTGGGCGGCGGCGTCGGCCTGTTCGTGGCGATCGGGATCTTCCTCAAGACGGAAGTCGGCGGCCTGCTGTTCGACACGCTCGCGTTCAAGGCGCCGGTGTTCGGACCGCTCGGCAAGAAGGTCGCGCTCGCGCGTTTCGCGCGCACGTTCGCGACGCTGATCCGCTCGGGCGTTCCGATCATGGGCACGCTCGACATCGTCGCGGAGACCGCGGGCAACCGCTTGGTCACGCGCGCGGTGATGACGTCGAAGGAGAGCGTGCGCAACGGACAGTTGCTGTCCGAGCCGCTCGCCAAGTGCAAGATCTTCCCCGCGATGGTGGTGCGCATGATCGCCATCGGCGAGCGCACCGGCGCGCTCGAAGCGCTGCTCGAGAAGATCGCGGAGTTCTACGACGCGCAAGTCAAGGCGGCGATCAAGTCGCTGACCAGCCTGATCGAGCCGATCCTGATCAGCTTCATGGGCGTGATCGTCGGCGGCGTCGTGCTCAGCGTGTTCCTGCCGATCCTCGACATCGTCGGGAAGCTCGGCGGCAACTGACCTCAAGAATGCAACGGAGACGGCTCGATAAGACGCCGTCTCCGACGACCACGTGACTGGAACTTCGTTCCGGTCGCGGACGAAGGTGGAGAGCAGAGTTCGGCAGCGGCTTAGGTCTCGTGCGACTGCAAATCGCTCGGGGCTCAAGGTGCACGCCTGCCGGGTTCGATGATGACCTAACAGGCAATGCACCGACGCATGCGCGGCGGTGCCGGACGAAAACGGACAACTTCCAAGATGATGCACAAACGTAGTAACGCTGGTTTCACGCTGATCGAACTCATGATCGTCGTGGCGATCATCGCCATCATCGCTTCGGTGGCCATTCCGAAGCTGATGGCGGCGCGCCTCTCGGCCAACGAGTCGGCCGCGATCTCGACGCTTCGATCGATTTCCTCGGCCCAGGCCCAAGCTCAATCGTCGGGCGCCATCGACTCCGATGGTGACGGCGCTGGCGAGTACGGCTTCTTCGGCGAGCTCTCGGGCGCCGATCCCTGCCGCGTCAGCGCGGCCGGTGTGCCGGCCGCCGGTGTCGTCGGTACCGACGAGCTGAACCCGGCCGTCATGTCGACGGCGTTCGGCAACGTGGCGAACAGCCAAGTGGTTCGTTCGGGCTACATCTTCCAGATCTACCTGCCCGCGGCGACCGTCGCCGGTGTGACGGGTTCGGTCGTGGAAAATGCGACGGGTGGTGCGGTTGCGCCGTACCCCGACCCGGACAACGGCGAAGTGCTGTGGTGCTGCTATGCCTGGCCGCAAGCGGTCACGCAATCGGGCAACCGCTGCTTCTTCATCAACCAAGAAGGCGACTTGCTCCAGACGCAGAACCGCGGCGCGGCGGCCTACACGGCCACCGGCGGCGGCCCGCTCTTCGACGCGGTCTTCTCGGTCGCGGGCGACATGGCCTCTCCGCTCGGCGTCAACGGCGTCGCGGCGACGGACGCCAACACGTGGACCGCGGTCCAGTAAGCTCGAACTCGAGCACGACAGATTGCGCGAGGCGTCGCTCTTCGGAGCGGCGCCTCGTGCGCTTTTCGGAGCTGCGTGACGCGCCGCTCCGACTCACGCGAGGCTGAACAGGCGCGTCGCGTTCGCGCTGGTGAGCCGAGCGAGTTCATCGTTCGAAACGCCGCGTTCGCGCGCGACGACCGCGAGCGTCTCCGTGAGGAACGCGGGCTCGTTGCGCTCGCCGCGGTGCGATTTCGGCGCCAGGTAGGGCGCGTCGGTCTCGACGACGATGCGGTCGCTCGGCACGGCGCGCGCCGCCGCGCGGTTCGCGTCGTTCTTCGGATACGTGACGACGCCCGAGAACGAGATGTAGTAGCCGAGGTCGAGGTAGGGGGCGAGTTCGTCCGGCCCCATCGACCAGCAGTGCATCACGCCGGTCACGTCGCGTCGTTCCGCGAGCACCTCGGCCATCCGCGGATGCGCGTCGCGGCAATGGATGATCACCGGCTTCCGCACGCGGTGCGCGAGCTCGAGATGGAAGCGCAGGCTCTCGACCTGCACGTCGTGCGGCGAGAGCGAACGGAAGAAGTCGAGCCCGGTCTCGCCGATCGCGACGCAACGCGGATCGCGCGCGAGCTCCTCGATCGTCGCGCGATCGGTCGCGAGCTTCTCCGCGCAATCGTGCGGATGGATCCCCGCGGTCGGGTAGAGACCTGGATGTTTGGCGGCGAGCTCGAACGCCTGTCGTGAACTCGTCGCGTCCGTCCCGACGACGACCATGCGCGTGACGCCGGACTCGCGCGCGCGCGCCAGCATCGCCTCCCGATCGACGTCGAACTTGTCGTAGAAGACGTGGGCGTGCGTGTCGGTGATCACGGACAATTCTTCTGGATCATGTCGGCGAGGAACAGCAGGAACATCCGATCGACTTCGTGATCGGCGACGCGCTCGAGCAACGCGCACGCGTCCGCTTGCGGCATTCCGTCGACCGCGGCTTGCGCGGCCTTGCGTCGCAGGTAGCCGTCGGAACCCGACTCGGTGAGGATCAACTCCAACGCATCGCGCGCGATCGGCGAAGTCGAGTGCCCGAGCTCCTCGATCGCGCGATAGCGTGCGTCCGCCGGCTGCGAGATCCCGATCGCGACGTCGGCGAGCAGACGTTCGTCGAGCGTGCCCGCCTTGCGCCCCGCGACGATCCAGCAGTCGAGCAACGTCTCCTGCGGCGGATACGTCGACGCGCGATGCGGCTCGCGGACCAACGCGGTCAGCAGCTCGTACGCCTTCTGCGGCGCGACGTCCGCGAACAGGCGCACCGCATTGGTGCGGACGTGGAGCGAGAAGTCCGGACCGTACGTCGTCACGATGTGCGCGAGAGGTTCCTCGAGCGTCGCGGGATCGCAGTGGCTCGCGACGTCGAGCAGCGCGATGCGCAAGTCTTCGTCGGTCTTCGCGACCTCCTGGAAACGCTCCCACGCCGCGCGGCCGAGCTCCGGCGGTCCCGCGCGCAGGCGTTCGAGCGTGTTGCGGCGCAGGGTGAGCGCGCGGTCCTTCACGTCGCTGGTCGACGAATCGGAGACCGGCACGAAGGCCTCCTCGAGGTCGCGCAGCATCGGGGCCACGTCGACGACGGGCTTTTCCGACGCGCGGCCGTCGCAACCGGCGAGCAGGAGGAGCGCGGTGTGCGCGAGCGCACGAAGTCCGTGCGAGAAGCGGCGGTGGGATCGGTCGATCGACCGGACGGGAGCGGCGGCGAGGGTCGGCATGGCGGCAGGTGGGAGAAGGTAACCAGCCGAGGGCTCGGCGGCATGGGCCGTGCTGCGCGAAGCGCCATCCGGCCTGCCGATCCCGGAGCGCGCAAGATCCGCGCCCGACGCGCTCGCGTTCCGAGTCGCGCTCGGTACGCAAGAGAAAATGGCAACAGATCGGCTCCCGGTTCTTATAGTGGCGCGCCCCGCATTCCGGGCGAGGCATGCGCCCGAGCGCCGAGAGGGTCCACCCGCATGTGGAGTCGCTTCGACGCTGCCGTGCGCCTAACCGTACGCCGACCCGCCGCCAACCCGCCCTTGGGGAGTCCCCGCATTCAACCCATGACCTCGACATCCACGCACTGGTTGGTTCGTAGCTCTTTCGTCGCCGCGCTCACCCTGGTTTCCGCATCCTGCGGCGGCAGCGGAGGCAGCTCGGGCAGCTCGATGTTCATCGAGCAGTGCTCGCTCGGGTGCACGAACGGCCTCGGAGGCACGCCGGTCACGTGCGGCATCATCAACACCTTCCAGAACCAGGACCTCTCGGTCCTGTTCTCGCAGCCGGTCGACTTCAGCACGGTCGACGACCACACGATCCAGATCGTCGACACGGTCACCGCCGCGTTCCCGGGCGTCGAGTTCGTGCGAGACGCGAACAACCCGAACCGCGTCGTGATCCGTCCGACGCTCGACTTCGACCAGAACGGCAACCCGCTCTTCGGCCTCCAGCCGAACCGCAGCTACCAGATCCGCATCGCGGGCCAAGCCCAAGGCGACGCGGGTCCGTGGGTGCGCAGCGTGACCGGCGCCGCGAACTCGAGCCGGCTGCTCTGCTCGATCACCACCGACCAAGGCGTCACCGATCCGGTTCCGGGCAAGCCGACCGTCGACGTGTTGGTCGACACTCTCACCGCCAACGACGTCAACGTTCCGTTGGCGAGTCTGGTCACGGTCGACGTCAAGACGAGCTCCACGATCCGCTTGGCGTTCCACGACTTGATGGACATCGGCACGTTGTTGATCGGCGGCGTGCCGCCGCTGATCACCGTCGTGGTCGATGCGGACGGCAACCCGGTGAGCACCGCGGACCAGGCGCCGCTCGCCGGCGTGTGGGACTACGACCTCGACCTCAACACGCTGACGACGACGCTGACGTTCACGCCGACGATCGGCCTGCCGCCGAAGGGCTCGGACCCGTTCCAGCCGCGTCGCGTGGTCGTCAATATCCCGGTGGGCGTGCGCGACCTCGCGGGCAACACGCTCTCGGACTTCGGCCTCTACATCGTGACGCCCGAGTCGAAGACGTTCCCCGCACAGACGCTGCCCGGGCCGAGCGGCGAGCAATTCACCTCCCAGTCGAATCGCGACGGCGCGCGCACCGGCGCCGATTGGGGCGTGACCACGTCGGGACGCCTGAAGCCCGGCACGGGCGGCGGCTCCGGTCGCATGGGCGACCTCGAAGTGCTCGCGGGTCAAACGGTGACGCTGCACACGAGCTCGACCAAGGCGAGGGGCACGATCACCGCGTCGGCGACGCCGAAGGACGGTGACCAGATCCAGATCGGCGCGAGCGTGCTCGGGCCGTTCCAGTTCGTGACCGGCTCGGCGACCGGCACGGCGTTGGTGCCGGGTCCGGGTGTCGCGATCCAGAACCACTCGCAGAACAACTTGTTGTCGTACTCGCTGCTCGAGCTCGTCAACTTCCTGAACGCGAGCCTCGACCCCGACGTCGCGCAGTGCACCTACACGTTGATCGACGGCAACCAGATCCTGATCCGCGCGAAGACCGCGGGCGCGGCCGGCAACGCGATCGCGTTCACCGTCACGCCGGCGACCGCGACCAACGTCTGGACCGTCAGCGGCACCACGCTCTCGGGCGGCTTCGATCAAGAGACGTTCAGCGCCGGCAACCTGGTCGACAACTTCGACTTCGGCGCGAACCCGGGCGGCACGCCGCTCGACATCGACGTCACCACGGGGATCTTCGAGTTCGCGTCGCTCTCGGTCGAGGCGGGCGCGACGCTGCGCATCGTCGGCGACAACGCGGCTCGCGTGCTGGTGCGCGGTGATGCGCGGATCCAGGGCACGATCGACGTGTCCGGCCAATCGCTCGGCGCGCATCCGTCGGACGCGGGCTTCGGACAAACCGGCGGAGCCGGCGGCCCGAACGGCGGCGACGGCGGCAGCGGCGGCGACCGTCAGAACCAGGGCGCGTCGATGCTTGCGACCAACGACGTCCCGGCGGGCAGCCTCGTCGATTTGCCGGACCTGCAGAACTCCGGGCTGAAGAACCCCGGCGCGCTGATCATCGGTGCGGCGGGCGAAGGCGCGGGCGGCACCGGCTTCATCGGTTCCGGTCCCGGCGGCGTGCAGTGGCCGACGAACTTCCCGTCCGCGCTGTCGCTCTTCAACGACCTCGCGACCAACGTCCTCTGCGTTTCCGAGCAAGTCGCCGGTCCCGGCGGCGGCGGAGCCTACGCGGTCGACGGCAACCCGGGCGTGCCGCTCGCAGTCAACGGCTTGAGCGCGCAGAGCACGTCGAACGTTCCGCTCGACACGCCGGGCGGCGACAACTCGCCGCTGCAGATCGAGAACCCGGGCGTCCTACCGCTCAAAGTGCGCAAGCTGACGCCGAAGAAGGGCTACCTGCGCGGCGGCGCGGGCGGCGGCGGCGCGGGCACCAACCTCTCGCAGACCCAGACGGTCGGCGCATCGTGCCTCAGCGGCGGCTCGAAGATCCAGGTCTACCGCGACCACAGCGGCGCGGCCGGCGGCGGCGGCGGCGGGATCCAGCTCCAGGTCGGCGACCTGCTGCAGCTCGACGGCATCGTCGACGCGAGCGGCGGCGACGGCGGTTCCGCGGTGCCGCTCGGCGGCGCGGTCAACCAGACCGTCGCGAGCCCGGGCGGCGGCGGCGCGGGTGGCGCGACGTTGCTCCAGGCGACGACGCTGGCGATGAGCACGCTCACCGGTTCGCGCGTCGACGTTTCGGGCGGTCTCGGCGGCATCGACAACACCGGTTCGACCGGCGGCAACGGTTCGATGGGCCTGATCCGACTCGAAGGCAAGAACACGCTCGACCTGAACCAGATCGCGCCGTTCCTCACGCCGTTCGATGCGTTGGATCCGACGTCGCTGCTCTTCGCGACCGCGGGCACGTGGGCGATCGAGCGCACCTACCCCGACGCGTTGTCCGGCGCGCAGTCGTGCTGGTTCCGTCCGATCGGAGTCACGTACTTCGAGATCGACTTCCCGGCCGACGTCGGCGCGACCCTGGGCTGGAACATGGACCTGATCTTGAAGATCGGTGCCGTGACGCAGACCGTGCCGTACCGCGGTCCGAACTCGATCCTCGGCGGCGGGCAATCGTACGAGAGCTTCTGGGGCACCAACGTCAGCCCGGACCTGCCGCTCGGCGGATCTCCGGCGCCGATCGCCGTGCGCTTCCAAGGCGTGCGTACGTCGAAGACGATCGTCGACCTCTGCAACGTCGACGTCACCGACCCCGCGAGCGGTGTCGTTCCGTCGACGCTGACGCCGTGGGTGACGCAACCGTCCGAGCTCAACGACTTCTCGCCGCAACCGGACATGATTCGCTTCGTGATCCTGTTCGACGCGAGCCACGTCGACTTCCCGAAGATCCAGGGCGTGACCAACCTGCGGATCACCGCGATCCCCGACTAGTTACAAGAGAGTCGCGCGACACAACGCGATTCGCGTCGCCGAGTCGAGCCCAGTAACCTCCGCGCTCCCGATGGGTGCGGAGGTTCTTCTTTGCGGGTGGTTGCTCGCACCCGACGAGCGTTGGATCCGCGGCGGTGCGTTGCAGGTCGAACGCGGTCGGGTCGCGCGCGTGCTCGCTTCGCCGCGCGCCGTCGCGCGTGCACGTCGCGCCGGAGCGCGCGTCCGCGATCTCGGCGAGGCGCTCGTCGCGCCGGGTTTCGTCGATGCGCACGCACACCTCGAGCTCACGTTCCTCACGGGCGCGTTGAAGCCCGGCCTGCCGTTCGGCGCGTGGGTGCGCGAGGTGGTCGCGCGCCGCGCCGCGGTCGGTCGGAGCGTGCTCGAACGCGCGGTGGAAACCGGCGCGCGCGAACTCCTGCGCCACGGCACGACCACCGTCGGCGACATCGACACGACCGGAGCGTCGGCGCGAGCGCTGGTGCGCACGCCGTTGCGTCACGTGCTCTTCCGCGAAGTGCTCGATGCGTACGATCCGCTGCGCACACATGCGGCGTTGCGTTCGGTGAGTCGCGCGCTCGCGCCGCGCGCGCGCCGCGTCGAAGGGCTCTCGCCGCACGCGCCGTTCACGACTTCGCTGGCGTTGCTCGCCGGCCTCGCGCCGATCGCGCGGCGACGCGAACTCGCCGTCAGCATCCATTGGTCGGAGACCGAAGCCGAAGTCGATTGGCTCGAACGCGGCGCCGGTCCGCTCGCGCCATTGCTCGGTCCGTCGCCGCGGCGCGCCGGGCTCGAGCTCCTGCGCGACGCGGGCCTCCTCGGTCGGCGCACGTCGCTGGTGCACGGCAACCATCCGCGGCGCGGCGAGCCCGAGGCTCTGGCGCGCGCCGGCGCGACGTTGATCCATTGTCCGGGTTGCCACGCGTGGTTCGGACGCGAGCCGTTCCCGCTCGCTCGCTACCGGAAGGCCGGCGTGCGCATCGCGCTCGGCACCGATTCGTCGGCGAGCAACGACACGCTCGACCCGCGCGCGGAGCTGGCGCGTTTCGCGCGGCTCCATCCGAGCGTTCCGACGCGCGAGGTCTGGCGCATGGCGACGATCGACGCGGCGGCGGCGCTCGGGCTCGCCGACCTGATCGGCACGCTCGCGCCGGGGCGAGCGGCGGACTTCGTCGCGTTCGACACGCCGCGCGGAGCGCCGAGCTTCGACGAACTCGTCCACGCGCGTCCCGCCGTCCGCGCGGTCTGGATCGCCGGTCGCGAGGTCGACCTCGAACCGCGCACTTGAATCCGCGCGCGTGGCGCGCCACGGATCCCGCACGGCGCCGCGAGCGTGGGAAGTCCCTCGCTCCCGGCACCGCGTCGTGTATGGTCTTGGCGGCTCGCGGAGCGAGTCGCGCCTCGATGACTCTAGTTGTTCCTCAAGCCACCACACCGGAGCAGACGCGCGCCCTCGAAGTGCTCTCGACGGGCTCCCGCTTCCTGCTCTCCGGCCACGTCAAGCCCGATGGCGACTGCCTCGGTTCCCAAGCGGCGCTCGACTGCGTGCTGCGCGCGTTGGGCAAGGAAGTCTGGATCGTCAATCCGGATCCGGTGGAGGAGCGCTACGACTTCCTCGCGAAGGAGACGCGCTACCGCACCTACACCGGCGGCGATCTGCCGGCGCACGACGTCGAGGTGTTCCTCGACTTCTGCGAGCTCTCGCGCACCGGGCCGATGGAGAAGGCGCTCGCCGCGCACCCGTCGAAGAAGGTGATCGTCGACCACCATCTCTTCCACGGCACGCCGTGGTGGGACGCGGCGTTCGTGGACACGCGCGCGGCCGCGACCGGCGTCGTCGTCGCGCGCATCGCGAACGCGTTCGGCATCGAGCTCGACCGCGTCGCGTCGCAAGCGATCTTCACCGCGATCGTCACCGACACCGGTTGGTTCAAGTACTCGAACGCGGACGCGGAGACCTTCGCGCTCGCGAGCCGTCTGGTCGCCGCCGGATGTCAGCCGTCGAAACTCTTCGACGCGATCTACCAACGCGCCGCGAAGAGCGAGCCCAAGGCGATCGCCCGCGCGTTGTCGCGCGTCGAGTACTTCGGCGACGGACGCCTCGCGGTGATCGACCTCCCGCGCGCAAAGCCGGGCGAGGACGACTTGATCGACACCGACGAAGTCCTCGATCTCTTGCGCGCGGTGCGCTCGGTCGAGGTCGTGCTCTTCCTGCGCGAGCAGAAGGACGGAACGACGAAACTCTCGGCGCGCTCGAAGACCGACTTCGACGTCAACCGACTCGCGCGACGCTTCGGCGGCGGCGGCCACGCGAAGGCGTCGGGCGCGACGCTCGCCGGACCCCTCGCCGACGCGCGCGCGCGCCTCGTCGCCGGCGCTCTCGAGGACCTGGGAGGTTCGCCGCGCGCGTCATGAAGGTCGCGATCATCTCCGACCTGCATTCCAATCGCGAAGCGCTCGAGGCGGTCTTCGCGCACATCCGCGAGCAGGGGCTCGCCAAGATCTACTGCCTCGGCGATGTGGTCGGCTACGGCCCCGAGCCCGAGTTCTGCGTCGACCTCGTGCGCGGTCACGCCGAGCTCTGCCTGATGGGCAACCACGACGAAGCGCTCTTCCGCGACGCTTCGGACTTCAATCCGCACGCGCGCGGCGCGATCGAGTACACGAAGGAGCGCATGCAGCCCTCGTGGTACAGCTCGGGCGAGAAGCGCGCGCGTTGGAATTGGCTGAAGACGTTGCCGCTCTCGCACACCGAAGGCCGCTTCCTCTTCGTCCACGGCAGCCCGCGCGATCCGGTGCGCGAGTACGTCCTTTCGACCGACGGTTTCTTGAACCCCGACAAGCTGCGCGCGGTCTTCCAGTCGTTCGAAGGCATCGCGGTCGGCGGACACACGCACCATCCCGGGATGCACGACGCGGACCTGCGCTTCCACGGACTCGGCGGCGCGGAGAAGCTGACGCTCGCGCTGCCCGAAGGGAAGAAGTGCTTCCTCAACGTCGGCTCGGTCGGTCAACCGCGCGACGGCGACAACCGCGCGTGCTACGCGGTGCTCGAGGACCATCAGGTGACGTGGCACCGCGTCGCGTACGACTTCCAGAGCACCGCCGACAAGATCCTGAAGACCGGTGTGTTGTCGGAAGTCCTCGCGCGACGGCTCGCGCTCGGCAAATAGAGCGCGAGGTCTCGAACGCGTCGGCTCAGGCGAGCCCGAACGTCTGCCGCAGGACGTGGCGCACGATCTCGGGGTTCTTGCGCATGCGTCGCAGCGAGTAGGGCTGCCACTCCGGACCGAACGGCACGTACACGCGCACGCGGTGACCGGCTTCGCGCCAGCGCGACCACAACGGCTCCTGCACGCCGAGCAACACTTGGAACTCGTAGTCGCTCTTCGCGCGGCGGTGCTTCGTCACCAGAGCGACGAGATCGCGGCTCATCCCTTCGTCGTGCGTCGCGAACGAGATCCGGGCGCCGCGGGCGAAGAGCTGCTCGCTGCACGCGACGTACGCCGCGCGGATCGGATCGGGCGTCGTGTGCGCGATCGTCGCGGACTCGAGGTAGATGCCCTTGACCATCCGCACCTGCAGCGGGCCGGGCTTCAACTTCGCGATGTCGTCGGGCGTGCGGAAGAGGCGCGACTGCAGCACGATGCCGACGTTCGTGAACTCCGCGCGCAGGGCCTCGAAGATGCGCAGCGTCGCGTCGGTGGTCGTGTAGTCCTCCATCTCGACGCGCACGAAGAGTCCGAGCGGCGCGCAGTGCCGACACAGTTCGCGGTAGCGCTCGAGCGCGAGCGCCTCGGACGTGCGCAGCCCGCAGTGCGTGGGCTTGACCGAGACGTAGCAATCGAGCTTCGCCCGCGCGACCGCGGTCGCGGCCTGTTGGTACTCGGCGACCACCGCGCGGGCCTGGGCTTCGCCGGTAACGTCCTCGCCGAGGATGTCGATGATCCCGGCGTGGCCGCGGGCGGAGAGCTCGTTCAACTTCGCGAGCGCCGACTCCAACGTCTCGCCCGCGATGTAGCGCGACGCCACGCGCCGCAGCGCGAACTTCGGGACGTGGGGCAAGAGCGCCAACACGGTCTTCTCGGGCCAACCCATGGTGCGAAGCGCGGGATTCTAATGAGCGCACGTCGCTCGCGCTCGCGCTTCTTTCGCGTCGTCGCACCGCTACCATGCGCGGGATGGCCGACGGCGTCGACGGAGCGGCGGATGTGCGCGTGGTCCTGGTGACGGCGCCGGATCGCGCGGCGGGGGAGAAGCTCGCGCGCGAGCTGGTGATGCGCCGCCTCGCGGCGTGCGTCAACCTCGTCGACGGCGTGACCAGCATCTACCGTTGGCAGGGCGCGATCGAGGAAGCCCGCGAGGTCCTGTTGATCGCGAAGACGACCGCGGCGCGCTACGCGGAGTTCGAGCGCGCGCTTCTCGAGCTCCATCCGTACGACACCCCGGAGTGCATCGCCCTCACCCCCGAGCACGTCACCGCGAAGTACCGCGCGTGGCTGCAGGCCGAGACGCGTTGAGGGCCGGATGACGGACGAGAGCGCGGACCACGGAGAATTCGCCGCGCCGCCCGAAGCGACCGAATCGTCGCCGGCTTTCGTGCGCCGGCTCGGGCTCGTCGTCGGACCGCTCGCCGCGTTGGTGCTGCTGTTCGCGCCGGGCCTCCACCTCGAGCCGGTGCAACGGCGCGTCGCCGCGGTCGCGGCTCTGACCGCGACGTTCTGGATCACCGAGGCGATCCCGCTCGCGGCCGCGTCGCTGTTGCCGGCCGCGTTGTTGCCGTTGCTCGGCGCGCTGCCGGCGGAGAAGGTCGCGCCGCCGTACATGGACGACCTCGTGATGCTCTTCCTCGGCGCGTTTCTGCTCGCGCTCGGACTCGAGCGTTGGGGCGTGCACAAGCGGATGGCGCTCGCGATCCTGTCGATCGTCGGACCGAATCCCGATCGGTTGGTGCTCGGCTTCCTCGGCGCGACCGTGACGCTGTCGTTGTGGATGAACAACACGGCGACCGCGCTGCTGATGTTGCCGATCGGACTGTCGGTCGCGTCGCGCGTGCAGCCGACCGGCGACGCGCGCGCGGCGCGCGACTTCCCGGTCGCGTTGATCCTCGCGATCGCGTACGGCGCGACGTTCGGCGGCATGGGCACGCCGGTCGGCACCGCGCCGAACCAAGTGTTCCTCGGCCACTACGCGCGCATGTTCCCGAAGGCGCCGCCGATCGAGTTCAGCGCGTGGGTCGTCGGTTGGTTGCCGATGGTCGTCGTGCTGTCGTTGGTCGCGTGGTTCGTGTTGACGCGTTGGTTGCTGCGCGTGCGCGGCGTCGTGCTCGGCGCGCGCGAGGTGATCGCGGCGGAGCGCGCGGCGCTCGGACCGATGGGACGCGGCGAGCGTTGGATGGCGGCGATCTTCGCGCTCACCGCGCTCTTGTGGATGACCCGCGGCGATCTCGATCTCGGCGTCGTGCACGTTCCCGGTTGGTCGCGCGCGTTGCTCGGGCTGTTCGGCATCGGGCCCGGCGAATACGAAGCGCACCGCCGCGACGTCACCGACGCGACGGTCGCGTTGACGATGGCGGTGCTCTGCTTCCTCGTGCCGGTCGATCGCAAGCGCGGCGTTCACCTCTTGGATTGGAGCGTCGCCAAGCGCGTGCCGTGGGACGTCCTGCTGCTGATCGGCGGCGGCTTCTCGCTCGCGCAGGCGTTCCGCGATTCGCGGCTCGATGCGGTGATCGGACAGGCGCTCGCGCCGTTGTTCGTCGGCACCAGCGAGTGGGTGGTGGTCGCGGCGCTCGTCCTGCTCGTGATCTTCCTCTCGGAGATCACGTCGAACACGGCGACCGCCAACGTCTTCGTGCCGGTCTTCGCGCAGGCCGCGGTAGCCGCCGGTTGGAATCCGTTGACGGTGATGGCGCCGGTCGCGATCGCGAGCTCCGGCGGTTTCATGTTGCCGGTGTCGACGCCGCCGAACGCGCTCGCGTACTCGACGCGGCGCGTGCCGATGCGGACGATGTTGCGCGTGGGGCTGGTGCTCAACCTGATCATGGCGGTGCTCGTGTGTCTGTTCTTCGAACTGTGGGTGCGCCGCATCTGGCACATCGAAACGGGACTGCCGGCGTGGGCGCGCTAGGATGAGCGCCTTCCCGATGCTCACGCGGTTCTCGTGCATCCGATCGTTCGCGCTGCTCGCTCTCGTCGTCGCGTTCGCGGCGTGCAGCAAGGAGCTCCCGCCGCGGCCCGGCACGCCGCCGGCGCACTTGCTCGTGATCACGGTCTCTGGCCTGCGCGCCGATCACGTCTCGGGCGCGTACCTCTACTTGAGGCCGACCACCGCGTGGCCGGTCGACACAGTGCTGAAGAACGACGGGCAAGCGCTCGCGTTCGACGATCTGTGCGGCCAAGGCGTCGCGTTCGCGTGGGCGTTCGCGCCGGCCGCGAAGTCGCGCGACGCGTTGGCGGCGTTGTTCACCGGCGCTCCGTCGGCGAGCACGCCGTCCGACGTGCCGATGCTTGCGGAGTCGCTGGCGAAGGCGGGGTTCCGCACCGAGGCGTTCGTCAGTTCGACCGGTCTCGGCGACACGATGGCGCTCGCGCGCGGATTCGCGAGCTTCGAGGCCCGCGCGAACGACGCCGAGACGCTCGACGCCGCGGCGCAGGCGCTCGCGAAGCTCGATCGAGCGAAGACCGAACACCTGTTCGTCTGGGTCCACCTCGACGGGCCGGACGCGCCGTTCGAACCGCTCGCGCTGCCGCCGCGCGAAGGCGAAGCCGGCGGCGCGGTCGATTTCGCGCGGCGTTTCGTCGATCCGAAGTACTCGGGAGCGATCGACGGCTCGCTCACGACGCTCGCCAAGATCGAGCGCGGCGAACTCGCGCTCTCCGACGCCGACCGCGCGCACCTGGTCGATCTCTACGACGGCGAGGTCGCGGCGACCGCGGGGCTCCTGCGCAACTTCGTCGCCGGGTGGCGCAACGTCGACGGCACCGGCGAGTTCTGGAACCGGACGTTGACGGTCGTCGCGGGCACGAGCGGCGTCGATCTCTACGAGCGTGCTCGCGCCGAGCCGCGTCACGGAGCGTGGCTCGGGATCGAGCGCGTGCGCGTGCCGCTCTTCTTCCGCCATCCGGGTTCGTTGACCGGTTCGCGGTTGCTCGCGGAGCTCGTCGAACTCTCCGACGTCGCGCCGACGTTGCGCGAGTGGTTCCTCGGGGCGAGCGCCGAACCGAAGAACGCGGCGATCCGCGGTCGTTCGCTGTTGCCGCGTTTCGATTCGTACGTCACGCGTCCTTTCGAGTCGCGCGCGGCGGTCGCGGTCGACGCCGAGCACGGAGCCGCCGCGTTGCGCACGAGCGAGTGGACGTTGTTGTCGAACGCCGCTCCCGGCGCGGCGCAGCCCGACCTGCGCCTCTACGAACGCTCGCGCGATCCGCGCGAGGAACAGGACGTCGCCGCGTCGCGGCCCGAGAAGCTCGCCGAACTCGAAGCGGAGCTGCGAGCCGAACTCGCGCGTCGCGGCGTCGCACCCAAGGCGCCCTGAGCGCCGCGGAAGGAGCGCGTTGGACGACCGCGAACGCTCGCTCGATCGCCGCGCGGCTTGGGCGCTCTTCCTGTGCCTCGCCGCGCTCTACCTCGCGACCGCCGTCGGATTGCCGGACAACCCCGACGCGGAGGTCGAGTTCCAGACCGCGCGTTCGTTGGTGCGCGAGCAGTCGCTCGCGCTCGGCGACACGCCGGAAGCGCGCGCGATCGAGGCGCTCGGGTTCGACGTCGTGCGCGGCGTCGACGGCGGCGTGTACGCGTGGTTCGGCGTGGGCCAAGCGCTGGTCGCCGCGCCGTTCTACGTGCTCGGAGTCGCGGCGGCGACGCTCTATCCGTCGATCGAAACGGCGCACACCGCGGACCGCGCGTACGGCGTCGCGCGCAGCGAGTACTTCGAGCACCTGTTCGTCGGCCTGCGCAATCCGCTGCTCGGCGCGTGGACGTGCGCGTTGGTGTTCCTCGCGTCGCGGCGGCTCGGCGCGGCTCGCGCGGCGGCGGCGCTCGCGGCGACGTTGCTCGGCGTGACCACGTATCTCTGGCCGCAAGCGCGTTCGACGTTGTCCGACGTGCAGGCGGCGTGCGCGCTGATCCTCGCGTTCGAGCGTTGGCTCGCATGGCGCGAACGCGAGCGTGTCCTCGACGCCGTACTCTGCGGCGCAGCGCTCGCGTTGCTCGTGCTGACGCGCGTCGCGCTCGCGCCGGCGGCCGCGGTGTTCGTCGTCGCGATCGTGTTCGAGCGCTCGCGTCGCGCGCGCCTCGTGTCGCGCGGGACGTTCGCGTTCGCCGTGCCGCTCGTGCTCGGCGCGGCGCTCTTCGTCGCGGTGAACGTCGCGCGTTTCGCGCGGCCGTTCGAAACCGGGTACGGGCCGGTGCTCGCGAGCGGGAGGTTCTTCTCGTACCCGTGGTACCTCGGCCTCGCGGGGCTCGTGTTCTCGCCGGGCAAGGGACTGCTCTGGCTCGCGAGCGGCGTGCTCGTCGCGTGCTTCGGTCTGCGGCACCTGGAACGCTCGGTCGTGTGGCTCGTCGTCGCGCTCGTGCTCGCGATCTTCGCGCCGATCGTCTGCACGCAGGCGTGGCACGGCGCCTACACGTTCGGACCGCGCTACGTGTTGCCGGCGGTGCCGTTGCTCTGGCTCGCCGTCGCGCCGGTCGTCGAGCGCGCGTGGCACGCGCCGCGAGCGACACCGCGCATCGCCTTGGCGTGCGTCTTCGCGTTCGGCGCCGCCGCGACGTGGGGCGGAGTCGCCGTCGACACGATGACGCACCTCGACCTCGCGGCGCAATGCGCGCGCGCCGCGTGGCCCGAGATCGGCGGCGCCGACGAGCGTGAGCGCGACGACGCGCGTTTCGTCGCGTTGCAGTGGGACCTGCGCTTCGCCGCGCCGCTCGCTCACTGGCGGATCCTCGGGGACAAGCTGCGCGACGGCGACGAGCGCTACCCGGCGCGGGAGCTCTTCGGTCTCGACTCCGATCTCGTCGTCGAACCGGTGCACGCGCGCGAGCGGGGCTTCCGCCACTTCGCGTGGGTCGACCTCGGCCGGCGCCTGCACGGGACCGTTTGGCCGGTCTGGACGGCGCTCGTCGTCTTGTTCGTCGCGGGATTGGGCCTGGCGCGGTCGGTGTTCCGGCGCGCGGCCGGTCGTTGAGAGGAGAGGCTCAAGGCGGGAGTCGGGGGCTCCGATCAGGTGGGCGGGGAGTCGATCGTTTGCGCGCCCAATCTCTCGTCGTCGCCGGGGTTCTCGGGCTCGTCGTCATGGCGAGCGGGAACGTGCCTTCGTTCGAAGGCGTCGTGCGCACCGAGTGCTTCGCGCTCGAGCTCGACACGCCGGTCGAAGGCCACGCGTCGCACGTCGGCTACGCGAAGCTGACCCGCACCGAAGTCGGCGACGAGACGTTGCTCGAGTGGGACCTGCACTTCGTCGAGGAGGACGTGCGCGTGCTCCACGTCGAACGCCTCGGGCTCGACGGCGCGAAGCTCGTGTGGCGCGAGATCTCGCCCGGTCACGGACGCACGGTGCTCGCGGAACTCGGCGGCGACTCCGCGACGTTGCGCGTGATCGATTGGGCGAGCACGCGCGAGCGCGAGGACGTGCACGTGACTTCGGGCGCGCTGTTGCCGCTCGCGTGTCTCGAGCTCCTGCGCCGCGGCGAACTCTGCGACGGCGTGCAGCCGGTCTTCGATCCGCTGTCGCGCGCGCTCGAGCCGTTGGAAACGAACACGCGCTTCGAAGGCGCGCCCGTCGCCGCCGAAGAAGACGGCGCCGAGTCCTGGAAGCTCGAGCGCGAGGTCGAGGCCTCCCGCGTCGACGGCACGCGCGCTTGGTCGGCGCGCTTCTGCGGCGACGAGCTGCTCGCGTTCCGCTGGCAATCCGGCGGCCTGGTCGCGCGGCGGGTCTCCGCCGGAGACTACGCGACCGAGATCGAGGCTCTCGCCCCCGAGGCGATCGAGTCGACGGCGCGGATCGCGGGTGTGAAGTCCGAGTGAAAATCCCACGTCGCCCGGCACCGGCGGGGGCGAGGATGGTTCGAAGCTCGGGCGCGGCGTATCCTCTTCGCCCGCTCGTTCGATCCAGCGCGCAGCCGCCCCATGACCGTCCGACACCGCCGGCCAGGTACGCGACGCCTTCGGCGTCGGGCCCAGGTCCTGTTCGCGGCGCTCGGCGTTGCATGGATCGGGCTCGGTGCGGGCTGCCAGAGCCCCGAGGAATACCGCGCGCAGGCCGATGACGCGGCGTACTCGATCCTGACCGAGCGCCGGAACGCCCTCGGCTTCGTCGAGCGCCCGTTCACGATCGATCCCGCGCCGGGCAGTTTGCGCGCTCGTTTGCTGGCGGGGGAGACGACGGACGTCGGGCCGCTGACGCTGACACAGTGCTTCGACATCGCGGCCGAGAACAGTCGGCGGTTCCAGGATCAGCGCGAGACGCTCTACCTGTCGGCTCTCGATCTGACGCTCGAGCGTTGGCGCTTCGAGACGCAGTTCGGCGGCGGGCTCTCCGGCCTGCTCAGCGGCACGGGTTCCGCGGACACGGCGGAAGTCGGCGCGTCGGCCGGCCTGACGCGCGTGCTCGGCACCGGTGCGAAGATCGTCAGCGATCTCGGGCTCACGCTCGCGCGCGATCTCTCGCACGGCGATGGGTGGGATTTGACCAGCGACTTGTCGATGACGATCACGCAGCCACTGTTGCGCGGCGCGGGCGAGCGCATCGTCAAGGAGCCTCTGACCCAGGCCGAGCGCAACGTGGTCTACGCGGTGCGCGAGTACGAACGCTTCCGCCGCCGCTTCGCGATCGATGTCGCCGGGCAGTTCTACCGTCTGCTGCAACAGGCGGACGCCGTCGCGAACGAAGAGAACAACTACGCGAACCTGCAGCTCCTGCGCGCGCGCAACGAAGCGTTGGCGGAAGCCGGACGGCTCTCCGACATCCAAGTCGACCAAGCACGGCAGGACGAGCTCCGTTCGCGCAATCGCTTGATCGATGCGCGTCAGGGCCTCCGGTCGTCGCGCGACCAATTCAAGTTGTTCCTCGGTCTGCCGATCCCGATCGAGGTCGCGCTCGATCCGGGCGAACTCGAGTCGCTCGCGAACTCCGACCCGACCGACATCACGTGGGAAGAGTCGCGCGTGCTCGCGATCGCGCTCGCCGAGCGGCTCGACCTGAAGACCGCCCTCGATCGGCGCGACGACGCCGAGCGCAAGGTCGAGGTGGCCGCGGACGCGTTGCGCGCCGGCCTGGGCCTCACCACCAAGGCGGACGTCTCGTCGGACGACGGTCGTCCCGCGAACATCGACCTCGAGGACGTGCGGTGGAGCGTCGCGCTCGACTTCGATCTCCCGATCGAGCGCGTCGCCGAACGCAACGCGTACCGCGAGTCGACGATCGCGCTCGAGCAACGCAAACGCGACGCCGACGAGCTCGGCGACTCGATCCAGAGCGACCTGCGCGCCGAACTCGGCGACACGCGCACCAACCTCGAGGCGTGGCGCATCCAGAAGAACGCGGTCGCGCTCGCGGAACGGCGGGTCGAGAGCACACGTCTGAATTTCGACGCCGGCCGCGCGGCGACGCGCGACTTGCTCGAGGCGCAGGAAGCGTTGCTCGAAGCCCAGAACGCCGCGACCCAAGCCTTGATCGACTACCAGCTCGCCAAGCTCGCGCTGTGGCGCGACCTCGAGATCATCCGCGTCGAGTCGGACGGCATCCAAGTCGATCCCGCACTCGAGCAAAGCCTCGTTCGGAGCGAACCATGAACCTGCGAAGACCCCGAGCGATCCTGTACTGCGCCGCGGCGTTCGGCCTCGCGCTTACCGCCGCGTGCGACGCGTTCGGCGGCAACCCCGACGAAGTGATCGAAGGCGCGGAGGTCCGCAAGGGTTCCCTTTCGATCACGGTGGTCGAGCGCGGCAACCTCAAGGCGGCCGACGTGGTCAGCCTGAAGAGCGAGATCGAAGGCTCGTCGACGATCCTCTACCTGATCGATGAAGGCGTGCATGTCGAGGCAGGGACGTTGCTCTGCGAACTCGACGCGACCGGCCTCGTCGACAAGAAGGTGTCGCAGGAGATTTCGGTGCGCAACGCGCAGGCGTTGACGGTCGAGGCGCGCCAGAGCCTCGAGATCCAGAAGAGTCAGAACGAGAGCGACGTCGCGAAGGCGAAGCAGGACCTCGACTTCGCCCACCAGGACCTGAAGAAGTACCGCGACGGCGACATGCTGGTGAAGGACCAGGCGGCGCGCGAGGAGATCACGCTGAAGACCGAGGAGTCGGCGCGTGCGAAGGAACAGTTCGAGTGGTCGCAGAAGCTCGCCGAGAAGGGCTTCCTGACCAACACCGAGCTCGAGGCCGATCGTCTCGCGGAGACGCGTTCGAAGATCCTCTACGAGCAGGCGGAGCGCGAGCTCAAGCTCTTGATCGACTACGAGTTCCCGCGCGAGATCCAGAAGCTCGAGGCGGCGTTGCGCGAAGCCGAGCGCGAGCTCGACCGCGTCAATCTGCAGGCCGAAGCACGCTTGGTCGATCGCACGTCGGCGCTCGAGACCAACGAGGCGAAGCTCGAGCTCGAGCAGGAGAAACTCTCGAAGCTCGTGCGCCAGATCGCGAAGGCGAAACTGATCGCGCCGAAGGCCGGGATGGTCGTGTACGCGAAGCAGGAGGAAGGCGGCCGCTTCGGCAACTCGCAGCCGATCGCCGAAGGCACCAGCGTCCGCGAGCGCCAGGAGATCATCACGATCCCGAACGCCGGCGACATGATCGCGCAGGCGTCGTTGCACGAATCGGTGCTCAAGCAAGTCGAGGTCGGCATGCCGGTCGACGTCAACGTCGACGCGATCCCCGGCCAGATCTTCAAGGGCAGGGTGAAGATGGTCGCGGTGCTGCCCGACCAGAACAGTTGGTGGGCGAACCCGAACTTGCGCTTGTATCGCTGCGACGTCGAGGTCGCGGGCGGGACCGCGGAGATGCGGCCGGGGATGTCGTGCTCGATCACGATCTTCTGCGATGAGATCGCGGACGCGACCTACGTGCCGGTGACCGCGGTGTTCCGCCACAAGGGCGAGAGCGTCTGCTTCGTGTCGAAGGGCTCGAAGTACGAAGTCGTGCCGGTCAAGCCCGGTCGCCTGAACGACAAGTGGGTCGAGATCCTCGGCGGCGTGACCGTCGGTCAACGCGTGTTGCTGTCGGTGCCGAGCGACTTCAAGCTCGAAGCGCCGAAGTCCGACGAGTCCGCGCCGGGCGCGGGCCCCGATGCCGCCGCTCCCACGCCGACCGGCGCTGCGCCGAGAGCGATGCCGGCCGCCGATGCTTCGTCGGACGGGGCCTCGTCGGACGGCGCGTCGCGACGCGGCGGTGGTTCACCGCGCGGAGGCGACGCGTCGCGCGGCGAATGGAACGGCGCTCCGCGCGGCGAAGGTGCCGCCGACGGTGAGCGTCCGTCCGGCGGACGTCGCAGCCCGCGCTCGCGCGAAGGCGGCGAGGCCCAAGGCACCGCTCAGGAGGGAAGCGCGCCGCGCGAACGCGATTCCGAGCAAGGCGGCGGGCAAGGCGCCGGAGAGACCGGCGGTAAAGAGAAGTGAGCTTGTCCCAAGCAGGCGAGATCGTCGCCGAGCTCGAAAACGTCTCCCGCGTCTACCGCATGGGCTCGGCGAACGTCCGGGCTCTCGACGACTTCTCGTTTGCGTTCCGGCGCGGCGAGTTCTGGGCGGTGATGGGGAGCTCGGGCTCGGGCAAGTCGACGTTGCTCAACGTGCTCGGTTGCCTCGATCGTCCGTCGTCGGGCCAGTACCGCGTGCGCGGCACGCCGACCAGCGACCTCGACGACGACGAGCTCTCCGACTTGCGCAGCCGCGAACTCGGTTTCGTCTTCCAGTCCTACAACCTGATTCCGCAGCTCGACGTGCTCGAGAACATCCTGGTGCCGCTCTTCTACCAGGACGATCCGCCCGCCGACGGCGAGGCGCGCGCGCGTCGGCTCGCCGAGCGCGTCGGTCTCGCCGATCGTCTGCACCACCGTCCGACCGAGTTGTCGGGCGGTCAACAACAGCGCGTCGCGATCGCGCGCGCGTTGGTCAACGATCCGGCGCTGATCCTCGCCGACGAAGCGACGGGCAACCTCGACACGCAAACCTCGCTCGAGATCCTGAAGCTCTTCGACGAGCTCCACGCGGAAGGCAAGACGATCGTGCTGGTCACGCACGAGCCCGACATCGCCGCGCGCGCCGAACGCGTGCTGCGTCTGCGCGACGGGCGCCTCGAGGGCGTGGTCGAGAACAGGCTGGTCGCGCCGTGAGACGCGGATCCCTGATGCGCACGATCCGGCTCGGCGTGTCGAGCCTGTTGCTGCACAAGTTGCGCAGCGCGTTGACGACGCTCGGCGTGCTCTTCGGGACGTCGAGCGTGATCGCGATGCTCGCGATCGGCGAAGGCGCGAGCGAGAAGGCGCAGGCCGAGATCCGTCAGCTCGGAAGCCAGAACGTGATCCTGCGCAGCGTCAAACCGCGCGAGGATTTCGCCTCCAATCAGCAAACGCGCGTCAACAGCTACGGCTTGACCAACGCCGACTACGCGCGCGTCGCCGCGACGTTCCCCGGCGTCGGCCGCGTCGTGCCGGTGCGCGAGATCTACGAGGAAGTCCGTCGCGGCGCGCGCGCGATGAACCCGCGTGTGCTCGCGACCGAGCCGATCTATCGCGAGGTGACCGGCCGCAAGGTGATGGAGGGACGCTTCCTCACCGACCAGGACGAGCGCGCGGTCGCGAACGTGTGCGTGCTCTCCGACGAAGTCGCGCACTACATGTTCCCGATCGAGGCGCCGCTCGGTCACACGATCAAGATCGGCGGCGACTACTACACGGTCGTCGGCACGCTGATGCCGCGCACGCGCCAGCGCAGCGACGCGCCGGCCGCCGGCGAGCAGACGCAAGCCGAGGTCTTCATCCCGCTCCAGACCGGCCGCAAGTGGTACGGCAACCTGCAGGTGAAGATGCGCGCCGGCAGCCGCGACATGGAGGAAGTCGAGCTGCACGAGATCGTGATCGAGGTCGAGAACGCCGCCGAAGTGCCGACGGTCGCGGCCGCGGCGCGCGAGATGCTCGGCCGTTATCACGAGACGCAGAAGGACTACGAGGTCGTCGTGCCGCTCGAGCAGCTGCTGCTCGCGGAGAAGACCAAGCGCATCTTCAATCTCGTGCTCGGCTCGATCGCGTCGATCAGTCTGTTGGTCGGCGGCATCGGCATCATGAACGTGATGCTCGCGACCGTCACCGAGCGCACGCGTGAGATCGGCATCCGCCGCGCGCTCGGCGCGAAGCGTCGGCACATCGTCACGCAGTTCCTGGTCGAGACCGTCGTGCTCTCCGTCGGCGGCGGGCTGCTCGGCGTCGCGCTGGGTCTCGTCGTGCCGTTGATCGTCGAGCACTTCGCCGACATGCCGACCGTGATCACGCCGACCGCGCCGGTGCTCGCGTTCCTGATCTCCGCCGGCGTCGGCGTGATCTTCGGGCTCTACCCGGCGTGGCGCGCGGCGAACATGGATCCGGTCGAAGCGTTGCGCCACGAGTAGGCGCAGCGGCGTGGCGCACAGTGGGACCTGCTGATCTGGGTGGGTGCGCTTCGAGCGCGCGGCAGTCGGATCTCGGATCTCGGCGCAAGCGCCTGGTTCTCCCCGAAGACTTGCGCCGTCGACTCGTCGCGTGGGCGAAGAAAGGCCGCCCCGACGAGACCTGCGGTCTCCTGGTCGGACGCAGCTCGCGCGAGCGCACCGAAGTGGTCGACGTCCGCTTCGTCCGCAATCTGTGTCCCGCTCGGGCGAGCGAGCGCTACGAGCTCGATCCCGACGAGCACTTGGCCGTCGAGCTCGAGGCGCGCGCGGCGGAGCTCGAAGTCGTCGGCGTGTGGCACTCGCACGTCGAGCATCCCGCGCTTCCGTCGGAGTTCGACCGCGCCGCGGCGCAGCCCGGTTGGTCGTACGTGATCGTCGCCGTCGCGGACGGCGCACGACCCGAGCTGCGAGCGTGGCGTCTCGACGGCGACGAGTTCGTCGAGGAGCCGCTCGACGCGGGGTGAGCGCCGTGGATCACACGAGTGGCGAGCGCAGTCCCAACGCCTGAGCGATGTGGCGCGCCTCGACGTTTTCCTCGCCCGCGAGGTCCGCGAGCGTGCGTGCGACGCGGCGCAAGGACTGCGTCGCGCGCGCGGAGAGCCCGCGCGAGCTCGCCGCGCGCGCCAACACTCGTCGCGACTCGGGATCGAGCGGCGCGAGCCGATCGAGCTCGTCCGGACCGAGGTCTGCGTTGCGCGTCGCGCCCTGACGTTCGCCCATGCGCGCTCGCGCGGCGAGGACCTTGCCATGCAGCTCGACGCCGCGCGGTTCGAGTGGGCTCGCGCGCGCCGGCGGCGCGAGTTCGTCGAGCGTAGGCGCGATGAGCTCGACGCGCAGGTCGATGCGATCGAGCAACGGCCCCGAGATCCGCGAGCGATAGCGCTGCACGTGCGACGGGGGACACCGACACGGCACGCGCGGATGTCCTTGGTAGCCGCACGGACACGGATTCATCGCGGCGACCAATTGGAAGCGCGCCGGCAATTCCAACTGCCTGCCCGCGCGACTGATCGTCACCGCGCCGGCCTCGAGCGGTTGGCGCAACGCCTCGAGCGCTTCGCGGCGGAACTCCGGTAGTTCGTCGAGGAACAACACGCCGCAATGCGCGAGCGTGATCTCGCCCGCCACCGGCGGCGAGCCGCCGCCGACCAGGCCCGCGTAGCTCACCGTGTGATGCGGCGCGCGGAACGGCCGCGAGTTCGCGAGCCCGCCCGGCCAACGCCCCGCGGCCGAGAGCACCCGCGTG
>JAIOPM010000012.1 GCA_021413885.1 Planctomycetota bacterium
TTGCTCGCGACCGACGACTCGTGGTTCCGTCCGGTCGCGCTGCACTTCGGGCCCGACGGCTGTCTGTACGTCGTCGATTGGTACAACGCGATCATCTCGCACAACGAGGTGCCGCGTTCCGATCCGCGGCGCGACAAGGTGCGCAGTCGTGTGTGGCGCATTCGCCACGAGTCGATGAAGCGCGCGACGCCGGTCGATCTCACGCGCGTGGCGAGCAACGAACTCGTCGCGCACCTCGACGCCGCCTCGACGTGGGAAGCGCGCGCGGCTTGGCATCAGCTCGTCGATCGCGGCGCGAAGGAGCTCGTGCCCGAGCTCCGCAGAGTCCTCGACGACTCCAAGGCACGCCCGGAGACGCGCATCCTGGCCCTATGGTCACTCGAATCGCTTGGCGGACTCACCGAGGGTCCGTTGCATCACGCGACGTTGGGCGATCCGAGTCTGGAGCGCGAAGCCGTGCGCGCGAGCGTCGCTTCGCCGAACAAGATCCGACTCGCACACCATCTCATGGGGTGGCCGACTCCACGAACCCGTCGCGTGCGGTTCGAGATGATCGAAGCGTTCGGAGCGACCATGAGGAACGATCACGGTGGACTGCTCGAGCTCTTCGTCGTGTCCCAGCCGCCGCGCTTCGGCGACACATCGGACGACCGCTACGTGGAGTTCGAGCGCAGCTTGATTCGCGTGGCCTTCGAGAAGAATGTCCCGTCCCTTTGGGCGTCGACCGCATGGCCTGACGCCATGGGAGACGAGCATGCGTTGGACGAGGGACGCGCGCTCTTCGCCCTTGCGCTCGGTGGAGTCGAGGGCGCGAAGCTGCTGACCGCGCTGCGTCCGTTGACGACCCGCTCGCTCACGACCGACGAACTCGCGTTGCTCGCGGCGCACGTCGAACTGCCCGAGGTGCGCACGACGGTCGAGACGTTGCTCGCGGATCCGAAGCGGCGCGAGCGCGTGATCGACGAGCTCCTCGCGCGCGGCCGCGACTTCGACGCGACGCCGATCGCGGCGCTGGTCGTGTCGGCGCTCGAAGCGAGCCTCGTCGAAGGCGCGAACGACGCGCGCAAGGATCGCCTGATCCGCGCGACGAGCACTTGGAGGCTCGAGCCGCTCGTCGCGGCCGTCGAGGCGCTCGCGAGCGACCCGACCGAACCGCTCGCCCGCCGTTCGAAGGCTCTGTCCGCGCTGATGGAGCACGGCAAGCAACGCGCGGAGCTCTGCGCCGAACTCGCGCGCGCCGCGTTGCCCGGCGAGGAACTGCAGCGCTCCGCCGCGCTCGCGCTCGCCGCATTGAAGAATGACGAAGCGGCGCGGCTCTTGTTCGAGACGTGGCGTTCGTTCTCGCCGGTGCTGAAGCGCAGCGCGCTCGACGAACTTTCCTCGAACGACTCCGGCGCACGCGTGTTGCTCGCCGCGCTGGAACGCGACGACGTCGACGCGCGCGAACTCGACGCCGAGCTCGTCGAGCGCCTGCGCAAGGTCGGCGCCGGCTCGCACGCGCTCGCGAAGCTCGACGCGGAGCTCGCACGCCGCGCGACGCCGACGCTCGCGTGCTTCGGCGGCAACGACGACGGCCTCGACACCGACCTCACGCTCGCGCCGCCGTTCACGCTCGAAGCGTGGGTCGAGCTCGCCGAGCCCATCACCAACGCCGACGGAATCCTCGGCCGCGCGGGCAGCGCCGACTTCAACTTCGCAGATCGCCGTTTCCGCTTCTACGGCGGTCCTCGGCTCGGCGACCTCGCGATCGCGAAGCGCGCGCTGGAGCCCGAGACGTGGTCGCACGTCGCGGCGACGTGCGACGCGACCGGCGCGATCGTGCTCTACCTGAACGCCGAAGCCGACGCGCACGGCGCGTGTCCGCTCGACGCGAGCTTCGCGGGCCTCGATGTCGCGCGCACCTCGCCCGACGAAGGCACGCGCGGTCGGATCGCCGAGTTGCGCGTCTGGAAGCGCGCGAAGAGCGCGTTGGAGATCGGCAACGACTTCCGTCGGCGCACCGACGCACTCGAGAGTCGCGGAGAGTCGAGCTCGCGCTCGACGGACCGCCGGTGCTCGACGCCGTCGCGGCGCGCGAGCTCGACCAGCGCTTCGCGCGCGCCCGCTCGCTCGCGGCGCGCGGCGGCGACGCCGCGAAGGGCCGCGACGTGTTCACGCGCACGTGCCTCGTCTGCCACTCGGTCGCGAACGAAGGCGCGAAGCTAGGCCCGCCGCTCGACGGCTCCGCGCACCGCGGGACCGAGGGCCTGTTGCGCGCGATCGTCACGCCGAGCGCGGCGGTCGAGAGCGGCTATCGCCTGCTGCTCGTCGAAACCGTCGTCGGCGAACACCTCGACGGCTTCCTCGCGAGCCAGGACGAGCACGCGATCGTCCTCCGCCGGCCCCAGCGCGAAGACCTGCGCGTCGAGCGCGGCTCGATCGCCTCGCTCGCGTTCGACACGGTCTCGGTGATGCCCCTCTTCGCCTACCTGACGTCGTTGCGCTGACGATCGTCCAGGGCGAGGCTTCGGTGCTAGGCTCGCGGATCCTCGTCCGACGAACCCACGGAGAACGGTGACACATGAGCATGCAAGCGAACGCGATGAACGTTGGTCTCGGAAGTATCGTGGGCGCGCTGACGGCACTGATCGCGACACGGCCGCTCCAGGCGCCGCCGATCACCGAGAAGTTGCGAGTCCATGAACTCGAATTGGTCGACTCGGCCGGGAAGACCATCGCTCGCTTCTACGAGAGACTCGGCGCGCCGGTGCTCGAGTACGTCTCGGACCGCGGCGGGTCGTCCATGCTGCTGACGACGAACGGCGATGCGGGCACGCTCACACTCGAGGGTAAGAACGGCATCGTTGCGATGGACGCCGGTTCGACGCCGAGTCTGAGCCTCCTCGACGGCAGGAAGACCAAGCGATTCAACGTGTGGGCCGACGACGGCCACGTTCATGTCGAGCTGAACAACGCAGGCGGCTACCACAAGTTCGAGATGGAGCACGTCGACCGCCAAGGCCTACGAATCACGGTCGGCGGTTCGATGGAGACGCTTCCGGAGAGCCGCGAGCTCAACCCGATCGCGGAGCTTCGCACGCAGGACGACAATGGCGCGCTGTGGCTCAGTTTGCAGTCGCTTCGAGGTTTCTCGAAAGGCGTGGACGACTGGAACGCGCATCTGTCGTCCGACGGAGAATTCACCGCGGGCACGACCACGTCGCTGTTCGAGGGGAAGTGACGAGGCCCGGAGCTACGCGATCGGAAGGCGCGCCGATGCGTCGCGCTTCCGCAGCGCGGTCGTCAGCGCGACGATCGCCGCGATCGCCGCGGCGGCCAGGCAATACGTCCAATGCGTCGGCCGGTAGCGGAACACGACCTCGTGTTCGCCCGGGTCGAGTTCGACGCCGCGGAAGATGCCGTCGACCAGATGCAGATCCTGCGCGCGGTCGGCCGGTAGCGGAACACGACCTCGTGTTCGCCCGGGTCGAGTTCGACGCCGCGGAAGATGCCGTCGACCAGATGCAGATCCTGCGCGCGGCCGTCGACCTCGACCGTCCAACCGGGATAGTGCTGCTCGCTGACGACGAACATGCCTGCGCCGTCGAGGTCGACCAAGTAGCGCGAGCTGTCGCCCGTCGTCTCGCGTTCGTGCACGTTGAAGGTGGTCAACGGATTCGGCGGCGTGAACGTGCGGCCTTCGGCGAGGAAGACCTCGCGGCGCGGATCGAAGCTCTTCGGATCGGCCTGCACTTGCTCGATCGGAACGCTCTTGCCGACGCAGAACGCGCGCGGCAACGGATGCTTCGCGCGGTAGAGGAAGACCTCGGCGTACTCGCGATCGCCGACGGCGGGACCGGCGACGTACTCCCAATCGGGATGCTCGAGCGGCGCGGCAAGCGCGAGCATGCCGACGCCGAACAGCGCGAAGAGCGGCGAATCGAGATCGATGCCGCGCGCGTGGAAGCCGAGCAGCGGATGCACGCCCGGCTTGACGAGCAGCGGGCGCAAGAGATCGAAGCTCGCGACGTCCATCGAGTCGTAACCGTCGAGACAGCGCAGACCGTCGATCATCCCGGTGTTCGCGGGGAGCACTCCGGGATCGGCGAGGTAGCGCGCGGAGCCGAGCTCGCGAGCGAGGATCGCGACCGTGTGCGTCGGCGGGAAGCACTCGCGCCGCGGCACCGCGGGATTCTGGCCGCGATGGAAGTCGGCGCCTTGGAGCGCGACGAGCGCGAGCGCGAAGGCGACTCGCCCGCGACCGCTCGGCCAGAACGCGAGCAGGAGCAACGCGCCGACGACGAACACGCACGACAACGCCGTCGCCCGCGGCGCGCGCTCGACCGCGGTCAACGCGGCGACGCGCGAACCGAGCACCGCGCCACGCTCGTCGAGCAGCTCGAGCGTGAAGCGCCACGCTCCCTCCGCGACGTACTGCACGTCGAGGAACGGCGCGCGGAAGAACTGCGCGTCGTTCGGCGCGCCGACGCCGCGGCCGTCGCTCCACGGCTTCGCGCCGAGGTCGACCGGCGTGTCGATGCGCGAACCCTCGATCGGTGAGCCGTCGGCATTCAGACTCTCGACGCGCACGCGCGCGCCGGAGAGCGGCACGGACGCATCGATCCAACCTTCGAGCTCGACCTTGCCGCCGCTCGCCGCCGCCGGCGGACGCGCGTCGAAGTGGACGAGTTCGTCGTCGGCGTCGAGCGCAATGCGCGGGAGCTCGATCGGCTTCGAGTAGAGCGCGAACCCGGCGAAGCACGCGACGACCAACGCCGCGGCGATGCGCGCAGCGCGGCTCGAGCGTTCGAGCGCTTGCGCCGCGAGCAACCCGAGGAACAACGCGCTGACGCTCGCCGCGCGCACCGTCGCGCTCATGCCGACGACCGGCACGTAGCGGTAGACGTCGGCGAGTCCGGGCAGTCGCAACGCGAGCGCGAGCGCGAGCAGGCCGACCACGGAGACCAGGGCCGCGCGCCGCATCCCGCCGACGAACACCGCGCGCGGCGAGAAGACCGCGGCGATTGCGAGCGCGAGCGTCGCGAGCGGAACCCACGCGCTCAGTTGCTCGATGTAATGTCCGTCGCCGCGCCAACCGCCGCGCCCCGGCGCGCCGAACGCGTCGGGCCACCACAGGAGGCGCGTCGAAACTCCGAGGCCAAGGCGCGCGAGCAACAGCGCGATCGCCGCGAGGAAGAGCACCAACGTGGCGACGCTCGCCCAACGCACCGGCTGCTCCCACGCGAACGTGCCGCACGCGGACGGCGAGTCGCTCTCGTTCGCGATCGAACGCGAACTCCGGAAGCGCACCACGACCGCGACCGCGACGACCAGCAACGCGAGCGCGAGCCAATCGGGCTCGGGCGCGCCGAGCAACGCGCGAGCGAGCCGCGCGCCGGAGAGATGGAGGTACTCGAGGAACGGAACGAGGCTCGGCGCGGCGAGGCCGAGTCCGAGCACGAGCCCCGCGAGCGCGAAACGTCCCGCGCGGCGCTCTTCGACGAAGATCGCGAACGCCCACAGCACCGACGTCGCGCCGACGTAGAACGCGGTCTCGGGATGGCCGCCGAGGATCACGAGCGCCAACGCGAACGCGCTCGCCGCCGCCGCGAGTCCCGGCCGTCGACCGCGCGTGCCTTCGAGCGCGAGCAGGATCCACGGCAACAGGAACGCGACGTGGCCGAGGCTGAAGTTGAGCCAGAGCGCGACGAAACCGGAGCTCGCGAAGCTCGCCCCCGCGACGAACGCCGGCCCCATCGAGAGGCCGAGCCTGCGCGCGAGCAAGTACGCGCCGAGCAAGGCCGCCGCGATGCGCAGACCCGCGAGCAACGTCAACCCGTGATCGCGCCACGCCGCGCCGCCGAGACGCTCGAGCAACGCGAGCACCGCGACCTGCGGATCGAGCACGCCGAGTTGCGGGTTACCGACCGCGGGCGCGCCGGCGCAGATGTACGGATTCCAGAGCGGCGGCCCGCCGCGCTTCCAACCGTCGATCGCGAAACGGTACGCCGGATAGAAGACGACGCCCTGGTCGGCGAGCGACGGATTGCGCGCTTCGTTGGGCGCGGAGCCCTCGCCGCGACCGAGCGCCTTCGACCACGGCAACTGCACGGTCGCGGTGTCGACGCCGAAGACGATCGAGCCCGGTTGGAGGACCGCTTCGCGCAACACGAACACCGCCGCGACGAGCGCGACGAGCAGCGCGAGCGCGAACTCGCGCCGACCGACGGGCTTCGATTGCGGTTCCGGCGACAAGCGGCTACAGCAGAGCAAAGCGCGCCTCGGAGTTGAAGCGCCGAGACCCGTGCGAGATCTCCCGAACGACCCCGGCCTCACCCTGAGCGCTCTCGTCTCCGCGCGCGGCCCGTACGTCGGCACGCAACGCCCAAACGAACGACCGACGCGTTGGGCGAACCACGCGCGGCTCGATCGCGTGATCGACGAGCTCGCGCGCGGCTTCGGCTTCCAGAGTTGGTGGCCGGCGAGCACGCCGTTCGAAGTGATCGTCGGTGCGATCCTCACGCAGAACACGGCGTGGACGAACGTCGAGAAGGCGCTGGCGCGGCTCTCGAGCCTCGGCGAGATCACGCCGGGGCGGATCCTGGCACTCGATCGCGAGCACTTGCGCGAAGCGCTCGTCCCGTCGGGCTACTTCAACGCGAAGACGAAGAAGTTGCTCGCGATCTCGGAGTGGTACCTCGCGGTCGGCGGGCTCGCGGCGCTCCGCGAACGACCGCTCGCGCCGTTGCGCGAGGAGCTGCTCGAAGTCCACGGCGTCGGGCCGGAGACCGCGGACTCGATCCTCTGCTACGCCGCCGGTCGAGCGACGTGCGTCGTCGACGCGTACACGCGACGGATGCTCGCGCGCCATCGTTTGTGCGACGGCGAACTCCCCTACGAGTCGATCCGTCGTTGGCTGGAGGAGCGCTTGGTCGACGACCGCTTCGTGTACGAGGAATTCCATGCGCTGGTCGTGCGCGCGGGCTACCAGCACTGCAAACCCAGCCCAGCGTGCGATTCCTGCCCCGCGACGACGCCGGTTGCGTTGCGTTCGAAGCGCGCGCGCGCACCGAACCGCGGCTGAAGTTCGACGTCGCGGAGCGTCGCTCGCGCCGAATACACACTTCGAACCCCTCGCCGTCCGACCCGACACGAGCGCGGGCTCTAGTTTGTAAGCTGACTGCCGCTTCGCCGCTCCTCCCTCGCGAACTCGAAGCGAACCGACCCACTCCATGGCGCAACAAATTCTCATCATCGAAGACGAACAAGACCTGGCTTTCGGCGTGCGCGACGCCCTGCAACACGCGGGCTTCGCGGCCGAATGCATGCACGACGGCAAACGCGGACTCGAGCGTCTGAAGAACGGCAACTTCGATCTCGTCGTGCTCGACCTGATGCTGCCCGGCATGAACGGCCTCGACGTGTTGCGCGAGCTGCGGCGCGATCGCCAGGACACGCGCGTCCTGATCCTCACGGCGCTCGCGAGCGAGGAAGATCTGCTCAAGGGCTTCCAAGCCGGCGCCGACGATTACCTCACCAAGCCGTTCTCGCCGCGCGAGCTCGTCGCGCGCGTCGAAGCGCAGTTCCGCCGCCAAGCCGCCGACGCGGCGACGCCGACCAAGCTCGAGCTCCCTGAAGGAATCAACGTCGACCTGCAACGACTCGAAGTCCATCGCGGCGGCGAGCTCGTGCCGTTGACGCCGCGCGAAGGCGACATCCTCTCGTACCTGATCCGCCATCGCGACCGCGTGGTGACGCGCGACGACCTGCTGCTCGACGTCTGGCACTACAAGAGCGCCAACGTCGAGACGCGCACCGTCGACATCCACATCGTCGGCCTGCGTCGCAAGGTCGAGCCCGATCCCGCCAAGCCGCGCCTGATCCAGACCGTGCGTGGCAAGGGCTACCGTTGGTTCAGCTGAAGGCACACAAGACCGCACCGGCGCTCTACGCGCTGCTCCTCGTGCTGCCGACCGTCGTGCTCGGTTGGTTGCAGTGGCATCAGATCGAAACGGAGTACGAGCGCGAGCTCGCCAATCTCCCCGATGAAGCCGACGACGCGGCTCGCCGCCTGCGCGACGAGCTGCGCGATCGTTTGGGGCGCCTGTTGCGCGACGAGGACGCGCGCGCGTTCCACCAGTACGGCGCGCGCTATTGCCCCGACGAGTCGTGCACGACTTCGGTGTTGATGGTGCCGTCGCCGCTGGTGCGCGACGCGCGGCCGCGCGGCATCGTCGGTTGGTTCGTCTTCGACATCGCGCAGGGTTCGGAAGCGCCGCACGACATGTTCTTCGGCGGCGGCGAGCGCATGGAGGAAGGCGTCAAGGTGCGCGACGACCTCGACCAGGCGCTCGGCAAGTTCGCGGCGCGCACTTCGGACGAAGGCGGCCTGCGGCGCGCGACGCGCATGGATTCGTTCTTCGAGGTTTCGGTGCCGCTCGGCCTCGTCGCGGCGCACCGGCTCGAGAACGCCGACCCGTTGTGCCTCGAGCAGGCGCAGGAGCGCATCGGCGACCTCGCGGTGCCGTTGACGGTCAGTCCGTTCCACGTGCAGTTCTACCTCGACGAAGGCGTGCCGCGGATCGTCGCGACGCGGCGCGTGTTGATGGAGCCGAACGCGAGCTTGTCGCGCGTCGACGTCTGCATCGCGCCGTTGTCGAAGGGCTTCAGCCTCGTGCAGGGCTTCTTCATCGATCCGGCGTGGCTGTTCGACGAGTTGCCGAAGACGATCGCGGAGAACGTGCTCGGTCGCTCGCAGCGTTTCGTCCCCGCGGGTGTCGCGCCGTCGAGCGACGCGCAGGAGTACAACGCGGCCGTGCGGCTGGTCGCCGACCTCGATCTCGAGGTCGATCTCTCGCGCGATCAGGAGTTCGGCTCGGTGCACATCGCCGTCGACACGGCGGAGACGCACGCGCGTTTCCGTTCGCAACGGCTGCGCTTCGTGTTGCTCGCGACGATGCTCGCGATCTCGCTCGCGACCGGCATGGCGCTCCTGTTGCGCAGCGTCAATCGTGAACTCGAGCAGGCCGAGCGCACCGAGAACTTCGTCGCCGCGGTGACGCACGAGTTGCGCACGCCGTTGTCGGCGATCCGCTTGCACGGCGAGATGTTGCTCGACGGTTGGGCGAAGGACGAGGCGAAGCAGAAGGAGTACTACCGGCGCATCGTGCGCGAGACCGAGCGCCTGTCGACGCTGGTCGAACGCGTGCTCGAGAAGAGCAAGCTCGCCGCCGGCACGATCCGCGTCGCACCCGGCGACTTGAACCGTGCGGTGCGCGCGCTCGAAGTGCCGCTCTCGAACGCGCGCGACGGCGAGCGCTCGGACGTCGTCCTCGAACTCGCCGACGAATTGCCCGAGGTCACGCTCTCCGCCGAAGGCGTCGCGTCGATCGTGACCAACCTGGTCGAGAACGCGCGCAAGTACGCGCCGATCGATTGGAACGCGCCCCAGTCCGAGCCCTACCGCGTCGTCACGCGCCGCGAGAACGACGAAGCGGTGCTCGAGGTCCTGGACCGCGGCCCCGGCGTGCCGGAGCACGAACGCACGAAGATCTTCGAGGCCTTCTACCGCGTCGGCGACGAGAAGACGCGCAAGACGCGCGGCACCGGCCTCGGCCTGCACCTCGTCGCGCTTCACGCGCGAGCGATGGGCGGCGACATCTCGGTCCACGACCGCGAAGGCGGCGGCTCGATCTTCCGTTTGCGCGTGCCGCTCGCGACCGACGTGGACGAGTCGGTCTGACACGGACGAGCGCGCCGTCGCGGACCGCTGTCACGGATTCGACGGCCCCTCGTACTCGTGGCCGTGCGGCGACAGGCGCCGCGCAACTACTACAGGAGCCTCGATGAAGTCCGTTTCTCTTCCGTCCATCGCGTTCGCCGTGGCAGCGGCGACCGCACCCGCGCTCGCACAGTCCAAGGGCGTCGTGTTCACGCTCTCCAACTCCGCTGCGTCCAACGAAGTCCTCGCCTACGATCGCGACGCGCAGGGCCACTTGACGTTCCGAGCCGCGTACCCGACCGGCGGAACGGGCAGCGATTCCGGGCTCGGCTCCCAGAACGCGATCTGGCTCAGCAAGAACGGCAAGCAACTCTTCGCCGTCAACGCCGGCGACGATTCGGTCTCCGCGTTCAAGGTCACGCCGGACTCGCTCCAACTGACCGACGTGGAGTCCGCCCAAGGAGTGAAGCCGGTCGCTCTCGCCCAACGCGGCCCGTACTTGTACGTCGTCAACTCGGGCGCCGAAGGCAACGTCGCCGGCTTCCGCGTGACGGCCCAAGGCGCACTCGTTCCGATTCCGGGTGCGTTGCGCGCATTGAGCACGACTTCGAGCGCGCCTGCGCAGATCGAAGTGACGCCCGACGGCAAGCATGTGGTCGTGACCGAGAAGGCGACCGGTTCGATCGCTCTGTATCCGGTTGTCGCCGGCGGCGCCCTCGGTGCGCCGACCCTCGCGACGTCGAGCGGCATGACGCCGTTCGGCTTCGCCTTCGGCAAGAAGGGTGCACTGATCGTCTCCGAGGCATTCGGCGGCGCGGTGGACGGCAGCGCGGTGAGCTCCTATCGCCTCGACGAATCCGGCGGCCTTGATCCGATCTCGGCTTCGGTCCCGACGACCGAAACCGCGGCCTGCTGGATCGCGTTGACCGGCGACGGACGCTTCGCCTACGCGACGAACACGGGCAGCGGAACGGTCACGGGGTACCGCGTGAATCCGACGACGGCGGTGCTGGAGATCCTCGACGACGACGGGCTCACCGGCGTCCTGGGCGCCGGAACCAATCCGCTCGACGCCGGAATCACCAAGGACGATCGCCTGCTCTTCGTCCTGTCTCCCGCGACCAACGAGATCGCCGAGTTCACGGTCCGCAACGACGGCTCGTTGGAGAAACTCCCGAGCGCCTTCGGCATTCCGTCTCACGCCGTCGGACTCGCCGTGCGTTGAGAGGGTGCGACGGTTCGGCGCGGCGCGCTCACTCCGGTTTCGGCGGAGTGGCGCGCTGGCGGCCGAATCTGCAGTCTGGAGTACATGGCAGCGGAGCCGACGGAGTTCAGCCTCGACGAACGTCGCGCGCTCGCGCGGCGCGAGCCGTCGTCGCTCCAGCGCTTCTTCGACGCCTACTTCCCGAGGATCTACGCCTTCGCGCACCGCTCGGTGCGCGACGCGCACGTGGCCGAAGATCTCACGCAGGAGGCGTTGATGCGCATCCACCGCGGATTGGAGAGCTACGAGCCCGAGCGCTCCTTGCGCCCGTGGGTGTTCGCGATCGCAGCCAACGTGGTGCGTGATCACCTGCGCTCGCGAGCCTGGAACGATCGACGCGGACGCTCTGACTTCGGCGACGAACCGGGTGACGAAGATCCGATCGACTGGACGCCGCCGTCCCGTGTGCTGGAGCACGCGGAAGGTGAGGCCTCGGTCGCGAGCGTGGTCGACGAGTTGCCGGCGGGCGTGAAGCGCGTGTTCCTCCTGCGGCACTTCGAGGAACTCTCGTTCGTCCACGTCGCGGAGGCGTTGGGCCTGACCGAGGCCGCCGCACGTCAACGCTTCAGCCGCGCGGTGCGCTGGTTGCGCGCGAGGCTCGTCGATCGTGACCGAGACGCGGAGCCGACGCGATGAGCGCCCACGAACACGAACCGCAGGACGAAGAGCTCGACGACGCACTTCTGCGCGAGCTCGAGAGCGACTCGACGCCGAGCGCGCGGCCCGCGTTCCGCGAGGAGCTGCGTCGGCGCTTCGTCGAAGCGCCGAACGCGCGCGCCGAGTCGCCCGCAACGGAACGCGCGTCGCGCGGCGCGCGCTTCCGCCAGATCGTCGGCGCCATCGCGCTCATCGCGGCGGGCTTGCTCGCGAGCCTGTGGTTCGCGTTCCGACAGACCGCACCCTTCGAATTGCTCGAACCGGGCTCGTGCCACGCGCGCATCGACGGAGAAGACCGCGAGCTCGCGAACGGAGGCCTCCGCTTCCTCGGCGAGGGAGCCTTGCTCGAAACCGGCGACGCGACGATCGCCGTTCGCCTCGACGCGCGCTTGGTTCTGGAGTTCGCGCCGCATACGGCGCTCGAAATCCTCGCGCTGCCTGATCGCTCGACCCCCGGAACCATCGAGCTGCGGTTGCGTTCGGGCGCGCTGCGCGTCGCGACGCGGTCCGGCTTCGCGCCGACGCGGATGCTCGTCCACGCGCCGGAAGCGGACGTGCGGGTCGTCGGCACGGAGTTCGGCATCGACGTGATCCCCGGGGTGGCGACCTGCGTCTGCTGTACCCGAGGCACGGTCGAGGTCGAGCTCGCGACCGGCAGCGCGGAACCCATGGCCGTACAAGCCGGCGGCAACGCCTGGTGCCCGGTCGGCGGTGCGCCGGCGATGACCGGACCGGTGAAGCCGATGCACGCCGCGCCGATCGAGGCGCTGCGGCGGTTCGAGTAGTTTCGCGGAACGCCGCCGCACGGCCCGTCACGTTCCAGGCCGACGCTCGTAGGTTCGGGGAAGTTCATGTTCGACGGTTCGCTCGGCGGCATTCGACGCTGGGGTGTACGCGTCGGTTCGCGCCCTGACCGTCCGGCTCTTCGTCACCCCATCGATGATCACCCTCCACGCTTCCGCTTCGTCGGCTCGATCCCATCTCGTGCGTCCGCGCCCGTCGGCGTTCCTGCGCCTCGCGCTGGCGCTCTCGCTGAGCACGTCCCCCGCACTCGCCCAGGACTTCGGATTCGAAGCGTTCCCCGACGGAGCTGGAACCGGACAGCCGGGGTCGAGCATCGCGGTCGGTCCAAGTCACGTCGTCGGCGCCGTCAACAACGAGATCCGCTTCTTCCTGAAGGACGGCACGCCGACGTACCAGAACACGTTCTCCGGGTCGCTCGGGTTCTTCCCCGGTGCGGGCACGGTGTTCGACTCCCAAGCGCTCTTCGACCCGCACACCCAGAGGTTCGTGGTAGCCGGCGCCTACACGATCGGCTTCCAAGACTTCCTGAACGTCGCGATCTCCGACGATGCAGATCCCAACGGCGTCTGGAGGCAACAGACGGTTCAGATCGACTCGCTGAACGGCGTCGCGCTGTTCTCGTGGGATCGCCCGACGCTGGGCGTCGATGCGCAGGCGATCTATGTCGCGATCGACTTCTTCTTCGGATCGTCGTCGAGCACCTTCAGTCACGGCTTCGTCCTGAACTTCGACAAGGCCGCGTTGATCGCGGGGGCTCCGCTCCCGCCGACCGCGGTCGAGCCGTTCCAGGATCCGATCTCGCTCGGCGCCGCCCGCACCTACGACGCGAATGCACCGGCGGAGTACTTCGTGTCGCCGTTCGGCGAACCGCTCGGCTCGAATCGCATGATGCTGATCGCGCTCACGAACCCGCTCGGCACGCCCACGGTCACGCGTTTCGACCTCACGGTGCCGGCGTTCGGATTCGTCGATCCGGCCGTCGACGTGATCCCGCAACTCGGCACGCCGACGCCCGCGACGATCACGGATAGCCGCACGAAGCGCTCGGTGTATCGCAATGGCTCCCTGTGGACCGCGCACCACGTGCACAACCCTGCCACCTCGCGCGTCGTCGTGCGCTGGTACGAAGTCCGCATGAACGGCTGGCCGGCGTCGGGTCAGAGTCCGGTGTTGGTTCAGTCGGGCGAGATCGACCCAGGCGCGACGGTGCACACGTTCTTCCCCGATGTCGCCGTCGACTCCCAGGGCAACGCAGGCTTCGTCTACAACCGCGGTTCGTCCTCCGAACTGATCTCCGTCGCGCGAGCGTTCCGACTCGCCGCAGATCCGCTTGGAACCGTGCAGGGGCTGCAGAGCATGCACACCAGCACGTCGCTCGGACTCTTCGGCACGTGGGGGTTGTACGGCAGCGCGGACGTGGACGAGTCGATGCCCGGACGCTTCTGGGGCTCCGGCACTTTCCGACGCCCGAATCAGTTCGGCGGCGTGAATCCGGCGACGTGGTTCGGGGCGTTCGGCGGCGCCTGCAATGCGGGCGCAGCGAACTACTGCATCTCGAATCCGAACTCGACAGGTCAAGCTGCGCGGATCTCCACCGGTGGCAGTCTCTCCATCGCCGACAACTCCTTCACGCTCACGGCGTCGAGCTGCATTCCGAACGGCTTCGGCCTCTTCTTCTACGGGAAGACGCAGACTCAGGTCCCGTTCGGCGCCGGAGTGCGTTGCATCGGCAACCCGGTGGTGCGAATCAATCCACCGAACCACGCCGACGCGCTCGGCACGGCGACCCGCTCGATCGACCTCTCCGCGCCGCCGTTCGACGGCGGGCCCGGCGCGATCCACGCCGGCGAGACGTGGAACTTCCAGTACTGGTATCGCGACGTGGCCGACCCGCTCGGCTTCAACCTGACGGACGGCGCGAGCGCGACCTTCTGTCAGTGAGCGCGACGGCCTGAGACGGCGACACGCGACGGTGAACGGGCGTTGGCAGGGCGCGACGCGGCGTCCGAAAGCTCCAGTTGGTTCGCCCGAAGTTCGATGCTAGGACTTCGCTTCCCCATGCACGTCGTCGTACTCGGAGCGGGTTTGGCAGGGCTCAGCTCGGCCTGGACCCTGGCCAAGGAAGGGCACCAAGTCACGGTGCTCGAGAAGGAGGACCACGTCGGCGGCATGGCGTCGAGTTGGAAGGTCGGACCGTACACGCTCGATCACGGACCGCACCGCTTCCACACCAAGGACCAAGAGCTGCTCGCGCACGTCTACGAGATCCTCGACAACCAAGTCGTGATCCGCGAACGACGCTCGCGCATCTACCTCGAAGGGAAGTACTTCGACTACCCGCTCAAGGCGATGAACGTCTTGAAGGGACTCGACGTGTGGTTGTTGACGCGCGCGATCGGCGACTACGCGTGGATCCGCATGAGCCAATGGTTCAAGCCGATCCCCGACACGCACTTCGAGAACTGGGTGATCAAGCGCTTCGGTCGGACGCTCTACCGTTTGTTCTTCGGCACGTACACGTCGAAGGCGTGGCGCATGCCGTGCACGGAGATCAGCGCGGATTGGGCGGCGCAGCGCATCGCGCAAGCGAACCTGTGGGACACGATCAAGAAGACGCTCAATCCGCCGCGCGAAGGCGAAGTGCGCAGTCTCGTCACGCAGTTCTGGTATCCCGCGGAAGGCGGCGTCGGCGCGATCAGCGAAGGCTACGCGACCAAGGTGCGGCGCATGGGCGGCGACATCCGGCTCGGCGCGAAGGTCACAAAGCTCGACCTCGAGCGTTCGCGCGTCGTCGCGATCACGTTCGAGCACGAAGGCCGTGAACACGTCGTGCGCCCCGACCACGTGATCAACACCGCGCCGATCCCGCGCATCCTCGGGCTCTTCCGTCCGGAGATCGCGCCGGAGGTGAAGCAGGCGATCGCGAACTTGAAGTACATCGGCATCGTCTTCGTGTACCTCGAAGTGCTGAAGCCGAGCGTGATCCCCGACCACTGGGTCTATTTGCCCTCCGGCGACCTGACGATCCACCGCATCAGCGAGTTCAAGAACTTCAGCGACTCCGCCGCGCCCGGCGATCGCACGGTCGTGTGCTGCGAGATCACGTGTCGGCCCGGCGACGAGCGTTGGAACCTCTCGCTCGCCGAAGCCGCGCGCGTCGCCGAGAAGGATCTCGTGTCGATCGGCCTGTTGCGGCCGGGCGAAGCGCGCGGGCTCGACCTCGCGAAGTTGCCGTTCGCGTATCCGGTCTACGATCTGACCTACAAGAAGAACCTCGAGACGCTCGAGCCCGCGTACAAGGACCTCGTCAACTTCCACAGCACCGGGCGCCAGGGCCTCTACCGCTACAACAACATGGATCACTCGCTCGCGATGGGCCGCAAGATGGCGAGCACCGTGTCGCAGGGCGTCGATCAAGGCGCCGCGCGCGTCGCTGGCGGGCAGGAGTACTTCGGTTGAGCGCGAGCGGCGCGCTTGCCGCGCCTCGGGCGCTGGTCGACGTCGCGTGCGCGTTGTGCGGCAGCCGCGAACGCCGCGAGCGTTTCCGCGACGGCCCGTATGCGGTGGTCACGTGCTTGCGTTGCGATCTGACGTACGTCACGCCGCGCCTCGCCGACGTCGATTTGATCGCCGAGGTCTACGACGAAGGTTATTGGCGTTCGAGCGCGGCGCGCGAGCGCGGTTACACCGACTATCGCGCGGACGCGGAGCTGTATCGCGAGACGTACCGACGGCGACTCGCCGTGCTCGCGCCGCATTTCGCGCGGGCCGGTCGTGTGCTCGACATCGGTTGCGCTGCGGGCTACTTCCTCCAAGTGATGCGCGCCGAAGGCTGGGATGCGTGGGGCTTCGAACCGTCGGAGACGATTCGAAGGAGCGCGAACGAAGCCCTCGGACCGGAACGCGTGCACGGCGGACGTTTGCAGGAAGCGGGCTTCGGCCACGGCAGCTTCGATCTCGTCACGCTGTGGGACGTGATCGAACACACGCCCGATCCGCTCGCGACCCTGCGCGCCGCGGCCGACCTCGCGAAGCCCGACGGCAAGCTCCTGATCGAAACGCAGAACGTCAACAGCCTCGCGGCGCGGGTGCTCGGGCCTCGTTGGCAGCACTACAAACACGCCGAGCACCTCCACCACTTCCACGCCGGCACGTTGTCGCGCGCGCTCGGGCTCACGGGCTGGCGCGTCGTGACCCAGACCAAGCGCTTCGGCGGCAAGTTGGTGTCGC
This sequence comes from Planctomycetota bacterium, assembly GCA_021413885.1. GTDB lineage: Bacteria > Planctomycetota > UBA1135 > UBA1135 > JACRIN01. Next base: position 16,656 of record JAIOPM010000012.1, read on the forward strand.
CGCGCTTCATCGTCGAGCGTGCGAAGCGCGTGCATCCGCTGCTCTCGGTGTTGGTGTCGCCGGTCGCGCTGCTCGGGAAGCGCGGGATCTACGTCAATCCGTTCGACGAGCTGATCGTCGTCGCGGAGCGCATTCGCTGATCGGCATGCAGCGCGAAGCCTTCCGCCAATTCGTCGAGCTCGAACGCGACCATTGGTGGTTCCGCGGCCGGCGCACGGTCTACCTCGGGATCCTCGAGCGCGAACTCGGGCCCACGCGGCCCGCGCGTGCGCTCGATCTCGGCTGCGGCGTCGGCGGTTTCCTCGACGGGCTCGCGCGTGTCTCGGAGCGCGTCGTCGGCTTCGAGAGCGACGAACTCGCCGCGGCGCATTGTCGCGAGCGCGGGTTCGAGCTGCTCGCGCGCGGACGAGCCGACGCGATCGGCGCGCGCGACGGCGCATTCGGGCTCGTGTGCCTCTTCGACGTCCTCGAACACCTCGACGACGATCGCGCCGCGCTCGCGGAGAGCGCGCGGGTGCTTTCGAAAGGCGGCTTGTGCCTCGCGACCGTGCCGGCGTTCCAGTTCCTCTACGCGAACAACGACCGCATCGCCGAACACCGTCGACGCTACACGCGCGGCGAGCTGGTCCTGCGTTTCCGCGAGGCGGGCTTCGAGGTCGAGCGCGCGACGTACACCAACGTCTTGCTCTTTCCGCCGATCGTCGCCGCGGTGCTCGCGCTCAAGGTGTGGGAGCGCCTGTCGCCGCGCAAGGCAGCCGCGCGCCACACCAACTTGTCGTGGTCGCTGCCGCGCTGGCTCGACGGATTCCTCTATCGCTGCTTCGCCGCCGAGCTCGCGTTCTCGCGGCGCGTCGATCTGCCGCTCGGGCACTCGCTCTTGGTGCTCGGCCGCAAACGATAGCTAGGGCGCGGGCGCCTTGGTCGAGCCGCGAACCTTGAGGCCGTAGCGCTTCGCCAACGACTCGGCCGTCATCGCCGAGATCATGTAGCGCTGGAACGCGTCGTACTCGGCGCGCATCTTCAGTTGCTCGTACTCGCCCGGCGTGATCTTCACCGTCTCGGGGTCGCGCTTCGCGTCGAAGCGCACCAAGTAGGCGTGTTCGCCGGTCCGGTCGAGTTCGACCGCGGCGACGTCGTTCGGCTCGAGCTGGTAGAGCATGAACGCGGTCTCGAGGTACGTGTCGGCGGCGGTCTTCGGCGTCGCGGCGGCGGACTTCGGACGCGTGCGCTCGGCGAAATCGCGGCGGACGACGGTCAAGCCCGCGGCGCTCGCCGCTTGCGCGAACGCGGCCGCGTCGGCCTTCGGCATCGGCTTGCGCGGCGCAACGTTCTTGTCGGTCGGCGGTTCCGGCGGAGGGGTCGGGAAACCGGCGCGCAGCGCTTCGAGTTTCGCCTTCGCGAGCTCGCCGCGCTTCGACTTCTTCCACTCGGACGTCACGCGCTCCTTCACGTCCGCGAGCGGCGGCAGCGCACTCGGTTGGCGCACCTTCACGCGTCCGAAGCCGAAGCCGCCGGCCTCGCACTCGACCGACGCGGCGAGGTTGGTGATCGGGCTCGCGCCGGCGAGCGAGTTGGTGAGGTACGGACCGTAGAGGCCGCCGAGCGCCATCCATTCGACGTTGGTGCGCAGCGCTTCGTCGGACTGTTGGAAGAGGCCGAAGTCGATCGCCTCTTGCTTGACGTCGATCGCGGTGCCCGACTCGGCGCGCTTCGACAGGTCGAGCAGCCAATCGCGCATCGCGTTGTAGATCGGCGCCTCGCGCTTCGCGATCGCGGCGACGTCTTCGTACGGCTGGTAGAAGCGCACGGCGTCGTCGATGCCTTCGCCTTCGAGCGGGAGCTCGCGGCGGAAGCGACGCTCGCGCACGGCTTCGTAGTAGACCTTGGCTTCGGCCTCGACGTCGCGATCCGCGGCGCGCGGGAACTTCGCGAGCAGGCCGGCGGCCTGGAACTCACCGCTGATCGGATAACCGACGACCTCGGCGGAGAACTTCGCCGGCAGGACGAGGTCCGCGAACAGCATCAAGCGATTCGGCAGGCCGAGGTACCACGCGTCGAGCGCCGCGTCGTCGGGCACCAAGGCCGCCACTTCGGCGTCGACCGACGCCATCGGGACCTCGATGTACTCGAACGCGAACTCCTGGTGCTGCGTCTTCCAGGTCTTCTCGATGTCGTCGGGGCTCGCGACCGCCGCGACCGCCATCAGCATCTGGTGATAGCGCGCGATCCGCAGCATGCGCTTCAGCGTGTTCTCGAACGCCTTGGTGGTGACCCCCGCCTGTTGGCACGACGCGACGTAGATCTCCTTCGAGAAGAAGCCGCGCGGCATGACGCGCGGATCGCCTTGGAGGATCGCGTTCCTGAGCTCCTCCTCGGTCACTTCGACGCCGGAGTCCTCGGCCAAACGATCGTTGACCAACATCGACGCCGTCGCGTCGGCGTCGGCCACGCCGCGCGTGTTCATGCCCTGGACGCGGTAGAAGTCCTGGAGCGCGATCATCTCCTGCTTGAACATGAGCGCCGAAACGTGCTGCGGCCCGGTCGACGGATCGTTCCAACTCACCGCGTCGTCGCCGCCCGAGCCGCGCTTCTCGAACGACTGCTGGAGCTCCGAACCGACGGTGAAGATCAGCAGGACGAGGATCGTCAGGCCGAGCAACACGAAGAAGCGGACCTTGCTCTGCCCCTTCGGCACGTGCACCACATCGTCGAACTCCGCGTGATGGGGTTCGGCGTGGGCGTCGGGCGATTGCGGTTCGACTTCTTTCTCTTGCATGGAGGGCTCGCGGACGAGGCCGAGGCTTCGCGGACGGTCTCCGGAAGCGCAGTTCTGCGGGAAGGGGCGGAGAGTCTAGGAGGCGGCGGAGCGCGGCCGCAAGGGCGGCGGCGAAAGGCTCGCGTCGCAGCCGTGCTCGCGCGCGCCCGAGGCACTCCGCGGGGCGCTCAGTCGCGCACCAATTCCGCGTCGCGCGGCAATTCGGCGAGGCCGGCGAGACCGAAGCTGTCCAGGAACTTTCTCGTCGTCCCGTAGAGCAACGGGTGGCCCGGCACTTCCGCCCGACCGGCGACGCGGACGAGGCCGCGATCGACGAGCGCGCGCAGGATCGGACCGACTTGGACGCCGCGGATCGCCTCGATCTCGGCCTTCGTCACCGGTTGGCGGTACGCGATGATCGAGAGCGTCTCGAGCGACGCAGGGCTGACCTTCTCGTCCTTGCGGACGCGCGCGAGGCGAGTGACGACCGCGTCTTGGTCGGTCGACGTGAGCAACTGCCAACCGCCCGCGATCGTGCGCAGGTCGAACGGTAGACCGGAAGCGCGCAGACGCTCGCCGCACGCGACCAACGCGACTTCGATGCGGGTCTCGCTCGCGCCGCCGAGCAACGACGCGAGGCGCCCGGCCGACAACGGTTCGTTCGCGGCGAAGAGCAGCGCGGCGACCGCGCGCTCGAGGCCGGCGTCGTCGAGGGTTGCCGGCGCGTCGGCGGGCGAGAGTTCGACGTCGGCGAGGTTCTCGCTCGCGCCGAGTTCTTCGGCGACCGCTTCGTCGCTGACCTGGACTTCCTCGACGGATTCGCGGGGCTCGGCGGCGTGACCGTTGGTCCGCGCGGAGCTCGAACCGTCGACCGCCGATTGCGTCTTCTCGACCATGCTCGGCAGGATCGCGGAGAGCGTCCCGGTGGTCAAGCCGCGAGCGCCGAACTCACCGCTTCTTCCTCTAGGGCTTCTTCTCCCCCACCAACTCGAGGAACGGCGAGAGATCGACGTCGTAGACCTTGCCGACGTGGGTCTTCCACTGGGCGTATTCGAGGTCGTCGACGGGATCGGACGCGAGGGAGGCCTCGACGACCAGGCCCAGTTCGCTCCACGGCCCGACCTTCGGCGTCAGGCGGTCCTCGACGCGCACCAACAGGAAGCGGCCGCCTTCCTCGAGCGGACCGCCGACCTGGCCGACCGGCGTCGCGAAGACCAGGCGCGAGAGCTTCGAGTTGTCGTTCTGGAAGAGCGTCATCGTCGTGCCCGCGCTCTGCTTGATCTCGTCGGTGCCGTGCAACTTGACCAGGGCCTGGAAGTCGCCGCCGGCGGCGAGTTCGGCCTGGAACGCGTCGAGCGCCGCGCGATCGGGCAGTTCGGCGAGGCGGACCACGGCGCGTTCGCTCGCGAGCGAGAACGTGCGCACCGCGCGTTCGGCGAGGAGTTGGATCAGGGCGTCGCGCTCGAGCTCGGCCTTGTAGAGGTCGAAGTCGAGGCCGAGGTTCTGGCGCACGTGCTCTTCGACGGAGAGCGCCGAGCCCTTGTCGCTCAGGCGCCGCTCGAGAGCGTCGAGCGAACGCTTCAGGCTCGCGTCGACGCGTTCGGGCGCGACCTTGATCCCGAGGCGATCGGCTTCGCGCACCGCGAGCTCGGCGACGACGAGTTGGTCGAGCAGCTCCCGCGCGAACGTCGAATCGCGCAGCCAAACACGGGCGAGGAAACGACGCACGTCGATCGGCCGGCCTTCGACGAACGCGACCGGGACTTCACCGGAGGTCGAGGGCTTCGCGGCGTCGTTCTTCGCCGCAGCGCTCATCTGGGCGTCCGGCTTCGGCGCGGCGGCGTCGCTAGGCGCAGCCGCCGGAGCGGGAGCCGGAGCGGGAGCCGCGGACTTCGGCGCGGCGATTTTCGTCGCGGGCGTGAGCACCGAACGATCGGGATTCGTCGCGGGCCCCGAGCACGCCGCCGCGAACACGAACAGGAACGAGAGGCGCGCGACGTGCTTCATGCGGCGCCACTATGCACGGCCTCGACGCGGGGCTGCAAGCGCTCGGCCGTCGCTCGACGTCAGCGGTAGGAAACGCGCCGACGAATGCCGACGTGGTGGCACGTCGGGCAATCGATCAGCGAGAGGCCGGCGCTGTTCGGGCCGCCGCCGTTGCCCTGGCGACCGCCGCCCTGCGCCGACGGATTGGTGCGCGCGCTGCCGGCGTTCAGGATCTCGCGCACGCCTTGGCCGCCGCAGTCGGGGCAGTTCGAGAACAGCACCTTGTTCACCTGGAAGACCTTGGTGCGCTCGACGAAGAACGCCATCAACCACTGCTTCTTGCCGGCGACGTTCCACGTCGTCCAGAACTTCGCGGGCTCGCCTTCCTTGTCGGCGTCGAGCTTCGACTTCTTCACCATCGCCTGGTTCGCGAGGTAGCGCTTGATCTTGTCCTCGAGCTTCGCGCGCTCGACGTCCTTCTCGGACTGCGCCGCCTTCGGCGCGTCTTCCGCCAGCCCCTTGCGCGCTTCGTCGTCGCCGAGCAACCACGTGCCGATCCCGTACGTCGCCTTCTGCGCCGGCGCGCTCTTGCGTTCCGCCCAGAGCTTGCGCACTTCCTCGATCGAGACCGACTTGGTGACCTGCCGTTGCAGGTCGGCGAGCACCGCGTTCTCGAGGTCGGTCGCCAACTTGTCGGTCGCGTACTCGAGCGCGGCGTCGAGGCCGAACTCGGGGTTGCGCACCTTGCCCTCGACGACGCGGCCGAGGTGGAAGTGATAGAGCGACACGACCTCTTCGCGCAGCGCCTGGTCGCGCGACTTCGCGATCTGCTTCTTCTTCTTCTCGACGTCGGGTTGCAGCGAGCTCGACGGGTAGAGCTCGGCGAACGCGTCGACCAACTTCTGCGCTTCGTCGAAACGCCGGCGCGCGCGCAGGAGATCCACCTTGTAGAGGTAGTCGAGCTGCGCTTGGTTCTCGGCGCGCGTCTTGGCGCGCGAGATCAAGCCGGGCATTTCGTCGGGCTTGAAGTTCTTGTCGAGCGCTTGGGCCTCGGCGTAGTGGTCGCGGGCGCGCGCGAAGTCGAGGATGCGTTCGCAGAAACGCGCGAGGTCGTAGTGGGAACTCGCGCTGTCGAGCACCAGGTTCGCGCGTTCGGACTGATAGAGCTCCTCGCGCGTGTACACCTCGAGCGCCGGCACCTGCAGCGTTCCGGCCGAACCGCGCAAGCGCACTTTGGGCACCGGCACGATGGCCGTCGCCGTCTTGACGAGGAGCGCGTTGTCGGTGCGCGTCACGATCTTGCCGATCACTTCGCTGCCGTCGTCGAGCACCAGCCGATCGGCTTCGATCATCAGCTCGTCCTCGGTGTGATCGACGTAGCCGTACGTCTCGCGCAACGTCTCGGACTGCGCGACGTCGAGCGAGCTCCACGGCAACTTGACGAGCCCGCCGTTGTCGAGGCGCCGGAACGCGAGCGCGCCGGGATCGTGCGACACGATCTCGCCCCACAACGTCGCGCCGTCGGCGAGGTGCAGCATCGTCATCCCGGCGGGCGCGGCGGAGTCTTGCGCGAACGCGGGCACGGCGAGGAGCAGGAGAACGATCGATGTGAGGATTCTCTTCATGGTTGCTTCTCGGGCCGAGGCGCGGCCGGCTTGGCTTCGGCCTGAGGTTGGCCGCGCTCGATGAACTCGCGGCGCAGACGCTCGCCGAAAGGCACTTCGCGGATCATCAGGGTCGTGAACGTGCGCGCGCGGCGGCGACCGCCCGTCGTCCACGCGATCTCGACTTCGACTTTGTACTCGAGCGGATGACCGCCGTCGGTCGCGAGCGCCGTGTTCGGCGTCGCGTGCGCGGAGTAGGTCAGGCCTTCGAAGCCCGCGACCGGACGCGCTTCGATCTCGATCGGCTCGCCGACTTGCTCGAGGCCGTCCTCGACGACCAACGGGAACATGCGCTCCTCGAGATCGGCGGTGACCGCCTCGACCGCGGCCGCGGAGAGCCCGCGCAACGACGCCGCCTTCGTCATCGTCGCGCCGAAGGTCAAGAGTCCGAGCACGCCGGTCATCCCGATCAGCAGGATCGCGAGCGCGAGCAGGATCTCGATCAACGTGAAGCCGCCGCGGCGGCCGGAGATTCGGCGCGCGAGCTTCACAGGTTCCAATCCTCCTGATGCGTGCGCACCGGGATCTCGCGCGTCAACGCGCGCCCGAAGTGCACCATCGCACCGACTTCGTGGCCGACCGGATTCGAACCGCGCGAGCCGCGGCGCACGTTGACCGATCTGCCGTCGACCGACGACACCTCCATCCATTCGGCGTCGATGCGCACGAACGAGCCGCGGAGCTCGGGCACACGCGAGCCGTCCTCGACCTCGATCACCGCGTCGGCGGCGGCCATCGGACTCGAGAGACGCGTGCGCCGTTTGCGATCCTCGGCGCGCTCGATCTCGAGCGACAGACGCACGCGGCGCGGGAGCAGCGCACGCTCGCCCGTCTTCGGCATGCCCTTACCCGGTTCGTTCCAGAAGTGGCGATCGGCGTTCGGACGTCCGCGATTCCACGCGTCCCACGACGTCGCCGCGTCCGCGAGCTCGTCGCCGAGCTTCCAACCGTCGAACACGAGCGACGTCTGCGTCGCGAACTCGAGGCCGAACCACAGCACGCCGCCGCTGACTTCGTTCGGCGTCTGGCGCGGCTTGTTGGACGAATCGAAGAAGCCCGGCTCGAAGAACGAGAGCGATTCGTCGACTTGCAGTCGCTCCCCGCGCATCACGATGCCCTCGGCGCGGCGGTCGGGCTCGGCCTTGCCGGCGTACGCGGGTGCGACGAGCCAGCAGACTTCGAGCACGCCTTCGCCGGTGTGCTTCTTCGCGTCGGGAGTGCGCGCTTCGCGGCGCACGAGTTCCGCCTCGGTCGCGAAACGCAGGAAGCGCACGCGCGGCCACATCGTCTCGGGCTGATCGTCGCCGTCGGTGTCGAAGAACACCCACTCGGCGACCAGATCGCCGCGCGGGCCGTTGACCAACGCGCCGATGTCTTCCGCGAAGAGTTCGGTGATGCCGCTCGCTTCTTCGACGAGCTCGCGACGCTCCTCGCTCTTCTGCCACAGCGACGTGAAGCGCCGCAGGAAGCCGAACACGAGCAACGAGACGACCACCAACAACCCGGCGGCGACCAGGAGCTCGACCAACGTGAATCCGCCGCGGCGCTTCATCGATCGACCTTCCGCAGGACCATGTTCGGAGCGAGGTAGTTCGCGCCGAAGACGCGCAAGCGCGGCGTCTGCTTCCAGCCGTGCGCGAGGCCGGCGATCGGATCGTACGCGCCTCCTGAGTACTTCACGAAGACGCGCCACTCCGCGCGATCGGACTGCGCGCCGACCGCGATCGGCTTGTCCTCCTTCGTGCCCTTCCACAGCACGGTGACGCCGGGCGTGCTCTCGGGATCGGAGTCCCACGGCAACGCCGGCGACGTGCGCTGCAACACGCCGAGCTCGACCGACGCGGACGCCGGGCTCTCGGCCTTCCAGAACACGTTGCGCCAGAACGCGGCCGGCTGATCGACCGCGAAGCCGAAGTACGAGAGCTCGGGCGCGTCCGCGCGCTCGGTCCAACGATCCCAGTAGCGGAAGGGGTAGACGATCACCGGCTCGCCGTACGCGTGGCCGGTCGCGACCGTGCCGTAGCGCGCGCGGAAGAGCGGCCCGCCCTTCTGATCCTGCTTGCCCGGTTCGCGCGACGCGCGCGGCATGCCGACGCCCTTGCCCTCGAAGCGCGTGTAGTGCATCAGCTCGTCGCCGACCATCACCGTGCCTTCGGGTTGGAAGTCGGCGACGTCCTCGAGCGGCAACACCGCGTCCCCCGCGCCGATCTGTCCCGCGAGCTGGGACACGAACCACGCGTCGAGGAAGGTCGCCGTCTCGCCGAGCTCGTGCGCCTGCGGCCGCGTGCCGCAGAGCCCGCGACCGTTCGGCGCGAACTGTCCGCCGCCGGTGATCGTGTCGTAGCTGTCGTACGCGACGATCTCGGTGCCGATCTTGAGCAGCCCGCAATCCTTCGGCAATTGATCGAGGAAGTACGCCGACGGATCGCTCCACACGCCGCGCGCGCTGCGCACCGAACGCGGCACGAATTGGAAGTCCATCTGCGACTCGGAGAGCGCGCGCTCGAGCACCAAGTTCGCACCGAAGAGCGCGTTGCCCTGCGTAGTTCCCTGTCCGACCTTCGTCGTGCCGAACACGATCTCGTCGACGGTCGCCGACGGCACGAGCCCGCCGCGGATCGAACCGCCGACGATCGCTCGATCGATCTCGCGCGGCCGCTCGCCGCTCGGGTGCATCGTCAAGCGCGACCACAGACGCGTCTCGAAGCCCGGCGTGTTCGCGGCGGTCGTGCCCGACGCGATCGGAACTTGCGCGGCGCGCTGCAACGCGACGTAGATCGCTTGGAGGTTGAAGCCGTTCTCCTGGATCGCGACCGCGCCTTGGCCCGCGACCGGAACCAGCGGATCGCCGGCGGTGGTCCAAGGGTGAACGGTGTGGTCCTCCGGCAGCGCCGCGTGTTGGATCCGCACCGGCCAACCCGGATCGGTCGGATCGGCGTCCATCAGGAACGCGGTGTCGAGGCGTCCGGGACGACCGCCGTGGACGTCGGTGCGCTGCACCTTGAACACCGGCAACACGTTCGTGCCGCCCGCGTGCTTGTGCGAGTACGTGCCGAGCACGCCGCGGAACTGGAAGGCTTCGCGCGCCGCGCGCGTCACCGGATACTTCAGGTCCTCGGCGACACCGAGGTACGGCAGCCAATCGGAACCGCCGTAGCCTTGCGTCGTCGAGCTCGGCGCGATCACCGTCGACTTCGGCGACGGCTGGTAGAGCGCGTCGAACGTCGCGTCGGGATCGAGGCTCGGTCCGCCGGGAGGCGGCTTCTTGCCGGGCCCGGTTCCGCCGCCGCCGGTCGGATTCGCGGGCGTGTTGCCGCCGCCGGTGAGGTCGTGGATCAGCGCGATCGAGAGCTCGTTGATCGCGACCGGATCGTTGCGCACGAGATCGCCGTACTTGGAGATCGTGTCGTAGCGCACCCACTCGGTGAGCTCGGCCTGATCGACGTGCGTGATCTGCGCGAACTCCGACCCGCCGTTCGGCACGAGGAAGCCCGCGGCGCCGGTCGCGCCGGGCACCGCGATCGAGATCGGCACGACGAACGCGTGCCACTCGAGGTACGTCTGCGCGGAGTTGCTGCCGATGAAGAGCCCGGTCCAGTCGGTGACGAACGCGCGCGCCTGCCCCAGCGTCGACGTGCCGGTCGGCAATGCGTTGCGCTGTTGGATGAAGAGCGTGCGCGACGCGAGGTCGTAGCCCGAGTAGCGGATGATCTCGGCGCCGCCCATCTGCGAGCCGGTCGCGGTCGTCGGCTTCGGCAACGAACCTTCCTGGCTGGCGTTGAGGAAGTCGACGTGACGCTGCAGCAACAGCGCATAGCCGCCGTTCGGCGAGAACGCCTCCATCACCTGATTCGGCGTCAGCAGCGGATCCGCGTTCTTCAGGACGAGCCCGGTGACCTGGCTCTTCACGCCGTCGATGCCGTTGCCGAGGTTGTGCGTGTGATCGAGGTGCGGGACCACGATCGAATCGCCCTTGGAGGTCTGACCGCCGACGACGCTCTCGATCGTGGCGACGGCGAAGAGCCCGAGCGGAGCGGTCAACTGCGACGACGCCGCGGGCACGTTCGACGCGAGCGGGATCGAGTAGCCGTACAGCATCACGCTGGTGCCCGGCGCGTGCGTCGTGTTCTTGCCGAGCGCGAGGTTGACGCCCGGCTCGACGCCCGACGTCTGCTCGAGATCGAACGGCTCGCGCGCGATCCGTCCGCCGAAGCCCGCCATCGCACCGGTGTCGATGCGCGACACGCGGAACATGTTCTTGCCGCCCTTGACGCACTCGAGCAACTCGTCGCCTATGCGCACGACGCACGGATCGGGGAAGCCTTCGTCGCTCTCGACCGTGAACGTCGACGAACTCTGGCCGAGCGCACTGGTCAAACGCGTCAGCCCCGGTTGACGCACGCCGAAGTCGCGCCCGTCGACCAACATCGAGATCTGATCGGGCCGCGTGCCGCGCACGTCGATCGAGACGTGCGACCACGTGTCGCCTTGCAGACCGGGATCGGTACCCGGCGCGACCGCGAAGCGTGCTTCGCCGACGTCGATCTGCGTCGTGTCCGGATGGTCGCCCGCTCCGTCGTAGACGCGCAGCACGAGATCGGCGCCTTCGATCCCGAGCGTGATGCGGTCCGACTCGATCGAGTTGCGTCCGACGTCGAGGAAGAGTCCGTCGCCGAGCGTCTTCGGCTTCAGCCACAACGAGAACGAGAGCGGCAGGGCGAGCTGCGTCGCCGGATCGCTCCACGCGACGAGCTTCGAAGCTGTCGCGTCCTGGAAGACTCGATCGGGCAAGTAACGACCCTCGGCGTCGCGCGTCTCGTGATCGAAGTGCAGGACGTGGCCGGTGGTGATCGCGGTCTCGGCGAGGCGCGAAGGCCAGAGCTGCGCCCAGCCGTCGTCCTCGCGCGACGCGAAGACGTGCTCGACCGTCGGCGTCGAAGTCGGATCCATGCCGGGCGGCAACTGCGTGACGCCGGGGACGAACGTCTGACCCTCGAACGTGCCGATGTGCGCGGGAAAGCGCGAAGGAGGCGACGTGCCGAAGTCCCAGTGCGACGTCGCGCTCGGACCGGTCATCCACCACGGCGCTTCGCGGTCGAGGCGCAGCGAAGAATCGAAGTCCTCCTGGCGCGACCAGAGTTGGAGCAGCTCGCGTTGCGGCGCGAAGACGTCGACTTCGTCGCGCACCGCGGCGAGGCGCTCGAGACCGCTCTCGGCGTTGATCGACGCGCGCACCTCGACGGCGTAGACGTCGCGCGACGTGTAGGAGAGCGGCAGCGTCGAGAACCCGAGCCCCGCGTCGTTCGCATTGTGCGCGTTGGTGTAGAGCGCGATCGCGTCGTGGCCGCTGATCACCGCGCTGCCGCCGGCGAGACGAGGCGGTTGGACGGGAGCGTCGCTCGGGAGCTTCTCGAGCCCCGCCGCCGGCAACACCAGGCGCCGCACGAAGTCCTCCTCGCCGACGAACGGCCGCGATTCGATCGCGAGGTCGGCGAGCTCCGCCGCTTCTGCCTTGGTGATGCGGTCGTTGACGCCGCGCAACTGGAGGTTCTGGAACAGGAGCTCGAGGACCTCGCGCGACGCGACGTTGACGTTGATCGGACGGCGTGAGAGCACGCGCACCTCCGCCGAGAACGCCGCGTAGTCCTGTTGCAGGATCTGACGCAGACGCACGCGTCCGTTGCCGAGCACCTCCTCGACCAACGCGAACTCTACGGTCTTGCCGTCGTCGATGCGGATCGTCGAGCCCGCGTTGAACCAGTGCACGTCGTCGACGCCGATCGTGCAGGACTCGCCGCCGGTCACGGCGGTGGTCAAACGCGCGGCGCGTTGCCATTCGCGTCCGCCGCGCACGCCGGCGAACGCCGAGCCGCCGCGCGCGAGCCGCGCGAGCGCTTCGGTCGAGAACTTGCCCGCGAGCGAGTTGGCCGACGCCGCAGCGAGTTGATCGGCGCCTTCGAAGCGCCGCAGTTCGCCTTCGCCCGACGCGATGCGCCAGAGCGGCTGCGCGAACGCGCGTTGGTCGATCACGAGCTCGCCCGGATCGTGCGCGTACGGCGGCTGCGGGCCGCACTCCATCGGCTTGCCGTCGGCGTCGAAGCTCGCGCCGAGGCCGCGCACCAACTTCTTGAACGTCGTCTCGTCGAGTTCGCCGTAGCCGACGAGCTCGCGCCCGATCCAGAAGAAGCCTTGGGGCTCGAAGCCCGCGGTGCTCGACACCGTGAGCTCGGTCGCTTTGCTCTCGAGCTTGTCGGCGTTGCGCGTCACCGCGCCGAGCGCGTTCGCGAAGACGCCCGGCGGCGCGCTGTTCCAGTCGATCAACCCGGCGACGTCGCGCGCCTCGAGGTCCCACATCGCGCCCTGCGCGTCGCGGGCGTTCCAGAACTTCGGGTCGAACTTCGAATCGACGGCGAGCTCCTCTTCGTCGTCGAAGTACGGCGTCGTGTCGACCGCCGGATGCGAACGCGCGAGCAACGCCGCCGCGTGGCGCGAGCCGGAGTCGAGCGACAGCCGCGCTTGGGCTCGATCGGAGAGCGACGCCGCCGCGCGGGTCGCGTTGCGGGCGCTCATCAGGAACGGCGCGCACAGGAAGAACAGTGCGAGCAACACGAGCATCACGAGGATCAGCGCGAGCCCGCGCCGTCCTTCCTCCGCCGGGATGCGCCGCGCGAGCTTCATTCGACCGTCCCGTAGAGGCCGACCCGCAACGTCTGACGACCGCCCTTCTGGTCGATCAGGTGGAGGACGACCGCTTGCTCGTGCAGCTCGCGATCGAGGTAACCGCCCGCCGCGAAACGGATCTCGTCGGGCACGTCGGTGTCGAAGTGCATCGTCTCGGGCAGCGTGTACTCCGACGTCGACGTCACCGCGGAAACCACGAGACGATCGAGATCGCCCGGGAAACCGGTCTTCGGATCGCAGATGCGCAGGGAGCCGCTGAGCTTCCAGACCTTGCCGGTCTCGTCGGCGCGCCCGACCTCGAGGTCGTCGAGGTAGAGGCGCAACGCGCGGCGGTCGTAGTCGAGCTTGACGCGGACCCAACGGTGCGGCGCGAGCGCGCCGGCTTCGGAGTCGACGCTGGTGCGGCCGCCGGCGATCTCCTCGCCCTGCTTGTTGCGCGCGACCGGGATGAACCAACCGCGCACCGAACCGGCGCCGGTGAGCTCGAGGCCGACGACGTTGCCGACGTTGAGCGGACGCCCCGCCGCCGAACCGTCCCAACGCAACGCGCATTCGATCGTGAAACCGAGCGACAAGTCGAAGCCCGGATCGTGTTGGACCTGCACGTCGAGCGTCGACCCCGGCCGCGCGCCGGAGAACGAGATCGCGCGACCGATGTAACCGTCGTCGATCAACTTGCCGCCGCGGTTCTCGCCTTCGAAGAGGCCCGCGCCGGTCGCCTCGCGCTCGAAGTGCCACGTGCCGAGCACCGCGATGCCTTCGGCGCGCACGCTCGAAGTCGGCGCGTCGAAACGTACGCGCGAACCCGCGCCGCGCGCGACCGCCGACGTGCGCGCGGAACGGATCACGTTGAGCAACGCGCCGCGTGCGGCGCTCTTGCCGAGATCGAGGGTCGCGAGCGTGCCGACGCCGATCCCGAACAACATGCCGAGGATCAGCATCACGACCAGGAGCTCCATCAACGTGAAGCCCGAGCGTGATGCAGTCCCGCGCGCGCTCACGAAGAGCGCCCGCGGCGCGCGCACGGACTCCGGTCGGTGGTTCACGTTCGTTTCAGGAGCCGCTCTCGAAATTCCCGATGTCGTCTTCGGTGCCGAACGTCGCGTCGGGCCCGGCCGAGATCAGTTGGAACGAGTGCGGGTTCAGCCAGTTGCCGGTCTTGGTGCTCTTCCTCGCGGTGACGTCGGACTCGAGCGCTTCGCCGGTCTCGGCGTTCGCGGTCGTGTAGTGGTCCTTGCGTCCGAAGTCGGAGTGTTGGAAGTAGGCCATGGGGTTGTCCCAGGGGTCCTTCAGCTCGAAGAGCTCGAGGGAGGCGTTGACGGTGTACCGCTTGGCGGTCGCGTCGGCGTCCGAGTTGACGAGCAAATCCTCGCCGAGCCCCTGCCCGTCGACGCCCTTCTGCCACAGGGCGAGGTAGAGGGCCTCGACGCCGACGTTCAGGTTGTTGGGCGGTTGGCCCCAATCGGCGAGGAAGGTCGAGCGCGGGAAGTCGCCCTTGTCGGTCTCGTACTCGTGCAGGGCGGTCGCGATCTGCTCGATCTTCTCGCGCGCGACCTTGATCTTGACCGCGACGTCGACGCCGCTGAGCCGCGTCACCAGGAAGTACATCAGGATCGAGAGGATCAGGATCACGCCCATCAACTCGATCAGCGTGAAGCCGCCGCGCGTCGCGCGCGCTCGCACTCGGTCGCACAATCGCATCGGTCCGTGCTCCTACTTGCTCGCCCGGTAGACGACCTCGACGTTGTCGATCTCGACGCGCACCGGACGACCGGTCGCGCCTTCGGCGAACACGCCGACGCGCAGGTCCTGGTTGGTCGCGGCGAGCGCGGTCATGCGGAAGCCCTCGGCGACCGTGATGCCGTCGACGGTGATCCGACCTTTCGCGTCCGAGCCTTCGCCGACGCGCTCGATGTGGATGTGCACCGGCTTGTCGGTCGGCCACCACGCGACGCCGCCGACCGGCGGGACGTCGGTCCAGTTCTCCTGGTTGTCGGTGCGATCGAGCGTGAGCACCTGGAGGCCTCCCTCCATGTGACGCGCGACGGCGATCTTGCCGAGCGTCTGCACGCCGCCCGCGCGGATCGGACGCTCCTTCGCGAGGAAGACGCCGACGCGCGTCTTCGATTCGTTCGCGATGCTCACGTCGAGATCGATCGCGTAGAAGAGCGTCGGCTGCCACGGCTTCCACACGCGCGTCGCGCCGTTCTCGGTGAAGTTGCCGCGCAGCACGAGCTGGCCGTCGACGAGCGCGACCGTCGGACCGGCCGCCTCTTCGGTGACCCAGTCGTTGCGCAACATGCGGCGCTCGAAGCGATCGGTCCAGATCACCTTGGTCGCGTGGTCGCTGATGCGCGAGATCTGGCGGCGCGCATAGATACGCAGCGGATCGTCCTCGGGCGCGCTGCGGCGTCCGTCCTCGACGTCGGCGAACTGCTGCAACGTCGACTCGACGGCGCCGGTGCGGTACGTGCACCACGCGAGGCCGAGACCGCACGAGGCATCGCCGCGCGCGTACTCGGTGCCCTTCTTGAACGCGTCCTGCGCGCCGCGGACGTCGCCCGAGAACAGCAGGTTCCAGCCGCGCAGCGCATGGACCTCGGCACGCGACGGCTCGAGCATCAGCGCGCGCTCGAAGTACTTGTCGGCCGCTTCGCGTTCGCCGCGCCGCGCCGACAGATCGCCGAGCGCGACCAGCGCGTCGACGAAATCGAGGTCGAGGTCGAGCGCGCTCTGGTACATGTCGCGCGCGCCGTCGAGGTCCTCGCGCTCGGCAAGCAGACGCCCGCGCTGCCAGCAGATCCACGCGTCGGTCGGATCGGCCGCCCACGCGTCCTCGATCCAGCGCAATGCTTCCTCGGGATAACCGGTGATCTCACAGAGCCACGACAACGCGCTCCACGCGACCTGCGCGCGCAACGGATCGGCGTCGGCGGCGAGCAGCAGTCCGTCGCGCGCCGCGGTCCACTTCTTCGCCGCGAGGTCGGCGAGCGCGTGGTCGTAGAGCTCTTCGAACGACGCACGGTCGCGTTCGATCGTGATCGCGCTCGTCGGCTTCTTCAGCAACAGGTCGACCGCCGAGAGTCCGGCGCGCGCGCGCGCGAAGCTCGCGTCGGCCTGCAGCGACTTCTCGAAGAGATCGCGCGCCTGCGTCAGTTCGCCGAGCGCGCAGTACGCGCGTCCGAGGTCGTAGCGAATCGCCGCGCGGACGGACTTGTCCTCGCCGGTCGGCTCGAACTTGTACGCGTTCTTCAGACGCTCGAGCGCTTCGGCGAAGCGACCGCGGTCCATCAGGAAACGCCCGAACGTCCACGCGACCGCGCCGTCGCCGCGCGCGAGACGCTCGGCTTCGCGCAAGCGGGTCTCCGCGCTGTCAAAGAGCCGGAAGCGCGCCTCGAGCTCGGCCAGGCGCGCGTGCACCTCGGGCCGGTGCGCGAAACCGCCGTCGAGCAACGACTGGTAGACCTCGAACGCGTGATCGAAGTCGAAGCCGGCCTCGTAGCAGCGCGCGAGCCCGAGCCGCGGCGCCGGATCGTCGGCCGACTGCGTCTGCGCGAGCTTGTACATCTCCTCGGCGACTTCGAGCGCACGCCGCGCTTCGCCGCGCCGGCGCACGCACTCGTCGGCGAACGCGAGCACCATCGTGTACTGACCGGAGCTGATCGACTTGCCCAACTCGCGGCGCCGGATCTGGATCTGGTTGTCGAAGCTCGCGGCGAGCGCGAACTCGAGCACGCGCGCGCGCTCGAACTTGCTCGGCGGTTGGCCGGGGAACTTCTCGCGGCCGCTCTCGGGATCGACCTCGATGAAGAGCACCGGCTCGTTGGTCGCGAGGTGCAGGCCGAAGCGATCCTCGTTGCGGATGTAGCCGAAGAGCGGACGGCCTTCGTTGATCCGGATCCAGTCGTAGAGGCGCTTCCAGCTCTCGATCTGCGCCGCGACTTCGTCGGGTGAGAGCTTCTTCGCGACGTTCTTCGCCGCCGCCGTCAATTCGGCGACCGCGCCGCCGTCCTCGTCGTCGGTCGTCGCGGCACCGCCTTCGCCCTCGGCGACGAACAGGCCGTCGACGCGCGTCGGTGCAGCCTGCGTGCGCAGCAGCGCGCCGAAGTGCGCGGGCGCGGGGCCCGGCAACGGCGGCGGGAAGAGTCCGGCGAGCGGCGCGACCGGCGGAGCCTCGAGGTCGAGCGGCGGCAGCGGACGCGTGTCGCGCGGCTGCGAGAAGAGATCGCGATCGAAGGCCGCGAGCTCGCGCTTCACCGGCAGCGAGTACGCGACGTCGGGCGCCGGACGATCGACGAGTTCGACCGCCTTCGCGGCCGCGGAGCTCGGGCGGCGCAACGCGGTTTCGCTCGCCGCGGTCGCGACGAACGCGCCGACGACCAACACCGTCACCGCGAAGACGACTTGTTCCTTGCGGACGTTCACGGCTTCTCGGGCTCCGGTTGGGCTTCGCCGTAGAGGTGCGCGATGCGGAACGCGACTTCGAGCCGCGCTTCGTCGGCCTTGGTGCGCGACGCTTGGAGGTTGAGCTTGTCGATCAGGATCACGTCGCCGAACCGCTCTTGTTGCGTCAGCGCGATCCACTTCGCCATCGGCCCCGACGGGCCGATCAGGTCGAACTCGATCGACGTGCGTTCGATGTCGGGGATGCTCTTGCCGGAGACGCGGCGCGGATCGAGCGCGATGCGGATCTCGTCGATGCGTTCGCAATCCGCCTCGATCGCGAGGCGCGTCACGCGATCGACGACGTCGAGGGCTTCGAGGTAGCGCACGATCTCCTGCTCGCGCGTCGGCGACAACGCGGGCAGGCCGAGGCCTTCGGGCAACGCGAGTCCCGCGCGGCCGGCCTGCGTCAACAGATCCTCGCGCACGCGCGACTGCACGGCGAAGTAGCGGTTCGCGGGCGAGCCGCCGTCGAGCGCGAACTCCGGCCGCGCGTGGAAACCGACTGCGTCACTCAACGTCGCGACCGCTTGGTTCAAGCGATCGCGTTCGGCTTGCGCGTGCTCTTGGTCGGCATTGGTGTAGCGCGGTTGCGCGACTTGCTTCTCGAGCGTCACGAGCCGCGCGCGTTGCGTCCGGAGCTCCGCGCCGAGCGTCTTGCTGATCGCGTACCAACCGATGCCGAACAACACGGCGCCGGCGGCGACGCCGAGCACGAACGGCTTGTTCTCCTGCCAGAAGTTCTCGACGTTGCTCACTTCGAGGCCTCCGTGGCGTCCTTGACCGCGAGCGTCGTCACGTCGAGCGTGAACTTATCGCCGGTGTTCGAGAGCTTCTGCGTGATCAACGGCTTCCCGAGTTTCTCGCCGAGCGACCGCACCAGGCCTTCGAACAGCACGGACGTCGACTCCGTGCCTTCCTGCGCCTTGCCCTCGACGTGCACGATCGGACACTCGGAACCGCGCGGCACGCCGAGCGCGTCGTCGAAGCGCGTCTCGCTGGTCAACGCCGTGATCCAGAAGTCGCGCGGCAGAGCTTGGGCGAGCGCATGCAGCACGCGCGCCGCTTGTTCGCCGGAGCCGGCGAGTTCCGCGAGGTCGCGGGCGCGCGTCGCGAACCGCGCGCTCTCCTCCGAAAGCTCGCGCGTCTTGCGATCGACCGCGTCGGCGCGCTTCACCTGCGCGTCGGCGGCGGAAACTTGCTGGCGCACTTTCGTGAGCGACGACTGCGTGCGCCACGCTTCGTAACCGAGGAAGCCCGCGGCCAGGATGCCCGCCGCGATCAGGAACACCGTGCCGCCGACGAAATCACGCGCGCGCGCGACCTTGCGCGGCAGGATCTCGATCGAGTACGCGCCGGGATCCGACGCCATCGTCGCGAGACCGAGCACGGTCACCGACTCGAGCGCGTGCTCGTCGAGCAGCTGACCTTCTTCCGGCGACAGCGAAGTCGTGTCGACCACCGTGAACGGGTCGAAGAGTTCGACCGGCACGTTCATCGCGCTCTGCAGGTAGCGCGGCAAACCCTTGAGCGCCGAACCGCCGCCGCAGAGCAGCACCTTGTCGACGCGCAGGCCGGTCAGGTTGACCTGGCTCTTGCAGAACATCACGGTCGACTGGAGCAGGGAGAGCAACTGCCCCGCCGCCGCTTGCGCCGCGCGACTCGCTTTCTCCTGGTTGCCGTCCTTGAACGTGCCGCCCGGTTCGAGCGTCGCGAACTCCTTCTTCAACTCCTCGGCCTTGCGCGCGGAGACGCCGAACCGCTCGGCGATCGCGACGTCGAAGAGCGACGAACCGCCGGTCAAGTTGCGCGCGAACAGGAGATCGGGCCCGCGCACCAGGATCACATCGAGGTTCTCGTGACCGATGTTCGCGATCAGCACCGTGTGGTCTTCGATCGCGCCGAAACGCAGCCACGCGTTGTAGAGCGCGATCGCGAGCGGCGTGAACGCGTCGATCTTGCCGCCGACGGCCGCGAGGCCTTCGAGGTGCTCCTCGAGCAACGACTCGCGCGCCATCGCGAGCAGCACGACGTCTTCGCCTTCCACCTCGGGCAGGTTCGGGAGGACGTTGAAGTCGCTCGCGACTTCGGAGCCCGACTGACCGCCGATCTCCTCGACCTCGAAGCGCATCAACTTGCGCAGTTGCCAATCGGGAACGCGCGGCACGCGCGTGTAACGGATGTTGACGTCGCGGCCGGTGAGACCGACGCGCGCGTCGGTCGGCTTGAACGAGAGCTCGCTCGCTTTCCACGCCGCGGCGACGCCGCCTTCCGCGTGGTGCGAGATCGCGAACGACGTCGCGTGGAAGGTGTTCGCCTTCCAATAGCCGCGCAGGAACTTCGCCGTGCGCTTGCCGATGTCGACGCCGGTGACGGTGCGAGGCATCTACTTCGTCCCTCCGGACATCCGAGCGAGCGACTCGCGGACGCGCGCCGCGAGTTTGGGCATCTTCTGGGCGTCGAGCGCGGCGAGGATCGCTTGCAGCCTCGCACGTTCGGTCGCGTCGAGATCGCGCTCGAGGTCGGCGAGGTCGCGATCGTTCGCGGCGACTAGCTCCTTCGCCGCGGTCTCGACTTCGCTGCCCGAGTACTTCGCCGCGATCGCGCGCGCGACCTCGCGGCATTGGCGGAAGAGATCGACCAGGCGGAAGAAGCGCGCGCGTTCCGCGGCTTGGCGCGCGTTCTGCACTTCGACCAGGCCTTGTTGGATCAGGCGACTGCGCGCACTCTCGGCTTCCTTCACGAGCTGCGCGTCGAACGGCGCGCGGTCGAGCAACTCGCCCCACGCCGCGAGCGTCTCCCCGAGCTTGCCCTGCTTCTCAGCCTCGCGCGCACGCCGCCCCGCGTCGTCGGCGATGCCGCGCTCCTTCTGGAACGCGACTTGGACCGACACGTCGGCGTCGCCGAGCGCCGCTTCGATGCGGAACGCGGAGCCCGAGGGCGAACCGGAGAGCTTGACCGGCGCGGAGAAGCGCAGGCGCACGAGCTCCAGCCCCGCGCCGACCAACAACCCGTCGACGCCCTCGCGCGCGAACTCGACTTGGTGCGTGCGCAAGCCGCCGGTGCCGAGCGTCGCGATCCCTTGCGCGACGACGCCGGTCTCGACGGTCAACGCGAGCGTCCGCGGACCGCCGCGCCCGACGTCGAGCGCGAAACCGTCGTCCTGCACTCGCGCCGCGACCGGCGCGCCGTCGAGCAACGCGAGCCCGCCGGTGTCGGCGACGACGCGCACGTTGGTGAGCAACGGATGATCGATCTTCGCGAGCACGCCGGCGCGCGCGGGCTCGCCGAGCGCGATCCACAGGAACTCGCCGACCTTGGGCGCCGCGGCCGCGTCGTTCGCGGCGACGAGACCGACGTCGTCGGCCAGCGCGTTGCCGGCTTCGCTCGCCGCGCGCGCGAGCACGACGGCGAGAGCGCGGTCGTAACCGGGAGGCACCAGCGCCGTGAGCTCGCGGTGTTCGAACTTCGCCCCGACTTCGGCCGGTGCGGACCACGCATGGACCGGTTGGCGCTCGCCGGTCGAATCCGCGAACTCGATGCCGAGCCACGCGCGCGCGCCGCCGTCGGAGCCGAGCTCGCCGACCGCGCGCAGAGCCTTGCCCGGTGTCGCGCGCACATCGGTCGAGCGCAACGACGCCCATTCGCCGCCCGCGAGCGCCGCGCGCGCGCCGGTTTCGCCCGACGACGCGGCCGCGCCGTCGACCAGGAAACGGGCACTAGCGTCCTCCGGAGCGTTCCAACCGGTGAGCTCGCGTTCGAACGAGAAACCGTTCGGGACGAGGTTGCCCGGGAGTTCGACGACCGCGCGGCGCACGCTCGGTCCGGCGGCTCCACGACCGAGGAACCACCATGCGGCTCCGCCGCCGGCGGCCACGACCAGGAGTCCGACCGCGACGACCACGGAACGGCTGCGCGAACGCGCGAGCTTGTCCGCGCTGATCGTGTGCAACGCTTCGCCGGCTCCGGCCGCGCTCGGGTCCCCGACGTCGCCTTCGAGCTCGAGACCGGCGCTCGGCGCCGGCGCCTCGCCCATCTGGGCGTCCATGAACGTGAGACGCACCTTGCCGAGCACCACGAGATCGCCGTGGGCCAGGCGTCGTTCGGTGATGCGCTCGACGCCGACGAACGTGCCGTTGGTCGAGCCCGTGTCGCGCAACACGACGCCGCGTTCGTCGACCGAGAGTTCCGCGTGCTTGCCCGACACCGACGCGTCGAGCACTTGCACCGAATTGCCGGGACGTCGCCCCACGCTCAAACCGGCCGCCGGGATGCCGATGGTCTCACCGCGCCGGTCTCCGCTTTCGAAGCGCAGCGCGAAGCGTTCTTGCATGGGGTGGCGGAGGGGGCAGAGGTTGTTGCGTGCAGACCCGCCCCGCCGGACGGGTGCCGCCGCGGAGCCGCTTGCCCGCGGGCCCCGCGGGGTGGCCGGGTGTACCCGTAAGCCGCGCTTGGGTAACCCCTTCCGCGCGGTGCGGGGCCGAGATCCTAGCCAGGTCGCCGAGAGCGGGCAAACGAACGGAAGCGCGGCTCGACGCTTCCTTCTTGAACGACCTCGCCGTCACAATCGCGCCATGACCGAGGAACCGCGCGGCGATCGAGCCTTCTTCCTCGCGGAAGGCGGCGACACGCGCTCGCCGCGACTCGTCGAGGAGGACGAAGAGCACCTGCGGCGCGTCCTGCGGGTCGAAGTCGGCGATCGCATCGTCGGACTCGACGGGCGAGGTTCGCGGATCCCGCTCGAGGTGAAGCGGGTCGAGCGCAAGGTCCTGGTGCTCGAAGCGGTCGGCGCGCCGGAGCGAGAGCCCGCCCCCGGGGAACCAGGCGCGCCGCTCGACTGGATCGAGGTCGCGACGTCGCTGCCGCGCGGGAACCGCGGCGAGGAGCTCGTCGATCGACTGGTGCAAGTCGGAGTCGCGTCGCTCGTACCGTTGGAAGCCGACCGCACGCAAGGCGGTCGCAGCGAGCCAAACGAGAAGCGCGTCGCGCGCCTCGCACGCATCGCCCGCGAAGCGTGCAAGCAGAGTCGTCGGTCGTGGGCGCTCGAGATCGGCGTGGAGACGACGTTCGAGCGGTGGCTCGTCGAACGCGAACGCATGGTTCTCTGGCTCGCGCACCCGACGGCAACGGAGACGTTGCTCGCGGCGGCGGGTCGGCTCGGGCCGGAGCCGCGCGGCTCGAGGTCGAGGCCGCTGGCGCTCGCGATCGGGCCCGAAGGCGGATGGACCGAACGCGAACGCGAGCTCGCGCGCGCCGCCGGCGCGACCGAGGTCGGGCTCGGGCCCCACGTGCAACGGATCGAGACCGCGGCGGAGACCGCGGTGGCGATCGTCGCTCACGTCCGTTGGGCGCGTTCGCGGTAGCGCGCGTCGCTCCAACCGAGGCGTTCGGCGAGCGAGACGTACCGTCCGTCGCCGATCACCACGTGATCGAGCAACGGCACGCCGAGCACGCGCCCCGCCTGCACGAGTCGGCGCGTCACCTCTTCGTCCTCGGGGCTCGGCTCGGGGTCGCCGCTCGGATGGTTGTGCACCACGACCAACGACACGGCGCCGAAGCGCAACGCCGGACGAAAGACCTCGCGCGGATGGACGAGCGACGTCGTCAACGTGCCGACGCTGACCATGTAGCGGCGCAGCAGCCGATGCTTGCCGTCGAGCGCAAGCGCGTGGAACGTCTCGCGATCGAGGCCGCGCAGCTCGCCCTCGCACGCTTCGTAAACCGCGCGCGGCGAACGCACGGCGTCGCGCTCGGCGCGGCGCGTCGCCGCGAGCGCGCGCGCGAGTCGAAACGTGTCGACGAACGAGCTCGCAACCGCCGGTTCGAGGCCGAACTCGAGCGTCCATTCGTCGACGTCGTAGCGCGAGAGCGCCCACACCTCGCCGTCGCGCAAACGCGCCGCGAGTTCCTCGGGGACGACGCCGAGCAGACGACGTAGGCCTTGCTCCAGACACGCCGCGTCCGCGCGCGGCGAGCGCGGCTCGCGACTTCGAGGCCCGAAGAACTCGGGGACGTCGGGCGCGTCGGCCCCTTCAGCAAGCTCCTTCGGCCCGTGCACGCGGACTAGGACCGCGCCGAACTCGATCGGTTACCCCCAACGTCGGCTTCGGTAGCTCGTACGTACGAAGCGTTGCAGATGAGAGACGTGACGAAACTAGTGGTGCGGACGTTCACCCGAATCACCGATGAAGATCAGTGACTCGCTGCTCACGCGACGGATGGCCTGGAGAGAACGCACATGACGAGCTTCCTTTGGATCGTCGGAGGTTTGCTCTTGGGCGTTTGGGTTGTGGAGACCGTGCTCTTCGTGTTCACGTACCGAAGCAGCACGCGTTCAGAAGCCGCGGGAACAGCAAGGTCACTGCTCTAGAACCCCTGTCACGAGGGCGGACCGAAGGGCCCGCCCTCGGCTGACTAGGGAGGCGGCATGAGGCCGCTCGGGCCGCACGGACCGGTCGCGCTCCTGAACGCGGCCGGTTCGCTCATGCCTGGCGTGAGGCTCCGCACCGCTACTTCCGCGCGTATTCCCCGAACGCGCTCTCGAGCGGAATGCGCGTCGAGTTCTCGAACGTCGCGGTCGGAGGCTGCGACGTCTTGCAGCCGACGACGAGATCGACGACCAGCCGCTCGCCGAAACGACCCGCGATCCAGTCGACGAGCACCAGACTCTGCGCGTAGGCCCGCGCGATCTCGTCGGGATCCTTCCAGCTCGCGATCGAGCCCGCCAAGCGTTCGAGCGGGAAGAGTTCACCCCCCGAGAGCTTCGCGCGCGCCGCGGCGACCGCGCCGGTGCGGCCGGGTTCGAGCCACTGCGCGAGACCCTCGCTCAACCACGCGGGCACGCTCGTGCCGCCGAGCGCGCGAATGAACGCGTGCGCGAGTTCGTGACGCATCACGCCGTCGAGCCCGCGTTCCTCGCGCTCGAAATCGCCGATCGGAATGCGCACCGCGCCGTCGAACGCGCCGCCGGCCCAATCGCCGAGGCCGGTCAACGCGCTGAAGCCTTCGCGTTGGTAGAGCGACACCGCGATGCGCGGACGACCTTCGTCGACCGGCGACGCGCCGAAGAAGCGTTCGAGCTCGACGTAGTGGTCTTCGAGTTGATTCAGGATGCGATTGCCCGCGGAGAGGATCTCGTCGCGCTCGCCGTCGTACGCGAGATCGAAGTGCTGCGAGCTCTCGCGCCAGAAGTCCTTCTCGAGCTCGAGTTCGCGTTTGCAGTGCGCAAGCAAGTCGGCGATGTCCGCGCGCTCGGGCGCGAGTTCGACGGCGCGCGTGAGCAGCTCGATGCAGTGCGGACACGGATGACGTTCCTCGCGCTCGGCGACCGCCTTGCGAGCCAGCGCCTCGGCGAGGTTGTGCGCGAACACGAGTTGTCCGGGCGCCTCGCGCAAGCAGGACTCGAAGAGCTCGATCGCGCGCTCGAGCTTGCCGTCGCCGAGCGCTTGGATCGCTTCGTTGTTGCGGCGCGCAAGATGATCGTCGCCGGCGACCGTCGCGGTCTGCGCGGCGACCGCGGGCTCGCCGACCACGCGGCGCGTCGGCGTCGCGAGCGGTTGCGGCAGCGGCGCGATCGGCGCGGTCTTGGGCGCGGGCTCGGCGTTCGGACGAGCGCGTAACAGCCACCAACCGGTCATCGCGCCCGACGCCGCGCACGCGAGCACGGCGACGATCGCCCACCGCGAACCTCCGCCGTTCATCGCGACCGACCGTTGCGCTTCGGGCGTTCGCGGGCTTCGCGTTCGAAGTCGAGGCTCGCGCGTCCCGCGAGTTGGCCTTGGATGTCGTCGACGAGCTCCTGCCACGACTGGTAACGGAGCTCGACCTCCTTCGACATCATCTTCTCGATGAAGTAGTGGAGGTAGTGGCTGGCGCCGCGGCTCTTGAGCTCGGGCGACGACAGCGACTGCATCACCTGCATGCGCAGGACTTCGCGGTCGTCCGACGAATCGAACGGCAAGCGACCGACCACCAGGTGGAAGAGCGTCACACCGAGGCTGTAGATGTCGCTGCGGATGTCTGCGACCGCGCCGCCGCGACACTGTTCGGGCGACAAGTAGTGGACGGTGCCGACAGCTTTGTCCGCGTGCTGCGCCGCGCCTTCCGACGCCGCGAAGCCGAGGTCGATCAACTTCACGCGCCCGTCGGACGCGAGCATGATGTTGCCCGGCTTGACGTCGCGGTGGACGACGCCGTTCTCGGCGAGCCACGCGAGCACCTCGGCGACAGCGACGACGATGCGCAGCGCCTGCGTCTCGTCGAAGCGCACGTCGTCGTCGAGCATTTCGAGCAATGTGCGTCCGTCGATGCACTCGAGGCGCGAGAAATACAGCTCGCCGAAACGCGCGACGCCGTGGCCTTCGACGAGACCGGGATGGCGCAGCTTCTCGAGCAAGCGCGCTTCCGCGACGAACGCGCTCTTGGTCGCGGGCACGCTCGCGGCTTCTTCGCGCAGGACCTTCAACGCGATCACGCGACCGCTCTTCTTCTCGTGCACGCGGAAGACGTCCGCGGTGCCGCCGGAACCGATCTTCTGGATGACGTCGTAGCCCGGGATCTCCGGGATCTCGCCGGCGCGCGTGCGGCGCAGCTTGGCGACCTCGGAGGCGGAGCAACCGAGCGCGCCCTCGAGCAGCCCGTCGAGCTCCCCGCCGCGCTGCAACTCGGTGAAGACCGCCGCGGCGAGGTCCTTGGTGAGCCGCCTGCGATGGACGAGCAGCGCAAGGAACTCGACATCGTCCTGGGTCGGCATGCTCTTGAGTCTAGGTTCGCTGCGGCGTGATTTCATGGCGCGGAGGGGCGGCAAAGTTCCGTCGATCGGCCGCGCGGGCGCGAACGCTGGAGTCCGAACGTCGCGCGAGCGATTCGGACGTGGGCCATCAAGACCCGCTCGGTCGCGGACCGAACAAGCTCGGGCCGAGCGCCGCGCACCCAGCGGAATTCGGCCAAAGGAGCGAAGGCTCCTCCCCCGTGAACCCCGCCCGCGCCAAGAGCGTCTTGCGCTACTTCCTGCCGGCCGACACGTTCGTCCGGATCCAGGTCTGCGATCCCGCGTCGCTCGCCCTCGACGCGCGCGCGCCGCTCAATCGTTCGGGCTATCGCAAGGCGGTGATCCAGAGTTGCTGCCCGGAGCTCGGTGGCGATCTGCCGCGGCGCATCACCGATCTCTGTCCGCACGATCCGCTCGCGGGCGAGGACTTGCTCTACCAGTTGTGCGTCGAGGTCAATCCGGAGCTCGACATCCACACGGTGCGACTGCCGACCGCGGTCGACGCGGGCGCGGCGACCGGAGCCGCGGAGCCCGGCGAGAAGCCGCGCGCCCAACGCCCGTCCTACGACGAATGGCTGCTCTCGCTGCGCGCGAAGACACGCGGCCTCGAGGAGCGGCTGCGCCGTCGCGTGATCGGTCAGAACGCCGCGATCACGAGCGTCGTGCGCGCGGTCAAGAAAGCGGCGGCCGGCCTCGCGGAGCCCGCGAAGCCGATCGCGAGCCTGCTGTTCGTCGGCCGCACCGGAACGGGCAAGACCGAGCTCGCGCGCACGCTCGCGCGTGAACTCTTCGGCAACGAGACCGGCCACCTCGCGCGCATCGATTGTTCGGAGTTCGGGCTCGCGCACGAATACTCGAAGCTGATCGGCGCGCCGCCGGGCTACGTCGGTCACGAACACGGCGGACAACTGACCGAGACCGTGCGCAAGGAGCCGCACTGCGTCGTGCTCTTCGACGAGATCGAGAAGGCGCACACCAAGCTCCACCACTTGCTGTTGCAGGTGCTCGACGAAGGGCACCTCACCGACAGCCGCGGCCGGCGCGTCGATTTCTCGCGCGCGATCGTCCTCCTGACGTCGAACGTCGGCGCGACCGACATCCAGGCCGCGCGCCATCGCGTCGGCTTCGCGACCCACGAGCGCCTCGGCGAGGCGGGGCTCGACGAGATGGTGCAACGCGCGCTCGAGACCGAGTTCGCGCCCGAATTCCTCGGCCGCGTCGGTGAACGCGTGCTCTTCCGCGAGCTCGAGTTCGACGACGCGGTGAAGATCGCCGACGTGTTGCTCGGCGAACTGTCGCGCCGCGCGCGCAACCGCGGCCTGTGCGTCGCGTTCCGTCCGTCGGTCGCCCGTTGGGTCGCCGAGCACGGGTTCAGCCAGATCGCGGGCGCGCGCGAGCTGAAGCGCGTCGTGCAGCGCGAGATCGAAGGCCCGCTCTCCGAACTGATGCTCGCCGGCGGCGCCCCGGACCGCCTGGTGCGCGTCTCGATCCGCGAACGCGCGCCGTTCTTCGCGACGGAGCCGTAGCGGAGGCTTCCAACCGCGGGCCGCGCGGGAGTATCTTCCCGCCCCCATGGTTCGCGCCGTCCTCGTTCCGTTGTGCGCCGCGCTCGTCCTCGCCGGTTCGGCGGTGGCGCAGACCGAGCCCTCGGTCGCCGCGAGCGGTCGCGGCACGAACCTGACGTTCGCGGAGTTCGATCGCCTCGTGCTGTCGCGCCACGGCGAGACCGAGACCGGGCACACGGCGTTGCGGCACCTGCTCAACGCGCGGGTGCTCGACGTCCTGGCGAAGGAATCGAAGCTCGCGATCGGCGACGCCGACGTGCAGAAGCGCCTCGACCAGATCGAGAAGGACATCGCCGCGTCGGGCCAGAAGGGCGGGCTCGCGGCGTACTTGAAGGAAAACGGCGTCTCGCGCGCGACGTTCACTGAGTACCTGCGCCTCGGGTTGATCCAAGAAACGCTCGCGCGGCGCGCGCTCGGCATCGCGGAGCCCAAACCGGTCAACGCCGAGCAACAGGAACTCTGGCTCGACCAAGTGATGGCCGCGCGCGGCGTCGACTACCCGGCGGCGCCGTGGACCGAGGGCATCGCGGCGCGCTGCGGCGACGTGTCGGTCTCGGTCGGCGCGTTCGCCGAGCACCTGCGCTTACAGCTCGGGCGCGAGACCCTGCGCGACGATTGCTTCCAGGCGTTGCTCGCCAAACGTCTGCGCCCGCGCTTGCCGGCGCTCTCCGACGAAGCGGTCGAGCACGCCGTCGACGCCGAGCTCGCGCGCCGCCGCGCCGACTTCGCCGCCGATCCGAAGCACCAAGGGATGACGTACGACCAAGCGGCCGCCGCGACCGGCATCCGCGTCGAGAGCCTGCGCGACGATCCCGCAGTGCGCGCCGCGGCGCTCGCGTACGCGTGGGTCGACGTCAACTGGGGCCCGGAAGGTCTGAAGCGCGTCTATCAAGAGGAACGCGCGCTCTTCGACGGCCGCCACGGCGAGGCCTACCGCGTGCGGATCCTCTTCCTGCGCGCCGCGGTGCTGAAGAACCAACTCAACCCGCGCAGCTTCGAGGACGCGGAGCGCGAGCTCGGCCTCCTGCGCGCCGAGATCCACGACGAGGCCGACTTCAAGCGCCTGGCGACGACGCGCTCCGAGGACCCGCCGACCCGCGACAAGGAAGGCCTCTTCGACTGGATCGCGCGCGGCGACGAGCGCCTGCCCGCCGACGTCGTGTCGCGCATCTTCCGCGACGGAGCGCCGATCGCCGACGACCAACGTCTGATCGGTCCGGTGCGCAGCACCGGCGGCGTGGTGCTCGCGTGGGTCGGCGAACGCCGCGCGCCGCCGTCCTGGGAAGTCATGGCGAGCCACGTACACCGCGAACTGCGCAAGCGCATCATGGACGAAGCGTTGGTGCCGGCGGACATGAACACCTTTCTCGATGAGTGAACGATGTTGATCGGTCGTGTGGTCGGAAGCGTGGTCTCTACGCGCAAGGACGAGAAGCTCGAGGGCCGCAAACTCTTGGTCGTGCAAGTGCACAACCAGGACAACAAGCCGGTCGATCAATACGTGGTCGCCGTCGACTCGGTCCAAGCGGGGCCGGGCGACATGGTGCTCTACGCGACGGGCTCGAGCGCGCGCCAGACGGAGCTCACCGAAGGCCGCCCGGTCGACGCGGTGATCATGGCGATCGTCGATTCGTGGGACCTCGGCGGCGCGAACGTCTACGAGAAGTGGGCCTGACGATGTACTTGGCTCGCGTCACCGGTCGCGTCGTCGCCTCGCAGAAGTACAAGGGCCTCGAAGGCGTCGCGTTGCAGTGGATCCAACCGCTCGACGAGGACGGCGAAGCGATGGGCGCACAGCTCGTCGCGTGCGCCGCGGTGTCGACGGGTCCCGGCGATCTGGTGCACTTCGTCGACGGACGCGAAGCCGCGCTCGCGTGCCCGGTGAAGTTCGTCCCGGTCGACGCGGCGATCATCGGTTACGTCGAACAAGCGGTGTCGAAGGGCGAGTTCATCGGCCGCGACAGGAAGAGCTGAACGATGTTCCTTGGCGAGATCCTCGGCACGGTCGTCTCACCGGTCCAGATCCCGATCTTGAACGGACAGAAGCTCCTGCTCGTGCGCACGCTGACGCCCGACGGCCGGCGGACCGGCAAGACGCGGATCGCGATCGACAAGGCGCAAGCCGGCGTCGGCGATCGCGTGCTCTGCATCGACGAGGGCAATTCGGCGCGCGGCATCTTCAAGGATCCCGAAGGCGCGGTGAAGACGGTCGTGATCGGCGTCGTCGACTACGTCGACCTCGAGAGCGGTCGCGTCTACGACAAGAGCACGGCGAAACGAGAGGTGAACGCGTGAGCCAGGACGAAACGGCGCGAGCGAGAAGTTGGAGCGACGAAGAGGCGCGCCTGCGCCGCGCGATCTGCGAGATCGGCAAGCTCTGCTACAGCCGCTTCTACATCGTCGGCGCGGACGGGAACATCTCGGCGCGCATGAACGACGGAACAGTGCTGATCACGCCGGCGGGCGCGATGAAGGGCTTCCTCGAACCGCATCACATCGCGCACATCGACATGCGCGGCAACGTCGTCGACGGCGGCCCGAGCGCGTCGACCGAGAAAGGCATCCACCTGACCGCGTACGAGGTGCGGCCCGAGATGCGCGCGGTCTGCCACGCTCACCCGCCGCACGCCGTCGCGATGACGATCGCCGGGATCGACATGCAAGCGCCGTTCATCCCCGAGATCATCGTGACGATCGGCGGGATCCCGACCGCGAACTTCGGCACGCCGGGCACGCCCGAGCTCGCCGACTCCATCCGCAACATCCTGAAGTGCTCCGACACCGTCGTGATGACGAACCACGGCTCGGTGACGCTCGGCACCAACTTGATGGACGCGTACAAGAAGCTCGACATGGTCGAGCACACCGCGAAGATCCTCTACTACGCGCACTCGGTCGGACACGCGAAGCCGCTGAACGCCGAGTACGTGCAGAAGCTCCTCGCGACGCGCGGACTGCTCGGCATCAAGACGGTCAACACGCTCGAGAACGAGTGCGGCGTGCGCAAGCAGGACTGACGGCGAGCGTCAGTCCCGCCGATCGTTCTGCTGCACGCGCAGGACGAGGTAGATGAGCTGCATCACCGACGCCGCCGCGGCCGCGACGTACGTCATCGCCGCGGCGTCGAGGACCTGCTTGACGCCTTCGGCTTCTTCCTGGGTCCTGACGATGCCCGTGCCCGCGAGCACCGCCTTCGCGCGGTTCGACGCGTTGAACTCGGTCGGCAGCGTGACGAGTTGGAAGAGCACCACCGCCGCGAACAGGAACACGCCGCCCCACATCAGCATCGAGCCGATCGGCAGCGAGTGCAGCAGCGCGCCGGCGATGAACGGCAGGAACCAGAGATGGTTGCCGATGTTGCAGAGCGGCACGAGGTTCGAGCGCAACACGAGCGGCGTGTACCCGACCTTGTCCTGGATCGCGTGGCCGGCTTCGTGCGCGGCGACCGCGACCGACGAAACCGAGCGACCGTCGTAGACGTCCGGCGAGAGGCGCAGCGCCTTCGCTTTCGGATCGTAGTGGTCCGAGAGGAAGCCCTGGTGACGTTCGATCGTCACGCCTTCGACGCCGCCGGCCCGCAGCACCGACGCGGCGGCTTGGGCGCCGGACATGCCGCTGGTCGTGCCGACGCGTTGGAAACGCGCGAACGTGCTTTGCACGCGCCATTGAGCCCACGCGCTGAAAGCGGCCGCGGGCAACGTCAGGATCAAGTACTGCGGATCGAAGAAGAACATGGGCGACTCCTACTCGATCTCCGGAGAGCTCTTCAAGCGCAGGTCGAGCTCTCCGAGCGAGGCGCACCACCCTAGTCCGCTGCGACGCGGTCTCAAGCGCTTTCGCCGCGCGCCGGCCGGCGGAAGCGGCGTCCGCCCAGGGCCGGCGCTGGAGGCTAAGCTTGATCGAGCGTTAGCATGGGACGTGCTCGCCCTTCATCCGGCGGGCACGAACCCGATCCGCCGCTTCCCCGCCTCTTACGAAAGCTCCGCATGAACGACGCCAACGAACTCCTGAAGATCGGCGACTTCGCGCGGCTCGCGAGCACCAACCTGCGGACGCTGCGCTACTACGAAGAACTCGGGCTGCTCGCGCCGGCGTCGCGCAGCCAAGGCGGCTTCCGTTACTACCGCCGCGCGCACCTGAACCGGTTGAACATGATCCGCGACCTGCAGAGTCTCGGGCTCAACCTGGATCGGATCCGCGAGCTGATGGCGACCCGCGAGGTCGTCGACGATCGCAAGCAATTCGTCGCGCGTGTCGACGAAGCCCTGCGCGAACAGGATCGCCTGCTCGCCGAGCGCATCAAGCTCCTCGAAGAGCAACGCGCAGGCATCGCCCGCGCGTCGGCCAAGCTCCACGACTGCGAGCACTGCCGCCATTCGCCTCACGTCGACAACAACTTCTGCGAACCGTGCGTGATGACCGGCCAGCCCCTGCCGGAAACGATCAGCGCGCTCTATTGAGCTACGGCGAGAACCGCGGAGCGCCCGCGGACGTCGCGATGATGACGACGATCTACCTCGACAATAACGCGACGACGCGGATCGCGCCCGAGGTCGCGGAGGCGATGTGGCCGTGGCTGACCGAGCACTACGGCAATCCGTCCAGCCTCCACCGTTTCGGCGAAGATGCGCTCGAGGCCGTCTCGCGCGCGCGGGCTTCCGTCGCGCGTTTGCTCGGCGCGCGGCACGCGAGCGAGATCGTCTTCACGGCGGGCGGGACCGAGTCGAATCACCTCGCGCTCCACCAAGCGCGCGGCGCGGCGCCGGAACGCAAACGCGTGATCACGACCGCGGTCGAACATCCGGCGGTGCTCGAACCGAGCGCACGCCTCGCCGACTCGGGCTTCGTCGTCGAACGCGCGCGCGTCGAGCACGACGGCTCGCTCGCCCTCGATGCGTTCCTCGCGAGCCTCGACACGCGCTGCGCGCTGGTGTCGGTGATGTGGGCGAACAACGAAACCGGCGCCATTCACGACGTCGCCGCGATCGGCCGGCGTTGTCGCGAGCTCGGCATCCTCTTCCACGTCGACGCGGTGCAAGCGGCGGGCAAGCTCGCGTTCGTGCTCACCGATTTGGCCGTCGACTACGTCTCGGTCAGCGCCCACAAGCTCCACGGACCGCAGGGCGTCGGCGCGTTGTGGGTGCGACGCGGGAGTCCGTTCGATGCGTGGACGCGCGGCGGATCGCAGGAAGCCGATCGACGCGCCGGTACGGAGAACGTCGCCGGCATCGTCGGTTTCGGGCGCGCGGCGGAGCTCGCGCGCGAGTGGCTCGCGGGCGGCGGACCCGAACGGCTCGCGGCGTTGCGCGACGAGCTGGAGCGTCGGCTGCGGGAGCGGATCGATGGTTTCGAGGTCGCCGCCGCCAAGATCGCGCGCACGAGCGGCACGTCCCAGTTCGTCTTCGGCGACGTGTCCGGCGAGGCACTGGTCCTCGCGCTCTCCGACGCCGGCGTGTGCGCGTCGAGCGGCTCCGCATGCTCGTCGGGCACCCAGGCACCGTCCCACGTCTTGACCGCGATGGGTTGGGACGCGGCCCATGCGTCGTCGAGCCTGCGGCTCTCGCTCTCGCGCTTCACGACCGAGGACGAGGTCGCACGCGCCACCGAACTCGTCGCCTCGGCCGTCCGCGACCTGCGCAGTCTGCTCGGGTCGCCGCGCTCCTAAGGCGGCAGCGTTTTCCGCCTGAAACGGCGAGCCTCTCGCCTGGGCCCACCTCCGCGCAGTAGAGTTGTTCGCCCGACAATGGCCGAACCGATCGCCAGCTACACGATCCAGGCCTCCGGCCTGTGGAGCACCCGCCACCGCATCTCCAACGCGACGGGGACTGTGGGATCGCTGACCGTCCGCCGCAGCGGCGTCGGCGTCGTCGAGTCCGGCACGTTCCAGCCCGACAAGGGCGAGGTCCTGACGTTCCGCCGCGACCCCGGCATCCTGCGCGGTCAGTTCTCGGTCTGGACCGAGGGCCGCGAGTGGTTGGGCTCGTCGCTGCGCTGGAGCGTGATGCGCCGCGAGATCGCGCTGCACACCGGCAACAAGCCGTTGCGCCTGGTTCCGCTGCCGGGCTTCAGCTTCGGCTGGAGCCTCCAAGCGCCGAAGACCGGCGAAATGGCGCGCATCCACGGCAATCCGCTGACCCGCAAAGCCCGCGTCGACGTCTTCCGCAAGGTCGACTTCGAGCTCCTGGTCTTCGCGTACTTCCTGGGCTCGCAGATCTGGCTGGAGTCGCTCTGGCCGGGCCCCGAACTCGATCCGGAAACCCACGCGACGCCCGCCGGGAAGGCGTCGCCGTCCTGAGCGAGGCAGCGAGCCTCCGGCCCTTTACGTGGGACGCCCGGGGCTCGCAAAAGGTCGGTCGGTCGGGAATACTGCGTCGCTCCCGATCGTCCGCGCGCTCCTGAAGAAGTGAGCCCCCACGCGGGCCACTCACGCCAGCCAAACATCAGGCGCGGCACTCGCTCGCGCCCCCTCTCGAACCCCACCGATCCATGAAACCGCTCCTCGTTCTGCTGTTGGTGCTCGCCGGCCTGGCCGCCCTCTTCTTCGCCTTCCGCTCCTCGAGCGACAAGCCGAGCGGCGTCGCGTCGCCGACGACGCAACCGGCCGAGCCCGCGAAGCCGACCAAGGGCGCCAACATCCAGGCTCCCGACGTGGCGGAAGCCCAGACGCGCACCGAGAACATCGCGCCGACGAACGCCGCCGCCGGCACCGACGCCGCGCCGGTCGATCGCTCGAACCTGCTGGTCGGTTTCGTCTTCGACGATCAGAACCGGCCGGTCACCGGAGCGACGGTCAAGATCTCCGAGAACGCGTTCATGGGCGAGGAGCTCGCGTCGGAGTTCTTCATGGGGGTCGAGAAGCCGAAGCGCAAGTCGCTCTCGACGACGACCGACGCCGCGGGTCAGTACCGCTTCAAGAACCTCGAGCCGCGGCGCGACTACTACGTGCTCGCCACGCACCCCGACTTCAGCCCGACCCAAGAGTCCGGCGTCGCGGTGCGCGACGAAGGCGAGTCGCGCGCGCCCGACGCGATCCTGCGCGTCGGTTCGGCGCTGTACGGCAACGTGGTCGACGACAGCGGCGCGCCGGTGATCGGCGCCGAGCTCCACCTCGACTCCGCTTACGTCCTGACCGGCGATCCGAAGTCGCCCGACCGCGTCTCGGTCAAGGCCGACGCGTCCGGCCACTACGAGTTCAAGAACGTCGCCGAAGGTCCGCGCAACCTGACGGTGATCGCCGCGGGCTACGGCACGCAGGTGATCCCGAACGTGCTCTTCAAGGGCACGTCGGAGGACCGGCAGGAGAAGGAAGTGCGCATGGGTCCGGGCTTCCCGCTCGGCGGTCGCGTGCTCGTCCAGGGCACCAACCAACCGATCAAGGGCGCGACGGTCGTCGCGATGACGTTCAACGCGAGCTCGAGCTCGCGCGGCGAAGCGCTGTCGGGCGACGACGGCTCCTTCCTGGTCGAGAACCTCCAGCAAGGCGCGTACATGCTGCAGGTCGAATACGAGTGCCACAGCCAGACGCGCATGAACCGCGTCCAAGTCGGCGAGATGAACATCGTGGTCGAGATGCGGCCGCGCACGACCGTCCGCGGTCGCGTGGTCGACGGCTCCGGCAAGGCGGTGCCCTCGTTCACCGTCAGCGCGAAGCAAGCGAACGAAGACCCCGACCAACCGTTCCTCGAGAACCTGCCGATCGAGACGACGGTCGAGGGCGGCGACGGCACGTTCACGCTCTGCGAGTTCGATCGCGGCTCGTACGTGCTCGCGGTCGACGCGCCGGGCTTCGCGACCGCGCTGTCCGAGAAGTTCAGCGTCGTCGAGAACCAAGCCTCGGTCGAACTGACCGTGCGCCTCAGCGCCGGCGGCTCGATCAAGGGCAAGCTCGTCGATTCCACCGGCAACCCGATCAAGGGCGCGGTCGTCGCGTCCTTCGACGCCGGGATGGAAGACATCAACGACCCGCTGTTCGGCCAACTGATCTCGTCCGGCGCGACCAAGCGCAAGACGCGCACCGACCGCGACGGCAACTTCGAGCTCAAGACCCTCGCGCCCGCCGACTACCAACTCGAGATCACGCACCCGAGCTACTCGCGCACCGTCGTGCCGAACCTCCGCGTGATCGAAGGCCAGACAGTCAACACCGGTTCGGTCGCGGTCAAGGGCGGCGGCAAGGTCACCGGCAAGGTCTTCGACCAAGCCGGTCAACCGGTCGCGCGCGGCGTCGTCCACGTCGCGGCTTCGGACGGCAGCTCGCTGGTGCTCGACGGACGCACGGACGCGGAAGGTCGCTACACGATCGACCACGTGCCGTCGGGCAGCTACCAGATCTCCGCGTTCCGCAACGCGGGCGGCGGAGCGAACGATCCGTTCCAAGCGATCGCCGAGCAACAGGCGTCGACCAAGGAAATCAACGTCCTCGACGCGCAAGAGATCACGGTCGACTTGACGCTCGGACGTTGACCGGATCGCGGACGGACGCTTCGCTCTCTCGTGTGAGCGACCGCGCCGCCCCTCGCGTCCCCTCTCGGACTTTCGACGAGACCGCTTGGGCCGAGTTCCTCTCGAAGGAGCTCGGCTCTCGCGTTTCGGTGCGCTTCGGCCGCGCCCGCAGCTCGGTCCTGCGCGTCGTTCGCAGCCGCCGCGGAGAACTCGTGGTGCACATGAGCGCGTTCTTCGCGCGCGCGCCCGACGAAGTCCGCGTGTCGGTGTCGCGTTGGCTCTCGGTCGGCCGCCGCGCGCGGCGCATCGACCAGGATCTCGATCGCTGGATCGACGACGAGCTCACGCGCGAGGAGCGCGCGACCCCGCGCCGCGCGAAGGCGGTGACTCGCGGCCGCAACGTCGACCTCGCCGAACTCCAGGCGGAAGTCGTCTCGAGCTGCTTCAGCTCCGAGTTCGCAGAGTCGCCTCCGCCGACGATCACCTTCGGTCGCGCCGGCGCCGCTCGCGCGCGACGTTCGCTGCGGCTCGGAAGCTACGACCCGCGCGCGCACCTGATCCGCATCCATCCGGTGCTCGACCAGGACTTCGTGCCGCGCTGGTTCGTGCGCTACATCGTCTTCCACGAGCTGCTCCACGCCGCGATCCCGATCGAGCGCGGACGCGACGGGCGGCGCGTGTTCCACGGGCCGCGTTTCCGAGCTCGCGAACGCGCGTTCAGCGACTACGCGCGAGCCATCGAATGGGAACGCGCGCATCTCACGGAACTCCTGCGTCGTCCACGTCGCAACGCGTCGCGTCCGACGCTCGCCGGCGCGTGGCGCGCGGTGCAAGGCTGGCTCTTCCCGGTCTGAGCCGACGCGCGCGACGCTTGGGTCACGCGTCTTCGCCGAGGCGCTTCGACGGCCAACGTCGTTCGAGCGCGTTGCGATACGTGCGGCCGCACTCGAGGCGCGCGCCGCTCGCGAGCAACAACACCAGTTCCCCGCTCTTCTGCCGCGCGAGCTCGCGCACCGCGGTGGTGTTGACCAAGAGCGAGCGATGGATGCGCAGGTAGCCGCGCGGCGCGAGCAACGCCTCGATCGCGTCGAGCGTGCCGCGCACGAGCCGTTCGCCGCCGGGGCCGCGCAGACGCACGTAGTTGTCGGCCGCTTCGATCCACTCGAATTCCTCGGGAGCGACGAGCACCGTGCGCGCGCCGGAGCGCAACACGATCGGCTCCGTGACGAGCGACGTCGCGCCGAGTTCCGCGACCAGCGCTTCGAGCCGTCGCGCGTGCGCGTCGCCCTTCAGCGCAATCTCGCGGCGCGCGCGCGCGAGCATCGCTCGGAAGCGCTCGCGATCGAACGGCTTCAGCAAGTAGTCGAGCGCGTGCAGCTCGAACGCGCGCACCGCGTACTCGTCGAACGCGGTGACGAAGACCGTCGGCGGCATGCGCGCCGGTCCCGTGTCGCGCACGACGTCGAGGCCCGAACGACCGGGCATCTGCACGTCGAGCAACGCGAGGTCGAACGACTCGTCGCGCAGCGCTTCGACCGCGCGGTCGCCGTCCTCGCACTCGCGCGCGACGAGGAAGTCGCACTCGCTCGCGAGCAGATCGCGCAGCTTCTTCCGCGCGGGCGGTTCGTCGTCGACGATCAGGACGCGCAACGGTTCCATCGGCGGTTCACGCGGGGAAGGAGACGTGGATCGCGGCGCCGCTCGGCGCGCTCGACGCGACTTCGAGGCGGCCGGCGTCGCCGTGGATCAAGCGCAGACGTTCACGCACGCTCGCGAGACCGAACGCACGCGAGTCTGCGGCGTCCGCCGGAGCGACGCCGGGGCCGTCGTCCTCGATGGAGATGCGTACGCTCGCGCCCGACTTGTCGGCGGAGATGCGAATCGTCGCGGGACCGGTCCGCGCGCCGACGCCGTGCTGCACCGCGTTCTCGACCAACGGCAAGAGCAGGAACGTCGGCACGTCGACGCCAAGCACGGCGGGATCGATGCGCCGGTCGATCGTCAGCCGTTCGCCGAAGCGAGCGCGCTGGAGCTCGAGATAGTCGTCGAGGAACGCCAGCTCGTCGCTGAGTCGCTGCACGGCGCGCGAGCGGCGATCCAGCACCGCGCGGAAAAGCGTACCGAGGCGCGCGAGCATGCGCTCAGCCAGGTCGGGCTCGTCGTGCAACGCGGCCGAGATCGCGTTCAGCGTGTTGAAGAGAAAATGCGGAGCAAGGTGAGACTGCAACGCGGCGAGGCGCGCTTGCGTCAGCGAACGTTCGAGTTCCGCGCGCCGCAACGCCTCCACACGGGAACGCGAGGCGTGATCCCACGCGACGCAAGCGAGGAGCACGGCCCAATAGAAGACGACTCCCGTGTTGAACTTGAATGCGAAACTCGACCGGAGCTCGCCGACGAACGATCCGTTGCCGAAGCGCACTTCGCGCACCGCCGCCGATGCGATGCCGAAGAGCACGATGTGGAGTACCGCAACCGCCGCGCTCGCGACGGCGTGCACGACGAGGGAGCGACCCAGGCGTGCGGCGGGAAGCGCGAAACGGCGGGCGAGCGCAAAGATCGCCGGCACCAGGGGTGCCCACGTCCACCAAGCCATCATTCCGGTCGCGACGGCGTCCGCGACCGAGATCGGGTGGCCGAGCTCGGCATAGCCGAAGTACATCCGCGAGGTCGACAGGAGTCCCAGGAGCGTCAGCACGCCCGCGACGGCGAGGCTGACGCGTAAACGCGAGGAGTTCATGGGAGCTCGACCAGCATGTCACACGACGACGAGGCGCGACGCTCCGCGTTCGTCCCGGGAGAACCACCGTTCGTCCCACGCGGAGTAGCGGACGTCTTCGCGCGCGCTACGCCGTCGCTCGAAAGGACTCGCCCCATGCTCGAATTCACGAAACTCGTTCTCTGCGCAGCCGCTCTCGCTTCGCTCTCGCGCGCGCAGGGCGACCTCTTGGTCACCAGTCGCTTCACCGACGAAGTCCTGCGCTACGACGCGTCGACCGGCGCGTTCGAAGGCGTCTTCGCGTCCGGCGGCGGCCTGGACAATCCGGTCGGGCTGACGTTCGGCCCCGACGGCAACCTCTACGTCGCGAGCGGCGACAACGATCAGGTCCTGCGCTACGACGGGACGAGCGGTGCGTTCCTCGGCGTGTTCGCGTCCGGCGGCGGGCTCGCGGCGCCGCGCCAAGTCAACTTCGGTCCCGACGGCGAGCTGTACGTGGCGAGCGGCGCGACGAACGCGATCCTGCGTTATGACGGCGTCGACGGAACGTTCCTCGGCGTGTTCGCGTCGGGCGGCGCGCTCAACGGACCGACGAGCTTCACGTTCGGCCCCGACGGCGACCTCTACGTCGGCAGCGTGATCACCGACAAGCTCAAGCGCTTCGACGGCACGACCGGCGCGTACCTCGGCAACTTCGTCAAGACCGACCTCAACGGCCCCCACGACCTCGCGTTCGGACCGGACGGACTGCTCTACGTCACCAACGCGTTCAACAAGCGCGTGCAGCGCTTCGACGGCGCGACCGGCGTCTTCGTCGACACGTTCATCCAAGATCCCGCGTTCTCCGCCGCGCTCGGAATGTGTTGGGACGAACTCGGTCGCCTCTACATCGCGAACCAAGGCACGAACGAAGTGCGCCGCTACGACGGCCGCACCGGCGCGTACTTGGACAGTCCGGTCGCGAGCGGTTCGGGCGGACTCTCCGGTCCGTTGTTCGCGACGTTCACGCCGTGGCCGCGGTTGCGCGCGCTCGCGCCGACGCCGGCGAGTTCAGGTACGCCGAACTGGTTCGCGATCGGCGGCGCGACGCCGGGCGCGCTGCTCACGCTCACGGGGAGCGCGCAACCGTCGTTGCTCGCGCCGGCGTGTTCGCACGGGATCCCGCTCGGCGTGCCCGAGCTGTCGATCGGCTTGGTCGCCGACGAATCCGGTCGCGCGTTGCGGCTGTGGACTCCGCCCGCGACGTCCGCGAACTCACGCTTCTTCGCGCGCGCCCTCGAACCGGCCGCATGCCGCTCGAGCGGCATCGTCTCCGCGGTGCTCGACTAGTCTCCCGCGACGCCGGTCACGCACGTGCCGAGCACGTTGCCGCCGAGCGTCTCGAGCATCGTGTGCGTCTGTTCGACGTACTGGCGCGGCGTCGTCGACAACCTGACGACCAGCAACACGCCGTCCGCGATCGCGCCGAGCAAGCTCGCGTCGCTGATCGCCAACGCCTCGGGCGCGTCGAGCAACACGTAGTTGAAGCGCTGCTTCAGCTGCGACAACACGATCTTCATGCGGTCGGACGCGAGCAGCTCCGACGGATTCTTCGGCGCGGCGCCCGCGCCGAGGATCGCGACGCCGGCGACCGACAGCGAACGGACCGCTTGGTCGAGCGACAGCCGTCCCGACAGCAACTCCGACAAGCCCTGACGTCGCGGCATGCCGATGATCTCTTCCGCGCCCGGCGCGTGCAGGTTCGCGTCGACGATCAACACGCGCGTGTTCGGCATCTCGGCGAGCGCCATCGCGAGGTTGATCGACGTCACGGTCTTGCCTTCGCCCTTCAACGCGCTGGTGATCACCACCGTGCGCGGCGCGCTTTCGGGGTTGAGCGCGACGATCGAGTTGCGCAGCGTCCGGTACTGCTCCGCGCGCGGCGAGCGCGGGTGCGTCACCATCACGGCGTCCTCGCTCGTGATCGGCGTCTTGCGCGCCTCCTCGGGGTCGGCGACTTGGAGCGGAGCGTTGTCGGTCGTGTTCTTGGTGGTCGGCATGGGTTGGTTTCGGCGCCGGGCAAGCATGCTGATCGGCCGCCGACAATCCAGCCCCAAGATGATTCCGCCGGCCCGAGCGCTTCGTCCCCGCCTCGGGGGAGTTCAGAAGCCGTCCGGAAGATCCTGCAGGCGCAGGTCGAGCGGACGAGTCGCCGGCGCGAGCGGCCAGGCTCGCGAGGCGAGCGCTTCGAGGAAGCGCGTCCGCTTGGCCGCGCGCAGCGCGTCGCGAACCTCGCCGAGGAACGCGTCCGCCGCGGCGCGGTCGCCGCGCGACCGCAGGACCGTCCACGCGCGCTCGATGCCGCGGCCGAGCGGATCGGACGGCGCCGCGTCGCTCGCGAGGGAGCCCAACGCGACGACCAGGGCCTCGCGCGCGCGCGCGCCGACCTGCGAGCCGGCGAGGCCGCCGACCGCGAGCCAATCGACGTTCGGCGGCGCGCTGAAACGCGCGAGCAGAGCTTCCGCCCGAGCGTCGTCGATCCGCGCGAGCCGCGCGTCGAGACGATCGAGCACGTCGCGCGGGCCGGCGTCGGTCGCACGCTTCTTCGCCGCGTCGAGCAACGCGTTCACCGCCTCGAGTCGACCACGACGGCGCCAGAGATCGATGCGTTCCTCGACCGCCTCGAGGTCGGCGCGGACGAGCGCGATGAAACGATCGACGAGCGCATCGTCGGGCCGCTCCGCGCGCCACTCGGCGTCGAACACCGCGAGCGCGACGTCGGTCGCGAGCGCGGGTTCGCGCCATTCGCGCGGCACGTCGAGTCCTGCGCGCGCCCACGCTTCGACGAACGTCACCCCGCGACCGCGCTGCATCTCCGCGGCGAGCAACGCGCGCGGCGCGGCGGCTTCGACGCGACCGAGCGGTCCGGGCGTCGCCGCGACGAGGTACGCAAAGCCCGCGGCCGCGACCGCCGCGCGTTCGACGCTCGGCGCCGGATTCGCGAGCGCCGCGCGAGCCGCCTGATCGAGCGGCGCCGACGCCGCGCGCGCGAGCGTCGCGACGCGCAAGCGCCACGCGAGTTGTTCGTCGGTGCAGCGCTCCAGACTCTCGCCGAGCACGTCGAGCGGCCGCGCTCCGTCGGTCGTGTCGCCGAGGCCGGCGAGCGCACGTCCGCATTCCGCCGCGACGAAACGCGCGCGCGAACCGCCGCGTGCGAGCGCGGCTTCCGCGCGGCGAACGAGCGCTCGCGCCGCGTCGACCGTACACAACGCCGGCGCGACTCGACCGCGCGCCGCGGCGAGCGTCAGACCGGAGAGCGCCGCGACATCGCCGTCGAGTCGAAAACGTTCGGCGAGCAGCTCGATCGCCGGCGCGAAACCGACGGCGGCGACGGCGCGGGCCGCGCGCTCGCGTTCGCCGACGTCGGGCGAATCCAACGCGGCCTTGGTGCGCAACAGGATCCACTCGGTCGCCGAACGCGGCTCCGCGACGCCGATGCGCGCGAGCACCGCGAACGCACGCGTCTCGCCGTTGCCATAGAGCCAATGACGCGCGCCGAAACGCCGCGCGGTCGCGGCGACGAGCTCGCCCCACGCGCCGGTGCGCAGCTCGGGCTCCGCGCGCGGCAACTCCGCGTCGGCCGCGAGCCCGAGATCGATGCAGAGCGGCACCGCGTCGCCGCCGGCGAGAGCTCCGCCGCCGAGCCCGCCGCGGCGCGCGAGCAGATCGACGAGTTCCTCGAGCGACGCGCCCGCGAGTTCGAGCCGCAGCGGTTGACGTGCTTCACCCGCGACCGGCGTCGGCGCGGCATCGGTGACCGGCGGTCCGTCGGAGCCGCCGAGCCAACGCTCGACGATCGCTCTGACCGCGCGCACACCGCAGTCGCGAACTGCGACCTCGGAGCCGAGCGCGAGACGCCGCGCGAGATCGAAGTGCCGGTCGTCGCCGCCGAGCGCGAGCGCCAGCCGCGCGCGCGGCTCGAGTTCCGCGTTGGGCAGTTCCGCGTTGGGCAGGAAACTCGCGAGCCGTTCGAAGTCGTCGACGGCGAGATGCGCGGCGAGCCACCGCTCGGCGCCCTCGCGCTCCTCCGCCCGCGACGAAGCGAGGGCCGAGAGCGAACCTGCGACGTCGGGAGCGAGCGCTGCGAGCGCCAGCATCATCGAAGCAAGCCACATGGCCGAGAGCGTAACCGACGCGGTTCGGTCGCCGGCGTGCGCGGGTTCCGACGCGACGACGACGAAGCGCGGCGCTAGGCTCTGCGCGCTCATGTTCCATCGATTGTTGATCGCCAATCGCGGTGAGGTCGCCGTGCGGATCGCGCGGGCGGCAAGGGAGCTCTCGATCTCGCCGATCGGCGTCGCGTCGGAGGGCGATCTCGGCGCGAGTTGGCTCGATGCGATGGACGAAGTCGTCTGTCTCGGGCCGGCGGCTTCGAAGGAGAGCTATCTGGACGCGGAGC
Organism: Planctomycetota bacterium; assembly: GCA_021413885.1. Lineage (GTDB taxonomy): Bacteria > Planctomycetota > UBA1135 > UBA1135 > JACRIN01. The sequence goes on from JAIOPM010000012.1 coordinate 60,116, forward strand.
GCGTCGTCCAAGCGGCGTTGCAGACGCGCGCTTCCGCGGTGCATCCCGGTTGGGGCTTCCTCGCCGAGAACGCGCGCTTCGCGGCATTGGTCGAACAGCACGGCCTGACCTTCGTCGGTCCGAAGCCCGCGGCGTTGGCGTTGATGGGGCTCAAGACTCCGGCCCGGCGCGCGATGATGGCCGCGGGGCTCGCGGTGATTCCGGGAGCGGACGAGCCGCTCGAGAGCATCGACGCTGCACTGACATGCGCGCGAGAAATCGGCTTCCCGG
>JAIOPM010000014.1 GCA_021413885.1 Planctomycetota bacterium
AGAACGGCGCTTCGTCCGCGTCCAGGGTTTCCGCGGGGCCGGCGCTCGCGCCCGATTCGCGCGCGTAGTTGCCGTAGTTGCCGCCGCCACCGCCGCCGGCAGACGCCGCGCCTTCGTCGGACGTCACTTCACGTTGCCCGCCGCCACCGGCCGCGCCCACGAATTGCCAATCATCACCGACGACGTAGAGCTTCGAACGCTTGTCGCCCGACTGCTTGTCGTCCCACTGATCGAGACGCAACGAACCCTCGATGAACGCGGTCTTGCCCTTGTCGTGGTACTTCGCGAAGGCTTCGCCGCGCTTGCCGAAGAAGGTGATGTCGACGAAGGTCGCCTCTTCCTTCCACTCGCCGCTCTGGTCCTTGAAGCGCCGGTTGACGGCGAGGCCGAACTTGCAGATCGCGGTGCCTCCCTGAGTGAAGCGCACCTCGGGCTTGCGCGTCAGGTTGCCCATCAGGATCACTTTGTTGTAGCTCGCCATCGTCGGACTCCTCGGGGATTCGGGTGTGGGCGGAGAGTCTATCCGGCGAGCGCGAGTCGGCGAAGAGTTCGACGCGTGACACTGCATTCCGCTCGCCGTACGATCCGGCCGTCGACGAACGCCGTCGCCGAAAGCCCCCGAAGTCCGCGGAGAAACCATGAGCGCCAAGAGCCCCGACACCGCCGGCCGTGAACGTCGCCGCTACCCGCGCGCCCAGATCGAGGGCCAGGTCACGCTCACCCTCAAGTCGGGGACGTTCCACGCCAAGCTGCGCGACATCAGCCGCGCGGGCGTCAGCTTCTACCTCGAACGCTCGGTGCCGTTGATGACGTTGCTCGAGCTCAGCCTCGACCTGCCCGGCGCCGCCGGTCCGGTGATCGCGCGCGGCGCGGTCGTGCGTTGCGAGCGCATCGGCCCGTCGGTCGAGCACTGGGAGATCGCGGTGTTCCTCCACGAGACCACCGAGGCCAACGCCCGCGCGATCGACGCGTTCGTCGCGGCGCGCAGCTCGACCAAGACCGTTCACACCGCCGCGTCGGCCGGCGAGTGACGCGAGCCCGTCAGGGCTGGAGGACGAAGTGCACCGCGGCGGTCAGCCCGGTGTTGTTCGGCGAAGCGAAGCCCACGTCGCGCGACCAGAACTGACCGTCGACCGCTTGGCCGGCGGTGAGATTCGGATCGAGGCCGAGCGCGATGTACGCGTTGAAGTCGAACGAGTACGTCCCGGTGCAGTCGTTCGCGGGCGACGGATTGCCGCCGGAGTTCTGGACCGACGTGCGCTTGATCGGCGGCTTGATGCACAGCGTGCCGCCTTGGAACGGAACCGCTTGTTGTCCGGTCGTGCCGTAGAAGAAGAGACCGGAGCGATGGCTGAGCACGTCGGCCGCGCCGATCGTGAAGCCTGAATTCACGCTCGCGCTCGCGATGCCGGTCGTGACGATGATCGGAACGCAACCGAGGCTGTTGGTCTTCGCGGTGCAGTACGTCGAGCCCGAGCCCGGTCCGCTCGCGAGCTGCGCGACGAAGGCTCCGAGACCCGCGCCTGGTCGCTGCGCGTAACCGGTGATCGTGTCGCCGTCGCCCGAAACTCCGATCGCCGAGTAGAGCGTCCAACCGGTGGTGTTGACGCCTTGCGCCGTGAGCAACGTCTTCAAGTCGACGAGCCCGAGCCCCGCGCGCCACACGAACGCGCGCCGCACCGTCAGCGGTCCGAACGGTCCGCTGTAGCCGACCGCGGTCGCGCCGACGTCGTCGACGTCGGTCGCGCTGCTGGTGTCGGTCGGCACGAGCGCGCCGAGCGAGAAGAGCCCGTTGATCGCCGTGCGCCGGAAGGCCTTCGATCCGAGCTGGCCGACGATCACGCTGCCGTCGGTGTCCGCGGCTTGCGCTTCTCCGGGCGATGCGCTCAGCACGATCGGCGAGCCCGGCGTCGTCCAGTACGCGGGCCGACGCGTGCCGTTGCTCGGGTTGTCGTCCCAACCGACGACGACCGCGCCGTCGCCGGAGACGCCGTTCGCGCGGCTCGAAGCTCCGGTCGAGCCGAGGTCGACGACGCCGGTCGGCAACGTCCACTTGAACGCGTGCGCGGTGCCGGCGTTGATCCAGCCGAGGCCGACGAGCGTCTGACCGTCGTGCGAGATGTCCCACGTGTCGCTGACGCTCGACCCGCTCTGTCCGATGAGTCCGCCGACCGTCGTCCAACCGTTGAGCGACGTCCAATACCCCGCGGTCGTCTGTCCGCCGGGCGTATCGCTGCCGCCGATCACGGAACCGTCGCTGCTGCAATGCACCGCGATCGATTGGCCGCCGATCGTCGAGTAGCCGCCGACGGACGTCCACCGGAAGTTGATGCCCGACGCGAGCCCGTCGAGGCCGACGACGGTGCTGCCGTCGCGCGAGACGCCGTAACCGAACGAGTTCGCCGGGCCGATCGCTTGGAGCGACGCTTGGGCGGACGCGGCTACGGCGGTGAACGTGGAGACGACGAGGCCGACGACGAGACGTGAGAACGTGTGGGTCATGGGGTGCCGATCGAGACGGAGTGGAGAGCGCGAGCTCGACGACTTGCGCGAACGCGCGGTCGGAGGGCGCTCGACCGTAACCGCAACCCGCGACCGCCGCCACGCGGGGAAAACACGTCTCGATCCGCCGCGGCACTCGTGAAAGGTCGAGCGCTCGCGCGTGCGCCCGCCGCGCGAGTTCAGCCGACGCGCAGCTCGAGCACGCGCGGAATGCGCGCGAGGTCGAGGTGCAAGCGCGGTTCGAGGCCCGCACGTTTCGCGAGTTCGCGCGCGGAGTCGGCTTGGCGATGGCCCAGTTCGACGAAGAGCGCGCCGCCGCTCGCGACGAGCTCGCGCGCGTCCTCGACGAGCCGGCGCAGCCAATGATCGGGATCGTCCTCGGGCGCGAAGAGCGCGAGGTGCGGCTCGTGATCGCGCACTTCCGACGCGAGCGACGCGCGCTCGTCGGTGCCGACGTACGGCGGATTCGAGACGAGCAAGTCGAACTTCGCGCCCGCCGCTTCGACGAGCGCGCGCGGCGCGGCGGCTTCGACGAACGTGACGTGCGCGGCGAGACGCTCGGCGTTCTTGCGCGCGACTTCGAGCGCGGCGGACGACACGTCGGCGGCGAACACGGTCGAGCCCGCGAGCTCGAGCGCCAACGTCACCGCCAAGCAGCCGCTGCCGGTGCCGAAGTCGCCGATCGTCAGCGCTCCCATGCGCGAACGCGCGAACGCGCGCGCGTGATCGACCACCAACTCGGTCTCGGGCCGCGGGATCAACACCGCGGAGTTGACCTCGAAGCCGCGGCCGTAGAAATCGCGCCGACCGAGGATGTACGCGGTCGGCTCGCGCTTCGAACGCCGCACGAGGAAGTCGCGAGCGCGCGCGACCTCGACTTCGTTCACCGGCCGTTCGAGATCGAGGAAGAGGTGCAAGCGATCGAGCCCGAGCGCGTGCGCGACCAAGAGCTCCGCCTCGAGGCGCCCCTCGGGCACGTCCTTCTTCGCGAGGAACTCGCGCGCGCGGGCGAGCATCTCGCCGGAGGTGCGCGGCAGTTCCTTGGGGTCGCTCATGCGGTCACAGGCTCTTCAAACGCTCTTCGAAATCGAGGGCTTCGAGCGAGTCGAGGATCGGGCCCAGCTTGCCGCCGATCACTTGCTCCAGCGAGAAGTTCTGGTCGAGACGGTGATCGGTGACGCGGTTCTGCGGCCAGTTGTAGGTGCGCACGCGTTCGGAGCGGTCGCCGGAACCGACGAGTCCCTTGCGCAGCGCCGAACGTTCGGCGTGACGCTTCGCGCGCTCGGCCTCGAAGATCCGCGAACGCAACATGCGCATCGCGCGAGCCTTGTTCTTGTGCTGCGACTTCTCGTCCTGGCAGACGACGACCGTGTTGGTCGGCAAGTGCGTGATGCGCACCGCAGATTCGGTCTTGTTGACGTGCTGGCCGCCCGCGCCGCCGGCGCGCATCGTGTCGATGCGCAGATCGTCGGGTCGGATCACGAGGTCGATCTCCTCGGCTTCCGGCAGCACCGCGACCGTCGCCGCCGAAGTGTGGATGCGACCTTGCGCTTCGGTCGCCGGCACGCGCTGCACGCGATGGCCGCCGGATTCGAAACGGAGCTTGGACCACGCGCCTTCGCCCTCGACGGCGAAGATCACCTCGCGGTAGCCGCCCATTTCCGACGGCGAGACCTCGAAGACCTCTTGGCGCCAACCGAGCGAGTCGAAGTACTTCTGGTAGAGGCGGTAGAGATCCGCGGCGAAGAGAGCTGCTTCCTCGCCACCCGTTCCCGCGCGAATCTCGAAGATCACCTTGCGGCGCCGGTCGTCGGCGTCGGTGACCAACGCCTTCTTGATCTCGATGTCGAGCGCGGGTTCCTCGCGGTCGAGCGCGTCGAGCTCCTCCTTCGCGAGCCCCGCGTAGTCGGCGTCGCCGAGCAACTTCTCCGCTTCCGCGCGGCGACTCTGCAGCGCGAGGACACGCGCGTGGAGCTCGTGAGCACTCTCGAGCGCGCCGCGCTCGCGCATCAGCGGCATCAGCTTCTTCGGATCGGACGCGATCTCGGGCTCGGAAAGTTGCTCGGTCAACTCGGCGTAGCGCCGGGCTTCCTTGGCGAGCTTCTCGACGATGACGGGAGCGAACTGCATGGCCGCTCAACTCCGTCGCGCGACTTCCGCGCGCGAAGACAGGACCAGCTAAGCCTTCGCCTTGGTCTTGGCGTACTTCTTCTGGAAGTGCTCGATGCGACCGGCGGTGTCGACGAACTTCTGCTTGCCCGAATAGAAGGGGTGGCAGACCGAGCAGATTTCGATGCGCAGTTCCTTGACCGTGGCGCGGGTCGCGAATTCGTTCCCGCAGCCGCAGTGGACCTTGCAGTCGAAGTACTTCGGGTGGATGTCCTTTTTCATGGCTGGCTCGGGCTCCGTAGAGTCGGGTCCGACGTGTCCCGCGTGATCCGGGGCGGATGCGGGGCGTCAGACCGAAGGGCCGAAGAGAGTAGCGGCCCTGAGCTCGTTCCTCAAGGCCTCGCCCAACCCGCGCGCGCGAGCAAGGCCAGGGTGAGTCCGACCGGCAGCCCGACCACGTTGTCGAAACCGCCCTCCTCGAGGCCGAGGACGAAACGGTCGGCGTTCTCCTGGATCGCGTAGCCGCCGGCTTTGTCGCGCCACTCGGCGCTCGCGACGTACGCGTCGATTTCTGCCGGCGCCAGCGCGCGCATGCGCACCCACGTGCGCTCGAAGTCGGAGAAGAGCGCTCCGTCGTTCGCGCGCACGACGGCGACGCCGGTGATCACCGCGTGGCGCGTGTCGGAGAGCAACGCGAGCATCTCGCGCTCCTCGCGCTCGTCCGCGGCCTTGCCGAGCAAGCGCCAGCCTCCCGCCATCGCGACCGCGACGATCGTGTCGGCGCCGAGCACGAGCACGCGTTCGCCGCGCCGGCGCTCGGCGACCGCGCGGGCCTTGCGCTCGGCGAGCTCGCGCGCCGCGGCCTCCGGCGTCGCGAAACCGTCGAGGCTCTCGTCGACATCCGCGGGCTCGATCGTGAACGCGACGCCGGCTCGAGAGAGCAACTCCCGCCGACGCGGCGACGCCGAAGCCAGCACGACGCGGAACGCGTCCACGCGCGTACTCCGCTCAGCGGCGCGAGCCGCTCTTCTTCGACTTCTTCGCCTTGGCGGCGGCCTTGGCCTGTGCCGCCTTCTTGTCGGCGGCTTTCTTCTTCTCGAGGGCCTTGGCATCCGCCGCCTTCTTCGCGGCCGCTTTCTCCGCGGCCTTCTCGGCCGCCTTCTTGTCGGCGGCCTTCTTCTTCTCGAGCGCCTTGGCGTCCGCCGCCTTCTTGTCGGCGGCTTGCTTCTCGGCCGCCTTCTGGAGCGCGATGCGCTTCGCCTCGACCTCGGCCTTCTTCTTGGCCTCGAACTCGAGCTTCTTGCGCGCCGCCTCGATGCGAGCCTTCGCGCGCGCTTCCATCTCGCGCTTCTTCGAATCGGCGAGCGCGACGCGCTCCGCGATGCGGCGCTTCTTCGCTTCCTCGGCGTCGCGCTTCTCGGCGAGGCGAGCTTCCTCGCGACGACGCTTCTCGTCGTCCTTCTTGCGCTTCTCCTCGTCCTTCTTGGCGAGGATCGCGCGGCGAGCTTCGTCGCGCACGCGTTGTTGTTCGAGGCGCTTCTGCTGGCCCTGCCATTCGCGGTAGGCCTTCTTGCCGTAGCGGCAATCGTCGACCAACGGACACGCGTAGCACGCGGGCTTGCGCGCGTCGCACCAGCGCGAACCGACTTCGCCGAAGCGCAACAGGAAGTCGACTTCGCGTCCGTCGGGGATCAGCGGATCGATCGCCGCGCGCATCTTCTTCGACGATGAGTTGCGCGCGATCAGACCGAGACGGTCGAGCACGCGCACCATGCTCTGCGTGACCGGGACTTCCTTTTCACCGGACGCGAGCCACATCAACCACTGCGCGGTGCCGAGGCCCATGAACGGCAGGATCGAGACGAAGCGCGCCGCCGATTGCGCGTCGTCGCGCAGGAACTCGAGCTCGAGTCCGTGGCTGCGCTGGAAGATCTCTTGCAGGTATTCCTTCACCGCGCGCGCCGCGTCCATCCGCAGCTTCGCGGGGATCTCGAGGTGCGAGGCGACCTCTTGAGCCTGCGCGACGCGCAGCTCGTTCGGATCGCTGTACACCGCGCGCAGCGAAGTCACGACCGAAGCCGCGTGGCCCGCTTCGAGCTTGCGCCGCAGGATCGCGTACATCCCCTGCTCGAGCAGGTTCGCGTTCTCGAGCTTCTCCGGGGTCGGCCAGCCGGTCGAGACCTTCTCGAGCAGCTTGAGGGTCAGATCGGACTTCTTGGACACGTGCTGCGGTCGTTGGAGAGGAATCGACATGCGCCGACGCGGCGGGGCCGCGCGACGCGAAACTCGATGCGATGGAATCCGCGCGCCGAAAGCGGTCTTGACCGCCGGCGCGGGCCGGAGCGCGACGCGCGCGCTCTCTTAGGCCTTGGCTTCTTCCGGCTTCGCGGCCTTCGCCGCCTTCTTCGCGGCGACGCGCGTCTTCAGGCGGTTGGCCTTCAGAGCGAGGCGCGCGTTGCGCGCGGCGATACGGGCGTCGCCCGACTTGGTCGTCGCCTTCCGCCCGGTGCGGTCGCGGGGCTTGTGCTCGCGCTTGGCTTCGCCTTCGTAGACGCCGAGGCGTTTGAAGATCGAGTGGCAGGTCTCGCTGATCTTCGCGCCGCGGATGATCCAGTAGCGCGCGCGTTCGATGTCGAGCTTGAGCTGGTGCTCCTTGCGCGGCATCAGGGGGTCGTAGTGGCCCAGCGTGTCCAGCGTGCGACCGTCGCGCGGATTGCGCTCGTCGGCGACGGAGATGCGGTAGGAGGGGCGGTTGAGACGCCCCATGCGCTTCATGCGGATGACGACGGCCATTGGGTGGGTCGTGAGCTCGTATGGGTTTGAAAGAGTGAAAACGACGAGACGCGCCCGACGTTGTGAGGGGCGAAGAGCATACCAGGCGAGTCGCGCGCGCTCCACCACGGCGACGCAACTATGTGCGCCCGTTGCGAGGACGAGGTCTAGCGCCGACCCTTCTTGCGCCGAGCCTTCTTGTCCTTCTTGCTCTCGACCTTGCCCGTGCGGCCGGCCGACGCGTCGACGCCGCGCCCGCCCATCATCCCGCGCAGGTCCTCCATCGAGGGCTGGCCCCTGCCGCCGCCGAAGAGCCCGCCGATCCCGCTGCCGAGCGCGCCCAAGCCGCTGCCCAAGCTGCCGAGTCCGCCGAGGAGTCCCCCGCCGCCGCTCGAGCCCGGCGTGAGTTCGCCGGTCGGCGACATCTCGCGCAGGGCCTGCTTCTTCGCGTCGGCGCCCATTTTCGCGCCGAGGCCCATGCGGTTCATCTCCTTCATCATCTGCTTCATGCCCTTGAAGCCTTTGAGGAGTTCGTTGACCGCGTCGACTTCTTGGCCCGCGCCGCGCGCGATCCGCCGGCGGCGCGCCATGTCAAGGAGCTCGGGATGCAAGCGCTCGCGCGGCGTCATCGACGTGAACAGCGCTTCCATGCGCACCATGCGCCGGTCGTCGACGTCGAGCTTGTCGATCATCTGCCCCATGCCGGGCAACATGCCGAGGACCTTCTTCATCGGCCCGAGCTTCTTGATCATCCGCAGCTGCGCGAGCATGTCCTCGAGCGTGAACTCGCCGAGGACCATCTTCTCGTAGCTCGCGCGCGCTTCGTCCTCGCTGATGTTCGTCGCCGCGGACTCGACGAGTCCGACGACGTCGCCCATGCCGAGGATGCGGCCGGCCATGCGCTCGGGGTGGAACGCGTCGAGGTCCTCGAGCTTCTCACCGGTGCCGATGAAGAGGATCGGACGACCGGTGACGGTCTTGATCGAGAGCGCCGCGCCGCCGCGCGCATCGCCGTCGAGCTTGGTCAACACGACGCCGGTCAGCGCGAGACGCTCGTGAAACGCTTGCGCCGAACGCACCGCGTCCTGGCCGGTCATCGCGTCGACGACGAGGAGTTGCGCGTGCGGCGAGCAGCGTCGCGCGATCTCCGCGACCTCCGCCATCATCTCTTCGTCGACGTGCAAGCGACCCGCGGTGTCGAGGACCACGACGTCGGCGCCGGTCTTCTTCGCTTCCTCGATTCCTCGCGCGCAGACCTCGGCGGGAGAGACGCCCGCGACGTGGAAGACGGGGATCGAGAGGCGACTGCCGAGCACCTTCAACTGCTCGACCGCGGCCGGACGCTTGACGTCGGCGGCGACCAGCAACGGGCGCTTCTTGAAGCGTTCGCGCAAGAGCTTCGCGAGCTTGCCGCACGTCGTCGTCTTGCCGGCGCCCTGCAAGCCGGCCATCAGGATCACGGTCGGGCCGCTCTTCGCGAACTCGAGCGTCGCGCCCTCCGGCCCCATCAAGTCGACGAGCTCGCGGTGGCACGCGTGGATGAACTGCTGCGACGCCTCGACGCCGGCGAGCTTCTTGTCGCCGAGCGCGCGGACCTTGACGCGGTCGGTGAAGTCGCGCGCGACCTTGAAGTGGACGTCGGCCTCGAGCAAGGCCGTGCGCACTTGGGCGAGACCTTCTTCGATGTTGTCCGCGGTCAGTTCCTTCTTGCCCTGGAAGAAGGAGAAGGCGGAGGAGAGACGTTGGCTCAGTGACTCGAACATCGGAAGTGGCCCGCGAGTCTAGGCGAACGCCGCGCGGTTGTCTGCGCTTCGCCGCGGCGTCAACGCGTCTTCGCGGGGCGTGGACGAGCGGCGGGCGTCGTGGGATTCGATGCCTTCGGCGCCTTCGGCCCCTTGGGTTGGAGCACCGCGTTCGAGCCCGCGCCCGCGAGCGGCGCATCGTCGGTGCCTGCCGGTTCGTTCTCGTCGACGCGCTTGATGTCGGCGCCGAGGGCGCGCAGGCGTTCCTCGATCCGCTCGTAGCCGCGATCGATGTGGTAGACGCGGTGGATCTCGGTCGTGCCGCGCGCGACCAACGCCGCGAGCACGAGAGCGGCCGACGCGCGCAGATCGCTAGCCATCACCGGCGCGCCGGAGAGCGGCGCGGGGCCGAGCACGATCGAGCTCGCGCCCTGGCGTCGGATCGTCGCGCCGAGGCGCATCATCTCGGCGACGTGCATGTAGCGATCGGTGTAGATCGTCTCGGTGATCACGCTCATGCCGTCGGCGAGCGTCATCAGCGCCATCCATTGCGCTTGGAGATCGGTCGGGAACGCCGGGTAAGGCAACGTCGTCACGTCGGTCGGTCGCGGCGCACGCGCGCGATCGCGGACGTCGTACGGGACGCTCGCGATCCAATCCTTGCCTTGTTGGAACGGAACGCGCGCTTCGCCGAGGCGTTCGAGCAACACGGTCAGGTGATCGGGCCGGCAGTTCTCGACGCGCACCGCGCCGCCGGTCATCGCGCCTGCGATCAAGAACGTGCCGGCCTCGATGCGATCGGGGATCACGGCGTGGGTCGCGCCGCCGAGTTGGTCGACGCCTTCGATCACGATCCGCGGCGAGCCGAGGCCGGAGATCTTCGCGCCCATCTTGTTCAAGCAGTCGCCGAGGTCGACGACTTCGGGCTCGCACGCCGCGCCGTGGATCACGGTGCGACCGCGCGCGAGCGTCGCCGCCATCATCACGTTCGCGGTGCCGAGCACGGTCGAGCCCTGCGCTCCGCCCAAGTACATCTCGTCGCCCTTGAGTCCGCCCTTCGGCGCTTCGGCCACGACGTAGCCGTGCTCGGTCTCGATCTTCGCGCCGAGCGCGCGCAGCCCCTTCAGGTGCAAGTCGATCGGACGCACGCCGATCACGCAGCCGCCGGGTTGGCTGACGACCGCGCGACCGTTGCGCGCGACGAGAGGCCCGAGCACCGAGATCGAACCGCGCATGCGGCGCACGTGGTCCCAACTCGCGCAGTCGGAAGGCGTCGCCGCGGATTGCACGAGCACCGCGCCGTCGGAACGCCGCGTCGCGGTCGAGCCGAGGTCGCGCAGGACGTCGAGCATCGACTCGACGTCCGACAGACGCGGCGCGTTGGGGATCACCAACGGTTCGTCGGTCAGAAGCGAAGCCGCCAAGACCGGCAGCACCGCGTTCTTCGATCCGCCGACGCGCACCTTGCCGCGCAAGGTGCGTCCCCCTTCGACCACGAATTTGTCCATCGAAATGCTCCTCCGAACCGCCTGCGCTCTTTCATGCAAAAGCGCGGGGCGCGTTCCAAGCGCGAGTTGGAGATTCGTGACGCGCGCCGCGACTCGTCGCTCAACGCGGGAGCATCGGACCGAGGCGCTTGCCGCCGACGACGTGCAGGTGAAGGTGACCGACCTCTTGACCGCCGTCGTGACGCGTGTTCGCGATCAGGCGGAAACCGGCGTCGAGCCGCAGCACGCGCGCGACTTCGGCGGCGGCGAGCAGCAGCTCGCCCGCCAAGGCGCGGTCGTCGAGCTCCCAGACCGACTCGACGTGACGCTTCGGCACGACCAGGACGTGGACCGGCGCGGCGGGACGGATGTCGTGGAACGCGAGCACGTGCTCGTTCTCCCAGACCTTTCGGCACGGCAGCTCACCGGCGACGATGCGACAGAAGAGGCAGCTCATCGGATCGACCTCGCGGATCGGCGCCTCACCCTAGCGCGCTCGCGTCCTCGGCTCGATCGCCCGAGTTGACGCCCCCCGCCGACCCCCGCTAGGATCCGTCGTTCGCTTCCTCGCTCGAAGAGGTCTCGGGCCGCGTCTGACGGCCGGACCGAGCGCCTTTCGCGAGCCAGCGACCTCGCTCCCCCCAAGTTTCATCTGGCTCACCTGGCCATCTGGTTATGTCGACCGACTACGCCTCCTACGGTGCCGATCCGGAAGTTCCCGAACAGTCCCAAGGCGCAGAAGTCGCCGAGGGCATGGAGCTCGACGAACTCGAAGAGGAGGAGCCCGAGGAGAACGACACCCTCGACTTCGATCTGCTGACCGCGGCGATCCCGAGCTTCCAAGCGCTGCACCAAGCGCGCGCGTCGGTGTTCCGGAACACGCGCACGCTCGAAGCGTTCAAGCGCATCGTCGAGTCGCTCTCCGCCGCCGGCGACGAAGGTCGTCGCAAGGGACTCGGCCTGTGGATGCAAGGCGACTGGCAAGCCGCCTCCGATCAACTCGCGAAGTACGACGATGTCGTCGCCAACTTCACGCGCGCGAACGCGCTGATGGCGGCCGAGCGTTACAAGGACGCGCTGCCGATCTTCGAGAAGCTGACCAACGCGTACCCCGAAGAGCCCAAGCCGCGCGGCGGCATGCTCGAAGCGAAGCTCGAACTCGACTTCGTCGTCGGCGACACCGACAAGACGATCGCCAACCTGCGCGCCGG
>JAIOPM010000031.1 GCA_021413885.1 Planctomycetota bacterium
AGGCCGGCGCCGATCGCGGCATCGTGCTCGATGTCGCCGACGCCGTCGTTGCGACGCGGACCGAGGCCTTGGCCTTCGGTGAACTTGCGCTGGAAGAGCTGTCGCCCGCGCGCCACCGCACGGAACGGATCGCGCTCGATGAGGAACGCCGACGAGTTCGGCGTCGACACGTCGCCGCGGCCGAGGCCGATCTGCTGCGTCAGCGACTTCTTGATCCCGGCGTTGAGCGTGTTCGGGGCCTGCGTGATGTCGGTGAGCTGCGCGCTCGCCGCCGGCGCGAAGGAGCCGAGGACGGCGGCCGAGAGCAGGCCGAGTGCGATCGAACGAAGGGAGCAGCCGAACATGGGATTTCCTCGCTGGGGCGGGGTCGTGGAGAGCGTGCGGCGATCGAACGAACGCGAGAGTCCGGTCGCCTCGGTCGGGACCCGCGGGCGGCCCCTCGGAGTGGATCTCCCGAACCAATCCGCGCGAGACCGACAATGCCCGGAAAACGGCGGGCGACGCCTCTTCAGCGGCCGGCGGCGAGCTGGGCGCTCGCTTCGGCGTCGAGGTCCGGGAGCTCCGCGAGCGTCGGATCCAGGCTGCGCGCGCGCGCCAGCGACTCCGCGGCGTCCCGCGGCTCGCCGACCATCAAGAGGAGCTTCCCGTGCCGCAACCAGTTGACCGCGTTCGTCGGTTCCTGGGCGAGCGCGATCTCGAGCTCCTTCCGCCCGCCGTCGAAGTCGCCGCGGACGACCAACGCCCACACGCAGAACGTGCGGTACTCGACTTGGCCGGGATCGAGTTCGAGCACGCGTCGCGCCGCGGCGGCCGTCGCCTCCGGATCGTCCTCGATCGATCCGATCTGCGCGAGGTTGCCCCACGCCTCGATGTAGTTCGGATCGATGGCGACGGCTTCCCACAACGCGGCGCGCGCTTCGTCGAGGCATCCGGCGTTGATCTCCGCGACGCCGAGACCGTTGAGGACGTGCACGTCGAGCGGATCGAGCCGTCGGGCGCGTTCGAACGTCGCCTTGGCCTCCTCCAACTCGCCGAGGATCAGTTGCGCGGTCCCGAGACTCTGGAGCCACGGCGCTTGCGTCGGATCCAGCGTCGTCGCGCGTTGGAGCAGCTCGCGCGCTTCGCGCGGGTCGACGTGGACGAGCGAGGCACCGGCCGCGTAGAGCGCACGCGGTGAATCCGGCCACAACGAAACCAACGCGTCGACCGCCGAGCGAGTCTTGTTCTCGTCGGCCGCGTCCGACGCCGCGAACGCGCGGAGGTGGTGGTAGTACGCGCGGGCTCGCGGCGAGCGGACGACCGCCTCGTCGAGGTGTTCACACGCCGCGCGCATCCACGCGGGACGCTCGCTGACGGGATGTCGCTCGCCCTCGGCGCGCAGACGTTCGCCTTCGACGAAGAGCTCGAACGACGACGCGGCCTTCCACCATCCGCGATCTCCCGGCGTCGGCGGGACGCCGGCCGCCATCGCTCTGAGGCGTTCGAACGCGGGTGAGCGCGGCGCGTCGCGCAACGCCGCGACCGCGTCGTCGTGCTTGACCATGCGCAGCAACGCGAAGATCCGGCCGGCCGCGGCCTCGACGTTCGCGGGATCGAGCTCGAGCGCGCGCTCGAACGCGGCTTCCGCGCGCGCGTGTCGTCCGCTTCCGAGTTCGTCGAAGCCTTCGACCAGCGCATCGTCGACCGCCTGCGTGTGCTGCGCGCTGCGGCCGGCCGCGACGTCGTCGCGCGAGGCGATCAACCAACCGCCCGTCACCGCGAGCGCGAGTGCCGCCGCGATCAGGGCGGCGATCAGCGTCGCTTGGCGCGGTTCGCGACGCGCCCAACTCAGCGCGCGTCCCAACGCTCCGAGCGGCCGCGCGGCGATCGGTCGACGCGCGACCACCGCCTCCAGGTCGGCCGCGAACAGCGCGGCGTCGGAGTAGCGTCGCGCGCGATCGTGAGCGATCGCGGTCGAGACGACGACCGCGAGATCGCGCGAGACCGCCGGGTTCGAACGTCGCACGTCGTCCGCCGTTCCCGCGAGGATCGCGCGGTAGAGCGCGTCGCGCGTCGGCCCGTGGAACGGACGATCGAGGGTCAGGCATTCGTGGAGCGTCACGCCGAGCGCGTAGAGATCGCACGCGTCGTCGGGTCGCTCGAGTTCGCCCGAGATCAGTTCCGGCGCCAGGTACGCGGGCGTGCCGGTCGTCTCGCCCGTGCGCGTCAGGCTCGCCGTTTCGGAATCGAGCCCGACCGCGAGGCCGAAATCGACCCACACCGGTTGACCGCCGGTCGTCACCATCAGGTTCGACGGTTTGACGTCGCGGTGCACGACGCCTTGCGCGTGCGCGGCGGCGAGAGCGCGCGCGGCACGGGCGAAGCACGCGGCGATCGCGAGCGTCGGCTCGAGTGCGCGCGAGTTCGGCACATCGACGCAGCGTTCGCCGCGGTCCTTCGCGGCGACGATCCTTCGCGCGAGCGATTCGCCCTCGATCAACCGCATCGCGATCCACCAACGTCCGTCGGTGACGCCCGCGTCGTACACGGTGCAGAGGCCGGGATCGTCGAGCCGCGCCGCGAGCGCGGCCTCGCGTTCGAAGCGCGCGCGCGCGGAAGCACTGGTCACCAGGTGGCGCGACAACAGCTTGAGCGCGACGCTCCGTTGCAACGGCTCCTCGACGGCCTCCAGCACCACGCCCATCGCGCCGCGGCCGAGCTCGCGAACCACGCGGAAACGGCCGAGCCGCGTCGGAACGTCGTCGTCGCGTTCGAAGCGCGCATGCTCGAGCAACACCGCGGACTCCAGCGCATCGAGGAGCGCCGGCGCGTGCTCCGGGTACCGCGCGGCGAATGCGCTCGGGTCGAGCTGCTTGCCGCCGCGACGCAGCGCCAAGAACTCTTCGATCGCGCCTTCGAGCGTCTTCTCGATCGAAGTCACGCGTCCGACTCCGGAACGTCGGCGCCGCGTGAGCCCCGCGACGCGCCGCGTCGGCACCTCTGATCGAGCGCTCCGTCCGGTTCCGCGCAGCTCATGGCAGCCGACCACTCTAACGCGCTCGCTCCGCCGGGCCGTTCGGTTCACGCCATCCGAATGCCGCGACGCGTGCAAGCGCGCGAAGACGACCGCCGAGCGCGTCGACTACTTCAAGACCTGGAAGAGGTTGCTGTAGTCGTCGGTCCAAAGCAGCGAGCGCTTCGCGCCGAGGTCGAGCTCGTGACCGGCAGCGCGGAGCCGCGGCCGATCGAAGAGGCTCGCGTCGGCGTCGACCAGGATCCAACGCGCGTCGAGGGTCCCGAGCGCTTCGTCCGGCGCGCTGACGATCTCCCACGTGCGTCGCACGGTCCGCGTCGCGAGCCCCGCGACGACCGGACCGAGATCCAAGTACCGCGTCGACACGTGGAAAGCGATCACGCCGTTCGGCGCGAGATGTCGCTCGTAGAGCTCGAACGCCTCGGCGGTCAGCAGGTGCACCGGGATCGCGTCGCTCGAGAACGCGTCGAGGACGAGCACGTCGAAGCGCTCATCCTCTTCGCGCGAGAGCGCCAACCGCGCGTCTCCTTCGACGACTTCGACCGTCGCGGCGGAATCGGCGAGGAAGGTGAACTCGCGCCGCGCGATGTCGATCACGAGCGGGTTGATCTCGTAGAAGCGGTACACGTCGCCGGGTCGTCCGTAGGTCGCGAGCACGCCGGCGCCGAGACCGACGATGCCGATGCGCAGCGGCGCGGCGGTCGCGAGTTCGTCGAGCAAGATCCCCACGCCGCTTGCTCGTCCGTAATACGTCGTCGGCAGCGCGCGTCGCGCCGGGTCTTGGAACTGCTGGCCGTGGCGAGTTCCGCCGTGGGTCAGGTAGCGCACGTCGCCGACTCCGCTCGGCGCGGGCAGATCCTGGACGCGCAGGATTCCGTAGAAATTCCGCAACTCGCGCGAGGCAGGCTGAGTCCTGGTCAGCATGCGCATGACGAACACCGCGCCGATCAACACGACCACCGCGATCAACGCCGGCAAGGCCGGGTGCCACATCCGCGCGCCGAGCTTGCGCTCGGTCGGCCGCTTCCACACGAAGGCGATCGCGAACGCGCCGCACGCGAACAGGCCGACGTACAGCTCGTCGTACCCACGGAACAGCACCGGCGCGAGCAAGCTGACGAACGCACCGCCGAGGGCGCCGCCGACGGCGATCGACAGATAGAAGGTGGTGAGGTGCTGCGTCGGCGGTCGACGCGCCGCGAGCTCGCCGTGGCAGAACATGCAGCACGCGAAAAGCCCGAGCGAATAGACCGGCACGGCGAACGCGATGCTGACGCGCGCGCCCATCGCCGCGGCCTGGGACATCACCGCCAACGTGACGATCAGTACCGGTAGGCACCAAGACCGCGAGTACCAACGATCGCTCTCGAAACACAGGACGAAGGAGAGCAGGTAGAGCGCGAGCGGCAGCACCCACAGGAGCGGCACGACCGCGACCTCCTGGCACATCTGATTGGTGACCGCGAGCAGCAACGCCGCGGCGCACGCGGGAAGCGCGAGCCAGAGCAGTCGCTCGCGCGGCAGCGGTGCGGGCGATCGAGCCACCGCGGAGGCGCCGCCGGCGCTCGTCGCCGTTGCCTCGAGGACGAGCGGTGCCGCGCGCCACAGTTCGATGACGAGAATCGCCGTCGTCAACGCGAAGACCGCGAACGACACCGACCAAACCTGCTCCTGCATGCGGGTCGTGAGCCAAGGCTCGATTGCGAACGGATACGCGACGAGCCCGAGCATCGACCCGGCGTTCGACAACGCGTACAGCCGATAGGTCGACGAGTTCTTCGACCGCGCGCTCGACCACGCCTGGAGCAGCGGTGTGCTCGCGGCCAAGACGAAGTACGGAAGCGCGACGCACCGAGCGAGCACCGACAAGATTCCGAGCACCGGCGAGTCCGAGGCGCTCGACACCGCGCTCGCGTCCGGCGCGATCGGCAAGGTGAACAGCGCGGCGACGACGAACACGAGCTGCGTCGCTCCCTGCGCTCTCGGGCTCAGCCTCTGGATCGACAGGTGCCCGTACGCGTACCCGAGGACGAGCAGCGACTGGAAGAACACGATGCACGTCGTCCACACCGCGGGCGCGCCGCCGAACCACGGCAGGATCGCCTTCGCGAGGATCGGCTGCACCTGGAACAGCAGGAACGCGCCGAGAAAGACGGCGAGCCCTCGAACGAGCCTCACCCTTCGTCCTCGCCGCCGCGCGAAGCGAACACGCTCACCGTGGCGGAGCCGAGCGCGGCATCGATCGAACGTGTTGGATCATCGCGTGACGGCTGCGAACGCCGTCGGAAGTGGGCCCTCTTCTACCCGAGGGAACCATCCCGGTCAGTAGGTCGTGCACGGCGGCGGGGACGGGGCTCGGTGGCCTCCCGACGGTTGCCGTGCCCTCGATGTCGCGCGGTTCGACGAATCCAAACGGTCGCGCACGCTCGGATGCAGCCGGACGAAATCGGAGCCGGACGGCGCGCGCAGAGCGGCGGTCGCTCGGAACCCGCGCGATCCGCGAATCCGCACGGTGGTGGGCCGCGAAATCAGGGGTACGCAAGAAAGGACCTCATTCGAGCCCACACAGCCCATGCGCACTTCTCTCCGCCTGCTCCCTCTCGTCGCCCTCCGCGTGATCGACACGGTGATCGTCGGTCAGTAGTTTCTGGACCGTCCGCCGCGACGCCGGGTCGCGAACGGACTTCGACGAGCTTCCCGGCCGACGATTTGGCGATCTCGATCCTCGAACGAGTGGCGCAAGGCGAAGCCGGTGCGGTGCAGGAGTGCATCGAGCGCTACGGCCCGCTCGTCTACTCCTTGGCGCGGCGCTTCGCTAAGGATGCCCATGCGATCGAGGACGCCGTGCAAGAGACGTTCGTGCAACTCTGGCGTGTGGCGCCGCGCTACGACGCGACGCGCTGCAACGAGGCGACTTTCGTGGCGATGATCGCGCGTCGACGTCTGATCGATCTGCGCCGTCGCGCGGAGAAGCACGGCGGAGTCGAGGAGATCGACGAGGCTCTCGCGCCGCCGACGCCGGACCACACCGAGCGCGCGGCGATCTGCGACGACGCGGCGCGCGCGCGCACGGCGCTCGGCGAATTGCGGCCGGAGCAGAAGCGCGTGCTCGAGCTCTCGATCTACGACGGCCTGTCGCACCAGGAGATCGCGAACGCGACCGGACTGCCGCTCGGCACGGTCAAGACGCACGCGCGGCGCGGGCTCGAACGACTGCGCGATCTGCTCGGCTTCGGACGCGCGGCGAGCGCGAGCGGGGTGACGTCGTGAGCGCGCGTTTCGACCAAGAGCGTTTCGAGGAGCTGCGCGTGGCGCGCGCTCTCGGTTCGTTGACCGCCGCGGAGTGCGCCGAGTTCACCGCGTTGCTCGCGGAGCGCGCGGGCCTCGACCTCGAGGCCGACGAGATCGCGGTCGCCGCGGTCGAGCTCGCGAGCCTCGATCCGGAACTCGCGCCGTTGCCGGCGGCGCTCGCCAAGAAACTCCAAGCCGATGCGCAGGCGCATTTCGCGCACACCCCGAGTCCGTTGCGCGCCGTTCCGCCCGCTCCGTCGCCGACGCCGCGCCCCGCGTCGATCGCCGAACGCCGTCCGCGCGCCGCGCGACCGGGTTGGAGTCTGGTCGCCGCAGCCGCCGCGCTGATCCTCGCGTTCGTCAGTTGGTGGCCGCGACTGCACGGCACTTCGCCGGAAGCCGGACGCGAAGCGTTGCTCGCCAAAGCCGAGGTCTTGACCGTGCCGTGGAAGGGCACCGACTTCGCGAAGGACGCCGCGGGCGACGTCGTGTGGGATCCGACGGAACAGCGCGGCTTCATGCGCATCCGCGGGCTCGCGAAGAACGATCCGACGCGCGAGCAATATCAGCTGTGGATCTTCGACGAGACGCAGCAACACCCGGTCGACGGCGGCGTCTTCGACGTCGGCGCGGACGGCGAGCTCGTGATCCCGATCGACGCGAAGCTGCGCGTCTCGAAGCCGACGCTCTTCGCGGTCACCGTCGAGAAGCCCGGCGGCGTGGTCGTCTCCGCGCAGGAGAAGATCGTGCTCGCGGGCAAGGTCTGACGTCGCGCGACTTCAGTGTTTCGCGGACGCGGTCTTGAGCGAGCTCTCGACCCGGTCCGCGCTCGTCGCCGTCGGCGCGTCGGCGAGGCCTTCGTTCTCGAGCCAGTCGTAGACGGCGATCAACGGCGTCGCGAGCCCCATGTGCGGCACGATCGTCGAACGCAACGAACCGTGCGTGTAGATCTTCGAGAAGATCGCGAGCAGCTCGTGCGTGTCCGAGTCGAAGATCCCGCCGCCCGAGTTGCCGATGTACGTCGGCGCGCTGACCATCCAATACGTCGTGCCTTCGACGACATGCTCGGTCGCCGCGATCTCGCCGCGCGTCGGGATCGGATCGTTGCCGAGCGGGCAACCGACCGCGTAGACGCCGTCGAAGATGCGCACGTCGGCGAGCCGTTGACGCGTCGCGAGCCGCGCGCCGCACGGCACGCGCTCGTGCGTGTCGAGCACGAGGAGTGCGACGTCGAGTCCGGCGTCGTGCGCGATCAAGTGCGCGGTCTCGTGGCGCGTTTCGCCGTTGCGCAGGTACATCTTCACCGGCACCGGCTCGTCGGTGCGATCGGGCGTGCCGTAGATGTCGCGCACGACGTGCCACGCGGTCATCAAGTGCGTGCGCCACTCGTCGTCATCGCCGGCGCGACGCGATTCGAGCAACACGCCGCTGCCGACGGTGGTGTCGCCGGCGAGTTGCACGACGGGGCCGACGAGCTCGTCCCACATGCGCGCGCGATCGCGTTCGGCGATCATGCGGTCGTCGATGCGTTCGAGCCGCTCGCGGTCCTCGTCGGCGACGCGCGCGGTGCGCGTCGCGATCTCGTCGAGCGAACGCCAGCGTTCCTCGAGGCCGACCTTCAACTCGGTGAGCCGCGAATCGATCGACGGCTCGAGGTCGGTCCATTGGCTCTCCCACGTCGAGAGCCGCGTCACTTGATCGTCGATGCGGCAGTCGGCGTCGAAGACGCGCGCTTCGAGCGCGAGCACGCGCCGCGCTAGCTCGACCTTCGCCTGGTCGCGTTCGATGCGACCCTTCGCGTCGTCGAGCTCGTGGCCGACTTCGCCGAGCTTCTTCTCGAGCGCCGCGACCTCCGCCGGATCCGCGCGGGGCGCGCTCGCGAGCGAGTCGAGCTCTTCCCGCAGGTTGCGGGTCTCATGGACGCCGAACCAGCCCGCGAGGGCCAGCCCGGCCGGGAGGAGGTAGCGCTTCATCGCGTTCCGACCGAAGGGGAAACGCCGCGCGCGCCGTGACCCTCCGGAGCCCCGCCACCCGCAGCTTTGGCCCTATCGGCGGCCCGGATCGGTGGCGATGAGCCTCACGGGACAATTCCGTGTAGGAGTCCGCTTTACGTCGGCGCGGAAACGGCGGACGCTCTGCCGGTCTTTCCACACCTCTCCACACTGTTCTCCACCATTCGTGGAGAACGACCGCCTCAGCGGCCCGGATCGACGATCGTCACCTTCTCGATCACGTCGCCGACTTCGACGGCATCGAGCGCGTCGAAGCCGTCTCGCAGCTCGCCGAAGATCGTGTAACGGCCGTCGAGGTGCGGCGTCTCGCGGTGGGTGACGAAGAACTGGCTGCTGCCGGAGTCGAGGTCGTCGTTGCGTGGCATCCCGAGCGAGCCGCGAACGAACTTCCGCGGACCGATCTCGTGGCGGAGGGAGTCGTGAGGGACGAGCTCGCCCTTCGCGAAGAGTTCGCGCACGTTCTCGCGAACGCGGAAGGTCGTGCCGCCGTTGCCGTCGCCGCGGTAGTCGCCGCCTTGGACGACGAAGTCGGGCACGACGCGGTGGAACGTCAGGCCGTCGTAGTAGCCGCGCGCGGCGAGCGTCAGGAAGTTGTGGACGTGGTACGGGGCTTCGTCGGGGAAGAGCTCGAAGCGCAGCACGCCGTGGCGCGTCTGCATCTCGACGATCGGATGACGCGCGTAGGTCGGGAGCTCGACCGCGGCGACGACGGTCGCCGGCGGGCGACGCGCCGGATCGGCGTCGTGCGCGGCGATGCGTTCGGGCGCGAGGCGCGCGAGCTCCTGCCGTGCGACGGAACGCACGAACGGTTCGCGCGCGTCGAGGCCGCGGTCGAGCAACGCGAGCGCCGCGTCGCCGCCGACTTTGCCCGCGAAACGCAGCGCGTTGAAGCGCACCTCGGGCGCGATGTCGCCTTCGGAGTGATCGAAGGCCCACGCGACGTGCTCGAGGTCGTCGGGCTGCGGCGCGAGGGCGAGCGCGTCGAGCGCCGCGAGGCGCAGACCGTTGTCGGCGTGATAGAGGAACTCGCGCAACGTCGCGCGGTGCTCGGGGCTCATGTGCTTACCGAGCGCTTCGATCGCCGCGGCTGCGACCAACACGTTCGGGTGCCGGATGAAGCCTTGGATCGCGCGATCGAAGATCTCGCCTTGGACCGCGCCGAGTCCGCGCGCGATGCCGGCGAGCAGGACCGGCGATTCGGGCAGCGGCTGTGTGACGAGCATCGATTCGAACGGCACCGACTCGGGCACCAAGTCCTGCGAGTCGCTGAGCAGCCGCGCGTAGATGCGGATCTGCGCCTCGCGCGCCGCGGCCCACACGAACGGCGACGCCTCGTAGTCGACGAGGGCGCCGGCGCTCTCGTGCTTCAACCAATTCGCCGCGCCGATCACCGTCAAGCCGTCGGTCGACGTCGGAACCCAATCGGCGACGACGTGCCACGTCGCGTAGCGCACGTTCGCGACCGAATGCGCGAGCGAAAAGATCGGTTCGTGCTCTTCGTCGACCGAGGTCGCGAAGACCGGCACCGCTTCGCACGCGACGCGCCAGTCGGCGTCGTCGGTGTGCGCGAGCAAGACCCCGATCGCCGACGTCGCGTCGATCATGCCGAGCGACTGATCGTGGAGCAGCGTCGCGAGGCCGTGCACCGCGAAGATGCGTTGACGCGGATCGGTGGAAGACGCGCAGCGCAGGAAGAGAGCGACGGCGTCGACGCTCTTGCGCCGGTCGAGCGCGAAAAGTCCGTACGTGAGGACTTCGGCATCGGTCTCGTGCTCTAGCCTCGCGATCAACGCGCGAGCGACTTCCGTTGCGTGAGCTTCCTCTCGCTTCCAACGCCCCGCGCCTTCCGCGGCTTCGATCCGCACGCGCGGATCGGGATCGGCGAGCGCGGCGAGCACTTTCAGGCGCGTCTCCGGCGCGTCGAGCTTCGACGCCGCTTCGACGGCTCGCGCGCGCACGTTCGCGTCCGGTTCACCGGTCGGCGTCGAACGCGCGAGCAACGCGTCGACGAAACGCGCCTCACCGCGCAGGCCGATCGCGAAGGCGGCTTCGGCGCGGACGTGTGCATCGGTGTCGGCGAGCAACGTCGCGAGCGCGTCGCTCTTCGCGTCGAGCACGCGTCCGAGCGCGCGTGCGGCGCGAGCTCGCACTTCCGCCGAACCGTGCGTGGCGAAGTTCGCGACCGACGGATGCCGCGCGTCCTCCAACGTGCGGAGCTCGACGAGCGCTTGCGCGACCGAGACTTCGGGCGCCGCGACGGCGGCTCTCGAGTCGGCGTGCGGAGCGGAGACGCGCGACGACGAGCAGGCGCTCGCCGCCAACGAAAGGACGAAGAACGACGCGGCGCGAAGCGGTGACGAATTCATGGCGTATCGAGGCGAGCAGGATACCGGCACGGCGGCGCGGATCGTTCTACCGACCGGTCGCCGCGCGCAGCGCCGCGGCCAATGCGTCGGCCGGGAGCGAGAGCACGCTCTCCGCCGGAGCTTCGACGAGCGTCACCAGCGTCACGTCGGCGGCCTCGAGCTCGAAACGCGCGCCGGACTTGCGTTGGACCAGCGCCGCGTCGACCACGCAATAGTCGCCGGCGATCGGGATCTCGGCGCTCGCGCGTTCGCCGTCGAACGCGATCGCGAAACTGTCGCTGTACGCGGCCGCGGGATCCGCGCCGCAGTACGCGAGCTCGACGACCAGCGCGAGATCGGCGTCGCCGAGCGACGGCGCGCGTAAGTCGGCGCGGATGCCGCGCGGGAGCTCCAGCGTCGCACCGTTCTCCACACCTGCGAAGAGCCGCGAACGACGGCCAGCAGCCGACGCGACGACGTCGACGATCGTCGTGAGCGAGGGGAGAGTCGCGCGGCCGTCGGCTCCGAGAGGAGCGTCGCGCAAGAACTCGCCGCCGCGCAGGACGTTGATCGTGCCGTCGCGGAGCGGAGCACCGTTCTCGTCGACGACGCGGAAGGTCAGCGCGTGAATGCGCGAGCGCAGATCGATCGGCGCGAGCTCGTTGGTCTCGTTCGCCTTGATCTCGACGCCCTCGATGCGAGCGACCTCTTCGTCGTCGAAGGAGACGATCAGCGTGTGGACACCTGCCTCGAGCTTCGCGGAGAACTGATGGGCCGTGCTCCAATCGCTGGAACACCAGTGTCGCTCGCCGCCGAATTCTGATTCGAGCACCAGCTCGCCCTCGTCGATCGTCACGCCGTCCTGGGCGATCCAGGTGCCCTTCGCTTCGAAGAGCACTTCCGCCGGTCTTAGCCGCAGGACCAGGTCGTGTACGCCGCGCGTCACGATCTGGACGTCGGACGGCATGCAGTTCTTGCCGGTTGCGTCGACCGTCATCTCATTGACCGTCGCCGGCGCTCCGAGCTCGAACCGGCCGTCCACGTCCGTGCACGTCGGCACACCTCGAACCGGCTGACCGTCGGAGCCTTGGTAGCTGCTCCGAATCTTTGCACCTACGACGCGAGCGTCGTTGGCATCGATCACGACGCCCGCGCAGTAGAACGGATCGGCCGTGCACACGACATCGCCGAAGTCGTACTCGTCGCGCGGCAGTCCCTCGCCGGTTTCGATCTTCTGCGGCCACGAGGCTCGACCGAGGAGCCCGCGCGTCGCGGGATTGCGGACACGCACTTGGAGTTGATCGAGGAGCTCGTTCGGAGGTGGCGGCGACGACAGGTATGCGTGCAACGTCCCTTGGTCGTCTGTCCAGCCACTCCCCGGAAGCCAGTAGGGCACGCCGTCACTCGTGGGGCCGTCGGTCCACATCTCGCAGAGACGCTTCGCCAACGGCTTTCCGTCGGAGTCGAGCAGTCTGGCACGAATCGCGGGCAACAACTTGTCGATGGGAACCGTGACACGCACGACCTCGTCGGGAGTGCGTGGGCCGCGGAAGAAGCGCTCGGTGAACTCAACACCGCTCGCGCTGCCGACCGCAACCAGCGCGAGTCCGAGACCGACGTGATCGAACCGCGCGACGCCATGGCTCGTCGACGCCCAAAGTTGCGCGCGCGCCGCGAGCGCGAAGGGTCGTGCTTCGCGCGATCGTCTGTCGACTCGCAGGTAGACCGCTGCCTGCGTTTCGAGCGGCGTGCCGCGCGAGTCGGTGGCGGTGATCTCGACGGAGCCGGTGTCTTCGATCACCAGGTGCACGACTTCGTCGCGCAGGGTGGCGAG
Organism: Planctomycetota bacterium; assembly: GCA_021413885.1. Classification (GTDB taxonomy): domain Bacteria; phylum Planctomycetota; class UBA1135; order UBA1135; genus JACRIN01. The sequence goes on from JAIOPM010000031.1 coordinate 12,496, forward strand.
CGTGAACTCGTGGAACTCCGGTGTGCACGCGACCCACGTCGTCGCGATGCGCAGGGGCGTGGTCGGGTCCGTGACGCGCTTGTCGACGCACCGGATTTCCACACGCCCTCGCGCATCCGTCGACACCCCACGCGACGACACCCACTCGCCGAGGTCGGTCGCCAGCACGGCGACTTCGACACCGGCGACCGGCCGGCCCGCGCGATCGGTGACTTCGACGGCGACGTACGCGACGAGCTCGATGCGCGCGGATGTCGCGCCGGCGTCGATCTCGACTTCGCCGCGGCGGCGGCCGAGGCTCGACGAGATCGTCACATCGCTCGTCGTCGGCGGGACGCGCACGTGGCCGAGTTCGTCGCTCGTGTACTCGCGCTCTAGCTCCTCGCCCGCGATGACGACCTGCGCGCCGGAGACGGGAGCTTGGGTCTGCGCATCGACGACTTCGATCAGCAACTCGTTCGGCGTCGAGACGCTCGTCGCGTTCGTCGGCGCTCCGTTCGCTTGGCGCTGAGCCTCGGTCTCGACCGTCGCCAGCGAATTCTCGCGCGAGTCGTCGCTCGACTCCGCGGTTGCGACGCTGTTCGAAGCGACGTCGTGCCGTGACGTCTTCGAGCGCAGCACGAACGCGAGCAGCGCGAGTACCGCGACCGCGAGGACGAGCACGAGGCGCTTCACGGCGCGCATCCTAGACACGCTCGCTCACGGCAATGCAATCGTCGCCGCGCGAAGAGAGGTCCAGAAAGCGAGCTCGCGACGCCCGAAGGCATCGCGAGCATCGTCGTGAAAGCCGAGAGCGCACTACTCGAGCTTGGCGAGCACCATGTTCGCGAGGAACGCTTCGACGTCGGCGCGGCTCTGGGCCGAGAGCAACGCGAACGCGTCGCGCGAAGCCTGCGCTTCGCCGCCGTGCAGCAGGATCGCTTGCTCGAGCGTCGTCGCGCGTCCGTCGTGCAGGTACGGCGCGGTCGAGCCGCAGCCCCACAGGTTCTCGGTCAGGAAGTTGGAGTTGCCGGTGCCGACTTCGTCGATCGACTCGGCGAGGCCGGGGCCCATGTCGTGGCGCTTGAGGTCGCCGAAGAGCTCGACGATCGCGTGGCCTTGCGCGTCCGACTTGAAGTTGCCGAGGCGCGCGATCTCGCGGCCGGTCTTCGGGTCGACGATGATGTTGTCGGGCAGGTCCTTGGTCAGGTCGTAGCTGACGGCGAAGGCGGGATCGACTCCCTCGACCAGCGGATCTTGTCCCGCCGGGAACGTCGGGTCGCGGTAGTCGGGGTTCTGGCTCGGCTCGCTGAAGATCGGGACGTCGAGCGTCAGCGACGGACGGTGGCAGGTCGTGCAGCCGACCGTTTGGAAGAGTTGACGACCGTTGCGGATCGAGCGCTTCTGCAGGTTCGTCAGCGGCGTTTCGAGCAGGCCGTAGGAGTCGAGCTCCGTGTTCGTGAGCGGCCGCGGCTGTCCGGTGACGTAGATCACCATGCCGGTGATGTCGCCGACCGTGAACTCGTCGCTGACGCCGTCGAAGTCGCCGTCGGAGCCGGGGCCGATCAGCTCGACGCCCTGCATGCCGATCTCGTTGTTCGAGGCGTTGCGGCAGAACTTCCGCATGCTGACCGTGTCGCCCTTCCAACCGAACGGGCGCACGATGAGGTCGGCGGAGACGCCGACCACGCCCGTGGTGTCGAACGTGATCGTGCACGGACCGTTGGTGCTCGGCGTCGCGACGATCGACCCGAACGAGATGCCTTTCGCGACCAACGGCTTGGTCACGGGCAAGCCGGAGGCGCACGCTTCGGAGCCGGCGGCGTCGCGCAACGCTTGGAGCGCGGTCGTCATCTCTTCCGCGACGCGCTGCACCGCGCCGGAGCCGAAGAGGTGCGTGGTCTGGCGCTCGATGTACTTCGACGGATCGCCGAGGCGCAGCGGATCGCGCGTCACGTTGTGGGCGATGCCGCCCGCGCCGTCGTCCATAGGCAGCGTGTGGCACGCTGTGCACGCCTGTTCGTTCGGGCCGGTCGGGCGCGGAGGGAGCAGGTTGAACCACTCGTTCGGACCGTTGAGGTCGGCACGCGGGATCCGGGTGAAGCGCTTGCCCTGACCGACGTTCGCTCCGACGCCGTCGGACTCGACGAAGAAGAAGTGGAAGGCCTGGTCGCCGCCGTCGAACGCTTCGGTGTACGCGTCTGTCGGAAGGCCGCCAGCGACCAGCTGGAGGAGGTGTTGCTGATCGACGTGATCTACGAAGCCGCTTTGGCCGTACGTGATCGACGGTGTCGCCAATGCGGCGAGCGTCGCGAGCGCGGCACAGGTGTGGGGGCTTCGGAGCAGGCTGACGAGCGAGCGAGATTGCGAGCTGTTCATGGGGCGCAGGTGCTTGTTCGAAAACGAGTTACGCGTCATGGGTCGACGGCGGTCCGGACGCGGGCGGACTCCTGGAGTCGCGGAAGTCTACTTCGACCACTCGCAATGTGGCTAGGTGCACTGAGACCGAATCTCGGCGGTGTGGAAGGCATTTCCCGCGAAGACGCCACGCGGCCGGCGCCAGGTTGCCGTCGGTCGCCCTACCTGTGCTTCCCCCCCGGGGCTAACCTCGTCCCATGCCCATCTCCGCCATCCCCGAGATCCTCGACGAGCTGCGCCGCGGTCGAATGATCGTCCTGGTCGACGACCCCGGCCGCGAGAACGAGGGGGACCTCGCGATGCTCGCCGAGTTCGTCACCCCCGAGGCGATCAACTTCATGGCGAAGGAAGCGACCTCGAAGATGGGGACCGGCTTCACGGTCTCGATCGAGGCGGCCCATGGTGTCACCACGGGCATCAGCGCGGCCGATCGCGCGCACACCGTCAAGGTGGCGGTCGATCCGAAGACGCGCGCCGCCGACCTCGCTCGGCCCGGTCACGTTTTCCCGTTGCGCGCGCGCGACGGCGGCGTGCTCGTCCGCGGCGGACAAACCGAAGGCATCGTCGACCTGGCGCGCATGTGCGGCCGTCGGCCGGCCGGCGTGATCTGCGAGATCATGAACGAGGACGGGACGATGGCTCGCATGGGCGAGCTCGAGGCCTTCGCCGCGAAACACAGCTTGAAGATCTGCACGATCGCCGACCTGATCGCGTGGCGCCGCCAGAACGAGCGCCTGATCGAGCCCGTCGAGATGGATGTGCCCCTGCCCACCCCCTACGGGACGTTCGCCGCCCACCTCTTCCGCTCGACGACCGACGGCAAGCAGCACATGGCGCTGACGATCGGCATGCCCGGTCCGTCGATCGACGGGCCACGCGCGGCGGTCGAAGAGGCGGTCACGGTCCGCGTGCACTCCGAGTGCTTGACGGGCGACGTCTTCCATTCGCTGCGCTGCGACTGCGGGCCGCAGCTCGACAAGGCGATGGCGATGCTCGGCGAGGAGAAGCGCGGCGTGCTCGTCTACATGCGCCAGGAAGGGCGCGGGATCGGGCTCGAGAACAAGCTGAAGGCCTACCGCCTCCAGGACGCCGGCATGGACACCGTCGAAGCGAACCAGGCGCTCGGCTTCGCGGCCGACCTGCGCGAGTACGGCCTCGGCGCCCAGATCCTGCGGTACCTCGGGGTGCGGCACATGAAGCTGCTGACCAACAACCCGAAGAAGATCGCCGGGCTCGGGGGCTACGGCCTCGACGTCGTCGCCCAGGTGCCGCTCGCGACGCCGCCCAACGTCAGCAACGCCAGGTACTTGCGCACCAAGCGCGACAAGCTCGGCCACCTGCTCACCGACCTCGATCTCCCGCCGACGAACCCCGGCGGACGGGAATAGAACCGGACTCGCGGGCGTCAGTCAGCCCGCGATGGCGCTCCAAGCGATGCAGACGGCCCCCAAGGAAGACCTGTCGCTGGTCGAGGAGACGCTGGCGGGCAACCAGCTCGCCTTCCAGCTCCTGGTCGAGCGCTACCAAGGTCGCATGTTCGCCCTGGCACGCCACTACACGCGCAACACGGCCGAGCTCGAGGACATCGTCCAGGACACGTTCCTCAAGGCGTTCACGCACCTCTCGTCGTTCGAGCGTCAGTCGAGCCTCTACACCTGGCTCGCGCGCATCGCGATCAACACGTCGCTCGACTTCCTCAAACGCCATGGCCGCAGTCCGGTCCAAGCGGTCGAGGACTTGGAGGTCGTGCAGGGCTTCGAGCGTTCGCGCCCGAACAGCCATTCACCCGCGCCCGACAGCCGCCTCGAACGCGAGGAGATCGCGCGGATCACGCAAGAGGTGTTGGCCGAGCTCCCCGAGATCTTCCGCACGGTGCTCGTGCTGCGCGAGTTCGAGGACCTGCCTTACCAAGAGATCGCCGACATCCTCGGCATCTCGATCGGAACGGTCGAGTCGCGACTGTTCCGCGCACGCGCGCGCTTCCGCGACAAGCTCGTGCACCTGCACCCTGAATTCGAACACGGTCTGTGAGAGAGATCCCGAGGAGGACGCCATGACGATCCACTGCAACGATGCGCTGCCCTTGGTGGGGAGCTACCTCGACGGCGAGCTGTCGGAAGCCCAGGCGGCGCCCTTGCGCAAGCACTTGCTCGAGTGCCACGTCTGCCGCAACTCCGCGCAGGACGGCAAGACGCTCAAGCGTTGGTTCGTGCGCTCGGCGTCGGACGAACTCGCGCCGCGCGGCTTCGCGTCGCGCGTCGCGCAGCAAGCGTTCGCCGGTCGTCGCGCCGCGGCGGTCGAGGTCGAGGAGACGTTCGCGCCCGTCGGCGAAGAGTCGGGCCGCGTGTTCTCGTTCGTCCTCAAGCTGACGGCGCTCGCCGCGATCGCGTTGTTCGCGTTGTCGCTCGTGTTGCGCTTCCAAGCGTTGCCGGCGACCACCGGTTTGCGCGCCGACCAACGCAACCAACCGACGTTGGAGGACCTGAAGCGCGGGCTCGAACAGCTCAACGCGAAGGACGACGCCGGCCTCGTTCGTCAGGTCGGCCACGGCGAGGAACGGCGCTAGGCCGATGAATCGCCTGCACCTGTGGATCGGGGTGCTCGCGCTGACGTGCTTCGCCGTCGGGCTCGCGGCCGGGCTGGTGATCCAGCGGCGGCTCGCGCCTCACCCGACGCGCCCCGGACAGTTCGCGGACTACGAGCACTTGCTCTCCGAGACCTTCGACCTCTCCGCCGATCGGCGGCGCTACCTCGCCCAGGCGATGGACGCCTACGCTCGCGACATCGACGCGGTCCGCACGCGCTACCTGGCGAAGGCCGGCGCCGACATGCAACGGGAACTCGAACAGGTGGGGCTTCGCTACGCCGACCTGATTCGCAATGATGTGCTGCCCGCGAGCCGGCGGCAGGCCTTCGACGAGGTCTCCCAGGCGACGCTGTACCCGACTCAATGAGCTCGCACTGATCCATGGCACGAACCTGCGGCATTCGCATCGGCCCGCGGCGCTTCGAGATCGTCGTCCTCGACGGCAATCCGAAGAAGCACCGCATCGCCGCCTACAAGACCGGTGAGCTGCCGGCCGGCGACGACGATTCGTTCGCGGCGGCGGCCGCGGTGCTCGGCGCGGCGGCGAAGGAGCTCAAGATCCCGCTCGACGCGACCTCGATCGCCGTCGACACCGGTCTCGCCGCGTTCCGTTCGCTCAAGCTGCCGTTCAGCGACCGCGAGAAGATCGAAGAGGTCATCAAGTTCGAGGTCGAGAGCCAACTGCCGCAGTGGGACATCGGCGAAGTCGTGATCGACTTCATCGTCCAAGACCAGGTCGACAAGGAGACCAACCTCCTGGTCACCGCGGTTCCGAAGGAAGACCTGAAGCACCTCCTCGACCTGTGCTCGAAGGCCGGCATCGAACCGCTCGAGGCCGACCTCGAAGCGACGGCGATGGTCAACGCCGCTCTCGGCGCCGACATCTGTCACGTCGACGACGCGCAGGTGTTGCTGCACATCGGCGAGTCCTCGACGTCGGTCGTCGTGGTCGACGGCGGCAAGGTCCGCTCGATGCGCGCGATCCACGTCGGTGCGTTCGTCGCGCCGGCCGAGGAAAAGTCCGGGGAGAAGCCCGAGGCCGCGGCGCCGACGGAAGGCGCGGCACCGGCCGCGAAGGAGGAACTCGTCGCGCCCATCGACGACCCGGAAGCCGAACAGCGCCGCCTGATCAACGTCGTCTCGCGCATCAAGCGCGAACTCGGCCGCACGATCTCCGGCGCGCGCACCGTCAACACGATCGGCGCGATCTACGTCTGCGGTTACGAGCTGCCCGAGCTCGTCGGCTCGACGTTGATGGACATGCCGGTGTACGAGCTCGACGTCTTCGACGAGGACGGCGGCCAACCGGCGAGCGGCGCCGCGACGTTGGTGGTCGCGTACGGCGTCGCGTTGCGGCAACTCGGCGGGCCGTCGCTCGCGACCTCGCTGCGCCGCGAGGAACTGCGTTTCACCGGGACGCTCGAGCGCGTCGAGCTCCCGCTCGCGATCGCGATGCTCCTGCTCGCCACGCTCGCCGGCATGTTCTGCATGTTCGAGGTGATGCAGCTCAAGGGCCGCCAACGCGACGTCAAGGCGTGGCGCGCGAGCTCCGAGAACTTCCTCGTCGGCGATCCGGCGAAAGGTCACGCGGGCAACCTGTCGCAGCCGCACACCGACCTCGACAACTACCTCAAGAAGTACCAGTACCACGAGGATCGCCAAGACGGCGATCCCGAGCGCACCGACTACGAGCAGATGCAGTACGAGCAGACGTTGCTCGGCCGCGAGATCAAGAAGCTCGAGTCGCAACTCGGCACCAGCGGCGAGATCCTGCAGCCGCAATCGGCGTTGCTCGCGTCGACGTTGGTGCTCGGCGTCTTCGAAGAGGCGAAGGAGAAGCTCGGTCGCTTCTCGATCCGCATCCTCGACGCCTCGTACGTCCAAGGCACGTCCGGCCGTCCGGACTCGGTCAAGGTGCTGCTCGACCTCTCGTTCTTCGGCGAGACCGCGGTCGAGGCGACCATCGCGTACGACCAACTCGAACCCGCGCTGCGCGCGAAGCCGTGGGTCACCGACATCGAGAAGCGCGGCTCGAAGGAATTCGACGAGAAGGCGCCCGCGAAGGGCGTGTTCATCCAACAGTTCACGATCCTCTGTGATCTCACGAAGGTGCCGAAAACGTGAAGGCCTTCTTCCACAACATGACGGTCGAACGGTGGGTGATCCTCACCTCGTTCATCGTCGCGCTCGGGCTCGGCGGCGTCGGCTTCTTCAAGTTCCATCGCGAACGCGTGGAGCTCGAGGACGCGTTGAAGGCCGACGTGATCAAGCTCGCGCAGGACACGCAGGCCTCGGCGATGAAGTACTCGAAGCTCTACAAGGAGGCCGACCTCCAGGAGCTGACCGGCAGCCAGAGCAACATGGAGTCCTTCGTGCGCACGCTCGCGACGCGCAAGGAAGCCAGCCTCGGCCAGATCGACGTGCGCATCAGCGAGTCGCCGAACACGTTGCGCAAGGGCGTGCAGGACCTGCGCTACACGCTGCAGCCCCAGAACCGCGAGCGCGCGTTCTCGCGCATCGGCATCGCGAACTACCTCTACCTCCTCGAGTCCGAGAGCCGTCGTCTGCGCGTGTCGCACCTGCGCCTGACGCTGAGCCCGAAGAATCTCAAGGAGTGGGACTTCCCGCCCAACAACCCGGAACAGTGGTTCTGGGACGCGGAAGTGCTCTCGCGCCAGAAGAGCGACGCCACGAAGTAGACCGCGCCGCGCGGCCGTCCGGTGCGCGCGAGAGCTTGCTACGATCCGCCGTTGCCGTGATCGAGCTCGCACCGACAACCCTGTGATGTTCAACATCGCAGTTTCGTCGCCCGAGTGGACGTGGCCGGTGGTCGCCGGCGTGCTCGCGCTCATCGCGGTGGTCTTCTGGCGGCGCGTGCTGACGCTTCGCGATCGTCTGCACGCGGCGGAAGCCGAATGCCGCGAGACCGAAGCACGCGTCACCGCCGGCGAGAAAGAGGTCGAGCGCGTGTCCGCCGCGCTGAACCAGCAAGTCGCCGCGCTGGGTCGCGCGCTCCAGAACGAACGCCGACTCTTCGACGCCGGCCCGGTGACGATGTTCCGGTGGCAAGCGCGCGAGGGCTGGCCCGTCGAGTACGTTTCGCCGAACGTCGTGCAACTCTTCGGTTGGGCCGATCAAGACTTCATGACCGGCCGCGTGCGCTACGCGTCGGTCGTGCACGCCGAGGACATCGAGCGCGTCGCTCGTGAAGTCGGCGCGCACAGCCAAGGCGCGGCCTCGTTCTTCGAGCAGGACTACCGCATCGTGCGCAAGGACGGCGCGACGCGTTGGCTCTACGACATCACGTTGATCGAGCGCGACGCGAACGGCGCGATCACGCACTACGTCGGTTACGTGCTCGACCGCACCGAGCGCGTACACGTCGAACAACGCCTCCAACGCTCCCAGCGTCTCGAAAGCCTCGGCGTGCTCGCCGGCGGCATCGCGCACGACTTCAACAACCTGTTGGTGGGCATCCTCGGCAACGCGGCGCTCGCTCGCGAGCGTCTGCCGGCCGGCGACCCGAGCGTCGAGCTCGTCGAAGCCGTCGAGCACGCCGCGCGCCGCGCCGGCGACTTGACCAACCAGATGCTCGCGTACGCCGGCAAGGCGAACATCGCGGTGCATCCGATCGATCTCTCGGCGTTGATCGGCGAGATGGCCGACTTGGTGCACGCGTCGATTTCGAAGAAGGCGACGTTGGAGTTCCACACGAGCACGCCGGTGCCGCCGATCGTCGGCGACTCCGCGCAGCTCGGTCAGGTCGCGATGAACCTGATCACCAACGCGTCCGACGCGCTCGGCGAGCGTTCGGGCCGGATCGTCGTCGCCACCGGAGTCGTCGAGCTCGTCGAAGCCGACTTCGCGCGCGTCGTCGGCGCGCCGAGTCTCGTGCCCGGTTCGTACGCGTACCTCGAGGTCACCGACGACGGCTGCGGCATGGACGCGATGACGCAAGCGCGCATGTTCGAGCCGTTCTTCACGACGAAGTTCGCGGGGCGCGGGCTCGGGCTCGCCGCGGTGCTCGGCATCGTGCGCGGACACCACGGAGCGATCGAGGTCGAGAGTTCGCCCGGCCGCGGCTCGCGCGTGCGCGTGTACCTGCCGCTCGGTGCGGCCGCGCGCCCGGCCGCGCGCGACGCGAGCGCGCCGCCGCCGACGCCGGGCGAACCGGTGTTGCGCGCGACGACGATCCTGATCGTCGACGACGAGCCGGCGGTGCAAGCGCTCGCCGCGCGCGTCGTGCGCGGTCGCGGGCTCGAAGCGCTGGTCGCGGGTGACGGCGAACAAGCGCTCGCGCTGCTCGCCGAACATGGCGGCGACATCGGGTGCGTGTTGCTCGACCTGACGATGCCGAAGTTGAGCGGCGCGGAGACGTTCAAGGCGCTGCGCGCGCGTTCGCCGAAACTGCCGGTGGTGATCACCAGCGGCTACTCGGAGAGCGACGCGTTGGAGTCGGTCGACGGTGCTCCCGCGACCTACTTCCTGCACAAGCCGTTCACGCCCGCCGAGCTCGTCGAGCGACTCGCGCTCGCGCTGTCGGCGAACTGACGTTCAGCGCGCGGCGCTCTTCGCGCGCGCGAGACGCTTGTGGTGCGACTGGAGGTTCTGCACCGCGTAGTCGCCGACGTGCAAGGCCGAGAGCGCGCTGACCACCGCGCTGATGCCGGCGCGCGTCGTGATGCACGGGATGCCGAGCTGCACGGCGGACGCGCGGATCTGGCTGTCGTCGGCGCGCTGTTGCTTGCCGAGCGGCGTGTTCAGCACCAGGTCGATCTCGCGGTTCTTGATCTTGTCGACGATGTGCGGCCGACCTTCGTGGACTTTGTTGACGCGCTGGACCGACACGCCGTTCGACGAGAGCACGCGCCACGTGCCTTCGGTCGCGAGCAGTTCGTAGCCCATGCGCGCGAGTTCACGCGCTTCCGGAACGATCGCGCGCTTGTCGGTGTTCTTCACCGAGATGAAGATCTTCCCGCGCCGCGGCAGCTTGATGCCCGCCGCCTCGAACGCCTTGGCGAACGCGAAGCCCAGGTTCTCGTCGATGCCCATCACTTCGCCGGTCGAGCGCATTTCCGGCCCGAGCACGACGTCCGAGCCGAGGAACTTGTTGAACGGGAAGACCGGCGCCTTGACCGAGAAGTAGGGCGGCAGGACTTCTTCGGTGAAGCCGAGCTCCTGCAGCGTCATGCCGCACATCACCTTCGCGGCGAGCTTGGCGAGCGGCACGCCGATCGCCTTCGAGACGAACGGCACCGTGCGCGACGCGCGCGGGTTGACCTCGAGGACGTAGACGGTGTCGCCCTTGATCGCGAACTGCACGTTCATCAAGCCGATGACGTTGAGCTCGCGCGCCATCGAGATCGTCGCGGCGCGAATCTCGTCCTGCAGCGACTTGTCGAGCGTGTGCGGCGGCAACACGCACGTCGAATCTCCGGAGTGGATGCCGGCTTCTTCGATGTGCTCCATCACGCCGCCGATCACGACCGTGCGTCCGTCGGAGATGCAATCGACGTCGACCTCGATCGCGTCCTCGAGGAACTTGTCGACCAGGACCGGCCGATCGGGCGACGCCTGGACCGCGTAGGTCATGTAGTGATCGAGCGCGGCGTCGTCGTACACGATCTCCATCGCGCGACCGCCGAGCACGTAGCTCGGCCGCACCAACACCGGATAACCGATGCGCCGCGCGGCCTCGAAGGCTTCGGCGGCGTTGGTCGCGAGACCGTTCTCGGGTTGGTTGAGCTTGAGCTTGCGGATCATCTCCGAGAAGAGCTTGCGGTCCTCGGCGCGATCGATCGATTCGACCGACGTGCCGATCAACGGCGCGCCGGCCTTGTGCAGACCGCTCGCGAGGTTGAGCGGCGTCTGGCCGCCGAACTGGACGATGATGCCGCTCGGCTTGATCGCCCTGACGATGTTCATCACGTCTTCGTGCGTCAGCGGCTCGAAGAAGAGGTGATCGCTGGTGTCGTAGTCGGTCGAGACGGTCTCGGGGTTCGAGTTGACCATCACCGACTCGCAGCCGATCTCGCGCACCGCGAACGCAGCGTGCACGCAGCAGTAGTCGAACTCGATGCCCTGGCCGATGCGGTTCGGACCGCCGCCGAGGATCATCACCTTCTTGTTCGGGGTGATGCGCGCCTCGGACTCCTGCTCGTAGGTCGAGTAGTAGTACGGCGTGTACGCCTCGAACTCGGCGGCGCAGGTGTCGACGAGTTTGTAGACGGGATGGATGTCGTGCTCTTCGCGCAGCGCGAGCACCGCGTCGGCCGACATGCCGGTCGCGACCGCGATCTGGCGATCGGAGTAGCCGAGCTTCTTCGCCTGGAGCAGGAGTTCCTTGTCGAGCTTCGCACCCGCGAGCTCGCGTTCGAACTCACAGAGCTCACGGATGTTCTCGAGGAACCACGGATCGATGTTGGTCGCCTCGTGGATGTCCTGCGTGCTCCAACCGCTGCGGTACGCCGAGCGCAGCGCGAGCAAGCGATGTTCGTTCGGCACGCGCAGGGTGCGCGTCAGTTGCTCGCGATCGTGGGCGAGGTTCTCGACCGGGTTGCGCGGATCGAGCCCGTAACCCGGCCGTCCGGTTTCGAGCCCGCGCACCGCCTTCTGCAGCGCTTCCTTGAACGTGCGCCCGATCGCCATCGTCTCGCCGACCGACTTCATCTGCGTCGTGAGCGTCGCGTCGGCCTTCGGGAACTTCTCGAACGCGAAGCGCGGGATCTTGACGACCGTGTAGTCGATCGACGGCTCGAAGCACGCCGGCGTCTTCTTCGTGATGTCGTTGTTGATCTCGTCGAGCGTGTAACCGACCGCGAGCTTGGCCGCAAACTTCGCGATCGGGAAGCCGGTCGCCTTCGACGCGAGCGCCGACGAACGCGACACCCGCGGGTTCATCTCGATCACGATCATCCGACCGGTCTTCGGATCGATCGCGAACTGCACGTTCGAGCCGCCGCACTCGATCCCGATCTCGCGCATGATCGTGATCGACGCATTGCGCATGTTCTGGTATTCGCGATCGGTCAGCGTCTGCGCCGGCGCCACCGTGATCGAGTCGCCCGTGTGCACGCCCATCGGGTCGAAGTTCTCGATCGAGCAGATGATCACGACGTTGTCCTTCACGTCGCGCATCACCTCCATCTCGTATTCCTTCCAACCGATCAGGCTCTCCTCGACGAGCACTTCGCTGTTCAGCGAGAGCGCGAGCCCGCGCGCGACGATCTCCTCGAACTCGTCGACGTTGTAGGCGATGCCGCCGCCGGTTCCGCCCATCGTGAAGCCCGGGCGGATGACGCACGGCAACCCGATCTCCGACAACACGCGCCGCGCGTCGTCGATGTTGTGGGCGACCCCGCTGTGCGCGCATTGCAGCCCGCACTGGCGCATCGCGGTGCGGAAGAGGTCGCGGTCCTCGGCCTTGCGGATCACCTCGGCGCGCGCGCCGATCATCTCGACCCCGAACTTGTCGAGGATGCCCTCGTCGTAGAGCTTGAGCGTCGTATTCAGACCCGTCTGCCCGCCCATCGTCGGCAGGATCGCATCGGGGCGCTCCTTCTCGATGATCTTGGCGACCGCGGCGACGGTGATCGGCTCGATGTAGGTCGAGTCGGCGGTCTCCGGGTCGGTCATGATCGTCGCCGGGTTCGAGTTGACCAGGATGACCCGGTAACCCTCCGCGCGAAGCGCCTTGCAGGCCTGGGTCCCGGAGTAGTCGAACTCGCAGGCTTGCCCGATGACGATGGGACCCGAACCGATGATCAGGATCGACTTGATGTCGTCGCGGCGGGGCATGGGGTGGGGACGGAGCTCGGAAGGGGCTGGAGGAGGTCTCTTCGAGAGCAGGCGTTCCCGCCGCGCGGGCGGGCGCTGTGCAAACTGATGGATTGGAGCATACCCGACGCGACCTGTCGACCCATCGCGACGCTCTTCGGCGGCGTCTACAGGTCGACGTACGGGACCAACGTGCGCAGGCGGAGGAGCTCCGCGCGGCAGGCGTAGTCCGAGCCCCGTCCGCCGAGGTCGAACGCCGCGCGTCCGCCGGCGTCGGTGGCGGAACGAAGTTCCTCCGCGACGCGGGTCCACCAGCTCTCGCGCTCCGCGCCCTCGAGCCGCAGCGGCTCGGCGAGGTCGACGACCCGCAGTCCGAAACGGTGGCGCGCCAGGTAGGCGTGGTCGTGGACCAAGGTCAACAGGACGTCGCCGGGGACGAGCTCCTCCGCCGCGTGCTGCTTCCACTCGAGGTTGCGGTCCGAACTGGTGATCCCGTACGTCAAACCCCACCCGACGGCGATCTGGCCGATGACGAAGAGCGACGCGTACTGGACCAGCGACTTCAGGTCGCGGTCGGCGAACCAACTCGCGAGCCCGAGCGCCGCCGGCGGCAACATCGCGACCATCACAGCCTTCGCGTCGACGTTCCAGAACGCGATCGGCAACAGCAACGGCGCGGCGCACCAGATCGCGACCCACAGCGGCGGTCGCTTCTCCTCCGCGTCGAGCGGCGGAAGCACGAGCACGAGCAATCCGAACGCCGCGGTGCCGACGCCGAACAGCGTCAACCAGAGCGTGCCGTACCCGCCGGGCCCGCGGCCGGTCAGTCCGGAGAGCGCTCGCGCGACGAAGCGCGCGTTCTCCGGCGACGACGGCAAGAGGAAGGCGACGACCAGGAACAGCGCCGTGAACAGGACGAGCGGCTGCGCGAGCGCGAACGCGCGTTGGAAGACGCGGGTGGTGTCCTCCTCGCGCTCACGAGCGGTGAACCAGGCCTCGGCGAGGATCGCGGGCACGTACACGACCGCACGCACGTCGAGCAACAGCGCGAGCCCGAACGCGATCGCCACGCCGCGGTGCCGGTGCGGTCGCTCGGGATCGCGCGACGCGTCGAGCAACGCGCCGAACACCATCCACGCGCCGAGCAAGCCCGGCGCCGCGCTGCCCGGCAACGTCGCCGCGAGCCACGCCGCCGGCGCGCCGAGCGTCACCAACGCCGCGATCAACGCCGCGCGCGCTCGCGAACCGTGGCGCACCAGGCTCTTCCAACACGCGACGACGCACGCGCCCCACGCGACGGCCGAGATCACGAACCAGCCTTGTTCGATGTCGATGCCGGGCAACAGCGCGACGAGGCGCGCGAGCGGCGCGAGCGCGAGATGGACGACGAACCACGCGCCGGTGTCGCACGCGTTGACGAACTCCGGTCCGTCGCCGATCAGCGTCCGCGTCGGGAACGCGAGCGCTAGCAGTGCGAGTCCGCCGGCGAGGAAGACGGCCTGCCAGCGAGCGCGAGCTCGACTGCGGACTTCGTCGTCGGCGACGAGGGACGCGAGCAACCGCCGCGGGAAGAGATCGCCTTCCCCGTGTTGGTGCTCCGCGTCTTCGGGTTCGCTCTCTCCGTGCTCGTGGGGCACGTCTTCCTTCCGTTCTCCGGCCGCAGAGCCTGCGCTGCGCGCGTCGTTCAAGCAAGCGTGCGTTGCACGCGCTCGTCGGAAAGCTCGACGTCCCAACGCACCGCGCCCGGCGCGTCGAGGACGACGAAACGCGGCCGCCCGGACGCACCCTTCTTGTCGAGGCGCATCGCGGCGACGAGGGAGCGCCCGTCGAGGCCCGACGGAATGCGACGGCGCAGCTCGCTGAGAGTCGGCACGAGGCCGAGCGACGCGAGCAGACGCTCGACGCGCTGCGCGAGCACGACGTTCTCGCCGGCCCGCAGCGCGAGCGCCACGCCGACGCCGACCGCGACGCCGTGCGGCACGCGGCCGAAGCCGGTCGCTTGTTCGATCGCGTGGGCGAACGTGTGGCCGAGGTTGAGCACCTTGCGCTCGCCGTGTTCGCGCGGATCACGTTCGACCAGCCGCGCCTTCAAGCGCACGCAACGCTCGACGACGTGCGCGACCGCGTCGGCGTCGCGGCGCAGCAGCGCCTGCGCATGACCTTCGAGCCACGCGGTGAACTCCTCGCCGTCGAGCAACGCGCTCTTGACGACCTCGCCGAGCCCGGAGAGGAAATCGTCCGGGTCGAGCGTCGCGAGCACGCCGGCGTCGGCGAACACCGCGCTCGGCGGATGGAACGCGCCCGCGAGGTTCTTGCCGGCGCGCAGGTTGACCGCGGTCTTGCCGCCGACCGACGCGTCGACTTGCGCGAGCAACGTCGTAGGGCATTGCACGAAAGCGATCCCGCGCATGTAGAGCGACGCGGCGAGCCCCGCGAGATCGCCGATCGCTCCGCCGCCGAGCGCGACGACGACCGACGAACGATCGAGGCCGTGGTGCGCGAACGCGTCGAGCACACGCTCGAGCGTCGCGAAGTCCTTGGCGTCCTCGCCGCGCGGCACTTCGACGACCGGCGCCGCGAGCCCGAGTCGTCCGACGTGCAACGCGCGCACGCGCGCGTCGGTGACGATCGCGGCGTTGCGCGAGCCGACGAACGCCGCCGCCGCGCCGAGCGCGCCGACGCCGACGTGGACACGGTACGAGGGCTCCTGGTGCACTTCGATCGAAACGAGTCCGCTCATGCGCCGTCCGTTCTCGAGCTTCGCCGCCGCGCCAACTCGGCTTGCAGTTCGGGCGACCCGCGCGCGGCGCGACGCAGGCTGACGAAGATCGCGACCAGCATCGTCGCCGCCGCGAGCGCGCCGCCGACGAGCCACGGAAGCGCGGCGGACTTCACCGGTGCGCGCGGCTCGAGCGCCTGCAGCACGAAAAGCGGCGCGAGCGCTTTCTCGCCGTCGCGGCGTTCGTACACGACGTTGCGCAGGAAGAAGCCGCGCGCCGCGACCGCGTCGCCGAGGACGAACGCGCGACTCTCGGTCGCGGCAACGAACTTCGCGAGCGTGTCGCGACCGTCGACGCTCCACGAGCCGAGCCAGCCGGAAGCGAGGAGCGGGAAGCGCAACGGATTCTCGCCGGGCGCGACGTTCTCGCAGCGCGCGATCCGCGCCGCGTCGATGCGAAACGCTTCGCCGCGCGCGGCGGCGCCGTCGGCGAGCAGGCTCGCGAGGCTCGCGGCGTCGAGCTCGCGCGCCGCGCTCCAATCGATCGCGCGCGCCGCCGGATTCGTCGCGTAGGCGAGCAGTCGCCACTCCGCGTCGGAGTTCGTCTCGCGCACTTCGTCGTCGAGCGTTTCGTCGCTCTCCTGCGCCAACGCCGCGACATCGATCTCGCTCTGCGGCTCGAGCCGCGCGACGGAACGCGCGAGTCGCGGCGCGACGAACAACGGCGCGTCGAGCCACGCGTCGTCGGTCGCGCGGCTGTGCACCTTCATGAAGAAGCCGTCGAAACGCACGAAGTCGCCCGCCGCGAGACCGAGCGGAAGCTCCGCCGCGACGAAGTACGCGTCGCCGCCGGTCTCCAACTTCATGCGGCCGCGCGTGTAGCTCGACGAACGCTCCGCGACCGACAGCGTCTGCATGTCGACCAACGTCCCGCGGACGCGGAAGACGTCGCCGCGATGCTCGACCGAAGCGGTCAGGAGCGACTCACGCGCCGCTGCGTCGAGATCCGCGATGCGCGCGTCGTCGTCGAGCCGCAACGCGCACGCGAGCAAGTCGCCGAGCGCCGGCGCTTCGATCACCACGCGCTCGTCGACGGTCGCGTCGCGGACTTCGGTCGCGAGCTTGGCGCGATCCGGCGCTTGCCGCGGCCGCGCGTCGGCGACGAACAGCGCGCCGACGAGCACGGCGACCGAGGCGAAGCTCGTTCCTCGATCGCTGCGCGACTTCATCGAGCCTGCGCGGCGGCGGGCGAGTGGAGTTCCCTCGCGCGCGCGACGCCGGCCGCGCCGACCAACGCACGGAACAACCGATCGTTCGGGCCGCCTTCCGGCGAACGTTCGGGATGCCATTGCACGCCGACGCAGAAGAAATGGTCGGGCCGCTCGATCGCTTCGATCAGGCCTTGGTCGTCGCGCGCGCTGACGCGCCAGTCGGGACCGAGCGACGCGACGGCTTGGTGGTGGCTCGAGACGACGTCGAGGCTGACAAGTTCGAGCAAACTCGCGAGCTTCGTCCCCGCGACGACCTCGACCGGATGGACGACGTTGCCGCGGTGTTCGCGCGAACCGGGCCGATCGTCGGGCAGGTGCTGGTGCATCGCGCCGCCTTCGACGACCGCGAGCAGCTGCATGCCGAAGCACACGCCGAGCACCGGCAGTCCGCGTTCGAGCGCGGCGCGCGCGAGCGCGACGTCGAAGTCCTGCTTCGCGGGCAGGACGAGGTTGACCTGCGCGTGATTCGCTCCGCGTCCGAGCCGCGCGAGATCCAAGTCTTCGCCGCCGCCGAGCACGATGCCATCGACGTTCGCGAGCAACCGCGCGATGTCACGCGGCCCGCCGACCGGCGGAATCGCGATCGGCACGCCGCCCGCGCGCAGCACGGCGTCGGCGTAGAGGTTGTTGAGCGAGAGCCGCGGCGCGGTCTTCCCGGGCTCCATCTCGCCGTTGATGGCGATCAGCGGATGTTCGACGCGACTCACGTCGGCATCGTAACGAGCCGCCGCGGTTTGTCACCGCTCTCGACGCTCAGCGGATCGCGAACTCGGTCCAACAGCTCCAACCGGCTTCGTTCGACGAGCCGTCGGCGAAGCGCGTTTCGAGCACGAGCTCGCCGCGCCCGTGCGGAGGCAAGGTGACGTCGAGCGACTGACGACCGCGATCGGCCTCGTTCTCGCTCGGGCGCAACGCGCGCTCGAAGAGCACCCGCGGCTCGCCCGACTTTTCGTGGAGTAGAAGCCGCACGCGCAGGCCCGCTTTCGACTGCACGCCCCCGGAGTTGCGCTTCGACGGCAGCGTCGGAAGGCCGTAGCGAGCTTGGACGGTGCGCGCGGTCGGCGGGAGCGCGAACGTGAGCTCGCACTCGGCCGACAACATCACGACCGGCGCGTCCGCGAGGTAGCGGAACTGCGCGGAGCTTGGCGACTTCGTCGCGGTCGGTTGCGTCGTCCAGAGGAAGAACGGTCGATCGTACGGATCGGCGCCGTCCGACTTGTACGCGTCGAACGGCGGCCAACGCGCGTCGATCAAGCCGCGCAGCGAGCTCTCGAATTGTGGTCGGTTCGGATAGAAGTCGCGGCCGAAGCGCGCGACCAGTTCCTCGACCGAACGGTTCTCGTGCACGGCGCTCTCGAACTCGGCCGCGATCGCGGCGCGGCGCCGGCCGGTGTCGCGGCCGATCACCGTGTCGAACGGCAACGCCGCGAGCATCAGGACGCACGCTCCGCCCTGCAGCGGCGTCGCGACGCGCCGCGACGCGAAAAGCGTGAGCGCGAGGAACGCGGCGACGAAGAACGGCGTCGGCAACGTCGAGTAGCGCGCCGCCATGCCGACTTGCGGACCGTCGATCGCGCGCGAAACGCCGATCGCGAGCGCGATCGTGCACGTACAGAGCATCGTCGCGAGGCAGAGGCTCGCGCGGACGCGCTCCTCCGTCGTGCCGCGCAAGCCGCGCAACGCGAACCACGCCGCCGCGCCGCCGAACACGAGCGTCGCGAGCATCGCCGGGATCGGCACGTCGCGCACCATCGGCCCGAAGTTCAGCGCGAGGAGCCCGAGCGCTGCTCGAGCGATCGCCGCGACGTCCGACGTGCGATGGTGGTTGTACGGGAACTCGAAGCCGACGAAGTACCCGACGATCAACGCGCACGTCGCGAACACGGCGACGGCGAACGCGAGGCCGGACTTGCGCGTCGCGGGCTCGTTCGAGCGGAGTTGCGTCGTCGCCGCGTACACCGACCACGCGAGCAACGCGGGTGCCTGCATCAAGCCGAAGCCGCCGTTGAGCGGCAGCAGGAACAAGCACGCGCCCATCGCGCTCGACGCTCGTCCATTCGGACGGCCCGCGCTCGCGAGGCCGAGCATCAGGAACGTGCACACCAACGCCGTCGGCACCGACGTCGTGATCTGCATCCCGAGCAGGAAGTTCTCGCCGTTGCCCCATTGCAGCAGGAGCAACGGGAAGAGCGCGTCGGCGAAGCTGGTCGAGCCGCGCAACTTGCGGACGAAGAGCACGAGGCCGAGCGCGAGCAACGCTTGCGCGACCACTTGGAAGTGCATGCCGGAGCGGAAGTCGTGCGTCGTCTTCAGCAGGCCGACGTAGATCAGGCGCGGCAGAGGAATGCGGTGCTCGTTCGCCTGCGCCCACCACCACGCGAACGTCGAGGGCTCCGTCGAACTGGGTTGGAGCGCGGGGACGAACTCGAGGTCGTCCTGGAACGGCATCCGGCTCGCGTACGTCGCGACGTAGATGTGGCAACTCGCCCACGCCGCCAGCGTGACGAGCAAGACGACGACCGTCGCGAATCGCGAGCTCGCACGCATCAGCGAGCCCAAACTAACAGCGCGTCTCGCCGTCCACAATTCGGGGGAACGGCCGCGCGAGCTGCTACGCTGGCGACGCCGTGCTTCGCTCGCACCGATCGTCGGCGTGGATCCGCGTCGCGTTGTTCGTCGCACTCGCGGTCGCGAGCGTGCGGGGCCTGTACCGTTCGGCGTACGAGGCGTCGGCGTTGCGCGTCACGCCCGACGAAGTCGAGTACGCGCTCGGCGCCGAGCGGTTCGTGCGACTCGGGACGTTCGATCTCGACTTCGACGGCACGCGTTTGCCGCCGTCGTCGTCGCCGTGGTTCTCGATCGGTGTGCTCGCGCCCGCGTACGTCGTCGCGCCGCACCAGATCGGGGCCGGCATCTACAGCGTGCTGGCGCTCTCGTTGTTCGGCCTGCTCGTCCTGTACTCGCTCGGCGCGCGCTTCGGAGGAGCATGGGGCGGTTCGTTCGCCGTGCTCGGCGTCCTCGTGTTCGGCGCGTATCCGTCGATGGCGCAGTACATCATGACCGACGTTCCGTCGGCGGCGTTCGCGCTCGGCGCGTTGTGGTTCTTCGTCCGCGCGAGCGAAGGCAACGCCAGGAGTTTCGAGTGGTGGTTCGCCGGCGCCGCGATCGCCGCAGCGTTCGCGTTGCGCAGCGTGTACCTCGCGTTGTTGCCGCAGTTCCTGTGGCTCGCGTGGAGCACGTCGATCGGCCGCATGCGCGCGATCCTCGCCGCGACGTTGCCGACGCTCGCGGTCGTCGTCGCGACGTGGATCTACCAAGCGCGAGCCTTCGGCGATTGGTCGCGCAGCGGGTACCAGTTCTGGCGGTCGGTGCCGTACGACTACCCGTCGCTCGTCTGGTCGACGGACTATTTCGCCGCCAACTTCGCGATCTTCGCCGAGTCGACGACTGCGCTCGGCTTCGGCGGTTTCGTCGTCGGCGCGACGCTCTTGCTCCTGAAGCGCGACCGCGGCGCGCGGCGCTTCGTGCTCGCGTGCGCGCTCGTCGTCGCGCCGATCACGTTCTTCTTCCTCGGCTACTACTACCCCGATACGCGCATGCACATGCTCGGACAGACGCTCGGCTTCGGCCTTGCGGCCGCCGGGGTTGGTGCGTGGCTTCCGCCGCGCGTGCGCGAATTCGATTGGGTGCCGTTGGTGTTGGCGGTCGCCGTCGCGTGTTTTGTCGAGCGCGACTACTCCCGTTCGAATGCGCGCCGCGAAGTGGTGGACGAGATCGCGGCGCGGACGCCGAACGACGCGCTGATCCTCAGCCTGAACGAAGCGGTCTACTTGGAGGCGTTCGAGCCCGAAGGCTCGGCGCGGACGTTCCTCGCGCTCTGCCGCGACGTCGAGTTCGCGTCCAAGTTGCTGACTCCCGTGCGCGTGCCGGCGCCGGAGCCGCCGCCGCGCGACGCGTACGACTACCGCTGCGCCGGCTTGCGGCGAGGTGGCGCGCGCGACGCGGTGCGTTTCACCGCCAGCGAGCGACCCGACTTGATCCAGAGTGCGCTGCGCTCCGGCCGACGCGTGTTCCTCGATCGCTCGCCGCTGACCGACGTCGCGATCGCCGACCAGTTGCTCGGCCGGCACCTGCGTTACCGCGGGCGCCGACCGCAGGACTCGTTGATCGAAGTCGTCGCCGTCGAGTGAGTGCGCGCCGGTCGCGCGCTCGCGCTCACAGCAAGCGTAGGATGAACGGATAGCGGAAGCGCTGTCCGTCCGCCGCGCGGATCGACGCGATCAGGACCAGGGCGAGCTTCACGAACGGCAACACCGTCATGATCACGAAGCCGAGTCCGCACGCGCAGATCAGCGGCACCGCGGCGAACGCCCAGAAGATCACGTTGAGTTGGAAGTTGAGCGACTCGCGCGCGTGGTATTCGATCTCCGCATCGTCGTCCTTCTTCGCGAGCCAGATCACGAGCGGCGGCACCCACGCGATCACGATCCACGGCAGACAGAAGTCGACGAGCGTCGCGAGGTGCGCGAACACCGCCCAACCGGCGCTCGAGCCGCGCGGCGGCGGAGGCGGAGCCGTGTGTTGCGTGGAGCCTCCGCCCGGCGGCGTCGGCGGCGCGCTCTTCGGCGGCGGAGCTTCGTAGGTGCGCTGCCCCGGTTCGCGCTTCGCGTCGAAGGGCTCGGCCTTGACCTCGAGGGGCTTTTCGGGTTCGGCGGGACGTTCGGCGGGCGGCGGCATGTCGGTCATCGGGAGAGCCTCCTCGTGAGGACCGCCGGGTACGCGTTGCTCGCGCGAGCATTTCGCGCCGCGAGCTAGGTCGAGCGAGCGCCGCGGCTCGCTCGCGTGGAAGCTGCGCGGCTCGGTGCGGTAGTCTCTGCTCTCCGTGATCCGCCTGGACCGACCTTCCGCGTGGATCCGTGTCGCGCTGTTCGTCGCGCTCGCGGTGGCGAGCGTGCGCGGCCTGTATCGCTCGGCCTACGACGCGTCGTCGCTGCGCATCACGCCCGACGAAGTCGAATATGCCCTCGGGGCCGAGCGCTTCGTGCGACTCGGGACGTTCGATCTCGACTTCGAGGGCACGCGCTTGCCGCCGTCGTCGATGCCGTGGTTCTCGGTCGGCGTGCTCGCGCCTGCTTATCTGCTCGTGCCGAACGAGATCGGTGCGGGCGTCTACGGAGTTTTCGTCTGCTCGCTGTTCGGCCTGCTCGCGCTGTACGCGCTTTGCACGCGCGTCGGCGGAGCGTGGGGCGGAACGCTCGCCGTGCTCGGCGTGTTGACGCTCGGCTCCTATCCGTCGGTCGCGCAGTACATCATGACCGATGCTCCGTCGGTCGCGCTGGTGTTCGGCGCGCTGTGGCTCTTCGCCCGCATGGATGGAGGTCGCGGGAAGCACCTCGAATGGTGGGCGGCCGGCGTCCTGATCGCCGCGGCGTTCGCGTTGCGCAGCGTGCACTTGGCGTTGCTGCCGCCGTTCCTGTGGATCGCGTGGAGCTCGTCGGTCGGCCGCTTGCGCGCGCTGATCGCGGTGACTCTGCCGACGTTCGCGATCGTGGTCGCGACGTGGATCTACCAAGCCCACGTCTTCGGCGACTGGTCGCGCAGCGGATACCAGTACTGGATGTCGGTGCCCTACGACTATCCGGAGCTCGTTTGGTCGCCGCGCTACTTCGCGCACAACCTCGAGGTCTTCGGCAACGCGAGGATCGCCGTGGGATTCGGGTGCTTGGTCGTCGGGGGAGTGCTCTTGCTGCTGCGAGGCGAGCGTCCCGCGCGGCGTCTGGTGCTCACTTGCGCGGCGGTCGTCGCGCCGATCACGGTCTTCTTCCTCGGCTACTTCTACTTCGATGCGCGGTTGCACTTGCTCGCGGAGACGCTCGGCTTCGGTCTCGCAGGCATCGGTGTAGCGGCGTGGTTGCCGCGGCGCGTGCGCGAGCTCGAGTTCGCGCCGCTGCTCCTCGCCGTCGGCGTCGTGGTCTTCGTCGAGCGCGACTACTCGCGTTCGAACGCGCGCCGTGAAGTGGTCGACGAGATCGCGGCTCGGACACCGAACGATGCGTTGATCGTCAGCCTCAACGAGCCGATCTATCTCGAGGCGTTCGAGCCCGCTGGCTCGGCGCGCACGTTCCTCGCGCTCAGCCGCGACGTCGAGTTCGCGTCGAAGCTGCTGACGCCGGTGCGCGTTCCGTCGCCTGAACCGCCGCCGCGCAACGAAATCGATCATCGTTGTGAAGGCTTGCGTCGCGGCGGCGCGCGCGAGGCGGTTCTCTTCACCGCGAACGAGCGGCCCGACCTGATCGAGGACGCGTTGCGCGCCGGACGGCGCGTGTTCCTCGATCGCTCGGGATTGGACGCCGCGGCGGCCGAGCAACTGCTCGGACGGCATCTGCGCTTCCGCGGACCGCAGTCCGGACACCGCTTGGTCGAGATCGCCGCGCTCTTGTGATCGAGCGCCGCGCGCGTCAACGCGTCGCGAGCGCCGTCGCGATCATCCGGTAGAGCAACCGCGCGCCGACCATCGCGTCGATGCCGTCGCTCTCGCCGTCGTCGGCCGGTCCCGGATTGACCTCGTTCAAGTCGAGCGCGACGACGCGCTTCTTCGCGCGCACCAGTTCGTCGAGCCAGAACATCGCTTCGCCCCAACTCAAGCCGCCGGGCACCGGCGTGCCGGTGTTCGGGCAGAGCGTCGGATCGAGGCCGTCGATGTCGAACGAGACGTAGACCTCGCGCGGCAGTTCGGCGAGGTGGGCGCGCACGAGCTTCCTCAGATCGCGGCCCTCGAGCTTCGCGTTCTGCCAATCGCGATCGAAGAGCGTCTTGATCCGACCCTTCGACGCGCGGATCAGCTCGACCTCTTCTTCGCAGAAGTCGCGGATGCCGATTTGGACGAGACGCTTCAGCGGCAGACGCCGCGTCACGTTCTCCATGATCGACGCGTGCGACCACTCGAAGCCTTCGTAGGCGACGCGCAGGTCCGCGTGGGCGTCGAAGTGAAGGACGCCGAGGTTCGGATGGAGCTCGAGCGCCGCGCGCAGCGCGCCGAACGGCGTCGAGTGATCGCCGCCGACCAGCGCGAGCAGCTTCTTCGACTCGAGCACCTTCTTCGACGCGCGGTAGACGAGCTCGTCGACCTCCGCGCCGATCGCGTTGACGCGCGCGAGCGCTTTCGCCAACGCCGGCTTGCCCTTCACGATTCCGCCCGCCGCGATCACACGGTCGGCGAGCTTCGACGCCTCGCGGTTCTTCGCGAGGAAGCGCGGATCGACGTCGAGCATCGCGATCCCGGCCTCGTACGGCCGGCCGGTCGCGAGGTCGAAGAGATCGACCTGCTTCGACGCGCGGAAGATCGCGTCCGGACCTTTCCACGCGCCCTTGCGGTACGACGCGGTCGCGTCGAACGGCACCGGCAGGACGTGGACGGCCGCGTCGGCGAGGGAACAATCGAGGCCGAAGAGTCCGCTGTCGGGTCGCGCGGCGGCGTTGGGATCGAAGGAAGTGCTCACGGGGCGCGGATCATCGGCCCGAAGAGTCGCGTGCGCAACCTCGCGCTTCGACGCGAGCTTTTCCGCCGA
Source organism: Planctomycetota bacterium (assembly GCA_021413885.1). Lineage (GTDB taxonomy): Bacteria > Planctomycetota > UBA1135 > UBA1135 > JACRIN01. Next base: position 36,814 of record JAIOPM010000031.1, read on the forward strand.
CCGATCTCGACGCAGATGGTTTTCTGCCAAGATCCCGCCGCGAGTCGGCGTTCAAGCACCCCGCACGCAGCCATGGACCAAGCCTCCGACGGCACCTTGCTGGCGGCCCTCGAACGAGGGGACCCGACCGCACTCACGACTTTGCTCGACCGCCATCAAGCGGTGCTCTTGCGACACGCGAGGGCGCTGCTCGGTGAAGGCGGCTCCTACGAAGACGTGGTGCAGGAAGCGTTCCTTCGCTTGCTCGAGAAGCCGCCCGCGATGCCCGACGAGGTGCGAGGGAACGAGTTGCTCGAGCGAGCACACCTGCGCTCCTGGCTGCACAAAGTGACGCGGAATTTGTGCATGGACACGCTCAGATCGGAAACGCGGCGACGGGCGCGCGAAGAATCGGTGGCGAGCCGTGACGTTTCACGCGACGGGCGTTCGGGCGGCGACCTCGCCGAACAACTCGACACGCGCGCCGCGGTGGAACGCGAGCTCGGGAAACTCCCCACCGACCAACGCGAAGTGCTCGTGCTGCGCTTGCTCGGCGACCGCTCCTACAAGGAGATCGCCGAGATCACCGGCAAGAAGATCGGAACGGTCGGCTGGCTGGTCAGCGAAGGTCTGAAGGCGTTGTCCGCTTCGCTCGCGCCTCTCGTCGACGCCGCGGCGCCGACGGCGGTGAAGAGCGCGGTGCGTGCATCGCGTGGGAACGCTTGAGGTGAGGCCATGAACACCGACACGAACGATTTCGAAGCTCGTCCCGCCCCGAACGAAGGCGATCGGCTGCACCAACTGTTGTGCGCGACGATCCTCGGCGAAGCGAGCGATGCCGAACGCGCCGAGGTCGAGCGCGCGCTCGCCGGCTCGCCGGAGCTGCGCGCGGAACGCGAGCGGCTCGCCGCGACGATCGGTCTCTTCCAAGGCGCGTTGACCGACGGCGAGAAGCTCTCGCCCGCCGCCGAACGCGAACTCGCGACGGCGCTGACGCGTCGGCGTCGGAAACCGTGGTACGCGCAACCGCTCTTCCGCATCGCGGCGGCGATCGTCGCCGTCGGTTCGGTCGGGTATGTCGGGTGGCGCAAGCTCGATCTCTCGTTCCCGGCGAGGCACGCCGATGTCGCCCCGAGAACGGAGACGCCGCCGCCGAGAGATCAAGTGGCGAAGCTCGAGCGAGAAGCTCCGGCCGAGTTGCAGCGACTCGGGTACCTCGGCTACGCGACGGGCGACGCGCCGTCATCTTCGGAACAACGCGCCGACGCAGAAGTCGATCGCAAGACGCGTGGCGGGCAAGCCGGCGAGAGATCGGAGAAACGCAAGGACTCCGACGGATCCGAGATTCTCGCGGCGCGCAGCCTGACGAAGCTCGGCGAAGCGGACGGCCTCGACGACGAAGCCCAGAAGGTCATTGTCGGAACGATGGTGCCGTTCACGGAGAGCTCCGACACGGGCACTGCGCAACACCAACTGGCGGGCGACGATCGCGCGGCCGCCGCGGAAACGCCGCAAGCCCCGGGAGCCGTGCTCGTCGCGCGCAATGGCAGCTTGCCAGGCGTGTCGATAGACGACGTGAACGGCTTCGGAAAGACCACCGGCAACCCCACTTATCTCGACTACGAGGCTTTCGCCAAGGACCTTTCGGGACGCGCGGGAGAGAAGAAGGAGCAAGACGAGGGGCTCAGAGGGCTCGGCTACTTGGGCGGCGATCCGGTCGACCGCGTTTCGCCGCCGAAGGAAGACCGCGACGAAGAACGCGAACGCGGCGGCCAAGTCACGCTCCGCGGCAACGAGTTCGTGCGCGAGCAAGTGCTCGACTCCGCCACGATCGACGCCCGCATCGACGCGATCCTCGGCGCGTGCCGTCGTCGTCCCGACGAACGTCCGCGCGACATGTTCTTCCGCTTCTGGGGCGACAACGCGTTCGAGTACCCGCAGTTCGATCGCCTCTCGACCTTCTCGGTCGACGTCGACACGGCGAGCTACACGCTCGCGCGCAACTACCTCGCGAAGGGTTTCCTGCCCGAGAAGCAAGCCGTGCGCACCGAAGAGTTCCTCAACTACTTCAAGGGCGACGTCCGCCCGCCGGAGAAGGGCACGTTCGCGATCGAGACCGAGCTCGCGCCGTCGCTGTTCGGCGAGACGCGCGACACGCTGATGCTGCGCGTCGCGATCCGCGGCAAGGAGATCTCCAAGGCCGAGCGCACGCCCGTCGCGTTGACCTTCGTGATCGACGTGTCCGGTTCGATGCGCGAGGAGAATCGCCTCGAGCTCGTCAAGAACGCTCTGCGCCTGCTCGCGACGCAACTCGACGCGCGCGATTGGGTGTCGATCGTCACGTTCTCGAACGATGCGACGCTCGTCCTGCCGATGACGTCGGCGAAGAACCGCTTGGCGATCGAGCAGGCGCTGCAACCGCTCGAACCGCAAAGCGGGACCAACACCGAGTCCGGTTTGCGCCTCGGCTACCAACAAGCCTTCGCGAACCGCGACCCGAGCCGTCAGAACCGCGTCGTGCTGTTGACCGACGGCGTCGCCAACGTCGGCATCACCGATCCGAACGCGTTGACGCAACAGGTCTCCGAGCAACGCCGCGCCGGCATCTACCTGAACACGATCGGCGTCGGGATGAACAACCACAACGACGGGTTGCTCGAACAACTCGCCGACAAGGGCGACGGGCTCTGCAACTACGTCGACGACGAGGCGGAGGCGAAGCGCGCGCTCGTCGACAACTTCACCGGCGCGTTCCAACCGATCGCGCGCGACGTCAAGGTCCAGGTCGAGTTCGATCCGGCGCAGGTCGTGCGCTATCGCTTGCTCGGCTACGAGAACCGCGCGATCGCCGACCAGGACTTCCGCAACGACAAGATCGACGCGGGCGAAGTCGGCGCCGGTCACCAAGTGGTGGCGCTATACGAGCTCGTGCCGGGCCCGTCGCTCGGCGACGGTCCGCTCGCGACCGTGCGTCTGCGTTGGAAGGATCCGTACGGCGAGGGAACGGTCGACAAGTCGCTCGAGCAAGCGCACGAGACCGCTCATCCGGTGACGCAGAAGAGCGCCACGGGTTCCTACGAGCAGACGAGCGCCGGCTACCGTCGCTCGGCCCTCGTCGCGCAGTTCGCCGAGTTCCTGCGTCGCTCGGTCCACGCCGACGGCGATTCGTTCGAGCGTCTGGTGCTCGAGAGTCGCAAGCTCGCTCGCGAGCTGAAGGACAAGGAGTTCGACGAGTTCGTCGCCCTGATCGAGAAGAGCAAGGAGCTGATCCTTGCCCGCATCGCCCAGGTCGATCCGTGCGACGCGCGCCTCGACGAGTTGCGCCGTCTCGAATGCCGTCGCGCCGAGGCCGAGACGCTGCGGCGCGTCGAGAACGACGTCGCGGCGATCGAAGGCCGCCGCGCGACGCTCGAGGCGGAACTGCGCGATTGCCTGCGTCAACGGATCCAGACGCGCCAGCGCTGAACGCGCTCCGAACGCGACGCGGCCGCTTGGAACGTTCCCGTTCCGAGCGGCCGCGCGCTTTTCGCGAGCTCGCGGACGCGCGGGCTTGAACGCGCTCGTCGGCGCGCGACACTCGTCGGTGTCATGGGTTCCAACGGCGCGCGCTGGTTGCTCCGGATCTGGATCGCCGTCGGCGTCGCGCTGATGGCGACCGCGGTGCTCGTGCGCGGCATCGGCAACGACGACGGCGGTCGCACGCGGCCCGAGGCGACGGCGCCGACGATTCCGGAGCCGATGCAGCTCCTGTCGCGCGCCGGTCGCTCGCGCATCGACGAGCGTTGGCTCTGGATCGAGCCCGAGCATCGCGATCGTTGGGAGCGTTGCTACAAGCGCCCGTTCGAGATCGCCGACTGCCCGCGCTTCGGCGACTGGATCGCGACGCGCGCAGGCGCGGACACCGCATTGTTGGTCTCCGAGTTGACGCGCGGCAAGGCCGAGGAGGCGGTGACTGCGCTCGCGTTGGTGTTCGAGCTCGCGCGTAGGACGGCGTGGCGCGCAGGCGTGCTCGATTCGGGTTCGGACGCGACGCAGCTCGCCGCGTTGCTCGAGAACTGGCTCGCACTTTGGGCGGCGACGAGTGCGCGCGATCCGTTGCTCGCCGAGCCGACGCGCGCCGCGTTCTGTCTCTGGGGCCGCGTGACGTCGACGGCGATCGATGCGCCGCTCTTCGGTCGTGACGCGGCCGTCGCTTCGCACGCGCGCGTGTTCGTCGAGTCGTTGATCCACACCAAGGGCGCCGCGCCGACCGATTTCGGCCGCGCGTTCGGCGAGCGCTATCCGCGCGCGTTCACGGGGCTGCTCGCCGAGGACGATTTCCTCGTCGGACTCGCTGACGACTGCACGCGGCTCTTCCCCGAGCTCGACGGAGGCTGCGGATCGTGAGCGAGACGTTCGTGCACACGCGCGGCCGATCGACCGAGCTCGAACTCGCGCTCTCCTCGACGATGATCGCGGCGGGCGGCGTGTTGCTCGGCGTGCAGCTCGACGGTTTGCGCCGCGTGCACGGCACCGGTTGGGCGGGGCTCGCGATGGGACTCTTCGTCGCGTTGTTCGCGACCGCGATCGTCGCGCGCCGCGCCGTGTTGCCGCGCGACGGAATCTCGTGGTGGGGGACGATCGCGGCGTTGTTCGGCGTCGCGTTCCTGGTCGGCGGCGTGCTCGTGCCGGCGGGCGCGTGGTTGTTCTTCGAGCTCGGGTTGCTGACGTGGTTCTTCGCGCGCTCGCGTTCGGCGCCGGGACTCTTCGTCACGCCGGCGGCGATCGTCGCGCTCACCGCGATGCTGCTCTTCCGACTCTGGTTGACGTACAAGGCGAGCCGCGGCGAGTTCCAAGTCGGCGCGATCGAAGTGCCGTTCCTCTCGAGCTTGCCGTTCGACTTCCTCGCGCCGTTCCGGCGCATTCCGGTCGGTTCGTTCAGCGCCGACGAGCTCGTGTTTCCCTCGAGCGAAGGCCTCGACTTCCCCGCGACGATCGGGTTGTGGGCGCTCGGCTTCGTGCAGGTCGTGATCGGACTCGCGTGGCGCGCGCGCGCCGCGAGCGAACACGAGGACGATCGCGTGCACGGCACGATTCGACGCTTGCCGCCGGAAATCTCGCGGCTCGTCGAGACGTTGATCCCCGAGGACGAGTGGGAAGAACTCGGGCTCCACGGTCTGTCGCAACGCAAGCTCGAGAAGCGCATCGAGGAACTGGTGCGCGCGCGCGTCGGTCGCGCGCACGACGTCGAGAAACTGCTGCGTTCCGCCGCGCAACTTTCCTCGGGAGCCGCCGGCGGTTTCGGCGCGGAGATCGCGGGAGCGCTCGAGTCCGGCAAGGAGCCCGAATGAACGCTCGACGATGGATCGCGATCGGTGCCTTGCTCTGCGGAACCGCGGTCGCGGCCGGCGCGTTCGGAGCGCACGGATTGAAGGAGCGCATCACGCCCGACGCTCTCGACCTCTGGCGCACCGCGGCGCTCTATCACGTCCTGCACGGTCTCGCGCTCTGCGTGTTCGGCCTCTTCCGCACGCGCTCCGGTTCGCGCGATTGCGCGGCGTGGTGCTTCCTCGTCGGCACGTTGATCTTCGCGAGCACGCTCTACGGTCTCGCGCTCGGCGGACCGCGTTGGCTCGGCGCGGTCACGCCGTTCGGCGGCGCGGCGTTGATCGTCGGTTGGATCGACTTCGCGATCCAAGGGTGGCGAGCGCGCGACTAGTCGCCTCTCGTAGAATGCGCCGATGAAGAGTTGGTTCGCCGTCTGCCTCGCGCTCGTCGCCGCGTGCTCCGATTCCGCGGAGCCGTCGAAGACGCCGACCGCCGCGACCGCGCCCGGTGGCGCCGGCAACGATTGGAACCTGGTCTTCCTCTCGATCGACACGCTGCGCGCCGACGCGCTCGGCACGTACGGTTCGACGTTGCCGACGTCGCCCACGATCGACGCGCTCGCCGCCGAGAGCTTCGTCTTCGAGCGTGCGATCACGCAAGCCGGCGTCACATCGCCGTCGCACATGACGATGATGACGTCGCTCTATCCGACGGTGCACCGCGTCGGCAACGTCGACTTCGTGATCGACAAAGCGAAGGAGAGCGGCGACGTGCGGCGCCTCGCGCGTTTGCAGCTCAACCCGAAGGTGCAGACGTTGGCGACGGTTCTGCACGGCGCCGGCTTCCGCACCGCGGCGTTCACCGGCGGCGGCAACGTCGCGGGCGAGATCGGTTTCGCGCGCGGCTTCGACGTGTTCGACGACGCGCGCGACAACGGCATGAGCGCGAACGACGGGCCGCTCTTCGACGCGACGCGCGCGCGGAAGTGGCTCGCCGCGAATTCGAAGTCGCGCTTCTTCCTCTTCCTCCACACGTTCATTCCGCACGGACCCTACGTGCCGCCCGCGCCGTGGAACACCGCGTTCGATCCCGGCTACCAGGGCAAGATCGTTTCCGACCGCGCCGAGCTCGCGCGCATGTCGCCCGACGGCGGAGGCAAGAGCAACTACGTCTTCTGGTCGACGGCGACGCCGAGCGAGCCCGCCGATCTCGCCCACTTGCGTGCGCTCTACCACGGCGAAGTGCGTTACGCCGACGACGCGGTCAAGGACATCCTCGCCTCGCTGCGCGAAGCGGGCGTGTGGGAGAAGACGATCTTCGTGTTGGTCAGCGACCACGGCGAACAGTTCCTCGAGCACGGACAGTTCGAGCACTACGGCCGGCTCTACGAGGAACTCGCGCACGTCCCGTGCATCGTGCACGTTCCCGGTCGAGCTCCGACGCGCATCGCGCAACCGATCGGCACGATCGACTTGATGCCGACGTTGCTCGAACTGCTCGGCCAGCGCGTGCCGGCGCAAGCGCAAGGCTACTCGTTGGTCCCGTTGCTCGACGGTCGCGTCGAGCCGCGGCCGATCTTCAGCGAGACCGTCCTTGCGTGGAACGACATCGAGCGTCCCGACAAGCCGAAGACGCCGGCGCGCATGGTGCGGGCGGTGCGGCTCGGTTCGTGGACCTACGTGAAGAACGAGGAACCGACCGGCGTCACCGAGGAGCTCTTCGACCGCACGACCGATCCGACCGAGCAACGGAACCTGGCCGCCGATCCGACGCACGCGAAGATGCTCGCCGATCTGCGCGAGCTCTCCGCGAAGCACGCGAACGCGTGCGACGAGCTGATGCCGCGCTACGGCGCCGATGCGACGGTCGAGTTGACGCCGGAGACGGTCGACGAGTTGAAGCGCCTCGGCTACGTCAAGTGACGTGACCGACGGAAAGTCCTTCCGCTCGTTCGCTCGATCTCGCGAGTTCCGCGAAGTTCGGTGCTAGTCTTCACCATCCGAAGTCGCACCGTGTCCTCGTGGAAGAAAGCCGTCGCCGCACTCGTCCTGATCATTCCGGTCGCGGTGCTCGTTCTGAAGTGGCCGTCGGCCCACATCACGCGCGCGAACTTGATGTCGGAGGTCGAGACGCCGGGTGATCACGGGCCGGCGACCGCGCGCTTGCTCGAAGCGCAGCGACCGAACGCCGACACGCGCCTTGCTTGCATCCAGACCGAGCTCGGCGACCTCGGCCGCCACGAGTGGGCCGGTGTCTACGGCTGGGACGACGGCGAGGGGAACAGCGCGCGCCTCTCGATCGCGCCGAAGATGGGCTTCACCTACTTCCGCTCGACGCACGAAGGCACCGTCGACCTGAATCACGGCTCCGTCGTCGCGGTCGAGCCCGGCCGCATCCAAGTCGAGCCCGCGATCGATCCCGAGCAGAACCTGCGGCGCACGTTCGGCGTCCGGTCGTTCGCGCCGCTCGACGTCGATCTCTTCCCGATCCGTTGGGGCGAGCGCCGCTACCTGATCGCGAAGTCCGAGATGCGCGCCTTCTGCAACGCGGTCAACTCCGGTCGCGAGGCGTTGACGCCGCGCTTCGCCCATCGCTTGGACGTGAAGGAGTCGAGCGCTCCGACCGGTTCGCCCGAAGTCCTCGACGCGTACCGCGAGTGGCTGTTGCCCGCGCGGGTCGACGCCGAGCTGGTGCAGATCGTCAAGCCCGACGAGCCCGCGTCGCCGGAAGGAACCGCGTCGCGCATCGCGTTGCCGTTGACCGCGATGATCAACGTCGGCCGCGAACGCGGCCTCGTCCCCGGCATGATCTTCTGGTTGACCGACGCGAAGGGCTACGACGGCGGAGAAGTGCTCGAGTGCGACGCGCACAGCGCGAAGCTCGTGTTCCGCCTCGACCTCCGTTACGTGCGTACGACCGAGCGACTGCAAGTCGGCTGGAAGGTCTCGACGCGCGCGAGCACGGACTGATCAGTCCAGGCGTTCGAGGCGCGCGACCGTGCGCTCGTTCTCGACGTTGCCGGTGTTGAGCGTCGTCTTCGGTTCGAGCAGGAGCACCTGACACTCGTCGTCCGCCGCCGGACAGTGCTCGACGCCGCGCGGCACGATCACGAACTCACCGGGCTCGACGATCACGGTGGAATCGCGGAACTGCATGCGCAGGCGACCTTTCACGACCAGGAAGAGTTCGTCTTCGCGCTCGTGGTGATGCCACACGAACTCGCCGGCGAGCTTGACGAGCTTCACCTGGAAGTCGTTGACGTCGCCGACGACCTTCGGACTCCAACGCTCGGCGAAGCGCGCGAACGCCTGCGCCAGGTTGACCTTGTTCACCGGGTTCATGGGCGTGTCTCCGCGAGCGCCGCCATCGCGTCGGCGATTGCGTCGCACTGCGCGTCGGTGGTCGACGCCGGCGGCATGGCGTAGACGACGTTGCCGAGCGGGCGCAGCAGGACGCCGAGCTCGAGCGCGAGCCGGCGCAGTCGGATCGAACGCTCCGAGCCGTACGTCTCGTCGCCCGCGAGGTCGAACGCGACGATGCCGCCGGCGCGGCGCACGTCGCTCCGGCCGAGGCGCCGCTCGATGCGCGCGCCGATCGCCTCGAGCCGCGCGGGCACGTCGTTCTCGAGCACGAGGTCGAGCGACGCGAGCGCGACCGCGCAACCGAGCGGATTCGCGGTGAAGCTGTGACCGTGGTGCAGCGCCTTCGAGCGCGTCGTCGAACGGAACGCGTCGAAGAGTGCTTCGCTGGCGAGCGTCGCCGCGAGCGGCAACATCCCGCCGGTCAAACCCTTCGCGAGGCAGAGCAAATCGGGCGCGACGCGCGCGCGGCCGCACGCGAAGAGCGAGCCCGTGCGGCCGAAGCCGGTCATCACTTCGTCGGCGATCAACGGGACTCGATGGTGATCGCACGCACGACGCACGCCGACGAGGAATTCGGCCGAGTGCATGCGCATGCCGGCCGCGCCTTGCACGAGCGGCTCGACGATCACGCCGGCCGCGCGGCTCCCGAGGCGCGCGAGCGCTCGTTCGACCGCGTTCGCGTCGACCGCGGCGCGCTCGGCCTCGAAGAGCAACTCGCCGAACGCGCCGAAGAACGGCTCGCGCTCGCCGACCGCCATCGCGCCGAACGTGTCGCCGTGGTACGCGCCTTCGAGCGCGACGAAGACGCGGCGTTCGAGCTCGCCGCGGTTCGCGGCGGCCTGCAACGCGATCTTCAACGCGACCTCGACGGCGGTCGAGCCGTCGTCGGAGTAGAAGACGCGCGTCAAGCCGCGCGGCGCGAGTTCGATCAAGCGCTCGGCCAAACGCACCGCCGGTTCGTGCGTCGCGCCGGCGAAGAGGACGTGGTCGAGGCGCTCGGCTTGCGCGCGCAAAGCCTCGACGAGCTTCGGATGCCCGTGCCCGTGGAGGCACGTCCACCACGACGAGATCCCGTCGATCACTTCGCGGCCGTCGGCGAGCTCGAGGACCGAGCCGCGCGCGCCGACGACCGCGAGCAGATCGTTCTCGAGCCCGTGCTGCGTGTACGGATGCCACGCGACCCGCGCGTCGCGGGCGACGAGGTCGTTCGGAGACGGAGCCGTCATCGCGCGACACTCTATCCGACCGCGGCGAGTGCTACCTTGGACCTCGAGAGACGAAGAACGAGCGCTGTTCGAGGCGGAGCACACGTCGGTCGTCGCGCTCGAACTCGCGCGGCGCGAGTAGCGCCTACTCCTCGTAACCCCACGCGCGCACCACGGTCGCGGTCGCGGGGTAGTCGTTCGACGAACGATAGAAGAGCCGCGTGCCTTCGCCGGTGCCGACGAGCGAGATCGAGAGCTCGAAACGACCCTTCTCGTCGCGCGCGTACTCGTACGGCGGATCACCGCGCATCGACGGACGCGGGAGTTCGGGAAGGTAGCGGGGGACGAGCTCGTCGAGCTTCGTCGGAAAGTTCTCCGCGTCGCGCCGGAACGCATAGAGCGCGTTGACGACCTTCTGCGAACGATCGGCGGCCGACATCAGCGTCTGCATGTGCAGCCAATGGCAGAGCACGACCGACAGCAACAGCGAGATCGTCGCGTAGAGCAACCCGAACGTCGCGCGCGGGCGCCACGTGTCGCGCTCGTTCGCGCGGAACGAACGCATCAGCGCCACGAGACCGAACGCTGCCGCCACTCCTCCGGAGAGCGCAACGACGTGCGCGACCCCTTCGTACGCGAAGAAGCGCCTCACGACGACAGAGATCGCGCCGAGCCCGAGGCCGAGGAAGAAACCGACCAACGCCATCACGAACGGATCGCGGCGACCGGCGCTCATCGTTCGAAGACTCCGGCGAGATCTTGCGCTCCGAGCCACGCGTCGAGCGCGGCGGTCGCGAGCGGCTCGAAGCGCGGCACCTCGTAGACGCGCGCGACGCGGCCGAGGCGGATCAACGTCTCGCGGTTCGACGGATGCGGCGCGCCGACGAGGAAGAGCGCTCGCGGCTCGAGCCCGCGCGCGCGCAACGCTTCGAGCGAGAGCAGCGTGTGATTCAACGTGCCGAGCCCCGAACGCGCGACCAGCACCAACGCCGGCCGCTCCATGCTAAGCCAATCGAGTTGCGTCACCGCGTCGGTCCACGGCACCGCGAGTCCGCCGGCGAGTTCGACGATCAGCGTCGCGTCGCCGAGCGAACGCGCGTGCTCGCCGAGCAACCGTGTCAAGCGCTCGACGTCGACGCTCTTGCCTTCCGCGCGCGCCGCTTCGTGCGGCGACGCCGGCAACGCGAACGAGCAACCGGGCTCGAGCACGCTCCCTCTCGCCAACGCTTCGACCGAGCGCGTGTCGCTGTCGGTTCCGGTCTGCACCGGCTTCCAGTACGCCGCACGTCCGCCGCTCGCCGCCGCGCGCGTCAGCAACGCGGCCACGACGGTCTTGCCGATGTCGGTGTCGGTGCCCGCGACCACGAGCACGTTCGCGCTCGGCTTCGCGATCTTCGGCTTCGACGCGTTCGCAAGGAACGGCCGCGTGATCGCGAGCAGACGCGCGAGCTCCGCGTCGCGATTGAACGAGTGGACGACGAGCCGCAACCGCGACGTTCCCGAGGGCACCGTCGGCGGCCGCACCGCGCGCACGTCGAGGCCGCCGTCACGAGCGGCGCGCGCGGCTTCGAGCGCCAGCGCTTCGCTCCCGAGCAACGCGGGCACGATCGCCGCGGCGGGAACCGACGCGCCGAGAGCGTTCGCGAGCGAACGCGTCATGCGCACGAGCTGCGCGCGCGCGTCGTCGGCGCGTTGGCAGAGTTCGATCGACGCGCACAGCGCGCCCGCAACCGCCGGCGGGACCGCGGTCGTGAAGACGAACGAACGCGCGCGTTGGATCAGGTGCTCGCGCAAACTCGCGCGGCACGCGACGAACGCGCCGGTGACGCCGAGCGCCTTGCCGCCGGTGACGATGCGCGCGGCGAGCACGTCGTCGAAGTCTCTGGAGCCCGAGCTCGCGACCCACGCTCCCGCTCCGCGCGGTCCGACGACGCCGACCGCATGCGCTTCGTCGACGAGCAACCACGCGCCGCGCGCGCGGCAGATTTCGGCGAGCTCGTGCAGCGGCGCGAGATCACCGTCCATGCTGAACACGCTCTCGGTCGCGACGAGCACACGCGGCGCGGAGCCGGCGAGCGCGAGCTTGCGCCCGAGATCCTCCGCATCGGCGTGGCGATAGACGACGACGCGCGCGCGAGAAAGCCGCGCCGCGTCGATCAACGACGCGTGGTTGAGTTCGTCGGAAATCACGAGATCGCCCGGCCCGACCAAGCTCTGCACGACGCCGAGGTTCGCTTGGTAGCCGCTCGGGAAGAGCAACGCCGCTTCCGCGTCGAGCCACTTCGCCAACGCTTCCTCCGCGCGCGCGTCGAACACGGAACCGCCGCCGAGGAGACGCGAAGCTCGCCCGCCGGCTCCGCTCTCCCGCAACGCTTCGCGCGCCGCCTCGATCACGTCGGGGTGACGCGCGAGGCCGAGGTAGTCGTTCGACGTGAAGTCGACGAGCGCGTTCGAAACGAGTTCGAGTTCGCGCCGCAGTCCCGCGCCGTCCCAGCGCGCGCGTTCGGCCGCGAGCCGCGCGTCCAGGCTCTCGCGTTCGGACATCGACTACACCGCGTGGTCGCGGCAGTGCTCGCTCGCGGGGCGACGATTTTCGACGGGCTCGAGGCCGAGCTTGGCGAACAACGCTGCGTCGCTGGACGGCGTCGGGTTCGGCGTCGTCAAGAGCTCGTCACCGACGAAGATCGAGTTCGCGCCGGCGAGGAAACAGAGCGCTTGCGCCGCTTCGTGCATCTCGGTGCGACCGGCGGAAAGACGCACGACGGCGCGCGGCATCAGGATGCGCGCCGCGGCGACCGCGCGGACGAGTTCGGTCCAGTCGAGGCGCTGTTGCTCCGCGAGCGGCGTGCCTTCGACCGGCACGAGCGCATTGATCGGCACGCTCTCCGGTTGCGGCGCGAGTGTCGCGAGTTGATGCAGGAGCTCCGCACGCGCGAACCGCGACTCGCCCATCCCGAGGATGCCGCCGGAGCAGACGTGGATGCCCGCCGCGCGCACGGCGTCGAGCGTCGCGAGCCGATCATCGAGCGTGCGCGTGTGCACGATCTCGCCGTAGTGACTCTTGCCGGTGTCGAGGTTGTGGTTGTAGTAGTCGAGGCCGGCGTCGCGAAGTTTCGCAGCTTGCTTGGGCTCGAGCATGCCGAGCGTGACGCACGTCTCGAGGCCGAGGCTCTTCACCTCGCGCACCATCGCGAGCACGCGCTCGAACTCCGGCCCGTCCTTCACTTCGCGCCACGCCGCGCCCATGCAGAAACGATCGGCGCCGTTCGCCTTCGCCGTGCGCGCGGCGTCGACGACTTCGGCGAGCTGCATCAGCGGTTCGCGCTTCACCGGCGTGTCGAAGTGCGCGCTCTGCGAGCAGTAGCCGCAGTCCTCGGGACAACCGCCGGTCTTGATCGACAGCAATTGCGAGCACTGCACCCGCGTCGGATCGTGATGCTCGCGATGAACCCTGGCCGCATCGAAGACGAGCTCGAGCAAGGGCCTCGCGAGCAACGCTTCGACTTCCTCGACGCTCCGCGCCTTGCGCGCCTCGACGGTCTTGGTCATGGGCCGCGGATTCTAGCGAGCGGACGTGCGCCTCGCTTAATGCAAGCGCGCTTCGAACTCGGGCGGGGCGGAGATGCGTTGGAACGGAGGTTTCGGAAGTCCCTCCGGCGGCGACTGCATGAAGCCGAAGCTTTTCGAATGTCCCGTGTGGATCCACTTCGCGAACTCGTCGACCTCGGGCTCGCGCAGCATGAAGCGCCAGCCGTCGGCGCGCACCGGCACCATCCGACAGGGTTGCGCGTTCGCGAAAACGCCCGTGCCCGACGTCGGCGTCAACAGCAGGACGCCGTTCTCCTCGCGCGCGGTGCCTTGCGCGACGTGGGAGTCGAGGCTTCCGCTCAACGTCCACATCCAACGTCCGTCACCTCCGAGCGTGAAGTCGCTGCACGCGTCGAAGACGCCGTCAGAGTAGCGTCCGCGGAACGTGGTAAACGTCGTCGTCGGGTTGACGAGCCAGAGAGCGAGCATTGCGGTGAGGGCTCCGAGCAGAGCGGCGAGCGCGATGGTTCGCATGCTCGCCGATGCTAACCGTCGTCAACGCTTCGCGGGCGCCGCTTCCATCTCGCCGTCGACGCGTGTTGCGTGCAGCAAGACCACGACGTCGCGGTCGCCGCCCGCGAGCGGGCCGCGGAAGAGCGCGTAGCTGTTCGATTCGAGCATCACCGTCGTGCGCAGGCTGACCGTCGTCACCTCCGGTTGACCGATCTCGACCTCGATGCCGCCGTGGATCGCGAGCTTCACCTTCTTCGTCGCGATCGGGATCTTCAGATCGGACTGCGTCACCACGGTTTCGAGCCCGATGCGTTTCTCGTCGAGCAACACCGCGCGCGACTCGATCAGGATGCCGGACTGCACCACGTCGACGAGCGGATCGGCGATCTGCTGGTGGTCGGGCTCGACGGTTTCGACGCGCCATTCCTTGACGTAGGCGACTTGGTCGAGCGTCGAGAGGACGTTCTTCTGTCGCGGCCACGCGACGATGCGCGGCGCTTGCATGATCGAAATGTCGTTGCCGCTCTTCGAGTCGGCGATCAGCTTCTCCGCAGCCGCATTCGTGAGGAACGCGACGCCGCCGTTCGGCAGCAGTGCGTCGAAGCGCGCCTTCTTGCCCGACAGGAAACAGAACTGCATGTCGAGGAGCACGGGCTCGCGCCGTTGAAGTGCGAGGAAGTTGTCGAGCCACGCCTGACCTTCCGCGGTGACGTGCGCGATCAACGTTCCGTCTTGCGTGACTTGAAGCGCGTCCTTCGTGCGATCGAGCGCCGGGCGCATCCAGCGTTCGAGGACCTCTTGGAACTCCACAGCGTGCGTGGCGAGCGAGAGCGGAGCGTTCGGAGTGGGCTTGTTCGGCGCATCGAGTTCGCAGGCGGGCGCCGGTTCGCCGCGCGCCGGATTTCGTTCCGTCGGCGCAGCGGCGGGAACGACGTCGCCGTTCGTGCTGGCCGTTCGTCGCGCATCCGCTTCCAGCAGATCGCGGACGTCGAGGATCCGCAGAACGCGCGGCGCCGAGCTCGAATCCTGCGCGGCATTCACGATCGAGAGCATCGAAGCGATCGACGCGAAGACGAGCGACGGAACGAGAATGAACTGCTTCATGGAGTGTTTCCCTGCGAACGAACGACTTGCGTGGTGAGCGTCGAGAGCGCGCGCGAGCCGAGCGAGCTCTCGCGTTCATTCCTGACGCCGTGACGATCGACGACGACGCGCGAGCGCTCGTCGGAACGGTCGGTGGTGACGGTGAGTTCGAAGTCGATGACTTCGCCGAGCGACGGCGAGCTCGCGAGCGCGTGCAGTTCCGGCGGCGCGTCGTCGCGCGAGCGAATGCGCAGCGCCGCGACGATGCACGCGGCCGCGAGAGCTGCGGCGAGAAGCCACGCGCGACTCCGGCGCGGTCGAGCGGGCAAGCGCGTGACGCGCGAGGTCAGACGCTGGAGCTCGTCGAGCCGCTCCGGCCGCTCCGCGATCGCGTTCTGCACTCCGTCGTCGGCGAGCGGATCGCGACGTTCGTCGAGCGCGACGTTGACGCGCTGCCAGAAGAGTTCGTCGTGCTTCACGGCTGTTCCTCCGCGAGACGTTTGCGCGCGCGGTGCAGGTGCGACTTGACCGTGCCTTCGGGCAGACCGAGCGACTTCGCGATCTCGCGCACGCTCTCGCCGCGTTGATGGAAACGCACGAGCGCTTCGCGTTCGACCGGCGCGAGCTTCGCGAGCAACTGCGCGACCGCTTCACGCTCCTCGGGTCCGCGATCGGGCTCGGCGACGGGCTCCTCCGCAACTTCGCCGCGCGGATCGCGCGCGACTCGCCGGCGATGATCGAGGAAGACGTTCAACGCCGTCTTGGCAAGCCACGGCCCGAGCTCGCGCCGCTCGTCGAACGTCTTCGCGTAGCGCAACGCACGCGCGACGACCTCTTGGAGCAGATCGTCGACCTCGCGCGCGGGCGCGAGCTTGCCGAGCAATGTTCGCAACGCCGGCAACTCCGCCTCGAGATCGAGCGGTTCGGCCGAGCGCCTGGGTTCCTTCGTCACACGCGAGCTCACGAAGCCTCTCCTACCGCCGAGCTGCGCGGCCGGTTGCGTGTGTTCAGGCTTTCTCGAGCGGGTCTCAGAACCGTCCGGTCGAAGCCCGTGCACCGACCCTCGGCATCACGCGCTGCTTGCGATCGTTGGCGACCAGCGTGAGTTCTCCCGCGGGACCAACCGACTCGACGACGAACTTCGCGCGTTGCCGCCGACCGTCGCCGTCTTCGCACTCGGCCTGGAAGCCCATGCCAACCGCGGCGCGTCGGTCACCGCCGAGGCCGATCGTGACGTGGAGGCGCTGACCGGCGAACCCCGTCGGATCTTCGGCGATACACGCGCTCATCGCGCTTCCGATGATCGGTGGGTCGACGACGTAGCGCGCGAAAGATGGCGGGACTTCGAACTTGCCGTCGTGTTCCAGCTTCGCGTCTTCGACGTGCGTCAGGTAGCTGTCCTCGACCTCGTGAGTCCAGTTCCACGCATCGCAGGCTTCGATCGTCGCGCGTACGCCGAGCAGCAATCGCTTGCCGCCCGCGCGCACGGGAACCATCGTGCTCTCCAACGAATACCCTCGCGCACCGCCGAGGCTCGGCAAACGCACGACGTCTCCGTCGACGACCACGGGTCCGAACAGAGGTGCGCCGGCGATGCAGCCGTCGTACGCGTACATGAAGCCGCTCTTGGGCGCGAGGTAGAGCTTCTCCCAGTACCAGCTCGTTCGTGCGACGTACTCCCCGGCCCACACAGGGAGATCTCCGTTGGCGATCTCCGCAAGGATCGCCTGCTTCGCGCGCTCCGCATCGGCACGGATCTCGGCGAGCGACGGTAGTGCCGCCAGGGCGCGATCATTCGGCGCGGCCGATTCCGGAGAGCAGCTCGTCACCAGCAGCCCGCACACGAGGATCGACGACGCCCGCATCGACCGCGATGCTCCCACGCGAACGGGAACCTGACAAGGGCGACAGACGCCGCATGGTCTCGCCGCAACTCGGCGCTACTCTCACGCGCCATGGCCGCGCCCAAACCGCTCAACTACTGGGACTACATCCGGGTCGAGGAACTGCTCACGCTGCAACGCGGGCTCGCGAAGAGCGACACCGAGATCTCGAACGACGAGGTGATGTTCATCACCGTGCACCAGGTGTTCGAGCTGTGGTTCAAGCTCCTCCTGCGCGAACTCGCGACCGCGCGCGATCTCTTCAAGGGCGAGCACGTCGCCGAACAAGAACTCTCCGGCGCGGTGCGCAGCCTGAAGCGCATGACCGCGATCTTCCGCGTCGCCAACAAGCATTGGGAGGTGATGGAGACGCTCACCACGCGCGAGTACCTCGGCTTCCGCGACAAGCTGATGGGCGCGAGCGGTTTCCAGAGCGCGCAGTTGCGCCAGGTCGAGATCCTCTTCGGACTCGACGATGCGACGCGCATTCCGCTCGGAGCGGAGTCGAGCTACGTCTCCGCGTTGCGGTCCCACGACGCGAAGCCGTCGCCGGCGCTCGCGCGGGTGCAGAAGAGTCTCGCCGACACGCCGACGTTCAAGGATGCGATCGATGCGTGGCTCTTCCGCACGCCGATCGACGGCGTCGGCCCGAACGGGAAGAAGTCGGAGCGCGAGCTCGAGCGTTTCGTCGCGCGGTTCAACGCGTGCTACGAGCGAGTCGTCGAAGGCACGGCGGCCCGCGCGCTGTCGATCACGCCGGCGAAGGCCGACAAGGCACGCCTCGCTGAGCGGTACGAGTCCGAGAAGAAAGCTCTCGCCGTCTTCCTCGCCGCCGACGGCGATGCGCGGAAGAGTCGCGTGCGTTGCGCGATGCTCTTCATCGAGACGTACCGCGAGTTGCCGTTGCTCGCGTGGCCGCGCGAGGTGCTCGACGCGATCGTCGAGCTCGAACAGCACTTCGTGATCTTCCGCCAACGCCACGCGCGAATGGTCGAGCGCATCATCGGCCGCCGCACCGGCACCGGCGGCTCGGCGGGCGTCGACTACCTCGACAAGACCGCGCTCGAGTACCGGATCTTCCGCGACCTGTGGGCCGTGCGCACGTTGCAGATCCCGCGCGCCGCCGCGCCGGAACTGGAACGCGGCGCGTTCTACGCGTTCAAGAGCGGTTGAGCGTCACTCCTGCGAGGCCCAACGTTCGGGCGGCGCGGAGGAGAAGCGCGAGCCCGCCTCGATGGGGATGTAGTGCGTCGAGCCCCAACAACGAGTCACACATGTGCCTTCGTCGACGGAGATCACGTTCAGCGTTCCGAACGGTGCGTCCGTTCTGTCTGGATAGAAGCACATGCCGACGAACACGCCGCGGTTGCGTCCGGCGTCGAGCACGACCGCTGCGTGAAGTCGCTCGCCCGCTCCGTGGGTCGGCTCGACGCGAATCGCGCTGACGACGAGCGGAGGATCGAAGATCGACTCGGCGATACCGGGCGGCAGTTCGAGCAGACCGGTCGGGACGTTGTCGCGACCCCACATGTCGAGCGAGCGCATCGGAAACTCACGCTCCGCTCCCGAGTTCACGGCGTTGATGAAGTACTTCAGGCGCGACGACTGCAACAGATAGCGTCGGTCGCCCCAGTGAATCGGCAGACGCATGCGACCGGAATACGGATGCGCCTCCATGCCGACGAACTCGAACGCGAGCCAGTCGCCGACTTCGCGCACTTCGCCCGCGCCCTGGAAGTGTCGGCCGCCGACACTCGTCTCCACGGAAACCCATCCGTTGTGCGGAGCGACGAGGAACTCATCGCTCGTGTCCGTCCCCGCCGACGTGTAGATCCCGGCCCACGGATGCTTGCCGGCAAGCGCTTGGACTTCGTCGCGGATCAGGAAGTAGCGCTGCTCCGGCGCGGGGATCGGCTTCGCGGTTTCGACTTGAACGGAGGGCGTTCTCGCCGTGCTCTCGCGAGTCTCGACATGAGCGCAGCCCGCGATCGAGATCGCGAGCTGCGCGGTAGCGAGAAGGCCGAGGCTTCGCGGAGTCACGATGTCGCAGGATATCCGCGACACGCGAACTCGCGCTCGCTCAGAGATTCGGTTCGCTGAGCAACACGTACGGCACCGGCGACGCAAGGTCGCTCAATGTCTTGCCGGCGGGGACGAGCACTTGGCTCGGATCGTCGCAGTGCAACTGGATCAGACCGGGACCGCCGTGGCCGCCCTGACCAACGGTGCGTTGCACGACGATGTTGGCCTTGCCCGCGCCGCGTTGGCCGCCGAGTGCGGTGATCGCCTTGTCGGGCGCGGCGGACAGGTCGATCTTCGCCGCTTGGATCAAGAGCATGCCGCCCGAGCCTCCGCCGGAACCGCCGCCGACGCGGTCGAGGAAGATCGTGTTCTCGCCGCCGCCGCCCTTGCCGCCGTCGCAACGCAGACGGCCTTGGGCTCCGAGCACGAATTCGTTCGCGACGAACACGCCGAGTCCGCCGCCGCCTCCGCCGCCCGCGCCCTTCTCGTCGCCCTGAGGATTGAACGGCGTCGGCGGAAAACCGTTCGGCGCGTAGATCGCGTTGCCGCCGGCGCCGCCGCCGCAACCGGCGATCGGAGTGACGAGCTCGCCGACCGTGATCAGTCCGCTCGTCGGATCGAGCGCGCGTCCGAAGAAGTCGTTGTCGAAGTCGGAGTCGTGGAACACCGGCAAACCGCTGCGGCCGCCGTGGGATGGGAACTGCATCGTGATCGCGCCGAAGCCGGTCGTCGAACCGGTCTTGCCGTTCATCGCGACGAGCCCGATGTTGGCGGCGGCCTCGGGATTCGGATCGACGCCTTGGTCCGCCGCGAAACGTCCGCCGCCGCCGCCGCTGCCGCGCCGCGAAAGCGTGGCCGGCGAAGTCTGACTGAACGTCGACTCGCCGCCGCCGCCGCCCAGCCCCGGCATCTGCACCGGGCCGAAGCCCTTGCCGCCGATCAGCGTCGTCGCCGTGATCGCCCAACTTCCCGTGCCGCCGCGACC
The DNA here is from genome assembly GCA_021413885.1 of Planctomycetota bacterium. Classification (GTDB taxonomy): domain Bacteria; phylum Planctomycetota; class UBA1135; order UBA1135; genus JACRIN01. The sequence continues at coordinate 56,681 of JAIOPM010000031.1, forward strand.
GCCGCCCGGCCCGCCGTTCGAACCGGGCTCGGGGATGTTCGTGGTGTTGAGCGTGGCGACGCCGAGGTTGTCGAAGGCCGAGAGGTCGACGTAACCGTCGATGCGGATCTGGCCCGTCGCGTAGATCTTCAGCGGCTTGGTGCCGAACGCCTTCAGCGCGCCGCCTTGCTCGATGATCACGTTGTCCGCGATCAGCGGACCCTTCACGTCGGTGTCGTAGACCAACACTTGTCCGAAGGGCACGACGAAGTCGTTGCTCTGAAGAGCGAGCGAAGCGGGTGCGAGCGTCAACGACGCGACGAGGGAGCGGAGCAGCATGGTCAGGATTCCTTGGAAGACGGAGATAGAGATTCGACCGCGATCAACGGCGCCTCACTCGAGCATCGCGCGGGAGCGACGCGAGGCGCCACGATTGTAAGCGCGGCGAAAGACGTGCCGCGGACTCGCGGTCGAGCGCTGATCGTCGAAGTCGCCGTCCGCGCTCGCGCGAGCAAGAATCCGACAGGGTCGGCCCTCACCGACGAAGGCGTCGTCACCCGGCCGTAGCGCCGATCGTCGCCGGCGAGTAGCGGAGGCGCACACTTCGAGCGTGCGGGCCAGCACGATGCCGCGCAGTCAGTGTCGTGCTCGTTCGCCGACGACCGAGATAGATCAGCCGAAGTTCGTTCGGTCGCGATGCGTGGAGCCACAGCGACGTTCGGGGCCGACGTCGGCGTTCGACGGGTTCGCGACTTGCCTTGTTCGTCGTCGAGGTCGAGCGCCTTGGAAGCGTGCACCGCGATGCGTGGGTGAGTGCCGCGGGCGACTGACGAGTTCTTGCTCGCGAACGACGCTGCGTGCGTCCACCGAAAGTCCCATTCACATGCGCTACGAACGCGTCCTTCGTTTCGTTTCGACGTCGATCGCTCTCGTGTTCTGCGCGACGAGTTCGTCCGCGCAGTGGTCGAGCAATCCCGCGAACAATCTCGCCGTCGGCGCGGCGTCGAACGAGCAACTCGCGCCGCGGATCGCCGCCGCTCCCGACGGGAGCACATGGCTCGGTTGGTTCGATCAACGGACCGGCTTCAACGAGATCTACGTGCAGCATCTCGACGCGCAAGGCAACGCGACGTTGCCGCCGAACGGGTTGTTGGTGAGCTCGCAACCGCAGACCAATCTGCAAGCGCTCGACTGGGAGCTCGTCGCCGACGCCCAAGGCAATGCGGTGTTGTGCTTCATGAACGCCGTCTTCGATATCCGCGCGTTCAAGGTCGGACCGACCGGCACCTTTCTATGGGGCGTCAACGGCATTGCGCTCACGCTCAACAACGGCGACTACGAGCCCGGTCCGCAATGCGCCGCGTTGTCCGACGGTTCGTTCGTGTTCGTGTGGCCGCGCTTTCCGTCCGGCGGCGGAGGTTCGATTCGCGTGCAGCGACTCGACGCGGCGGGAGTGCCGCAGTACGTGAGCGGCGGATTCCCGATCACCGGCTTGCCGAGCGAATCACCGGGCGTGCCCGACGTCGTCGACGCGGGCTCGGGCGAGTACATCGTCACGTGGATCCGCGACATGGGGAGCGCGAGCTCGCCGCGCCACGTTCGCGCGTTGAAGTTCGATTCGGCGGGTGGAACGCCGTGGGGCTCGGTGGCGGTCAACGTCTTCGACGCGGTGCCGTTGCCCGACGGCTTCAAGCCCGACGTTCAAGCCGATGGAGCCGGTGGCGTGGCGATTGCGTGGCACGCGCCGCAGGGCGGTGACTACGACTGCCGCGTGCAGAAGCTCGACGCGAACGGCGTCGAGGTGTTTCCGCACAACGGCGTGCGCCTCGGCAACGCGGCGAACACGCTCGAGGTCTTCCCGTCGGTCGCGCCGCTCGCGAGCGGCGATGTGATCGTCGCGTTCGGACGGCGCAATTCGACGCAGACGCAGTGGGGCATCAACGTGCAGCGCGTGTCGGCGAGCGGTGCGCTCTCGTGGGGCGCCGACGGACTGACGCTCGAAGCGGTCGACACGAAAATCGAATCGTTCCAACGTGCGCTGCCGTTCGGCGACGGTGCGCTGGTCTTCTACTTCGATCAACCGGCGCGCGTGCTCGGTTGGCGGCTCGACGGCAGCGGCAATTCGGTGTGGGGAGCGAGCGCGACGGTCGTGAGCTCCAACGCCAACGCGAAGACCGATCTGCAAGTCGCGCTCGCGCCGACCGGCGACGCGCGGCTCGCGTGGCACGATGCGCGCACCGATGTCGGCGACATCTACGCGCAGACCGTCGACGTCGACGGGACGCTCGGCAACGGGAGCGTGTGTATGTGGTCGAACTACTGCGTGACCGCGCCGAATTCCGTCGGGCCGGGAGCGCTGATCTCGGCGAGCGGCAGCACCAGCGTCGCGCTCGACTCGCTCGTGCTCTCCGCGGGCGGTTGCCCTTCGACCAAGTCGTGCATGTTCTTCTACGCGCCGAATGCGACCGCGGGTTCGCCGTTCAACAACGGCTTCCTCTGCATGTCGGGCGGCGTGCATCGCCTGCATCCGCAATCGACCGGCGCGTTCGGAACGCCGAACGTCGCGCTCGACATCGCCAATCCGCCGAGCCCGAGCGGTCAGATCACCGCCGGCTCGACGTGGCGCTTCCAACTCTGGTATCGCGATCCGACACAGCCGCCGGCGGGAGCGAACTTGAGCAACGCGCTCAGCGTGAGGTTCTGTCAGTAGGCCGGACCGAGGAAGTCCGAGTCGCCGAGCGGCAGCGCCGTGCCGGTGATCCTGCGATGCGCGTCGGAGATGCGTTCCGCGCGCGCGAGCGATTCGGGCGTGTTCGCCGCGATCTCCGCGTCGTACGCGTCGATCCAACCGGGGAGCTCGCTGTTGCCGATCAACGGCGTGCACACGGCGACCCACGGGTCGGCGGACGCGGGCTCGTTCGATCGCAAGCGCGCGAGCGCGGTGTTGCTGCAGAACACCGTCGCGAAGAGCAAGACTCCGGAAGCCGTTGGCGCCGCGACCAAGCCGGCGACATACGCGGACATCCGCCGCGGTTCGCCGCACGCGCTCTCGAACGCGCTCGCGGCGCTGCGAGCGTAGATCCAAACGCAGAGGCACGGCACCAACACGAACAGCAACGAGAGAGCGCCGAGGCTTCCCATCAGGAGGATCAGCACGAGTATCAGCGAGATGGCGAACGCCGCTCCACTCGTCAGGACGCCCGAGAGGAAAGCGTCTACGCGCGCCCGAGCGCCGCCGCGGCTGCACCACACGGCCAGCGCGGCCATGCAGATCGCGGCGTAGAGACACGCGGGTAGCGTCCAGCGGCCGAAGAGCGCGAAGGCCCAGAGCAGCGCGAAGTACAACGCCGCTGCCACGATGCCGACGAAGAACGAGAACGCGACCCAGATCGGCGCCGACATTGCCGGCGTGGAACGCGAGTAGACCACCGTGATCGGAGGAGCTTCAGGCGTCACGCGCTCCAGCCTAACGCGATTCGCTCCCGCCGAAATGCACGACGCGCGCCCTCCGGTTTGGCGGAAGAGCGCGCGTCGTCGCGACGAATCTCGGCGCGGGCTACTGGTCGCCGCCGCCGATCTCCTTCTTGAGCTTCTCGAGCTCGGCGTCCGCGTTGGACGCGTTGATGTCCTTCGCGGCGGCAGCGTCGGCTTCCGCTTGGGTCGGGACGTTCGGCGCGGCGGCTTCGCTCGCGGCGGTCGACGTCGCGGTCGGGGGAACGACGGTCGCGGTGCTCTCCTTCGCCGCGCAAGCCGCGGCGAGCGTCAACGCGACGGCGTAGAGCGTGTGCTTCGTGCTGGTGTTCATCAGTGGTCTCCTTTGTCCTGCTTCTCGCGTTCTTCCTTTTCCTTGCGCGCTCGTTCACCGCGTTCGTGCTCTTCCTTCTCGCGGCGCGCGTTCTCTTCACGTTGGCGAGCTTCGCGTTCGGCGTCGTTCGCATTCGCGTCGCGGCCTTCGCCGCCGCGCGGCTTCGCTTCGCGTCCCGGCTTCAGCGCGTTGTCGATGCGCTCGAACTCCTCGGCGCCGACGTTCGCCTTCAAGCGGTTGCGCGCGTTGTCGTAGCGCTTGCGTTGGGCTTCGCGCAGTTGCTCGAGCTCCTTCAGCCGGTCCATGTTCTTCGACTCGCGGTAGACGTCCATCAGTCGGTTGATGCGCGCCATGCGCTCGCGATTCAGCGCCTCGAGCTTCGCGAGTTGGGCCGCCACCGCGCGCGGGTTCTTCTCGGGCGCTCCCTTCGCGGCCTCGCCGCGAGGTTCGCCCTCGGCGCGCGCCTTCTGCGCACGTTCGCGTTCCTCGCGTTCACGCCGCGACGCTTCGTCGCGCATGCGTTGGTCTTGCTCTTGGGCTTTCTGGCGAGCTTCGGCCTGCGCGCGAGCCGCCTCCTGCTCCTTCTGCGCGCCGCGCTCGTTCGGCTGCTGGGCCGAGGCGACGCCGGCGAGCGGCACGGCCGCGAACAATAGGGCGGCGACGCAATGCATCAACTTCATGGTTCTCGTCTTTCTCGCGAGCCTGGTTCTCGATCGGGATCGCAGCGTGAAGTGTAGAGAGCGCGGAGCCGTCGCGGCAATCGCGCCCACGATCGTCCGTACGGCGCTCAGTGGAATTCGGTAGAGCGAACCGTCAACGCTTCGGCCGCTCGACGTCGTTGAGCTTCCACGAGTAGTCGAGGTAGGAGACGTCGAGCTCCTTCCCGGCCTCGCGGATCCACTTGCCCTGATCCTCCGGCGCGTAGCGAGCGAGCCACTCGCGCACCGAGCCCGCGTCGCGCACGAAATCCTCCTTGAACCAACTGAAGATCTCGGAGACCTGCGCCTTCGACTTCGTCTGGTCGAAACGATTGCGATTCGTGTCGGCGAGCCACGCGCGCACTTGGCCGTCGAGTTGCGCGTCGAGCTTTTCCGCGACGAATGCCTCGTTGCGCAACGGCGGACAACCGCGCGACGCGCAGTTGATCGCGGCGTGGACGCGCGCATCGACGAACTTCGGACGCAGGACGTCGTGCTCGATGTTGTTGAGCGTCAACTCCTTCTTCGGCGCGTCGGGGAAGAGATGGCCGAGCGGGATGAAGGGCTTGTCCCACACCGACTTGAACAGGCCGCCGAGGTCCTTGATCGAGTCGAGCGGGTAGCTCTTGACGATCAAGTGGATCGTGTACGCGTTGTACGCGTTGATCCAGAAGGCGTAGCGCTGTTCCTTCGTCCACCGCTCGAACTCGTCGCGCGTGACCGACTGCAACGCACCGAGATATTGGTCGAGCTTGGCGCGGTTCGCCTGGAGCTCCTTGTAGTCGAAGCGATCGCCCTTGACGTGCGCGGCGAGCACCTCGGTCCACACTCGGTGACTCTGATCGAAGGCGCCTTCGGCCGGCTTCTGCACGACGGCCGATGAACCGGCGGCGCAGACGGCGAGGCAAACGAGGACGAGCGAGCGGAGGAAGAGCGGCATGGTGTCTCTTGGTTCGGCGGAACTCGGAGTTCGCGAAGCACGCAACAGGTTACGGGCTGGGAACGGCGGACTCTCGATCCGGACGCGTGCGTCGAAGGCGACGCGCGGCGCGAGCGCCGAAGCGGGGCCTAAGCTCATGCTCCGTCGCGGCTTGTGTCGCCGAGCGACGACTCACCTTCCGTGTCGAGTCTCGGACCGACGCTTGCCTTGCGGCGCGCCTCTCCCCGGAGGTCGGCCATGCAATCGAAGCTCTTCGCTCGTCTCGGTATCTCGCTTCTCGTCGCCTTCGCGGCGACCGATCTCGTGTCGGCCGCACCGCGCCTTGCGTTCGCGCCTCAGCACGGCGAGCCCAGCCAAGGCCCCAAGCCCAAGAAGCCGACGGGCGGCGGGTACACCGGTCCCGGCGATTCGGTTCCGGCGAACCCCGGCGGCGGCAACCGACCGGCCGACGGCGGCCCGCCGGCCGGCGACCCGTCGAGCGACAAGCCGGGCGCCGGTCGACGCCCCGCGGCCGGCGCACTGCCGCCGAACGCGCCGCAAGGACCGACCTCGCCCTTCCTGCCAGCGACGATCGCCGGCGAAGCGAGCAACGACGCGAACTGGTGGATGTGGTGGGAGTTCAACAAGACCGAGTTCCTGCGGCCGAACCGTCTGCAGCTCAAGCTCGGGCTGCGCACCGGAGTCGAGACGCCGCGCGAGCGCGACGCGTTGGTGCAAGCGATGCTCGATCAACTGCGCGACGCGTTGCGCGTGCCGCTCTCGAACGCGCTCACCGGCAACGACGCGGTCGAGCGCGCCGAAGCCGTCGGCGCGGTCGGTCGCATGGCGGGTCCGACGGCGGTCGAGACGCTGATCGCGGCGCTCGGTGATCCGAGCCTCGTCGTGCGCGACCGAGCGATCCTCGCGCTCGGCGCGATCGCGACCGAACCGAGCTTCGCGGCGCTCTCGCGCATCGCCGAGACCGGCGTCGTGCGCGACGGCGGCCAGATCTCCGGCAACGCGCGGCCTCTCGCGATCGCGGCGCTCGCGATCGGGCGGCGTGCCGGCTTCGACGATCGTGCGGATCGTTTGGTCGAGCGCGTCGTGCGTGCACGGCCGACGGGGATCGGCGACCGCCTCGCGGTCAGCGCGATGATCTATCAGACCGTCGCGCCGTGCGCGGTGCTGGAGAAGCTCGCCTTCGATCTCGCGCGCGACGAGAACGTGTCGATGCCGGTCCGTTGCCGCGCGTTGGAGGCGGTCGCGCGCGCGGGCACCGACGAGGCGTTCGCGTTGGTCGAAACGGCGTTGCGCGGGCCGGATCTCGAGCTGCGCCGTTCCGCCGCGATCGCGCTCGCGACGACGCGTCATGCTCGCGCCTCGAGCATCGGCGTCGCCGCGCTGGAGCACGAGGTCGAGCCCGTCGCGCGCGGTTTCCTCGCGCTCTCCCTCGGCCGGATCGGCGACGGCATCTCGCGCGAGGCGTTGATCGCGCGCATCGCGGGCGACGCGGTTGATCGGCCGTGGGCCGCGCTCGGGCTCGGGCTCCTCGTCCGACAGAGCGGTGATCCCGTGGCGCTCGGGACGTTGCGCAAGTCGGCGAGCTCGGAGCGCAGCGTCGACGCGCGTCCGGCGTTCTGGATCGCGCTCGGCCTCGCGCGCGACCTCGGTTCGGTCGGGATGCTCGCGGGCGAGATCGCGAGCAACTCCGATCCGATTCGCCAGCACTACGCCGCGACCGCGCTCGCGTTGATCGGCGATGCGACCGCGCACGATGCGCTCGCGGCTCGCGTCGCGCTCGAGAAGAAGCCGTTGCCGTACGTCACGGTCTCCGCGGCGCTCGGGCTGTTCGGTCGCAGCGCGGACGTCGCGTTGCTCGCCGCCAATGCGAAGTCGCTGCGTCAGCCCGACCTGCAAGCCGTCGACTCACTCGGGCTCGCGTACCTCGGCGCGCTCGAGTGCGTCGATCCGTTGTCGGCGCGGCTCGTCGCCAAGGACTCGAGCTCGATCGGTCGAGCCGGCGCGTGCGCCGCGCTCGGCATCCTGCTGTCGCGCAACGAGCCATTGATCCTCGCGGAGGGGTCGCGCAGCTCGAACTACACCGTCTACGAAGTGTGGATGGACGAACTCGTGCAGTCGACGCTGTAGCCCTGCGCACCAGGGCGATCCGCTCATGTGCGGGGTCGCGCAGGCCCGGACCGATTCAGTAGATTGCTCTCCATCGATCGCACGACGAACGCGCGATCGTTCCGGTCCACAGTTGCCGTCCTCGGCACAGGTTCGAGAGAGGAGAGTTCCATGAAGTCGCTCGTCGTCCTTGCAGTCCTCGCGTCGTCTTCCGCTTCGTGCGCCTCGGTGTCCGGTGACCAAGCTCGCACTCGCGGCACGTTCCTCGTCGGCGCTCGCGGGCTCGACGAAGATCTCTGGGAGCCGGTCGAGAAGCAGCTCGTCCTCGGCGGCGAATTCTCCGCGGTGTCGAAGGAGAACGGCGTCGGCTACGAGTTCGGCCTCTCGGTCGGCGCGGATTCGGACGAGGTCGGCAGCATCGACGTCACCGGCACGACGCTCGAAGCGTCGGGCGGTCTGCGCGTCGAGTTCGGAACCGACGACGTGCGTCCGTACGTCGGAGTCGGCGTCGCGCTGATCAACGCCGAGGTCGAAGCCGACGACGGCAGCTCGACCGTGTCCGAGGACGACACCAGCGTCGCGGCCTACATCCACGCGGGCGTCGACGTGCCGCTCAGCGAGCGCTTCTTCATCGGCCTCGACGCGCGCGCACTCCTCGGCAGCGACATCGACCTCGGCGGCGTCAACGGCGACGCGGACTACTTCCAGATCGGCTTGGTCTTCGGCTGGATCTTCTGAGCCCGCGACGCGTTCAAACGAGCGCGAGCAACGCCGCGGCTTGCCCCGCGGGATCCTTGGTGTCGATCGCCTGCTCGATCTTGCCGGTCGCGCCGATCACGTACGTGTAGCGCTTGGCGTACGGATCGGTCGCGGTCTCGCACGCCTTGTACGCGATGCCGATCTTGCGGTCGGTGTCGCACAGCAGGCGGAACGGGAAGCTGAACTTGCGAGCGAAGGCCGCGTTCGACTTCACGTCGTCGAACGAGACGCCGAGCACGACGATGCCGCGCTGCTCGTACTCGCGATTCTGATCGCGGAAGCCGCAGCCTTCCTTCGTGCAGCCCGGCGTGTCGGCCTTCGGATAGAACCAGAGCACGACGCGTTTGCCGGCGAGTTCCTTCAGTCGCACGGTCTTGCCGTGGTGGTCCTGCACCTCGAAATCCGGAGCTTGGTCGCCGACTTTGAGCATGTTGGGCCTCTTCAGGTTTCCGAAAGCGTAGCGCGCGAGGTCACGGAGTTTGCCTAGACGTCCCATCTTGCACCTCAGAGATGTTCGACGACGTCGCCGAGCGCGAAGCGCGCCTTCGGGTTCGTCGCGTTGCGATCGTCCGCCGCGCGGTAGCCGAGCGCGAGAGCGCAGATCGTGCGGTAGCCCCGACCTTCGAGTCCGAGCAGCGCGTCGTACTTCGCGGGCTCGAGTCCTTCCATCGCGCACGTGTCGACGCCGAGCAGCGCGGCCGACTCCATCGCGAAACCGAGCGCGATGTACGCCTGCCGCGCGGTCCAGTCGTCGAGCACGACGTGCGCCGGCGGTTTGACGACGAAACTGGTCATCGCCTTCTCGTACCCGGCGAGCGATTCGCGCGGCGCGCCGCGCACTTCCGCGAGCCGACCGATCCAACGCTCGACGTCGCGCGGTTCGATGCCCTTGCGTGCCGCTAGGACGACGTAGTGCGATGCATCGACGACTTGGCGTTGGTTCCACGTCAGCGGGAGCAACGCTTCGCGCAACGCGCGGTCGTCGATCACCAGGAACTTCCACGGTTGGAGTCCGTACGAAGACGGCGACAACAGCAGCGTCTGTTCGAGCGTCGCCCACGTCTCGGCGTCGAGCTTGCGCGCGGGATCGAACTTCTTGGTCGCGTAGCGCCAGCGCAGGCGCTCGAGCAGTTCTTGGGGATTCACGAGGTTCGCGTTCCGGTCGAGAGGGCCGCCATCATGGACTCGCCGCGCGACGGCTCCAAGTGCGCCGAGCTCCCGGAATTCAATCGAGGTGTCCGCGGGCGCTGTCCCCCATCTCGACCTTGGCGTCGGGGAAGTACTCCTTCCAACGGCGCGACACCAACGCGGCGGTGTCGTCGTCGCAGAAGAGCTCGCGCGGATACCACGGCTTCATGCGCGCGTCGATCAACACGGGCGGCGTGAACGTCGCGTGGTTGGCGACGAGCTCCGTCTTCGCCGCGTGCACGTCGGCGGCGGGATCGAAGCGCGTGAACGTGGTCCAGAGGAAGTTGATCTCGCTCTTGGTCGCACGTTTCGCGTCGTCGGTGAGCACGAGCAGCGGCCAACCCGCGAACGCCGGATGCGCGGCGATACGATCGGCCGCGGCGCGATCGCTCTCGAACGACGGGCCTTCGACGACGAGGCAGCCGCCGCAAAACGCGCGCACGTCGCGCACTTCGGGCGGCGGGCTCCCACGGAATTCGCGCGGCAGGTCGCGCACCGGTGCGCCGAGTCCGAGCAACACGCCCTTCGAACCTTCGTTCACCGTCGGCCCCGCGTAGTCGAGCGAATCCATCGACAAGTTCGCGAAGAGGAACAAGTCGGTGCGGAAGTCGGCGCGCGCGAGCACGTGCTCGAACGTCGCGGTGAAATCGCGCAAGTCGACGCGTCCGTCGGTGACCAACAGGAACTTCGTCAACGACAACTGGCCTTCGCCGAGGATGCGGAACGCGCTCGCCATCGCCTCGCGCTTGTAGCGATTGGCGACGATCGCGCCGGCGAGCGAGTGATAACCGGTCTCGCCGTAGCTCCACAGATCGACGACCGCCGGCATCACGACCGGGAAGAGCGGCGAGAGCAGCTCCTGCAGGAAATCGCCGATGAAGAAATCCTCTTGGCGCGGCTTGCCGACGACGGTCGCCGGAAAGATCGCGTCGCGGCGGTGACGCAACGCCTTGCAGCGGAACACCGGATAGTCGTGCGTCTCGGAGTAGTAGCCGTAGTGATCGCCGAACGGACCTTCGGGCGCGCGCTCCTTCGCGCGAACTTCGCCGACCAATGCGAACTCGGCGTCGGCGATCAACGGCAACGGCCCGTCGGGATTCGCGGCGAGCTCGAGCTTGCGTTTGCGCAAGAGACTCGCGAGCAGCAGCTCCGGCACGTTCTCCGGCAACGGCGCGATCGCCGCGAGGATCAACGCCGGCGGACCGCCGACGTGGATGTTGACCGGCAACGCGTTGCCTTTCGCTTCGGCGGCGGCGAGGTGGAAGCCTCCGCCTTTGCCGATCTGCATGTGCAGACCGGCACGCTCGTCGTCGAAGAGTTGCACGCGGTACATGCCGAGGTTCGGCGTCGCTCGCTCCGGATGTTGCGTGTAGACGAGCGGCAACGTGAGGAAACGTCCGCCGTCGCGCGGCCACGTCTTCAAGGCGGGCAGACGCGAGAGCTTCGGCGGCGCCGCGCGCACGTCGCACACCGGTCCGGTGCCGACGCGTTTGGTGCCGAGCTTCGCGAGCGTGCCGAAGAGCCCGCGTTTCGCCCAGAGCTTCGAGAGCGTCGGCGGCATGAGTTCCTCCGGCAAACGCGCCGCTTCCGCGACGAATTCGCGCGGCCAACGGCCGAACGCGCGCTCGACGCGCGACGCGGTGCCGAACAGGTTCGTCACGAGCGGAAAATCGGCGCCGCGCACGCGCTCGAAGAGCAACGCGGGCCCGCCCGCGGCGATCACCCGTCGATGGAGCTCGGCGACTTCGAGGTTCGGATCGACCTCGGCCGTGACGCGCACGAGATCGCCGGCGCGCTCGAGCTCGGCGAGGAACGTGCGCAGGTCGGGGGAAGGGGAGCTCATCGCGAAGTCTTTTCGTCGAACGGGCGAGAAGGCGCGGCATCCTAGTGCCCGTCCGCCAAGACGCCGAGCGCCGATCGAAACCTCGGAGGTTCGATGGGGTTCGAGTCGAGTGGAGTACGGCTCGCTTCGAGCCGCAGGAAGGAACGCGACATGGTGCTGCGACTCTCGATCGTGTGTTTGGGCTTGGCGTTCGGCGCCGGCTCGTCGGCCAGCGACCCGCAATGGAACACGCGCGCCGCCGAGCACCTGCTGAACCGCGCCGGCTTCGGCGCGCGGCCCGCGGAGATCGAAGGGGCGGTGGCGCTCGGTCGCGAGGCGTTCGTCGATCGGCTGCTCGCCGGATTCGCGCCCGACTACGAACCGTTCTACGTCGAACGCATCGACAAGCCCGACCGCGACGAGCTCGCGGCGATGGACGAGACCGCGCGACGCGAAACGCTGAACGAAATCCAACGTCACGACCGTCGTCAGCTCGCGCAGTTCGCGGGTTGGTGGGTGCAGCAGATGCTCGACGGTGGTCATCCGCTGCGCGAGCGCATGACGCTCTTCTGGCACGGCTACTTCACGAGCTCCGCCCGCGACGTGAAGTCGAGCGCCGCGATGATCGGTCAGAACGAATTGTTCCGAACGCAGGGCCTCGGCCACTTCGGCGATCTGCTGCGCGCGATCGTGCGCGACCCGGCGATGCTCGCGTACCTCGACAACGATCAGAATCGCAAGGGCAACCCGAACGAGAACTTCGCGCGCGAGGTGATGGAGCTCTTCACGCTCGGCGAAGGCCACTACACCGAACAAGACATCAAGGAAGCGGCGCGCGCGTTGACCGGTTTCGTGACGCGGCGCGGAGACGCGGATTACGTCAAGGGCCGCCACGACTCCGGCAAGAAGACGATCCTCGGCGAGACGAAGAACTTCGACGCCGACGGCTTCGTCGCGCTGTTGCTCGAGCAGCCCGCGTGTCCGAAGTGGCTCGCGCGCAAGTTGCTCGTCTACTTCGAAGGCCGCGAGCCGTCGACCGCGCGCGTCGACGACTACGCGAGCTTCCTGAAGAGCCGCGACTACGACGTGAAGGCGTTCTTGCGCAAGCTCTTCCTCGATCCGAAGTTCTACGCCGACGACGTGGTCGCCGCGCGCATCGCGGGGCCGATCGACTACCTCGTCGGTTCGTCGCGGCGCCTCGCGGTCGAGCCGCCGCCGGCGGTGTTGTGGCTCGCGGCGGGACAGCTCGGTCAGCGTTTGCTCGAGCCGCCGAGCGTCAAGGGTTGGGACGGCGGCCAAGCGTGGATCACGACTTCGACGCTGATGCAGCGCGGGAACATGGCGGGCATGTTGCTCGGTGTCGTGAAGCTCGAGGACGTGCTGAAGCCCGAGGTGCTCGACGACGAGCCCGAAGCGCCCGAATCCGACGGTTCGATGGAGCCCGCGATGGAGCCCGAGGCCGACGCCGCGCGGAAGAAGGGCGACCGCAAACGCCCCGGCATGAAGGGCGAGTTCGGTCAGATGGGCCGCATGTTGGACGACGGCTACTCGCCCGCGATCAACTTGACGGTGCGCTGCGCGCGGCTCGGCGTGAAGAGCGACGGCGCGATCGTCGATGCGCTCGCCGACGAGTTGTTGGCGGTGCCGCTCACGAGCGCGAGCCGCGCGACGCTCGTCGAATTCCTGGGGAGCCAACGCGCGAGCCTCGGGATCGACGACGACGCGTTGCTCGGCGCGCGCGAACACTCGGAGCCGCTGCTTCGTCGTCTCGCGCACCTGATCCTCTCGTTGCCGGAGGCGCAACTCTCGTGAACTCCCGAAGCCTCGATCGTCGCGCGTTCGTCACCGCCGCTTCGGCGTTCGGCGGACTCGCGTTGATCTCGTCGCGAGCCGAAGGCGCGGTGCGCGTCTTCGCGTCGGAGCTCGGCCCCGTCGTCGACTCGCCGCGCGTGCTGTTGCTCGTGCAGCTCACCGGCGGCAACGACGGACTCTCGACGATCGTCCCGTTCGGCGACGATGCGTACTACGCCGCGCGGCCGTCGCTCGCGCTCGCGAAGAAGGACGTGCTCGCGTTCGACGACTACAAGGGGCTGCACGGTTCGCTCGTCGGTCTGCGCAAGGTCTTCGACGGCGGCAAGCTCGCGATCGTCGAAGGCGTCGGCTATCCGAATCCGGTGCGCTCGCACTTCAAGTCGTACGAGATCTGGCACACCGCCGACGTGCGCGGGCGCGTCGCGGGCGAAGGTTGGATCGGCAAGCTCGGTGACGTCGCATGGAGCGACGGCGTCGATCCGAATCTCGTCGTGCACGTCGGTGCGAACGTGCCGTACTCGTTGGAGTCGAAGAGCCATCCGGCGGTGGCGTTCGTCAATCCGGCGAGCTATCGCTGGGCGGGCGCGAAGGAGGACCTCGACGCGTACGGCAAGATGGGCGAGGACCGCGCGAAGGACGAGAAGCCGATCGGCGAGAAGGACGCGAACCTCGACTACCTGCGCCGCGTCGTCGCCGACGCCCGAGCCTCGTCACAGAAGATCCGCGCGGCGGTCGCGCACTACACGACGACGATCGAGTATCCCGACGACGCGCTCGGCGGCGCGCTGCGCGACGTCGCGGCGCTCGCGAACGGCGGCTTGGGCACGCGCGTCCTTTCGGTCGAACTCTCGGGCTTCGACACGCACACCAACCAGCGCAATCGTCACGACCAGTTGATGCGTCAGCTCGATCGCGCGCTCGCCGCGTTGATCGCGGACCTCGAACGCAGCGACGCGGGCAAGAACGTCGTCGGCCTGGTCTTCAGCGAATTCGGCCGGCGCGTGAAGGAGAACGGCTCACGCGGCACCGACCACGGCGTCGCGGCGCCGGTGTTCGTGTTCGGCTCGCGCGTGAAGGGCGGGCTCTACGGCAAGCATCCGTCGCTCGACGACCTCGACGCCGGCGATCTGCGGCACTCGGTCGACTTCAGGTCGGTGTACGCGACGCTGATCGAGCGCTGGATCGGCGTCGAGAGCGCGAAGGTGCTCGGCGCGAGCTACCCGACGATCCCGTTCCTCGCCTGAAGTTCAGCTGCGCGCGACTTCGAACTTCGCGTGGGGGATCATCCACTCGTAGAAGCGTTCGCGCTTCAGCGGGCGTTCCTTCATCCACGACGTGTCGGGCGGCGGCAGGCGCAGCAATTCGCGCGCGGAGAGGAAGCGCGGCATCGGTTCCTCGCTGACCGTGCCCTTCGCGGTGCGCCAACGCACGACGCGACGTTCTTCGATGCGCGCGATCACCGCGTTCGTCAGACGGCAATCGCCGGCGACGTAGTCGAGCACGCCTTGGTGGTTGCCGCGCGCCCATTCCTTCGGTGCGTCGGCGCCGAGCATCAGCTTCTTCTGCGGGAGCCCCAGCCCTTCGGCGACTTTCGCGAGCCCGATCAGGAAGCCGCGCTGTTGGAAGAACTGGAACATCGGATCGATCATGTCGAGCGCGACTTCGGCGGCGAGCGCGTAATCGCCCGCGGTCTCGCCGAGCGCTCGTGCATCGAACGACACGCCGTTCCACGCGCAGACTTGCACGCCGGAGCGTTGCGCGTCGCGCAGGAACGCGAGCACGTCGCGCGCGTGGCTCTTCGAAAGACACCGCGCGGGCTTGCCGTCGGCGCCGATCTCGTACCAGTGGCGCACTTCGTCGCGGTCGGTGGCGATCGCGACGACGGCGAGGTCGAAAGGCGCGTGGGCCCACAGGTCCTGGCCGGGTTGGAGGTCGAAGACGCTCGCGAGTTCGAGGTCGAAGCTGAGGCGTTTGGCCGCGGGCGGCGGCTTGGGCGCGAGTTCCGGGAAGAGCGTCGGCGTGTTCACGAAAAGAGTGTGACGCCCAAGAGCCTCGGACCGCGCATCTTTCTCGAATCGCTGAGTGTCGAGCCGCGCGCGTGCCCGTCGACGCGACGAGTCAGCGGAATTGGATCGCGGAACTCGTCGTCAAGATTTCGCCGTTCGCGTCGACGAACACGACGCAGCCCACGAGCGGCGTGACGTTCTCGGTCGCAGGCAGGAGCTCGATCCGACCGTTGCCCGTCGCGTCGAGCTGCACCGTGTACTCGGTCGCGTGGCGCGCGGAGTCGTTGAGCAGCTCGCCGCGCGCCAACTTCACGCGCGCGGTCGCGTTCTGCTTGCCGACCGGACGCACGATGCCGGAGACGAAACGCACCGTCGCCGCGCCGGTCGCGTTCGACAACATCAATTGCGCGGTCAGGCCGGGTTGGAACTCGATCCGCACGCCGCGCAGGCGACCTTCGTCGTTCCAGAGCTCGACCTTCGGCGGCCGCGTCGTCGGTGCGTCGAGCGGCTCGAGCACGTTCGCGATCGGCGCGGCGTCGATCACGTGCTCGTCGACCAGCGCGTTGAACACCGCGCGCGCGACGATCGCGTAACCGACCGAGCGCAGGTGCGCATCGGGATACTCCACCCCGTCGCGGCCGAAGCGCTTGAGCGCCGGCTTCATCACTTCGCGCAAGTCGACCACGCGCGCGCCGGTCTGCGCGCCGACTTCGAGCGTGAGCTTGGTGACGAACTCCATCGTCGAGAAGTCGTCGAAGTACGTCAGCAGGATCGGTTTCGCGCCGCCGTCGCGCACGGTGTCGACGATCGCGCGCAGCGATTCGCGGGTCCAGCGTTCGATCGACGGCCCGTCCGGCGTGCCCCACACCATCGCGAACTTCGGCGCGTCGGCGATCCGCGACACGCTGTCCGGATTCGCTTTCTTCTCTTCGACGGCGGACGTCTCGCGCACGTTCGACCACGTGCGCCGCACCATGCGGACGAAGCGCGAGCGCTCGAGCAACTTGGACGAGGAATCGTCCGGCCGCACCTGGTTGCGGTCGTTGACGCCGACGAGCACGACCACCGCTTTCGGCTGGTAGCGCTCGAGGTCGTCGACGAGCTCGTTGCGCACCACCCACGATGGCTTGCCCGGCACGCCGCGGTTGACGACGCGCGCGTCGGCGACGCCGTGCTCGCGCAACAACGTCTCGAGCTGGCCGGGATACGCCTCGTCGGCGTCCAAGTGGAGCCCGAACGTGTTCGAGTCGCCTTGGCAGACCACCAACGCCTGGCCGGTCCCCGCGCGATCGCCCTGGACGAACGCCGCGCCGACGCGCAGCAGCACCTCGAGCACCACCGGCACGAGCACGATGCCGAGCGCGAGCGCCAACGATCGCCGCCGCCAGGCCGAAGGTCGGCGGGGACTGGGTCGTGAAGTCACGGCACCAGTCTAAACGCCTGGGCTACGCCGCGTGGAGCAGCGTGTGCAACCGCATGATCATCGCGCGGTCCGGATCGAGCTCCAACGTCGGGTACGCCTTCGCGAAGACCGACCAACGGGCGTCGGCCCAACGCTCCGAGAGCGCGATCGGCGGCAAATCGTTCTGGGTGCGGAAGCCGAACGCCCACTCGATGACTTCCTCGTCGCCGACGACCCAACGGGCCGGCATCTGGAGATCGATCAGGTCGAGCGGACGATCGAGGCCGATGTCGTCCATCACTTCGCGGCGGATGGCGCTCTCGAGCTTCTCGCCGAAGCCGATCGAGCCTTGGACCGGACCCCAGAGGCTCTCGGGGATCGATTGCCGGAGCAGGAGGTACTCGGGCTGGCGTCCGCGCATGCTGAAGACGAAGACCTTGATGCGGTGCAGCAGGTCGGTCATCGCGTGGCTCTCGTGGCTTCCTGTGAGGTGAAGGTGGGCAGTCCCGTTCTCCTTCACCGTTATCGTACTTCGGCCAGCCGTCGCGAGTCGGATTCCGAACTTCCTTCATCGTCCCGTTCGACGCATTAGCATCTCGCTCCATGTCGGAGTCGGCAGAGCCTTCCGGTCGGCGCGTCGCGCGCGTGATCGCCGAGCTCGATCAGCTGATCAACTGGGAGCGGCGCAAGCGCGCGAGCGCGGAGGCGATGCGCTTCTCGATCGAGCCGGCGCGCGATCTCCTGCGGCGCCTCGGCGATCCGCACCGGACGATGTCGGTGGTCCACGTCACCGGGACCAAGGGCAAGGGCTCGACCGCGGCGTTGATCGCGGCCGGCTTGTCGCGCGCGGGGTGTTCGACGGCGCTCTACACGTCGCCGCACGTCGAACGCTTGAACGAACGTCTGCGCTTGGACGGACGGGACGTCGAGGACGAGCCGTTCGCTGACGCGGTCGAACGCACGCTCGCGGTCCGCGACGCCGCGCTCGCCGACGGAGGCCCGGGGGCGGACGCGACGTGGTTCGACCTCGTCACCGCGGCGGCGTTCGCGGCGGCGGCCGACGCGCGCGCGAAGTGGCTGGTCGCCGAAGTCGGCCTCGGCGGCAGGCTCGATTCTACCAACGTCGTCGAGCCCGAGGTTTGCGTGATCACGCAGGTCGAGCTCGAGCACACGGCGATCCTGGGCTCGACGCGCGCGGCGATCGCGCGGGAGAAAGCCGGCATCTTGAAGCGCGGCGCGAGTTTGGTGACCACGCTCGCGGCCGACGACGAAGCCGGCGCGGTCGTCGCGCGCATCGCGAGCGAGCTCGAAGTGCCGATCATCCGCGTCGCCGGCGACGCGCGTTCGATCGGCGCTCGCAATCGCGCATTGGCGGACGCGGTGCTCGACGAGCTCGGTCGCCGCGGCCGGCGCGCGGCGAACGGTCGACCGCTCTCGCGCGCATTCCTCGACGACACGACCGCCGCCGCCGCCGCGTTGCCGGGACGACTCGAAGTCCGCGAAACGGACGGCGTGACCGTCGTGCTCGACGGTGCTCACGTGCCCGAGAGCGTCCGCGACGTCGTCGCCGATCTGCGCGCGCGGCGAGGCACGTCGGGAAAGACCGTCGCCGTACTCGGGATGGGGAGGGACAAGGACCTCTCCGGGATGCTCAAGGCGCTTTCGCCGCATGTCGAAAGAGTCGTCTGCACGTCCGTGGGCACCGATCTGCACTACACACCCGAAGAAATCGCCGGTGAGGCGCAGCGACTCGGTCTGGCGGCGGAAACCGCTGCCGAGCCTACGACGGCATTGACCCGAGCTCTCGCGTTCGCGCGCGAAGCTCGCACCGATCTCTGGGTGCTGGTGATCGGCTCGCTCTACCTGGCGGGCGCCGTTCGGCCCGCGCTCGTTCGCGTACGACCGGAACGCCCATGCTGACGATCGTCTCCGACCTCATCCTGACCGACTCGTTCCTGATCAAGGGCGAGATCGACCAGAAGTACGCGCGCCTCTCGCAGGTGCTCGACGAGTACCGCCGCTACTTCCTGCGCGTGCGCAACGCGACGCTGATCGATCTCAACACTTGCGATCGGATCCAGACGCCGCTGTTGCACGTCAACATGGACGAGATCCTGCTCGCCCACGAGTTCCTCGACACCGCCGGCGATCCGAACAAGGCCGACATCTACAAGGGCGTCAAGTTCCATCAGGTCCGCGTGTTCTTCACCGGCCACCTCAACATCGAGGTCGGCGGCGAAGTGCGGCCCGGCAGCTACGAGGTCGACGACCGCGCGACGCGGCGCTTCTTCGTAATCAAGTCGCCGCAGCTGCGCGGCTTCAACGCCAAGGAAGACAACGATCTGAAGCTCTTGACCAAGCTCCCGTACGCGATCGTCAACAAGACGCGCCTGTCGTACATCTACGACTTCAACGAGTGAGCGGCCGCGCGGGATTTCCGCGCCTCGGTTAGAGTGAGCGACCTCCGCGACGGCGCGTGCCGTCGCGTTCGAACCAAGAGTCCCTCACGGAGGCAGTTCCATGACGTTCGCCGAGTCTGTCGCCGTCGTCGCCTCCGTCCGCGCCTAACCCGAGTCCTCGGGCCGCGCGACGGAGCGCCACTGCGCGCAGCGTTGCTGCGACGCTCGGGATCCGTCCGTAGTCGGACCCTTCGAGCGTCCCTTCGCGCGCGCTCCGCTCGCGGCTTTTCTCGAGGCCGTCGAAGCCGGCGTTGCAGCCGACGCGCTCGCACGTACGCCTTCGACTCGTTCCTCGCGACGGCCGCGCCGACCTGACGACGACGCACCGAACAACATGAGGAACTTCAGTGGAACGAAGCGACAAGGATGCAGTGCGAGCGAAGCTCGCGCGCTCGATCGGCAAGGAACCGACGTACGAGGAGAAGAAGCGACGCAAGGAGCGCGCGAAGCAGCGACGTTCGCTCGGGCGGAAGCGTGAAGCGCCGACGCTCGACGACGACGAGGAGCCGCGGCCCGGGCGACCGCGACGCACGGCGCATGGGAACGACGCGACGCGCGACGGTTGCGTCGTCGGCATCGTGCGCGCGAGCGTGCGTGTGCGCGTCGACGGCGTCGAGGTCGATGTCGCGCCGCCGCGCGAGTTGGCGCTCGCGATCGGCGATCGCGTGCGGCTCGCGGAACGCTCCGGCCGGATGCGCATCGTCGAACTCGAACCGCGGCGAACGAGGCTCGCGCGGCCGGATCCCGCGGATCCGCGGCGCGAGCTCGTGCTCGCCGCGAACGTCGATGTCGGCGTGATCGTCGCGTCGGTGGTCGCACCGCCGCTCGTCGCGGGGTTGGTCGATCGGCTGCGGCTCGCGCTCGAACGCGGCGGCGTGCGCGCGTTGGTCGCGGTCAACAAGGTCGAACTCCTGCGCGAAGGCGGCGCCGAAGCCGAGGAACTCGACGCGCTCGTCGCCGAGTGGCGCGCGCTCGACCTCGACGTGCACCGCGTCTCCGCATCGACGGGCGTCGGCCTCGAAGGCTTGCGCGCGTCGCTCGACGGGCGCACGTCGGTGCTCGTCGGCCACAGCGGCGTCGGCAAGTCGTCGCTCGCCAACGCGCTCGCGCCGCACGCGGAGCTCACGGTCGGCGAACTCGCCGTCGGCGCGAACCGCGGGCGGCACACGACGACCGCGGGGCGCATGCTCGAGCTCGGAGCCGACACCTGGCTGATCGACACGCCCGGTGTGCGTCAGTTCGGCCTCGCGGGTTGGACGGCGGCCGACGTGCGCGCGGCGTTCGCGGACTTGGCTTCGTTCGCGAGCGACTGCCGCTTCCGCGACTGCACGCATCTCGTCGAGCCCGAGTGCGCCGTGCGCGCGGCGGTCGAACGCGGTGCGCTCGGCGCGCGACGTTTCGAGAGCTACGCGCGCATCGCGCGTTCGCTCGCGAGCGACTGAAGCACGGCGAAAGAGAATCGGACGGCGGGGACGACGCTCAGCCGGCGTCTTCGCCGTCCGCGTCGGCGGCTTCCGGCGCGGCATCGAGATCCGGGAGCTCCTTGATCTCGTTCATCAACTCCAAGTAGCTCGCATAGCGCGTCTCCGCGAGCTCGCCGCGATCGAGCGCGGCCACCACCGCGCAGCCGGGCTCGGAGACGTGCGTGCAGTCGGGGAAGTGACAACCCGCTTGGCGCGCGACGAGCTCGGGGAAGACGCCGCGCAGATCCTGTTGCGTCGCACCGTGCAGGCGGAACACGCGGATGCCCGGCGTGTCGATCACCACGCCGCCGAACGCGAGCTTCAGCAACTGCGAGTGCGTCGTCGTGTGCTTGCCGGCGTCCCAGTACTTGCTGACCTTGCCGACTTTCAGCAGCAGGCCCGGTTGGATCGCGTTCAACAAGCTCGACTTGCCGACGCCCGAGCCGCCGTACATCGCCGACACGCGGTTCGCGAGCGCCGCGTGCAACTCCGCGATGCCGCGGCCGTCGAGCGCGCACGTCTCGAGCACTTCGACATCGGCTTGCAGGTAGCTCTCGTGCAGCGCCGCGATCTCTTCCTCGTCGGCGAGGTCGACTTTGTTGAGCACCAACGTCGCCGGGATGTCGTGCCACCTCGCGGCCGCGAGGATGCGGTCGGCGCGGTTCGACGAGAACGGCGGCTTGCGCACCGACGCGACGACGAAGAGGCGTTCGACGTTCGCGAAGAGCACTTGCTCGCGCGGATCGTGCGTCGACGCGAGGCGCCCGAGGTAGTTCTTGCGCGGCAGGACTTCCTCGAGCGTCGCGGGATCGCTTGCGAGGTCGACGTTCACCCAATCGCCGACCGCGACGGGATTGGTCTGGCCGGTGGCGATCTCGAAGAGCTTGCCGCGCAAGGCCGCGAGCAGGATCCGACCGCCGACGTCGACGTGCACGACTTTGGCATCGGTGCGGACGACGCGGCCTTTCTCGATCGATGACATGAGCGAGCGCGAACGGCTCGCGACTATGCTACTGGACCTCGATGACGGAACGGCCGATCATCCGCTCGATCAAGAACCCCGCGCTGCAACGCGCGCGCGAGGTGCTCGGCGGGCGTGACAAACGAGCGCTGGCGCTCGAAGGCGATCGCTTGATCGACGACGCGGCGCGCGCTGGGTTCGCGTTCGAGTTGGTGTTCGTCGCCGAGGAACGCGAGGAACGCGCGCTCGAACTCGAACGCCGCGGCTTGAACGTCGAACGCGTGGCGGGGGAGACGTTGGCGCGCGTGTCAAACCTCGCGACGGCACCGGGCGTGCTCGCGATCGCGTCCGCGCCGGCGGAGCGCGCGCTAGAGCGGCTCGCGGTCGACGCGCGCACGCTGTTGCTCGCGATCGCCGGCGTCGCGGATCCCGGCAACCTCGGCGCGTTGGCGCGCAGCGCGGAAGCCGTCGGCGCGAGCGGGATCGTCGTCGTCGACGGCGGCGCGAGCCCGTGGAGCGACAAGGCGTTGCGCGGATCGATGGGGAGTTTGCTGCGCGTGCCGGTTTTCAACGCGCGCGACGCGGCGTCCGCGGCGCGTACGCTCGCGGCGCGCGGAGTTCGCGGTGTCGCGGCCGCGACGCGCGGCGGCGGCGACTACCGCGCGTTCGATTGGAGCCGACCGCTCGTCCTGTGGGTCGGTTCGGAGACCGGCGAGTTGCCGGCGGGACTCGACGGCGTCGCGCGCGTCTCGATCCCGATGCAAGGCGCGGTCGAATCGCTCAACGTCGCGGTCGCGACGTCGCTGTTGCTCTTCGAAGCGGCGCGCGTGCGCGAGGTCGAGCGATGAGCGATCTCTTCGGGGACGAACGCGCCGAGGATCCGCTCGAACCGACGCACGCCGGCGCACCGCTCGCCGATCGGATGCGCCCGCGCGCGCCGACGGACTACGTCGGGCAGACGCACCTCGTCGCGGACGGCGGCTTCGTCGCCAACGTGCTCACGAAAGGACTCAAGCAGAGCCTGATCCTGTGGGGCCCGCCCGGCAGCGGCAAGACGACGTTGGCGCGCTTGATCGCGAGCGCGAGCGGTCTGCGCTTCGTGCCGTTCTCCGCGGTGCTCGCGGGCATCAAGGAAGTGAAGGAAGTGATGGTGGAGGCCGCGCGCGAGCGCGAGCGCTCCGGCAAGCGCACGTTGGTCTTCGTCGACGAGATCCATCGCTTCAACAAGGCGCAACAGGACGCGTTCCTTCCGTACCTCGAGCGCGGCGAGATCCTGATGATCGGCGCGACGACGGAAAATCCGTCGTTCGAGCTCAACAGCGCGTTGCTCTCGCGCGCGCGGACGTTGATCCTCGAGCCGCTCGCGGTCGACGCGTTGGTCGCGCTCTTGCGCCGCGCGTTGGCGGACGGCGAGCACGGTCTCGGCGGACGCGTGACGGCGGAGGACGCGCTCTTGCTCCGCATCGCGCACGCCTCCGACGGCGACGCGCGGCGCGCGTTGAACCTGCTCGAGAGCGCCGCCGAGCTGACGCCGAACGGCGGCGCGATCGACGAAGCGACGCTCGCGACCGCGTTGCAGCGCAAGGTGCTCGCGTACGACAAGAGTGGCGAGCAGCACTACGACCTGATCTCCGCGCTGCACAAGAGCATCCGCAACAGCGACGAGAACGCGAGTCTCTATTGGCTCGTGCGCATGCTCGAAGCCGGCGAGGACCGCATCTTCCTCGCGCGGCGGATGATCCGCATGGCGGTCGAGGACATCGGGCTTGCCGATCCGTTCGCGCTGCGCGTCGCGCTCGACGCGGTCGAGACCTGGGAACGCCTCGGTTCGCCGGAAGGCGAACTCGCGCTCGCTCAAGCCGCCGTCTACCTGGCGCGCGCGAAGAAGTCGAACGCGCTCTACGTCGCGTACGGCGAGGCGAAGGCGGACGTCGAGGGCACCGCGGCCGAGCCCGTGCCGCTGCACCTGCGCAACGCGCCGACGAAGCTGATGAAGGCGGCGGGTTTCGGCGAGGGCTATCGCTACGCGCACGACGATCCGAAGGCGAAGGACGAGATGACCTGTCTGCCGCCCGGACTGCTCGGCAAGCGCTATTTCGGCCGCAAGGGCTGAGCGTCGTTCGAGGTCGCTGCGCGCTCGGAACAAGTTTCCGAACGTGCGCTCAATGGAGATCGGTTCCGAGGTCGATACGGAGCGGCCCGCACTCCCCGCACGCGACCGTCGACGGTCGTGCGCGAACGCACCGTCCAACGATCCCAGGACCCACATCGTGAAGAACCCCGCAGTGGCGAAGACCCGGCACACGCCTCTCGGCGAGCTGCTCGTTCGCGTCGGTGCGCTCACCGAGGACGATCTGCACGCGGCGCTCGCGTACAAGAAGGAGCGCGGCATGAAGCTCGGTCAGGCGCTGATCGAGCTGCGCCTCGTCACCGAAGCGATCATCGCCGAAGCGCTGCGCCAACAAGGCCGCATCCACTGCATCAATCTGACGCCGGCGATCGTCGACCACGAGATCGCGATGGAGCTCGGCGAAGAACGCTCGCGCCAACTCCAAGCGGTCGCGATCAACCGCATCTGCGGTGTCACCACCGTCGTGATGGAGGATCCGAGCGACGTCTACACGGTCGACGAGATCGCGCTCTTCCTGAAGACCGCGGTGCTCGCGGTCCACGCCGAGCCGTCGCTGATCGGCACGTGCATCGACGAAGTCTTCAACGTCAAGAAGTCGCAGACCGATGCGCTCGCGGAGATCGCGCAAACGGTCGAGAGCGGCACGAGCTCCGTCGAGTTCAACCTCGCTCCCGACGAGGACGACGTCACTTCCGGTTCCGAGGACCTCGAGCAGCCGGTGATCAGCATGATCCGGAAGATCCTCGAGGAGGGTTACGAAGCTCGCGCGAGCGACATCCACCTCGAAGCGCGAGCGAACGCGTTCGTGATCCGCTTCCGCGTCGACGGTTCGTTGTTCGATCGTCTGACGTTGCCGAAGGGATGGGCGCGACCGGCGCTCGCGCGCCTCAAGGTCATCGCCAACCTCGACATCGCGCAACGCCGTCTGCCGCAGGACGGCCGCACGCAGATCGACATCGGCAGCCGCAAGATCGACTTGCGTCTCGCGACGACGCCGTCGCTGACCGGCGAGAGCGCCGTGATCCGGATCCTCGACGGCGGACGCGAGCTGCGCGACCTCGAGAGCCTCGACCTCGATCCGCTCCAGCTCGAAGCGTTGAAGCGCATGACCGAGTGCTCCGACGGAATGGTCCTCGCGACCGGACCGACGGGCTCGGGCAAGACGACGACGCTCTACGCGATGCTGAAGAAGGTCCACAAGCCCGACACGAAGATCATCACGCTCGAGGATCCGGTCGAGAACCAGATGGACGGCATCACGCAGATCAACGCGAACCCGAAGGCGGGTTTGACGTTCGCCAAGGGTCTGCGTTCGATCCTGCGCCAGGACCCGGACGTCGTGCTCGTCGGCGAAATCCGCGACGAAGAGACCGCCGAGATCGCGGTGCAAGCGGCGTTGACCGGGCACTTGGTGCTCTCGACGCTGCACACCGTCGGCGCGGCGGAGACGATCACGCGTCTAGCCGACATGAACGTCGAGCCTTACCTGCTCGCCGACACGTTGCGCGGGGTCATCAGTCAGCGGCTCGTGCGTCGCATGTGCCAGCACTGCCGCGTGCCGGTCGACCCGAGTCCGGAGATGTGCGAGCGCCTCGGCATCACGCGCGACGACGCCGTCGTGTTCTACGAAGGTCGCGGTTGCAAGCAGTGCCACGGCACCGGCTACAAGGGGCGCTGCGGTCTCTACGAGATCATGCGCATGTCGTCCGAGATGCGCGAGATCGTCAGCGCGGGCAAGTCGACCGAGGAACTGAACCGCGCCGCACGCGAAGCGGGTCTCATCACTCTTCGCGACGACGGCTTGCGCAAGGCGCGTTCGGGTCAGACGACGCTCTCGGAAGTTCTCTCCGTCACCACGCGAGGCTAACGCGATGAAGACCATCCTCTACGTGCACGATCAGCAGGAGTCGCCGACGCCGGTCGCCAGCTATCTCGAGATGGCGGGCTACCAAGTCGAGTTCGCGATCAGCGGCGAGCAGTGCATCCAACGCCTCGCGAAGGGCCTGCCGAACGTCGTGTTGATCGACGTGTTGATCGAGGGCCGCAACGGCTTCGAAGTCTGCCGCATCCTGCGCAAGCAGTTCACCGCCGAGCAACTGCCGATCATCCTGTGCAGTTCGATCTATCGCTCGCGCGTCTACCGCGAGGAAGCGATGCAGGCCGGCGCGCAGCTCTACGTCCTCAAGCCGTTCCAGTTCGACGCGCTCCTCCAGATGGTGCACGAGCTGCTCGACGTCCACGCATGCTTGTTGTCGGCGCACACCACGCAGGGCGAGGTCGAGAACGTGCATTCGCCGACGCGCGAATCGAACCACGGCTGAGCGGCCGTCCTGAAAACGCGCGAGGAGCGGTCTTTCGACCGCTCCTCGCGTTTTTCGTTCTACTCGGTTCGAGCTACTTCGACTCGACCGTCAGCTCGCCCTTGCCGGAGGCCTCGACCGACGCTTCGACGTGGTGCGTTTCGCCTTGGGCGCCCGCGGTGATGTCGACATCAGCGTTGATCTGCACGTTCGGCGTCAGGTGGAACGAGTGGACGTGGCCGTCGGCCAGGTTCCAGACGAGCTCGCCGACGCCGTTGAGGTCGAGCGACAGGGTCGCCTTCTTGACTTCGATGTCGATCGCGACGCCGGCCTTCTCGCCCGCCTTCTCGGCGGCGCTGGTGATCACGCTGGCGAGATCGAGCGAGGGCTTGCCCTCGACCTTGATCGCGATCGCCGCGCAGTGCTTGCCGTCGACGTCGCGCGTGCCCTTGTACTCGCACACCGTCTTGACGTCGTCGCCGAGGCGTTGGACCTGAGTCATCATCTCTTCGATGACGTCCGCCATCTCGCCGGCGTCTTCCGGCACGTCGAACTTGTCGGTGCGCATGCCGGCGAACACGACCGACATCAGGCCCTTCGCGTCGACCTCCCACTTCTGTCCTTCCTTCACGGCGCCCGTCGGGAGCAGCGCGCGCAGGTCCATGTCCTCGGCCAAGCGCTCGAGCGCCTTCGCGTCACCTTCGGTCTCGTGGTAGGCGATGTCGTACGCCTTGTTCTCCTCGTTCCACTTGAAGCTGACCTTCTTGCCTTCGAGCTTCTCGAGCTCTTCGTTGCTCTTGGTCTCGGAGCCCGCTTCGACCTTCGAGTCGATCGTGTCGAAGCTGCGCAGCAGCTCGGTCGGCCGTCCGTCGGCGACCTTCACGTACGTGTCGGTGATCGAGACCGACGAGGACATGTTCATGTGCGCCTGATCGAGCGGCATCATCTCGGACATGTCGTTGCCGTCGACCGACATCGAGAGGTCGTCGACGCCGAACTCCAAGGTGGTCGCGAACGTTTTCGACACCGCCGACCCGTCCTTCGGGTGGAAGCTGAGTTCGTCGCCGACCGGAGCGAGCGCGAGGCACAACGGCGCGACGAAGAGAGCGGAGCGAAGGGCACGAACGGCGTTCATCGAGATCTCCATGATTCGTTGGTTGGGCAAAGATGATAGCCCCGGTCTCCACGCGCGGCGAGGCACGACCTCATTCTGCCGTCCTTCGCCCTCGCAACCGAGGTGCCAGTCGTGAGAGTCGGCCTTCGTCCAGGTCGTTGGCAAGGGCCAGGTCCAGGGCTCGGCGCGAGCCGACCAACACCAACAAGCGCTTCGCCCTCGTCACCGCCGTATAGAGGAGATTCCGCCGCAGCATCACCGCTTGCTGCGTGACCAACGGGAAGACGACCACCGGGTACTCGCTGCCCTGGGCGCGGTGCACGGTGATGGCGAACGCGAGCTGGAGATCCGAGCGGTTCTCGCTCGAATAGTGCAGTTCGCGCTCGGGGAACGCGACGGTCAGGCCGCCATCGGCGTGCACGGCGCTGACGCGGCCCATGTCGCCGTTGAAGACGTCCTTCTCGTAGTCGTTGCGGGTCTGGATCACCCGATCGCCGACGCGGAAGCCGGTGACGCGCCGTTCGCCGCCGAAGAGGTCGCGCTCGGGCAGGCCGAGCGCCTTGGCGCGCAAGCGTTCGTTCAGCGCGTCGACGCCGCAGTCGCCGCGGTACATCGGTGCGAGCACCTGGACGTCGCGCAACCAGTCGACGCCGAACGTCGACGGGACGCGCTCGGTGACGACTTCGACCAAGCGCTCGGCCGCGCTCGTCGCGTCGTCGGCGGGGAAGAAGTAGAAGTCGGCGGTCCGGTCGCCGCGGTCCGGCAGGAGCGGTGCTTCGCCCGACAGGATGCGGTGCGCGTTCGCGACGATCAGACCGCCGGTCTTCTGGCGGTAGATGCGCGTGAGGCGGAAGACCGGCAACACGCCGCTCTCGATCAAGTCGTGCAGCACGTTGCCCGCTCCGACCGACGGCAACTGATTCGGATCGCCGACCAGGATGACGCGCGTCGACGCGGCGAGCGCGGCGAAGAGGCTCGCGGCGAGCGTGACGTCGAGCATCGAGACTTCGTCGACGATCACGAGATCGGCCTCGAGCGGTCGATCCGCGCCGAACGCGAAGCCGCCGGTCTGCGGCTCGTAGCCCAGCATGCGGTGGATCGTCGAAGCGTCGCGTCCGGTCGCTTCCGACAACCTGCGCGCCGCGCGACCGGTCGGCGACGCGAGCAAGACGCGCGCGGCCGAACGTTCCGCGAGCTCGACGACCTTGCGCACGATCGTCGTCTTGCCGACGCCGGGCCCGCCGGTCAGCAACGCGAGCGGATGGGAGAGCAGACCGATCACCGCTTCCCGCTGCGTCAGGTCGAGTTCGCCGCCGTCTTGCACGCGCGCCGCATCTGCGAGCGGCGTGACGTCGCCGGCTTCGAGCAAACGCGCGATCGACGCCGCGAGTGAGACCTCCGCGCGATGCAGCGCCGCCAGGTAGACGTCGCCGTCGCCGTCCTGCACGACGCGACGCGCATCGGTGAGTTGCGCGAGCGCGCGCTCGACGAGCTCCTGCCCCGGCTGCGCGAGCAACGTCAAAGTGCGTTCGACGAGCCGCGCGCGCGGCACGAGCACGTGCCCGTCGCCCGCCGCCTCCTTCAACTCGTGCAGCAACCCCGCGCGACACCGCTCGATCGAATCCTCGCGCCAACCGAGGCTCGCCGCGATGCGATCGACGGTGACGAAACCGATCCCGCCGATCACGTCGGCCAACGCGTACGGATCGCGTCGCACCTCTGCCTCGCACTCGTCGCCCCAACGCGAGTAGACCGAGCGAGCTTGGGTCGCGTTGAGTCCGACTCCGCGCAGGAATGCGAGGCGCTCGTGCTCCGACAGACGCGACGCGAGCTCGCGCGACAACTCCTCGCGCACCGCCTTCTTCAGCCCCGGTATTCCCGCGAGCACTTCGGGGTCCGCGCGGATGCGTTCGAGCGCTTCGAGGCCGAGCTTCAGGACGATGCGCTGCGCGGTCACCGGCCCGATCCCCGGGAACGCGCCGGACGCGAGGTACCGCGCGAGCCCTTCGTTCGACTCCGGAGCGAGCAACTCCGCGCTCTCGAACTCGAAGCGCCGACCGTGGGTCGCGTGACGCGTCCACCGTCCGAGCAACCGCACGCGCGCGCCGGCGTTCGGGTGTTCCCAACGACCGACCGCGGCGACCGACGGGAAGCTCCAGCCCGCCACCTCGGGGTCCCCGTAACCGGCCTCCGGCGAAACCTTTATGACCGCGAATCCGGTCTCCGGGTTGTGGAAGGTCAGCGTCTCGACCGTCCCCTGGAGAACGGTCTTCGACTCTGCGCCGTTCCCGCGGCGGTGTTCCTGCGGCGCGCTCTCCACTTCGAAAGGATCCCAACGCGGCGTCGGGCTTTCCACAACCTGCTTCCACCGAGCTGGGTCGCCGAGTACCATCCCCGCCCCCTTTTGCGAGAGAACACCGCTTGGTCATCAAGATTCAGGTCCGTCAGAACGAGTCGCTCGAAGCCGCCCTTCGACGCTTCAAGCGTCAGTGCAACTACAGCGGCGTCTTCCGTTTGGCCAAGGCGAACACGTGGCACGAGAAGCGCTCCGACAAGCGCCGCCGCGAAGGTCGCGAACGCTTGCGCACGATCCAACGCGCGACGCGTCTCGCTTCCCAAGCCGCCAGCGGCCAGGTCGCGCGCGTCAGCAAGGCGAAGTCGAAGTCCAAGCGCTTCGGACGTCGCTTCGGCGGCCCGCCCCGTTCGTCCTCGTCCGCCTGAGCGCCTCGCGGTCGCGTTCGACGCGCCGCGTTAGGCTGTCTCTGCGGCGAGGCAGCCGATGCGTCTCCTTCCCAAGCACCGCGATCTCTCGCAGACCCTCGAGAAGATCGAACTCGCCGTGCGTGCGAGCGACTTCCGTTCGCCGGTCGACGAACTCGTCGTGCGGCTCGATCGTTTCCTCGGCGAGCACCTGACCTGGCGTTCGCGCACGTCGATCCAAGAGCTCGTCCACGACGGCTACGTGTGGGTCGACGCCTCGACGCCCGATCGTCCGGCCGGCAGCGGCGACGCGAAGGTCGAGACGCGCCCCGGTCGTCGCTTGCGCCACGGGAGCCGCGTGATCGTCTGGATTCCCGAGCAGAACCGCGTCGCGTTGAAGACGCTCGAGCTCGCGGACCTCGGCCAGGATCTGACGGTGCTCTACGAGGACGCCGCGGCGCTCGTCGTCGACAAACCGGCGATGTTGGCCGTGCATCCCGGCGGTCGGCATCTCACCGACACGTTGATCCAACGCGTGCACGCGCGACTCGGCCTCAGCGGCGCGCCGCGCGAGACGCGTCCGCGGCTCTGTCACCGCCTCGATCGCGAGACCAGCGGCATCGTGCTGCTCGGCAAGACGCCGACCGCGCACTCCGCGATGATGCGCCAATTCGAGGAGCGTCTGGTCGAGAAGGAGTACCTCGCGATAGTGGTCGGTCAGCCTTCCGCGCCCGCAGGGCGGATCGATCTGCCGATCGGCCTCGGTCGTTCGACGCGCGTGCAACTCAAGATGACCGTGCGGGTCGACGGAGTCTCTTCGATCACCGAGTGGCGCATCGTCGAGCGGTTGCGCGACCACGCGCTCGTCGCGTGCAAGCTGTTGACCGGTCGCCAACACCAGATTCGCCTGCACATGGCGACGATCGGCCACCCGTTGGTCGGCGACAAACTCTACGGCGCGAACGACGAGTACTTCGACAAGGGCATGGACGGGACCCTGACGGCCGACGATCTGCGCGAGCTCGGGCTTCCCCGCCACGCGCTCCACAATCACCGTCTGGTGTTCAAGTCACCGGACGGCGATCGCCGCGTCGAAGTCGAAAGCCCGTTGCCGCGCGACCTCGCCGAGTTCGTCGAGAAGCACCGCTAGCTTTCGCCGCGCCGCCACGCGCGATCGGTCGTCCATTCGAGAAGGGCGAGCGCGGCGACGACTACCGCCGCGATCCACGCGCGATCGACGAAGCGCCATGCGAGCACCGCGACGATCGTCAGCAGGACGCCGAGCGTCCCGAGCAAATTGCTCCACTGCAGTTTCGCCTCGACGTGATCGGGCGGATTCGAGAGCGGCACGTCGTGGACACAGAAGCTCCACACGCCGCGCATCACCGCGACCGCGACGAGGAACGCGATCGGCACGAGGCGCAGCGACGACCAGAGCTCGCCCTGCGCGATCGCGAGCGCGGTGAGCAAGCAGTAGAGCGGCACGACGAAGCGCGCGACCAACGCCTTGAACGCGCCGTTGTCGATCGCGCGCCGCGCGGTCGGCGCGGTGTCGAGAATCCAACGCGCGCGGTGGGAGCGCGAGACGACGAGCTGCGCGAGCAGCACCGGCAGGTACGTCGCGGTGGTGAAGAGCAGCAGCGCCGCGAGCCCGTCGCGCGCTGCTCCGTGCTCGCCGCGCACGCCGAGCGCCAGGAACGCGAGCGGTACGCCGATCAACGGATAGCTACGCATCACGAACTCGCGTTCGCTCGAGAGCGCGTCGAAGACGAGCTCGAACGACGCGCGCTCCTCGCGGCGCACCCAGGTCTTCAGCGCGAGCGTCCGCAACGGCAGGAAGAGCAGCGCACTCCACGCGCGCTTGCGCCGCGGAGCTTCGACGCCTGCGTTCGGCAACGCGAGCAACGACGCGAGCGCGGCGACCGTCACCGCCCACGCGAGCGCCGTCCACACCGCGAAATCACCGCGTGCGAACGGCGCGGAGAACAACGCCGGCGGGAAAGCGAACGCGGCGAGCGATTGCGGCGCCTCCGACGTCCCGAAGCCGCGCACGAAACGCACGCCCGCGACCGCGCCGACGATCACCGAGCCGAAGAGCAACGTCTGCAAGAGGACCAGCAACGTCGCGGCTCGCGTCGCGAGCAAGCTCTGCAACCAAACGAGCACCGACGCGACCGTCACCGCCAACGCGAGTCCTTCGGCGACCAACAGTCCGCGCTCGAGCACGCCGAACGAGCTCGGCGCGAACAATGCGGCGACCACGAGCGAACTCGCCGCCTGCGTCGCCGCCGCGATCAAGACGTGCAACGCGCGTGCGAGCCGCTGCTCGAGGTCCGACACCGGCAACGTGCGCACCCACGCATCGGCTTCGTCGTGGACGAGCAACGCTCCGAACTCGCCGAGCAACGGCAACGCGACCAACGCCGACGAAAGCGACAACGCGAACGCCGCGTACGTCCACGGCGACAACGCATCGCGCACGACGCCGCACAGGAATCCGGCGACCGACGCGTGCAGGAACAACGCGGAGATCGGAATCGTCTCCGCCGCGCCGCGCGCACCGAAACGCGCACGCAGGAGGATCGCGACGCGGTTCCACATCGTCGGGCGCGCGCTACAGTACGCCGCTCGATGCAGCTTTTCATCCCCGGTCCGGTCGGCCGCCTCGAAGCGATCCTGTGGATGCCGAAGGGCGAACAGGACGAGGAGCTCGCGCCGCGCGCCGTCGCCGTCGTCTGTCATCCGCATCCGCTCGCCGGCGGCACGATGCACAACAACGTCGTCTTCCGCACCGCGCGCGGATTGCAGCGCGCCGGCTTCGCCGTGTTGCGTTTCGACTTCCGCGGCGTCGAAGGGAGCGAAGGTTCCCACGACGGACGCGGCGGCGAGGACGAGGACGCGCGCGCAGCGGTCGCGTGGCTCGCGGCGCGCTTTCCGGGGCTCGCGATCTGGGGCGCGGGCTTCTCGTTCGGCGCGCGGACGATGATGGCGCTCGCGCCGAAGGAACCGCGGCTCGCGCGCATCCTGCTCGTCGCGTTGCCGGTGAAGAGCTTCGATTGCTCGGCGCTCACCCTCGTGCCGCAGCCGACGCACCTCGTGATGTCCGGCAACGACGAACACGGCTCGTACGCCGACCTGCGCGCGCGTTTTCCCGTGCTGCCCGCCCACATCGACGCCGAGGTGATCGAAGGCGTCGACCATTTCTTCCGCGGCAAGACGCCGGAGCTCGAGGCTCGCGTGCGACGCTTCGCGGAACAGACTCTGGAGCTCCCGCGATGAATGAACCGCACGAACGCTATCCGTCCGACCGCCAACCCGCGATCCGCACCGTGATGATGCCGCGCGACACCAACGCGCTCGGGACGATCTTCGGCGGCGTGATCCTCTCGCACATCGACTTAGCGGCGGCGATCGAAGCGCATCACTATCACCCCGGCCGCGTCGTCACCGTCGCGATGGACCAAGTCGTGTTCAAGCAACCGGTGTTCGTCGGCGACCTCGTTTCGTTCTTCACCGAGACCGTTCGCGTCGGCACGACTTCGGTCACGGCGAAGGTCGAGGTGTGGGCGCAGCGCCGTTTTGGTTCCGAGGAAGTCGTCTACGTCACCGAGGCGCTCGTGACGTTGGTCGCGGTCGACGATCAATTCCGCAAGGTGCCGATCAAGAAGCCGTGAGCGACGCGGCCGAGCACTACCGCAGCCTGCTCGCGTCGGTCTACGCGTGGAGCGTCGGCGGTTTCGACGCGGCGCTCGAGCGGCAGCGCGAGAGTTTGCGCGCCGCGAATGTCGGACGCGGCGACGGACGCAGCGCGCTCGATCTCGGCGCGGGCTTCGGAGCGACGGCGATCGCGCTCGCGGAACTCGGCTGGGACGTCACCGCGGTCGACACGAGCGAGGCGTTGCTCTGCGAGCTCGAGAGCCGGCGCGGAAAGTTGCCGATCCGCGTCGAACGACGCGATCTCGTCGAGTTCGTCGCCGTGAGCGAGAAGCGCTTCGACCTCGTGCTCTGTCTCGGCGACACGCTGACGCACCTCGCGAGCTTCGAGCTCGTCGACGAACTCTTTCGTGCGCTCAGCGCGGGCCTCGCTCCAGGCGGAACTCTGCGGCTCGCGTTCCGCGACTACGTTGCGCGCACGCCGGAAGAGCTCGAGCGCTTCATTCTCGTGCGCGGTGACGAACGACGCGTGCTGACGTGCTTCCTCGAGCCGCGCGGTGACCGCATCGTCGTCCACGACCTCCTGCACGAGTTCGACGGCTTCGCGTGGCGCATGCAAGTGAGCGCGTACCCGAAGCTGCGTCTCGCGCCGGACCGCGTCGTTGCGCAGCTCGCAGCGCACGGCTTCGCGCTCGAAACCCGCGCCGTCGAACGCGGCATGACGACGTTGGTCGCGCGTCGCCTCTAACCGAGCGCTCGCCGCGCCGCCGCCGCCGGATCCTCGGCGTGCGTCAACGTCTGGAAGACCTGTTCCAACGTGCCTTCGTCGCCCGACCGCGCGCGCAACTCGTCGAGCGTGCCCGACGCGACCAGCTCACCTTGGTAGAGCACCGCGATGCGATCGCACACGCGCTCGACGACGTCGAGCAGGTGCGACGTGTAGAGCACCGCGCCGCCGCGGTTCGCCCACGCGCGCAGGAGCTCCTTGACCATCGCCGTCGTCGGCGCGTCGAGACCTTCGAGCGGCTCGTCGAGCACCAACAACTTCGGCCGCGCGATCAACGCGCACGCCAACGCCGCCTTCTGCCGCATGCCGCGCGAGAACGCGCCGACCGGATCGTCGCCGCGGTCCGCGAGGTCGAACGCGGCGAGCAGACGCGTGCTCTCCGCCGCGAGAGTCACCTCGTCGAGTCCGTGCAGCCGCGCGACCAACGCGAGGTGCGCCTTCGCGGAGAGGTTCGCGTAGAGCGGTGCGCCGTCGGGGACGAACGCGAGCTTGCGCCGTGCCTCGAGCGGCCGACTGACGACGTCGATGCCGTCGACGCGAACCGCACCGGAATCGGCGGCGTGCAGTCCGACCAGGCAACGCAGCGCGGTCGTCTTCCCGGCGCCGTTCGGACCGACCAGCCCGAGCACTTCGCCCGAGCGGATCTCCAGCGTGAAGCCACGCAGCGCGACGCGGTCGCCGTACGACTTCGAGACGTCGACGAACTCGGCCGCCGCGGTCATCAGGCGGGCTGAGTCTCCAGGGTGTACACGGTCGTCGAGATCCCGACGGTCTCCGAGATCGACGACGCAATCTCCTCGAGCTTGGCGTTCGAGAGGCCCTTGGACT
Source organism: Planctomycetota bacterium (assembly GCA_021413885.1). Taxonomy (GTDB): domain Bacteria; phylum Planctomycetota; class UBA1135; order UBA1135; genus JACRIN01. The sequence goes on from JAIOPM010000031.1 coordinate 91,595, forward strand.
TCGAGCCCTTCTTGCCGGCCGGCTCGCTCGACAGGATCTGGATCTCCTTCGGGCGCAGTTCCTCGACCTTCTTCGCCCACGCTTTCACGTCGGCCTCGGCGGAATTCTGCGGACCAAAACTCGCCTGGATCACCAAACGATCGAGAGCGGTGAGCGCCTCGGAGATGCTCTTGTAGTCGGCGGCGGGGCGGCCCGTCATCGCCGTGAAGAGCTTCTGCGTGCCCCATTCGAAGCGCATGATCGGCCGATCGAAGATCCGCAACGCGCGCCGCACTTCGTCGGGGCCGAGGTTGGTCGATTCGGAGATCAGCGACAGGTCCGCCTTGGGGAACCACTTGTTGCGCAGGTCGCGCAGGTTCTCGGCGATCTCCAGCAGGTTGGGGTGCAAGGTCGCGTCGAGGTTGCCGATCACGGTGACGCTCTCGAGCTTCTCGCCCGCCTTGTTGCGTTCGATGATCGTCCGCGCCGCGGAGGTCACGATCACGCCGGCGCTCGGCAGCTGATTCGAACGCGCGAGGATCGGGACACTGTCGGCGGTGCCCTTCGCGCAGATCACGCAGTTCGGCGGACAGTTCTCGCGGCTGTTCGGGGCCGGATTGATGCCGAGGCTGATGCCGAGTCGGCGGCTCTTCACGGGCCCGAAGACGATGGAATGGAACGCAGCGTTGGCCATGGGTCGTGAGGCTTTGGACCAGGATCGACCGCGCCTCGAGTCCGCCGCGGACAGGGCGGGGACGGGGCGGGAAGAATGCGAGCGCACGGGCACGCTCCGATCGACGGCGCCCATCCTAAACCTCGTTCGGGCCGATGCCTAGGACCGAGCGGGTGCATTCTCCCCTGCGTCCACGACGCCGTTCGAGAGCCCGACCGACAACGACCACGCGAGCAGCGCGGTCGCGAGCGCACTGCGCACCGGGTGCTCGTCCACGATGCGCAGCCACCGCAGCCACGGCGCCTCGTCGACCTGTGCCGGCGCGCCGGTCAGCGCGGTGCGCAACATCAGGTGGAGCACCGCCGCGAGCACGGCGCAGGCGGCGAAGCGTCGGCTCCACGCCGCGGCGAAGCGGGCTCGAGGCTCCCGTCCCAGGCCCTCGATCTCATCCGCCTCGGCGGGCTCGATCCCGACCGTCGACGCTCGCTCGGTCCACGGCGGGAAGTTCGCTGCTCGGTCCACGCGGGACTAGGACCGCACCGCTCGACTTCGGTTGCGCCCGAAACGGCGCTACCGCGAGCGCACGCTCACTGCGCCTTGACGCCGTGGATCCAGAGGCTGCCCGCCGCGTGGATCTTGCAGCGGGTCTCCCAATCGGGCTCGCACACGTCGGCGCGGAACTTCTGGGGATCGCCCGGCCCGCGCGAATCGATCAGGCGTTCGAACGCGAGCGACCCGAAGCCCGCGCGCTCGAACCGCCGGCCCCATTCGTCGCGCCCGAGGAAGTGCATCGCGAGCCCCGAACTCTTGCCCCAGTCCGCCCACACGCGCGACGCCTCGTTCTCGCCGTGGAAGTCGACCACGACGTCGGCCGGCGCGCCGGGCTTCAACACGCGCGCGAGTTCCGCCAGCGCCGCGTCGAGATCGACCGCGTAGTACAGCGCTTCCATCGAGAACGCGCGGTCGAACTTCTTGTCGTTGAACGGGAGCTTCTCGAAGTGCGCCACCTCGTACCGTGCGCGGATCGTGTAGCTGTGCAGGCTCTCCGCGCGCTCGACCATCTTCGGCGACGCGTCGACGCCGATCGCGCCGGCGCCGGGAGCCGCCTTCGCCAAGAGGCGCGTCGCCCAGCCGTTGCCGCAGCCGAGGTCGAGGATCTGCTCGCCCGGCTTGATGCCGAGCTTCGCGACCACCTGCGCGACGACGTCGCCGTGGCCGCGCTCCATCGACGCATCGCGGCCCTCGGCCGCCCACGCGTCGAACGTGCGCACGAGCGCGGCGTGTCCGCCGGAACCGTCGGTCGAACCACCGCATAAACGCGAGCCTGTCATGTCGGTCATGGCACTCCCTGGATAATCTCAAGCTGAGTGTGACGTCGATCGAGAAAGAGCAAAAGTCTCCCCCCGCATGAACGCCGAGACCGCGCAAGCAGAGATCGCCGCACCGCCGGTCTCCGAAGGGGTCGTGTTCGTGCGCAGGCCGCTCGCGGCGCGCCTCAACCGTTGGCGCAAGCGCACGCCGCTCAATCCGTACTGGCTCGAGCTGCGCGAGCTCGAGCGCGCCGTCAGCGAGATCGCCGTCCACGCCCGCGGTCGCCTGATCGACGTCGGCGTCGCCGAGCGTCCGTGGGGTCGGCACTTCGAAGGCCGCGCGCGGCGCTACTTCGGCCTCGAGTACCCGCCGGTCGCCGACAACCTCTCGCCCGGCATTTGGCAGGCGATGCACCGTTTGAAGGGCGTCGTCGACGTCTTCGGCGACGCGGGCAAGTTGCCGTTCCGCGATCGGTCGTGGGACACGGTGCTCGCGATCGAGCTGCTCGAGCACGTCCGCGACCCCGACGCCGCGATGGCCGAGTTCGCGCGCGTGATCGCGCCCGACGGACGGTTGCTTTTGACCGTGCCCTTCGTCGCCGCACGCCACCAGTTGCCGTTCGACTTCGTGCGCTTCACGCCCGACGGCATCCGCGCGTTGGTCGAGCGCCACGGCTTCACCGTCGAAGTGATCCGCCCGCGCGGCAACAGCGCGACCGCCGTCGGTGCGATGCTCGCGCACTATCTCGTCCGCGGTTTCGCCGCGCACTCCGAGCACGTCGACGGCAGCGTCCGCCTCTCGCGCATCCGCGCGCTGTTCGTCCTGCCTTTCGTCGCGCTGGCGCAGATCGTGTTCGCGCTCTTCGCGCGGCTGACGAAGGACACGTCGCTGTCGCTCGGGTACAGCGTGGTCGCGCGACGGGCGACGCCCGCTCGCTAACGCTTCTTCGCCAACCGATCGAGCAACGCGTCGAGCGGTCGCAGCGTCACTTCCCAGTCGTAGCCGGCCTCGACGAGCTTGCGACCGCGCGCGCCGAGCTCCTTCGCACGCGTCGGATGCGCTAGCAACTCTCCGATCGCCGCGACCTGCTTCTCGACATCGTCGGCAACGAGGTACGCGTCGCCGGCTCCGCCTTCGATGCCTTGCGTCGCCGACGTCGTGCCGACGACCGGCAAACCCATCGCGAGCGCTTCGAGGACCTTGTTCTGGATGCCGCGCGCGATGCGCAGCGGCGCGACCGAGAGCGCGCCGCGTTCGAGGAAGTCGCGCGTGTCCTTCACGAAACCGGTGACGGTCACGCCGGGCACGCGCGCGAGTTCCTGCACTTCGCGGCTCGGCCGCGAACCGACGATCGTGAAGCGCGCGTCGGAAAAACGCTCGCGCAGCTTCGGCAGGATCTCGCGCACGAACCACACGCAGCCGTCGACGTTCGGCAAGTAATCCATCACGCCGGTGAAGACGAGATGGTTCGGCTCGGCGCGTTCAGGCTTCGGCCGGTAGAACGCGAGGTCGACGCCGTTGCGCAGCACGAGCGAGTGCGCGCCGGGAATGCGCTCGCGGAAGATCGCTTCCTCGAGCGGCGTGCAGAAGACGTTCTCGTCGAAGCGCGTCGCGATCCGCCGCTCGACCTCGAGCAACGTGCGCGCTTCGCGGCCGTACACCCAACTCATCGGCCATCGCGCGCGTTCCGCGTATTGGCGCCACTTGTCGGAATCGAGCTCGGCGAAGTGCATCACGCGCGCGAGCTGCGGATGCGGCTCGAGGAACACGCCCATCGACGACGAGTAGGCGTACGCGAGATCGAACGAGCCCGCCGCTCGATCGACGGCGTCTTGCAACGCCTTCGAGCCGTACACGCCGAGCGTCAACGGCGTCGAGCCGAGCAGCAACGGCAACGAAGCGAACTTCGCGCGCCGTTCGTCGTGATCGATCGCGGTCGTCGGCACGCCGAGCTTCCCGAGCTCCGCCGCCGCTTCGCGATCTTCGTCGTCGTGCGCGAACGCGATCACCGCGACGTCGTGCTGACGCCGCATGCGCTCGATCAACCGCCACGTCGTGATCTTGTCGCCGCGGTTGGGCGGATAGGGGACGCGCTGGGAGAGGAAGAGGACGCGCACGGCGCCGAGACGTTAGCGAATCGAGCGACGCGGAGAAGAGCGCGGTACTCGGCGTCGTGCGCGACTTGACGCATTCCCTCGATCCGCCGATGCTCACCACAACGGATCCTCGAATGCAGACACGGTGCACACGCTGCGGCGCAGGGATCCAAACGGCGACGTCGGAGCGGAACGGCGGGCTGTGCGCGCCGTGCAAGCGCGGAACGCGGGAATCGGTCGATCGCGCCTTGCAGGAGCGGCCCATCCGACGCGCCCTCGACGCGGTGGACCCGTTGCGGAAGCTCTACCTCGACCTCGTGGGCCGACAGCGCGCCGCGGGAGAGCACGCGCTGTCCGAACCCGAACGGCACTACCTCGCTGTCGCGCTCCTCGACAAAGAGATTCACGACGGCGGTTTCGACCAGTACTTCCACAACAGTTCGGCCGACTCCTACGACGACGCGGTGCGTGGCCTCGGGCGAATGGGCGCGACGCGCGTGCTCGAATTGCTGCTCCACGCGAAGCAAGTCCTCTTCGGTCGCTTCGCGGTTCCCTCCAACACCGCGGAAAGGCGAACCCAGCTCCAAGAACCGCAGGTGCGTGAACACGCGCCGGAGTTGGAGCCGCTGGACGAGACCTTCTGTCGCGAAGCGCTCGAACTCTCGCGGCTATCGGAAGCGTACGCGCGCGCTCACCGACTCTTGTGAATCGGCACGGCGTCGGGCGCCGCTCTCGCCGCGTCGTGATCTCGTCGCCGCGAGCGGCCGGAGAGGGGACTCGCCGAGCGAGGAACCGCGCGCACGACACGCAGGCGTTGGCGAATCGCCGCACACGGAGCAGAGGCTCGCGTGCCCAGCCGTCGCGTCAACGCCGTCGACGAACTCGAGCGGAGACGACCGCCGCGCACACGAGCGACGGAAAGAGCAACTCCCACAGCACCACGACCCCGACGGGCCAACGTCCGTCGTGGAGCGTCGCGAGGAACACAACGCTCGATCCGATGCCGATCGCGATCGGCGCCAAGCACCCGAGATGCGGGCGACGCGCGGTGACGACGCCGATCGCCGCGCAGAGAAGCAGCGAGGCGAGCACGAACGGTGCCGGCGGGCGTGTGATCGCGAGGAACCACGTCACGCCCATTGCTCCGACGCCGATGATCCATGCGACGCTGCCCGCCCGTTGCGGCGTCGTGAACTCCGCCAGCGCGCCGGAGAACCACGCATTCGTTGCGTCGACGATGGCCTGGGTCGTTCTGCCGAGTCGCATGCTGCACAAGCGTAGCGGTCGATCGGCGCCGCAAGTCGGTCACGCGCGACGTCGGTGCCGCGCGACCTGTTGCGCGACGAGTGCGGCGACGAAGCACGGCGCCAGGTAGAGCAGGAGCAACGGAACGCCGAGCTGCCAGTACGGATCGCGGAAGAAGATCACGTACGTCGCCGCCGCACCGAGCCAGATCGCGTACGGGAGCAGGCATCCGAGTCGCGGTTCTCGGTAGGCCGCGAACGCCGAGAGAGGTGCGAGCACCGCCGTCGTCGTCGCGACGACGAACGCGCGGCTCTCCGCGTGGCGCGCGACGATCACGAACCATGCGGCGCCAGCGAGCGTGAGTCCGAGCGCCCAGACGAGCTCGCGTCGCACGACCGTCGTCGCCGACTTTTCATCTCCTCGCGAGGTCCGCATCTCGTCTCAGCCTAGGCGCGCGCTCGCCTCGCGCGAACACCGAGCGTCGCCGCGAACCAGCACGGCAGCGCGAAGAAGAACACGAACGCGCACGACAACGGCCACAACGACGACACGCCGCGCGTCGCCCAGATCGCCGCGATCACGGCGCTCTCTCCGCCGAAGAACGCGAGCGGCCAACGCACGCTCGGTCCGCCGAAGCGGCGACCGGCGATCGCTCCGACGACGATCGAGAGCGGCAACACGACGACGAAGTAGAACGGCGAGTCCCACGCCTCGACGTCGCGCGCCACGGCGGCGAGCCCGAGCCAACTCGCGGCGCCGAGTGCGAAGACGATCCACGTCGCAAGGTTCGTAGGAGCGCGGAACGGCACATCGGATTCACTGCGTCGCATGGGAGCCTCTCGTCGGCGGTGAGTCCACGATCGACCTCCCTCGCGCGCGCCGCCAGCCTTTCGCGCCGATCGTGCCGCTTCGCCGCGCTGCGAACGCGGCGCGTGAGTGCTCGCGCAACACGCTCGAGCGGCCCGGCGAACTCAGTGCGCCGCGAGCAAGCTCGCGAGTTCGGTCCGGACGGTCGACGAACTCTCGTGCGCGGCGTGGGCTTCGAGTTCGCGCCGTTGTTCGTCGTCGAGCGTTCGACCCCGCAGCGCCTTGACGACCTCGAGCCGCGCCGTGCAGCCGACCGTCGGGTCGACGAGGACCGCGATCAGGTCGGGCGTGGAGATCCGCGAGCGATCGACCGCGACCTCCACGATGCCGTTGTCGGTGTAGCCGAGCGCGTTCAGGATCGAGAGATTCGCGGGCGACACCTCGTCCTTGCCCGGAATGCCGATCGCCAGACGCTCGTGCGCGACGCGTGAAAGCGCATCGACGATCGCCGGCTCACGCGCCGCCAGGTTCTCCCGCGCTTCAGGATCGCGCTTCAGGTCGTAGAGCTCGGTGCCGAGCCCGAGTTCGCAGCGGCCGAGCTCGGTCGGAAGCACGAGCTGCATTCCGTTCGCATCGATCACGCTCGACGCGAAACGTGTGTGACTGAAGACGTCGCGCGCAGGCACGGTCGCAGGAGCGTCGAGCAGCGCGAGCAAGCTCCGGCCCTGCAAGCCTGCGGGAACCGCGAGGTCGCAGAGTTCGAGCAACGTCGGCGCGACGTCGACGTTCTCGACCCAGGCCGCGATCTTCGTTCCGGCGCGCAGACCGGGCGCGCGCAGGATCAACGGCACGTGCAACAGCTCGTGATTGACTTGGTTGCCGTGGGAGTTCATCAGCACGTTGACCAACGTCGGCTTCTCGCCCCCGGCGAGCTTCGCGGCGCGCTGGCCGACGTCGTAGGCCTCGCGCGTCCACAAACCTTCTCCGTGGTCGGCGGTCACGAGCACGACGGTCGACGCGTCCTGGCCGAGCGTATGGACGGCGGCGAGCAGCTCGCGGATCCTCGCGTCGACCGCGAACACTTCGTCGTCGTAGCCGCCGATCTCCGTCTCGATCGTCGCGACGCTGTGGTCGAAGTCCTCGAGCGCGTGCTGCTTCGCGAAACGGCGGTAGAACTCGAGGCGACCGTCCGGCAATCCGCCACCCTCCTTGCCGAAGTTCCACATCGACTTGCGCGGTGGCCGGTAGGGATCGTGCGGCTCGTTGAAGTGCACGTACGTGAAGGTCTTGCCTTTCGCCATGCGCGTCAGCCAGTCGACGATCGGCTGGTTCGACGTGTACGGGTTCATGGGGCTGAATTGGTGGAAGCCGCGCGCGAATTGGTTCTCCGGGCTCAGGATCTCGTTCGAGACGAACGCGCCGGTCGCGAACCCGTTCTGCATGAACACTTCGGCGAGCGTCGTGCGGTCGGCCGGGATCGCGAGGCGTTCGCCGGCGACGTACTGGCCGGTCATCAACGAGACCATGCTCGGGCTGGTCCACGAGCACTGGGAGATCGCGTTTTCGAACAGCACGCCGCTCGCTGCGAGTTCCGCGAGCGCCGGCGAAGTCTCGCGTCGATAGCCGTACGTCGACAGGTGGTCCGCACGCAACGTGTCGACCACGATCAGGAGCACGTGCTGCGGCACCGGCCGCGCAGGTTCGCCGCCGCAGCCCTGCGCGAACGCGAGCGCTGCGACCGCGATCGACCTCGAGCCGACCGCGCGCGTGAAAAAAGTCGTCATCGCGAGAGGCTATCCTGCCCGACTGCTGTCGTCGACGAACGCGGTCCGTTCGCGAGGCGTCAAGCCGAGCACGCCGACGAAGACCCGCGACCGGACTCCTCCGTCGCGGAGCCGCGAGCTCTCAGAACGGCAAGTCGTCGGGCGACACGTCCAGGTTCGGACGCTCGGAGCGCGAGCGACGTTTGCGCGTCGGCTTCGGCGGCGGATCGAGCACGACGTCGGGCTCGCGCACGCTGCTCGCCTCGGTGACTTCCTCGGGCGCCGCCGGATGTGCGAACGGCGTGTCGAGCCCGCGGCGCGCGACGTCGTCGAGGCGACCGCCGTGCTCAAGAGCGCGGCGCACGCAAGTGTCGGTATCGGCGACGCAGAGCGGAGCGCCGTTCGAACGCCACGCGTGATCCTCCATGCCTTCGAGGCCGCCGGAGAGCGGCAGCTCGGCGAGGAACAGACGATTCGCGCCGTGCAGGATGCGCGTGTCGAGCACGAAGACCGAGCCCTTGTCGCTCTCGCGCCGCATCAAACGTCCGAAGCCCTGACGGAACTTGGCGAGCGCGCGCGGCAAGTAGATGCGTCGACGTTGTTCGCTCGAGCCGAGCGCCGCGCACTGCGCGTGGTGGTAACGATCGGGCACGCCCCACGGGAGTTTGACGATCACCAAGTACTCGAGCGTGTCGCCCGCGAAGTCCGCGCCGTACCAAAAGGTGTCGACGCCGAAGAGCACCGAGTCGGCGTGCGCGCGGAAGAGTTCGCCGAGTTCTTCCTTCGACGTGCCGCGCATGTTCTGCCACCAGAACGGGATGCGGCGCGCGGCGAAGAAGCTCTCGAGACCGAGCGCGCAACGCCGCAACTCGTCCGCGTTGGTGAAGAGCACGAGCATCCGGCCGCGCGTGCGTTCGGCGAGGTGCGCGACGAAGCGGCGCACGTACTCGTGGAAGCGTTCGCGTTCGGTCGTGTACTCGGGCGCGTCGCGCGGCACGAAGACCTGCACGCGTTCGTAGTCGAACGGATCCTCGGCGCGCGCGGTGCGCACGATCGAGGGCTCGCGGTCCTCGAACTCCAACGGCTCGCGCGCGCGGTCGAGACCGAGGTAACCCTCCGCGCACTCGAAGCCGCCGCGCAACCACGTCGTCGCGGAGATCAACACGCCGCTCCAGAGCTGCGGGTAGTAGTAGCGGCCGAGGAACTCGTTCGGCAGCAGCACGCGCGCCGCGAGCACGTCGCCGCGCCGCGGATCCTCCTCGAGGTCGTAGAACGTCTCGCGCACCAGCGCCGGTTTGCCGTCCTTGCGCGGCAACCACGCTTCGAGCGCCTCGACGATCTCGACGACGGCGACGCGGCTGCGTTCGAGCGAACGGCGCAGGCGCGCGAGGCCTTTCGCCGGAAGGCTCGCGAGCGATGCGATCAGCGCGGCGAGGTTCTCGTCGAGGCGCGCGAACGAAGCGAGCAACGCGGCGTGGGCCTCGACCAACGGCGCGGACGCGTCGCTCTCCAGCCATTCGCGCAAGAGCGAGAAGCGCTCGCGGTCGGTGCGGCCCCCCGCGGCGCGTTCGCGCCAACGTTTGAAGCCCGCGATCGCGTTCGTCAGGCCGTCGAGCGCGCCGAGCGCGAGCTCCTGCGCCGCGAAACACTCCTCGAGCGCCGCCAGCGTCGTCGGCCGATCGAACGCCAGCGCTTCGAGCCGCTTCAACGGCGCGCGCGAGCCCGTCGCCTCGCGCGCACCGAGCCGCGTGCACGTCTCGCGCATCTCGCTGAGCGCGATCGTATGGCTCCACGCGCCGTGCGCTTGCTCGTGGAGATGCTCGCACTCGTCGAAGATCACGTTCTTGAAGAAGTCCTGACGCGCGAGCGCGAACGCGTGATTGGTGATGACGACGTGCGCGTGCTCGGCGCGCGCGCGCGCGATCTCGGCCGCGCACGTGCGGCGATCGCCGCGATCGTGGCAGCAGCCGACCTGCGCGCGCACGGCGGCGAGCAGCGGTTCGAACTCGCGTTCGAGGTGCTCGCGGTTCGCGCCGCCGAGCGCCAGCCGCGGCGCGAAACGATCGAGGTCGCCTTCGGGCTCGACCAACGCGAAGATCGCGAGCGCGCTCCACGCGAGCCACGCCGCCGCGTCGTCGTCCTGCGCCGGAACGTGCGCCTTGAGCGCGCGCCAACACAAGTAGTTCGAACGCCCCTTCAACGACGTCACGCGCGGACGCCGATCGAAACCCGCGCGCTCCAACGCCGCCGCGGCGCGCGGGACTTCGCGCGTCATCGCCTGTTCTTGCAGCGTGCGCGTGTACGTCGAGATCGCGATGCGCCGATTCGCGCGCGCGGACCAGATCAACGCGGGCACGAGGTACGCGAGCGTCTTGCCGGTTCCCGTCGGCGCGTGGACGAGCAGCAGCTCGTGCTGCCCCAACGTGCGCGCCACTTCGCGTGCGACTTGGTGTTGGCCCGGTCGATAGGAAATCGAACCGCCGCGCGCCGCGGCGAGCGCGGGCAAGTGTTCGCGGAAGACGGCGTCGACGAGCTCGAGATCGCGATCGCCGAGCGGCGCGGCTTCCTCGCGATGCACCGGCACGGTCTCGTCGAGATCGGCGAGGTCCGCGAGCAACGCCGCGCGCGGCCGCAAGTCGTCGATCGAATCGCGCACGACGGTCGCGGCGCTCGCGAGCTCGACGCCCGCCGCCGCCGAACGCGCGGTGCCGTCGGGGAACGCGAGCGCCGCCTCGCCCGCCGCTTCGATCCACGTCGAAGGCCGATCGACGAGATGCAGCACGACGCGCAGCGCCTCGGCGAGTTCACCGTCGACTTGCGCCAACGCGGCTCGCGACGCGAGCAACGTCGCGAGCGCGAGCCGCAGACTGCCGCGGTCGAGACCGAGGAACCGACCGACGACGCGCGAGAGTTCCTCGGCGAGCTCGCGGCACGAACGGATCTCGGAGACCTGCGACGACGCGCTCGGCCGCAACGCGAGCAGGAGTTCGGCGACGCGATCGAGGCCGACGTGCTTCGGTCGCACCGAACGCGGTCCGCGTTGATGCGACCACCACGCGGCGAACACGTCGTAGTCGGGCGAGACGACCGTGACGTCGCCGAGGAACTGTTCGAGCTCGAGCCACGCATCCTTCGCGCTCGGCGCGAGCGCGAGTTCGTCCGCGTCGAGTCCGAAACGCGCGGCGGCGCGCGCGAGTCGCGCTCCAGCACCGCCGTCCCCTTCCATCGTCTGCGCGAACGGCCGACACACGCACTCGAAGCGCTCGAACCCGAAACCCAACGCGTCGCGCCGCAGGGCCTCGAGCTTCAGCACGCCGTCGACGGCCGGGTCGCTGCCGGTCGCGGTGACGACGACGAACGCCAGGCCGGCGAGCGGGTCGCGGCCGCCCCACGCCGAGTCGTGCGCGAGGGGCTCGACGCTCGGTTCGAAACCCGCGAAGTCGCCGCGTTCGATCATCGAACGCATTGAACCCGCTCGCGCCGCGACGCGCACGCGGCGCGACTCCGGAGGATTCATCGCGAAAGTTCGCGCGAGCCGCGGTGGAGCGTGGTGCAACATGTTGCGAGAGAGCAGGTTAGGCCGCCGCTCGCGCGCACGCGTACGCGTGTGTGGAGCGAGGCGCGCCGCGGCAGGGGTCCTTGACTCGGGTTGGCCTCACCCTATTTATGGCGCCCTCCGCGGCCGGCACCGTTCGGGCCGAGCACGCGCAGTCGGAACACCACCCATGGCAAAAAAAGTCGCGCAGAAGAAGGCCCCCGCCCGCAAGTCCCGAGCGAAGGCGCCGGTGGAAGAGGAGGTGGTGCTCGACGCCGAGGCCGAGGAGGAAGTCAAAGCGACCCGGGCCTCCGGCAAGTCGCTGGTGATCGTCGAGAGCCCCGCGAAGGCGAAGACGATCAACAAGTACCTCGGCAAGGCGTTCGTGGTGCGCGCCTCGATGGGCCACATCCGCGACCTGCCGAAGGGCAAGTTCGGGATCGACATGGAGCACGGGTTCGATCCCCAGTACACGGCGATCAAGGGCAAGCAGAAGGTGATCGCCGAGCTGAAGCGCCTCTCCGCCGCCGCGAAGGCCGTGTACCTCGCTCCCGATATGGACCGCGAGGGCGAGGCGATCGCGTGGCACTTGCGTGAAGCGCTCGAGCTCGACGAATCGAAGACGTTCCGCGTCGTCTTCAACGAGATCACGAAGAACGCGATCCTCGGCGCGTTCGAGACGCCGGGCAAGCTCGACATGAACAAGGTCGACGCGCAGCAAGCGCGGCGCGTGCTCGACCGGATCATGGGGTACAAGCTCTCGCCCCTGCTCTGGAAGAAGGTCGCGAAGGGCCTGTCCGCCGGCCGCGTGCAATCGGTCGCGGTGCGTCTGATCGTCGAACGTGAGCGCGAGATCCGCGCGTTCGTCAGGGAAGAGTTCTGGCGCGTCACCGCGTACTTCGAACTCGACGGGCACAAGTTCCACGCGGAACTCAAGCGCATCGGCGAGACGCGCATCGACAAGAACCTCGACCGCAAGATGGCGGAAGAGCTCGTCGCCAAGATCGGCGGCAGTCCGCTGCTGCTCGCCGAGCTCGAGGACAAGCCCAAGTCCCGTCCGCCGACGCCGCCGTTCACCACTTCGCAGCTGCAGCAGAAGGCCGCGACGATGCTGCGCTTCTCCGCGAAGAAGACGATGATGCTCGCGCAGCAGCTCTACGAAGGTGTGGAAGTGCCGGGCGAGGGCTCGGTCGGTCTGATCACGTACATGCGTACCGATTCGACGCGCGTCTCGCAGGACGCGATCACGGACGTGCGCAAGCTGATCACCAGCCGCTTCGGCGAAGCGTATCTCCCCGCGAACCCGAACCAGTTCCGCACCAAGTCCAAGGGCGCGCAAGAAGCGCACGAAGCGATTCGCCCGACCGACGCGGCGCGCGCGCCGGAAGTGTTGAAGGCGGCGCTGACCGAGGACCAGCTCAAGCTCTACACGCTGATCTGGAACAAGTTCGTGTCGAGCCAGATGAAGCCCGGCCTCGCGACGATCACCACCGCCGCGTTCGTCTTCGGCGACGCGCGTTTCGTCGCGCAAGGCGAAGTCGAGGTCTTCGACGGCTGCACGCGCGTCTTCGGCGCGGCCGCCGTTCGTCCGCCGAGCGCGAAGGACGCCGAGGGCGAGGAACGCGACTCCGACGCGGCGCATCAGTCGCTCCCGAAGTCGTTGAAGACCGGCCTGAACTACAAGCCGAACAAAGTCGATCCGACCGAGCACTGGACGCAACCGCCGCCGCGCTTCTCGGAAGCGACGTTGGTCAAGGAGCTCGAGAAGAAGGGTATCGGTCGTCCGTCGACCTACGCCGCGATCATCTCGACGATCCAGGAACGCGGCTACGTCACGTCGGAGCAACGCAAGTTCGCGGCGACCGAGCTCGGTGAGCTCGTGATCGATCTACTCGTCCAACACTTCGGCGACGTGATCAACACCGACTTCACCGCCTCGATGGAGACCGATCTCGACGAGGTCGAGAACGGTCACCGCGTGTGGCAAGACGTCGTCAAGAACTTCAACGACGTCTTCATGAAGGATCTCGACAAGGCCGAGATCGACATGAAGAACTGGAAGCGTGAGCCCACGCTCTCCGACAAGCTGTGCGACAAGTGCGGCGCGCCGATGGCGGTGCTCTTCAACAAGCGAGGCAAGTTCCTCGGCTGTTCGAAGTACCCCGAGTGCAAGAACACGATGGGCGTCGACGGTCCGCGGCCCGCGCGCGAGGTCGTGGCGACCGACAAGATCTGCGAGAAGTGCAGCAAGCCGATGGTGATCCGCAGCGGGTCGCGCGGACGCTTCATCGCGTGCACCGGCTACCCGAAGTGCAAGAACACCGCGTCGGTCGACGACAACGGCGAAGTGATCAAGCCCAAGGAGACCGGCATCGCGTGCGACAAGTGCCAGTCGCCGATGGTGGTCAAGAGCTCGCGGCGCGGCCCGTTCCTCGCGTGCTCGGCATATCCGAAATGCCGCAACGCGAAACCGCTGCCCGACGAACTGCGCGAGAAGCCGAAGGACACCGGCATCGTCTGCGACAAGTGCGGTAAGCCGATGGTCGAGAAGATGTCGCGCTGGGGCAAACCGTTCATTGCGTGCACCGGCTACCCCGAGTGCAAGAACACGAAGAAGGTCGGCGAGGAGGCCGAGAAGAGCGAAGAGCCCGCCGAAGCGCGGACTTCCGACGGCGACGTCTGACCTGGAAGTTTCGGGCTGTGTCGACGCGTCGGCGCCGTTTTCGGGCGTCGCGCGGACTCCCGCGACTTGCGCCGACGTCGCACCAACGCCTCGACCGCCGCGGGCCTCCGCCGTAGGATGTTGCGCCCTTTCGCTCGCCGACACCTCAGGCCACAAACACCCACGCAAGTTCGAGCGCGGCTCCATCGATCCATGGAAATCTCCGAGATCCAAGTCAACGGGTACGAGAAGGTCGTGCGCTGCCGCGACGAACAGAGCGGACTGCATGCGTTGATCGCGGTGCACGACACGACGCTCGGACCTTCGCTCGGCGGGATGCGCATGCTGCCGTACGCGTCGGAGGACGAGGCGCTGTTCGACGTGCTCCGTCTCGCGAAGGGGATGACCTACAAGTCGGCGGTCGCGGAGACCGGACTCGGCGGCGGCAAGTCGGTGTTGATCGGCGACCCGAAGATCAAGAGCAAGGCGCTCTTCCACGCGATGGGTCGCTTCGTCGACTCGTTGAAGGGCACGTACATCACCGCCGAGGACATGAACATCGGCATCGCCGACCTCGAGCTGGTCGCGGAGAAGACGAAGTACGTCACCGGCCTCTCACGCGACAAGGGCAGCTCCGGCAACCCGAGTCCGTACACCGCGCGCGGTTGCCTGGTCGGTCTGCGCGCGACGCTCGAAGAAGCGTTCGGCAGCCCGAGCTTCAAGGGCAAGCGCATCCTGATCCAAGGCGTCGGCGCGGTCGGCGGTCGGCTCGCGGAGTTGCTCAAGGAAGAAGGCGCCGAGGTCGTGATCTGCGACATCAACGACGCGCGCGTCGCCGAGCTCTCGAAGAAGTTCGGCTTCAAGTCGGTGCCCGACGCGACGCACCTCGACCTGGAGTGCGACGTCTACTCGCCGTGCGCGCGCGGCGCGACGCTCAACGATCAGACGATCCCGAAGCTCAAGTGCAAGGCGATCGCCGGCGCCGCGAACAATCAGTTGCGCGAGCCCTACCACGCCGATCGTTTGAAGGAGCGCGGGATCCTCTACGCGCCCGACTACGTGATCAACGCCGGCGGGATCGTCAACGTGTCGATCGAGCTCCTGCCCGGCGGCTACGACGAGAAGAAGGCGCTCGCCAAGGTCGATCGCGTCTACGACAACCTGAAGCGCGTCTACCAGATCGCGAAGACCGACAAGATCTCGACGCGCGTCGCGGCCGAGCGTTTGGCGGAGGAACGCCTCGCCGCCGGCAAGAAGGCGAAGTCCAAGGCGCAGGTCTAGTTCGATCGCGCGAGACCGGCGATGCGTGCGCGCGTGCTCGTCCTGCTCGCGTGCCTCTTCCTCGGCGGCGTGCCGGCGGTCGTGTTCTTCACGATCAGCCGCGCCTCGGCGCCGAACGGCGCGTGGAGCGGAGCGCAACCGGGCGGCATCGTGCGCGGCGTGGTGAGAGACCAACACGGCGCGGTCCTCGCCGGCGCGACGATCGAAGTGCGCGCCGGTCATTGGGCGCCGAAGGGCGGGACCAACGCGTTCCTCGTCGGCACGAGCGCCGACCTCGCGTTCGACGAGACGCACACGGTGCGCGTCGAGAGCGGTCGTGACGGGCTCTTCGAAGTCGCGGTCGATCCGGTCGACGGCGTCTACGTCCTGCGCGCGACGCTCGACGAGTTCGAGATGCGCGAACGCTTCTTCTCGTTCCTCGACGCCGAGCGCAAGCCACTCGCGGTCACCGCGCCGGTCGCGTTCGAGTTGCCGCGTTCGACGCGTCTCGTGGTCGAGCTCGAAGCCCGCAACGGCGGCGGCGTGTTGTGCGGCGGCTACACGCTCGAGCACCGCGGCACCAACTGGCGGGGCATCGGTTCGACGACGCGCATCTGGACCGGTTCGTTCGAGGCCGGCAACTTCGTCGTCGACCGGCTCGTGCCCGGCGAAGCGCATCTGTCGATCGCGACGCGGGACGGGCGGCGCTTCGAGAGCGACGTCGAGCTCGCCGTCGGCACGCTGACGGTGCGGGCGAAGCTGTGAGCCGCGCGCGTTTGCATCCCGCGGCGCCGCGCGTTGTGATCGCGACGCGATGAGCGGGCGTTCGATCGTCTTGTTGCTCGGCGGCGTCTTCATCGGCGTGCCGCTCGCGTTGATCTGGCTCTTCGTGCGCGGACCGACGATCGATCGCGTCTCCGTCGGCGCGCAGCCCGGCGGTCGCGCGGCCGGTCGAGTCGTCGATGCGCGCGGCGAGCCGATCGGCGGCGCTTCGATCGAAGCGTTTCTCGCGCGTCCGCGTTCCGGCACGAAGACGGTCGAGCACGACCTCGATCACTTGCCCGAGCTCGAACGCTCGTCGTGCGCGACCGCGGTGTCCGGCGCCGACGGCGCGTTCGCGATCGAGTTGCCCGCGGGCGACGGTTTCTACGCGCTGACCGCGCGCACACCGACGACGGTCAGGGACGAGCGTTGGCTCTCGCTACTCGACGGCGAGAAGCGCGAGCCGTTGACGTTCGCCCTGCGCAGCGGCGCGCGCCTGACGGTCGTGTTCGTCGGCGCGGTCGACGGGCCGCGCGGCTTCTACGACCTCTCGACGGTGATCCAAGGCGGCCTGATGCGCATGAAGGAGTCGATCCCGTCGACGACACGCGGCGCGTTCGCCGGTCGCGAGCTCGTGATCGAGAGCCTCGCGGTCTCGCCGGTGCGGCTCGTCCTCGACTTGGCGGGCGGCGAGCATCTCGAACGGGAACTCGCGCTCGCGTTCGGCGAAAATCATCTGCGCATCGAGCTCGGCGCGCGCTGATCGGCGGTACGGCGGTACGGAGCCAGCCTCAACTCCGCCGTTTTCGCGGGCCCGATACTCGGAGTTGCTGCAAGCGCTTCCCTCCCGCGAAAACGGCGGAGTTGAGGCTGGCTCCGTACCGTCATTCCTTCCGCAGGAAGTCGACCAAGTCCTTCTCGAGTTCCGCGAGTCCGTAGTCGGTGACCGTCAGGCATCGGTAGATCATCCGAGCGAGCGGCTCGGGCGTGTTCGGGTTGAGATCCCTGGGCGGCGGATAGCTCAGGAAGTAGGAGAGCGAGAGACGCTCGACCTCTCCGCCTTGCTCGCGGCCCGCGTAGTTCCACGGGACTTCGTCGAACGGCAACACGCCGGTCAGGATCTCGTAGAGCATCACGCCGATGCCCATCACGTCGGCCTTCGGCTCGCGCAGCAAGAGCGGGTTGTAGTGCAACGTCGTCGTGATCACGCCGCGTTCGTGCGCGCGCATCGCCGGATCGACCAGCACCACCGAGCCCGACGGCTTGACGATGATGTTCTCGGGCTTGAGGTCGCCGTGGTAGGCGAGTTCGCCGGAGCGCTGCATCTTCTGCAACGCGCGCACGATCGTCAGGAACCAGTTGAGGCGAATGCCCTCGAGCGCGCGGATCTTCTCGCGCAGCGTCTTGCCGCGGATGTAGTCGAACGCGACGACCGTGCGGCCTTCGTGCTTGAAGACATCGCGCACACCGACGAGGTTCGGATGACTCGCGCCGCGCAGGAGTTCGCCCTCGGAGCGCACCATGAAGTCGATCTCGTTCGCGTCGAGGAAGTCGACCTTCGCGCCTTCCTTGCGGAAGAAGACGGCCTCGGCCGGAGTCTCGTCGGGGCTGATGCCTTCGGGCTTGCGCTCGTTGGTGATCTCGAGGAAGCGCTCGAGGTAGCGACCGCCGCCCGCGACGTCGCCGATCTTCAGCGCGACCTTCTCACCGCGCGCATCTTCGGCGAGGTAGACGAGCGCGAATCCACCGCGCGCGATGAACTCCTGGACCGTGTAGGTGCCGAGGCGTTCGCCTGCTTCGAGCTTGATCATGAGGACGGACTCGCAGAGAGGAGAGCGGGAGGGACGCGAAGCGGGGGGCGCTCCGTGCACGCCCTCCTTCGGCCGCCCTCACGAGCCAACTTCAGTGACAGTGGCCGTCTGCTCGCGGATGGGTCGATTCCCTGTCGCGGGCCGCGCGCGAAACGCGCGGAGAAAGGCCTAAAGGCGCGGTTTCCGCGCTACTTCCGCGCGGACGCGGGCATCGCCCGCAGCGTGTCGAACGAGACCTCGACGAGCTCGCAATCCACGCCGCCGCCGAGGATCCTGCGCGCGCCCTCGAGCACGGTGCCCGCGCCGATCAGACGCGCCTCGCGTTGGTGCGGCGAGAACTTCCACGCGCGGCCGAGGCCGTCCATCGAGCCGAGTTCCTGCTGGAAGGGATTTCGCACGCTGAAGTACTGCTTCGCCGGATCGGTCGGTGCCTCGGGATCCGCGTAGAGCACGATCGAGCCGATCGGCTTGCCGCCGTCGAGCACGTTCCACGCGCGCTGCGGCAGGAGCTTCTCGATCTGGTGCAGCGACGCACCGGCCGGTTCCTCGGTCGTCTCGGTGCGACACGCGGCGACGACGAGCAGCGACGACAGGATGCAAGCGATCGACTTCATGGGCGTGGCTCCCTTCTCGCGCAGAGCACGAAGAGCATGACGAGCGCCGCGCCGCCGATCCAGAGTCCGATCCGCGTCGACGCGGGCTCGTAGCGCAGCTCGACGTGCCAATAGCCCCAATCGAGCCACACGCCGCGCAACGCGTGGTCGACGCGCTCGACGGGAATCGGGACGCCGTTCGCGGTCGCGGTCCAACCCGGCGCCCACGCCGCGGGGATCACGACGAGGCGCCGGCCGGTGACCATCGCGTCGAATGCGAGCGAGCGGACGTTGTAGGCCTTCAGCTCGAGCTCGTTCTTCTGGACGAGCACGTCCTCGAAGAGCTGCACGAACTGCGGCAGGTTCGCGGGCGCCTCGCGTTCGATCAGTGCGGTGCGCGGATCGAAGTCGGGGCTCGCGAGCCGCGCGAGGCGCGTCGCGGAGTCGGCGAAGAGTTCCGTGCGCTCGGCGAGGAAGAGCGCCGGCAACGCGCGCGGGTTCTCGTATACCTTGCACGGTCCGTCGAGCACGAGACGGAACGGTCCGGGGAGCGGCTTCGACGAGAGCAAGTAGCGCACGCCGAGCAACGCGCCGAGCGGCAAGTCGCGATCGAACCAGCGAATCTCCTGCGCGAAGACTGCGCCTCGCGGATCGGTCGAGAGTTGCGCGACGAGCTCGGTCATGCGCTCGAGCTCGAGCGAGTCGTAGCCGGTCAGGATCGGCAGGCCGTAGAAGAGGTTCGCGTTGGCGAGCAGCGCGTGGTCGTCGACGGCGAGGATCCGGAACGGCGGCTCGGTGCGTTGCTTCTCGAGCAGAAAGTCGGTCAACGCCGTGCGCGGCGCCGCGAGCGATGCGTCGACCGCCGGGTTGTAGCCGAAGCCGAACGAGTGGAGTTCGCACGCGACGACGGCGAAGGCGAGGCACGAGACGAACGCGACGCGTCCGCCGTTCCAACGCAGGCGTTCGAACGTCGCTTGGAGTCCGAACGCGCCGAGCACCGCGAGCGCGAACGCGACGAAGAGCGCGAAGCGCATCAACTTCGTCGCCGCGAGCAACGGCAGCGCGTGCAACGCGTCATGGAGCGGCGCGAGTTGGTACGCGGCGCACAGCGCGACGACGAGCAGCCCCGCGAAGAACCAACGCAGCCGCGCGCGGCCGAGCGCGACGCCGACGATGCTCGCGACGAGCAGCAGACGTCCGACGTAGCCGCCGACGAGCTCGCTGTAGTTCAAGTGCGCGCCGAGCGGCCCGACGTAGTCGTGCGTTTGCGGCGCGCCGAAGATCTTCGGTGCGACGAGCAACGCGAGTCCCTTCCACGCCCCGTCGCGCGTCACCAAGTCGCCGCGCGCGTTCGCGGCGAGACCGCGCGAGTCGTGCAGGTACTCGAGGAACGGCAGGAGCTGCGGCGCGGCGAGCAGCGCGCCGAGCGCGGCGCCGAGGGCGAGCTTCGCGAGTCCGCCGCTCGCGAGCCTCGTCCCCTGCACTTCGACGCGCGTCCGAACGAGCGCATACACGGCGACGACGAGCAGCACTTGCGCCGACGTCTGCGCATGCCCCGCGCAGAACTGCAGCGCGACGACGACCGCGAACAGCGCCGCATTGCGCAGGCTCGCCTTCGCCGCGAGCCGCTCGACGCACCAGAAGAGCAGCGGCACGAAGAGCGCGACGTTGGTCTGGTTGTGCCCGAGCCAAACGACGTTGAAGCCGCAGAGCATGAAGCCGAGCGCACCGACGCTCGCCGGTCCCGCGCCGACTCCGAGCCGTCGCAGGTAGAGCAACGTGAACGTGCCCGCGAGCACCAACTTCAACCACGCGACGCCGACGAAGAACGCGGGACTCCGCGTCGCGAAGTAGATCCAATTCGGCGGCCACCACAGCGCCATCTGGTACGCGCCGCCGATCGGCTGGCCGCCGTAGTCGAGCGAGTTCCACAGCGGCAATTCGCCCGCGTGCAACCGCTCGGCCGCGAAGTGCAGCCACGGCGCGATCACGACCGCTTGGTCGAGCAGCAACGGATTGCGCGGCTCGAGCGGCGTCGCGACGGAGCTCTTCCACGGCTCGAACTGGTAGAGCGTGTCGAGCGGCAACAACACTCTGCCGGCGCCGAACCCTTCGCGCAGGAAGAGCGCCGCGACCGCCGCCAACGCGAGGATCGACAGCACGATCGCCGTGCGCGCCGCGCCTCGTGTCGAACTCGGTTTCATGCGCACGCTTCGGATCGCGCGGCCAGGCTAGCGCCGCGCGATGCCGCGGACCACAATGTCGGCCCGCCATGATCCAACAGCTCGACGACCATGCGCTCACGTCCTTTCGCCGCGCCGGCCGCATCGCGTCCGAATGCCGCGAGTGGGCGCGCGCCAACGTCAAACCCGGCATCGAGATGCGTTGGGTGCTCGAGACGATCGAGCAGATGATCCGCGAACGCGGCGGCGCGCCGGGCTTTCCCGCGCAGTCGAGCCGCAATCACATCGCCGCGCACTACTGCACGCACCCGACCGATCCGTTGCGCTACGAGGAAGGCGACGTCGTCAAGGTCGATCTCGGCGTGCACGTCGACGGTTATGTCGCGGACACGGCGCTCTCGCTCGATCTCTCGAAGGACGGACGTTGGAAGAAGTTGGTGCAGGCTTCGAGCGACGCGCTCGCCGCCGCGATCGCGACGATCGGCGACGGCGTTCCGGTCGGCGATCTCGGCGCCGCGATCGAGCGTACGATCCTCGGCCACGGCTACGAACCGGTGCGCAACCTGACCGGCCACGGCCTCGGCCGTTGGAAGGTCCACACGCCGCCGCAGATTCCGAATCAAGCCGAGCGCTCGAGCCAACGCCTGCGCACCGGAATGGTCTTCGCGATCGAACCGTTCGCGTGCACCGGCCGCGGCTACATCACGGAGAAGGGCAAGGCCGAGGTCTTCATGATGGTGCGCCCGCCGATGAAGGCGAAGACGCTCGATCGCGATGTCCTGAAGGACATCGAAGCGTGGCGCGGCCTGCCGATCGCGCGGCGTTACTTCACGAACCGCGATCCGGCGGTCGTCGATGACACGCTCTCGAAGCTGGCGAAGCAGGGCTCGCTGATGCGCTACCCGCCGCTCGTGGAAGAGGAGGGCGTGATGGTCGCGCAGACCGAGCACTCGATCTATCTCGGGCCGGATGGGGTCGAGATTCTGACGGCGTAGGACGGTCTCCGTTTTTCGCGTTGCGGTTCGCGGAGCCGCGACAAGGGGATGGCATGAGCCCCTCAATCCCCGTCCTTCACCGTGCCGCGTTCTTCGCGGCGTTCTGCTCGTCGGTCGCGATGTCCGGCGAGATCCACTGGACCGTCTTGGCGCGCGAGCAAGCGCGGACGAGCTCCCTCGGCGGCGAGGGTTCGCGCGTCAGCCGCGTGCTCGAGACCGAGTTCGAGGGGACCGCGTTCGGAGGCTCCCTCGACGCCGGCGCCGATCTCAACGGCGACGGCGTCAACGACCTCGTCGTCGCGGGACCGTTCGACAGGATTCCCGAGCTGCAGGAGGGCTCCTTCCGTTCGCAACTCCGCGGCGGCAGTCTCGCCGTCTACTCCGGCGAGTCGTTCTATCGCTACTTCCTCGCGAACGACTCCGCCTCGGAGGCGGTTCCGTTCGAGACGGTCTTCGGCGCGTCGGTGCTCGGTTGTCCGGCCAGTCCCGGCCAGCACGCGCGCTGTATCCTCGGTCGCGAGCGACGGCCCGACGCCGTCGAGTTCGAAGCCTGCGGCGCGGAGGTCTTCGACTTGATCTCGACGTCGCCGCGTCACCGACTGTGCACGGAATTCGACCACGACGCCGGCGTCGGTCGTTCGCTCGCGATCGTGCGCGACGGTGCGCGCGACGCGCGGCCGCTGCTCGCGCTCGGCGCGCCGGATTTCGAGACGGCGAGCGCCGGTACCGGCGCGATCTTGTTCTTCGACCTCGAGAGCGGCGCTCTCGTGCGCACGCTGGAGGCGCCGCCGGGCGAGGCCGGCTTCGGCGAAGCGCTCGCGGCGAGCGCCGTTGCGCTCGGAAGTCCCGGCGGCGTGCTCGCGGCCACCGCGTATCACGCGGAGCGCAGAGAGATGAGCGTCTCGCTCTTCCGCGGCAACGGCAAGCTGATCTCGCGTCGCGCGGTTCCGGGCTTGGTCGGTGAACGTCCCGACGACGTGCAGCTCGCGTGCGTCGGCGATCTCGACGACGATCACGTGCCGGATTGGGTGCTCGGCCTGCCGACGTGGAGCGCGCCCGACACGTCGAGCCGCGGTTGCGTCGTTCTCCTCCCGTCTCGCAAGGGCAGTCAGCCGCGCGCGGTCCAGTGCGAGAGCGCCGACCTGCGTTTCGGCCGAGCCGTCATCGGCGTCGGCGACTGGAACGGCGATGGGACTCCCGACATCGCCGCATCGATCGACGTCGGAGACGGTGGGGGCGAGCGCTGGATCTCCCTGCTCAACGGCCGGACGCTCGAGGAACTCGAACGCCTCGCGCTCCCCGCAAGCGCGGAGAGCGGCGGACATTCGCTCGCCGCGTGGACCGTGCCGGTCGGAACCGACGGTGCGCGTGTTCCGCGCCTCGCCATCGGCGATCCCGGCCGCGTCTGGATCGTCGACGCGAAGCGGTGAGCGCTACGACGCGTGCACCTGATGCATCTGGATCAGGTTGCCGCACGTGTCGGAGAAGACGGCGATCGAGACGGGGCCCATGCGCGTCGGCTTCTTCGTGAAGACGACGCCGCGCTTCTCGAGGCGCGCGCATTCGGCGGGGAGGTCGTGGCTCGTGAAGGAGTTGAGCGGGATGCCCTGGTCGAACATCGCTTTCTGAAACGCCTTCGCCGCCGGATTCGCGTTGGGTTCGAGCGAGAGTTGGACGTCGTCGTGACCTTCCGGCGACGCGACGGTCAGCCAACGGAACTCGCCCATCGGGATCTCGACCTTCTTCACGAAGCCGAGAACCGCGGTGTAGAAACGCAGGGCCTTGGTCTGATCGTCGACCATCAACGAAGTGAGTTGGATGTGCATGGCGCGCAGTTTCTCCGCAAACGATCAGGCGCGCTTCTTCGGAATTGCGGTTCAGCGGACGAGTTCGGCGAGCAGGTTCAAGCAGCCCGGCGCGACGGAATGCGGCAGCGTCTTCGCGCCCGTCGCGCGGTGTTGGCGTCGATAGCTCGACGGTGAGCGGCCGACGTCGCGCGTGAAGCGCGAGCTGAAGCTGCCGAGGCTCGAGAAGCCGAGTTCGAAGCAAATCTCGGTGACGCTGCGTTCGTCGAGAATGAGCAAGTGCTTCGCGTGTTCGAGACGAGCTCGCATCCGATATTGGTGCGGTGTCTCGCCGAACACCGCGGTGAAACGGCGGATGAAGTGGAACGTCGTCAGCCCGGCCTCCGTCGCGATCGCCTCGATCGAGACGGGCTCGTCGCGCGCTTCCATCAGTCGGTCGCGCGCGCGACAGAGTCGGCGGAACTGAGCGTGGGCGAGCATGGCGAGCGTGATTGTACGGAGCCAGCCTCAACTCGGCCGTTTTCGCGGGAGGGAAGCGCTTGCAGCAACTCGGAGTGTGGGGCCCGCGAAAACGGCCGAGTTGAGGCTGGCTCCGTACGACTGATTGCTTTCGCGCTCCGCGCAGCGTACCCATCGCGCATGCGCGTCGCGCTCGTCACCACCGCACCCTCGCAGCGCTCGGGGATCGGCGATTACACCCGAGCGTGGCTGGCGGAGTTCCGTCGCCTCGCCGAGGTCGAGGTCTTCGTCGACGGCGGCGCGGGTGAAGAGATCTGCGGTCTCGTCACGCGGCATGTCAGCGAACTCGCGAGCTTCGAAGGCGAGCGCATCGTCTACCAACTCGGCAACGAGCTCGCGCACGCGTTCCTCACGCCGCTCGTGAAGCGTTTCGGCGGCACCGTCGTGCTCCACGACTGGGTGCTCTTCGATCAAGCGGTCGCCGCGCATCCCGAACTCGCGCGCGGCGGACTCGCGGGACATCTGCGCGCCTTCCGCGAAGGCGGCGTCGATCAAGCGATGGTCTACGCGGCGAACCGCGCGGAGAAACGTCGTGCCGCACGCGCGGATCCGAAGCTCGCGGCGAGCGGGACGATTCTCGCCGGTTGGAACGAGCCCGAGGCGCGCGGACGTTGGACGGAGGCGCGCGCGTTCGTGCGTTTGCCGGGCAACGTCGATGCCGTGCGCATCGCGGCGTTCGGCGAAGGCGGGCGCGAGCTCGAGGTCTTCGTCGATAGGACGCATCGAGCGCGCGTCGCCTTCGAGCGTGTGCGCGACGCGACGCTCGAGTTCGAGCTCGTCGGCGAAGCGCCGATCGTCGAGCTCCGCGCGCGCGGCTTGCGGCCGAGCGACGAACAGCTGCGCCTCGGCGACACGCGCACGCTCGGCGTCTTCGTGCGCTCGATCGAGTTCCGCGAGCGCGGCGCGTGGCGCACGCTCGACCTCGGCGCGCGCGCGAAACTCGCGGGCCGGCCGGTGACGCTCGACCGCGACCGCTTCCGTCTGCCGTTCAACCGCTCGATCGTCGACGCCGCCGATTCGTTCGTCGTCCACAGCGACTTCATGCGCCGCAAGATCCAGGCGACGCGCTCCGACGCGCCGCCGATCGCGGTGGTTCATCACGGCGCGAGCCCACGTTGGCACGACGGCGATCGGCGCGCGGAGCGCAGAGCGCTCGGCCTCGCGCCCGCGTTCGTCGACGGCTTCCTCGCGACGAGCTTCGGCCACGTCCAGGAGCACAAGCGCGTCGACAAGTTGCTCGAGGCTCTCGCGCTCGCGCGTCGCGAACGTCCCGATCTCCATCTCGCGTTGGTCGGCACGCTTCAACCCGAGCACTTCGACGCCGAGGCGCTCGTGCGACGCTTCGGCCTCGAGTCGAGCGTGCTCTGCACCGGCTACGTCGACGAAGAACTCGGTCGACGCTGGATCCACGCCGGCGATCTCGCGGTGCAACTGCGCGGGCCGTCGACCGGCGGCACTTCCGGCGGCGTTTTTCAATCGCTCGCGCAAGGCCGCGGCGTGATCGCGACCGACGCGGACGAGCAGAGCGAGCTCCCCGCCGATTGCGTCCTGCGCGTGAAGCCCGACGCCGACGAGGTCGCGAACCTCGCGCGCCTCTTGATCGCCTTGCGCGACGACGCGGCCGCTCGCGCGCGGCTCGAAACCGCGGCGCGACGCTTCGTCACCGAGGAGATTTCCTGGCCGACCGTCGCGCGTCGGGCGTTCGACTTCCTGAACGGACTACCGAACCGTCGGTAGCCGAAGCCTCCGACGTGGAAGCTCCTTCCACGTCCGCGGCGGCCGATAGCTCGCGAGAGCCTCCGCTCGTTCTTCACGCGAGACGCTCACAGGTGAACGACGCGTCACCGCCTTCCGGCCTCCGGCGGTATCATGCTTTGGAGGCCGTGATCCTTCCTGTCGGGAGACCAGGACGGAACGCGGCATCACCGACGGATCGCGTTTCGTGGCGGGGGCGCGCTTCGACTTCATCGGATACTCGCACGCAGTTGGAACCATGACCCGAAGCGCGACACGACGGCAGGTCGGCGGGTGGAGGCTCTCGAGCCTCCTCGTCGGACTCGCGTGTTCTCTCGGTTGCAGCGAAAGCGGAGCGCAAGAGCCCGCGCCGGAGCGTTCCGGTCGTCTGACGTTGCGCGCGGACGAACGCGACACGCGCGCGCTCGAGCCGATCCCGACGTTCAAGTTCCTGCCGGGCGACGAGCAGGTGCACTTCGAGTGGGACGGCGCGGAGACGCTGGTCGTCAAGCCGAGCGAAGACGGGCGCAACGCGTGGAACCTCGTCGCGACCGCGCCGACGTTCCTGCGTTGGAGCCACCGGATGCCGGCGCGCGATTGCCAGCGCATCGAAGTCACGGTGCAGGCGTCCAACTCGCCGCAGTTCGGTCTCAATCTTTTCGGCGCGACTCGGCGGCTCGAGAAGGCGAGCGTCGCCAACCGCATCAAGGGCGGCAAGACGCCGCCGGGCTACCAGACGTTGGTGTTCGACGTCACGGGCTCCCAGTACGACGAGCGCGAGGTCGTGTTCCTCGAGCTCGGCATCGCGCCGATCGCGCCGACGCGCGTGCGCCTGATTTCGATCGAGGGTTTCCACGTGCCGACGTGGGCCGCGCTCGCGCCGAGCGACGCCGAAGCGCAATTCGCGCGCGTCGGCGACGACGAACGCCGCGCGTTCGGGCTCTCGAGCCGCACGCCGCAACGCGCGGTCTGCATGCCCGAAGAGGACGCGGTGCTCTCGTTCTCGATCGCCGTGCCGGACGCGATCGCGCGTCAGCCCGGCGTGCTCGCGGTCGAGCTCGAGATCACTCCCGACTCCGGCAAGCGTATCGTCACGCAGTATCCGCTCCCCGAGCGCTCGCCCGAGGCGGGACGTTGGACCGATGTCCGCGTGCCGCTCCACGATCAAGCCGGTCAGCGCGTCGAGCTCGCGTGGCGCCTGAAGAGTTCGCCGTCGAACGACGACGCACAGTGCGCGTTGACTCCGCCGTTCCTCGGCGTGCCGAGCGCGAAGCCGCCGACCGTGTTGCTCGTCACCTCCGACACGCACCGCGCGGACCACGTGTCCGGCGCCGGCTTGCTCGCCGAGGTGAAGACGCCGGAGATCGATCGACTGATGAGTCGCGGTCTGTGGTTCTCGAATTGTCTTTCGACGACCAACGTCACGACGCCGTCGCACGTCGCGATCTTGACCGGCACCAGTCCGCGCGACACGCGGATCATCGACAACATCACGGCGCTCGCGCCCGACGCGATGACGATCGCCGAGCGTTTTCGCGACGCCGGTTGGTTGACGTGGGCCGCGGTCAGCGCCGATCACCTCGACGACGTGCACAGCGGGCTCGGTCAGGGTTTCGATCGCATCAGCGCGCCGCTCGAGGTCCAACGCAAGGCGCACGACACGCTGACGCGCGTCGAAGGTTGGCTCGACACCGAGGTCGGCCGGCCCGTCTTCCTCTGGGTCCACGTGTTCGACGCGCACACGCCCTACACGCCGGATCCGGAGTTCCTCGCCGAGCACTGGGACTCGGCGCGCGACCCGTTCGATCCCGCGTTGCCCGAAGTCGACGTGCCCGACGTCGTGAAGCCGTGGATGCCGCCGGGGTTGCGCGACCTCGACTACATGCACGCGCTCTACAGCGCCGAGGTCACCGAGCTCGACGCCGAGCTGCCGCGCCTCTTCGATCATCCGCGTCTCGCCGACGGCGTGATCGCGTTCACCGCGGATCATGGCGAGTCGCTCGGCAGCCACGGCGTGTTCTGGGATCACGGCGAGCTCTATCCGCAGACCACGCACGTTCCGCTGGTGCTCAGTTGGCCCGGCGGTCCACGCGGCGTGCGCTCGGATCGTCCCGTGTCGAACGTCGATCTCGCGCGCACGCTGCTCGATCTCGCGGGGCTCGAGACCGCGGAGTTCCCCGGGCATTCGTTGGCCGACGAGAGCGAAGGCGCGGCCGGCCCGCGCTTCCTGCTCTCTTCCGGCGGGACCAGCGCGGCGATCCAGCACGACGGTTGGCTCGCACTGATGAAGCTCAAGCTCAGCGCGGTTTGGATCGGTGGCAATTGCGTCGAGACGGGGAAGTTGCACGAGCTCGAGCTCTACGACCTCGCCGCGGATCCGAACTGCGACAACGACCTCGCCGATCTCGAACCGAAGCGCGCCGCGCGAATGCGTGCGGCCTTGGTCTCGTGGCTCGGCGCCGCGCGCGTCGGCGGTTGGGCGGGAGCGGCGACGCGCGACGAGCAGACGCTCAACGGCTTGCGCGCGCTCGGCTACGCGACCGACGAGACCGACGTGTCGAGCGCGTGGTTCGATCCCGATTGCGCGTGTCCGCAGTGCGCGAAGTACCGGCGCTGACGCCGCCGATGAATTCGCGCGGGGCGGTTACGATTGCCCCCATGCGACACACGGTCTTCGGCAGCGCCTTCGTCCTCCTCTTCGCTTCGGTCGCCGCGGCGCAACAGTGCGGCTCGTTCTCCGTCGAGACGTTCACCGGCGGGTCCAACGTCGGCGCGTGGAGTTTCGGGGGCCCCAGCCAATCGATCCAGACCAACGGCGGCTTCACGGGAGCGCAGCTCGTCTCGACCGGCCTCGACACGTTCGCTCCGCAGCTCGCGACCAACGGCGCGTCGATCTACACCGGCAACTACCGCACGGCGGGAGTGACGTCGCTCGCCGTCGATCTCCAGACCTATCACGTCGACTTCCCGAGTTGCCCGCGGCCTCTGTCGATCCTGTTGACCAACGACAACGGCACGCCGGGCAATCCGAACGACGACTTCTTCGTCTACAAGGTCGGCGCGGAGTCGATTCCGTGCGTCGACGGCTTGTGGCACAGCTATCACTTCGACGTGCCGTCGGCGAGCACGACGTTGCCCGCCGGCTGGGCCGTCGATCCGAACACCGCGCTCGCGCCGAACGTCGCGTGGAACACGATCATGCAAGACGTCGATCGCGTGACGTACTTCTATGGCGACCCGACGTTCTTCTTCATCTTCCAGATGTGGACGATCGGCGCGGACAACCTGCGCATCTCGTGGAACGGCGGGGCGAGCACGTACTGCATCTCGAAGAAGAACTCGGTCGGGTGCCAACCGACGATCTCGTCGAGCGGTCAAGCGAGCGCGAGTCAGCCCAGCGGCTTCGTCGTCTCCGCGTCGCAGGAGATCAACAACAAGAGCGGCGTCTTCTTCTACGGCCACGGCGCGCAGAACACGCCGTTCCAAGGCGGAGCGCTCTGCGTGCAGCTCCCGATCCAACGCACGCCGGTGACGAACTCGGGCGGCAATCCGCCGCCGAACGATTGCTCGGGCGTGATCGGCCTCGACTTCAACGCGTGGATCCAGACGGGTTCGGACCCGTCGCTGATCGCGGGCGCGAGCGTCTTCGGCCAATGCTGGTCACGCGACGTGGCGAGCCCGAGCGGCACCAATTTGTCGAACGCAATTCGCTTCACGATTTGTCCGTAGCGTTCGCGGGAATGTCGATCGTGATGCCGCAGCCCCCTTGCGCAACTGAACCACGTGGGGGAGCCTCTGATTCGGATCGATCGACTCGCAACGCGGTCCGCATTCGGACTCGCGGTCGATCCGAGAAGTCGGAGGCTCGCTTGGATCGCACGCTTCGAAGCTTGGTGACGGATGTCGCTGGCGTGGTGGTTCTCGTGCTGTCGGGCGCGTCAGCACTCGGGCAGACGGCGATCATCAGCGGCGGCGGCAGCTTGGTGGACAGCAGAACGGCCACAGAGATCTTCACCAACGTCGAGTCCGGATGCTGCGGGGCATATGGCCTCACTGGCGTCGGTGACGTAGTGGCTTGGGGTGGCTCGTCGTCGCCCGGCGCACCGCTGCCCTCTCCCGGAGTTCGGTTCACGCGAATATCTGTCGCTGCAGGTGTGGGCGCGAGCCTCCGCGACGACGGCCAGATTTCGGTTTGGGGATACACGACGCCCGAGTTGCTCGCGGTTCCGCCGTTGCCGTCGGGGACGAAGTACCTCGACGTCGTGACTGGTGCCGGTCACGTGGTCGCGCTCCGCAGCGACGGCAACGTCGTTGCATGGGGTCAACAATCCTATTCGGGCATTCTCACGGTTCCTCCGTTGCCGACGGGCGTTACCTACGTCCAGATCGCGTCGGGCTGGGCGCATTCCGTTGCCTTGCGCAGCGACAACCAGGTCGTGATGTGGGGTACGACGTATCCCTACAACCCCGCGTACGGCGATGTGGTGCCGGCGTTGCCACCGGGGCTCGGCTACACGGAAATTTGGTGTGGCCAACACACTGGATTCGCCCGTCGCAGCGACGGGTCGATCGTGTGCTGGGGGTCGCCCAATCTCGTCGCCCAGTTGCCCGCGCTTCCCCCAGGGGTGATCTACACACGCTTCTCCGCGGACTTCCACGCTGCGTGGGCTTTGCGTAGCGACGGCAAGATCGAGGTGCTCGAGTATGTGCACAGCGGTCAATACGATCCGCCGCCTCTTCCCGTCGGCATGAAGTACATCGACGCGGAGATCGGTGTCTGTCTCCGGAGCGACGGACGTCCAGTCGGAATGGGACTCAAGAACCCCATCCCGGCGCCGACGCCGAGTTCCTACTACGTCGAGTTGTGTCCGACGCTCGGCTACGACCGTTTGATTCGCTGCAGCGACGGTTCGCTCGTCGGTTGGGGAAGCAACGTGCTCGGACAGTTGTCGATTCCGTCGCTGCCCGCGGGGCTTCGCTATGTGAGTGCGAGCTCGGGCGTCGGGTTCTCCCTGGCGTTACACGACGACGGGACGCTCATCGCGTGGGGAGACGCCGCTTTCGGACAGTTGGCAGTCCCACCGCTGCCGCTCGGAGTGACGTACACGCGAGCCTGCGCCGGCGGATTTCATGCCGCTGCGGTCCGGAGCGACGGAGTGCTCGTCGCATGGGGGCACAACAGCGACGGTCAGATCGACGTTCCACCAGCCCCGGCGGGCTTGAAGTATGTCGACGTGTCGTGCGGCTCGTACCACACGTATGGGCTCCTGAGCGACGGCTCCGTCCAGGCCTGGGGTTCGAACGCGAATCAGCAACTCTTCGTCGGCGCTGGACCCTGCGATGCGATCGACGCCTCGTATTCGTGCGGTGCCGGTTTGCTGAAGACGGGCAAGATCCGAACGTGGCCATCGTCAGGTCCTGCATCTCCGCCGCCCGGCGTGTCGTTCACGCAGATCGCGGCCGGCGGCGTCAACTACGTCACCGCGTTGATGAGCGATGGGCGGGTGTTCACGCGCGAGGCTCAGGCATCCTTGCATCCTCCATTCCTCGACTCGTTCGATGCGATCCCGGGACGTCATTGCCTGCAGGTGGAATACGACTCGACGTCCGGACCGATCGCGATCTACGAAGTGCCGTGCACTCATCCGGTCGTCTACTGCACCGCGAAGCCGAACTCGCTCGGTTGCACGCCGAGCATCGGTTCGAGCGGTGCGGCGAGCGCCTTGTCGACATCGCCGTTCCTCGTCACCGGCGCGAACTTTGTCAACAACAAGAACGGCGTGCTGCTGTACAGCTCGATCCAGGCGGCGACTCCGTTCCAAGGCGGCACGCTCTGCATCGCGCCGACCGCGACGCATTCGCCCGTCCTGAATTCCGGCGGCAGCTCGAGCGGGATGGACTGCAGCGGCGCGTTTGCGTGGGACTTCAACCAACGCATCCAGTCCGGCGTCGATCCGACCCTCATTCCGAAGGCGGTCGTCTACGCGCAGTTCTTTGCGCGCGATCCCGCTGATCCAACCGGCTTCGGAACGAGCCTCTCGAACGCGCTCCGCTTCGACATCTGTCCGTGATATGGACGGTCCGGTCACGCGCGGCCGCGACGCGGATTGCGCGTGATCGCGTAGGCTCGTTGCGCGATGTGGGTTCTCGGGATGTGCGTTGCGCTGGGCTTCGTGCTCGGTGACGAGAAGCTCGCAGAGCCTGCGAAGTGCGTCGCCGTCGTCGAGGCGCTCGGT
Organism: Planctomycetota bacterium; assembly: GCA_021413885.1. Classification (GTDB taxonomy): domain Bacteria; phylum Planctomycetota; class UBA1135; order UBA1135; genus JACRIN01. Next base: position 123,564 of record JAIOPM010000031.1, read on the forward strand.
GCGGAGCTCTGTGGTTCCGAGGCGGCTGCGCGTGTGACGATCGTCGTCGCCGAGGAGCGGCGCATCGTCGTTGCACGCGGTTTCGCGGCCGAGGCGACGCGTAAACCCGATCCCGCGGCCGCCATCGCGCTCGGCGCGCTCTCGCACACGTTCACCGCCGCGGCGGCGTTGGTGCTCGTCGACGACAAGAAGCTCGACCTTCGCGCTCCGGTCACGACGATCCTGCCGGAGCTCGACGCGAGTTTTCGCGGCGTCGAGTTGCGTGACTTGCTCTACGGGACGAGCCGCGCGGCTCCGGCGAACGAGAAGAGCGCCGGGCCGACCGCGTTCGTCGCGCGCGGACCGGTGCGCTCGCGACAAGAACTCGACGGCGTCGATTGGACGTTGGTCGCGCGCGCGATCGAAGCGGCGTCGAAGTCGAAGCACGACGACTTCGTGGCGAAGCGCGTCCTCGAACCGAGCGGCCTGTCGGCGACCAAACCGTGCGCGCCCGCCGAGTCGTCGCCGGAGTTCGAGAGCACGCCGCAAGACCTCGTCAACTGGATGCAGGTGCTGCTCGCGCGGTCGCTGCTCTCCGAGCGCTCGACGCACCAGTACATGAGTCCGATCGAGCTCACCGACGGCAACCTCTCGGCGGGCGGGATGGGGCTCTGCATGAGCAAGGTGCGCGGGCTCAAGCGCTATCGTCTCGCGTCGCACCGCGGCGCGCGGCGGATCGAACTGTCGTACTGGTCGCAGACCAGGGCGACCGTGCTGATCGTCGCCGAAGACCTCGACGGCGATCTCGACGTCGCGGCGCGACGCGCGGCGGAACGGCTCTTCGAGCTCCCGCCGCTCACGCTGAAGCCGATCGACCTCGACGCCGCCGCGGCGCAGCGCGTCGTCGGTGACTGGCGCCTCGGCGGACGCACGCTCTCGATCGCATCGGACGGCGCGCGGCTGACGGTGAAAGGCGACGACGACGAGCGCTCGATCGCATTGATTCCGCTCTCGCCCGTCGAGTACGCCCGGAGCGACGATCTCGAGGCGCGCATCGTGCTTCCCGACGGAACCGGCCGTGCCGAGCTCCTGACGGTGCGCCGCGGCGGCCGTGACTTCACCGCGCGACGTCCGGAGTGAGCTCCCGACTCCAGCGCGTTCCTCCGACCCGCGGACTTCTTCGGCGATCTTGGCGCCGCGGACACTAGAATGCTGGTTCGCATCCGAGGCGGGACTCGAGCTTCGCTCGCCTCCGGTTGCGCACGACACGATCGGCGTCCTCCTCCGCGCCGGTCCGCGCGAGCAGCCAGGCGAGGCACGCACCAGACATGACACAAACGCGAAACCTCGGGGCCGATCTCCCGTCGCAGCAGTTCGAGAACGTCGTCATTCGCTTCGCGGGCGACTCGGGCGACGGCATGCAGATCACCGGGAGCCAGTTCACGCACACCGCGGCGTTGCTCGGCAACGATCTCGCGACGTTCCCCGACTTCCCCGCGGAGATCCGCGCGCCGGCCGGCACGCAGCCCGGCGTCTCGGGCTTCCAAGTGCGCTTCAGCTCGAGCGACATCCACACGCCGGGCGATCGGCCCGACGTTCTCGTCGCGATGAACCCCGCGGCGCTCGCGGTCAACATCAAGGACCTCGCGCCGGGCGGCATCGTCATCATCAACACCGGCCAGTTCGCCGAGCGCGACATCGCGAAGGCCGGCCTGAAGTCGAATCCGATGACCGACGGGACCCTCGCGGGTTTCCGCAAGATCGAGATCGACATCAACGATCGCGTGAAGCGCGCGCTCGAAGGCTCGCCGCTCTCGCCGAAGGACATCCAGCGCTGCAAGAACTTCTACACGCTCGGGCTGATGTACTGGCTGTACAGCCGGCCGCTCGATGCCACGGTCGTGTGGTTGAAGGACAAGTTCTCGAAGAAGCCCGAGCTCGCCGAGGCGAACATCAAGGCGTTGACCGCGGGCTTCAACGCCGGCGACATCCACGAGCTCTTCCAGAACCGCTACGAAGTCGCGGCGTGCACCACGATGCCGCCGGGCACGTACCGCAACATCACCGGCAATGAAGCCGCGTCGATCGGACTCGTCGCGGGCGCCGAGCTCGCCGGCCTGAAGGTGTTCATCGGTTCGTATCCGATCACGCCGGCGTCCTCGATCCTCGAGCAGCTCGCGAGCTACAAGCACTACGGCGTCGTCTCGTTCCAGGCCGAGGACGAGATCGCCGCGATCTGCTCCGCGATCGGCGCGTCGTACACCGGTTATCTCGGCGTCACATCGACGTCGGGTCCCGGCATGGCGTTGAAGGGCGAGGGCATGGGCCTCGCGGTTTCACTCGAGCTGCCGCTCGTGATCGTCGACGTGCAACGCGGTGGACCGTCGACCGGCTTGCCGACCAAGACCGAGCAAGCGGATCTGCTGCAAGCGATCTTCGGCCGCAACAGCGAGGCGCCGATCCCGGTGCTCGCCGCCGCGACGCCGTCGGATGCGTTCGAGTGCGCGGTCGAGGCCGTGCGCATCGCGGTGCAGTACATGACGCCGGTGATCCTGCTCTCCGACGGCTACATCGCGAACGGCGCCGAGCCGTGGCGTCTGCCGGAGATCGACAAGCTCCCGCGCTTCGCCGTGAAGTTCCTCGGCGAGGTGCCCGAAGGCGGTTATCTGCCGTACGCCCGCGACGACAAGCGCGCGCGGCCGTGGGTCAAACCGGGCACGCCGGGGCTCGAGCACCGCATCGGAGGTCTCGAAAAAGCGCACCTCACCGGCCACATCAGCTACGACCCCGAGAACCACGACTTCATGGTGCGCATGCGCGCCGCGAAGGTCGCCGGCGTGCGCGACACGATCCCGACGCCGCCGGTGGTCGGCGACGCGCAGGGCGATCTGTTGGTCGTGGGTTGGGGTTCGACCTACGGTTCGATCGCGAGTGCGGTCGAGATCACTCGGGCGAAAGGCCAACGCGTGTCGCGTCTGCACTTGCGACACCTGTGGCCGTTGCCGGCGGGGCTCGACGAGATCTTCGCGCGCTTCAAGGCGATCCTGATTCCGGAGATGAACCTCGGACAGCTCGCCCGCCTTCTGCGCAGCGAATATCCGCGTCACGACTTCATCTCGTATTCCAAGGTGCAGGGACAACCGTTCAAGACCTTCGAGCTCACCAACAAGATCGAATCGATCCTCGAGAAGTGACCATGGCCGAGACTCAAGCACTCACGAAGAAAGACCTGAAGTCCGACCAGGACGTGCGCTGGTGTCCGGGTTGCGGCGACTACGCGATCCTCAACAGCGCGCAAGGGATTCTTGCCGGCCTCGGCATCCCGAAACACAAGATGGTGTTCGTCAGCGGCATCGGCTGCTCGAGCCGCTTCCCGTACTACATGAACACGTACGGGCTGCACAGCATCCACGGTCGCGCGCCGGCGTTCGCGACGGGGATCAAGCTCGCGAATCCCGAGTTGACGGTGTGGCTCGTCACTGGCGACGGCGACGGTTTGTCGATCGGCGGCAACCACCTCGCGCACATCCTGCGTCGCAACGTCGACGTCAAGATCCTGCTCTTCAACAACGAGATCTACGGTCTCACGAAGGGCCAGTACTCGCCGACGTCGGGCATCGGCTTGAAGACCAAGACTTCGCCGATGGGCTCGGTCGATCGGCCGTTCAATCCGGTGTCGTTCGCGCTCGGCTGCGGAGCGACGTTCGTCGCGCGCACGATCGACACGCACCAGAAGCACATGGAGGCGACGTTGCTCGCCGCCGCGGCACACAAGGGTTCGGCGCTCGTCGAGATCTATCAGAACTGCGTGATCTTCAACGACGGCGTGTTCGACGGCGTCGCGGAGAAGAGCGTGCGCGACGACAAGACGATCGACCTGCAGCCCGGCCAGCCGATGGTCTTCGGCAAGGCGCGTGATCGCGGGTTGAGGGTCGAGGGCTTCGACGTGCGCGTCGCGCCGGCGGAGTCCGCCGATACTTGGCGCGCCGACACTCCGTCCGCGGGCCCGGCGTTCGTGATGTCGCAGCTCGACGCCGACCCGACGATGCCGCGCCCGATCGGCCTCTTCCGGCGCGTCGCCGCACCGATCTTCAACGAAGGCGTCCACGCCCAAGTGAACGCCGCGATCGCCAAGAAGGGCGCGGGCAAACTCCGCGACCTCTTCTACACCGGCGATATGTGGGAAGTGAGCTGAGGCACCGTGCCGCCGGTTCAACGCCGCGCGTCTTCGACCCGCGCGCTCGTCGTCGGGTGCGTGGAGAGGAACTCGGGGATCGCCGCCGAGCCTGACGCACGTTCCAGCCGCTCGAGGATCGCCGCGAAGCGCTCGTGCGGAATCCCAGCGCTCGAGAGCCACTGCAGCGCGAACTCGTCTGCCTCTCGCTCCATGCCGCGCGAGTAACCGGCCTCGAGCAGCACGGTCGGCAAGCTCGTGCCGAGCGAAGTGGCCGTCGACGCGTCGCTGGTGATCACCATCGTGATCAACGCGACCGCGGAACTCTCGAGGAGACGCTGCAGCGCGTGGCGCCGCGCGACGTGTCCGAGTTCGTGCGCGAACACGGCGGAGAGTTCATCGTCGTGCTCCGCGAGCTCGACCAGCTCGTCGGTCATCACCACGATCCCACCGGGCAGGGCGAACGCGTTCGGCCCGATCGCGCCGCCGCGGCGCAGCTCGAGGCGCAGCGCGGCGAGTTTCGGATTCGTCGTCGCCACGCGCGCGAACGCTGTCTCGACCTCGGCTCGACGCTCTGCGTCGAGAGTCGACGGGTCGACGAACCGATCGAGCCAGTCGATGCCGTGCTCGCCGAGACGCCGTTCGAGTTCGGGCGGGACCAGCGCGACGGCGCGAACGGCGAACTGCGGCACGCCGAAGACGATTAACGCCCACAGCGCGGCGGCAGTCGAGACGACGGAGATCACCCCCCAGCGCCAACTGCGCTCGAGCGCGTGGACGATGCGTTTCGGCGCGCTGTTCTCGAGCTCGCGGAGCAGCGCGTCGGCTTCCGACGTCGCGGCGAACGCGAGCGCGGCGCCCGCAGCGAGCTCGACGGTCCAAGTCGCTTGGCCGACGCGCTCGCCGACGCGGAGTTCGGCGCGTGGGACGTCGAGCTCCACGCCGACGCCGCGGATCTCCAGTGCGCCTCGTGGGTTCACTCGCACCTGCACCGCGCTCGGCCGCGACGTCCGTCCGTCGAAGAACTCCGCGGGTGCGCTGAACTCAGCCATGTCAGAACCCGATGTCGACGTCGAAGATGTCGGCCATCTCGCCGCCCGTCGCGGAACCCGGTTGGGCCTGAGCGGCGACGAACGAGTCGAGATCGCCCTTGAGCGCGATCGACATGTGCTCGACCGTGTACTTGGCGAGACGGATCTGCGCCCACGGTGTGAAGAGTCCGAGCGTCACGACGACGAGCAAGGTGTTCGTGAACTGGAGCCAAGCGAGCGCCGCCGCGTCGAATCTCGGGCGCAAGCGGTGCTCGCCGACGTACGTGTTTCCCAGTGCGAGGTTGCCGATCCACCCGCGCGCGAACCCGTTGAGCACCGAGAAGAACACCAATCCGGCCGCATACGACGCAGACCCCACCAGGTAGTACGACAACGAGTCTTCTTCCGGAGGCGTTTGGTCCGCCAGTGTCGCGACCAAGGCGACGACGAACGCGCACCCGAGCGCCACGACCATCACGCCGACGAGGACCGCGAGCAGCAGGAGGAAGACTCGGTAGTACGCGCCGACTTCGGCCTTGAAGCGGAAGTGCGTCGCACCGAAACGCAGCTCGCCGATCGAGAAACGCTGCCGCCGATACCACCAATACGGCAGGATCAGGCCGAGCGTCAGCGGCATGAGCAACAGCAACAGGCTGAAGACGATCGCCGCCTCTCCGAGCTGTCCGTCGAAGTCGAAGCGGATGCCGCGCCACGACGACACACGTGCGCGGAACTGCAGCGCTTTGACCACGATCCACGGCAAGATCACCACGTAGGCGACGATCACGGCGACGAGCAAGAACGGTGAGATCTCTCCGGCGGCCACGTACACGGCCAAGAGCGCGGCCGCGATCAGACGGCCCTTCAGGATCGCTTCCGGGCGGGCGTGGTAGTCGAACGTCGAACCGGCGAGGTGCGTGTGACCGTAGAAGTAGCGCTGCTTGCGCACCTTGGCCCACGCCGAGTAGATCCCGAGCGTGACGATCGTCAGCAGCAAGTTGACGATCCAGATGCGGAAGTACTCGCCACCGGTTCCGGTGAATCGGAACCTCTCTACACGTGTTCCGGCGGCGAAGACCGGTCCGCGCGAGTCGGAGTCCATGGACTTTCTCCCTCAGCGAACGCGGCGCATGCTACGGCCGCAGCCGGCGATGCGCCATGCGCACGGATCAGAGCAATCGCTTGAGCCTCTGCAGTTCGTTCAGCGCCTCGAGTGGTGTCAAGCGCTCGAGATCGAGTTGGGCGAGCGCCTTCTCGACTGCGCTCTCGCGCGGAGCGAAGAGTGCGAGTTGGCCCGCGTCGAGCTTCGACGAACTCGTCGCCGCGTGACTCTGGATCCGCGCGGAGAGGTCCTCGGCGTCGGCTTCGAGGTCGGCGAGGATCGACTTGGCGCGTGTGACGAGCTCGTTCGGCACGCCGGCGAGCCGCGCGACGTGGATGCCCCACGAGCGATCGGTTCCGCCGTCGACGATCTTGTGGAGGAAGACGATCTCGTCCTGGTACTCGCGCACGAGCACGTTCTTGTTGCACACGCCGTCGAGGCGCGACGCGAGCTCGGTCAGTTGGTGATAGTGCGTCGCGAAGAGTGAACGCGCGCCGATGCGCTCGTGCAGGAACTCGACGATCGCCCACGCGAGCGCGAGGCCGTCGAACGTGCTCGTGCCGCGGCCGACTTCGTCGAGCACGACGAGTGAACGACTCGTCGCGTTGTTCAGGATGTTCGCGACCTCGACCATCTCGACCATGAACGTCGACGCGCCGCGCGCGATGTCGTCGGACGCGCCGACGCGCGTGAAGATGCGGTCGACGACGCCGATCTTCGCTTCGCGCGCGGGCACGAAGCTGCCGATCTGCGCGAGCAACACGATCAACGCCGTCTGACGGATGTAGGTCGATTTGCCCGCCATGTTCGGGCCGGTGAGGATCGTGATGCGCTTCCCGTCGTGGTCGAGGCGACTGTCGTTCGGCACGAAGGTCTCGAGGCCCGGCTGACGTTCGATCACCGGATGGCGGCCGTCGAGGATCTCGATCACGTCGCCTTCGTCGATCGTGGGGGCCGTGTAGCGATTCTCTGCGGCGCGTTGCGCGAACGCGGCGAGCGCATCGACGTGAGCGAGCGCGGTCGCCGTGTCGAGGATGCGATTCGTGTGACGCGCGACCTCGTCGCGCAGTTCGCAGAGCAGGCGGTATTCGAGCTCGCGCGAGAGCTCCTCGCTCTTCAACACCTTGCTCTCGAACTCCTTGAGCTCGGGCGTGATGTAGCGCTCGGCGTTCTTGACCGTCTGCTTGCGGATGTAGTGTTCCGGCACGCGATCGATCTGGCCGCGCGGCACTTCGAGGAAGTAACCGAAGACCGAATTGAAGCCGACCTTCAGGCCTTGCATCCCGGTGCGCGCGATCTCGTCGGCTTGGAAACGCGCCATCCACGACTTGCCGTCGCCGGCGATCTGCAGCAGCTCGTCGAGCTCCTTCGAGCAACCCGCGCGGATCAGTCCGCCTTCGCGCACCGTCAACGGCGGCGCGTCGACCAACGTCGCGCGGATGCGGCCGGCGACGTCGGCTAGCGGATCGAGCGCGTCGAGCAGGTCGCCGAGCGCCTTCGAGTAGACGTGGTCGAGCTTCGCGCGGAGCTGTGGCACCGACTCGAGCGAACTCGCGAGCGCGACGAGGTCGCGTGCGTTCGCGCGGCCGGTCGAGAGTTTCGCGACTAGGCGTTCGACGTCTTGGACCGAGCTCAAGCACTCGCGCACCTCTTCGCGCAGGAACGGCGAGCCGACGAATTCAGCGACGCCGCGTTGGCGGTAGAGGATCGCGTCGGGCTTGCGCAACGGCGCGAGCACCCAGTCGCGCAACAAGCGTCCGCCCATCGGCGTCAACGTCGCGTCGAGCGTGTCGAGCAACGTGCCTTCGCGCCGCGCGTCGCGTTGCGTCTTGACCAACTCGAGGCACGAGCGCGTCGCGCGGTCGAGGACGACGTGTTCGGTGTGATCGACGAGCTCGAGCTTGCGCACGTGCTCGCAGCGACTCTTCTGCGTCTCTTGCAGGTACTCGATCAGAGCTCCGGCCGGCGCGACCAACGGCGAATCGTTCTCGAAGCCGAAGCCTTCGAGCGTCGCGACCTTGAAGTGCGTTTCGAGGACTCGTCGCATCGAGACGGCGTCGAAACGCCACGCTTCGCGCTCGGTTCGGCGCGTGCCCGCGGCGGCGAATTCGCGGTCGAGGTCGCTCGCTCGCGCCGCCGTTTCCGGCGACCACACGATCTCGGCGGGCTGCAAGCGCGCGAGTTCGTCGCGCGCGCTGCCGAGCGACAGCACCGCACCCTGGAACACGCCCGTTGAGAGATCGACCCACGCCAACGCAGCCCGCGGCTCCTTCGCGCCGCGCGTGTCGAACACTTGCAGCGCCGCAAGGAAGTTGTGCGCGCGCGCGTCGAGCGCGTCTTCCTCGGTCAGCGTGCCCGCGGTCACCACGCGCACGATCGAGCGCTCGACCAAGCCCTTGCCCGCCTTCGGCTCGGTGGTCTGCTCGCAGATCGCGACTTTGTGGCCGCGCCGGACGAGCTTCATCAAGTACCCGTCGACGTTGCGCGCCGGAACGCCGGCCATCGGCACCGCATTCGGGCCTTTGTCGCGGGACGTCAGCGTCAATCCGAGCTCGCGCGACGCGATCTTGGCGTCGTCGTGGAAGAGTTCGTAGAAATCGCCGAGGCGGAAGAAGAGCAGAGCGTCGGGCTCCTCCTTCTTCGCGCGCCAGTATTGAGCCATCACCGGCGTCAGCGCCGTCTCGTCGACGAAGCTCGTCTGGGCTCGCGCGCCTTGGGGCTGAGATTCGACGGAGCCGTTCGAGTTCATGGCGTCTCGAGCGCTCCGCGACGCCGCGCCTCGGCGACCGCGAGGACGTCCTGGACCAAGGACGAGCGGCGAGTCGCTGCAGTCTAAGGAGGACAAGCCGAGCGACCAAGTCCGCGAGCCCGCGCGAGTCGTTCTCGGTACGCCGCTTGCCAAGGCGGCGCGCCCCCAGTGGAGGCGACCGCTCGTGACGCGTAGGCTACGCGACTCCGGTCAGCGCTCCGGATCCCCGTGAACCGCTTCTCCTTCGACTTCCGTCGCACCCCGCGTCGTTGGGCCTCTTCGGCCCGTTTGCACGTCGTCGGCGCTTCGCTCTCGCTCAGCCTCGCAGCTTGCGCGACGTACGGCGAGCGCACGCAGCGCGCGTACGGCGACTTCGAGGCCGGACGCTTCGACACCGCGCAAGCGGAGTACGCGGACCCGAAGGTCACGGACTCGGCGTTCCTCTCCGGCGCGGAAGCCGGGATGGTCGCGATGGTCGCGGGCGACTTCGTTCGCGCGCAGGAGCACTTCGACGCCGCGTACGCCGAGGTGCGCGAGGTCGAGGATCGCGCGCTGGTCTCCGCGACCGATTTCGGCGAGACGCTGGTGTCGTTCGCGATCAACGACACGTTCAAGACGTACGAAGGCGAGGGTTTCGAGCGCGTGATGCTCCACGGCTGTCTCGCGATCACGTATCTCGCGCAGGGCAAACTCGAGGATGCGTACGTCGAAGCGAGGCGCGGGAACAAACTCTTGGAGAGCGAGGAGACGCTCTACGAGAAGAAGTACGCAGCCGGAGGCCTGGGGCATTTCCTCTCGGCGCTCGCGTACGAGATGCTCGGGCAGCGCGACGAAGCGTTCATCGACTACCAACGCATGGTCGAGAAAGGCGTCGGCGAGGAGCTCGCCGCGCGCGCGATGATTCGCTTGGCGCCGGCGCTCGATCGCGGCAGCGACGTCGAGCCGCTCGTCCAACGCTTCGGCGCGGACCCCGCGCGTCCGGACGGCGCCGCGAGCGTCGTCGTGATCGCCGGCGTCGGCAGCGGGCCGTTCAAGCAGGAGTTCGGCTTCGCGCTGCCGGTCGACAAGGGCAAGGTCGTCCAGTGGGCGGTGCCGACGTTGGTTGTGCGCCCTCAAGTCGTGTCGAGTCTCGTGCTGCGCGTCGCCGGCGCTGCGCAGTCGGTGCGCACGACCGTGATCGAGGACGTCGCAAAGGTCTCGAAGGAGAACCTCGACGACCGCATCGCGTGGCTCGCGGCGAAGTCGGCGGTGCGCGCGGCGTTGAAGTACAAACTGACCGACCGGCTCGAGAAGGATCACGGCGTGCTCGGTTTGATCGCCGGCGATGTCTTCACCGTTGCCACCGAGCGCGCCGATCTGCGTGCATGGCAGACGCTGCCGGACACGTGGCAAGCGGCGCGGGCGTTCGTCGAGCCGGGGAGTCACGAACTCGTGCTCGACGCCGAAGGCGGAGCGAGCGTGTCGCTCGGGAGTTTCGAGCTCGAGCGCGGCGAGACGCTGATCGTGGTCGCCCGCTCGCTCGGTTCGCGTCTTTACGCCCACGCGATCGGCGGGCGCCGCATCGATTCACCAGCGCCGGCCGCGACCGACGCCCCGGTTCCCTAAGTTCATCCCCGTATCACTCCTCGAGGAACGAATCATGAAGCTCATCCAACTCGCCGCGGCGGTTCTGTCGCTCGCCACAGTCGCCTGCGTCGGCCAATCGTCGGTCGGCGGCAAGCAGAACGTCTACTCGGGCGGCGCGAACAGCACCGAACTCGGCAAGGTCGTCGGCAACGACTACTTGGCGCACGCGCTCACGATCCAGAACTACCAGTCGAAGAAGCTCGACGACGGACGCTTGATGATCCAGTTCGAGCTCTTCAACGACAGCGACCAGAACCTGCGCTTCTCGTGGGCGCTCGATTGGTTCGACCAACAAGGCTTCAAGATCGCCGACGCGACGCGCCATTGGGCGGCCGTCCAACTCGGCAGCGGCGGATTCACCACGATTCAGCAAACGGCGCCGACGCCGGCCGGTGAGCACTTCAAGCTCCAGGTCTCGTCGCCGAACGAAGTTCACTGACCTCCTTCGAAAGGCATTCCAATGAAGTTCGTCACCGCATCGCTCCTCCTCGCGACGCTCGCCCTCGGCGGGTGCAGCTCGCTCAGCTACGACGACCCGGACAAGGTCGAGACGCTCACGATCGACTTCGGTTCGACCGACCTGCAGGAACTCGCGGGGCACATGGTGCAGTCGCTGGTCACGTCGCAGTCGCTCAACTACATCCAGAAGCCGACCGACGACAAGCGGATCGTGCTCTACATCGGCGCGGTCAACAACCGCACCAGCGAGCACATCGACACCGGCGGGATTACCGACTCGATCAAGGTGCCGCTGCTCCAGAGCGGCAAGTTCCGTCTCGCGACCAGCAAGCAAGGTCAGGACGAACTCGCCGACCAAGTCCGCTTCCAACAAGGCGAAGGTCGCGTCGATCCCGCGCAGGCCAAGGCTTTCGGCAAGCAGGTCGGCGCTGACATGATCCTCTACGGCAACCTGCGCTCGATCGAGAAGTCGAAGGGCCGCAACCTCGAGGACGGCGGCTACAAGAAGGACGACGTTTGGTACCAGTTCACGCTCGAGGCGGTGAACATCGAGACCGGCGAGGTCATGTGGGCCGACCAGAAGGAACTTCGCAAGACGAAGAAGACCGGCATCTTCGGCAAGTAGCCCGGACCGAAACCCATCGCGCCCCGGCGAGCTCGCGGTCGGCGGGGCGCGTGTGTTTTTGGCTCAACCCGTTGTTTCGAAGAGGCTTGCACCGGCCGACACGCTCGCCGGAGTCGGCTCGTTCGGTCCCGCGACCTTTCTCGCTAGGGACGCCACGCGCATCGTCCGGATGGGGGACACAGACGAGCGGTGCGCGCTGGACGAAGGACGAAACGGACACTCCTGAATCGCTTCTGAGAGACGGACACCTCTTCAGAACCTCTTCACTCCTGAGCTCGGGCCCGCCGGACAGCGGGCCCGAGTTCTTTTCCATCCGGGTCGTCCGCGAGCGCGTGCGCTCCGCGAATTTTCTCGACCGGCGGCGTTCGTTCCGGAACCCGAGTCGGCATGGACGCGCGCAGCCCACGTGGCTGCGCTGGGGATCCTAAACTCTTCTCGATGCCGCAAGCCCACCGGTTCAACCGGTGGGCTTGTGTTTTTGGTTCGGCATCTTCGCGGTCGGGCTCCATCGGCGTGCTGCGCCCGGTCGACAACCTCGGCGCCCGCAGAGCCACCGCCTCGCGGTGCTCGGCGCTAGAGTTCCCCGACCACAGCCATGCCGACACACCTCGTCACCGGCGGAGCCGGGTTCATCGGTTCGCACCTCGTCAGCGCTCTGGTCGCCAAAGGTGTCCGGGTGCGGGTGCTCGACAGCCTGGTCACCGGGAAGCTCGAGAACCTCGGACACCTGGTCGTCGGTCCACGCGGGAGCGGCGCGCCGGTCGAGTTCCTGCAAGGCGACATCACCGACGCCGCCATCGCGCGGGAAGCCTGCAAGGGCGTTTCGGTGCTGTTCCACGAAGCGGCGCAGGTCTCGGTTCCGCTGAGCGTGAAGGACCCAGCCAAGTGCTACGACATCAACGTCGGCGGCACGCTGACGATGCTCGAAGCGGCGCGGGAAGCCGGCGTGCAACGTGTGGTGTTCGCCGCGTCGTCCGCGGCGTATGGCGACACCGAGGAGCTTCCGAAGCACGAAGGCATGCTCCCTCGCCCGCTCTCGCCCTACGCGTCGGCCAAAGTCGCGGGCGAGCACCTGATCACCGTCTGGGGCCACGTCCACGGCATGGAGACGGCGTCGTTGCGCTACTTCAACGTCTTCGGGCCGCGCCAGGCCGACGACTCGCCGTACACCGGCGTGATCGCGATCTTCGCCAAGGCGTTGATCGAAGGTCGTTCGCCGACGATCTACGGCGACGGCGAGCAGACGCGCGACTTCACGTACGTCGACAACATCGTGCAAGCCAACCTACTCGTGGCGGAGCGCGACCTGCCGTCGGGCGCTGTGCTCAACGTCGGCTCGGGCGTGCGCATCACGATCAACGAGCTCTACCGCGCGATGGCCGCTCAATTGGAGAGCACCACCGAGCCGCGCTACGCGCCGCCGCGCGCGGGCGACGTGCAACACTCGGTCGCGTCGATCGAGCGCGCGAGTCGGATGCTCGGCTACGCGCCGACCGTCGGCTGGCGGGAGGGCCTGCACGCGACGGTGAAGTGGTACCGAACGCGGTTGAGCGCACCGCGAGTCTGACGGCTCGGCACCTTCGCGGTGGGGCATGCTTGGCACGCGTCGAGGGGGTTTCGACCGACTTCCGCGCCGATCTTGCCCGCGGCGCGCGGCCCAACGAGGCCTCGCGAGGCGTCCACTTGGTGATTCGGACGTGTCGCGATAACCTGTCGGGCTCTCCAAATCGCCGCGCGCGTCCGTCAGGGCGCGTGCCTCACCCCTGCGCTCAATATGAACCCGACTCCCGCTGCTCAGACCGCGGCCGACTTCAAGGCCGACCTCGAACGCCTGCTCGGTCTGAAGACCGTCACCTACAAGTACAACCTCTCGAAGGACGAGCTCTTCGACGAGGCGATCAAGAACGACCGCGGTCGGGTTCGCAAGGACGGCGGGTCGAACGAGCAGAAGTGCTACCCGACCAAGCTCGGTGTGAAGGGGCCGCTCGTCTACTACACCGACCCGGACTGCACCGGGCGGCGCGTGAAGGACACCTACGCGGTGTGCTGGCCCGAGGTCGCCGACGTGATGTGGTGGAAGGATGACGTCCAGCGCTACGACCCGGAGAAGTATCAGGGGCTGCTCAAGCGCGTCGTCGAGCACCTGAACCAGAAGAAGGCCTCCTTGTACGTCAAGGACGTCTTCATGGGCGCGGACCCCGAGTTCTCGATTCCCTATCGCTTCGTCGGCGAGTACGCGACCCACGCGATGTTCGCCCACAACATGTTCCCGAAGGACCTGAAGGGAGTGAAGGACGTCGCCGCGCGCCGCTGGACGATGCTCAATGCGCCGTCCTTCGTGTGCGTGCCTGAGCGCGACGGTTGCCGCTCCGAGTGCGCGGTCATCATCGACATCAAGAACAAGATCTGCCTTGTCGCGGGTCGCATGGACTACTGCGGCGTGGTGAAGAAGACGATCTTCACCGTCGGCAACTACCTCTTGCCGCTCGACGGTCGTCTCTCGATGCACTGCTCGGCGAACGTCGGACCGAAGGGCGACGGCGCGATCCTCTTCGGCCTCTCCGGCACGGGCAAGACGACGCTCTCCGCCGACCCCGACCGTCGCCTGATCGGCGACGACGAGACGATTTGGAGCGACATCGGTCTCTGCAATCTCGAAGACGGCTGCTACGCCAAGTTGATCGACCTCAACAAGGAGGCCGAGCCCGTGATCGCCGCCGCGCTGTCGAAGGCCGGCACGATCATCGAGAACGTGCCGCCGCCGAAGGGCAAGCGCATGGAGGAGTGCGATCCCCAGGAACTCGACCTCACCGACAAGTCGATCACCGAGAACACGCGCTTCAGCTACCCGCTCTCGGCGAACCCGAACGTGATGCCGAACGCGCAAGGCCCGCACCCGGAGACGATCGTGCTGCTGACGGCCGACGCTTTCGGCGTGCTGCCGCCGGTCGCGGTGCTCGACGCCGAGCAGGTCATGTACCACTTCGTGTCGGGCTTCACCGCGAAGCTCGCCGGCACCGAAGTCGGCGTCACCGAGCCCAAGGCCGCGTTCAGCGCCTGCTTCGGCGCGCCGTTCATGGCGCACAAGCCGTCGGTCTACGCGAAGCTGTTGGGCGAGAAGATGCGCAAGCACAAGGCGCGCTGCATCCTGCTCAACACCGGCTGGAGCGGCGGAGCGTACGGCGTCGGCAAGCGCATCTCGATCAAGGACACGCGCGCGTTGCTCAACGCCGCGCTGCGCGGCGATCTCGACGCGGGCAAGGTCGAGTACGAGAAGCACCCGACGCTCAACCTGCGCATGCCGAAGAGCTGCCCGGGCGTCGACGCGAAGATCCTGAACCCGCGCAACACTTGGTCGGACAAGGCGGCGTACGACGCCGCGGCGACCAAGCTGCGCGACATGTTCAAGAAGAACTTCGCGGACAAGGGCTTCGCGGCCCTCGGCATCCAAGAAGTGATGTGAGCGAGGCGTCGTTCGCGGCGCTTCAGACGACTCATCAGCCTTCGTCGGCCCGGCGGCGGTGTGCGCCGTGCTATCTTGCGTTCGAACGACGCGAGCTCGACCGATGACCGACGCCAAGACCCACTACCTCGCAGGCCTGAAGCTCTTCGGCCAGAGCAAGTTCGAGGAGTCGATCGTGGAGTACCGCGCGGCGCTCGAGCTGAAGCCCGACTGGGCCGACGTGATCCACGCGCTCGCGACGTCTCAATCGAAGCTCGGTCGCCAGGACGAAGCGATCGAGAGCGTCAACCGCGTGATCGCGATGACTCCGAACGACGCGTTCGCGTTCACGTCGCTCTCGATCTTCCTGCAGCGCAAGGGCCTGATCCCCGAGGCCGAGAAGGCCGCGGCCCAGGCGCGGATGTTGTCGTGGAAGGAAGAGCTGAAGAAGAACCCGAACGCGCCTCCGCCGAGCGGCGGACCGGGTCCGATGCACGTCGTGCAGTGACGCTGCGCGCGGCGCGATGATTCGCTACGAAGGCACTCTCTACCGCCCGCCGTCCGAGGCCGACAGCCTGATCCTGCAGGCGACGATCGGGTGCAGCTACAACGAGTGCACGTTCTGCGGGATGTACCGCGACAAGCGCTTTCGCGTGCGACCGCTCGTCGAGCTCGAGCGTGAGATCGACTGGGCCGCGCACGCGGCGCCCGACGTGCGCAAGGTCTTCCTCGCGGACGGCGACGCGCTGATCGCGAAGACTTCGTTCCTGCTCGACGTGCTCGCGAACTTGCGCGCCGCGTTTCCCGCGCTGCAGCGCGTCAGTTGCTACGCGTCTCCGCAAGCGCTCGACGTGCGTTCGACGGACGAGATGCGCGCGCTGCGCGAAGCCGGCCTCGTCCTCTACTACGTCGGACTCGAGAGCGGCGACGACGCGGTGCTCGAACGCTTGAAGAAGGGCGCGGATTCGGCGGAGCTCGCGCGCGTCGCCGCGAAGGCGCACGCGGCGGGCGTCAAGCTCTCGACGATGATCCTCCTGGGCGCCGGCGGGCGCGCGCGGTCGCGCGAACATGCGCTCGCGTCGGCGCGTCTCGTCAACACGATCGGGCCGCGCTTCGTCAGCACCTTGGTGATGACGCCGGTCGAGGGCACGCCGCTCTTCGTCGAGGCGGGCAGGGGCGAGGTCGACGAGCTCTCGCCTCTCGAACTCGCGCGCGAGCTGCGCGACTTCCTCGCCGCGCTCGAGCTCGATGGCACGGTCTTCCGCTCCAACCACGCGAGCAACTACCTCGCGCTCGCCGGCACCCTGCCGAAGGACCAAGCCCGCCTGGTCGCCGCCCTGGACGCGGTCCTCGCGCGGCCGGATGACGTCACTTTCCGCCGTCGGCGAGGCCTCTGACCGCCGCCCGAGCTCGAGGCTTCGCTTTCGAGCTCCGAAATCTCGACGCGTACGCAAGCGCGGCGCGACGACGGCCGAAAGAGCTGAGACCAAGTCTCAGCTCCCGCCCCCAACGCGCCCCGCGCGTCGACATGCCCTTCTCGCTCCTCTGGTTCACCGCCCTGCTCCCGGGCCTTGCTCTGCTCGCGCGCTTCCATCCGCGCGCGCTGCTCTCCGGTCCGTTGGCGCTCGTGTCGTTGTCGTTCGTCGTCACGGCGGCGGCGCTGTTGCCTTGGCTCGTCGCCGCGTACGTGCTGCACTTCTCGGTCGGCGTGACGACGCCGGGCTACGGTCTCTACGTCGTCGCGGGAGCGCTCGACCTCGTCGTCGGTCGGCGCGGACGCTTCGCGGTGCGAGCTCTGCGTCGCACGACGCGCGTCGAGACGTGGGTCGCGCTCGCGTTGCTCGTGCCAGCAGTCGTGCTTGGCGGTCACGCGACGTACGACATGCCGATGCACGCGGCGAAGATCCTCGCGTTGCGCGAGCACGGCTTCGGACTCGCCGATCCGCACTCGCCGCTCCCGATCTTCGAGACGAAGCACAACGTCAACGTCGTTCACGGGCTCTCCGCGATCTTCTCGGAGCTCGCCGACGCGCGCCCGATGGACTTCCTGTTCCACTCGCACTGGTTCGCGTTGCTGCTGATGGTCGGTGCGTTCGAGTTCTGCGGCACGAGCGTCTTCCGCTCGCGCCGCGTCGGTCGCTTCACGGCGCTCGGCGCGCTCGCCGTCGCGTACGCGCGCGAGTTGGCGATGGTGCAGAACTCGCTCGCGAGCTTCGCGGTGTTCCCGATCGTCGCGGCGGCGGCATTCGCGTGGCTGCGAGGCGGCGAGCGTCGCGACGCGTGGCTCCTCGGCGCGTCATCGCTCGCGCTCGGCGTCGTGCACCTTGGCATCGCGGTCCTGACGGTGCTCGTGCTCGGTCCGCTGTGTCTGTTCGGCGTCTGGTACTTCCGCAGGCCGCTGCGCACGGTCCTCGTGCCGTGGATCCTGCTCGCGACGTGCCTGCCGTTCGCGGTGTTCTCCGCGCTGCAGCCCAATCACTTCCGCGAGCAGCTCGAACCGATCCGCAAGACGTTGGTCGTCCAAGTCCGCGTCGGATCGTGGGGCGAGTTCCCGATCGTCAACACGCAGCCCTACCAGTGGGTCGCGGTCGCGCTCGCGGTGCTCTTGCTCGTCCAGCGGCGTTGGAGCGCGCGTCGCGCGGAGTTCGCGTGGCTGATCGGCGTCGTCGCGATCGTCTGCTCGTGGATGTTCGAGCCGTTGCAGTTCGCGTTGATCGATCGCGTGCTGCCGCCGTGGATCCTGCGGCGCATGATGTTCTTCGGCGAGGGCGCGGTCGTGCTCGGCCTCGCCGCGTTGATCGCGCATCTCGTGCGGCGCCGGCCGGCGTCGTTCGCGTGGCGCGCGGGAGCGATCGTCGCGATGGTCGTCGCGTGCACGGTCGCGTACCTCTTCCCGGTCGAGCGCTACTTCGAGCGTCGTTCGATCGAACGCGAATGGCTCGCGCATTCGCACGAGGTCGAGCGCATCGTCGCTCCGCACCTCGGCGCGCGGCCGTTGGTCGCGGCGGATCCGTGGACCAGTTTGCTGTTGCCCGCGGTGCACACCTGCGCGGTCCTCGCGATCAATCGCGGCCACGCGAATCCGGCGGACGCCGATTGGTTGCGGCGCGAGCCGTTGCAGCGCGAGCTGCTCGCTCCCGACACGTCGACCGCGCGTCGCGCGGCGATCCTCGAGTCGGAGAAGATCGACTTCGTGTTGATCGATCGCTGGATGGAAGCCCACGCTTCCGTCGCACCGATCGATCCCGCGCTCTTCGCGACCCTCGGTCGCACCGTCGCCGACGAAGACGGCCTCACTCTGATCGAGACGGCGAGCGCGACGCAGTGAACGCGCCGCGTCGGCGCTATTCCTCTTCTTCGCCCATGCCGAGGAGCTTGCGCCCCTCTTCGGAAATGCGCTGCGGCGACCATTGCGGGTCCCACACGACCGCGACTTCCGTCGTGGTAATGCCGTCGACCGTGTTGACGCGGCGCCGCACCATCTCGGGGATCGTCTTCGCTTCCGGGCAGGACTGCGAGGTCAAGGTCATCGTGACGTTGCACACGCCGTCGGCGCACTTCACGTCGTAGACGAGCCCGAGGTCGACGATGTTGACCGGGATCTCGGGGTCGAAGACCTGCTTCAGCTCGGCGTAGACCTGGTCGAGTTGCGTAGTCATGGACGTGTTCTTTGCGGTTGGATGGGCGGACGCGAGCTCTGGATTCTAGCTCATTTCGCCTCTGACCGCTCGCCGTCGCGCGAGCATCGGCCCGAGCTCGGCGATGACATTCCCCGCGAGCAACGCGCCGCCGCCGATCCACAACCAACGGTTGAACGTGTCCGCGCCGACACCGATCGAGATCAATGCCGCCCACACGGGCTCGAGGGCGTAGAGGATCGCCGCGCGCACGGGATCGAGCTCGCGCTGATAGACGTTCATCAACGAGATCGCGACGACGGTCGCGAGGAGCGCGGTTCCGACCAGCTGCACCCGAAATCCCTGTCCGCCGATCAAGGTCGGAATCTCGTCGAGCGCGACGTCGCTCCTCATCCACGCCCAGGCGAGGACGACGAGCGACGCCGCGGTGACGACGACGAACGACGTCAGCGTCACGGGCATCGGAGCCACGCTCTTGGTGATGCGATCGGTCGCGAGGATATGGAGCGCGAAGACGAAGGCGCACGCGACCGTCAGCCATTCGCCGACTCCGAACGAGAGCTGCGGCGGCCCGCCGATGAACGCGCCTCCGAACGTCGCGAGCAACGCGCCGAAGATCAACGCCGGATGCGGCGCCTTCTTCGCGAGCGCGGCGCTGACCAACGCCGTGAACACGACGTAGAGGCTGGTCAAGAACGCCGACACCGCGGGCGACACGCCTTCGAGACCGAACATCTGCAGCAGGAAACCGACGAACAACAAGCCGCCGAGCAACAGTCCGCCGAGCCACGCCCCGCGATCGAGCCCGCGCCGCGCGCTCGGCACCGCGATCACGAGGAAAAGGGCCGCGATGCCGAAGCGCAACACGAGGAACACCACGATCGTGAACGCGCCGAGATCGCGACCGACCGAGCCGACGTCGGAGTCGACCGCTTGCTTCATCCACACGAACGTCAAGCCCCAGATGAACGTGACGGCGAGCAGCGCCAACGCCGCAGTGCGCTCTTTCGCACGCTTCTGGATCGAGACATCCATCGGGAGCGAGAAGGTAGCGGCGTCGACGAGCACTCGGAAGCTCCGCGCGGAGGTTCGCTGTCCGCGACGACGACGCGAGCGGACAACACCGTTACACCCGCCCGTCCGAACTTCGGCGATGCTCGATGCGTCGAAGCAGGACGTTTCTACGGTTTCCAAGGCAGTCGGAGGCAGTTCATGTTCGCTCGCGTTCTCTCGCTCGGTGTCGCATTCGCGTCGGTCGCTCTTCCTCTCGCGCGCGGTCAAGGCGCGCCGAACGTCGCGTGGTTCGGAGCCGGGCAATCGACGGTCCACTCGCTCGCGCTCTCGCCGGACGGCGCGCACGTCGCGACCGGCAGTTTTCAGGATCAAGCGATCAAGATCTGGAACGTCGCGAGCGGCGAGCTCGAGCAGACGCTCTCCGGTTCGATCGGCGGCATCAACGGCCTCGCGTTCATGCCCGACGGCCAACACGTCGTCTCCGCGGGCGAGACGGTGTTCGGCGGCGGCCAGGGCAACGTGCTGACGTGGCGCTTGAGCGACGGCGCGATCGAGCAGGAGATCGATGCTCCGGGCTTCGGTGTCAACGCCGTCGCGGTTTCGCCCGACGGCCTGCACCTCGCGACCGCTCAATCGAACGGCGACGCTTCGATCTGGCGCACGTCCGACGGCGCGCTCGAGCACACGCTCGTCGGCCACACGTTCAACGTACTGTCGATCGCGTATTCGCCCGACGGCCTCGAGCTCGCGACCGGCGCCGGCGACAATACGATCAAGCTCTGGCGCACATCGGACGGTTCGCTCGAGCGCACGCTCGTCGGTCACACGTTCTTCGTGTCGTCGGTCTCGTTCAATCCGAAGGGACGCTACCTGATCTCGGGCGGTTGGGACGACACGGTGCGCATGTGGCGCGTCGCCGACGGCAAATTGATCCGCACGTTGACCGGGCACACCGATCTCGTTCAGTCGGTCGCGTGGCATCCGGGCGGTCGCTCGTTCGCGTCGGCGAGTTGGGACGGCACGGTGCGCACGTGGCGGACCGTCGACGGCGCGGCGCAGCACGTGCTCGACGATCCGAGCGTGCAGAACGTCAACACCGTGACGTACGAGCCGAGCGGCAAGAACCTCTGGGCCGGCGGCTTCGACGGCAAGGCGCGCCGTTGGCAAGTCGGCAGCGAGACGATCGTCGCGACGCTCGGCCACCATCACGGCGCGGTGACTTCGATCGCGATCTCGACGGCGAGCGATCGCGTGCTGACCGGCAGCGTCGATCTCGGCGCGCGGCTCTGGTGCGTGTCGGACGGCGCGGAGCTCCTCCAGTTCAACGGTCACACCGACATGCTGAACGGCGTCGCCCTTTCGCCCGACGGTTCGTTCGCGGTCACCGCCGCGGGCTCAGCGCCGCCGGACACGATCGAGACGACGGTGCGGAAGTGGAGCACGACGACCGGCGCGCAACTCTGGCTCGCGGCGGGTCACAGCGGCGGCTCGACGGCGGTGCGTGTGTCGGCGGACGGCCAGCTCGTCTATTCCGCCGGCCGCGACGACCGCGTCAAGTTCTGGCGCGCGTCCGACGGCGTGCTCGTCAACACGTTGAACGGTCACACGAACGACGTCACGGCTCTCGACGTCTCGCCCGACGGTTCGACGCTCGCATCAGCGGGTTTCGACAGCACGATCCGCCTGTGGAACGCAGCGACCGGCGCGCCGATCCGCACGATCACCGGCGCGACCGCCGGCATTCGCTCGATCGCTTGGTCGCCCGACAGTCAGTCGATCGCGGCGGCGGAAGATCAGTACGGCAACAACGTGCAGCTCTTCCGAGCGTCCGACGGCGCGCTGTTGCGCACGTTCGCCGGCGACGCGAACGGCTTCGTGGAGTCGGTCGCGTTCTCGCCGAGCGGCGCGACGCTGCTCTCGAGTTCACCCTACACGCACGAGATCCGCTTCTTCGACGTCGCGAGCGGCGCCGAGCAGCAGCTTTTCGACCACGAAACCGGCTGGGGCCCGGCGATCCACTTGCCGCTCGCGACTTCGCCCGACGGCGCGTGGTTCGGCTACGGCCGCGGCGACGCGACGGTGGTGCTCGCGCACAATCCGTTGCCGTAGGACTGTCTACGCGAAGAGCGCGAACGGCCGCGCGGCGGTCGACGGCGACACCCCGAGCCAATCGCGTTCGAGCGCGGCGTAGAGTTCGCGGAAGTCCGTGCCGAACGCGATGTCGCCTTCGACGAGCTTCGAGAGATCGGGCGGTGTGCCGTGCAAACCAGCGCGCAAACCGCCGCCGACGAAGAGCACCGGCGCGGCCGCGCCGTGATCGGTGCCCTTCGAGCCGTTCTCCTCGACGCGACGGCCGAACTCGCTGAACGCCATCGTCGTAACCCGCGCGCCGACGCCTTGCGCGTCGAGGTCGCGTTGGAACGCGGCGAGCGCGTTCGCGAGTTCGCCGAGCAACGCCGCGTGCACCGGCGCTTGACGCGCGTGCGTGTCGAAACCGCTGAGCTCGACGTGGAAGAGCCGCGTACCGAAGCCGCCGGCGATCAGCTTGGCGACGAGCTGCAAGCGCTCGGCGAGCTGCGAGCTCGGATACTCGACCTTCGACGGCCGAGCGGCGAGCGCGGACATGCGTTCGGCGGCCGCGTAGGTCGTGCGCGCCGCGGTGCGCAGGAAGTCGAGTTCGCCGCGCGCTCGGCCTTCGAGCAGACGCTCGCGGACTCCGTGCGTGCGCGCCGCGGAGCTGCGCAGCTCCAATCCATTCTTCGCGCGCAACGTCGGCGTGAACGTCCGTTCGGCGCGCAACGCTAGCGGCAAGTCGCCGTCGCCGACGTGCAGCGCGGGCAGCGAGTGCGGCGCGCGCACCGCGAGCTCGTCCGCGATGCGCCCGAGCCAACCCCGCGTGCCCGGCGGATGTTCGGGATCCGCGGTGTGCCAGATCTCCATCGCGCGGAAGTGGGAACGATTCGGGCTCGGATAACCGACGCCGTGAACGAGCGACGCACGGCCTTCGGCGAAGAGCTTCGCGAGCTCGCCCATGTTCGGATGCAGACCGAAGTCGTCGTCGAGACGATGCAAACATCTGCGCGCGAGCGCGAGCGTCGGCCGCAGTCGGTAGTACGCGTCTTGCCGCTCCGGGACCACCATGTTCAACGCGTCGTTGCCGCCGCCGAGTTGGAGGACCACGAGCACGCGGTCGCCGTCCGACGAGGACGCTCGCGCGCCGCGCGCGGCGAGCGGTACCGCGGCGGTGACCGCGAGTCCGCCGATCAAGAACGTGCGTCGCGTCGTGCGCATTTCGATCTTCACGACAGGTGGTACTCCGGCGCGGTCAGAACGAGCGCAACCGAATCGGCGAGTGCGTCGCGCACCGACGAAGCGCGCGCGGCAGCGGCGACGATCGTGTTGGCGAATTCGTCGTCGGCGCCGCCGACGAGGCGTTCGAGCACGAGCCGTGCGGCGCTCGACGAATCGTCGGGCTCGGGCGCAAACGATTTCTCGCCGCTGCGAATCGTCTCCGCGGCATCGAGTCCGACGTTGACACGCTCCAGCCACGTTCCCGCGTTGATCCACGCGCGTCCGCCGTCCCAGCCCTTGACGCTCGGCGGGCGGAAGAGCGCTTGCCCCATCCGCGCCGCCGCGTTCGCGGCCTCGACCGGCGCGGGGAAAAGGTCGAGCGCGAGCGCGGTGCCGACGACGAACTCGATCGGACTCGCGATGCGCGCGCGCCGAGCGGAACGCGCGAAGAAGAGTTTGGACGCGAGCAACGTGCTCAGCGTCCTCCCGATCGACCAATCGCGTTCGACGAGCTCCTTCGCAAGCGCGTCGATCGTAGCGCGGTCGGGCTCGGGCCCGACGAACTCTTCGTGCAGCCGTCGCGCGACGAAACGCGGGCATTCGGGATGCGCGAGCACGAGCTCGAGCGCGTCGTCGCCGTCGAACTCGCCGCTCCGACCGAAGAGCGTCTTCGTCCCGGAGTCGTGCGCGTCGGCGCGCGCGACGAACTCGCGGCTCGCGACGCTCCAACCGGTGAACGCGCGCGCCGCTTCGCGGATGTCGTGTTCGTCGTAAGAGCCGATCCCGAGCGCAAAGAGTTCCAGCAGCTCGCGCGCGAAGTTCTCGTTCGGATGCCCGCGGCGATTCTCGTTGCCGTCGAGCCACGTCAACATCGCGGGATCCTTCGCGACGGCGTGCAGAAGCTCGCGAAAATCGCCGAGCGCGTGCTCACGCAGCGTCCGGTTCTGGCGGTGCATCAACCGCACGTCGTCGACCTTCGCGATCGAGGTCGCGAAGTGGTCGTGCCAGAAGAGCGTCACGCGCTCGCCGAGCGGATCGCCGTCGCCGAGCAAGAGCGCCAGCCACCACGCCTGCAGCAACTCGGCGTTGCCGGTCGCGAGCAAGCTCTCGATGCCGGCGAACAACTTCGGCTCGTGGCCGCGAGGCGCGAAGAGCCGCTCGAGCGTCGCTTCCGGCCCGTCGGCGAGCGCGCGTGCGAGCGTCGCGGGCGAAGCTCCGAAACCGGCGCGACGCAGCAAGTGCGCGGCAGCGTCGCGATCCCACGGATCGTCGCGCGTCGGGCGCCAGGGCTCGAGGAGCGCGTGTGTCACCGCATCATTCCTTCGGCGCCGCGAGGTCGAGCGACAGCTCGAGCGCGAACGTGGTCTCGTCGACGCGCCGCGCTTCGAGCGACAGCCTCTGGACGAGCTCCGCGATCGCGAAGACTAGGTCGAGATCGCTCTCGGCCTTCGCACGCGTCTTGCCCTCGCCGAGCACGGCCTTCATCACCAACGCTTCGCGATTCGCCGTCAACGCCGCGAGCACCGCCGCGCCGGCGACGTCGAGGCGCTCCGCGTTCGGCGCGCTCGCGTCGCTGCGACCGTCCCGAAGTTCCTTCACGAGCTCCTCGACCAACTTGCGGTGCGTGCCGACGACGAACACGTCGCCGACCAACGCGCACGCCGGCTCGAGGTTGTAGACGACGTCGACGCCTTCGCCGGGCTTCGGCGCGATCGACTTCGCGAAGCTGACTTGCACGTCGCCGACGAGCTCGATGCCGAGCGGCATCGGCGGCTTGCCCTGTTGGCCGCGTTCGACGTTGATCACGCCGACGACCGATTGGAACGCGCTCGGGAAGAGAGCGCTGATCCGAGCCGGATCCGCGACCCGCGCGACGAGCGCCGCGGCGGGCAGCGGGAGATCGGGCCGCGCGTCGGCGTCGAACGCGACGTCGCGCACGACCAGCCGACCCCACGGAGCGATCGCGGGCAGGACGTCGTCGGAGAGATCGACGCCGCCGAAGAAGAGCGCGAGGTTCGAGAGCGCTTCGGCGAATGCGGGCAACTTCTCGGCGGGGAAGAGCTCGGCGCGGCGCACGAAGAGCTCGGCGAGATCGCGGTGGAGCGTCCAACTCGCGGCGTTCACTCGACCGGTCGGCAACGGCGCGCAGGCGGCGCGCGGTTCGGGCAAGAGCGTCGTCGCCGCGTTCCGCTCGACGCCGGAGGCGGTGAGCACGAACCGCAGGTCCTCGCGCTCGCAGACGACGGAGAGCGCCGCGCCGTGCGCGCCGGTCGCCGCCGCGACCGTCGGCCCGAGCAGGAATTGGACGCTCGGCTCGCGCGCGAGGCCGCGCAAGTTGCGCCAGCCTTCGACGTCGCCGAGCAACCCCTTCTCGGCGCGCGCATCGATCGCGGTCGGATCGGCGAACGCAAAGACGAGCTCGTTCGCGGGCGGACTCTTGCGCGCGGCGGCGAACGCAGCGGTTCCCGCGAGTCCGCGCGCATCGGACTTCGCCGCGAGCTCGAGCGCGTCGCGCAAGAAACGCTCATCGTTCGACGCGAACGCAAGCGCTCCGCGCCGCGCGATGCGCCACGTGTCGCCGACGCGCCACACCTCGGCGTCGAGCACGCGCTCCGTCGGCGCATCGAACGCGCCGGGATGACCCGAGCGTTCGGCGATGAGTGCGAGCAGCTCTTCGATTCGCTCGCCGAACACGCGCTCGTCGGCGCCGCGCAGCGCGAGCAACACGCTCGGTGCCTCGCGACGATAAGCGACCGACACCGACGCTCCGCGCGCGCCGAGCAGCGCGATCGTCGGCAACACCTCGAGCCCCGCGAACGCGTCGAGACCGCTGAGCATTCCGCGCGGATCGACCTGCTTCGCCGCGAGCAACGCCTTCACGCGCGGCGCGGCGAGCACCGCCTTCACCAACGGATGCTCGAGGCCGCGACGCGCGAGGTCGGCGAGGCCCGGCGCCTCGACGTACACGACGCTGTCGGCGGGGGCGAAGGTCGCGAGCTCGCGCTCAGGCGCGAGCGCATCGATCGGCCGCGGTTCGGGCCACGCGAACGCGAGCACCGGAAGCGCGAGCAGAGGCAGCAAGACGTCAAAGCGCAAGGAATCCTCCTAGTTGGACGAACGCCTTCGTGGTCGCGTCGCCTGCGCGGACGTGAAGGCCGAACCGGCGTAAGCGAGCGGAAAACTCCGTCCGCGCGGTTGCGCCGTCGCTGACAGCCTAGTGCCTCGCGGGCACAATGCGCCGCCGCTCTTCCGCCCTCGAGTGCCCCCGCATGAAGTCACCGACGTTTTCGCTCGTTTCGATCCTCGTCGCGACGTGGTTCGCGTCCGCCGCCGACGCTCAGGCCCCGCGCACCGCCGAGTCGTGCGTCGTCACGCCGGTGAAGACGGGCCTCGCCGCCGACGCGCCCGCGGTCTCGATCGTCGTCGAGCACGGCCGCATCGCGCGCATCGTCCCCGCGACCGATCCGTTGCCGCCCGCGATGCGCGTCGTCGACGGCAAGAGCCAACTCGCCGTCCCCGCGTTCGTCGACGCGGCGACGTGGGGCGCGTGTGCGACGCCCGAGCCCAAGATCGATCAGGATCTTCCGGCCGACATGCGCGCCGACGTGCAGATCGACATGCGCGCGGCGAACCGCAAGGGCGTCGAGCCCGCGTTCCGCGCCGCGGCCGCGTTCGACTTCGACGCGTCGAAGCAGAAGGCGTGGCGCGAGTCGGGTTTCGGAGTCGTGCTCGCGGCGCCGCACGGTCAGATCCTCGGCGGCACCAGCGCGCTCGCGGTGACGCGTGACGCTGCGCCGCGCGACGCGATCCTCGCGCCGGACGTCTTCGCGCACGCGGCGTTCGCCGCGACCGGTCAGGGCTATCCGAGCACATTGATGGGCTACACCGCGCAGCTGCGGCAACTGTTCCTCGACGCGCAGCAGCACGACGAGCTCGCGTCGCGCGCGCTCGCCGGTCGGCCCGGTCCGCGGCCGGCGTTCGATCCCGAGCTCGACGCGCTCGGGCCCGTCGTGCGCCGCGAACGGCGCGTCGCGTGCGAAGCGCAGCTCGCTCGCGACATCGAGCGCTGGTTGTCGCTCGGCGACGAGTTGGGCTTCGATCCGGTGATCGTCGGCGGACGCGAGGCGTTCAAGTGGGCCGACGCGCTCGCGCGCAAACGCATCCCGGTGATCCTGACGTTGGATTGGGGCGACGAGCCCGACGATCCTAAGCTCGAGAAGAAGAAGGTCGAGAAGCCCGACGCCGCCGCCGAAGCCGCGAAGCGTTTCGTCTATCAGGAACCGCTCGGCGTGCGCGAGGCGAAGCGCGCGCAGTGGGAGGAGCGCCGTGATTGCGCGAAGGTGCTCGCCGAAAAGGGCGTCGTGTTCGCGTTCGGCACCGGCGCGGCGAGCGCGTCCGATCTGCTCGGCAAGGTGCGCAAGCAGGTCGAAGCCGGGCTGCCCCGCGACCTCGCCTTGCGCGCGTTGACCGCGGGCTCCGCGGAACTGCTCGGCGCGCCGCGCCTCGGCGTGCTCGAGGCGGGACGCGACGCCGACTTCGCGCTGTGGACCGCCGATCCGTTCGCGAAGGACGCGCGCGTCGCGACGGTCTTCGTCGACGGCTACGACTACGCGTTCGATCTCGCGGCCAAGGCGCCGCTCGAAGGCAAACCCGACGAAGGCGTCGACACGAGCGGCGCGTGGCGCGTCGAGTACGTGTCGAGCGACATGCCGATCCCGCCGTCGACGCTCGAACTCGCGATGAAACCGGACGGCGAGGTGACGGGCACGCTCAACGCGCTCGATCCGACGACGCAAGCGCCGGTGTCGGGCGCGGTCGAAGGCAAGGTCGCGCAGAAGCACATGCGCTTGAAGACGAGCTTGACCCTTCCGCAGTTCGTGATCGAGCTCGCGTACGACGGCGAACTCGTCGACGACGCGTGGAAGGGGACGGTGACGATGAAGGGTCCGTTCGGCGAGCAGACCGCCGAGTTCACCGGGAAGAAGACGCCGCGCTGAGCGCGAAGGACACGCCATGATTCGCACACTGCTCTCGTCGTTCGCCTTCCTCGCTCTCGCCGTGCCGACGCTCCGCGCGTACGGCGAGCATCCGTTCGAAACCGACGCGCTGCGCAAGCCGGAGCTCGTCACGCACGGCTCGTGCGTCATCCGCAACGTCACCATCCACTCCGCGGTCGGGCCCGCGCGCGTCGGCGACGTGCTCGTCCAAGACGGCAAGATTCGCGCGCTCGGTGCGGTCGAAGTTGCGGCGGGAGCGTTGGTGATCGACGGGACGGGCAAGCACCTCGCGCCCGGCGTCGTCGATTGTCACTCGCACATCGCGGTCGCCGACGACGTCAACGAAGGCACGCTCTCGATCACCGCCGACTGCGACATCTCCGACTCGCTGAACCCCGACGACCTCTCGATCTACCGCGCGTTGGCGGGCGGCGTGACGACCGCGCGCTTGCTGCACGGCTCGGCGAACGCGATCGGCGGACGCCACGAAGTGATCAAGTTGAAGTGGCACGGCCCCGCGGCCGATCTCGTCTTCCGCGGCGCACCCGAAGGCGTGAAGTTCGCGCTCGGCGAGAATCCCAAGCGTTCGAATTCGTCGCCCGGCTCGCGCTTCCCCGACACGCGCATGGGCGTCGAAGCGATCTTCGAACGCGGCTTCACGCGCGCGAACGAGTACCGCGCCGAGTGGAAGGCTTTCGCGGCCGCGCGCGCGCGCGGAGAGGATCCGGCGCCGCCGCGCCGCGACGTGCGCCTCGAAGCGCTCGCCGGGATCCTCGACGGCAAGATCGACGTGCACTCGCACTGCTATCGCGCCGACGAGATCGTGATGCTCTTGCGCGTCGCCGAACGTTACGGCTTCAAGGTCAAGACGCTGCAGCACGTGCTGGAGGGCTACAAGGTCGCGAAGGAGATCCTCGCGCACGGCGCCGGCACTTCGACGTTCGCCGATTCGTGGGCGTACAAGATCGAGGCGTACGACGCGATCCCGCAGAACGCGGCGTTGCTCGATTCGGTCGGCATCGTGAGTTCGGTGAACTCCGACTCGGACGAGATCATGCGGCGTCTCGACACCGAAGCGGCGAAGTCCGTGCGCTACGCCGGGCTCGATCCGGTGCGCGCGTTGGCGTTGGTGACGCTCAACCCGGCGAAGCAGCTCGGCATCGACGCGCGCACGGGCTCGATCGAAGTCGGCAAGGACGCGGACCTCGTGCTCTTCGACGGCGATCCGTTGTCGTCGCTCGCGAAGCCGCTGTGGACGATGGTCGACGGCGAGATCCAATTCCAGCGTCGCGACGCGTTCGAGCTCGAGTCGAAGCCCGCGCCGACGCCGGAGCTCGTCGAGCCCGATCGTTCGAACGGCGTCGCCTGGAACCCGAACGGCGGCCCGACGATCGCGTTGGTCGGCGGCCGCATCCATCCGGTGACGTCGCCCGACTTCGAGCGCGGCACCGTCGTCATGCAGGACGGCCGCATCGTCGCGCTCGGCACGAATCCGCCGATCCCCGCGAACGCGACGGTGATCGACGTCGGCGGTCAGGACGTGTGGCCGGGAATCATCGCGCTCGGCACGCCGCTCGGGCTCTTCGAGATCAGCTCGATCGCGGGCACCGACGACCAAGGCGAGATCGGCGGCGATCAGCCCGACTTGCGCGCGGCGTCGTCGCTCGCCGCGGACTCCGCGCACATTCCGGTGACGCGCACCAACGGCATCACGCGCGCGCAGAGCGGTCCGATCTCCGGCGGTCCGTTGCGCGGACAGTCGTGCGTCATCCGCCTCGCGGGTGACACGTGGGAGGAACTGCTCGTGCGCGATCGCGACATGCTGCACGTCGAGTTCCCGCGGATCGCCAACGACGCGAAGAAGCGCACGGAGAAGTCCGACGCGGTCAAGGCGCTCGAGAAGAAGTTCGAGGAAGCCCGCGAGTACGCGCGCGTCGTCGACGAAGCCGCGCGTCTCGGTCTTCCGCGTCCGGCGTTCGATCCGCGCAAGGCGGCGCTCGCTCCGTACGCGCGCGGCCAAGGCCGAGTCGCGCTCCACGCTGACAACGCGCAGACGATCCTCGCCGCGGTCGCGTTCGCGCGCGAGCAGAAGCTCGACGCCGTGCTCTACGAGGCGCGCGAAGCGTGGAAGGTCGTCGACGTGATTGCCTCCGAGAAGATTCCCGTCGTCGTCGGGCCGGTGCTCGACATGCCGACCGAGGACTACGCGCCGTACGACGCGCCGTACGCCAACGCCGCGGTGCTCGCGCGCGCCGGCGTGCCGTTCGCGATCGAGTCCGCCGACGCCGAGAATCCGCGCAACGTCGCCTTCCACGCCGCGATGGCGTGCGCGTACGGCTTGCCGCGCGTCGAAGCGCTGCGCTCGATCACGTACTACGCCGCGCGCATGCTCGGCATGGAGAACGACGTCGGCTCGCTCGCCGTCGGCAAGGTCGCCGACGTGATCGTGACGCGCGGCGACGTGCTCGAAGTCGCCGCGCCGGTGACGTACTCGTTCATCGACGGCGTCCAACAAGATCTGTCGAACCGCCAGACGCAGCTCTACGAGCGCTGGAAGAAACGCCTCGCGCCGCGCTGAAACGCGCGACCGTCAGGCATGCCCGCGAGCCAACGCCCGCGCGTTCGCGATCACCTGGTTGACGCCGATGCCGCGCAGGTAGTTGCTCGCCAACGCGAAGTTCGGCAGCGCGGCGGCGAGCTTCTCGATCGACGCGACGCGGCGCGGATGGTCGAGGTCGTAGCGGGGGAGGACCTTCGCGTGGCGCGTGATCGCGAGCAGCTCGGGATCGCCCTCGAGGCGCAACAGCGGCGCGACCTCGAAGCGCACGACCGAGATCAAGGCGTCGTCGGCGAGCTCGACCGCGAGCGGATTGCGCGCGCCGCCGACGAGCGTGCGCAAGACGACGAAGCCGTCGGGCGCGGAATCCGGCGCGAGCGTCGAGCTGAAGAGCGTGCCGAGTTGGAGATCGCGCTCGGACTTCGCGACGAGGTAGCCGAAACCGTCGAGCGGATGACCGACCTGCGCGCGCTTCCAGACGTGCGCGATCGAGACGAGGCTCTCGTGGACGATCGTTGCGAGCTCGGCCGCGAGCTCGGGCGCGAACGCGGCGCATAGTTCGCTCGTCGCGCGCGGCGGCGTCGCGAGCACCAAACGCTGCGCGTCGATCACGCCGTTATCGTGGAACGCGCGCCAACGCCCCGGCGCCTTTTCGAGCGACTGGATCGCGACACCGAGCCGCAGACGGCTCCCGAGCTCGCGCGCCAACGCGCCGGGCAACGCGCCCATGCCGCCGCGCGGCTTGACCAACGTCGGACTCTTCCCGCTGTGCGAACTCATCGCTTTCAACAAGCTGCCGTGCTCTTCGACCAGCTTGACGACCGCCGGCAACGCGGCGCGCAACGAGATCGAGCGCGCGTCGCCCGCCCACACGCCCGCCGCGAACGGATCGGCGAACGTCTCCGCGACTTCGCGGCCGAAACGCTCCGCGACGAAATCCCAGAGTGAACCGTCGAGACCGACGTTCGGAGCGCGAAACCGTTCGCTCGCCGCGCGCAGTTTCGCGGCGACGCCGAGCAACGGCGTCTTCAGGAATGCAGTCGGTGAAGTCGGCAGCTCGTGCAGCGCGCCGCCGTTGACGAGCCAGCGCTTCTTCGCGCTCTGCGGTGCGGCGACGAGTTCGAGCTCGAGCTCGCGCGCCAACGCGACCGTCTCGGGCGAGTTGTCTTGCAGAGCCTCGGGCCCGTGCTCCCAACGCAGGCCCGCGACCGACGAACTCGCGACCGTGCGCACGAGCCCGCCGGGCAACGAGGCCGAATCGACGACGACGACGTTCGCGTTCGCGCCGCGCCCGTGCGCGTACGCGAGCCCGCCGATGCCGGCGCCGATCACGAGCGTGTCGACGCGCTCCGGCTCGTGGACGTGTTGGATCATCAGACGGTGCGCGAGAAACGTTGCGTCGTCTGCGAGGTCCGGCCGCGCAGGTACGCGTCGAAAACCATCGCCATGCGGCGCAGGAACAAGCGGCCTTTCGGCGTCACGTCGACGCGGCGTGCTGAGAGGGTGCAGAAGCCGAGGTCGCGATAGCGCTCGAGCTCGCGCCATTCGACGGCGAACGTCGCCGCCAAGTCGTCGCGTCCGAGGCGAACTCCGAGCTCGTCGAGGTCGACGCGCATGCCGCACATCAAGTCTTGGATCACCGCGCGACGCAGATCGTCGTCGGCGTTGCGCTGCATGCCGCGCACGACCGGCAGCTCGCCGCGCGCGATGCGCGCTTCGTATTCGGCGGCGGTGCGCTCGTTCTGGAAGAACGCGCCGCCGACGTCGGAGATCGAGCTCATCCCGAACGCGATCATCTCGCGCGCCGGAGCGGTCGTGTAGCCCATGAAGTTGCGGTGCAGGCGCCCATCGTCGATCGCACGGTACAGCGCGTCGGTCGGCAGCGCGAAGTGATCGAGGCCGATCACCTCGTAGCCGCAAGCGCCGAGCTTCGAGAGCGCGAGCGCGAAGAGCCGCGCACGCTCCTGCGCCGTCGGCAAGCCGTGTTGCTCGAGTGAACGCTGCGCTTCCTTGAGCCACGGCACGTGCGCGTAGCCGTAGACCGCGAGGCGATCGGGCCGCAGCTTGGCGATCGTGTCGAGCGTCGCGCCGAACGTGCGCTCGTTCTGCGCGGGCAAGCCGTAGAGCAGATCGAGGTTGACGCCCTCGAAGCCGACGCGGCGCGCATGCTCGACGAGCCGCACGGTTTCGTCGGTCGTTTGGTCGCGATGGATGAGCGCCTGCACGTGCGGATCGAGATCCTGCACGCCCATGCTGATGCGGTTGAAGCCGAGCGCGCGCAACACGTCGACTTGCTCGAACGTCGTGACGTGCGGATGGACTTCGAGCGAGACCTCGGCGCCGGCGACGATCCGGAAGCGGCGCGACACCATCGCGTACACGCGTTCGAGCTGCCGCGGATCGAGGTGCGTCGGCGTGCCGCCGCCCCAGTGGAGCTGCACGACATCGCGGCGCGCGCCGAGATGGCGAGCGATGAGTTCGAATTCGCCCTCGAGTGCGTCGAGGTAGCGCTCGACTCGATCGCGACGCTTCGTGATCTCGACCGTGCAGCCGCAGAAGAGGCACAGACGCGAGCAGAACGGCAAATGGACGTAGAGCGAGAGCGGTTCGCTCGTTCGCAGCGCCGCGCGCTCGATCGCCGCCGTCGCGTCGCTCGCGCCGAACGTCTCGCTCCATTCCGGCACCGTCGGGTACGACGTGTAACGAGGACCGGGACCCGACAAGTCGAGCAACAGATCGTCCGCGAGGTCGAAGTCGCCGAGCTTCATCGCTCGCGCTCCTTCGCGCAGCGCACGAACGCCGCGACGCACTCGGGATCGGTTTCCTTGAACACGCCGTGGCCGAGGTTGAGCACGTGCCCCGGCCGACCCGCGACTTCGTCGAGCAACGCGCGCGTGCGCCGCGTCACCTCGTCGGGCGTCGCGAGCAACGCCGCGGGATCGAGATTGCCTTGGAGCGCGACGCGTTCGCCGAAACGCTCGAACGCGCCGCCGATCGGCGTGCGCCAATCGAGCGCGATCGCTTCCGCGCCGGTGTTCACGAGATCGTCGAGCAGGTGATCGCCGCCGTGGACGAACAGCACGCGCGGCGTCGCGCCGCCGAGCTCGTTCAAGACCGCGCGCGTCCACGGCGCCGCGTAGCGCAAGTAGTCGTCGCGACCGAGCGTGCCCGCCCACGTGTCGAAGAGCACGACGGCCTCGGCGCCGTGCGCGATCTGATAGTGGAGATGCCGCGCGACGACGGTCGCGAGCTTGCCCATCAGCGCCTCGAACGAACTCGTGTCGCGGTACAGCATCGCGCGCGTCGCCGCGAACGACTTCGCGCCCTGGCCCTCGATCGCGTACGCCGCGAGCGTGAAAGGCGCGCCGCAGAAACCGACCAACGCGGTTTCGTCGGGCAACTCGCGGCGCACGCGGCGCAACGCTTCTCCGACGAAGCCCATCGCGCGCTCGGGATCGACGTCGCGCAACGCGTCGATCGCGGCGCGCGAGCGCAGCGGCTCGGGGAACGACGGACCGTGCTCGTCGAAGACGAGGTGCATGCCCATCGCCTCGAGCGGCACGAGGATGTCGCTGAACAGGATCGCGGCGTCGACGCCGAAGCGTCGCACCGGTTGCAGCGTGACTTCGGCCGCGTGCTCGGGCGCGCGGATCATCTCGAGGAAGCCGCCGGCCTTCTGCCGCACCGCGCGGTACTCCGGCAAGTAGCGACCGGCCTGACGCATCAACCAGACCGGCGGACGCGGCAGGACCTCGCGTCGCAACGCGCGCACGAGCAAGCGATCTTCGGAGCGCATCGTCATGGCGTCAGTCGGTAGCCCGTGCCGCGGACCGTGTGGATGTAGCGCGGGTTCTGGGGATCGGGTTCGAGCAAGCGCCGCAGCCGTACGATGAAGTTGTCGATCGTGCGCTCGGTCGGGAACGCTTCGTAACCCCACACGCGCTCGAGGATCTCCGCGCGCGAGATCACGTCGCCCGGATGTTCGGCGAGCGCGCGCAGGATCAGGATCTCTTTCGTCGAGAGCTGGTAGACCTTGCCGCCGACGCTCGCCGCGTACGTCTTGAAGTCGACGCTCGCTTCGCCGAGCACCAACCGATCGCCGAACGTCGTCTTCGAACGCGCCCATTGCGCGCGCTTCAGGATCGCGGCGACGCGCAACATCAGCTCGCGCAGCTCGAAGGGCTTACCCAAATAGTCGTCGCCACCGAGCTCCAAACCGCGGATTCGATCATCCGCGTCCGAACGCGCGGTCAAGAAGAGGATCGGCACGTCGACCTTCTCGGCGCGCAACGTCGCGCACACGCCGAAGCCGTCCATGCCGGGCAACATCACGTCGAGCAACACCAACGCCGGCGGCGCCGCGCGGATGCGATCGAGCGCTTCGAGGCCGTCGCCGACGACGTCGACGGAGTAGCCCTCGAGCTCGAGGTTGTCGGCGATCACTTCGGCCAAGTGAACTTCGTCCTCGACGACCAACAGCTTCTCACCACTCACGGCTTCGCCTCCGCTCGCGCGAACTCGATCTCGATGCGCGTGCCGCCGCCTTCGAGGCCGTCCTCGGCGCGCACGCGGCCGTCCATCGCGGTGACCAACTCGCGCACGAGGTAGAGCCCGAGTCCGACGCCGCCCTTCGCGCGCACGTCGTCGTCGTCGCCGCGCACGAACGGCTCGAAGATACGCTTCGGATCGGCGCCGCCGAGGCCGGGTCCGAAGTCGCGCACGAAGAGCAACGCCTTCGAGCGCGCGTGGCCGGTGCCGACGACGACGCGCGGATCCTTGCCGCCGTACTTGATCGCGTTGGAGACCAGGTTCGCGAGGACCGTGTCGAGCGCCCGCATGTCCGCGCGCACGTGCACGTCGGGCTCGGTCGCGAGCTCGATCCTCGCGCCGCGCGCGGCATGTTCGCGCGTCAACCGCTCGACCACGTCGCGCGCGACGGTCGCGAGGTCGATCGGCTCGAGCGCGAGCACCGGCTTCGACGAATTCACGCGCGCCGTCTCGAGCAAGTCGTCGACGCGCGTGCGCAAGCGATCGAGGTCGAGCATGGCGCGCTGAAGATAACGATCGCGCTTCGGCCCGTCCGCTCGGCCGAGCAACACGCTCTCGACGTACAGACGCGCCGACGCGATCGGCGACCGCAACTCGTGCGTGATCGCGGAGAGGAAGTTCTTCTGGCGGCGTTCGAGCGCGAGCTCGCGCGTCAACGTGCGCATCACGAACCACATGCTGACCAAGAGCAGGGCGCACAGCGTCCCGCCTTCCGAGAGGAACATGCGACCCGATTCGCTGACCGCTTTGTCGAGCGCGGCCGCTTGGTGGTCGTCGAGTTGCACGCCCGCGGCGCGCATGCGCTCGGCGAGCAACGTGCCTTGCCGCCCGAAGAAGAACGCCCACCACACGAGCAACGCGACGACGAACGACGCGGCACCCCAGTAGAGGACGATCACCTTCCTGCGGTCGATCATCGGCCGAGCTCCGAGAGCGAACGATCGAGCGCTTCCGCCGCTTGCCGCAGATGCGCTTCTTCGTGCGCGAGCGAGACGAACGCGACCTCGTAGTACGACGGCGCGGCCCAGAGTCCGTGCGCGAGCAGCCGCGGATGCAGCTCGGCGTACAGGTTCGCCGCGCGTCCGTCGATCGCGTGGTACGCGCGCGGCGCGGGGCCGGGCTGCATCGAGATCCACAAAATCGAGCCGACGCGTTCGATGGTCGAAGCGACTTCGTGTTTGGCGAGCACGCGCTCGAACTCGCGTTGCAACACGGCGCCGAGCGCGTCGAGACGCGCGTAGACGCCGGGACGTTCGAGCTCGCGCAACGTCGCGAGCCCCGCCGCCATCGCGACCGGATTCCCCGACAACGTGCCCGCTTGGTAGACCGGCCCGAGCGGCGCGACTTGGCCCATGATCTCCTCGCGCGCGAGGTACGCGCCGACGGGCATGCCGCCGCCGACGATCTTGCCGAGCGTGACGAGATCGGGGACGACGCCGGTGAGCTCGCTCATCCCGCCGGGCGCGACGCGCAGGCCGGAGATCACTTCGTCGAAGAGCAGCAGTGCGCCGCACGCGCTCGTGAGCTCGCGCAGCAGCGCGAGGAACTCGCGGCGTTGCACGAGCAGCCCCGCGTTCGCCGGCAACGGCTCGATCACCGCGACCGCGAGCTCGGGCCCGCGCTCCGCGAAGTACGCGCGCAACGCGGCTTCGTCGTCGAGCGGAAGGACATCGGTGAGCGCGGTGAATTCCTTCGGCACTCCCGCCGACGACGGCGTGCCGAACGTCGCGAGACCGGAACCGCCTTTGACGAGCAGCGCGTCGGAATGTCCGTGATAGCAACCCTCGAACTTCAGGATCCGCGAACGACCGGTGAAGCCGCGCGCGACGCGCACGGCGCTCATCACCGCCTCGGTGCCGGTCGAGACGAAGCGCACCTTGTCGCAGAACGGGAAGCGCGCGAGCACGGCTTCCGCGAGCTCGACCTCGGCCGCGCACGTCGCGCCGAACGACAGTCCGTCGCGCGCCGCGCGCAGGACAGCGTCGACGACCGCGGGATGCGCGTGACCGAGGATCAACGGGCCCCACGAACACACGAGATCGACGTACGTGCGTCCTTCGACGTCGGTGATCGTCGCGCCGCTGCCGCGCGCGACGAACGGCGGCTCGCCGCGCACGCCGCCGAACGCGCGCACGGGGCTCGACACGCCGCCGGGCATCGCACTGCGCGCGCGATCGAGGAGCGAGCGCGTCACAGCCACCGCTTCTCCAACGCTTCGCTGCCGTGGTAGGTGATCACGAGATCGGCGCCCGCGCGCACGATCGAGGTCAAGATCTCCTTCACGACGCGTCCCTCGTCGATCCAACCGTTCTTCGCCGCCGCTTTCACCATGCTGTATTCGCCGGAGACGTTGTACGCCGCGAGCGGCACGCTCGTCGCCTCGCGCACGCCGCGAATCACGTCGAGGTACGCGAGCGCGGGCTTGACCATCAACAGGTCGGCGCCTTCGCCCTCGTCGAGCACGCTCTCGCGCACCGCTTCGCGCCCGTTGCGCGGATCCATCTGGTAGGCGCGTCGATCTCCGCTCTTCGGCGCGGAATCGGCCGCGTCGCGGAACGGACCGTAGAAGCCGGACGCGAACTTGGTCGAGTAGGAGAGCAGCGCGGTGTCCGTGAAGCCGGCGCCGTCGAGCGCGTCGCGGATCGCGGCGACGCGGCCGTCCAGCATGTCGCTCGGCGCGACGACGTCGGCGCCGGCGCGAGCGTGCGACAGCGCCATCGCCGAGAGGATCGGCAGCGACTCGTCGTTCAGGACCTTGCCGTCCTGCAAGACGCCGCAGTGGCCGTGGTCCATCGACGCGCAGAGACACACGTCGGTCATGATCGTGAGACGGCTCCCGAACTCGCGGCGCAGACGCGCGACCGCGCGCGAGACGACGTTGTCGGGCTCGGTCGCAGACG
Organism: Planctomycetota bacterium; assembly: GCA_021413885.1. Classification (GTDB taxonomy): domain Bacteria; phylum Planctomycetota; class UBA1135; order UBA1135; genus JACRIN01. Next base: position 161,696 of record JAIOPM010000031.1, read on the forward strand.
TTCCGCGCGCGTCCTTCTTCGAGTAGAGGCCGAAGAGCAGGACGCTCGCGAGCCCGAGCTCGAGATCCTTGCCGACGCGCGCGACCAATTTGTCGACGCCGAAACGCGAAACGCCGGGCATCGACGCGATCGGTTCCTCGCCGCGCGGATCCTCGATCACGAAGTGCGGTTGGACGAGCTGCGCCGCGTGGACGCGCGTCTCGGCGACGGCTTCGCGCAGGAGCTCGGTGCGACGCAGACGACGCATGCGGATTCTCATCAGGTCGACTCCAAGCGGCAGAACGTGCGCGCGATGCGTTGGACGACGACCTCGACGCCGTCGGACGAGGGATGGAACACGCCGTCGACGTCGAGGCCGTCGGCGCGCAGCGCGGCGGCGGTCGCGCCGCCGAGCGCGAGGCGCAAGCGCGGCTGCGAGACGAGCGCTTTCTCGCTCGCGAGCGCGGCGCGCGCCGCGGACGGACTGGTGTAGATGCGCACGTCGGCGCGCGGGTCGAGCGCCGGCTCCGCGACCGCGACCGTGCGGTAGACCGGCAAGCGTTCGAGCGCGACGTCGCGCGCCGCGAGCTGTCGTTCGAGTTCGCCGACGGTTTCCTCCGCGCACGGGAAGAGCACGCACGCGCCGGGCTCGACGTCCAGCAAGCGCGCGAGCGCGCCCGCGCCCTGCTCGCCGACGACGTCGACGCTCCAGCCGGATTCTTCGAGCGCGGCGGCGGTCGCGCGGCCGACCGCGGCGACGCGCGCCTTCGCGCGGACGACGCCTCGCGTTCGCTTCGCGGCGCGCGGGCTGGTGAAGACGACCGTGTCGCGTTCGTCGAGGTTCGCGAACGCGCGGGCAAGGTCGGGCGTCGGCAGATCGACGAGCTCGATCGCGATCTCGCGCACGACGGTCGCGCCGAGCGCTTCGAGTCGCGCCGCGAGTTCGAGGCCGGCTTCCGCGGAGCCGCACAACGCGACGCGTCGCTCGGCGAACGGACCGTGCGCGGTCGCGTTGCCGTGCATCAGCTTCGCGAGGACGAGCGCGGCCGCGCGCTCCGGCGTCTCGGCGGCGCTGCGCGCCCAACGCGCGCGCACTCCCGCCGTCGGACGATCCTTGCCGAGGAACGCATGCGCGACGAAAGGCCCGACGCCCGACAGCGCGGCACCGAGCGGCAGGTTGCAACCGCCGCCGGCGCTCGAGAGCAGTTCGCGCTCGGCGCGGACCGAACGTTCGACCGCGTCGTCGTGCAGCTTCGCGCGCAGGAACGCGATCAACTCCGCGTCCGATTTGCGCGTCTGGACCGCGAGCGCGCCTTGCGCCGGAGCCGGGACGAACCATTCGATCGGCAACGCAAAGTCCGCGAGGTCCGAGAGATCGAGTTCGAGCCGATCGAGCCCCGCCGACGCGAGCACGATCGCGTCGTAGCGACCTTCGCGCAGTTTGCGCACGCGCGTCGGCACGTTGCCGCGCAGCGATTCGATCCCGAGGTCGGGGCGCAGCGCTTCGAGTTGCTCCTGACGCCGCGGCGAACTCGTGCCGACGATCGCGCCGCCGCGCAGCGGGAAGAATGCGCCGTCTTGGAAGAGCGAAGCGCGTCGAACGAGCAAACGCTCGTGAGCCGCGGCGCGCGCGGGAATCGCGGCGATCGCGAGCTCGGGGCGCATCTCGGTCGGCAAGTCCTTGTGACTGTGTACGGCGAGGTCGACGCGGTGCTCGACGAGCGCGTCCTCGAGCTCGGCGGTGAAGAACGCTTTGCCTTCGACTTCGACGAGGGAAACGTGATCGATGAGGTCGCCTTTGGTCTGGAGGATGACGAGTTCGCACTCCGCTTCCGGCGCGAGGCGCGACGCGATGTAGCGCGCTTGCCACAGCGCGAGGTCCGATCCACGCGTGCCGATGCGCAGCTTCATCGCAAGTCCGTTCCGCGCGACGCGAGTTCCCGCGCGAGGCGCTTGATCGCCGCGATCGGCGCGTGCTCGATGCGCCCGAAGGTTTGACGAACCCAACGCTCGACCGCGCGACGGCGTTCGTCGTCGAGGTCGGCGAGCGAGCCGACGAAGAGGCTCGCGAGCTCGTGTTCGAGGATGTCGTTGGTCGTCAGGCTGAGTTCGGCGAGCGCTTCCGCCGCGCGCTTGCCGACGTCGCGCTCGGTGAACACTTCGACTTGGCGTTCGATCAGGCGCTCCGCGTCGGCGGCGGCCGCGAGACGCGCGGCGCGGTTCGCGGCGGCGGCTTCGCGCAAGCGCTCGAGGTCGACGAGCTCGACGCGCGGATCGTCGCACGGCTCGAGGTCGCGCGGCAGCGCGAGGTCGAGTGCGAGCAAGCCGGTGCCGAGCGGCGCGTGCACCGCGAGTGCCGCGAGCTCGCGCGCCGAGACGACGAAGCCCGGCGCCGACGTCGCGGAGATCAGGACGTCGAGTTCGAGGTCGCGCGTCGCGCGTGAGTTCGCAGCGAGCCAACGCGCGCCGAATTCGCGCGCCAAGCGCTCGCCGCGTTCGCGCGTCGGACTGACGACCCACGCGATCTCGAAACCCGCCTCGCGCGCGCCGAGCGCCGCCGAACGCGCCATCTCGCCCGCGCCCCAGAGCGCGATCGTCGGCCGCGCGCCGCGGAAACGGCGCGCGACGTGTTCGAGCGCCAACGTCGCGACCGAGATCGGCCGTTGGGCGAGCGCCGTCTTCGCGCGCACGTCCTTGCCGGCGTGCTCCGCCGCTTGGAAGAGCGCGCCGAGCAACCTGCCGACCAACAACTCTTCGGCCGCGCGTCGGTGCGCGTCGCGCACCTGCGCGAGGATCTGATCCTCGCCGAGCACCATCGAATCGAGCGACGCGGCGACGCGGAACAAGTGCCGCACCGCGTCGCGGCCGGTGAAGAAGTGGAAGCGCCGCGCGAGCGCGGGCTCGACCGCCAACGCGCTCACCAACGCATCGACGTCGGCGTGCGTCGGCAGGTGGCCGGCCTCGCGCGCGAACGCGATCTCGAGGCGGTTGCACGTCGAGAGCACGACGAGCTCCGACGCACCGAGCCGATCGGCGATCTCGCGCTCGACGCTCGCGCCGCCGACGAGCCGCGCCTTCGCGCGCTCGAGCCCCGCGACGTCGGTCTCGTGGACCGACAGTCCTGCGATCGCGATGCGATGCATGTGCGGGACCCTATCGGTCGGCCGGGCTCGAGATGTCACCGATGTGTCATGAAGCGGTCGTCGCGAGTGCGAAGAGCGTTCTCTAGCCCGGCCGGAGGGCGGGGCTCGGCGCGCTCGCGCGCCGCGGCGCCGCAGGCATCGTCGCGCGGTCTCCCGCGCGACTTCATCGGCGCTCCTGCGCCGCGCGGACACATGGACTTCTGCTGCGAACTTCCGACTCAGGACTCTAGAGTGCCGCGCCTGATGTCCCAGTCCGCCGGAGCCGTCGGAGTTCTGCTGGTCAATCTCGGTTCGCCGAGTGCGCCGACGCCGACGGCGGTGCGCGGGTTCCTCGACGAGTTCCTGTCCGACACGCGCGTCGTCGACATGAATCCGCTGCTGTGGCGAGCGTTGCGACGACTGGTGATCCTGCCGCGGCGGACGCCGAAGGTCGCGAAGCTCTACGAGTCGATCTGGATGAGCGAGGGTTCGCCGCTGGTCGTGTACAGCCGGCGCCAGGCGACGTTGCTCGCGGCGGAACTCGGCGCGAGCCATCGCGTCGCGCTCGCGATGCGCTACGGCGCGCCGTCGATCGTCGGTGCGCTCGCGGAGCTGACGAATTGTCGCGAGCTCGTCGTCGTGCCGCTCTTCCCGCAGTACAGCCGCACGACGACCGGCACGATCGAAGCGGCGGTGTCGGACGAGCTCAGCGCTCTCGCGCAACGGCCGAAGGTCCGCGGCGTCGCCGACTTCCACGTGCATCCGGCGTACATCGCGGCGCTCGCGACGCGCGTGGAGGAATCTCTGCGCGACGGGCCGGTCGACCACTTCGTGTTCACGTTCCACGGCTTGCCGCAGCGCTACGTCGAGATGGGGGATCCGTATCGGACGCAGTGCGAGGCGACGGCGGTGGCGCTCGCGACGAAGCTCGGGTTGGCGAAGGAGCGTTGGACCCTCGTCTACCAATCGCGCTTCGGTCGCGAGCGTTGGTTGCAGCCGTACGCCGACGAATTCGTGCCCGCGCTCGCCGCGACGAAGAAGCGCGTGCTCGTCATCGCGCCTGGTTTCGTCAGCGATTGCCTCGAGACGCTCGAGGAGCTCGGCCAACGCCTCGCCGAGTCGTTCGTCGAGGCTGGCGGTCAAGAATTGCGTGTGGTGCCGTGCCTCAACGACCATCCGTCGGCGATCAAGATGCTCGCGGCGCTCGTGCGCGGCGAGTAGCGGCGCGGCGAGGCGTCGTGCAGACTGCGCCGTTCCGAAGACGAGCATGGCAACCGGCGCAACCATCCACCGTTTCGAGATCGCGCTCGCCGACACCGACCGCGGTGTTTACGAGAGTCTCGACCTGCGCGTCGCGCGCCATCCGTCCGAGAACAATGCGTTTCTGTTGGTGCGCGTGCTCGCGTACTGCCTCGAGTACCGCGAGGGGATCGCGTTCTCGAAGGGCGGCATCAGCGACACGGGCGAGCCCGCGATCTCGATCTGCGATCTGACCGGCATGCGTCTCGCGTGGATCGAAGTCGGCGCGCCGTCGGCCGAGCGGCTGCACCGCGCGTCGAAGGCGACCGCGCGCGTCGCGCTCTACACCGATCGACGGCCCGACGTCCTGCGCACGGCGTTGGTCGGCGAACGCATCCATCGCGGTGACGAGCTGCAGGTCGTCGCGTTCCCGCAGGCGTTCTTGCGCGCGCTCGAAACCAAGCTCGAGCGCAACGTGAAGTGGGACGTCGCCGTCAACGACGGACATCTCTTCGTCACGGCGGGCGGCCAGTCCTTCGACACGGCGATCGAACCGGCGCCGTTGTTCGAGGCGCCCTAGCGAGAGCGCGAGCTCACTCCCAGAGCGTGCGTGCGCCGTTCGCGTCGAGCGTGACCAGCGCGTCGTCGACGAACTGGTAGGTCAGCGTCCGGCTCGCGCCGTCGAGCGGGACGAGCGTGAGGTCGTCGTCGGCGGCGTACCACGTGCCGGTTTTCGTCGAGCCGTCGCTCGGCGAACTCTCGACGAACGTGCCGTCGGCTTCGAAGGTCATGCGCCGCTCGCTCGCGTAGCTCCGGCCGTGGAACCACGAGCCGACGACGCGCGGGTCGCGCTCGGGCGCCGAGCACTCGAACGATTCGAAGACCGCGCGAGCGAGCGGTGCGCGCGCTTCGAGCGCTGCGCGAGGACCGCTGCCGACGAGGCAGTGCGCGACGCCGTCGTCGATTGCGACGTACGCGTCGGCGACGAGTTCGCCGCGCGGGTCGGAAGCTCGATAACGGAAGCGTTGCGCGGACCCAAGTCGCTCGGGCGCGCCTTCGAGTTCGAACGGCGACTCTGCGCCGAACAACGCGAGTACGAGGTCGCTCGCCGCGTCGGCGCACGGAAAACCGAGGACGAGGTAACGCTCGCTCGCGCCTTGCTCGTCGCGCGGCGCGTCGTTCGGAACCAACACGCCGCCGCCGCGGGCTTGGAGTTCCCAGTCGCGCGGATAGCGGTAGGTGATGCCGGACGCGTGGGTGCCGCGCTTCGCGAGCGTCGACGCGGGGCCGCGGTCCGCACTCGGCGCCGCGGACTCACCGTTCACGCCTTCCGACGCATCCGCGGTCGGTGCGCAGGCGTAGAAGGAGAGCGCACCGAACGTCGCGAGCGCGGCGTTCCGGAGCGCGAGACGGCGACGGGGGCTCACGACTTCTGTCCGCGCAAGCCGACGACCGCGACCACCGACTTCTTCGAGTTCCTGGACGACTGGGGAGACGCGCGCCCCGAACTACAATGGCCGCCATGAACCGGATGTTGCGCGTGTTGGCGGTCGTCAGCCTCGGCCTCGTCGGCGCCTGCCGTTCGAGTTGGTACGCCTACCGCTTCGCGCCCGCGCCGCTCGAGGTCGCGCTCGATTCGCCGCGCGCGCCCGACGCGAAGGGGCGAGCGCTGGTCACCGTCCTCGGCATCCGCCGCGCGGACGAGAAGGCCGGCACGCCGGCGCGCGTCGAGGTACGGATGCGTTTGGAGAACGCGGGGACGCGCAAGCTCGCGGTCGTCGCCGACAGTTTTCGCATGGTCAGCTCGTCGCTCGAGGACTTCGCGGCGCCTTCGTTCGACGCTCTACCGGCCGAACCGCTCGCGCAGAACGAGAGCGCGGTGTTCGAAGTCGCCTTCGCGTTGCCCGGCGGCAACGGGCCCGAGGAACTCGGTCTCGCCGGTCTGAACTTGCGGTGGGAGGTCGACTTCGAGGGCGAGCGCGTCGGCACCGGCATCACGTTCGAGCGACGTCCTGAACCGTATCCGTACGGCTGGTACCACGACCCGTTCTATGACTCGTGGGGCGCTGGGTGCTTCCAATCCCATGTGACCGTGATCGGTCACGCGCACGACGACTGAAGCAAACGCGCCGAACCGATCGGGGGGGTCAGCGGCTCTCGACGATCAAGACCGCGAGGAGCGCGATCCAGACCACGATGCCGACCCAACGTTCGAGGTTGTGCGCGTGACGCTTGTAGCCGACGACGGCGACCGCTTGCGCGCGTTCGGCGCGATGGCGGGCGAGGGTCTGCATGGGGGAGTTGCTACGCATGGCTGTGGGGTGAGACGAGCGCTCGTAGCCGCGTGTTCCCGATCTTCCTACCGAGCTTCTCGCCAAAAAACGGAAACACGTTCGGACGTCCGTACAATCTCCGCGACCCGAACGGAAACTCCGTAGTCCGCCATGGATACCCGTGAGATCGAAGTCGTCTGCCCGTGCTGCAACCAACGGCTCAGCATCGACGTGCGCACCGAGCGCGTGATGCGTTCCTCGGCGCCGAAGGTGCTCGACGAGGCCGGCAAGCCGAAGGTCGAGGCGAAGGACTGGGATCAGGCCCTGTCCAAGGTCAAGGGCCGCGAGGCGCAGGGGACCGACAAGCTCGACGCGTTCCTCGACGGCGAGCGCGGCAAAGCGCAGCGCCTCGAGGACAAGTTCCACGAGGCGCAGAAGAAGCTGAAGAACCCGGACGCGGAGTGAACCGCGCGTCGGTCAGTCCCGACCGACCTTGTCGTGGGTCAGCTCGTTGCCGAGGTTCTCGATCACAGGCTTGAGTTCGGCGAGCAGCGTCTGCGCCACCTCGAACTGTTGCGCGTGGGCGGACATCGCGGCGCGGTACTTCTGGACTTGACCCTCGACGCGTTCGAGTTTCGCGCCGACGTCCTGGAGCTTGCGATCGCGCTCCGTGAGCGCTTCGCGTTCGCGCGCGATCTCGAGGTTCAACACCTCGACGCGGGCGGACACTTCGGAGAGCCGCTGCTCGCGATCGGTGAGATCGCGCGCCTTGACTTCGATCGCGCGCTCGTGGCCCTTGCAGCGCTCCGTCCATTCCGTGACCGAAGCGCGCAGCGAGCTGCACGTGCCGTTCAGACCCGCAAGCTCCGCCTGCAGCGCCGCGGTGCGTGCTTCCGCCGCGTGGCGAACTTCGAGGTGTTCGCGGCGCGCGGTTTCGAGTTCGGTCGTCAAGCGCTCGCCGCGTTGTGCTTGGTCGTGCGCACGTTCTTCGGCCATCGCGAGACGTTGCGCCTTCTCGGCGAGCGCGGCGTCGAGTTCCTTCGCGCGGCTCTCCAGCATCGTCACCATCTCCGACTGACGGTTCGTGGTGCGGCTGAGTTCTTCGTAACTCGCGCGCAGTGATTCGAGTTCGCGCGCTTGTCCGTCGCAACGGCCGGTCAGGCTCTCGACGTCGGCGGTGAGCTCGCCGTTCTTCCGTTCGGCGACTTCGCGAGCCTCGCGGGTCTGGTCGAGTTCGAGTTGCGCGCAGTCGAGGTTGCGGCCGAGCTCGTCGGAGCGCGCTTGCAGCGCGTGGCCGTTCGTCTTGGCGGCCTCGAGATCGGAGTGGACCTTCGCGAAGCGACCTTCGAAGTCGGCGAGGTCGCCGCGCAGGCGCTGCACTTCGTCGCAGTACTTCACTTCCGTCTGCGCCGCGCGTTGCTCGAGCGCCGTGTACTCCGCGCGCCACGTCTCCGCGTCGCGGCGGGCGTCGTTCGCTTGCTGCACCAACGGTTCGAGTGTGCGCAGCCGATCGTTCAGGGCGCCGATCTCGGTCGCCTTCGTCGTCGCGAGCTCGTCGGTCTTGGCCTGCCACTCGCGCACGACGTCCTGGGTCTTCGCGAGTTCCTCGACCAACGGCGCGAGCGACTCCGGGCTCTTCGCATGGCGGCCGGTGGTTCCGAGCTTCGCGTTTCGGAGTTCCTCGCGCAGCACTTCGAGTTCCGCGTCGCGTTGGCGAACGAGCTCTTGCAGCGGTTGCAGCGCCGCGATGCGCATCTGCGTGTCCGAGAGCGACTGCAGCTCGCGCTCGAGCACGACCGTCTGTTCGGCGTGCGCGTGATCGAGCTTCCGCTGCATCTCCGCGACCGAATGCGCGCCGGATTCGTCGACGATCACTTCGATCGACTCTTCGTCGATGCCGTCCATCCACGTCGCGGCCGGCTCGGCGTCTCGAACTTCGGTGGTCGCTTCCGCGCGCGGCGCGTGGCCTGCGCGAGCGTCGAGCGCCGCTTGCAGTTGGTCGATGTTCTGCTTCTGGACTTCGAGACGTTCCTGGTACGCGCGCTCGTGCGCTTCGAACGAGTCCTTGACGGTCTTGATCTGCTCTTCGAGTTGCTCGTACTCCGCCACGCGGTCCTTCAGGCGCTTCGTCATCGCCTGCTCGTCGTTCCGGCGGTCGTCGCGGTACTTGCGGTCGAGCACGATCGCGGCGACTGCGCAGCCGCAGCACATGAAGAACCCGGCGACGAGGAACCACGGAATCGAATTGAAGATCATCTTGTCATCCAGCGGGGACGGTTCGCGGAGCGAGCAGCGAGCAACGGTGGGTGGTCACGCATCGACGGAAAACGTGACCGACCGTAGGTCTAAAGGCGCCGCGCGGCCCTCCGGCTCGACGGAGGGAAAGAGCTTCCGGCGTCAGATGCGACTTCGGAACGCAGAGCGGCCGCACGAGCTCGATCGAGAGCTCGCGCGGCCGCTATTCGTGCGGTCGGTGGGGTCGGGACGGACTCAGTTCGCGATCGTCCAGGTCAGCGCGTTCGAGAGCCCGACGCCGCTGCTCGACGGCGGATCGCGGTACCAGAACTGTCCGTAGAGCGTGGTGCCCGCGCCTTGGCCCGAGAGCAGCGCGTGCGTCCAGTGGTACTCGAGTTGGCCGGTGCAGTCGCTCGCCGGCGGCGGCGTTCCGCCGGACGGTTGCACCGCGGTGCGGATGATCGGCGGTTGAACGCAGAGCTGTCCGCCCTGGAACGGGAGCTGCGCCGACGCGTGGCCCCAGAAGAAGATCCCGTTCTTGTTGTTGACGAGGTTGAGCGAGCCGACGACGAAATCGTCGGGACCGGAGAGCGTCGCGTGGCCGGTCGCGTAGATGTCCGGTGTGCAGCCCTTCGAGTTGACCTTCGCGACGCAGTACGCGGTCGCGTTCGGCAAGTAGGGTTGCAGGCAACCGCTCGCGAGCACCCAGTTGCGCATGTCGGACGCCGACTGCGGGTGGAAGTAGTTGGTGACGTTGAGCATCCCGCCCGAGCAGAGGTGGCAGTAGCTCATGATCGTCCCCTGATCCGTGCACACCTGCGCGGTCTGGCACGCGCCCCAGTAACCCTGCGGCGGACATTCGTCGAGCGGCGGGCAGTAGTCGTGCGTGTGCTGCGCGCCGAGGATGTGGCCGAGCTCGTGCGCGTCGACCATGAAGTCCCAGTTGCTCGGGTTCACGCTGAGCGGGAACGGCGTCGTGCCGTCGATGTTGCCGGCGACGGAAAAGTTGTACGGCGCGTTGCAGAGCCCGGGCAGCCACGCGACGCCGCCGCCGAGGTTCGCGCCGGAGATGAAGTGCGCGACGTTCGCGCCGGCGGGCAAGTTGAATTGCCACGCGGCTTGGAACTCGACCAGTAGATCGACCGAGCCGAGACCCTGATCCTGCGAGACCCACGGGTCGTTCGAGGTCGTGTAGAACTGCACGTATGGATAGGTGAGCACGACGTCGAGCTGCTCTTGGTAGCGGTAGCTCACCCAACCCATCAACGTCGTGACGTACGCCATCTCCGCGCTGAGGTTCCCGAAGACCTGGAACAGGTTGAAGTCGGTCTCGAGCGCGACCTTGCACTCGTAGAGCGTCGTCGCCGTGTACTTCTGCACCGCGGGCGGCGCGGCGACTCGCGGACCCTGCGGCAACGCGTCGAGCGCGCAGAATTCCTTCAACGCGCGGCCCGCGCGGTTCAGGCTCGACTCGGTGACGAAGTGCGCGACGCTGCGCGCCCAGCCGCCGAGTTCGGGAGCGTTCGGCTCCGCCATCAAGTGCACGAGCTCGCCGCCGGAACGGATCCAGCCGCGCGAACCGAAGCGCGAGAAGCCGAGCGCGACTTCCGAGCCCGCTTCGCCGCGCACGGCGCCCATCCAAACGGTGAGTTCGAGGTCGGCGAGCGCGCCGGGCGCGGGCACGCCGTCGACGAGCGCGCTGAAGTCGAGCTTCGCGAGGTCGACGCGCGTGAGCTCGAGATCGACCGAGCGTCCGTCGGGGAGCTCGACGCCCGCGAGATCGACGCGTTGGAACCCGGCGAGCGCGTCGAATTCGTCGTAGTGCGGCACGAGCTCGAGCCGCTCACCGGCCGCATCGCGATCGCCGACGTCGAACGGGAACGGACGGAGCGGAACACCTTGGGCCGACGCGGACGCGACGGTCACCAGGCAAGCAACGAACGCATGGAACTTCATCGTGGGATCCTTCTGCTCGGGTGCACCAGGGTACCCGCATCGTCCGCGTCGGTTGCGCGCGGCCGACGAATCGTACGAACGAAATTCAGGCCAAGCGCAGCGTCGCGAGGCGCGAGCTGTTGAGCACGACGATCACGCTCGACGCCGCCATCGCGGCCGCCGCCCATTGAGGCGCGAGCGGCGCGAAGCCGGCGAGTTCGAAAACGCCCATCGCCGCGGGCAACGCGACGACGTTGTAGCCGAACGCCCACACGAGGTTCGCGCGGACGATGCGCCGGGCGGCGCGCGCGAGATCGATCAGCGTGACGAGCTTCGCCGGATCGTCGACGAGCAACGCCGCGTCCGCCGCTTCGACCGCGACGTCCGCGCCGCCGCCGAGCGCGATGCCGACATCCGCCGCGGCGAGCGCCGGCGCGTCGTTGATGCCGTCGCCGACCATCGCGACCGGCCCGTGGCGCGCGCGGAGTTCTTCGACGACGCGTGCTTTCTCGTCGGGCCGCGTTTCGGCGCGCGCATCTTCGAGTCCGAGCTCGCGCGCAAGCCGCGCCACCGCCGCCGGATGGTCACCGGAGAGCAACGTCAACGCGAGCCCGCGTTCGCGCAGGGCGACGACCGTGCGCGCGCTCGACTCGCGCGGCGGATCGACGAAGCCGAACACGGCCGCGAGCACGCCGTCGACCAGCAACACGACGCACGTCTCGCCGCGCTCCGTCGCCGGACGCAGCGCGCGTTCGAGCTCCGCCGCGTCGACACCTCGCTCGCGCGCCGCACGCGGGCTCGCGATCGCGACCCTGCGTCCGTCGACGAGCGCCGACGCGCCGCGACCGGGCTCGCTCGCGAACTCGGTCGTCGCGTGGAGCTCGAGCGCGCGTTCTCGCGCGGCTTCGACCAGCGCGCGCGCGAACGGGTGCTCGCTGCGAGCTTCGACCGACGCGGCGAGTTGCAGGCGCGCGTTCTCCTGCGCGCCGTCGACGACCGCGATCGACGTCAGCTTCGGACGTCCGCGCGTCAACGTGCCCGTCTTGTCGAGCGCGACCGCGCGCAAGTCGGCGAGCGACTCCAACACCTCCGCGCTCTTGACCAACAAGCCTTCGCGCGCCGCGCGGCCGCTCGCCGCGACGATCGCCGTCGGCGTCGCGAGCCCGAGCGCGCACGGGCACGCCGCGACCAACACCGCGATCGCGTGCGCGAGCGCCGCCGACACGTCGCGCGTGCCGAGCCACCAACCGACGAACGTCAGCGCCGCGAGGCCGAGCACCGTCGGCACGAAGATCGCGCTGACGCGATCGGCGAGACGTTGGACGCGCGGCTTCGAGCCTTGCGCTCGCCGCACCCACGTCGCGATCCGTCCGACGGCCGAGTCCGCGCCGACTGCGGTGACGCGCACGGTGAGCGCGCCGTCCTGGTTCTGCGTGCCGGCGTGTACGCGCTCGCCGACGCGCTTCTCGATCGGAGCGCTCTCGCCGGTCAAGAGCGACTCGTCGACCGTCGAATCGCCGCCGGTCACGTCGCCGTCGACCGGAATGCGTTCGCCGGGGCGCAGGGTGACGACGTTTCCGCGCCGGACATCGGCGAGCGGGACGTCGACTTCGACGCCGCCGCGGACGACGCGCGCGGTCGGAGGCGCGAGCTCGATCAACGCGCGCAACGCGTCGCCGGTGCGAGCCCGCGCGCGCGCCTCGAGCCAACGCCCGAAGAGCACGAACACCAGGATCAACAACGCCGCGTGCAGGTGCGATTCGCCGGAGCCGAACGACGGCGCGAGCCACGCGGTCACCGCCGAGCTCCACGCCGCGAGCGTTCCGAGCGCGACCAACGTGTTCATGTCCGGCGCGCGCCGCACGAGCCCGCGCAAGCCGTCGCGCAACACATCGAAGCCGGCGACGAATTGCACCGGCAGCGAGAAGAGCAGCGCGGCGAACGCCGGATCGAAACCGTGGCGTGCGTGCGCGCCGTGTTCGGCGAGGACGCTAGCGGCTCCGAAGCTCGCGGCGATGACGAGATTGCGCAGCGTGCGCGCTCGCTCGCGCCGTTCGGCATCGACGGCGAAGCGCACGTCGCGCGCCAGCGAATTCTCGGTGCCGAAGTCCGTCGCCGGCACGCTGTAGCCCGCGTCGCGCACCGCTTCTCGGATCGCCGCATCGTCGGCGACTTCCGGATCGCGCGTCAACGTCGCGGTGCGCGAACCGAAGCTCACTTCGGCCTTCGCGACGCCCGGCACGGCGGCGAGCGCGCGTTCGACCGATTGCGCGCAACCCTGACACGTCATCCCCGCGATGGGGACGACCAGCGGCTCAAGCGCTCGCTCCGACATACCGATCAGGCTAACCTTCGGCGTTCGCGCTCCGCGCACCGCGTCCGAGAAGTCCCCCTCCGCGAGCGACGACCCCACGCATGAACTCCGGCCGCTTCCGTCCCGTCAGGGCGTACAAGAACGACGCCTTCATCGCGAGCCCCGAGGCTCGGCCGCTGCGCATCCTCTCCGAGTACTTGGAGCCGCAAGCGCGCTTCCGCGAGCTCTCGGTCAAGGACACGATCGTGATCTTCGGCTCCGCGCGCATTCCGTCGCGCGAGCAAGCGCAAGCGGAACTCGACAAGACGAAGGCCGAAGGCGGCGACGTCGCGCGCGCCGAGATGAAGCTCTCGATGTCTCGCTACTACGAGGCGACGCGCGAGCTCGCGCGCCGGCTGACCGAGTGGTCGAAGTCGCTCGAAGGCACGACCGAGCGACGCTTCGTGATCTGCTCCGGCGGCGGGCCGGGGATCATGGAGGCCGCGAACCGCGGCGCGTCCGAGGCGAAGGGCGTCAACATCGGGCTCAACATCTCGTTGCCCTTCGAGCAGAACGAGAACCCGTACATCACGCGGCGCCTCGCGTTCGAGTTCCACTACTTCTTCATGCGCAAGTACTGGTTTGCGTACTTGGCGAAGGCGGTGGTCGCGATGCCCGGGGGCTTCGGCACGCTCGACGAGTTCATGGAGATCGTGACGCTCGTCCAGACGCTGAAGATCAAGAAGCCCATGCCGATCGTGCTCTTCGGCGGCGACTACTGGAACGAAGTCATCAACTTCGACGCGCTGGTGAAGTACGGGACGATCAGCGCCGAGGACCTCGGCCTCTTCCACCGCACCGACTCGGTCGACGATGCGTTCGACTACCTGACGACGTACCTGCAGAAGCACTTGCTCGACATGGACGTCGGGTTCCACAAGCCGGCGTGAGCCGCCGTCGCGCGAGCTACTCGCCGAGGCTCGTGTGATCGCTGACGATCCGCCAGCCCTCGGGGAAGCGGCGGAAGACCAGCGTGAAGAGGCCCCAGATCGCGGGCTTGGCTTCGAAGTCGAGGCGCCACTTGCCGCGCACGAAACTGGCGTCGGCGCCGAGCGTTTGCGCGTCGAGCTCGGTGAACGAGAGCTTGCCCATCTCTTTGCCGCTCGCCGCGTAGTTCGCGCGATAGCGTTCGAGCGTCGGCTGGTAGCCCTTGGTCCACGAACCTCCCGAGAGGAAGTTCATGTCGGGCGAGTTCCAATAGCCGGCCGCCATGAAGCCGTCGACGTCGCGCGCGTTCCACGCGGCTTCCTGCGCGTGACAGATCGCGAGCAGCTCGTCGCCGCCGTCGCGCGCTCCGCCGGTCGATCGACAAGCGCCGAGCAGGAGACAAACGAAAACGACGCAGCCCGCGGCGGAGAACTTCATGGACGCGAGCATACCGATCCTCGGCGCGCGAGCCGCTCAGAGCAGGAGGAGCGCGACGGCGTCCTGCAGCGTGTGCACCAGCATCGCGAGTACGAGGTTGCCTCGCGACCGACGGACGACGACGCACAGGAAGAAGCCAATCGCGGCGGTCATGATCGCCGCGCCGATTCCGTTGGCCGCGTGACCGATGCCGAACCAAACGGACGACACGCCGGCGGCGAGGAGGAACGCGGGCCGTGGCTTTCGCGCCGCGCCGAAGACGCGCACCAAGCGATCGAGGATGAGGCCGCGGAACAGCAGCTCCTCGACGAATCCGGCCGTCAGCGCCGTTCCGAGCGCGACGAACCAAGGGAGGTCTTCGACCGCTTGGATCGGCGCGCGCTCCGGGACCAAGTCGAGCACGTAGAGCACGGCCGCGATCGGCGCCAGCGTGGCCCACATCAGCAGCTGCGTCGGGATCAACAGCGCGAATAGTCGAGTCCAACCCCGCGTCGGCCGCGCCGCGCCGAGGTCCGCGAGCGATCGTCCGCGGCGCGCGACGAGGACGAGCACGGCGAGCAACAGGGTTCCGTGAGAGACCGCGATCAGCGCGACGAGTTGCGGGACTCGCAGCGGCTCGGCGAGCAACGTCGACAGGCCGAACACCGCGCCGCTCGCGACCACGTGTGCCGACACGCACCAGAGCAGATCGTGCTTGGCCTCCGACGACGTGAGCTCGCGAACCGCCGACGGCGCCGATCCGAACGGCGTCGGTGCGTCAGGCTCGAGCTCGGTCATGCGATCGACATGCGGAGGATGGACGCGCGCGCGGCCGTCGCGAGAATACCGCTCACCGCCGCTCCGTAGGGACGCGCGCTCCGACTTCGTCCACGAGATCCGACCATGCCCAGCAGCTCACTCGACTACCGCATCGAAGGCGACGACTTCCAGGCTCTCTTCGTTCACCTCGAACCCGGCGCGACGATGCGCGCGGAACCGGGCTCGTTCATGTTCATGGAACCGGGCATCGAGATGGAGGCGTCGACCGGCGGCGGCTTGATGGCGGGGCTCAAACGCGCGATCGGCGGCGAGAGCTTCTTCATCACCACGTTCTCGAACCAAGGTTCGCGGCGCGCGACCGTCGCGTTCGCCGCGGCGTACCCGGGCAAGATGGTGGTGCTCGATCTCTCGCTCAGCACGATTCTGTGCCAACGCGACTCGTTCCTCTGCAGCACGACCGACGTCAACGTCTCGGTCGCGTTCACGAAGCGGCTCGGCGCGGGCTTCTTCGGCGGCGAGGGCTTCATCCTCCAGAAGCTGACCGGCAACGGTCAGGCGTTCTTGCACGCCGGCGGCTACATCATCGAGCGGCAGTTGCAGAGCGGCGAGGAACTGCGCGTCGACACCGGTTGCTTGGTCGCGTTCGAGGAGAGCGTCGACTACGACATCCAGATGATCCGCGGGATCAAGACGATGCTCTTCGGCGGCGAAGGTCTCTTCTACGCGATGTTGCGCGGACCGGGGAAGGTCTGGATGCAGACCACGCCGTTCTCGCGCTTCGCCGATCGCGTGTTGTCCGCGGCGGGCGGCGGACGCGAGCAGGTGCAACGCGGAGGCAATTTCCTCGGTGGGATTCTGCAGGGCGAATGACGCGGGTCAGCGGCCCAAGTAGCCGTCGTCCGGCGCGCCGTCTCGGTACGGGCCGCGCTGTTGCCACGCGTGCGAGAGTTCGGCGCTCCCGTCGCGCGAACAGGGTGCGAGGCACGCGAGCACGCTCCAGGCGATGGAGCGTGCGCCATTCACTTGCTGAGGTAACCCATCTTCTTCAGCTCCTCGATCGACGCGTCGTCGCCCGTATCGGCGGCCGCCTTCGCGAGCAACCGTCCGAGCTCGTCGAGCTTCGCATTGCCGGGGAAACGCTTGCGTCCGCTGTCGAGCACCTTGATCGCCGCGTCGAACTGCCGGGCCTTCGACAGGTTCGAGATGATCGAGACGTACTCGCGTTGTCCGACCTTCGCAGCGTAGTCGTTCGCCAGCGCTAAGAAGTCGTTCGCCGTTTGCTCGCCGTTGACACCGCACCACGCCTCGCACTCGCTGATCTTGAACGCGACGAACTCGTCGGAGCCGGGCGCGGACTGCTCCGCGGCTTCGTGGAAGTTCTCGATCGCGGTAGGAAAGTCGCTGCGGCCGAGCGCCTGGGCGCCGGCAGCGCCGAGTTCCTTCGCGCTCTTCGAACAGCTCGCGCACGCGAGGGCGACGCCGAGCAACGCGCGAGAGAACGCGTTCATTCCACTAGAGGTAGCCGAGGCCTTGGAGACTGCTCAACGCGCCCTTGTCGTTGGCCTTCTCCGCTTCGATCTTGATGCGGTCGCCGAGCTTCTTCACGTTCTCGTCCTTCGGGAAACGCTTGAGCCCGTCCGCGAGCAGCGCGATCGCCGGACCGAAGGCTCGCGCCCCCGTCAGCTTGTTGGCGATCGTGACGTAGTCCTTCGACGTCACTTTGTCGCCATGCGTCGCGGTGAGGTCGAGGAACTCGGTCTTCGCCTTCTCGCCGTCGATGCCGGTCAACGCCTCGATCTCGCCGAACTTGTAGCCGACCCAGTCCGGGCTCGCGGGATCGGTCGCCTTCAGCGCCTCGGCAAACTTGGCTTGGGCCGCGTTGTAGTCGCTGCGACCGAGGTCTTGGTAGGCGGCGTCGGCGAGTTCCTTCGCGGACTTCGAGCCACAGGCGGCGAGGAGCGTGACGAGGACGAGGGGGAGCGTGCGGTGCTTGAGCATGGTGGGAATCCTAGCGCGCGCGGTTTTTCCGGGTCCGGACGCGGCCGCAAGTCTTTGCGCGGCAGGCGTCAAGCGGACGGCCGCGGGCCGTCGATCTTCCCGGCGGGGCGTCGGACGCTCCATCCACACTCCGATCGGAGTACGATTGGAGCCTTATTGGAGCCCCAGCGTGCTTCGCGAGAGCAAGGTCACCGTCAAGATCCCCCGTCCGCTGTACCGCAAGATCCAGCACGTGATCGAAGGCTCGGGTTTCTCCAGCCCGACCGACTTCATCGTGTTCGTCCTGCGCGACCTGGTGGGGGAAGCCGATGGGGACAAGCCCCAACTGGCCGACACCAGCCCCGCCGAGCTCGACGAGATCAAGCGCAAGCTCAAGAACCTCGGATACCTCTAGTCCTCCTCGAACCAGCCATGTCCGTCACCACTGCCACGAAGATCTCCCCCGTCCACGGCGGCCTCGATCGCCCGGTCAACCGTCTGACTCCCCGTGACCGCGTCAACTTCGTCGCCTGGCGCAAGCTGCCGGCGATCGAAGTGAACGAGAACGATCAGACCAGCCTCTACCGGATCGCCGACGGCACTCTGTCGCCGCTCAACGGTCCGATGACCGAGGCGGACTATCGCACGTCGCTCGACCACCTCTACATCGAGCGCGCCGGCAAGAAGTGGGCGTGGTCGATCCCGATCGTGCTGCCGGTGACCGATGAAGAAGCCGCGCGCTGCGAGAAGGGCAAGGAAATCGCCCTCGTCAACAACGGCGAGGTCTTCGGCATCCTGCGCGTCGCTTCGGTGTATGCGTGGGACAAGACCGAGTTCGTGGCGAAGGTCTACGGCACGCAGCGCGTCGACCATCCGGGCGCGCGCCTGTGGCTCGGCGATGCGCGCACGAAGTGCGTCGGTGGCGACATCACGCTGCTGCCGTTCAACGAAACGCGCTCGTTCGCGAAGCGCATCCTGCCGCCGATGTCGACCCGCGCGCTGATCGAGCGCAAGGGCTACGACTTCACCGTCGCCTTCCAGACGCGCAATCCGTTGCACCGCGCTCACGAGTACGCGCTGGTCTTCGGCGCCGAGAAGGTGCTGCGCGAGCACTCGAAGAAGGTCGGCGTCATCCTCAATCCGTTGGTCGGCCAGCTCAAGGGCGACGACGTTCCCGCCGACGTACGCATGCAGACGTACGAAGCGCTGGTCGAAGGCCGCTTCCTCGGGCAAGGCGACATGGACGAGGACCTCTGGAAGAAGAACAACCAGGTCCTGAACGATCAGCTCGAGCTGATCGGCCTCGACATGCGCATGTACTACGGCGGCCCGCGCGAAGCCGTGATGCACGCGATCTACCGTCAGAACCTCGGCTTCACGCACTTCATCATCGGGCGCAAGCACGCCGACGCGCCGTACGACGACAAGACGGCGATCTGGGGCGACTTCGACGCCCAGGAGATCTTCAAGAAGCTCGAAGGCCACCTCGCGATCAAGACCGTCAACGTCGGCTTCGCCGCGTACTTCGCCGAGATCGGCCGCGTCGGTCTCGTCGAAGACAACCAGGGCAAGACCCAGGTGACGATCTCCGGCACGAAGATGCGCGAGACGCTGGGCGCCGGCGAACTCCCGGACGAGCGCGTGATGCGTCCGTCGACGGCGAAGGTGCTCGGCGCGTACTACCAGTCGCAAGCCAAGACGCAGGGCTGATCCCCCGGCGCGACCAACATGGGACTCTTCGACGTCTTCAAGAAGAAGCCTGCCGCAGCTCCCAAGCCGCCGGTGCGCCCGTTGGTGCGCCCCGGTGGACTTGGTGCTCAACCGGATCCGAAGGCGGAGAACAACTTCATCATCGTCATTCTCGATTCGTGCC
This sequence comes from Planctomycetota bacterium, assembly GCA_021413885.1. Classification (GTDB taxonomy): domain Bacteria; phylum Planctomycetota; class UBA1135; order UBA1135; genus JACRIN01. Next base: position 180,806 of record JAIOPM010000031.1, read on the forward strand.
GCTGGGACTCGTTCATGGCGGCGAATCCGAAGACGATCACGAAGCTCTCCGGTGGTCAGGTCGAGAAGCGTTACACGTACGCCTCGTGGACCGCGCCGTCCCACTACAACTTGTTGACGGGCTTGTTGCCGCACACGACTCCGCCGAACGTCTATGCGTCGGAGTACTACAAGGAAGACTTCTTCAACTACAACACTCGACTGGGCGCGAAGGACATCGAGTTCGGCAAGATGGTGCCGTCGTTGTGGTTGCCGGGCTTCCTGCGCAACACGCTCGGTTATTCGACTCACGCGCGCGTGTCGTTGCCGGTGCTCAATCCGAAGACGGGCATCAACCGGGACTTCGATTCGTTCCAGTTGATGGATCACCACAACGACATGCGCTCGATGTTGCCGACGTTGAAGTTCGACACCAAGCGTCCGGCGTTCTACATGCTGAACGTCGGCGAGACGCACTATCCGTATGCGCTACCCAACGAGGATTCCTCGATGTGGCCGCGCATCTCGGGCGTCAACGGCGTCTTCAAGAAGATGGGCGAGTCGATCGACGACAAGGGCCAACTGATCAAAGACGACACGCAGTTCTTCGACGCCGACAAGATGGAGCAACTGCGCAACCGTCAAATCAACACGGTCAAGTACCTCGACGACGTGTTCGCCGAGCTCTATGACCTGGTTCCCAAGAACACCCACATCGTCGTCACCGCCGATCACGGCGAGTTGTTCGGCGAGATGGGTTACTTCGGCCACGGGCCGATCATGCACGAGAAATGTTTCGAGGTGCCGTACCTCGAAGGAAAGATCCGCTAAGCGAGCCCCCTCAATCACCATGTCCGACAAAGGCTTCATTCTCTGGTTCACCGGTCTCTCAGGCAGCGGCAAGAGCACGCTGGCCACGTACCTCATTCCGATCCTCAAGGAGGCCGGCAAGAAGGTCGAGCTCCTCGACGGCGACGAAGTGCGCGAAAACCTCTCGAAGGGCCTCGGCTTCTCGAAGGAAGATCGCGACACGAACATCGGCCGCATCGGTTACGTCGCCAACTTGCTCGCGCGCAACGGCGTCGTCTCGATCACGGCGGCGATCTCGCCGTACCGCGACGTCCGCGACGGCGTGCGCGCCAAGGCGCAAGTGCCGTTCGTCGAGGTCTACACCGAGTCGCCGCTCTCCGTCGTCGAAGAGCGCGACACCAAGGGCCTCTACAAGAAGGCCCGCGCCGGCATCATCAAGCAGTTCACCGGCATCAGCGATCCGTACGAGGAACCGCTGAAGGCCGAAGTGGTCGTGCACACCGGCTCCGAGTCGATCGAAGAGTCCGCGAAGAAGATCCTCGCGTACTTGAAGAGCAAGGGTCTCGTCTGAGCCCGGCTCGAGCCTGAGCCCCGATACAGCGGCGCGCGCGGTCGAACGACCACGCGCGCCGCTTCGCTTCCGGGCGCCGTCCGCGGATCGATGTTCGTTTCGTCACGCGCCGCCATTCGCCGACGGACGCGGTAAACTGCCGGACCCGCTCCAAACTCCCCGGATGTTCGCGACATGGGTCCGCTCCTCCTCAAGGTTCTACTGCTGCCGCTCGTCGGCGCGTCCGTTTCAGGCAACGGCCGCGACCTCGAGTGGAACGCTCGCAACGTCGAGCACCTCTTCAACCGCGCGGCGTTCGGCGCGACGCCGAGCGAAGTCCAGGCGGCGCTCGCGTCGACGCCCGAAGCCGTCGTCGAACGGCTGATGACGGTCAGCCGCCCGCTCGAGCCGACGCAGCTCGAGCTGATCCGCTGGGAGGACTTCAACCTCGATCCGCGCGGCGTTCCCGTCGACGACTCGAAGTCGAAGTACAAGGGCGTGCCGCGCGAACAAGTGCGCGAGAAGGTTACCCTGCTGCGCCAGACCGATCGCGCGCAGTTCCTGGAGTACGCCGATCGCTACTTCGACTCGATGCTGCGCGGCGACGCGCCGGTGCTCGATCACGCAGCGCTCTTCTGGCACGGCTTCTTCACGACGTCGTTCACCGTCGTCGTGCGCAAGTTCGAGATCATTCGCCAACACGAGTTCGTGCGCGCGAACTCGCTCGGGAGCTTCCGCGACTTGCTGCAGGGCATCGTCCGCGATCCCGGGATGCTCCAGTACCTCGACAACAACACCAACGTGAAGGGCCACGCCAACGAGAACTTGGCGCGTGAGCTGATGGAGCTCTACAGCCTGGGCGAAGGTCACTACACCGAGGTCGACGTGCGCGAGGCCGCGCGTGCTCTCACCGGCGCGTGGGCCGATCCCGAAGGTCGCTTCCAGTTCCAGACCGAGAACCACGACGACGGCGAGAAGCAGATCCTCGGCCACACCGGCAAGTTCGCGGGGAAGGAGCTCGTCGACATCCTCCTCGAGCAGGACGCGTGTCCGCGGTGGGTCGCGCTCAAGTTGCTCACCTACTACGAAGGCGTGCCGCCGACCGAAGCGCGTCTCGCCGACTACGCCGCGTTCCTGCGCGCGAACGACTATCGCATCGACGCGTTCTTGAAGCGCCTGTTCCTCGATCCGGACTTCTATCGCGAAGAGGTCCTCGACGCGCGCGTGCAAGGGCCGATCGAGTTCTTGATCGGGATGTGCCACAAACTGTCGCTCACGCCGCCGCGCAACTTCGTCTTCGCGGCGACCGCGCGCTTGGGTCAGTGCTTCTACGATCCGCCGACGGTCAAGGGCTGGGACGGCGGCGAGACGTGGATCACCAACGCGTCGCTGCTCGGCCGTGGCAACGTCGCCGGCGTGCTGGTCGGAGCCTTGGACGACACCGCCGCGAGCAACGACGCGATGACCGCGCAGGACGACGACGTCGGCGCGAGCACGCGCGACATCGCCGTCGCGCAGCTCAAGCGCTCGACGCACACGCGCGACTGGAAGTCGACGCTCGACGTCGCGGGCGAACTCGCGCGCGTCGGCGCGCGCACCGACGACCAAGCGATCGACTACTTGCTCTCCGCGTGGCTCTCGATCGAGCCGCCCGCGGAACTGCACGCGTTGCTCGCCGAGCACCTCGTTCGCGTGCGTGAAGAAGCGCACCTCGGTTCGCGTCCGCTCGCCGACGGCGGTGCCGACGTCGACCACGTCCTGCGCCGCCTCGCGTACATCGTCTTCAGCCTTCCGGAAGCTCAGCTGAACTGAACACCATGACTTCTCGACTCGTTTTCGATCGTCGCAACTTCCTGGTCGGCGGCACCGCGTTGCTCGGCGGTTGCGCGGCTGCGAGCGGGCCCAAGCCGCATGCGGCGAACGCGGCGCGCGAAATCCCCGCAGCGTCGAACAACGACGATCGCGTGCTCGTCCTGATCGAACTCGGCGGCGGCAACGACGGCCTCAACACGATCGTGCCGTGGGCGGACGACGCGTACTGGAAGCTGCGCCCGACCGTCAACGTTCCGAAGGAGACGTTGCTCTCGCTCGACGACTACTGCGGCTTCAATCCGTTGCTCGCTCGCACGCGCGAGCAATGGAACGACGGTCGCCTCGCGATCGTGCGCGGCGTCGGTTACCCGAAACCGGTGTACTCGCACTTCAAGTCCTTCGAGATCTGGCACACCGCGCGCGAGCAAGGTCGTCCGTCGGGCGACGGTTGGATCGGCCGGCTGCGCAACACGCACTGGAAGGACGATCCGCGCGCCGAGCTCGTCGTCCACGTCGGCACGCAAGTGCCGTACTCGGTGCACTCGAGCCAGTTCCAGACGGTCGCGTACGCGAGCCCCGAGAGCTTCCAATGGGCCGGCGACGCGATCGCGCAACGGACCTACGTCGAGGCGGCGAACGCGATGGAGTCCGCGACTTCGCACACCGGACGCGACGCGATGCGCGCGCGGCTCGGCGCGACGCTCGCGGCCGCGCAACGGCTCTCGCCGCGCGTGCTGCAATCGACGCTCGAGTACCAGACGAAGATCGAGTACCCGACCGACGACCTCGGTCGCTCGCTGCGTTGCGTCGCCGGCATGATCGACGCGCGCTTCGGCGGACGCGTCTACTCGATCCACCACGGCAACTTCGACACGCACGCGATGCAGCAAGAGCCCCAGTCGCGCCTGCTCGAGTCGTTCGACAAGGGCCTCGGCGCGTTCCTCACCGACTTGAAGGGCCGCAGCCAAGAGCCGAACGTCCTCGTGATGGTGATCTCCGAGTTCGGGCGGCGCGCGTCGGAGAACGCGTCGAAGGGCACGGACCACGGCGCGGCCGGACCGGTCTACTTCTTCGGCGCTCCGGTGCGCGGCGGTTTCTACGGCAAGCATCCGTCGCTCGTCGAGCTCGACGAGAACGCGAACCTCGTCCACAACGTCGACTTCAGGTCGCTCTACGCGACGGTGCTCGAGCGTTGGTTCGGTGCCGATTCGTTGCAGGTCCTGCCTGGTCGCTACGAGACGCTGCCGATCCTCGCCTGAACTCGGGGCCTGAGCGTCAGCGCTCGAGCGGCGGGAGCACCAGGCTCCGTTCGGCTCGCGCGTCGAACTTCAGGACGCGCGCCGCACCGAGCACGCGATCGCACGACGCATCCTCGTCGTCCGCCAGTGCGGCGCGTCGCAGACTCAAGCTCCACGCGTCGCCGTCCAACGGCAGCGCGAGCGGGAGCTCGCTCCGGAACGGCAACGAACGCACGCGCACTCCGGCGGAGACACCTTCGAACGAGCCCGCGACGACTTCGCGCGCGGCGCCTTCCGTGCGCACCGCGAACGCGCTCGAATTCCAGCGTAGACGCCCGAGATCGAGCGTTTCGCCCGCGGCGAGCTCGAAGCGCCCGAGCCGCTTGAACCCGCGCGACGGCGCGCCAACTTCGAGCTCCCAACCGCCGGGCGCGAGCTCCGGCGAACGCCAGACGAGTTCCTTCTCCTCGTCGCCGCGTTCTTCGAGGTCCGCGCGCACGCCGAGACCGGTCTCGGTCGAGAAGAGGCGCACTTCCGCGTCCTCGATCGGCGCGCCGGCGTCGTCGACCAGCTGGAATGCGAGCCGCGTCGGGCGCGGATCGACGCGCAGCTCGAGCGCGGCGTCCTCGGCGGACGGCAACGCGTCGTTCAGCACGACGATGTTCGCGCCGTTCGCGGCGGGACGCGCGAGCACGTCGACCGCCGCGATCGGCACGTGTCCGCAACGGAAGCGACCGTGCTCGTCGGTGACGGCGCGACCGTGACATTCACGATCGTCGCTGCCCTGCACGACGACGATCCAACCCGCGAGCGCACCGCCGCTCGGATCGCGCAACGTGCCGACGAGCTCGCGCTCGGCGAACAACCGCGGGCTCCACTCGATCGTCGCGTCGGGTTCGCCGTCGAAGCGCTTGCGCGCGAGCGGTCGATCGAGGCCGCCGACGGTGACTTCGAAGACGCCGGTCGGCGCCGCGACGAGGAAGTTGCCTTGCTCATCGACGTCCGCGTCGGCGCGGAAGGCGCCTTGCTCGGCGACGACCGTGACTCTCACGTGCAGGGCCGGCGAGCCTTCGGCATCGAGGACCGTGCCCTTGACGAACGTCGCGGTCGTCGCGCCGCGGCCGACGCTGATTTCGACGCCTATGCTGACGTCCTCGACGTAGCCGAGCGACCCCAACAGTTCTCCCGCGGTGCTCATCGTCTGCACTTGCACCACATCGACCGAGCGCGGCGTGATCCATTCGTCCTCGAAGATCGCGTTGCGTCGTTCGTCGACGACGAGGTCGCGAGCCGCGAACGCGCTCGAGGTGACGAGCTTGAACTCGAACGCTCCCGGCTGGTCGGCGACGGCGATCATCGCCGCCTTGAACGTGAGGCCGGACGACTCGAAGAGCGGCAAGACGAGCTCGCGCTTCTCCCCCGCGAAGAGCGTGACGCGGCGCAGATCCGAGCGGCCCATCCCGGCGCGATCGGCGACGATCACCGCGTCGAAGCGCGGCGCGAACGCGCGCCACTGCACGTGCAGGTGCCCGTCCCAATCGGTGGTGCCGAGACGCGCGAACGGCCGGCCTTCCGGCGCTAGGAATACGTTGGTCGCCGCTTGCGGTCGCTCCAACGCGTCGAGCGGCGCGACGTCCAACTCGTATTCGTACGGCCCGGCGCCGAGCGGTGCGTTGCTCGCGCGCTGCGCGTTCGCGACGGCGTTTGCGGAGTCGCCGTGCGCTGCTCGCGCTGAATCCGCGGGCGTCGTCGGCGCGGCGAGCGGCGCTGCGCCGACGTTCGACGCCTCGGCCGCGACCGCCGCGGGCGAGAGCGCTTCGGCGGGAGCACGGAGCTCGCGCCAACCGAGCCACGCGAGCAACAAGCCGGCGACGGCGACGACGATCTTGGTCTTCGTGCTCACGATCAGGGCTCCCGTGGTCCAACTCGCCGCGCCTCGCGCGGCTTCCGTCCAACCGGCGAACAACGCGAGCGCGCGTCGCGTCGCTCGGTCTCCATCGCCCAAACGCCGTTCGAGTTTTCCGCGCAGCTTCGCGTGCGCCCGCGCGAGACGGCTTTCGACGGTTGCGAGTGGCGCGTTCTGCCGCGCGGCGATCGCCGTCGGCGACAAGTCCTCGAAGTAGCGGAGGAACACCGTCGAGCGGTAGGGCTCGTCGAGTTCGAGCAGGGACTCGACCACCGCGCGCAAGACGTCCGCGCGATCGACGTCGTCGACCGCCGCGTGCTCGCGCTCCTCGGCGTAGCGTCGTTCGTGCTCGAGCCGTCGCCCGCGCGCGCGACGACGCTTCGCCGCGAAACCTCGAGCCACGGTCCGGAACCAACCTCCGAGACGATCGAGGCTCGCGGGCGGCGCGGACAACGCGCGCAGCCACGTGTCCTGCTCGACATCTTCGGCGTCGTCGCGGTCGTCGACGAGGACGAGGGCGAGCGCGCGCACCGCGCGAGCGTGGGTCGCGACCAGCGTCGGAGGCAGACGATCGGTGCTCGTCATCGCGGCGTGGCGTCCATTCTGCTCGTCCAACCCCCGCTCGTCGGGCGGACCCTGCGACCGATCCGAGATTCGTTCGGGGCTCGCGCGCTCGAGGCGCGGCCCAACTCGCGGTCTCCGACGCCGTAGGACGCCGATGAGCGCACTTCGCTTCCCCGCGTCGCCCGTCCCCGCGCGAATCCCCGTGCCGCCGCGGCTAGAATGGCGGGCTCTCGAAGCCGGCCGGGCATGCGTTCGGGCGGTGCTCTCCAGCGCTCCGGAACCCCGTCCGATAAGGCCAGGCGCGGCCTCGCGGCCCCGCTGTCGTCCGTCCACCACCGTGAAACGTCTTCCGTCGATCGAGGCGCGTTCCGTCGAGCGCGTCGCCCGTGTCCTCGCGCTGGCCGCCATCGGCGCGCTCGTCTTCGCGCGTCCGGCCCAGGCCTACGTCGGACCGGGCGCCGGTCTCGCGGCGGCGGGTGCCGGGCTCGCGCTCGCGGGGACGTTCCTGCTCGCGATCGGCATCGTCCTCACCTGGCCGTTGAAGGCGGTAGTGCGCTTGGTCGCCAAGCACGGAACTCCGAAGCCGAAGGTGAAGCGCGTGATCGTGCTCGGCCTCGACGGTTTCGATCCGGGCCTCGCGAAGAAGTACATGGACGAAGGGCGGATGCCGAACCTGAAGAAGCTCGCCGACGAAGGCGTCTTCTCACCGCTCGACACCGCGTGTCCGTCGATCTCGCCCGTCGCTTGGTCGACGTTCGCGACCGGCGTCGACGCGTCGCGCCACAACATCTACGACTTCCTGACGCGGGATCCGTGCTCGTACTTCCCGATCCTCTCGTCGACCGACATCCGCACGGTGCCGCGGACGTTGAACCTCGGGTTCGCGAAGGTTCCGTTCGGGACCAAGCCGCTGTACCGCAGCCTGCAGAAGAGCCAGCCGTTCTGGAAGTTGCTCGGCCAACGCTACGTGTGGTCGTCGATCATCCGCGTGCCGATCACGTTCCCGCCGCAGCCCTTCAAGAACGGCACGCTGCTCTCCGGCATGTGCGTGCCCGACTTGCTCGGCACGCAGGGCTCGTTCTCTTTCTATTCGACGAAGACGCGCGCGGCCGGCACGCGCATCGGCGGGCAGCAATACCAAGTGCGCCGCAAAGGCGATCGCCTCGAGTCGAACCTGACGGGACCGCGCGGCGGCGACGGCCATCCGATGAAGTGCCCGTTCACGGTCGACTTCGACGACGCGAAGAAGCGCGTGACGATCAAGGTCGGCAAGGACACAGCGACGGTCGGCTTGCGCGAGTACACGCCGTGGATGGTGGTGCCGTTCGGCAAATTGCAGGGCATCGCGCGGCTCTACGTGCAGACGTGGGAGGGCGAGGATTTCGAGCTCTACGTCACGCCGATCAACATCGATCCCGACGCGCCGGTGATGCCGATCAGCCACCCGTTCGTCTACTCGATCTACCTGTCGAAGCTCCACGGACGTTTCGCGACGCTCGGTCTCGCCGAGGACACGTGGGCGCTCAACGAACGCGTCGTCGACGAAGAGGCGTTCCTCAAGCAAGCGTGGCTGATCTACGAGGAGCGCAAGAAGCACCTCTGGGATGCGATCGAGAAGACGCCGAAGGGTTTCGTCACCGTCGTGTTCGACACGTCGGACCGCATCAGCCACATGTTCTATCGCTACCTCGATCCGACGCACCCGGCGAACGCGGGCAAGGACACGACGAAGTACGCGAACGTGATGGCGGAGATGTACGGGAAGATGGACGAGCTCGTCGGCGAAGTGCGCGCGAAGCTCGGGCCCGATCCCGACACGCTTTTGATGGTCATCAGCGACCACGGCTTCTGCAACTTCCGCCGCGGCGTCAACCTCAACTCGTGGTTGAAGGACAACGGCTACTTGTTCCTGAAGGACGGCGCCGAGACTTCTCCCGATTGGTTCGGACAAGTCGACTGGACGAAGACCAAGGCGTTCACGCTCGGACTCACCGGCGTCTTCATCAACCGCAAGGGTCGCGAAGGCAAGGGCATCGTCGAGAAGGGGCCGGAGCTCGACGCGCTCTGCCACGAATTGAAGACGAAGCTCGAAGCGCTGCGCGATCCGGCCGACGGCTCGCGCGTGATCAAGGAAGTCTTCCTGACGCGTGAAGTGCAGAAGGGGCCGTACGCCGACATGGCGCCCGAACTGCTGATCGGCTACGAGCGCGGCTTCCGCCATTCGTGGGAGTGCGCGACCGGTTCGGTCACCAAGGAGACGTTCACCGACAACACGCGTTCGTGGTCGGGCGACCACTGCGTCGATCCGCGGCTCGTGCCCGGCGTGTTCTGGTCGAATCGCAAGCTCGACGGTCGCCGCCCCGCGTTGATCGACCTCGCGCCGACGGTGCTCGATCTCTTCGGCATCGAAGTCCCGAGCTACATGCAAGGCCGGCCGCTGTTCGGCACCCGCGCGACGCCGAAGGCTCCGAAGGCGGCGCCCGAGAAGGTCAACGCATGAGATTGCCGCGTTGGACGACGTATCCGGCGCTCGCGCTGATCCTCGGCATGATCGTCGTCGCGGTGCCTTCGCGGCGCGACCTGCGTTCCGATCACTCGGTCGTCACGCCCGAGCATCCGCGCGTCGTCGTGATCGGCATCGACGGCATGGATCCCGACATCCTCGAAGAGACGATCCGTCTGTTCCCCGATCGCATGCGCAACTTCGCGCAGTTGGCGAAAGAGCAGGGGATCCACGCGCTCGGCACTTCGAACCCGCCGCAGTCGCCGGTCGCGTGGTCGAACTTCATCACCGGTCGCAATCCGGGCGGTCACGGCATCTACGACTTCATCCATCGCGATCCGACGACGCGCATGGCGGTGCCGTCGACGACCAAGTCGACGCCGACCCACGAGCTCGGGTTGTTCGGCGGTTGGCAATTGCCGTTGTTCGGCGGCGACACGCTCTCGAATCGCAGCGGCGACAGCTTCTGGACGATCTTGCGCAAGCGCGGCATCCCCGCCGACGTGTGGCGCATCCCGGCGAACTTTCCGGTCGAGGAATCGCTCGGCGTTTCGTTCAGCGGAATGATGACGCCGGCGCTCGACTCGGCGTACGGCGAGTTCACGTTCTTCACGACCAATCCGCCGACCGACGAGCGTCTGTCGAAGCACAAGATCCAAGCGGTCACCGTCCGCAACGGCGTGATCAGCAACGCGCGCCTCGAAGGTCCGCCGAACGCGTTCAAGAAGATCGACGAGAAGACGCACAAGACGCCGACGCTCACCGTGCCGTTGAAGGTCTTCGTCGACGAGGAGCACGTCGCCGCCGCGGTCGAACTCGACGGCCGCGTGATCGTGCTGCGCCCCGGCGAGTGGAGCGAGTTCGTGCCGGTCACGTTCAAGTCGCTCGCGATGGGCATCGCGGACGTCACCGGCATCGTGCGCTTCTACCTGCGCAGCGTCGCGCCCGAGTTCGAGATGTACGCGTCGCCGGTCAACATCGATCCGGCGAACCCGGCCGCGCCCGTCAGCGAACCCGAAGACGCGAGCGCCTCGGTCGCCGCCGCGCCGCCGGACGGCATCGGTCCGTACTACACGCAAGGGATGGCGGAGGACGTCGGCGCGCTCAAGGCCGACGTGTTGACCGTGCCCGAGTTCATGGATCAAGCGCAGCTCGTCCACGACGAGAGCGAGCACATGCTCGACTACGCGCTCGACCGCTACATGGAGAAGCAGGCGGGCGGCCTGATGTTCTTCTACTTCTCGTCGGTCGATTTGTGCTGCCACATGATGTGGCGTCACGCCGACGAACAGCACCCGGATCACGACGCGGCGATCGCCGACGCCGATTCGTCGAAGTGGTCCCATCGCGCGGGCAGCACGTGGAAGGACTCGATCCACGACCTCTACATGCGCATGGATCCGGTGCTTGGCCGCATCCGCGAACGCATCGGCTCCGACACCACGTTGATCGTGATGAGCGACCACGGCTTCGCGCCGTACCGCCGCAAGTTCAGCCTCAACACGTGGCTGCTCGAACACGGTTATCTCGTCTTGAAGAGCGACGCGACGAAGGAAACACCTGAGAGCGACACGGCGCACCACGACGTCTACCTCTCTTCGGTCGACTGGTCGAAGACGCGCGCGTACGGGATGGGCTTCCAGGGTCTCTACCTGAACCTCGCGGGCCGCGAGCTGGACGACGCGACGACGCCCGAGAACGAGAGCGGGATCGTGAAGCGCGGCGCGGAAGCGGACGCGTTGCAGGCCGAGTTGAAGCGCGCGCTCGAAGCGGAAGTCGATCCGAAGAACGGCGAACACGTCGTGTTGCGCTGCGACTTCGCGAAGGACATCTACAGCGGCGATCGCCTCGAGGAAGCCCCCGACATCGTGGTCGGCTACAATGCGGGCTACGGCAATTGCGACGAGGCGTCCGTCGGTCGGATCCCGAACCAAGTGCTCGAAGACAACCTGGGCGGCACCTTCAACGGCAGCCACTTGATGGCGCCCGAAGTGGTGCAGGGCATCCTGATGTCCAACCGTCCGGTGCTTCCGGGCACGCACGGTCTCGAGGATCTCACCGTCGAGCTCCTCCATCGCTACGGCGTCGAGCCGGGGCCGGGCATGAACGGCCACCCAGTGATTCAGTAACTCGGTGACTCAGTAACTCGAAACGAAACGAAAGGCAGTAGAGCCATGTTCGGCGGACCGAAGATCAAGATCGACAAAGACCTTCTCGAGCGCGTCAAGAAGATCAGCGAACTCGCGGGCTACGCGAGCCCCGAGGAATTCGTCGTCCATTGCGTCGAGAAGGAGCTCGCCCAGTTCGAGGGCGCGCAATCCGACGCGGACATCACCGAGAAGCTGAAGGGGCTCGGCTACATCAGCTGAGTCCCCGTTCGCTCCCCGTCCCCCGATGAATCCGTGAACACGTTCAACGCGAGCCTCAGCACGTTCTTCGACTACGTCCTCTCGCCCCTCGACAAGGTGGGGCCGAAGACGGCGTTGATCGTGCTCTCCGGCGTGTTCGGCGTGCTGGCGCTCGCGATCTTCAAGTACATCTCGTTCCAACGCGGCATCGCGACGGTCAAGGACCGCATCAAGGGTCACATGATCGAGATCCGTCTCTACCAGGACGATCTCAGAGTGGTGGCGAGCGCGGTGGGCAAGGTCGTGTTCCGCAACGTCCAGTACCTGGCGTTGAACTTCGGACCGTTCATTCCGCTCGCGATCCCGTTCCTCTTCGTCACCGCGCAGATGGTGACGCGTTACGCGTACGCGCCGGTGGCGGTCGTCGCCGCGGATGCGAAGCTCTTGCCGGGACAAGGCACGATGCTCGAGGTGCGTCTCGCCGAAGGGCACGAGGCCGACATCGCGGGCCTGCAAGTCGTCCTGCCCGCGGGCGTCAAGGCGCTCTCTCCGTTGGTGCGCAGTCCGAGCGAAGGCCGCGCGTTCCAAGAAGTCGTCGCGATCGCGTCGGGCGTGCACAAGCTCGAGTTCCGCCTCGCGAACGGCGTCACCGAGATGAAGACGTTCGTCGCCGGCGACGTCGAGTTGCGCGCTCTCCAGCCGCGGCGCGTCGCGTCGAGCCAATGGTGGAACCTCGCCGCGCCCGACGATTGCGCGGTGCTGTGGCCGGCCGAGCCCGCGTTCGAGGCGAGCTCGCCCTTCCGATCGATCGCGTTCCGTTATCCGGATCGCGATCTCGGTTGGTTGCCGGGCGGCGAGAGCGGCGTGCTGCTGACGTTCGTCGTCGCCTCGATGATCTTCGGCGTCGCCGCGCTGAAGCCGCTCGGCGTCACGATCTGATGTTCTCCGCAGGCGTCGAGCGCGCGATCCACGTCAGTATCGCCGCGCACGCCGGCCAGACGCGCAAAGGCGCCGTCGACACGCCGTACGTCGTCCATCCGATCCACGTCGCGCTGTTGCTCGCGCGCCACGGCGCCGACGAAGAAACCGTGCAGGCCGGTTTGCTCCACGACGTCGTCGAGGATTGCGCCGGTTGGTCGGTCGCGCGCGTCGCCGAAGAGTTCAGTCCGCGCGTCGCCGCGATCGTCGGCGATCTGACCGAGGACAAGTCGAAGAGCTGGGAAGAGCGCAAGCGCTGGGCGGTCGAGCACGTCGCGCACATGTCGCCCGAAGCGGCGGCGGTGAAGGCTGCGGACAAACTCCACAACCTTTCCTCGTTGCTGGCCGACTTGCGCGCCGCGCCCGATCACGCGCAGGTGTGGTCGAAGTTCAAAGGCGGCCGCGAGCGCACGTTGCAGATGTCGGGCGAGCTCGTCGACGCGCTGTGCGCGCGCCTCGACTCGCCGCTGACGCGCGAGTTGCGAGCGACGATGCAGGCGCTGCGCACCGCCGCGGGCTGAGTTTCGCGCCTCGCGCGCCGCCGGACGCGGGCGATCGGACTCACCGAGCCGCATTTCCTCGTCGGGCGCCGGCGCGGAATCGAGATAGTCGATGATTCCTCGTTGCGCCCCCTTGCGCGTTCGAGGCCGCCTTGCCGAGGCTGGCAGCCGTAGGTCCCGTTCCCCCGGAGGTCCCTCGATGTCGATTCGTCTCGCACTCCTCGTCGAGCTCGCGCTCGCGACCGCGTTCGCCGCCGCGCCCGTCCACGCCGCCGATTGGTTCGTCGATGCCGTCAACGGCAACAACGTCAACTCCGGCACGGCGCCGAGCGACGCTTGGCGCACGATCACTTGGGCCGTGGACCACACTCCGCCGAGCGGAGTGCAAGCGATCCACGTCGCGCCCGGCACGTACGACAGGCCGCTCGGCGAGACCTTTCCGTTGCGCGCGCGTCCTTCGATGCAGATCGTCGGCACGGACGGTTCGTCGGCAACCGTGGTCGATGGCGGGGGACTGAACTCGACGCTGATCCAGGTGTACGCGAAAGCCGGTGCGACCTTCGGTCCGGACACGATCGTCCAGGGGCTCGCTCTGCGGAATGCGACGCGAGGCCTGCTCGTTGCGTCGGACCTCGGCGCGTGCAAACCGTCGATCGTCGACGTGACGATCGAGAAAATGAGCGTCAACGGGGTGGAGATCGTCGCCGGCGCCAATCTGTTCCCCTCCGACGCCGGCGGGACTTTCTCTCACGTCACGGTGCGGATGTGCCCGATCGGCGTGGCGATCAGCGCCACGGGTTCGGTCACGCCGACCTACTGGGGCTCCGCCAGCCCATCGTTCAGCGACTCGGCGATCGTCTCGAACACGTCAGAGGGTCTCATTTGCCACGCCGGGTCCATCGGCGGTGTGACGCTCACGGCGCAGCGCTGTCGCTTCGCCGACAACGGTCAGAGCGGCGTGCGCGCGTCCTACGCGCCCGGTTCGGGCTTCGTGTCCCAGGTCGATGCGCGGTTCGAGGACTGCCTGATCGTTCGCAACGGTGCGGACGGCTTCAACGGCGTGGCGGCGCTCGCAACTTCCTCGGGCGGCATCCTGCACTCGACGTTCGAGCGTTGCACCGTGGCGGACAACGGCGGAGTCGGGATGCGAGCGCAGACGAACAACGCGACGCAGGATCACACCATGGCGCTCAGCGGTTGCGTGTTGTTCGGCAATGGCGACGATGTGCTCCAGAACGGCACGACGACGGCGAGCTTCTGCGACATCGGCGACGGCGACTTCAACGGAGCCAACGGCAACTTCTCCGCGGACCCGCTCTTCGTCGACGCGCCGAACGGCGACTTCCGCGTGAAGTGGGGCAGCCCCTGCATCGAGACCGGCGATCCGGCGACGCCGGCGGGAACGCTCGATCTCGCGCGCAACGCGCGACCGATCGACGGCAACCTCGACACGCTCGAGCAACTGGACGTCGGCTGCTTCGAGTTCGCGCCGCTCTTCATGGTCGCGAGCGGCAAGCTCGGCACGACGCTCGAACTGCAGCTGTGGGGGCCCCAAGGCAATGCGACGACGGTGTACTTCACGCGCAAACCCCTGGTCGCTCCCCAGGCGACGCCGTTCGGCGAACTCGACCTCAACCCGGCGTTCGTCGGCGTCTACCGCGTGACGACGGTCGGCTCCGGGCCGCCCAAGAAAATCGTGCGGCCGATCCCGAGCTCGCCCGCCTTCGCCGGACAGGTCTTCTCGTTCCAGGCGTTGACGACTTCGGCCGCGGCGCCGCAGGGCAAGGCGTACACCAACGCGGTCGAGTTGAAGCTCGTCCAATAGCCGCCGGCGGGGCGGCCGAGCTTCGCGACGGCGCGCGCTAGACTCGCGCACCCAATGGGGGCTCGGAGTTCCAGGGCGTCACGACGCTCGATGCGGTTCGCGCGGTCGACGTGCTTCTCGTGGTGCTTCGTGCTCGTCGCGTGGGCGACCTGCGCTTCTCGCGCCGCGGCCCAAGGCGGTTACACGAAGGACGTGTTCCCCGACCTCGGGTTGACGCTCGAACGCGCGCGCGACTACGAGCAAGTTCCGCTGCAACCGGACGAGGAGTGGTCCGTCCTTCATTACGCGGAGAAGGTCCCGAAGAACCCGCGCGAGCGGCGGACGCTTCGGCCCGAGCTCTTCGTGCTCTGGATCGATTGGGTGCCCGATCCGGCGGCGCTGCCGCGCACGGATTCAGGTGTGCCCGGCGGCCCGAACGAGACGCCAACCGACAAGAAGGAGGGCAGAGGCGGAAGCAACCACGACCAACCGGACGAACCCGCGGCGCCGTTGCCGATCAACACGTTCGTGCGCTACGCGGAACAACGCCTGAAGGCGTACCAGCTCGTCGAACCGGAGCCACAGAAGGCGCGCGACGGGTTCCAGGTCCACACGGTCGAACTCCAGGAGCTCGAGCCGAGCCAACCCGAAGTCCGCGGCTTCGCGTACGTGATGGAAGCGCAGCACACGCGCACCATCGTGCTCCTCGGCTTCTGCGCGCGGGCCGACCTCGACAAGCAGTCGAAGATCTGGCGCTACATGGGCGATCACCTCGATGTCGCGGATCCCGCGGCGATCGATCTCGCGAAACTCCAACGCAAGTACGCGCACTCCGAGCTGCGCGGCGTCGACTACCGCGTGCGCATCCGTTCGAAGCTGGTGCGCGGTTGGCAGGCCGAGGACACCGCGAACTTCATCGTCGTCTACCACACGCCCGACCAACCGCTGGTGCGCAAGATCCTGAACGACCTCGAGATCCTGCATGACGAGTACGAGAAGCTCTTCCCGCCCGCCGCGCCGATCGAAGCGGTCTCGACCGTGCGCATCTGTCGCGACCAAGGCGAGTACCGGTTGTACGGCGGCATGCCGCGCACGGCGGGCTACTGGAACTCCGCGACGGAGGAGCTCGTGCTCTACGACGCGTCGGTCCAAGTGAAAGGCAATCGCCCGCAGGTCGACGGCACGTTCATCGCGCTCTACCACGAAGCCTTCCACCAGTTCATCCACTACTCGACCGGCGAGCTGCCGCCGCACTCGTGGTTCAACGAGGGCACCGGCGACTACTTCGCCGGCGCGCGGGTTTCCGGCGGCAAGGTGACGCGCATCGGTCCGAATCCGTGGCGCGTGCGCTTGATCAAGGATGCGGTCGCGACGGGAGCCGCGGTGCCGTGGAAGGACCTGCTGCGTTTCGAGCAGGTGGAGTACTACGACCCGGCGCGAGTCTCGCTCTGCTACGCCGAAGGCTGGTCGCTGATCTACTTCCTGCGCACCGCGAAGATTGTCAAGGCACGGCCGGAGTGGGCGGCGATCCTGCCGACCTACTTCGAGACGCTGAAGGCGGCGTTTGCCGAGGAGCTCGCGGCGCTCGGCCCCGACCGCGCGAAGCTCGACGGTCCGCGTTTCGAAGCGGGCAAGCGCGCGCGCGACCGAGCGCTCGACCGCGCCTTCGCGTCGGTCGACGTCGCGGAACTCGAGAACGCGTGGAAGGACTTCGTGCGCGAACTGGCCGACGACTGAGCTCGCTCAAGCCACGAGAGCGCCCGAACTCGCGAGCGCTGCGATCACGCGCTCCTTCCAAGCCGGCCGACAGACCACCAACTCGTGGTTCTTCGGATCCGTTTGGTTGTAGCGATGGTCCTCGCCGCGCAGCTTGCAGACGGTCCAGCCGAGAGCGCGCGCGACGACCTCCGGCGCGCAGGTGTCCCACTCCTTCAAGCCCTTCTTGTGGACGTAGACGTCGGCCTCGCCCGCGAAGAGGCGCGAGACCTTGAAGCCGACGCTGCCGAGCGGCACTTGCTCCTTCACGCCGAGCTCCTCGCAGAAGCGTCCCGTCCACTCCGGCGTGTGGCTGCGCGACACGACGATCTTCGGCGCTCCCGGACTCGGCGAATCGCCGAGCGTGAGCGCACCGCCGCCTTCGTTGCCCGCGCGCATCGAACCCTCGACGCACACCGCCCACAACACTTGATCGAGCGCCGGCAACGCGACCGCGCCGAGCGCCGGCCGTCCGTCGACGGTCAACGCGACGTGGACGGCGAAGTCGTGGCGCACCTGGCTGAACTCCTTCGTGCCGTCGAGCGGATCGATGATCCACGCGCGAGGCTTCGAGAGACGCTCCTTCGAGTCCGCGGTCTCCTCGGAGAGCAAGCCGTCGTCGGGGTAGCGGCCGCGCACGAGACCCTGCAACAAACCGTCGGCCGCTTGGTCGCCGATGTCGGCGAGCATCGCGTCCTTCCAACGGCCGCTCTCGCGCAAGCCCATCGCTCGCCGTCCCGCCCAACGTGCCGCTTCGATCGCGAACGCGAGGTCGCGCGTCACTTCTTCCGTCGTGAGAGTCTTGGTCATGAGTCGTCGTTCAGCGGTGGGCGGCGGCTTCGTCGTGATGGCGAATCGCCGCGAGCATCCCGGCGGCGACCGTGTGAGCCAGGAGCTCGTTCCCGTGCACGTTGAAGTGGCACGCGTCGTAGTAGAGCGTCTCGCTGACGTCGGCGAAGAGCTGCGACGCGTCGACGAAGTCGATGCCGCGTTTCTTCAAGTCCTCGCCGGCCGCGCGCAACTGCGGATAGCCGAGCCGCGCGCCTTCGCTCCACTCCTTGACCGTCTTGCCCTTCTCGATCTCGTCGGGCGTCAGCTTCTTCGAGCCCTCGTCGTACAGCGTCGGCTGCAGGACGTGGACGAACGGCATGTCGTATTCGCGGCACATCGCGGCGATCGTGCGCGAGCCCGCGACCCACGCGCCGACCGATTCGCGCAACACCGCGCCCTGCTCGGGATCGAAGGTCGGCCCGTTGACGCTCGGATTCGCGATGCCTTCGGAGAGCCGCGCGGTCACCTTGTCGAACTGCGTCGACGCGTCGGCGCGCGTGCGCCACAACAAGCCGAGCGCGAGCTCGCTCGCGACCGCGCTGCGGTAGAGCCCGAGATCGAGGATGCGGCGCGCTTGACGCGTCACTTCGCTCTGCTTCGCGCGCAACGCGAGCATCAGGTCCATCATCTCGCGATCGGCGGAAGGATTGCTGGCGCGCGAGAGCCACTTGGTCGCGCTCGGGTAGAGCGGCGACGCGCCGAACGACGCGTTCTGCAAGCCGATCGCGACTTCGTTGAAGCCGTCGATCAGGATCACTGCGTCGAACTTGATCCCGTACGACAGCAACGTCTGGAACACGATCGCGTGCTGCGGCTCCTTGTACGCGCCGCGCGCTTGACTCCAGAGGCGAATGGCGCGCGTCTCGAAGCGCGGATCCGCTTGCAGGTCCTTGACCAACGACTTCGCCGCGTCCGCCGCGAAGATCGACGCGACCGAACCGCCGAGGATCGCGATGTCGTAGTTCCGCTCGGCGCGATCCGAGCCGAAGTACTCGACCAAGCGCGCGACGTCCTCGATGTAGCCTTCCGCGTCGAAGCCGTAGTAGGGGTGCAGCACCTCGACTTGCTTCGGATCGGCGCGTTGCTCGACCGGCGCATCCCAACGCGGGATGTTGGACTCGACCATCGAGATCGCGTTCGCGGCGTCGTTGCGCGCCTTGTCGGGATCGAAGGGCTGCCCGCGCAGGCGCAAGAGCACGCGCATGCCGCCTTCGGCGAGCAGCAGCGCGACCACCAGCGACACGACCGCGAGCGCGAGCTTCTTCCAGATGCCGCTGCGGCGCTGTTGGTCGGGGGCGGACATCGGGAACGAGCGAGCGCGTAGGTTGCGCGATGCCCCGAGTTCCGTCAAGCGCGCGACTAGCGCCGCGCGTCGCCGGCGTCGAGCGCCGCGAGATGAGCGCGCACGATCGCCGCGCCGAGGTCGCGCGGCTCGTCGGCGGCGGTTTTCGACGCTTCGAGAGCGGCTCGCGCGTCGACGATCGGCACGCCGCGCTTCTCGAGCTCGCGCAAGCCTCCCGCCAGCGAACGCTCGCCTTGCGCGAGCGCGACGTCCGCGTCGTGCGGCGCGGTCTCGAGCACGTGGACGTACGCGATGCCGCGTTCGCGACACATCGCCCACATCGACAACGCGCCTTCGAACCAAGCGCGCGTCGCGGTGCGCACGATCGCGATGTCGTCGCCGGCGTGGCGCGGTCCGACCGCCGCGCGATCGTCGAGCTCGCGCGTGCCGACGTCGTCGACGTGTCGCTGCGCGGCGTTCACTTCGGCGAGCCGCCGCTCGAGTTCGTCGACGACGAACGTACCGAGGCAAGCGCTGTGAGCAAGTCCGAGTGAGAGCGACGTGCGCGCCCAACTGCGCATGCGCTGTTCGCTCTGTCGCGCCGCGAGCACCGCTTGCAGACGCGCCGGATCGTTCAACGGACGGCCGAGGCGCGAGCCCCAGCTCTCCGTCGACGGATACACGGGATGCGTGCCCGCGCGGCCGTTGCGCAACGCGATCGTCAGGTCCTCGACGCCGTCGATCACTAGCACGAGGTCGGGCTCGACGCCGGCGTCGAGCAAGTACGCGAGCGCGTTCGCTTGCTGCGGTTGCTTGAAGCCCGCGCGGGCTTGGTTCCACACGCGGATCGGCCGCGCGGCGTAGCGCGGGTCGGCGCGCAGGGCCTCGGTCAACGGCCCGACTCGGTTGGTCGCGAAGTCCGCGGCCGCGGCGCCGCCGAACACGACGACGTCGAACGCGAGCGTGCCTTCGGCCGAGCTCGTGAATTCGAGCGCGCGATCGAGCTCCTTGCGCGCCGCGCGCGTGTCGCGTGCGAAGAACGGATGGAGCACGGTCGCCGCGTCCTCGCTCGCACGCGACGTCTTCGCGCCGTGTTCGTCGGCGCCGGCGAGCGAGCGCTCGATCCGCGCTCTCGTCGCGTCGGAGTCCCACGCCCGTTTCTCGAACGCGAGCCAACCGCGGAACGCGAGCTCGACCGCGACGAACGCGGCGAGCAAGAGTCCCGAGACCCACGCGAGACGCAGGAGCGGACCGCGCTTCGCCGCCGCGCTCGTCATTGCCTGCGCGCCTCTACTCGCTCGATCTCGGTGAGCAGCGCCGGCGCGATCATCCGCGAGAGCACCTCGTAGCCCGCGAGCTCGAAGTGACACGCGTCGACGTAGAGCGAGCGCGTCTCGTGCTCGAACGCGAAGCTGGCGTCGAGGAACGCGACGCCGGAGCGCGCGAGCTCCTTCCCCGCGGCGCGCAACTTCGGATAACCGAGGTGCACGCCGGTGGTCCACGGCTCGATCGCTTCGCCCTTCGAGACTTCATTCTCCGTCAACGGCTTCGAACCGGTGTCGTGCAGCGTCGGCTGCAGCACTTCGAGGAACGCGATGTTCCGCGCGCGGCAAACCCCGGCGAGCGAACGCGCGCCCTCGTACCAGTTGCGCACGCAACGATCGACTTGCACGTCGTCGTCGCCGGGGAGATTCGGCGGCGCGAGCTCGTCGACGCGATTGCTCGCGGTCAACGTCGTCTGCAAGCGCAACATCCGATCGGTCACTTCGTGCGCCGAACGCTCGACCCACGCGAGCCCGAGCTCGCCGGTCATCGCGAAACGCGCGGCGCCGAGATCGAGCAACCGCTCGATGCGACCGAGCGCGGCACCGCGGCGCGCGTAGAGGTCGAGCGCCAGCTCGAACGCCTCTTCGTTGCGCTCCATGCCGCCGGCGCGCGCGAGCCACGCCGACAAGTACGGATAGAGGTGCGTGATCTCGGCGCGCACGTTCTGCATGCCGATCGCGACTTCGTTGAAGCCGTCGAGCGCGATCACCGCATCCGGTTCGACGCCGCAGCACAGCAAGTAGTCGAGCAACGCGACTTGCTGCGGCTCCTTGTGCGCCGCGCGACCTTCGACCCACACGTGCACCGGGCGATTCGCGAAACGTGGATCAGCCGCGAGCAGATCGTGGAACGCGCCGCTCGAGACGCTCTCGAATCCGCCGGCGACCGAACCGCCGAACACGAATACGTCGAAGACGTTCTTCGAAGTGTCGTTGCGGAAGTAGGTGATCTCCGCCTCGAGTCGATCGTTGTGGTTCGATTGTTCGAAGCCGACGTACGGATGCAGCACGTCGTGGGAGACCCTCGGCTCCGGCGCGTTCGGCTTCCGCGCCTTCGCCTCGGCGCGTTCACGCGGCACCCCGTCGGACAGCGCGGCGCGCAACGCACTCAGGCGATTCTCGACCTTGCGCGCGACGTACGGCCGTCCGCGAACGTACTGCACGGCGCGCAGGCCGAGCTCGGCGGCGATCAACGCGAGCACCAGCGACGCGCACGCGATCGCGAACTTGCGCCACGCGCCGCGGCGCGCGCGCGGCGGGGAGGGCGCGTCGGACGAGGGCGGCATGCGAGCGGAGCAGGTTCGACGAGCGCGCGCGATCCGTCAAGCCGATTACTTGGCGCCGCGGCGCGCGGCGAAGTCCGCGACGACGCGCCTGCCGAGCGCGTCGCCGAGCAAGCGCTGTCCCGCTTCGGCGAAGCGCGACCCGTCGTAGTAGAGCGGCTCGTTCACGTCCGCGAAGATCCGCGACGCATCGAGGAACGGCACGCCGCGCTCGGCCAGCGCCGCGCCCGCTTCGCGCAAGCGCGGGTAGCCGAGGCGCACCGCTTCGCTCCACGCCGGCGGGACTTGGCCGTGCGCGAGTTCTTCCGCCGTCGCGGGTTTCGAGCCTTCGTCGTGCAGCGTCGGCTCGAGCACGTGCAGGTACGCGATGCCGCGGTCGCGACACAGGCTCCACATCGAGAACGCACCCTCCGACCACGCGGTCACCGCCGCGTCGAGGATGCGCGCGTGATCGGTCGCGTGGTCCGGTCCGCGTTCGGCGTGCGTCGCGTCGGCGGCGCGCAAGCCCGCGTTCAGCTCTTCGAACGCCGCGTCGGCTTCGCGGTCGAGCGCGTGCAACTTGCGCAGACCGAGCGAGCCGAGCAGCGCGCTGTTCATCACGCCGGACGCGAGCTCGAAGCGCGCGAGCCGCGCCGTGCGCGCGCGGCGTTCGCGCAGCGCGAGCATGCGATCGAGCGTCTTCGGATCGCGCATCCCGGAACCCGCGAGCGCGACCCACCTCGGCGCCCACGGATAGAGCGGATGCGTGCCTTCCCAACCGTTCTCGACGGCGAGCGCGACGTCGTTGAAGCCGTCGATCACGATCACGAGGTCGGGCCGCACGCCGAACGTCAACGCGTACGCGAGTTCGTTCGCTTGTTGCGGCTCCTTGAAAGTGCTGCGGCCTTCGCCCCACACGCGGACCGGTCCCGACGAAAGGCCCGAGGCGTTCGTGAGCAGAGCGGCGAGAGTCTCCGCGCCCGCGCCGACGAAGTCCGTCGCGGTCGAGCCGCCGAGCACGAAGACGTCGAAGCCGTCGTCGCGTTGCGTCGCCTCGAGTTCGCGGCGCAAGCGCTCGCGTGACGCGACCAGATCGACGCCGAGATAAGGATGCAGCGTCTCGGTCCGCGTCGCGTCGACTGCGGCGCCGTCGTTCGTCGGCGGCGCGCTTCCCGCGGGAGCGTCGTGCGCGCCGAGCAGGCCTTCGATCTCCGCCTTCGCCGCGTCGAAGTCCCACGGCGTCGCCGTGATGCGCAACCAGACGCGCGTGCCGAGCTCGAGGCCGACGAGCACCGCGAGCACGATGCCGAACGCCTTCAGCGCGCGAGGCGGAGCGGTCATCGCTTCTCTCCACGCGCGCGCGCCGCGACGAACGCGTTTCCGATCGAGCGCGCGAGCACGTCGTAGCCGTGCGCGTTGACGTGACAGCTGTCGATGTACACGGTCTCGGTGGTGTCGACGAAGATCTGGGTCGCGTCGTGGAAGGCGATGCCGTCGTTCGCGAGCGTTTTGCCGACTTCGCGCAAGCGCGGGTAGCCGAGATCGACCGCCGTCTGCCACGCGTCGATCGCAGTCGCGACCGGTCGCTCTTCGTCGCTCAGCGGTTTCGAGCCCGCGTAGATCGCCGCCGGTTGCAGCACGTCCAGGAAGTCGATGCCGCGCGCCGCGCACAGCGCGTGCAACGAACGCGCGTTCTCGCGCCACAGTCCGACGCAGCGCTCGATCTGCGCCGCATCGTCCAGCGTCTCCTTCGGACCGGCGAACGTGTCGAACGTGCGCGAGGCCGCGACCGTGCGCTCGAAGTCGCCCGCCGCGGCGCCGGCTGCGTTGCGCAGCCGATCGATGCGCTGCGTGGCGAGCCACGCGGTCGACGCGAGACGACCGAGGTTCCAACGCGCGAACTGCTCGGTCGCGTCGACGACCGCGAGCTGCCGTTGGCGCACGTCGAGCGCTCGTTCGAGCACCTGCGGATCGCCCGCGGCGCCGCCGGCGAGCGCGACCCAGATCGAGGCGCACGGATAGACGACTGCGATGCCTTGACGCGCGTTCTGCAGCGCAACCGCGACTTCGTTGAAGCCGTCGAGCGCGATCACCGCGTCCGGTTTCGCGCCGGCGCAGAGCAGGAACTGCAGCACCATCGTCTGCTGCGGAGCTTTTTGCGCCGCGCGACCGTGGCCGAGGACCTGGATCTTGCGATCCGCGAGTTTTGGGTCGGTGCGCAACGCCGCGGTCAACGCCTCGACGCCTTCAGGCACGAGGTTCATCGCGACCGAGCCTCCGAGGATCATCACGTCGTACGTCTCGTCCGCCTCCGCACCGCGGTAGTACTCGAGCTCGGTCGCGAGCGTCTCGTGGTAGCCGACGAAGTCCCAACCGAAGTAGGGGTGGAGGATCTGGCCCTGCGAACGGGCCGCGTTCAGCTCTTCTCGCGGAATCGCCTGCACGCGCGGTGCGGCGTCGAGCAGCGACGAGCGCAGCGTCGCGATCCTGCGCGACGACGCACCGGAGTCGAAGGGTTCGCCGCGCAGCTTCAACGTGATGCGGACCGCGACCTCGACGACCACGAGCGCGACGACGAGGCCGATCACGATGGCGGCGAAGCGCGCGAACCGGCGGCGAAGCCCGGGTTTCGGCGTCGCGGCGCTCATCGTCGCTCCGAGGATCTCACGGTGTCGCGCGGAGCGTCAAGCGTTCCAATCGTTGAAGCCCTTCATCGCCGCGAAGCGCAGCCCGTTCTCGTAGACGCCGGTGCGGCGACCGTCTAGCTTGCCGGTGCGATGGAAGAAGAACCATTCGCCGGTCTGCGCACCTGCTCGGAATTCGCCGACCCAACGCTTCTTGCCGTCGCGGTACCACGCGGTCGCGCGGCCGTGCGCGCGGCCGTCGACGAGTAGGAGCTCGCGCCGCTTCCGGCCGTCGAGGAAGTAGCGCACGCACCGCACGACCCCGTTCGCTTCGCGCGTCGTCTCGACCAACGTGCGGCCGAACGGCAACTTGCGCACGCGCACCTCGGGCCGTTCGCCCGCGCGCGGCAGCGCGCAGCACGCGAGCAACGCGGCGTCCGCCTCGAGCAGCGAGTACCAGACGTCGCGGAGCTCGAACGAACGGCGGCGCATCAGGGATGCAGCGCGAGCGTCGACGCGACGTGGGCGGTGATCGCGCTCTCGCTCCAGTACACCGGCCGCAATTTGCCCGCGACGTAGTTCGCGAGCTGATCGTCGAAGTGCGCGTCGAACGGATGGCCCGATTGTCCGCCGGGCAGGATCGCGAGCGCGCGGTCGCCGTCGCCGAGGTCCGCGATCCAACGCATCGACGCGCCGTGTCCGACGTCGACGTGATCGCCGCGCCACCAGCCGGTGAAGACGCGGATCGTCTGCGCCGAGCCCGGCACGCTGAACGGCCCGCGGACGAAGAGCCGGCCGAGCACCGGCACCGCCGCGAGCGGATGGGCCGGTGTCCATTGGTTGAGCGCCGTCCAATTCCACGCGTTCATGTCGGCGCCGAAGCGCGCGCGGGTCGCGGCGAGCGCGCTCGCGAGCGAACGCGCGAGCACATCGTGCAACGTCTCGACTTCCGCGGTCGTCACGTCGTCGCACCACTTGGGCGAGAGCTTGTTCGTGACCAGCCGTTGGAGCGAATCCGCCTTGCGCAAGAGTCCCATCGGCCCGAGGCCCTCGGCGTGGAACTCGTCGTCGAAGACGGTGCGCCCGAGCTCGCGCTCGAAGAGCCCGAACAGCGCCGCCGCTCCGCCGTCGCGCATGCGCCCGTCCCACGCGCGCAGCATCGCGAGCGCGTCGCGCGCATCGCCCTCGAAATCGTCGGGCAACGCGGCGACGACCGACAACGCGTAGCGCGACGTGTCGTCGAGCTGCACGTCGGCCGCTTTCTCCGCGGTCCAATCCTGCGCGGCGCCGACGAGCTCGCGGATGCGCTCGACCCGCGACGGATTCGCGAAATCCGCCGACAATGGCACCGCGAAATTCGCCGGCCGCACGTCGTTGTTCGCGGTCGCGACGAAACCGTCGCTCGGGCGGCGCAGACGCGGGTTGTCGCTCGCCGGCCGCAGACCGCGCCACTTCCAACGCGCGTCCCAACCCGGCGCGGGCAGTGAACCGTCGCCGAGATTGCGTTCCGGCGCGCGGCCGAGCAACGTGAAGAGTACGTCGCCGTTCGTGTCCGCCGCGACCAGGCTCTGGACCGGCGACACGAAACTCTCGATCGCGCTCGGCACGTCGTCGATGCTCTTCGCGCGCGCGAGCGCGACGAACGGCGCGACGGTGTCGAACGGCGTGAACGCGGTCCACGCGAGCGAACGCGCCGGCAACCCGCGCTCCGGCAGCGGCGGCAAGAACGCGCCGAGGTCGGTCGTGCCGGTCTCGACCGTCACGTCGTCGCCGCCGTCGACGCGGATCGTCTCCGACACCGCATCGACGGGCACCCAATCGGATCCGCGGCGCACCGACTTGCCTTGCGGCGACACTTCCTCGACGAAGACGTCGTTGGTGTCGAGCTCGGTGTTGGTGAAGCCCCACGCGACGTTCGCGCCGCGGCCGATCACCACCACCGGCAAACCGGGGAGCGTCATGCCGTACGCGTCGTAGTCGGCGGCGCGCATCCCGACCTCGTACCACAGCGCGGGCAACGCGAGCCCGAGGTGCGGATCGTTCGCGACCAACGCGGCGTGCGTGCCGGTGTGGTCCGCGTCGATCGCCCAGTTGTTGCTGCCGCCCTTCTTGTCGACGACGGCCTCGTCCTCGCCGGCGGGGAGCGCGACCTTCGACTTCGTCGCGAGCGCGAGCACGTCGTCGTCGAGTTGCAGCTCGCCCTTGCCGACGAGATCGAGCGTGCGCTCAGGCCCGAACGCGCGCAGCCATTCGAAACGTTGTTCTTCGTAGAAGCGCGGGTAGCAGAGATCGACCGACATCAGCAGCGCGAAGCAGAGGCTGTCGATCGGCTTCCACGGCTCGACCTGATCCATCAGGAGATCGAGATCGCTCGGCAAGTCGCCGCGGTGCGCGTCGATCCACGCGTTGACACCGCGCGCGTACGCGTCGAGCAGCGCCTTGCTCTCGGGCTCGAGCACGGCGAGGTAGCGATCGGCGGTGCGGCGCAGGCCGAGTTCGCGCATGCGCACGTCCTCGGCGAGACCGGCGACGCCGACGACTTCGGCGAGTCGACCGCTCGCGCGTCGACGGCCCATCTCGAGTTGGAAGAGGCGATCGTTCGCGTGCAGCCAACCGAGAGCCGCGGCGAGATCGTTCAAGTTCGCGGCCTCGACGTGGGGGACCGCCCATTCGTCGAAGCGCACTTTCACCGGCGCGCCGAGTCCGGGGAGCGCGAGCTCACCCGTGCGCGTCGGCAGACCCGATCGCCGCCAAGCGCCGATCCAGAAAGCGATCGCGCCCAGTGCAAACGCGAGCAGGATCACCGCCCAAACCGCGATCTGCTTCCAGCGCACTCTGGTTCAGCCTCGCTTTTCGCGCGCGACAGGACCCTTCCACGCGCCGATGCCGCCCGCGAGGTTGTAGAGCTCGCGGAAGCCTTGGCCCGAGAGGAAGTCGCACGCCGCCGCGGAACGTCCGCCGCCCGCGCAGTAGAGCAACGTGCGCTTGCCGTCCTTCGGGATCTCGGCCGTGCGCGACTCGAGATCGTCGATCGGGATCAGCAGCGCGCCGGGCAGGACGCCGCCGGCGGTTTCGTGCGGCGAGCGCACGTCGATCAGGCGCAAGGTTCCCGCTTCGAACATGCGTTGGGCCTCGGAGCCGTCGACGTCGCGCCACAGTTGGCCTTCGAGGATCATCTCGCGCGTCGGCTTCGCGCCGTCGGCGATCGCGGCGAGCAGCTCGCGCGTCAACGTCACCTTTTCTTCGAGCGCTTCGCTCGCCGCCGCGACCGCGCGTTTGGCTTCGAGACGCGCGTCTTCGAGCTCGCGCGCCGCGCCCGACGCGCGTGCGAGCGCCGCGAGCGCGACGATCAACGCGACGGCCGCGACTCCGATCGCCAACCACAGCATGCCTAGTCTCCTCGAGCCTTGCGCGCGCGGAAGACCGCGACGCTCGCCGTGTAACCGTGGAGGAAGTTGCGCTTGCCGACCGGACCGATCTCGCCCATCGCGAAGAAGCCCGCGATCGGCACGTCGGCCCGCAGACCTTCGCGCACGCGCGTGACGTCGTGGTCCGGCGACTGGAACATGCGCGTGCCGCGGCCGTTGCACGAGAACAGCAACGCGCCCGCCGTGTTCGGTGCCGACTCGAGCGCGCCGCCGCCTTGGGCGCCCATCAACAGCGCGAGGTCTTCGCTGGCCGATTGCGCGTCGCGCACCAAGAACTGCAACGTGGTGCCGCGGCGGGGGACGTCGCTGACCGCGATCGACTTCTCTTTCGGCTGCACGCCGATGATCTGGCGCACGAGGAAATCGCCGCGCTCGAAGAGCGTCTTGTTCGGATCGATCGCGAGGCCGACGAACGGTTGGCGTTGGAAGAGTTGGCGGTCGGCGGGCGGGAGCTCTTGCAGCGTCTCCGCGAGCACCTCGACCGCCGCGCGTCCGCCGAGCTTCTGGATGAAGTTCTCGTTGCACGCGGTGACGACCCACGCCTTGCCGACCGGACGACAACCTTGGCTGACGACCGACCGGATCTCGATGCCGCCTTCGAGCACCGCGCCCCACGCGCCGCTCGCGCGCAGACCGTCGGTGGTGACGAGGAAGTTCTGGCCGGGGCCCATTCCGCCGCTCGCCATGCCGCCGACCGCGGGGACGCCGGGGAACTTCTCGTTCAGCACCTTCAAGTACTCGTCGGCGGGGAACGAGAACGGATCGGCGAAGAGCAGGATCGAGCTTTGCGCCGCGTCGCCGATCGGCGGGAGCGTGCTGAACGTCGGGCGATCTTCCGCGTCGAGCTCGACCGAACACTCGAACGTCTTGACCTTCGTGCCCGGCAGCGACGCGGCCCACAGGGAGAGCGCGGGCTCCGATTCCACTTCGCGTGTGCCGCCGATGATCGTCTCGCCGGTGCAGCCGACGACCGCCGGCGAACCGAGGGCCTTCGCGATCCGCGGACCAAGGCCTTCGATCACCGCGCCGTGGTGGTGGGAGACGAAGATCGCGACCAGGTCGGGCTTCGTTCCGTCGAGTTCGGTCAGCAGGCGGTCGAGGCATTGCCGTTCGGCCTTCGCGGAGTCGGGCTCGACGGACAGCGCGCTGGCGAAACGAGGAGATTGGTTGGCTTGCATGGGGACGAGGCGTTGGGCCTCGGTTCGGCGCGCGACATCTTACGCTGCGACGAGGGCGGAAGTCGCCGCCCGGGCGTCTCTCCAGCTGCTCGTCGCCGGTCGCGCGCGTTGCTCGCGCTACGCGAGCTTCGGGATGTCGCGCAGCAGACGGACGTTGCGGATGCCGAGGATGTCGACCTCGGCGTCGCCTTGGGTGACGTTGACCCCGTAGGTCGCGGCGTCTTGCACGTAGCGCTCGACGTCCTCGCCCGCGGCGAGCGTGTGGACATCGCACGAATGCAGCAGGGCCTTGAAGCCGTTGGTCGAGTCGAAGCGACCGATGTACACGATCGCGCCGGTTTCGATGACGACGTTCAAACCGTGGGGCACGTCTTGGATCCGCATGGCGCGGAGAGTCTACAGTAGGATGCGCGAATGCAGCTCCCCGGCACCGGCTTCATCTGGTTCAACGGACAGTTCGTTCCCTGGGCCGACGCGAAGGTTCACGTCGCGACCCACGCCTTGCACTACGGCACCGCGGTCTTCGAAGGACTGCGCGCGTACGGGACGTCGCGCGGTCCGGCGATCGTCGGGTTGAACGAGCACGTCGAGCGGCTCTTCCAGTCCTGCACGATCTGCGAGCTGCCGATCACGTACACGCCGAAGACGGTGCTCGATGCGATCACCGAGCTCGTGCGGCGGAACGAGCACGACGCCTGCTACATCCGCCCGTTGGTGTATCGGGGCTACGGGATGCTCGGCGTCGATCCGACGCATTGCCCGGTCGAAATGGCGATCGCGACGTGGCCGCACGGCGCGCACTTCGGCGACGAG
The DNA here is from genome assembly GCA_021413885.1 of Planctomycetota bacterium. GTDB lineage: Bacteria > Planctomycetota > UBA1135 > UBA1135 > JACRIN01. Next base: position 210,295 of record JAIOPM010000031.1, read on the forward strand.
TCGCGGGCGAAGGGGGTCAAGCTCGGTGTCTCGAGCTGGCGGCGCATGGCCCCAGACACGCACCCGGCGCGCGCGAAGGCGGCCGCGAACTACCTCAACTCCGCGTTGGTGATCGGTGAAGCGCGTCGGCACGGATACGACGACGGACTCGCCCTCGACGTCGACGGCTTCGTCTCCGAAGGCAGCGGCAACAACATCTTCCTGGTGATGCGAGGCGCCCTGCACACGCCGTCGGCGGCCTCGTCGATCCTCGCCGGCATCACGCGCGGCTACGTGATGCGTCTGGCGCGCGATCGCGGGCTCGAGGTGCGCGAGGAGCGTCTGCCCCGCGAGATGCTGTACACCGCCGAGGAAGTCTTCGTCACCGGCACGGCGGCCGAGGTCACGCCGGTGACGTCGATCGACGGACGGCGGATAGGGAGCGGCGCGCGCGGTCCGATCACGGCGTCGTTGCAGAGCGACTACCTGGATATCGTCGGCGGCAAAGCGGCGGATCGTCACGGCTGGCTCACTTTCGTCCGCAGCTGAGGACCGGCGCGACCCAGCGCGGTTGCAACCGACGGGAAGAATGCCAGTCCTTTCATGTTCCTAAGTGAAGCGCTCGGGTTACTTCCTTGGATCGCGCTATTGGCACGCGGCGGGCGCTCGGTGCTCGTCGAAATTGGATGACTCGGCCGCAACCAGTCGACTCCTCCTCCGGTCAATCAGTGCGATCCGCGAGTTCGCGCCGCATCGCGCGCATTCGAGGTAGCTCGAGGTAGGCAGAGCGAGGTGCGTGGATTGGGGGCGTGGGTTCCCCCGCGGATTTCGCTCCGTTGGCAGGCATCGAAGTAAGGAAGATCCATGTTCAGCTCTCTCCAATCGCGCCTCCTGGCAGGGGCGACGATCGGGTCGCTCGTCGTTGCATCGGCGTCGGCTCAGAATCACCCCAGTACGACATTCTTCGGCGGCAACGCACACGATCGAGTCCAAGGCTGCTCGGTCGATTCGCAAGGACGCATCCTCGTCACCGGCAACACCGGTTCGACGGACCTCGCTGCGTCGCTCTCGGCCTCGAAGGGCGGCTACCAGAAGACGTTCAAGGGCGGCAGCGATGCGTTCATCGGCATCCTCTCCGCGGACCTCTCGACCGTGATCGCGTGGACCTACCTCGGCGGCAAGGTCGACGAGCGCGGCTACGGCGTCGCCGCCGACAGCCAAGGTCGCGTGTGGGTCGTCGGCTTCACCGAGTCGAACGACTTCCCGGTCACCAACGGCTCGAAGTGGAAGGGCCTGAAGGACGTGTTCGTCGCACGCTTCTCCCCCGACCTGAAGCAGCTGCAGATGTCTACCTACATCGGCGGGAGCGACGAAGAGAATCCGCGTGGTGCTTTCGCCATCGACGCGGCGGGCAACTTCTACTTGGGCGGCGCCACGGCCTCGCTCAACTTCCCGACGACGGCCGGTGTCTTCCAGACCCAGCACGCCGGCGGTCCCGTGGGCTCTTGGGACGGCTTCGTGACCAAGCTCAATTCGTCGGGCGCGGTCGTGTGGTCGACGTTCCTCGGCGGCACAGGCGACGATGCGTCCTACAGCGGACTGCAGATCGCCAGCGACGGTTCGATCGTCGTCGCGGGCATGACCAACTCGACCAACTTCCCGGTGACCGCCGGCGCGTTCCAGACGACGTACGGCGGCGACTCGGCGCTGGGCAGCTATGTCGGCGACGGCTTCGTGACGCGCCTGACGGGCGACGGCAAGAAGCTCGTCTACTCGACCTTCCTCGGTGGCTCGGACGACGACGCAGTGTCCGGCAACGACGCGCTCGCGCTCGACGACTACGACAACGCGATCGTGATCGGGCAGGCGCGATCGATGGACTTCCCGATGCCGAGCGGCGGCTGGATGCCGCAGCACACTGCCGGCATTTCGCGCGACGGCTTCGCCGTGCGGCTCTCGGCCGACGGCAGTCAACTGCAGGCGGGCACGTTCATCGGCGGCGGCGACGATGACGAGCTCTCGGGTCTCGACATCGACGCGAGCGGCAACGTGTACATCAGCGGCGACACGACCTCGGGCAACTTCCCCACGACGCTCGATGCGACCCAGCCCAACTACGCGGGCAACATCGACGCAGTGATCGTCAAGTTGTCCGCCGACTTCGCTGAACTGCTGTACGGGACCTACGTCGGCGGCACTGGCAACGTCACCGGCGTCAGCTACGGCGATCGCGGCCGCACGCTGCAGCTCACCGCGCAGAACAAGGTCGTGTTCTCCGGCGACGCCGATTCGACGGACTTCCCGACGACGCCGGGCACGTTCGATCCGATCTACGACGGCGGGACCAGCGACGGTTTCGTCAGCACGCTCTCGCTCGGCGACACCTACGTCCTGGGCAAGGGCAAGGTGACGACCCTAGCGAAGTTCGCGACCCTCGGCTGGAAGGGCACGCCGTCGATCGCGGGCCAGAACTTCTCGATCGAGGTCAAGAACGCGGTTCCGAAGATGCGCGGGATGATGCTCTGGGGTCCCGCGATCGTGTCGCTGCCGTTCAGCGGCGGCACGCTCTACCCCGAAACGCCGTGGACGCGCTTGCCGACCAAGACGTTGGATGCGACGGGCTTCCTGAAGTTCCAGATCGCGCTCGACGCGACCATGATCGGCGAGACGCGGGTCTATCAGTTCCTCTTCGAGGACCCGACGCAACCCGACGGCACGCGCACGGCGATGAGCAACGCGCTCAAGGTCGTGTTCACGCCCTGACCGTCGACTGAACAGTTTCGATCGCGAGGCCGAGCGACCGCATCCGCTCGGCCTCATCCGTTTCGCGGCCGGTCAGCGACGGCGTGAAACGCGCGAGGCCGGTCTCTTTCGGAGAGACCGGCCTCGCGTTGTTGTCGACGGACCGTCAGGCCCCGTCGCTCGTCCGCATCACGGGCACAAGGTCACGTGGATCGCGTCGGACAAACCGGTGTTGTTCGGCGCGGCGAAGCCCGGATCGCGGAACCAGTACTGGCCGTCGAGGACCGCGCCGGCGATCAACGCCGGGTTCGTACCGAGCGCGATGTAGGCGTTGAAGTCCATCGAGAACGAACCCGAGCAATCGTTCGGCGGCGAGTTGCCGTCGGAGTTCTGCACCGCCGTGCGCTTGATCGGCAACTTGACGCAGAGCGTGCCGCCCTGGAAAGCGGCCGCCTGCTGGCCGCCTTGGCTGTAGAAGAACAAGCCGAACTTGTTGTTGATCACGCTCGAGGCGGTGATGAAGAAGCCCGCGCCGTCGCTCGCGCTCGGCGTGCCGGTCGAACCGATCGTCGGAACGCAGCCGTTGCTGGTCGTCTTCGCGGTGCAGTACGTCGTCGGAGGCGTGCAGCCGCCGCCGGTCAGGCCGACGCGGATCGCACGCGTGACGCGCACGTTGCCGGCCCAGTCGGTGAAAACGAGCTCGTAGCAGAGTTCCGCCGCGCTGGTCGCCTCGACCGCGAAGCGGTACTGCTGGCCGCCCATGTAGAAGCCCTTCTGCGTGACCGCGCCGCCGGTGACGACCACCGTGCCGTTGAAGCCGCCGGTGGTCGAGATCGCGTAGCTGCCGGGCGTCACGAACGTGAACGCGTAGGTGTTGCCGTTCGTGATGTTGCCGGACGCGAAGTTCCACGGCGCCGTGTTGATGTCAACCGATTGGTTGCCGCCGGAGTTGTTGGTCCACGTCACCGTCGTGCCCGCCGTGACCGTCAGGATCGCCGGCGTAAAGGTGCCCGGATCGATCGACGCCGCGGTCGCTTGCGCGACCGGGTTCAACGTGTAGCGCACCGCGCTCTTCACGTAGTTGATGCCGTCGTCGAGCACTTGATCGCGGATCTTCGCGTGCAACACGACCGTGCCCGCGGGCGCGCTCGTGAACGACGATTGCGAGACGATCACGGGCGCGAGCGTGTCGACGGCTCCGCTGTTCTTGTACCACTTGTCCGAGAACGCGCCGGACTCGCCTTGGGCCGTGAGGAGGTCGTAGCGCCCGTCGTTGTCGAGGTCGGCGGCCGTGCAATCGAGCGTCGAATCGTTGACGAACGAGATCGTCGCGGCGGAGACATCGGTGAAGGCGAGCGCGCCGTCGTTGCGCCACATGTACTCGTGGGTCGCAAGCGAACCGACCATCACGTCGTAGTCGCCGTCGACGTCCCAGTCGAACAGCGCGATCTCGTTGTCGTCGACGCTCGGCGCGAGCGCGGCCATGTTCGTGAAGGAGAGCGTGCCGCTCGAGACCTTCTCGTTGCGAATCGCGCCTTCCTTGAAGCTCGTGAGGCTGACGAAGAACAGGTCGACGTCGGTGTCGCCGTCGAGGTCGCCGCACTCGCCTTCGTACGTCGCGCCCGAGCTCGACGTGATCAGCGACGACTGGTTCGTGAAGTTCGCCGCGCCGTCGTTGGTCATCAGGTAGTGCGCGCCGCCGGCATTCGCTTGACGGCAGATGCCGATGAAGTCGAGGTCGTCGTCGTTGTCGATGTCGGTCAGCTGCACGTCCATCTCCGAGCCCTTGTTCGGAGCTCCGAGCGCCGCCGCGTTCTCGGTGAACACGCCCGCGCCGTTGTTGATGAACATCCGCGCCTTGCCGCCGCCGCCGGAGAAGTACGAGTCGGTGATGATCAGGTCGAGGTCGCCGTCGTCGTCGAGGTCGCCGAATTGGCCGCCGCCCGACGAGAGGTTGACGGTGAAGCCGCGCGTCGCGCTCTCCATGTTGAAGAAGCCCGGGTTCGCGGTGCCCTGGTTGACGTACATGAACGGCACGTCGGTCGCGAACGCGTTGCAGAACAACGCGTCGGGCCAGCCGTCGTTGTCGATGTCGCCGGTGCAGACGCCCTTGCCGTTGGTCAAGTGCGCGCCGAGACGCGCGACGCTCTCGTCTGCGAAGACGCCGGGGCCGGTCTCGATCAGCTTGTTGATCACCAGCTTGTTCTGGCGCTTCGTGCTGGCGGACATGAAGCCGTCGCCCTCGGCGAAGAAGATGTCGAGGTCGCCGTCGGCATCGACGTCGGCGCATTCGAGCCCCTCCGTCCATTGAGCGCCGTGAGGAAAGACCGGCTGGAGCTGGAACTGTTGCGCGAGAAGCGCAGACGAAGTGAGCGTGGTGGCGGCGACGACTGTCGCGATGCGGCGCGTGATGAGCGTCATGTTGCGCGGAGGATGTGTTGGTTGGAGATGGGCCTGGAACGACAGCCGAGCCCAAGAACCCACAAGTCTACCCGACTCCGCGCGCCGCTCGCGTTTGACGTGCAATGCGATGAAAGGTGCTCACGGGCCTCTTACCGCTTTGGTGCGGAACAACCTGACGCCCACGTTCGTCGCCGGAAAAGAACTCGCGAGCGAGAGCGCTCGACTCCGCGCATCCGTTCCGTCACACGTCGCCCCAAGTTCACCTGTGGAGGAATTTGCCGAGTTCGACATCCGGCCGCGAAACACGTGGCGTAATAAGACGCTGTCCCCTAGGCCTCGACTCTCTCCGAGGCCTCCGTTTTCGCCGTCCACGACTCAGCCAGACATCAGGAGTTCCTCATGCGGATCCAAAGTCTCTTCTCGCGCGCGGGTGTGAGCTTCGCTCTCCTCGCCGCGACCTTCGTCGGTCTCGCGCCCGCCGCGCACGCGCAGAAGCTCGTCTTCCGCGCCACCCTCGACGGCGCGCAGGAAACGCCGCCGTCGGGTTCCGCCGCGACCGGCACCGCGACGATCGTCGTCGATCGCGACAAGAACACGTTCAACTACGTCATCAACTACAGCGGCCTGGGCTCCGCGGAAAGCGCGGCGCACATCCACGGTTTCTCCGCGCCCGGGTTCCCGTCGGGCATCCTGAACGCGCTGCCGCTCGGCACGCAGAAGATCGGCACGTGGACCTACTCGGAGGCGCAAGAGGCGAACATCGTCGCCGGCCTCACCTACCTCAACATCCACTCGGCGTTGTTCCCCGGCGGTGAGATCCGCGGACAAGTGTTGCTCGACACCGCGCCGACCAACGGGCTCTACGCCTCGATCGACAGCGCCCAAGAAGTGCCGCCAACCGGCACGGCCGGAACGGGCAACGCGTACTTCGAGATCGACACAGTCGCGAAGACGCTCACCTACAACATCACGTTCGCGGGGCTCAGCGCGGCGGAAGTGTCGGCGCACATCCACGGTCCCGCGCCGGTCGGCGTCAACGGCGGCATCCAATTGGTGTTGCCCGCCGGATCGCCGAAGACCGGAGTGTGGAACTACCCGCCCGCGCAGGAGCCCAACATCCTCGCCGGCTTGATGTACGTGAACATCCACTCGAGCGCCTTCCCTGGCGGCGAGCTCCGCGGCCAGATCATTCCCGCGCAGATCTCGTCGACGTACTGCAAGGGCAAGATCAACTCGAAGGGCTGCACGCCGTCGATCGGTTCGACCGGCACGCCGTCGGCGTCCGCGGGTCCGGACACGTACACCGTGACGTGCGTCAACACGCTCAACAACAAGACCGGCATCCTGTTCTGGGGCACGGTGCCCAACAACGCCGCGTTCCTCGGCGGCACGTTGTGCGTCAAGCCGCCGATCATCCGCACCGCGGTCCAGGGCTCAGGCGGCAATCCTCCGCCGAACGACTGCACGGGCACGTACTCGTACTTGTTCGCGCAGGCGTACATGGCGAGCCACGGCCTCGCCGCCGGCAACGTCGTCTACTGCGAATGGTGGTCGCGCGACCTGTTCCACCCCGACGGCTCGGGCGTCGGCTTCAGCAACGCGCTGCAGTTCATCATCCAGCCGTAGACGAGCTTCGCTCCGTCTCACTCGACGAGGCCGATCGCGACACGCGGTCGGCCTCGCGCGTTTTCAGAGCCCGTCGTCAGAGACCGCCCTCAGAGCCCGCCTTCAGAGCCCGATGTTGAACGACAGCGCGTTGCTCAACGAATCGTGGAAGCCCGTCGGGTCGGCGAGGTCCGGGCTCCAGTACTGACAGCGTACTTGCGTTCCGGGTTGCAGCGTCGGATCGCCGCCCGTGCGCAGGAACGCGTTGAAGTCGAACGCGAACGCGCCCGAGCAATCGATCGTCGGCGAGCCCGTCCCGCCAGACGCCTGCACCGGCGTGCGCGAGAGCGGCGACTTCACGCAGAGCGTGCCGCCGTGGAAGGAGAGGCTCGCGTCGTCGGTGCCGTAGAAGAGTAAGCCCTGCGAACGGTTGAGGAAGTTCGACGCGGCGACGACGAACGGCGACGGCGAAGAGACGCTGGGGGCTCCGCTCGCCGCGATCGTCGGCACGCAACCTTGCGAGTTCGCCTTCGCCTGGCAGTACGTCGCCGGCGCGGGCAACCCCGCGAACCTCCACACGAAGAGACCCTTCTCGATGTCGGAGCCGATGATCGTGCCGCTCTTGAAGTACGGGTAGATGTTCCAGAGCGAGTTGAACGTCGGCTGGTCGTTCGCGGGCTCGGTGTCGAACCACGCGATCTCGGTCGGCGTCAGCGGTTGCGTGACGTCGAACACGCGCAGGCCGCTGGTGTAGTTGGCTTCGAAGAGCAGATTGCCCTTCACGTAGACGTTGTGCGAGATCGCTTGGTTGCCGTTGCTGAAGCGACCGAGGTACACCGGATTCGACAGGTCCTGGATGTCGAACACGATCGTCGACGTCGGCATCTGGAAGTGGAGCTCGTCGTACTCGTCGTCGACGAAGAGGTACTTCATGTCGGCGGACGGCCACGCTTGGTGCGAGTAGCCCGCGTTCGGCCAGAACGCTTGGGAGAGCGACGTGATGTGCGCCTTGTCGGTGACGTCGAGGATGTCGATCCCGGTGCTCACCCAACCGTTGTTGAAGCCGCTGCACGCGAACGCGATCTGCCGACCGGCGTACGGCCCGGACGTGTAGGTGACCGGCGTGACTTCGTGGACGTAGCGCGTCTGCCATTCGGCGACGAACGTCGGCTTCTTCGGATCGACGAGGTCGTAGATGCGCAAGCCGTTGCCGCCGCCGCCGGCGCGATAGAGGAAGCCGCTCGTCTGGTCGATCGCGAGCGTGTGCGTCGAGTCCGGACCCGGCGACGTGATCGTGTCGACCAACGTCACTTGTCCGGCGTCGACGTTGTCGAGGTCGATGACCTGCAGGCCGACCGGAGTTTCCTTCACCGCGTAGGCGTAGTGCGAGTAGGCGCGGACGTCGCCCCAGAAGCTCCCTTTCGCGAAGACGACAGAGATCAACTTCGCGTTGGTCGGGTCGGTGACTTCGACGACGCCGGTGCCGTTCGAGAGCGCGATCAACGCGTACTCGCGGCCCGACGGCGACGTGTAGCCCGAGCAGCTCGCGGCCGCGACTTGCTTCGGACCGAACGACGGGATCGTCAGCCAGCTCGTCAGCACGAGGCCGCTCGACGGAAAGGCGGTCGCCGCCGCGGCGCCGCCGTTCGCGGGATCGGCGAGGCGCCACGCTTCGCCGCGGAAGTAAGGCTTGCGATCGAGGATCTTGCCGTCGTCGTCGTGGGCGGACGCGAACGACGCGGCGAGAGAGAGCGCGAAGGCGGTGGTGACGAAGCGCGTCATCGGTGTGCGACCAAGAATACCGCTCGCGCGCCAAACCGGCGCTGGCTTCGACGAGCGGAACGAGTTCAGCGCTCGTCGAGTGGCCGCCGCAGCTCCTCCGCCACGTCCTCGCCGCCGAGGGAACCGAGGAACGCGACCAAGTCCGCGATCTCGTCGTCGGTCAGATTCAGCGGCCGCAACACCGTCTCCTGATGATGGCCCGGCGCGAGCGCGCCCTGCATCGTCGAGTAGAAACGCACGACTGCGTCGAGTGTCGCGAACTGACCCTGGTGCATGTACGGCGCGGTGCGCGCGACGTTGCGCAGGCTCGGCGTGCGGAACTCGCCCCACGTTTCAGGCCCGGCGCGCAGCGTGGCGAGCCTTTCGGCCGCGGGTCCGTTCGGCGCGTCGCTGAACGGACTCGCGGCGTTGAACGGGTTCGCGCGCACGAGCTTCGCGCCGGTGTGACGCCCCGCGTCGCGCGGCGGACCGCCTCCGAGCGGCGCGACGCCGATCGAATGGAATTCGCCGTCGGAGAAGTTCGGACCCGAATGACAGAGCCGACAGTTCGCCTTGCCGACGAAGAGCGCCAGGCCGCGTTGCGCGGAAGGCGAGAGAGCGGCGAGCTTCTCCGTGTTTCCGTCGGCGAGACCCTCGACGAAACGATCGAACGGAGCGGGGCCGGTGACGAGCCCGCGCTCGTACGCGGCGAGGCATTTCGCGACGTTGCTCGCGGCGCGATCGATCGCGGCGCGGTCGTCGGCGCGCATCGACGACCACGCGGAGCTCGCGGTTGCGTTCGTCTCCGACGGTTTCGCGTCGCGCGGGAAGCGAGCGACGTCGCCGACGTCCTGCATCGCGCCGAAGAGCTCGACGTACGCGGAGCGCAGCTCTTCGTCCTCCGCGACGACCGCGATGGCTTGGACGCGCGACGAACCCATCTCGGCGTCGTGCTCGAGCGGCCCGAACGCTTGGGCCCACGCGGAGTCCGCGCGGCCGTCCCAGAAGAACCAACGCTGGCGAGCGGAGTCGAGCAGGCTCAACGTGTTGCGCTCGAGCTTCGCGAGTCCTTCGCCGACTTGCTTGCCGTCCGCGAAGCCGCGCTCCGGATCGTGGCACGTCGCGCACGCGATCTCGCCGCTCTTGGACCACCGCTTCTCGAAGAAGAATCGCCGGCCGAGCGCCGCCGCGCGCGGATCGTCGGCGACGCGATTGGTCGGATCGGCCGCGAGCGGCGGACGCGGCGAATGTTGGCGGATGTGCGCGAGCGTCTTGGCGTCGAAAGCGACGCCTTGCAGCGCGCTCGCGAAAAGCGCGCACGCGAGCCACCGTCCGATCATTCGAGTTCGACCCGCGTTTGCGCGCGCTCGGTCAGCGCCTCGCGCGTGACGTCGAAGTAGAGCTCCCAACGGCCGGGCATGTGGAACAGCATCCCGCTGATCCCGAACGAACCGTCGGAGCGCCGCTCGACGCGCGGCGTGCGCGCCATGCCGTGCTTGTGCTCGGGCATCGCGGCGTCGACGGCGAGCTCGACGTCGTCGAGCGGGTGCTCGCGATCGTTGGCGGCGAAGACCCAAGCTCGAATCGCGAACTCCGCGTTCATCGGGATCGTTAGAGGCGCCGTCCGGTAGCGCACGACGAAGAGGCCGGTGCCGCCGACGACTTCGTTTGCGTCGCGCCACGCGGGTTGGGCTGCGGCGGCTCGCGCTTGTGAACTCGTCGGCGTCGTCGATGCACAAGCGCCCGCGAGCAGCACGAGTGACGACACGACGATGCGCAGCATGACGTTCATCGCTTCTGCTCGCGCAACTCGCGCGTGAAGAGCCGCGAACCAAACCAACCGACGATACGCCCGGCACTGTCGCCTTCGATCCCGCGCAGGACGCCGCGGTGATTGCCCCAGTCGAGCACGACGAGCTCGCCGCGCCCGTCGACCGCGAGCCCGCGCGGCTTGAAGTACTGATCCGGCGCGAGCCCGGGTGCGCCGACACGTTCGAGCAACGCTCCCTCCGCGCTGTAGCACGCAAGCATCGCCGTCGCGCGATCGGAGACCCACACGCGACCCGCGTGATCGACGGCGAGACCTGAGGGCGCGATGAGTCCGTCGCGCGCGAAATCACCCGACGCGCGGCCATCGGTTCCGAAAACACGCACGCGTCCGGAGAGGCGATCGACGACGAACACGCGGCCGTCCGGATGCACCGCGACGCCTGCCGGCGCGACGAATGGATCCGTACCGGTGTCGAGTTTGCCGACGAGCTTGAAGTCGGCGTCGACGATCCATACCTCAAGGTTGCGCGGGTCGCAGACGTAGAGCCGACCGTGCGCGTCGAGCGCAATCGCCTCGGGCTCGATCAGCCAACGCGCGCCGAGATCCTTGCCGAGCTCGTGCAGCTTGACGAAGTCGAGCGACCGCGCGAACGCGAGCAGGTACGGGTCGTTCTTCAGCTCGCCCTCGAAGTCGCCGACGATCGCGTAGGTCGAGAGCCGCGCATTCGCGGGATCGCTGACGTGGATGCGCTTGCGTTCGAGATCGATCGCGGCGTCGTACGGGCGCAACAACTCGCCCGAACGCGTGCCGTGGATGCCGATCGACGTGATCTGCACCGGCTCAGGCAATTCGGTGCGGAAGAGCGCGAGCGTCGAAGCTCCCGGCTCGAGCACCGCGATCAAATTGCCCGCGGCGCCGACCTCGGGCCCGTAGTGCGCAGCGATGTTGCGCTCCTGCGGAATCGGCGGCGGCTCGTTCGGATCGAGCGGCGGCTGGATCCCGAAGATCTGCGCGCGGTTCTCGAAGCCTTCGCAGACGAGCATGCGCGTGCCGTCCGCGGAAACCGCGACCGCGTCGGGATAGTGGATCTTGCCCTGGCCTTCGCGCGGCAACAGCGCGTGCACGCCCATCTCGTAGAGCCACGCTCCTTCGCGATCGAACACCTGCACGCGATGGTTCTCGCGATCGACGACGTAGACGCGCTCGCCGACGACGTCGAGCGACGTCGGCGACGCGAACTGACCGGGATACGAACCGAAGTCACCCCACGTCTTCAGGAACGCGCCGTGCGAATCGAACTTCTGCACGCGGTGGTTATCGGAGTCGGCGACGTAGACGTTTTCTTCCGCGTCAACGGCGACGTCGAGCGGCGCGAGGAAATGTCCCTCGCTCGTGCCGCGCGAGCCGATGACAAAGAGCGGCTTGCCGTCGAGGTCGAGCACCTGCACGCGATCGTTGCGCGAGTCGGCGACGTAGAGCTTCTCGCCCGCGATGCAGATGCCGCGGGGCGTGTTGAACTCGCCGGGCGCGGTGCCGCGACCACCGAGGCAAAGTCCGCCGCCGAACGTGACGCAGTGCGAGCCTGAGTCCGACACGCACAGCCGGCCGTCGAGCGTCTGAGTGATCCCACTCGGTTCGACGAGCTCGAAGCTCTCGTTCACGAAGTACTCCCACTCCTCCGCTTCCTTCGCTCGGTTGCCTTCGCCATCGAGGACTTGCACTCGGCGGCCCTGAGCCTCGACGACGATCCATCCGACCAAGGATCCGCGGGGCGACTGCGTCGCGAATGCGATCGCCGCTGCGGGGTCCGCCAGTCCGTCGACTTGAGCTCTGAATTCCGACAGCCGCTGCGCCGCCGGCTCAGCGTCCTGGGCGCTCACCGCCGACGCCGTGACGACGATCGCAATCGAAAGGCCGCGTCGGAGCTCCATGCGACTCACCAAGATACGCCTGGGCCGTCGACTCGTCGCCGAAGCTGCTGACGGCGGCGTCACGAGCGGTCAAGATCACGCCGTGCCCGAGCTGCCCGACATCGAGCTCTATCGAGCCCACCTAGAACGACGCCTCGTCGGCTCGAAGCTCGAACGCATTCGACTCGAGAGCGCGTTCCTCCTCCGCACGGTCGAGCCCAAGCTCACCGACTTCGAAGGCCTGCGCGTGACCGGCTTCTCACGCCTCGGCAAGCGCATCGTCTTCGAGTTCGAGGGCGAGCTCTTCCTCGTCGTCCACCTGATGATCGCCGGCCGCTTGCGTTGGCGCGATCGCGGCGCGGCGGTGCCGAAGCGTCTCGGCCTGGTCGCGTTCGACTTCGACCGAGGCACGTTGCTCTTGACGGAAGCCGGCACGAAGCGTCGCGCGTCTCTTCACGCCGTCCGCGGTCGAGCCGCGCTCGCCGAGCACGATCCCGGCGGCGTCGATGTCCTCGCGATCGACGCGGCGGAGTTCGCGCGCGTGCTGAAGTCGGAGAACCACACGTTGAAGCGCGCGCTCAGCGATCCGCGGCTTTTCAGCGGCATCGGCAACGCGTACTCCGACGAGATCCTGCACCGTGCAAGATTGTCACCTCTGACTCTCACGTCACGCCTCGACACCGATGAAGTCGAGCGACTGCGCATCGCCGTGCGCGAAACTCTGTCGCAGTGGAGCGAGCGCCTCGCGCGCGAAACAGGTTCCGACTTCCCCGAGAAGGTGACCGCGTTCCGTCCGGACTTCGCGGTGCACGGTCGCTTCGGATTGCCTTGCCCCGATTGCGGCGCGCCGGTGCAGCGCATCGCGTACGCCGACAACGAGTGCAACTACTGCGCCCGTTGCCAGAACGAGGGACGCCTCCTGGCCGACCGTGCTCTCTCACGGCTCTTGAAGGACGATTGGCCGCGCACGCTCGAGGAACTCGAAGCGTTGCGACGAGCGCGCCGACAGGGCTAGCGGTCGGAGAGCGCGGGAGTACAGTGGAACGCGCTGCGGGGGCCGCTTCGGCAACCGCTCTCTCCAAGGCATTTCGAGGAGTCAGGGTCATGTTCACGATTCCGCGCGGATCGTGCTTCTTGGTTTCTGTCGCGTTCACGGCGTGGTTGTCGACCACCGCGTTCGCGCAGACATCGGGTCAAGTCGTCGTTCGACCGACGGCTGCCGGAAGCACACTCTCCTTCGATGGCGTTCAAGCGTTCCACTCCACTTCGAATCCGGTGATCGCGGCGAAGAGCTTCGTCGTCGACAACGTGCGCGTCGCCGTCTGGCGCGAGCTCGCCGGCCCCAACGAAGTGCCGTACTACGCGATCCAACTCGCCGACGGCTCGATGCACGTCGTGCAGACCGACTACACCGTGTTGATGCAGCGTGCGCAGTTCGATCCCGCGGTCTTCGCGCCGGACTTCTCGCGCTCGGCCGTTGCTTGGGACGGCGAGGTCTACATCGTCCAGTTCGAGACGCAGCCGCTCTTCGAATACCAGCAAGCCCTGCGCGCGGCGGGCGCGACCGTCTACAGCTACGTCGGCAACCACGCGCAGCTCGTGCGCATGACGCCGGCCGTCAAGGCCGCCGTTTCGGCGATGCCGTTCGTGCGCTGGGTCGGACCGTTCCACGGCGAGTACAAGATCGAGTCGGTCGTGATGGGGATGCTCGAGTCGGGCAACCTCGACACGCTCCGTTACAACGTCCAAGTCTTCGAGCGCGGCATGGCGCAGAAGCCCTTGGTCGCCGCGAAGATCCTCGCCGTCGGCGGCGTGATCGAAACGATGGACGAGAACGGCTTCCTGATCGGAGCGACGTTGACGCCCGCGCAACTGCGCCGCGTCGCGGGCTTCGACGAAGTCGCCGCGATCGACCGTTGGAGCATGGCGGAGCCCGACATGAACAACGTGCGCATCCTCGGCGGCGCGAACTCGCTCGAGACGATCGCCGGCTACACCGGCACCGGCGTGCGAGGTGAAGTGTTCGACGGCGGCGTCCTCGCGACGCACAGCGCGTTGCAGCACAACGGCGGCGTCTTGCTGCACGGCGCGCCCAACTCCGACAACTCCCACGGCACCGAGACCACCGGCATCGTCTTCGGCGACGGCACCAGCAACGCGCTGGGTCGCGGCATGTTGCCGACCGCCTCGATCATCGGCGCGTCGTACCACAACCTCATCCCGTTCTTCGGACCCACCAGCCGCTACACGCACACCGCGGATCTCGTCGATCCGCTGCAGCCGTACAAGTGCGTGTTCCAGTCGAACAGCTGGGGCAGCTCGCTGGTGACGACCTACACCACCGAGTCGTTCGAGATGGACGACATCATCTTTCAGAACGACATCCTGATCCTGAACTCGCAGTCGAACGCCAACAGCACGCTATCGCGTCCGGAAGCGTGGGCGAAGAACGTGGTGTCGATCGGCGGAATCAACCACCTCGACAACACGGTCAAGGGCGACGACAACTGGAACGGAGCGAGCATCGGTCCCGCGGCCGACGGACGCATCAAGCCCGACCTCGCGTTCTTCTACGACTCGATCCTCACGACGTCGTCGTTGAGCACCACGGCCTACGATCCGAACTTCGGCGGCACCAGCGCGGCGACGCCGGCGAGCGCCGGTCACTTCGGCCTCTTCTTCCAGATGTGGAGCGACGGCGTGTTCGGCAACGCGCACCCGGGCGCGACGGTGTTCGAGAACCGTCCGCACTTCACGTTGGCGAAGGCCGCGATGATCAACACGGCGAGCCAATGGACGTTCAGTGGCACCGCTCACAACCTGACGCGCGTACACCAAGGTTGGGGCATGCCCAACGTGCAGTCGCTCTACGACCGCAAGGACAAGACGTTCTTCGTCAACGAGACCGATCCGCTCAACAACCTCCAGACGAAGACCTACCAGCTCTCGGTCGCGCCGGGTGAGCCGCTGTTCGCGGTCACGATGGTCTACCGCGATCTCGCGGGCACGGTGTCGGCTTCGCAGCACCGCTTCAACGATCTGTCGCTGCGCGTCACCGACCCGAGCAGCACGGTTTCCTACTGGGGCAACAACGGACTGCTCGCGGGCAACTACTCGACGAGCGGCGGCGTCGCCAACACCAAGGACACCGTCGAAAACGTCTTCGTGCGTCTGCCGGTGGCGGGCACGTGGACGATCGAGGTCATCGGTTCGGACATCAATACCGACGTGATCGCTTCGCTGCCCGGCAACAACGCGGACTTCTCGTTGTGGGCGACGGGCGGCACCACGCTCTGCCCGGCGCCGACCAGCTACTGCGCCGGCAAGTTGAACTCGATCGGCACGATCCCGGCGATCTCCTCGACCGGTTCGACGTCGTTCGCGATCAACAACTTCGCGGTGACGATGACCAACGGCACGCACGGCAAGCCCGCGCTCGTGTTCCGCGGTCCGAACCAACTGTCGCAAGCGTTCCACGGCGGCACGCTTTGCATCGCTCCGCCGACCAAGCGCGGCTCGGTCATCACGACGACCGCGTCGGGTGCGGGCACGTGGGCGTACGCGATCCAAGCGAGCGACGTCGGCAACACGCTGAACTTCCAGTGGTGGATGCGCGACAACCCGGATCCGTTCGGTGACGGGCTCTCGAACGCGCTCAGCGCGACGTTCTGCAACTAGTCGGCGAACGGTGAACACCAAGACGCCCGTCGAGCTCGTGCTCGGCGGGCGTCTCGCTTGGCGCGCTCAACCGCGGCGCGTGTAGCTCGAGCGCACGAGCTGCAGCGGTTCGCCCGCCGAGCCGCGGCCCCAGATCTCGCGCACGTAGCGATCGCGGTCGAGGATGCGCAGCACCTCGGTGGTCTTGGTGCGCACGCCGCTCGCGGGGTCCTTGGTCTCGGTCTCGAACGCGATCGTGCGCGTGTCGCGGTCGAAGCTGCCGCTCGCGTCGACGTGCGTGAGCGAAAGCGACTCGAACGACGTCGATTGGAAGCGCTGCGTCGCAGGATCGAAGCCCAGCACGCGCAGGCTCTCGATCGCGAGCTCGCCGCGGCGGCTGGTCGCCTCGCAGCGCAGGAAGCGCCCGCCGAGCGCCCACACGTTGCTCGTCGTGCCGCGCCAGTCCGACGCGTCCTCGCCGGGCAACGCGAAGTGCGCCTCGAAGTCGAACTCGCCGACCAAATCGTCGAGCAGCGCATGTTCAGGTCGCGGCGAAGCGAACTCGAGCATGTTCGCGAAGCGATCGCCGTGCTGCGCGGCGGGCGCCGAGCATTCGAGCGACAAGAACACCGTCGTCGTGATCGCGACACCGATCGCCGTCGTCCACGCACGCATCGAGACCTCCGTTTTTCGGGTATCAGCTCAACCGACCGACGCGAAGCGCGCGCGCATCCACGCGCCGAGATCCCGGATCTCCTCCAAGCACACTTGATGCTGCATCTTGTACGTGTGGAGTTCGAGCGGGTAGCCGAGCTCGAGCAACTTGTCCGCCGCGTCGCGTCCGCGTTCGATCGGCACCATCGGATCGAGCGTGCCGTGCGCGTGGAAGATCGGCAACTTGCGATTCGCCGGCGCGAGATCCTTCATGAGTTCGTCCGGGCTGACCAAGTACGTCGACAGCGCGATCGCGCCGAGCAGCGGCTCGGGATTGCGCAACGCGACGTGCAGTCCGATCGCTCCACCTTGGCTGAAGCCGGCGATCAAAACGCGTTCGCTCGGCACGCCGCGTTGGTTCTCGCGCGCGAGCAACGCACGCACCGACGCGAGCGAACGCGCGACGCCGCGCGCGTCGTGCATGCGCCGCAGCTCGAGCTCTTGGATGTCGTACCACGCGCGCATCACCATGCCGCCGTTGAGCGTCACCGGGATCTTCGGCGCGTGGGGGAAGACGAAGCGCACCGGGATCGACGGATCGAGATCGAGCTCGGGCACGATCGGCGGGAAATCGTGGCCGTCGGCGCCGAGGCCGTGCAACCAGATCACCGAGCAACGCGCGGGCGTCGACGGTTCGAGTTCGACGGCCGTCAGCAGTTCGACGCTTGCCGTCATTTCGAGGTCTCGCGGGGCTCGGGCTCGAACTCGAGCGTCGGCCGGCGACAGACGCTGCACGAGAAGAGCACCGGATCGGCGAGCGTCTTGCACGTCGGGCACTTGAACACGAAGTGCGAGTCGCGCGTGATCCAGTTCGCGAGGCGTTCGTGTTCGCGCTCGCCGAGTTCGTGCGCGCCGGTCGAAGTCTCGAGCGCGTGCACCGCGAATTTGAACGCGAGCGGCTCGTCGGTGCGCACGACGTGCTCGAAGACACCGACGTAGATCCACGGCCGCGCGCCGTCCTCGACGCGGGTCGCGGCGAGCAACGTGTCGCAGCGCTCGAGCTCGGTGAGTTCCGGGATCCCGGCGAGGATCTCCTCGACGCGATCTTCGAAGCGCAATCGCGCGAAGCACGCCAACGCCGCGAGGTGGACGTACGCGAGCGTGTCGCGCGTCGTCACGCCGCCGAGGGCTTCGGGCAACAACGTTTCGCCGCCCGCGTTCGGCGCAATCCCCTGGACCTCGTCGTACCAACCGCGCGCGTAGTCGGCCCAGCGCAACGCGGCGACGCAGTGCGCGAGCGGCGACGCGGATTGCGTCCGCGCGCGCGCGTCGAGGCGCCACTCGGCGCCTTCGGGCGGAAGGCCGGAGCCGAGGAACGGCGCGCCGAACGCCGCCGCGACGTGCGTGCGCACGAGCAGCACCGCCGCGTGGAAACGCTGCAACTTCGCGCCGTCGTCGTCGGCGGGCGCGAGCGAGCGTTCGAGCAACTTGGCCGCCGCCGGCAAGTCGCCGCGGGTGACCAACGCCTGCGCGTGTTCGAGATCGACGCGCATCACCGCATGGTCGCGCGGCGTCGCGCACGCGACGACGCCGAGCAACGCGAGCGCGCACTTCCGGAGCGACGAAGAACTCATCGCCCGACTCCGACGCACACCGACTGTTCGCGACCGTCGAGGGTCACTTGGAACGCGACCAACGACGCGCGGAGGTCGAGCTCGCTCGTGCGCTCGCCGCTCGTGTGCGCGATCGTCCGTTCACCGACGTCGAACGCGCCGCGGGGCGCGAGCTCGAAGAAGAGCCAACCTTCGTCGGCGTGCGCGGTCATCAAGCCGGTGCCGAGCGCGAGCTTCTTCAAGCGCGCGCCGTAACGCTCCGGCACGCGCGCCGTGACTTCATCGGCGGTCAGCGCGGCGAGCGCAGTGCCGTCGGCGAGGAAGAGTTCAGGCGCCATGCGCTCGGGGTTCAACCACGCGCGCGCGCGGTCCTGACCGTCACCGCGCAAGCACGCGGTCACCGCGATCGGCAGCACGTCGGCGGCGCGGACGAGATCGAGGCCGAAGACCTCGTCGTGCTGCGCGTCCCAACGCGCGGCGGCGAAGATCAGGCCGTCGAGCTTCTGGCTCGGGAACCCCTGCGTCGCGGGCGTCGCCGCGAGAGGATCGGCGGAGCGGAAAGGTGCGTTCACGGCCGCGCAACTGGTGCACAGAGCGAACGCCACGGCGAGGATCGTGCGCGGCATGGTGTCGGCGGTGGTTGGCCCGACAGCGTACCAGGCGGAGTTCTACCGCGTGGCCGGTCGCGAGGCGTTGACCAGAACGCCTCAGGCGCGGTCGATCCACGCTCGGAGCTGGGGCTCGGCCTCGCGCACCCAAGCCGCGCGAGCGCGAGAGTAGAGCGTATCGACCAGGCTCGCGCCGGCGAGTCCCAAGCGGGCGGCGACTTCCGACGAACTGCCGCCAAGAAGGTGCCGTTCCAGGAGGATGTTCTGGTAGCGAGGGGAGAGCGCGCGCAGCGTTTCCTCCAGGATCCTCTCCAATTCCGCGTCGCTCGCGTTCGCGTCCGGAGCGGCCTCGCGGCCCAGCGCGTCGGCGAGCAGAGTGCCTTCCGTGTCGTCGCGCTCGATGCGCCGCATCGCCGTGGATCTCGCGCCCCGGCCGATGAAGTTGTCGGCGACGGCGCAGAGGTAGGCGTACACGCTGTCTTTGCCTCGATAGTCGAAGTCAACGAGCCTCGGCAGCATTTTCGCGTAGGCGTCCTGCACGACTTCGTCGGTGTCGAGCCCTCGCCTCGATCCACGGCGCACGCGCACGTAACACCGAAGTCGGTCGAGGTAGCGTCGGCAGAGTTCGTCGCTCGCGCCTCGGTCGCCGTCGCGATGACGGCGCAGGAGATCCTCGGTCAACGCCGGCCCCGGCGGGTCGAGCGGCTCGAGGGACTCGAAGACGAGGATCTTGCGCCGCTCGCGCTCGGGGTTCGACGGGGCGCTTGTGCGCGGTCGCGGGTCGCTGTTGTCTTGCTCGTTCATGGTCGGAATCGTAGTGCGTATCATCGTGCCGTGGTGCGCCGGCCCGGCGCCTCTGACTCGACTCAGGGTTTCGACGCGTCGCCGGCGGCGCTTCGGAGCGTCTTGACGAGATCGGTCAGTCCGGAACTCGGATCCTTCGCCTTCTTCGTCTGACTCGATGTACGTCGCGATTCGCGCTCGCCACCCGATTCCAACACCTTCTTCAGTGCTGCCTGGCCCACGTCGACCACCGAAACGTTGGACTTCTCGGTGAGGATTTCGCGCGCGAGCTGCGGAGTCATGATGAAGAGGCAACAAGACGCGAAGTCCTTGCCGCGCATCGAATATTCCATTCCATCGTTGGGATCGATGTAGAACAGTTCGCGGATTGCCAGCGCGTTGTTTGCGTCCGCCTCGCCAGAAACCACGCTCGCGATCGGCCGCGCGCTCTCGTTCACCAAGTTCTGCGCTCCGTGGAGGAACGCCTGGAACCCGCGTGTTCGTTCGCCATCCTTGAGCCAGCTGTAGCGCGCGCCGATCACGACGACGACGTGCCGGTAGGATCCCTTGTCGAGGCCGACGATCGCCGGGCTGCCCGCGCACAAGTCGAACACCAAGCGATCCGAGCTCTGCGTCGCGAACGACGCGCCCAACGTGAACAGGTTCTCGCCGAGCGAAGCCTCGAGGTCCGGGCAGAGACCTCGGATGACGACCACGAGGTCCGCCGTTTGGTCCGCGGCGCCGCCCCGGAAGTGACGCGCGAGTTCTGCCTGGTCGGCGTCGCGCCCGGTCTTCGGATCGATCACGCGTACGCCGCGCGCTGCGTTGACCATCTCGAGGCCCGCGGCCCAGCACAACGACTCGCCTTCCTGGACCCGCCTGAATGTCCTCGGAGCGGAGAAGCGCGACACGAACTCGTTCGGCCCGAGCTGCTCGTGGACGACGAGTGGCGACGCGCGCTCGCCAAGTTTGCGATCCACCGAGCAGCCGGTCTCCGCGAGGACCAGGTCCTTGCGATAGTCGCGCACGCTGGGCTTGCGCCAGTTCAACCACGTGAAGCGGATCTTTCGCAATCCGTCGACGGGGCCGTCGGCGAGCACCGCCTTCGAGTCGGGCGCCGCTTGTCCCGCGGAGACCGCCGTGCAGCACAATACGGCAATGCAGCCGAGGACGGGCACGAGCTTCGAGTTACACATGAACATGGAGGGTTCCTTTCGAGATCAGGGAGACGTGAACGGAGAACATCACTCAGAGGACCTTGGCCACTTCGGCGGCCATCTCTTCACCGAGCGTGAATGCGCAACCGAAACCGGCTGCCGCGCAGCCGAGGATTCCGAGGTGCAATGCGAAGAACGCGAGCACCGTCAACGCAACGAGGTGTGCATCGCGGCCGAGCAGCGAGTCGATGAGCCACTCCTCGTCCATCGCGAGGCAGTACAAGACGCCGTCGACTCCGTGCTCGCGTTCGCGGCGATCCAGCTCCACGCGCGTCCGCTCCGTGAACCAGAGCGGCGTCAGGAACGTCCCGCGCCACACGGGGGGCGCGGACGCGTGAACGTCGTCGTCCGACGAGCTCGGGTGCGACGCCACCGCCTGATGGGGCGAGAGCTCGACGATGTCCCCGAGTCCGCCCGCGCCTCCGTGCGAGACGCCGACGAGCTCGAGCCAGGCATCCCGTGGTTGCCACGAGTGGACACACTCGTGACGCACGAACGTGTAGATCGATACGAAGAGTAGGGCGACGCCGTACCAGGCGAGCGCCACTCGCTGCTTGCCGCGTTCCTCTCGCGCGTTCACGGGAGCCGCGTTTTCATCGCGGTCGCGGTGACGCACGCGCGCTCGCTCTACGGACGCCGCGCTGGAGCGCCAACGCATCAAGTTGAACATCGAGAGGCCCACGACGGTGCCGAATGCCGCGACCGTCTCGCGCCACTCGCGCGGCCACCACAGCGCCGTGCCGCCCAAGTGCTGGAGGAATTTCTGCGCGAAGTAGACCGGCACGCCGAGCGCGAGACTGGGGAGCACGAACACGCGGAAGCGGACACCCCACGGTCCGTTCCACACGGCGTCGATTCTGCTCGACGTTGCTTCGTCGTCGCGGCGTCCGCCGATCCGTTGCGTTGCGACGGGGCTACTCATTTGACTCGAGCTCCACCATCGGTTGGCGGCACGCCACCGGATCGAACTCCAGGAAGTCGACTTGCTCGCCCTTGCAAGCAACGAGGACTTGGCGATGGCAGACGACTGAGACGCGCGCGGGTCGTGTCTTTTCGCGGACACGGAAGTCCTCGAGCCACACGAGCAGCGCTTCCCGCGCGCGTTTCGTGCCCGCCGCGTCGCTCGCCGCTGCGACGGCCTTGAAGCGCGGCTTGCCGTCGCGTGCCCAGAGCTCCTCGGGTACGACGTAAGCGATGGCGGTCGTCGGTCGAGTCACGACTTCGACGGTCACGGCTCGGCTGCCGAATCCGGGCCCGCGGCAGCCCGCGAGAGTGAGCAGGAGGGCGCCTGCAACTTGCGTCAGACGTCGCTTGCTGGGCTGCGGACGGCGGGGGAACTTCATCGCGGTGCCTTTGTTGAGGACGTCGATCGCGCCCGGAGGTCGGAAAGGCCGGCCGTCGTGCGGCGAGCGATCGGGACGCAGACGGAAAGCGCGGACGTCTCTGAACCTGTCACCGATTCCAAAAAATCACGGTTGGCGGCGAGCCGGCTCGCGCTTTTGTCGGGCAGCGGCGCCACCTCGACGCGGTGGCGAACGGCGTCCTCGAATCGACGCACACCCGGCGGCGTAGCGCCGGTCTTCCCCTGCGACCGACCGACTAGAACCCGATCACGGGTCGGAATCCGACCCGGACCGACGGATGATCCGGCAGTGCCGCGCTGCGATGCGCTGAGCGGCACGCATCAGGCGCACTCGCGAATGAACCTCCGCGAAGCACGCGCCGATCTCCGGCGATGTTCTGCGGGTCGAGCTCGGTCTTGTTCTGGTAGAAGTCCCGGTCGAACGCGTCCTGACACCACTCGGCGACGTTGCCGAGCATGTCGTGGAAGCCCCAGGGGTTCGGCTGGAAGGCGCGTACCGGCGACGTGTACACGAAGCCGTCGTCGAACGGGAAGCAGTCCTTGTCGCCAACGAACTTGTCGAAGAAGCGTCGATCCGCAAAGTTCCCTCGACCCTGCCCGCGCTTCGCGTCGTCGCCCCACCAGTAGTCGGAGGTCGTGCCGGCGCGGCACGCGTACTCCCACTCGGCTTCGGTGGGGAGTCGGAACCCGCAGTCCTCACAGAACCTCGAAGCGTCGGTCCACGAGACCAGACTGACCGGATGGTCGTCGTTCCACTCGGGGAAGCTCAGCATCGGGAGCGGGTTGCTCCAGCGCGCCTTCGAGTGCATGAACCACTGGCCCGACGGGTCGAGCGTGACGCCCGACTCGCCGCGTTCCGCGTCGGTGTGGTAGCCGCGGTCCCTGGCGTACTGCCGCCACTGACCGACGGTGACCGGCGTCGTCGCCAGGTAGAAGCGGCGCGACAGGCGCACGCGGTAGCGAGGACGTTCGGCATCGCGTCCCGCGTCGTCGGCGGAGCCGAGGAAGAACTCGCCGGGCTGCACGAGTCGGAACTCGATCCCCGACTGTTCATGCATGACCGTCGAGGCGAAACCCTCCGCGTCCCGCTGTCCGTCGACGGGTCGACAGCCGGCCGGAGCTCGGCCCGGTCCCTGACGGACGACCTGCGCCCACAGCCGTCCGATTCCACGAGGCACGGCGCCGACGGCGTTCACGATGCTCGAGGGCTTGCGACGCAACTCCGTGAGGATCGAGCTCGCACTCTGCGGTCGATTCGCCGGCGACTTGTCCAGGCACTGCAGCAGAAGTCGGTCGAGCGCGTCGGATCCGGAACCCGGCGGCGCGGCATCCGAGTGGATTGTCTGGTAGCGCAGATCGCCGCGCGAGAACGGCATCCGCCCCGCAACCAAGTGATATAGCGTCGCGCCGAGCGAATAGATGTCGGACGCCGCCGTCGCCTTCTTCCCGAGCAGCAGCTCGGGCGCGGCGTATCCCAAGGTTCCGCCGAGCAGCTCGTTCGCGCCGACGCCCGTGCTCGTCATCGTCGACTTGAGCCGTGCCGCGACTCCGAAGTCCGTGAGCTTCAGCGCGTATTTTCCCTCGTGCAGCGGGAATGTCGCGGCGTCCGTCAGCATCAGATTCGACGGCTTGAGGTCGAGGTGCAGCATCCCTCGCCCGTGGGCGTAGTCCAACGCCGGCGCGATCTGTTCGAGCGCCCACTCGACGTCCTTCCCGAGCAGTCCGCCGGTTCCTGTCTCCTGCGTCTGCTGGAGGACGGCGAGCAGCGTCGGACCTCGGAGGTACTCCATCACGAGGAATGCGTGCCCGTCGATGTGCTCGAGATTGAGAAGCCGCACGATGTGCTCGTGCGTGACGCGCAGGAGATTCTGCGCTTCGCGGCGCATCAACTGGAATCCGTGAGCGTCGTTGGTCACGGGCTCCGGCAAGAACTTGAGCGCGAAACGATCGTTGAGTTGCGTGTCGAGCGCGAGCCAGACTTGACCCATCCCGCCGCGGCCCACTTCGGATTCGAGGACGTAGCGCCCGAATCTCGCGCCGGCCCGCAAGCTCGAACCCCCACTTGCCAATCGCACGAAGAGATCGTTCGTGTCGCCAGCGGCCGGGGGCGCGGTTGGAGTGAGTTCGACGGCGCGTTCGTTTGCGGGCTCGGGGGAAGCCGCGCAATCGCGTTCCAACGGCAACGGGGAAGGGTCGGGAATCATTGTTCCGCAGCGCGGGGCAGCAAGGCCGCGCGCTCGCTTCTATCGATCAAGCGAAATCGTAGCCGCTGTCGACCTATCGTGTACTGGCCGCGCCTCGGCCCAGCGCTTTTTGCACGGTAGGTCGAAACTCTCAGCGCTTCGGACCGAGGAAGACGAGCTCCATGCGGAACACGCCGGGCGCTTCCTCGCGCACCAGACCGAGGCGCGGCGAATACCAGCGCGAGATCGTGCCGTCGCCGGTGACGAGCACCGGCAGATCGCCGTGGGCGAGCTCGGCGCGGAAGCCGGTGACGTCGTCGCGCGACGGGAACCACGACTTCGCGGGCGGCGCGAGCGCCGGATCCGCGCGCCACGTCGCGACGCGCACGTTCGCGCCGCGCGCCTTGACGTCGAGGATCACCTTGCCCGCGCGCGTGAACTCGTTGCCGCGGCGCGCGAGGACGACGCGTTGCGCGTTCGACGCGGTGAGTCCGTCGCCGACGTAGACCGCGCGGCGGATCTCCCAGTCGCGCTTGTCGCCCGAACCGTGATCGGCGGCGAGCTCGTCGACGTACCACGCGGTCGTCTTGCGCAGGAGATCCGAGTCGCGCCACACCGCGATCCAACCGGCGGCGAGCGGGAACGCGGAAGACGACGATGCGAGCCCGCGTTCGAGTTGCAGCGTCGCGCGCCAGTCGGCTTGGGGCTCGGAGCGCGAGAGCTTCGGTACGGGGATCGTCGCCGCGTCGTCGACGCCGCTCGTGTCGCCGCAGTACCACTTGCGCGCGTCGATCCAATCGGTGAGGGCTCCGAGCTCCGCAACTCCGCCGTCGCCGCCTTCCCAGCTCGCGAGCACGTCGGACTTGCACAAGCGCTCGACGTCGAGCGCACCGTCGCGCACGATCTCGCGCTCGAGATCCTTCGAGAGCTCCGCGGTCCAGTCGTCGAGGTGCGAGCACTCGAACCGCGCGACGTGGGCGCGGATTTCGTCGGGCTCCGAGCGCCGCGAGAGCGCTTCGAGGCGTTTCCAATCGGCGCCGTGTTCGCCTTCGAGGCCCTGCGACGCCGCCGCGATCTTCGCCGCGAGCGCGCTGACCGCGCGTTCGCCGTTCGCGGCGCGATCGACGTCGCCGCCGTCGTCGAAACCGCCCGCGCGCCACACCGCGGCTTCGACCGCGAACGCGCGCTCCAGGTCGGCGATCGCCGCGAGCGAACTCCGCGCGCGCGTCAGCGCTTCCGCGGGATGGTCGTCTTCCTTCGCGGCTTCGAGCGACGCGGCGGCGTTCGCGAACTCGCGCATCCACGCGGCGGCGCGATCGTTCTTGGCGTCGAGCGCGTCGGTCTTCGCGAGCTCCTCGAAGTGCGCGAGCGCTTCACGGCCCTTGCCCGCGGCGACGAGCTCGAGCAGCCGATCGAAGCCGCGCGCCGCGCGCACGCCGGGCGTGTTCTCGAGCAGGATGCGTTGCTTCTCGCGTTCGAGCTCCTTCGCGCGGTTCTGCGTGTCGACGAGCGACGCGGCGAGTTTCTCGCGCTCGGACTTCGTCGCGTCGAGCTCGCGGCGCATGCGCTCGAGTTCCTCGCGCGACTTGGTCGCGTCCTCGCGTTGCTCGCCGGCGGCGAGTTCGTCCTCGAGCTTGCGACCGAGCGCGGTGATCTGCTCGTCGCGCTTCTTGATCGACTCCTGGAGTTCCTCCATCCGCGCGCCGCACCACGCTTCTTGCGCGCGCAAGGCTTCGGTGCGTTGCAGACTCGCCTCGGCGTTGAGCAACTCGAGCTTCTGCTTGTCGGAGCGCGCCTCGAGGAAGAGGAAGCCCTCGGTGATCGCCGCGATGCCGAACAACGCGAGCCCCGCGATCGCCCAACGCGGCAGAGCGGATTTCGGTGTCGTCGCGGCGCTCGACTCGATCGCGGTCGCGAAGCGTTGCGCGCTCTCGACGCCTTGCGCGCCGCCGCCGCGCACGCGCGCGACCAACGCTCGCACTCGTGCGTCGGCCGCGGCCGCCGCGGGCCCGACCATCGCTTCGACCAGTCCCGCGACCGCCGCGAGATCGCCCGCGACCGTCGGCGCGACGGCATCGGGCTGTTCCGCGGCGAGCAACGTGCCGAGGCCGAAACCCTGCAGTCGCACGTGGATGCCGTCGGGGTTCTCGTCGGTCTTCCGGACGCGCGCGGCGAGTTGGACGTGGCGCGGTTCGAGCGCTCCGTGCGCGATCGACTTCTCGTGGGCGACCGCGAGCGCCGCGAGCGTCTGCCGCGCGATCTCCAGCGCGACTTCGACCTTCAATTCGCCTTCGCGCGCGAGCCGCGCGGCGAGCGATTCGCCTTGGACGAGCTCGGTCGCGACGAACAGACGTCCGTCCTCGAGCCCGCCGACGTCGACGATCTCGACCAAGTGCTGCGATACGAGACTCTGCGCGGTGCGCACGTCCTGGAAGAAACGCTCGACCGCTTCGAGCGGCCGACCTGCGCGCGCGAGCAACACTTGCAACGCGACTTCGCGGCCTTCGCGCGAACGATCGCGCGCGCGATACGTCTTGCCCTCGCGGCCCTCGAACAACACCTCGACCGCGGCGAAGCGCGCCGCGAAGTCGCGCGCCGACAGCGGAGCCCACGAGGTTTGCGGCTCGCTCGGCGTCGCGTTCGGAGCGTCTTCGGGCTCGGGCGTCATCGGTGTCTCCGGGCGAGCGCGTGCGCGCGTGCGGCGGAGAGTGCGCGGCGATTGTAGGGAGCGAGCTCGACCGAATCGCCAGGCCTCGGGAGTTTTCGTGCGCGTTCGCGAACGTCGCTACCATTCGGTCGGAGGTCCTCAGATGAATGAGTTCGGGAAGCAGTTCGGGTTCGCGAGCTTGGTGTGCGTCGGTCTGCTCGGTTGCTCCGGCGCCCGAGTCGGCGACGGCGAGGCGTCGAAGCGCAAGTACCTGCTCGAGCGCGTCGACGACGTCGGCATCGTCCAGGTCTACGCCGACGGCTTCACCAACCTGAACCTCGATCAGAAGCGTCTGGTCTGGCACCTCTACCGCGCCGCGGTCGTCGGCCGCGACATCTACCTGCGCCAACGTTGCGAGGTCGGGCCGGAGATCCGCGACTTGCTCGAGGAGCTCCTGACCCACCCCGACGGCGTCGATCCGATCACCCTCGAGAACGTGCGGCACTACGCCCTGCACTTCTGGGTCGACAACTCGCCCTACAACAACATCACCGCCCGCAAGAACGTGATGGCAGGGAGCATGGAGGAGCTCGCGATCGCCGCCGACGTCGCCGAAGGTCGCGGCGCGCGCTTCCCGAAGGCGCCCGGCGAGAGCGTCGGCGGTCTGGTGCGGCGCCTCGGGCCGTGGCTCTTCGACCCCGACTTCCAGCCGATGGTCACCGTCAAGACGCCCGAGGCCGGCAAGGACCCGCTCGAGGCGTCGGCCTGCACCTTCTATGGGGACGGGGTGAAGCTCGCGGACTTCGAGGGCTTCACGGAGGAGTTCGGGCTCAACTCGACGGTGGTCAAGGACAAGCAGGGACATCTCCACGAGCAGCCGTGGCGCCTCGGCGACCCGCGCGCGGGCGTTCCGGCCGGGCTGTACGCCAAGGAGCTCGGGGCGGTCGTCGACGAGCTCACCCGCGCGCTGCCGTTCGCTCCTGAAGCGACCCGTCGCGCGTTGGAGGCGCAGATCCGCTTCTACCGCACCGGCCTGCGCGCCGACCGCGAGGCGTACGACATCGCGTGGGTCGCGGACAAGGACTCGGTCGTCGACACGGTCAACTCGTTCGTCGAGGTCTACGTCGATCCGCGCGGCGTCAAGGGCGCGTGGGAGGGGATCGTTTCGTACGAGGACCCGAAGAAGGCGGCGTTGATCAAGGGGCTCGCCGCGAACGCGCAGTGGTTCGAGAACCACATGCCGTACGAGGAACGCTTCCGCAAACCGGACGTGCGCGGCATCTCGGCGCGCTCGATCGACGTGATCGTCGAGACCGGCGATGCGGGGCCGGTGTCCGCGATCGGCATCAACCTGCCGAACGACGCCGCGATCCGCGAGAGCCACGGCTCGAAGAGCGTCAGTCTCGCGAACATCGTCGAGGCGAACACCCAGTCGTCGCCGCCCGCGGCGCGCGACGAGTTCTGTTGGGACGCGGACGAGTCGGAGCGCGCCGAGCGTTGGGTCGCGCTGACCAACGACCTCCTGACCAACATGCACGAGGTGATCGGCCACGCGTCCGGTCGTCAGGCCGACGACAAGCCCGGCGATCCCGCCGTCTACATCAAGGAGAACTACTCGGCGCTCGAGGAAGCGCGCGCGGACTTGGTCGCGCTCTGGTTCATGGGGGACGCCAAGTTGAAGGAGCTCGGGCTCCTCGACGATCCCGCCGCCGCGTCGCGCGCGGCGTACGAGAACTATGTGCGCAACGGCGGCTTGCAGCAACTGCGGCGGATGGCGCACGGCGACCAGCTCGAGGAGGACCACATGCGCAACCGCCTGATGGTCGTGCGTTGGATCCAGGCGAACTCGAAGGCGATCGAGGAACGCGAGCGCGACGGCAAGCACTTCCTGCGCGTCGTCGACGCGGACGCGTTCCGCGAGGTGGCGGGCAAGTTGCTCGCGCTCGTGCAGCGCATCAAGTCGACTGGCGACTATGCGGCGGCGAAAGAGCTCTTCGACACGTACGGCGTGCGTTTCGATCCCGCGCTGCGCGACGAGGTGATCGCGCGCTATGCGAAGCTCGACGTGCCCGCGTACGTGGGTTTCGTCTTCCCACGCCTGACCGCACTGCGCGACAGCACCGGCGCGATCGTCAACGTGACGATCAGCTACCCGCTCTCGCTCGAAACCCAGATGCTGGAATGGTCCGGCCGGCGAGCGCCGCCGACGAATTGACCCTGTTCGCGGTCGCGCGTGGGCGTCGCTAGCATGGCTCGCAGAACCAGGAGATGCCCATGAAGTCGATGCTCATTCTCTCGCTCGTCCTCCCCCTCGCATTCGTCGGCGCGTGTCAGTCGGTCGGCGGCGGCAACAAGACGATGCCGCCCGAACAGGCGAAGGCCGCGTTCGAGCGTTTGAAGTCGCTCGAAGGTCGTTGGACCGGCCAAGCGAATCACGGCGGCGATCCGTTCCCGGTCGAGGTCACGTATCACGTCACCGCGGCGGGTTCGGCGGTCGAGGAGAAGCTCTTCGCCGGCACCGAGCACGAGATGGTGACCATGTACCACATGGACGGCGAGCACCTGATGCTGACGCACTACTGCGCGGCGGGGAATCAGCCGTCGATGGTCGCGCGCTGGGATCCGAACATGGACGTGATCAAGTTCACGTTCGTCGGAGCGACCAACATGAAGTCGGAGAACGAGATGCACATGCACTCCGGCGTGATCCGTTTCCTGGGCTCCGACAACCTCGAAGCGACGTGGAGCGGCATGTCCGACGGCAAACCGGCCGGCGACGCGCACTTCATGGTGGCGCGGGCGAAATAGTCGACGTCGACGCGCGAGCTCGTCCTCCGCATTCCGCGATTCGCGACCGGCGACGAGTTTCGCAACTGAGTCCGCTTCTTCCGCGGCGCGGTTTCCTCTGGCTTCTCCGAACGCTCCACTGATATGCACACGTGGGGGAATTCCACGAGGAGGAAACCATGGCCGAAGTACTGCCGCCGATGACCGTCGAGCACCTGCTCGAAGACTTGGACAACCCGCACTTCACCGGCTACGTCTACATCGGCAAGGACGACGCCGGTTGGACGGTCGCGATCGGAGCCCAGGACTTCATCCCTGCGCTGCGCGTCTATCGCGCGGATCCGAAGGTCGCCGACACTGTGCGCGCGGAGCTGGGCGTCGCGAAGAAGGACGTCGGGCTCGTCTTCGGTTGGAAGCGCAAGGTGTTTCGCAAGCTCGCGCAAGCGGATTGCGAAGACGCGTTGACGGTGATGAACGCGATCTGGGACTCGCAGGTGAAGTGAAGACGATGAACGCTCGCGGAATCACGTTGGTCTTCCTGTTCGCCGTGTGCGCGGCGTGCGCTTCCGGCGGCGACGGCTCGCGCCGAAGCGCCGTCACGACGTCGAAGTCGGTCGAGGGACTGCAGATCGAGCTGCGCGAGCTCGTCGACGGCAAGAGCTACGGCCACCCGCCGGACGCCGACGTTCCCGATCGCATCCTCGAGCTCGACACGCGCTCGACATTGCGGATGAAGTTCACGACGCCGCCCGCGGAGAAGGCGTTGCGCGCGAGTCCCGAATGGCAGTCGATCGAGGAGACGTTGCGAGCGCTCGATCAGATGGTGAACGACTACCGCGCGCTCTCCGCGGAGGCGTCGCGTCTGCCGGCGAACGAGTTCGTGGGCACCGAAGAGTTCCAGGCGAAGATCGCGGACTTCGGCAAGCGCCAAGCGGCGTTGGTCAACGGGCTCGTCGCGACCGACGAACACGACGGGCTCCTGACGCGCAAGGAGTTCACCGCGGTCGTCACCGATCGCGCGGGGCCGTACGTCGCGCTCGCCAAACGAGTCGGCGCGGAGCTCGAGACGCTGGAGTCTCGCGCGAAGGCGTTCGCCGACGCGAAGGACTCGGTGCTCGTGACCGTGCGCGCGCGGCTCGAACCGGAAGTCGGGCCCGAGCAGTGGTTGCAGGTTCCCGGCTACTGGGAGAAGCAGGGCGAGGATCCGTCGGCGAACCGCGGGCGCAGCAGCTCCGCCGAACTCCAGAAGTTGAAGGCCGAGTTCGCGGCGGCGCAACAGGTCGCGGCGATGGTCAAGGAGCTCAAGGCGCACGGCGCGAGCGTGCTCGGTGATCTGCGCGGCCTGCTCGACGCGGCGCGCGCCGATGTCGAGAAGCGCTGGCGCGAGCTGATCCAACGGCGCAGGGAGCTCGTGCGCGCGATCCTCGCTCGCGAGCCCGGTTCGCTCGACGGCGTTCAGCAGTCCGAACAGGACCTATGGCGTTCGCTCGGGGAACTCGACGCGCGGCTCGGCGAGCTGAGCGCGAAGTGGAGCGACCTGATCGCCGCCGCGCAGAACGGGACGTTGATCGAGCAGGCGGACAAGTTGATCGCCGCGATCGAGTCGCTGGGCGCCGACCTCGCGACCGTGAAGACCGCCGCGTCGAACGTGCTCGCCGCGTTGCCGAACGCAATCGCGTCGATCACCGACGGAGAGACCAAGACGTTGCTCGAGCAACTCTCCGCCGATCTCTCCGTGCAGTGGAAGACCGCGGTCGACGGGTTGCTCGCGAAGTTGTCGCAGACGAAAGCCGCGCTCGGCACGCTCGCGCCGCTCTTCCAGAAGGGCAACGCCGTGCTCGCGGGCCTCGACGCCCTACCGTCCGATCCCGGCAGCGCGATCCCGCATCCGCCCGACGATCTGCCGGCGATCGAGCTCGACCTGCGGCGCCAACCGATCACGCCCGGCGATCGTCTGCGCCTCGACGTTTCGTTCTACGACGCGCAAGAGTTCCAACAGGCGGTCGTCGACGGCAAGTCGGCGAAGCCGCTCGAGACGATTCGCTACACCAACGACGCGATCAAGTCCGGTTGGATCTGGTCGGGCGACGTGATCTTCGCGAAGCAGCTCAGCGGCCCGAACGACAACTTCGATTCGAGCGCCGCGGTTTCGTACGAGCGTCACTGGCGTGACCGCGACGATCCGAACGCGCTGTGCAACCGACTCGATTGGGGCCTCGGCTTCCACGCCGCCGCGCTCAACTTCGATCCGAACGAGAGCGCCGAGTTCGGCGTCGGCGTCAGCGGCTCGCTCTTCGGCGGCTTGCTGCGCGTCGGCGTCGGCTACGACGTCTCCGCGAGCGACGACCAGACCTATTGGTTCTTCGGGTTCGGCCTGGTCAGTGCCCTGCAACAAGCGAAGACCCTCGGCGAGAAGGCGTTCAGCGACTGACGGGCGCGTTCGCGTCGCCGGCGAGTTCGCGGTCGACGCGCTCGAGCCAACGACGCGCCTCGGCGTTCGCCGGTTCGCGCGCGAGCACGTCCTCGAGCAGCGGTTTCGCGCTCGATAGATCGCGTTCGGCGATCGCGATGCTCGCGAGCGCCAACGTCGCCGCGGTCTTCGAGGGCGCGAGCTCGTGCGCGCGCGCGAGACGCTTGCGTGCGTCGGCGAGGCGCCCTTGCTCGCGATCGATCGAGCCGAGCTGGAGCTCGAGGTCCGCGTACGGCGCGAGCCCGAACGTCGCCGCGGTCTCGAGGTGCTCGCGCGCTTCGTCGACCAGCGCCGTGCGCTCCGCACCGTTCACGCGACTCGCGCGTTCGAGCGCGCTCTCGCCGGCCGACGTCTGTGCTTGGACGAAGCCGCTGTGCGCGACGAGGGCCGTGAGCGCGCCGACCGACGCGAGCCCGACGAAACCCGCACGCGTCGTGCGTCCCTCGCGGCGCAGGACGTGCGTCTGGAACGCGAAGTCGCGGCTCCTCACGAACTTCGCGCTCGCGACCGCGACGGCGGCGAAGATCACCGACAGTCCGATCGCCAAGAGGAACGGCACCGCGTCGTAGAGTCCGCGCAGCGCGAAGAGCGCGACGACGAACGCGAGCGCGGCGACGAACTCCTCGCCCCACGTGAAGTCGTAGGCACGCTTGGCCTTCGCGCGCGCCGGCTTCTTCTCGCTCTTCGCCTTGAAGCCGAAGTACAGCGCGTCCTCGGGACAGACGCTGACGCAGTCGAGGCACTTCATGCAGCCCGGGTCGACGACTTGTCGGTACAGCGCGACTTCCTCGTGGACGCGCACGTTGCTGGTGCATGTCGCGGTGCATTGCCCGCAACCCGAACACGCGTCGGTGACGCGGATCCGTCCGGGCGCGAGCCGATCGACCGCGCCGAACACCGCGCCGTACGGACAGCCGTACGTGCAAAAGCCCTTCGCGCCGAGCAGGTAGACGATCAGGAAGCCGTCGACCGCGATCGTCAACGCGGCGATCGCCGGACTAGGGAACGTTTTCCAGAGATCGTCCGTCTGGAAGCTCGCCGTCCACTCAGGAGCTCCGTGCCCCGCGAGCCAACGCGCGAAACTCGGCCAAACGAACATGTAGAGCGCGGCGCCGAGCGGCACCCACACGAGCAGACGCGAACGCACCGGCTTCGGCCGCAATCCGACTTTGCCGAGCAACCACGCACACAGATCCTGGTAGGCGACGAGGTGACAAACCCACCCGCAGAAGAATCTCCCGACGACGAGCGTCAGCAGCACCGCGACGGCGAACAGCACGAAGCCGGCGTTGACGTAGCCGAGTTCGAAGGTCTGCATCGCCTCCGAAGGCTCGACCGGCGTCAGCGTCTTGCCGCCGAGTTTCCAGTGAGCGACATGCACCAGCACCAGAACGTGAACCGCGATCAGCACGAGTGCACGCCAACGGCCCATCGCCGATTCGCGCGGCGTTCCTCGCGGAACGTTCACGTTGCCGCGCGGCCACGCTCCGGGGTGCGGATGCGCTCGCTCGGTCGTCGTCCGGTCGGTCGTGCTGGGGGAGCGGCAGGCCATGGCGCGCAGTCTCTTCCACTGTAAGGACTCCCGTAGCGCGGCGCTCGGGATACAGTAGGTCGGTTAGGAACCCAGTCCCTCTTTTCCAGGATCCTCGACATGCATCGTGTCTCTTCGTTCTGCGCTCTGTTCCTCGCCATGGCGTTCATCGCGCCGACGGCACCCGCTCAGTCCAACGCCGTGCCGGGCTTGGACGTTCAGCTCGCGGGCCTCGGCTCGCTCCAGAACTGGGGGCGCACCGGCGCGTTCCCGAACGGCGTCTCCGGTATGTCGATCTCGACGACCGCGTGCAACGTCGGCAGCGTGCTCATCGGTTGGCACCAACCGATGAACCCGGACCATCCGATGATCTCGTTCATCGTCTGTCGCGAAGAAAACGGACGCTTCGAACAGATCTCCGATCGCTCCTACGTGAAGCACGGGTTCTTCGCGACCAACCAGAACAGCTGCGGCACGTGCGGCTCGATCGGCGGCAGCTCGAGCGCGCTGAAGGTCGGTTGCTCGGATACGTACGGCACCACCAACAACGGTGATCGCTTCTACCTCGGCCCGGCGAACGAGATCGATCCGTGGCTCGGCGTGTGGACGTCGCAGTGCTCGTACTTCGACCGCGGCGACCCCTCGGTCGGTTCGCCCAACGACTGCGACAACATCCGCAGCTTGACGATGGGCCAAGCGAACGCGCTGCCCGTCACCGCGCACCGCATCAACCTCACCGACGCCGACCTCAATCATCCGGCGGCGAACTTCTACTACCAGGGCTTCTACACCGCGCGCGGTGAGCCCGAGGCGAACCGCGGCAACAACACGCGCTCCCAGCGCATGACGGCAACG
Source organism: Planctomycetota bacterium (assembly GCA_021413885.1). GTDB lineage: Bacteria > Planctomycetota > UBA1135 > UBA1135 > JACRIN01. The sequence goes on from JAIOPM010000031.1 coordinate 244,834, forward strand.
TGGACGGGTTCGACCTGGTCGCTCGCCACCACGGGCAGCCAGTTCACCGGCACGATCCTCGATCGTTGGACCGGCGCGACCGTCAGCTCGAACACCAACGGCGTCGACGACGGCCGACTCTACGTCGGCGTGAAGGTCACCGGCCCGAGCGCCGGGCTCTACCACTACGAGTACGTCGTCTACAACCGCGACAACACTCGTTCGGTCGGCGCTCTGCACCTCCCGCTCGCGACCGGCGCGACGGTGAGCTCGATCAGTTTCCGCGACATCGACTCGAACGTCGGCAACGACTGGCAAGTCGCGCAGCTCGCGAACGAGCTCGTCTTCTCGACGGCGATCAACCCGCTCGAATGGGGCACGCTCTACAACTTCTCGTTCGACTCCGACGCCGCTCCGGCCGCCGGAACCGCCGACCTGAACCCGTACAACCCGGGCACCGGCGGCGGTGTCATCGGCGTCGCGACCAGCCTGCCGCTCGGCCTCTGCTCGCCGGCGACCGTGTACTGCACGGCGAAGGTGAACTCGCTCGCCTGCACGCCGGCGATCTCGATGTCCGGCACGCCGAGCGCGACCGCCGGCTCGGGCTGCATCCTCAACACGACCAACGTCATCGGCAACAAGTTCGGCCTGTACTTCCACAGCGTCGTCGGCGCCCAAGCGGTGCCGTTCGACGGCGGGCTCTTGTGCGTGAAGTTGCCGTTGAAGCGCCACCCGGTTTCGAACTCCGGCGGCACCGGCGGAACGTGCACAGGCGTCTTCAGCGAGGACTTCAACAGCTACATCACCGGCGGAGCCGATCCCGCACTGGTCGCGGGCGTCACTGTCTGGCTCCAGCACTGGTCGCGCGATCCGGGCGACGCGTTCGGCGACTCGCTGAGCGACGCGGTGACCGCATCGCTCTGCCCGTGAGCTGACGAGCTTCGCGCTCCTTTCAAGCGGCCGGCTTCCCTCGTCGAGGGCGGCCGGCCGCTCGCTTGTCCGGTCGCATGTCGTCGCGCGCGGAGGTTCTCGACATGCAAGTCTTGAGAGTGGGGGCGCCAGGGTTCACGAAGGCGTCATCATGGAAACCACCGCCAACCGAACCGCGGCTGCTTCGCGCGAGCTCGAACGATTCGAGGAAGCCAAGCGCATGCTGCCGCTCCTGCGTTCCTACGCGCTCGAAATCGTCGAGCGCCGTGACCGAGTCGAAGCCCTCGATGCTCTCGGTGATCGAGACGGCATCGCGAGCGAGCGCGCGACTCACTTGGCCGAGCTACGTCGCATCGACCGCGAACTCGGTCGCATGGACTGGCACGTCGGCGAAGAAGATCCGCCGTACTTCTATCGCGCCGGTCGAAAGGGCGAGCCCGAGCTCGCGTGGGCTCCGCTGGAGAAGCGCGCGAGCTGAAACGACGCTTGTCCGGCGGCCGCCGCCTTGATTGCATGAACGCGTGGAACGATTCCTCCACGCGTTCATCGATTTCGCGAGCCTGCTGCTCTTCCCGTTCATCGGCGTGCTCGCGCTGGTCAAGCGGCGGGCGCTCGGCTACCTCGTCGCGGCGACGTTGGTCTGGACGCTCGGCGGCGGACTGCTGCTCTTCCAGAACTGGACGTTCGGACTCTCGCGGCCGCGCCTCGAGCACGCGTGGTTGGTCGGCATCGCGCTCGCCGCGGCGTTCCTCGCGATCGCGTGGTTGAAGGAGAAGCGCAAGGTCTCGCGCTGGCTGAAGCTCACGATGGCGGCGGTGACGTTGGTGGTCTTCCTGCGCGCGCTCTGGCAGTTCTTCGACCACTACACCTGAGCGCGGCGGGCCGTCGCCGTGTAGGAGAACCGTTGGCGGCGAACGCGAGCTCCGCGCGGACCTATCCAACTTCGCGCGAGCTTCCTAGGGTGTGCGCTCCATCCCCAACCGAGCCCATGCCCATGCTCCAAGCGCGTCTTCCGCTGTTCGTCGCCCTCACGTTCGCTCTCGCCTGTCAGGCGACGACCGCTCCCAAGTCGAAAGCCGCGGCGCGCGTCGAAGCGCGCTCGGTCGCGGACCTCGTCGCGCTCGCGCCGAAGCTGCGCGCGCCGTTCGGACTCGCGCAAGGTTGGACGAAGGACGGCTCGCGCTACCTGTCGGTCCAGGACGTCGCGGGCGTGAAGTGCCTCGTCGCCGTCGATCCGACGACGGGCAAGGCCGAGCCCTTGATCGACGCCGCGCAGTTCGAGCGCGCGTTGGTCGCCGCCGGCGCGACCGCGGAGCAGGCGAAGGATTGGAGCTCGCGCACTGCTTTCGACTTCACCGACGCCCAAGACGCGATCCTGCTCCAGGAGGACAACGATCTGTGGGTCTGGCGCATCGGCTCCGACGCCGCGGTGCGCGTGACGCACGACGCCGGCGAGGAACAGGACCCGCGCTTCTCGCCCGACGGCAAGTCGATCGCGTTCGTGCGCGACTACAACGTCTTCGTCGTCGGCCAGGACGGCGCGCCGCCGCGGCAGCTGACGACCGAAGGCGGAGCCGAGCGCTACATCGGTCGCCTCGACTGGGTCTACCAGGAGGAGGTCTACGGCCGCGGCAACTTCAACGGCCTGTGGTGGTCGCCGGACTCGCGCACGCTCGCGGTGCTCGACCTCGACGAACGCCCGGTGCCGGAGATCGTCATCAACGACCTACGCGGGATGCCGCACTGGACGAGCGAGCACTGGCGCTACCCGAAGGCCGGCGATCCCAACCCGATCGCGCGGTTGTGGACGATCGATGCGACGAGCGGCGAGCGTCGTGAAGTCGACCTCTCGTCGTACCCCGAGGACGATCGCCTGATCGTGCGCGTCGGTTGGCGACCGGATTCGAGCGCGGTGATCGCGCAAGTGCAGAACCGCGTGCAGACGTGGCTCGATCTCCTCTCCGCGCCGCGCGACGGCGGTGCGCCGACGAGGCTCCTGCGCGACGCGACCGCGTCGTGGATCGAGCCGATCGACGGCTTCCAATGGCTCGCCGACGGCAAGCGCTTCCTGTGGCAGTCCGATCGCGACGGCTACATGCAGCTCTATCTCTACGACGACACCGGCGCGCTCGTGCGGCGTCTGACGTCGGGACAGTGGGAGGTCGATCAGCTGCTCGGCGTCGACCCGCAGGGCCGCGTTTGGTTCGTCGCCGACCACGACGACGTCAAGGTCGACACGCTCTGGTCGGTCGGTCTCGACGGTTCGAGCCTGATGCGCGTCGGTCCGCTCGGCGGCGTGCACACGATCTCGATGGCGCCGAGCTATCGCCACTACGTCGACACGCTGTCGACGCTGCAGACGCCGGGCTCGATCGTGCTACGCAACATCGACGGCACCGAAGTGCGCACGCTCTGGACCTGCGACGAGACCGCGCGCGCCGCGGCGGTGGTCTCGAAGCCCGAGTTCGTCCAGGTCAAGACGCGCGACGGCTTCGAGCTCGAGGCCTACGTGATCAAGCCCACCGGCTTCGACGCGAAGAAGAAGTACCCGGTGATGTGCTTCGTCTACGGCGGCCCGCACGCGCCGAAAGTGCGCGACGCGTGGGGCGGTTTCGATTTCCTCTACCACGAGTTGCTCGCGGAGGAGGGCTACGTGATCTGGGTCTGCGACAACCGTTCGGCGAGCGGGAAGGGTCTCGCCGCGTCGGTCGGTGCGTGGAAGAACCTCGGCGCGATCGAACTCGCCGACACCGAGGAAGGCCTCGATTGGCTCGTCGGCCAGGGCTGGGTCGATCCGAAGCGCATCGGCATCTGGGGTTGGAGCTACGGCGGTTATCTGACGTCGTTCGCTCTGACGCACTCGAAGCGTTTCGCGCTCGGCATCGCGGGCGGACCGGTGACCGATTGGCGTTTCTACGACTCGATCTATACCGAGCGCTTGATGGACCTGCCGCAAGTCAACGCGAAGGGCTACGACGCGAGTTCGGTGTTGAAGGCGGCGAAGGATCTCTCGGGCGAACTGATGCTGATCCACGGCGCGATCGACGAGAACGTCCACCTGCAGAACACCATGCAACTCGCCGAAGCGTTGCAGCGCGCGCAGAAGCTCTTCCGCCTGATGATCTATCCCGGCAACCGCCACGGCGTCGTTCAGCCGGACCAGCGCACGCACCTCTATTCGATGATGCGGGACTTCATTCGCGAGAAGCTTTGAGCTTCCACGTTCCCGTCCAAGTCGACGTATCGACGATCACGTCGACGCGAAGGTCCGCTTCGCCGTCGTCGTCGATCTGGATCGGGATCGTCAAGGCGTCGGCGGGCGCCCGAACGGGAAGCGAGACGATACCCTTCGCTTCGTCGCTGGGTCTGCCTAGCGACATCGTCCAGGTCCCCGGGCCGAGTTCGTCGAGAGTTCGCTCGCCTGCCTCGTCCGTCATGCCCGTGTTGCCGAGCGTCGCAACACCGTCTTGCGATCGGATGATGGTCACGAATGCGCCAGACACCGGTTTCCCGTCGACGTCCGCGACTCGCAGCGCGAGCAGCGTTGCGCGGCGCATGAGGACTTCGACGTCGTCGTTGGCGCGCACCCGAACTTCCGTCGCGCAGTGATCCGGCGCGCGCACGGTCAACACGAGGTCGCTGTTCTGCGGCGCCACGAGACGGAAGCGTCCGCGCGCATCGCTGCGCGAGACAGCGGAAGGAATCGAGACGCTCGTTCCTCCGAAAACCGTGACGGTGTCGGGACGCGGGCTCCCCGACTCGGCGTTCTCGGGCAGCGCAACGCTCACTGGCGCGATGCTCACCGTCGCGTGCGGGATCGGCTCGCGAGTGCGCGCGTCGAGCACGATGCCGGTGATCACCGACTTGCCCGGCGGCGAAATCGCATGGTCGACGTCGACGGGAATGCGCAGGCGGATCTCCTCGCCGTCGGTTGGTTGCACGGTGCGCGTCAGTTCGGCCGTGTTCGCGACGGCCATCGAAGGAACCGAGAAGCGCAGCTCGATCGAAGCGCCGGGCGCGAAGACGAGCTCGGGCTCTAGCTTGCCGTTCCAACCGTCGAAGCCCTCCACGCCGGCGGCGGAAACTTCGCGCGGGCCGCGCATTAGCACATCGACGTGCAAGCGCGAGATCGGTTCGTCGGTGCTCGCGTTGTACGCCTCGGCGAAGAGTTTCGCATGGGCGCACACCTGCATGACGAGCACGGGATGCTCGCCCGGTTTGACGAGCGTCCAACCGCGCTCGGCAACGAGGCCGTCGTGCCACGGACCGACGATCAGCGTCCCATCGGTCGTCGAGACGTCCGTGAACGCGAACCCACCTTCGTAGTCGGTCGAGGTGCCCGTTTGGTCTCGCGACGAACCGATCACCGCGCTCGGATCGAGCAACGCGAGTGCAAGCTCCTCATCGGTCCCGCGCCGCAGCTTCGCGCCGAGAATCCCGCGACCGTCGCGATCGACGACGCGACCGATCAGAGTCGCGACGCGAGCCGCCGAATGTTCGATCGCGATGTCGGCGGACGGCTCAGCGACCTGCCGCGACGTCGCGCTCGAATCGAGATCGCTCTGGACCGCGAGCTCCGGCGTCGTGCGCTCAGCCCGCTCGACCGCAGCGCGTGTGCTCGAACTCGCCGCGTCGAGCTCGGGGCCTGACGACCGCCGCGCGACGAAGAAGACCAACGCGACGAGCGCGAGCGCGGCGAGAAGGATGGTTCGACGGCGAGGCACGGGCTCAGCGTATCTCCGGCCCTTCGATCGGCGACGCGGGGACTCGGGACCAAAGCTCGACTACACGCTTCCTGACACCGCCTTGACGTCGGAACGCGCCATTCCGACGGCGGCGTTCCGGAAAGTTCGGCGGCGCGCTGGAATAGCGACTGTCCGCGGCATTCACCTCCCATGCAACCCGGCGGAACGATCGACGCTCGCGAGCTGCTCCATCACGGCGATTGGATTCGCGGGTTGGCGCGCTCGCTCGTGCGCGATCCGAACGAAGCGGACGATCTCGCGCAGGAAGCGTGGCTCGCCGCGATGAAGCACGGGCCGCGCCACGGCGAGAACGTGCGCGGTTGGTTCGCGACGGTGATGCACAACGCGTTGCGGATGCGCAGGCGTTCCGCGACGCGGCGAGTTTCGCGCGAGAGCGCGAGCGGCGAACGCGATGCTCTTCCCTCGACCGCCGAGCTCGTCGCCGAAGCCTCGCTTCACGAACGCCTGGTCCAACTCGTGCTCGCGCTAGACGAGCCCGAGCGCAGCGCGTTGCTCTTGCACTTCTTCAAGAATCTCTCGCTCTCCGAGATCGCGCGCCGCCAAGGCCTGCCGGTCTCGACGGTCCACGCGCGTGTCCAACGCGGCGTTTCGAGGCTGCGCCGCCGCCTCGATCATTCGTTCGGCGCGGGAGCCTGGTTCGCGACGGTCTCGCGCCTCGCGGAAACGCCGACGCCGCTCGGTTGGATCGGGCGACGTCTCGCGTCGACGCAGGGGAAGATCGTCGTCGGAACTGCGATCGTCCTAGCAGTCTGGCTTGGCGCGCGTATCTGGATCACTTCCGTGGCCGAGCGAAACGCTGCGTCGACCGCAACGACACTCGCGCCGGCCTCGTCGCCGAGCATCGTGGGACTGCGGCCGGACGAGACTCTCGCTCTACCGCAGGCACCGTCGATCGCGGACACAGCACGGGCGCCGGTCGCGCGCGGCGAGCTCCCCGCCGAATCCGCGCCGCGCGTCGTTCGCCGTGAGGAGACGCCGCACGGCGTTCACGGTCGCCTGATCGACGAAACGCGCACGCCGGTCGGATACGGCGTCGTCGGCGCGTGGCAACGTGGGAAACGAATCGCCTCCGTCGACGTCGGCACCGACGGGACCTACGAACTCGGCACTCTCGATCCGGGTGTCTACGAGTTGCGCGTCGACTCGGTGCCGAGCGGCTATCTACCACCCTACGCTCAAGAGGGATTCGCACGGCCGTTCGAGAGCGCGCACGAGCCGCGCTTCTTCTCGACCGAGATCCAAGTGGTCGACTCGGCGCGTGAACTCGACGTCGATCTCGCCGTGTTCCGCGCCGCGCGGATCAACGGCTTCATCGGGCGCGAGGATTGGACGGAGCTTGCCGGCATTCGGGTGCGCCTGCAGAGCACGCGTGCAGGACTCGACTTCATGGCGTTCGAGACGAAGTCCGATGCCACCGGCGCGTTCCGCTTCGACGATGTCTATCCCGGGAGCTACCGCATCGAGGTCCTGATGGACCGCGATCAGTTCCTACCCGACGCCGCCGTTCCCGCACCGCTCGCCGTCGAGATCGCGGGAGGCGAGCGCGAGTCGGTCGACCTCCTCTTCCGAGCTCATCCGACGGAGATCATCGGCGGTGTTGCGTTCGGGTGGCGCTCGAACGTCGACCTGTACGTTTGTGCGACGGTCGACCTCGACCGCGCAACCAACGGCAAGCCGTTCACGCTCGAGAACAGACTGCAGTTCGTCAAGGTCGACGACGACGGCCGCTTTTCGATGCGAGGTCTACCGCCCGAACCCGTCACCCTCTTTGCGTTCGTCGACTCCGCCGCGGACGACCACGATTGGCGCCCGATCGTCTGGTCCGATCCGCAGACCATTCGGCTAGAGATCACGGGCCGGCCCGTCGCCGTCGGTGTTCTGGAGATTCGGAGCGGCCGCCCGCGCAGCTTCCACGGTCGAGTGCGTTGGGAGAGTTCGTCGGTCCGGTTCGGTGACGCGGCGTATCAGAAGGCGCTGCATGCCGCGTCGATCGATTGGGGCTCCAAGGTGTCCGGGCGAAAGTCCGGCAGCACGCTACGGGTCTCCGCGGACGGCGAGTTCGACGTCGAGACCGAACGCGCCTTCCACGTCCTGTCGGTGTTCGCCGGCCGTCGGCCGCCGAGCTGCGTGTGGGTCAACTTCGATCGGCTGCCGAAGTCGGGCCTCGACGTCCTCGTGCGCTGACGCGATCGAGTTCGTTCAGTGCGACGTCGCCGGTCGCGGCGGGATCACGAGCGGCGGCTCGAGCTTCGCGAACTTCGCGTCCGGCGCGCCGCACGTCGCCTTCGAGGTCACGGCGGCGAAGCCCGAGCTCCCCGCGCAGTTGAACGCGGTCACGCGGTAGTCGAAGTCCTGGTCGCACGAGCCCGTGCTGTCGAGGTAGGTGTGTTGGTCGGCGGCGACGACGGCGAGCGTTTGGAACGCGCCCGTGCCCGACGGCGCGCGCTCGATCCGGTAACCGTCCTCGGCCGTCGCGAGGTCGATCCAGCCGAGCTCGATCCGGATCGGCGTGCGCACCAGCGCGATCAGACGAGCCGGCGTCGACGGCGCGAACTTCGCGCACGTCGCGGCGACGCTCGCGGCGTTCGCGGGATCGGTCGCTTGGTCGAGCTCGTCGCGATCGAACACGCCGTCGCGGTCGCGATCGAGGCCGAGACGTGTCTCGGAACCCTTCGGCACGACGGTGAAGGTCAGCTCGCTTTTCGGCGCGGCGAGCGCGACCAGTTCCGCGAACGTGTAGCTCTCGCCCGAACGATCGGCTTGGAAACGTCCGGCGACGGAATCGAACGCAAAGCCGCGCATCACGCCCGCGACGCGACCGTCGACGATCAGTCCGACGCGATTACTCTGCGCGAGAGCGAGCATCTGATTGAGCAATCCGAGCGTCGTCGGATCGACCGCCGCTCCGTCCTGCACGGTCGCTTGCTTGCCGACCGCGGCGTGCGTGTCCTGCGAGAGCGTGCCCGGCGGCTCGAGCACCTTGTTGGTGGCGCCCATCGGCAGATCGGAGCCCGAGAAGCACATCAGGAACGCGACCAAGTCGGCGACCTCCTGATCGCTCGCGACGTTGAACGCCGGTTCGGCGACGAAGCGCGCGAGCGAATCGACCGAGCCGTCGTGCAGGAAGCCGCTGCCGAAGTGCGTCGAGGGTTGCGTGAGATCGCAGCCGACCTTCTCGTACGCGGTGCGCAGCTGCGGAACTTTCACCACCGTGTTGGTCGTGCCGTCGACGGTGACGAGCATCGAGTGGTGCTCGCCGTTCGGACCGACCGTGATCGGCGCGAACGGCGCGAAGAGGTTCGGCTTCTTCATGTCGGTGCCCATGCCCGTCGGAAGCGTGTGACACGTCGCGCACGCCAACGCGCCACCGTCGAGCAGCTTCGGCGGACGGTAGAGGCCGAGGCCCTTCTGCGGATTGCCGACGGGCAACGGCAGACCCGCGGGACCGAAGCGACCGGTCGTGTGCTGACCGGGAAGCGCGAGGCTCGTCGGCAGCGTGTTGTCGAAGTTGCGGTATGGGTTCGGCGGGATCGCGATGCTCGCGAGGAAGTCCTCGAACTCCTGCATCTCCGCGACGGAGAGATTGTTGTCGTCGCCTTGCAGCCCGATGAACGCGCCGTTGAACTCCTCGATGCCGTTGCGGTCGCCGCGCCAGTGCAGCGGCTCGTGCGTGATGATGTCTTGCAGCGTCTGCGTCGACATCGGGCCCTTCATCGGATGGAAGGGCACAGCGCCGGCGCCGATCAACGGGATGCCGGCGCCGAGATTTTGGCCCGCGGTCGCCTTGGTCGCGCCCGACGGATCGCCGAGCTCCCACACGAGATGATCGGTGCGCGCATCGGCGTGGCACGAAGCGCACGCGATCTGGCCGAGGCCGGAGTTCTTGTGCGTGTCGTAGAGGTGCTTGCGGCCGACTCTTACCGCCACAGGCGACGCGTCGTGGAACGGAATGCGTTCGACCTCGCGTTCGCTGCGCAGGCTGACGACGGAGATCGCGCTCTCGAATTTGTCGAGCACGTAGACGACGCCGCGCGCGTCGTCGACCGCGAGACCGGTCGGGCCTTCGCCGACCTGGATCGGCGAGCTCGAGCTCGCGCGCGCACCGCTCGCGTCGACGACGACGAGATCGTTCGAGCCCATGCCCGCGACGAAACCCTTGGCGCCGTCCTTCGTCCACGCGATCGCGCGCGGATCGCCGACCGAGAGATCGCGCTGCGATTGGAGGATCGTCGGCTGCGAATAATCGAGGTGCGGGTTGAGGTCGACGACCGTCGCGGCGGGCGTGCCGCTCGCGACGCCGTCGTCGGTGATGCGCGCGGAGAGCACGCGCAAGAAGCGCCCTTGGACCATCGGCTCGAAGCGCACTTCGTTGGTGCCGTCGGTGCCGACGACGACGATCTCGCCGGTCTGCGGCTGCGTAGCGATGCCCATGCAGAGGTTCATCAGACCGCGCACGTAGCTCGTCGCGAGCGTCTGCGCGTCGATCACCGCGACGTCGTGGTCGGTGAGCTCCCAACCGATCGGCCGGCCGGACGCGGCGGCGTTCGGACCGCTGACGAAGTTCGTCCAGTCAGCGCCGTTGTCGTCCATCCAACGACCTTGCGCGTCCTGCTTCACGATCAACGAGACCGGCGGCGGAGTCGGCAGACCGCTCGCGATCGGAGGATTGAAGAGCGCACCGAAGTTCGGCGGCGGATTCTGTCCGGCGTACGGGCCCGCGGGATCGGCGACGATGTTGGGCGGGAACGCGAGCGCGCTCAAGGTCGGGTCGATGCCGCCGCCGAGCACGGTCGAGCGATTGCCCGACTCGAAGATCGCGACGTAGACCTTGGAGCCGTCGAGCGACACCGTCATCGCGCGCGGATCCTCGCCGTCGATCGGAACGCGCGTCGGCGCGAGTGCGAGGTTCGTAGGATCGAAGACCAGGACCGTGTTCGCTTGCGAGCAACTGACGAACGCGCGCTTCGGCGAGCCGGCGAAGACGACGTCCGTCGGCTCGTCGTCGGTCGCGAGCGTCGCGACGACGCGCTTGCGCGCGAGGTCGACGATGCTGATCGAGTCGGAGAGGTGGTTGACGACCCAGAGCTCCGTCGCGCTGCGCGCGCGCACCGTCACCGGATCGACGCCGACGGGCACGTCGAACGCGCGCACCGGACCGGCGCCGGAGACGTCGAACGCTTCGAGCCGTCCGTCGGGCGTGTTGACCGCGAAGAGCCAACGGCCGTCGGTCGAGAGCTCGAGCGGATGGACGTGCGGCGTCTCCCAGTTGACGAAGTCCGCTTGCGCGGATGCTGTGGACGCGAGCAGGGACGATGCGACGAACAGAGCGTGACTGGAGAGGGACATCGACTTCTTCCTCGGTGCTCGGCGCGGGGATTTGCGCCGTCGGTTCGCGATGCGAAGGCTCGCGGCGATCATTCTCCTCTGACGCGGAAGTTCGCGAGACGGCGCGCGCGTTTTTTTTGAGCGGTCGACCGTTCAGGTCTTGGCCCAGTGCTCGCGGAGGAGCTCGACCGCGCGTTCATGGTTCGGGCTCGTGACCACGAGCCACCAGGAACGCCGTCATGTCGACGTGTTGCAGTCCTCGGGCGCGACGACTCGGCCCTCGACGCCGCCGCGAGCGAGCATCGCTCGGTAGGCCTCCATCGAGCTCTTGTCGCCCTCGGCGAAGTAGATCCAGTCGTCGGAGGCGTCCATGTGTTCGGCCCAAGGATACTCGCGCGTGCAGCCGTCTCGCCGAGATTCGAATGCGACGCGCGCCCGGAGCGAGTCGCCGTCAGCGGCTCGCGCGCACCCAAGGCTTGCACAAGCGCACGGAGTGCGGCGTCGCGGCCGAACTCCGGGCCGACGTGACGAGTTGGCGCCGCTGCAGGCGCGCGAGCGCGATCTGCACCGCGCGCTTCGAGAGTCCGACGTCCTCGGCCATCGTCGCGAGGCTGATCTCGCCGCTCGCGTGCTTTCCGCCTCCGGTGCGACGCCAGAAGTAGAGGTAGAGCACGAAGGCCGACGGATGGCGATCGTGTCCGACGAGATCCGGCATCAGGACGTCGAACACGTACGGGTCGATCTCGATCGTGTGCGCCATCGCCTCAGCGTAGCAGCCGATGCCATGGCATTCGCTGCGGCCTTGCCGTTCCGCGCACGACGGTTGGAATGCGAAGCAGCCATCCAACCCAGGAGCCCTCGATGTCCTCTCCCGCCACGCAACCGCCGCGCGCTTCGCCCATCAAGTCGATCAAGTTCGCTTCGATCCCGGTGAGCGACCAAGATCGCGCGCTCGCGTTCTACACGCAGAAACTCGGCTTCGTCGTCGCGACCGACCAACCGATGCCCGGTCCCGAAGGCGGCGGCCAACGTTGGATCGAGCTGCGCATCCCCGGCGCGGAGACGCGCCTCGTGCTCTTCACGCCGGACGCGCACAAGGATCGGATCGGCACGTGGCAGCACGTCACCTTCCACTCCGACGACGTTGACGCCGCCTATCGGATCTATCGCGAACGCGGCGTCGAGTTCCTCGGCCAACCCGAGGAGCAACCGTGGGGGACGTTCGTCCTCTTCAAGGATCCCGACGGGAACGTGATGGTGCTCTCGTCGTCGAAGGGCTGAGCGCGCGACCCGAACCGTCGCGGCCGTCAGTTCGACGGCTGCCGCTCGCGGCGCTCTTGCTTGCGGCGGTCCATCTCGGAGAGGAGCTTCTTGCGCAGGCGCAGTTGCTTGGGCGTGATCTCGACCAGCTCGTCGTCCTCGATGTACTCGAGCGCTTCCTCGAGCGACATCACGTGCGGCGGCGGGAGCTTGACGTTCTCGTCGGCGCCGGACGAACGGATGTTGGTCAACTTCTTCTCGCGCGTGACGTCGAGCTCGAGGTCGTTGTCCTTGTTGTTCTCGCCGACCATCATGCCTTCGTAGACCTCGTCGCCGGGGCCGATGAAGAACTCGCCGCGGTCGAGCAGGCGGAAGAGCGCGTACGGGACGGCCCTGCCTCCGCGGTCGGAGACGAGCGCGCCGTTGACGCGCCGGGGGATCGAGCCCTGGTCGGGCGCCCACTTCTCGAAGACGTGGCTGAGGATCGCCTCGCCGCGCGAGAGCGTCATCATCGCCGTGCGCGCACCGATCAGGCCGCGCGACGGGACGAGGAACTCGAGGCGCGTGTGTTCGCCGAACGGCTCCATGTGGACCATCTCGCCGCGGCGCTTGCCGAGGTACTCGATGATCTTGCCGGCCGATTCGTTCGGCACTTCGATCGACGCGCGCTCGATCGGCTCGTACGTGACGCCGTCGATGCGCTTCAAGATCGCGTGGGGCTTGGCGATCGCGAGCTCGAAACCTTCGCGCCGCATGTTCTCGGCGAGCACGCCGAGGTGCATCACGCCGCGGCCCTTGACCTCGAACGCGTCCGGCGTCGCCGTCGGCACGACTTGCAACGCGACGTCGCGCAACGACGCGAGGTCGAGACGCGCGGAGATCTGGCGACTGGTGACGTACTGGCCTTCGCGGCCGGCGAACGGCGAGGTGTTGACGCAGAACACCATCGAGATCGTCGGCTCTTCGAGTCGGATCGCGGGCAGGGGCTCCTGCTTGTCCGGCGGACAGAGCGTGTCACCGATCGAGAGCTCGTCGACGCCGCCGACGATGGCGATGTCGCCCGCGTGGACTTCGTCGACTTGCACGCGTTGCAGGCCTTCGTAGCGGAAGAGCTGCTTGATCGGCGCGAGGATCGGCGTCTTGCGGTCGGGGTGGCAGAGCGCGATGCGCATCCCGGCGCGCACGGTGCCGCGCACGACGCGGCCGATGCCGATGCGGCCGACGTAGTCGTCGAAGTCGATCGTCGCGGCTTGGAACTGCAGCGGCGCGTCGTCGTCCCGGTCGGGCATCGGCACCCAGCTCAGGATCAGGTCGAACAGCGGCTTCATGTCGAGCGCCGCCCCCGGCTTCGCCTCGGCGGGATCGTTGACGACGAACCCGGCGCGACCCGAACCGTAGAGGACGGGGAAGTCGAGCTGTTGATCGGTCGCTCCGAGATCGACGAACAAGTCGAAGATCTCGTCGAGCACCTGGTGAGCGCGCTGATCCGCCCGGTCGATCTTGTTGATCAAGACCATCGCGCGCAGGCCGTTCTCGAACGCCTTGCGGAGCACGAAACGCGTCTGCGGCATCGGCCCTTCGTGGGCGTCGACCAAGAGCAGCACCGCGTCCGCCATCTTGAGCGTGCGCTCGACCTGACCGCCGAAGTCGGCGTGGCCCGGGGTGTCGACGACGTTGATGCGCGTGCCGAGGTATTGGATCGCGGTGTTCTTCGCGAGGATCGTGATCCCGCGTTCGCGTTCCTGGGGATCGGAGTCCATGACGCAGACCGCCATCTCCTGGTTCGCGCGGAAAGTGCCGGCGAACTTGAACATGGCATCCACGAGAGTGGTCTTGCCGTGGTCGACGTGGGCGATGATCGCAATGTTGCGAATCGCGGGGCGGTTTGTGGTGGACATGGAACCAGGGTAGTGGACGCGTTCGAAGGGCGAAGATCCTAAGCGACGCGCGAGTGCGGAGCCAGCTTCCTTCCGCGCACAACGGCCCGCGACGGCGCCAACGCGCTCTTCGTCGAAGATTCTCGGTCGAGGCGCCGGGCTCGAGGTCAGGCGAGCACGCGCTGCACGCGATCGAGGCGATACGTCTTCAACGTCCCGGAGCGCAGGCATTCGGCTTCGAGGTAGCTGCGCTCGCCCTGGTCGTAGAGGAAGTGGGGGAGCACTTCGAGCGACACCGCGCCTTCGGAGGCTTCCCCGTAGACCAGCGTGATCGTCTCGCGCGCCGCGCAGGCATCGGCGAGCGGCCGCAAACGCGACTTCAGGTTGCGCGCGACCCGCGGCATCGCGCGTTCGATCGTCGTTGGCGCGCCCGCGAGCGACATCAGCTCGGCGAGCCCGATCGGCGCGCCGTCCTTCGCTCGCACCGCGCATTCCTCGAGCACCTTCCAACACCACGTCGCGTCGGCGAGCGCGCGATGGTGATCGCCTTCCTCGAGCTCGAGCACCTCGCACAACGTGCGCAACTTGTGATCGGGCGCCTCGCGGATCAGCTTGCGCGCGAGCTTCAGCGAATCGAACATCAGGCCGGTCGGCGGAGCGAGCCGCCAACGCGCGCACTCGAAGCCGAGCACCCGCGCGTCGAACTCCGCGTTGTGCGCCGCCATCCAATCGTCGCCGACCCACGCGACGAAGCGCGCGAGCACCTCGTCCGCCGACGGCGCTTGGAGGATGTGCGACTGGTCGATGCCGTGGATCGCGGTCGCTTCGGGCTCGATCGGCACCTGCGGCCGCACCAGCGACTCGAACTGATCGACGACTTCGCCGTGCAGCACGCGCAACGCGCCGAGCTCGAGCAAGTGCGGAGCGCCGCGCAACGTCGCAGTCTCCGTGTCCAAGATCACCAGCGGTCGTTCCACTGCGCGCGAGTCTACTCGGACGTTCAGCGATAGAGCCGCAGCCCCGCGCGCTGATCGCCGACCAGCCAATACCGTTCGCCGCCGAACAGCGTCGACGTCACGCCGCACGCCCAACCGGGCGTGTCCATCACGACGTCGGGCGCGAGGGCGTCGTCGGTCGGCGTCAGCTCGACGCGCAACAATCCCGCGCGACCGGCGGCGAGGTAGGCAAACACGCGACCCGAGTCCTGCTCGGTGGCGATCTCGAGGTCGAGCAGGTTCTCGCGCTCGCCGTCGTACGGACTGATCGGCGCTTTGTAGGAGCGCACGAGCGTCGGCTTCTCCGGCGCGTTGACGTCGAAGATCAACATCTGGCCGCCGGTGGTCGCGACCGCGACGTACGCGCGATGGCCGAGCTGGAAGGCGTCGACCGCGACGGCCAGGCTCTTGCGTTCGTCGCCCCACGCGACGCCGAGCAACCTCGGCTTGGTCGACGTGCCGTTGGTGACGTCGTAGAGCACGAGCTGCGGCTCTTCGAAGTGCTCGCCCTCGGGGTTGGTGTTCGCGCCGGCCGCGATCGCCGCGATGCGCCGTCCGTCCTCGAGCGCGAAAACCTTCGCGCGCCACGTGCGCGACGCGGGGCGTTCGTCGTCGAAGTGCGTCGGCAATTGCCACAACGGCTCGAGGATGACGCGGCTGCCGGGCTTGCTCATCCCGAGCACCGTCATCACCGCCGTCGTCGAATAACCGACGAGACCGAAACGCGTGTCGTCGCGCGTCGCGAGGATCAGTTCGCCGTCGCACGTCGAGTTGAAGTTGACGCGTCCGCGCGTGCCGCCGTCCTTCTGGTCGGGCGGCGCGGGCGGGACGAGCTCCCAACTGTCGAGCTGGACCTTGGGCCGGTGCGTGAAGCGATGGATGCGCCAACTGCGCGGCCCGCCGGACATCAACCACTCGCGCGAGCTCGCGGCGTCCGGCCACTGCGCGCCGACCGTCGTGCCGAGCGGCGGCAGCGCGGCGAGTTCCGGCGGCGACTTCAATTGATCGCCCATGATCCGCAGGAAGCCCTTGCCCGCCGAACCCGTCGGGTCGGTCGCGAAGAACAGAAGGTGCGGATCCTGCAGGCTCGGTTCGCCGTCAACGCAGACGAGACCGCTGGTCTTGCGTCGGCCGACGAGCTTCAACGCGCCTTCGAGCGGCACCTTCGCGTCGCCGGCTTGCGCGATGCGCGGCAGGTCCGAGATCTCGCGCACGATCACGCCGAGCTTGACGTGTTGCTCGTACACGCGCCGGCCGCCGATCGCGAGTCCGCGCCAACTCGAGTCGTCGATCGCTTCGATCCCGACGAGATCCAACGTCGCGCCTTGCGGATGTTGGAAGACCCACAGCGCTTCGCTCGCGCCCGGTTGCCAATCGCCGAGCGGAATGTCCGCGGTGGAGAAGTCCCAACCGAGCTTGCCGAGCAAACCGTACGGCGCGCCGTCGCCGACGAGCGCCGGCATCCGCGCGGTGCCGACGGCGACGCGCTCGCCGCGCGCATCGACGCGCACCGCGTACGCCGGCCGTCCGAGGAACGTCAGCGGTCGCGCGCGGAACGACTCGGTCGTGCCCCACGGCCGCGTGAGATCGATCTCGACCAAGCCCGCGATGTCCGCGGCGACGTAGAGCGAATCACCGGCGACCGCGAGCTCGCGCGCGAAGCCGCGCTGCAAGTGGAAGTGTTCCGGCACGTCGATGCGCGTCAGGTCGGGCCCGCGGTCGAGCTTCGGTTGCTTCAGGAACTGCAGGTCGGCGCGCACGACGCCGAGTTGTCCGAGCGCGAGGTACGCGTAGGAATCCTTGACCGCGATGTCGAGCGCTCGGCCCGGCATCTTGACGGAGCCGACGAGCTTCCGCCCCGCGCGCATGTACACGCGCAACTCCGACTTGCGATCGGTCGTGAACGTCGCGAGCACCAACGTCTGCGTGACCTCGACGTGCGTGCACGGCCGCCCGTCGGCCTGGTCGAACCACTCGACCGACTTGCGCACCGGCGGAGCTGCAGGTTGATTCGGATCCGCCTGCTTCTTCGGGTCGGCCGGCGCGCGCGGCGTGAGCCCGTCGACGTCGAGGAAGCCGACGCCGTTCGGTCCGCCCGCGATGTAGAGCGCGTTCTGCGAGCACACGAGTCCGAGCACCGTCGCGTCGAGCACCGCGCGCGCGACTTCGGGCAGCGCCGGTTTGCTCGCGTCGAGCATCAAGAGCGACGTGCCTTCGACGGAGAACAGATGCTTGCCGTCGTCGGCGAGCGCGAGCGCGATCGGATCCGCGGTGCCCGACAACGCGGCGAGCTGCGGCGGCGCGCTCTCCGGTTGCGGCGGTAGCGGCGGCGCTTCGACCGCGCGTGTCGCGCCGCGCGCGCCGGGCTTCGCGCCCTTGCCGGGCGCACGTTTGCCGGGAGCACCTTTGCCGGGCGCACCCTTGCCGGGTGCGCCTTTCCCGGCACCGCCCTTCTGCGGTCCCGGCCGCTGCGGGCCTTGCGCTCCCGGCCGTTGCGGCGCCGCGCCCTTCGCGGGCGGCGGGTTCTGCGCGCTCACCAACGTCGCGAGGCAACCGGCGGCGAGCCACTGCAACGGAAGGAGGCGCATGAGTCGTTCCATTGTATGCGCGCGCCGCGTTCGTCGTCGCCGGACGTCGACGCTCGCGCTCGGCCGGAGTTTTTTTCGCTGCGCGGCTCCGCGCTTGCTCGGTTCGTCGCGAAATCGACCCCGGCGTCGCCCCGAGTTCGCGGGGAACGGAAGTTCGAGCCGAGAGCAGGGGCTTCGATTCCCCGATGAGGTTGGCAGTCGTCCTTCTCGCCTGGTGTTGCGCCGCTGCGTCGGCGGGCGCCCAAGGCCTACGCACTTGGAACGTGGTCGAGCGTTCGAGCGCCGTCGGCCTCGATTGCGCGAGGCCGCTCGCGGCGGGCGGTGCGGGATCGCTCGACGTGCGAGGTCGGGCCCTGGAACTCGCGCGCGGAATGCTCGGGTTGCCGAAGGCGTTCGAGCTCGTCGTCCGCTCCGAATCGGCGAATGCGGTCGTCGTCGCAGCCGAGTTCGAAGGCCTCCCGGTCGAAGGCGTCGAGGCGCGCGTCGCGTTCGACTCGAGCAAACGAGTGCTCGGCGTGCGCGCGGCGCCGACCAGCCTCGCGGTTCGCAAGCTCGGCGCGTTCGAACTCGACGCGACGGAAGTCGTCGCATGTCTCGCGAGCGAAGGTCGTCGCGTCGAGGTCGTGCGCGCCGCGTGGCGTCCGGAGCACGACGGACTCGCGCCGTGTTGGATCGTGCGCGTCGAGCGCGGTGCTCGCTCGCTGCAAGAACTCGTCGTCGACGCGCGCGACGGCGGCGTGCTCGAGCGACGTGAGCTCGTCCACTTCGGCAGCGGTACCTACCCGTGGTTCGGCGAACGCGTGACGTTCGCGACGACGCACGCGAAGGGTTCGGTCTACGCGACGGTCGCTGATGCGCTCGCGACGCGCGCGACGCAACGCACGTTCAAGGGTTGGTCGCTCGGCGTGCCCGCGCCCGTCGGTTTGCCGCGCGGCTTCCTGACCGGCGCGCACGTCGACGTCTACGACGCGCAGAGCGCGTGGGCCCTGAACGCGAGCGGCAAGTTCGACTACTCGACCGACGCGTATCCCGACTTCTTCGATCAGGCGAGCGCGTATTGGCACGTCGAGTCGTGCTATCGCCATTTGCGCAAGGTGCTCGGGCGCGAGCTCGCGAGCGACTACGCGTTGCCGGTGATCGTCAATGCGCACGACACGCTCCCTGGCGGTTACTACTCGCCGGCGCCGTTCGTCGACGGCCACGTCGCGGGCGAGATCGTCCTCTTCGACCTCGAGAACTTCCTCGGCCCCGGCGCGGACTCCGCGCGCGATCCGACGTTGGTCGCGCACGAGTACGTCCACGCGTGGCTCGATCGCGAAGGTCGCGCGTTCACCGGAGCGGTCGGCGATCCGACGCGCGCGCTCGAGGAAGGCCTCGCCGATTTCTTCGCCGCCGCGAAGAACAAGACCGATGCGATCGGGCCGGTGCTCGCGCAATTCGCGGGTCCGCTGTGGCTGCGCGATCTCGACGACGGCGATCACTTGGCCGAGACGCTCGCCGACGCGCGCGCGAAGGCGACGCAGGGACTCTTCGACGAGCACCGCGCCGGCGAAGTCTTCGCGTCGTTCCTGTGCGACGTGCGGCGCGAGCTCGGCACCAAGCAGACCGAACGTCTGGTCGATCGCTCGATCGAGTTGATGCCGCATTCGATGGCGGAGCTCGGCCTCGCGTCGGTCGCGCCGCCGCAAGCGATCGCGGCGGGAGCGAAGTGCTTCGCCTCCGCGACGCTCGCGCTGCTCACCACTGCCTCGTCGCAAGCGGAGCAAGCCGCGCTCGTCGGCGCCGCGACCGGCCGCGGGATCTTCGGCGATCCGGCGTCGGCGATCGACGTCGAGCTCCAGCTCGAGGCCTACCCGAAGCGTCGCGTCACGTTGCCTTCGGCGTTCGCGCTCGGCACGGAGACGCACGGCTATTTCTTCCGTGCGGATCCGGGTCGGATGCTCACGCTCACCGTGGTCGCCGCCGACGGCTCGAACGTCGCGCCGGACTTCGAGATCGTCGGTCCCGTCGTCGTCCACGGCGCGAAGAGCGTTTCCGATGGCGGCCGGCGGATCGTGCAGAGCGGCATCGAGCTCACCGGTCCGGTCGGGACCACCTATGAAGTGCGCGTGACGTCGAGCGATCACCGGCCCGGCCGTTACAGGTTACGTTTGGACGCCTGAGGCTCGACTGCGGCCGCGACGGCGTCCGAAGAAGAGGCTCCCCCGTGGCGGTTCCCTCCGCCTTGCGTCATCGAATCCGAGCGACGAAGCTCGCTCGATTCCCGAACCCCTCCCCACACCATGTTTGCCTTCCCGATCGCCGCCGTTCTGTTGTCCCTCACGTCGACGAACTCTGGTTCCGTCGGCGCGCCGAGCGTTGCGCGCGAGCTTCGGATCGTGCGCTCGAACGACGCATTGAGCGCGCACGCGAGCACCGCGCTCGAGCGCCTGAACGCCGTCGCGCAAGTTCCGTTTCACGCGCAGGCTTCGCGCGAGAACGGTGCGGCGCTCAATCTGCTCGGCGGTCGACTCGCGACGACGAACGGCGACGCGTCGAGCGCCGCCCTCGCGTTCCTCGCCGAGCACGGCGCGATCTTCGGATTGCCCGGCGGCCTCGACGCGACGACCGAAGTGCGCGGCGCGAATCCGTTGCGGGTCTACGTGCGCTATTCGCTCGCCGGCGTGCCGATCGAAGGCCTCGGTGCGATGGTCGAAGTCGACGCGCTCGAGCGCATCGTCGCCGCCCACGTGCGCGGCGGTCGCGGCGCGAACGCGCTCGGTTCGTTCGATCTCGATCAGACCGGCGCCGAGTGGTTGGCGCTCGACGAGCTCCCGAAGCACCGCACGCGGCTCGGCAAGCTCGCGAAGTACACCGGCGAAGTGCCGCGCGCGTGGCGCGTGTGGCTCGCGGCCGACGGCGGTTTGACGCCGGCGTACCGCATCGAGTTCGTCTCGAAGCGCCAAGGCGAGGCGTATTCGCTGTACGTCGACGCGTCGAGCAAGCGAGTCGTGCGCACCGTTGATCGCGCGCAGTCGGGCACCGGCAACTATCCGTTCTTCGGCAACCTCTACCCGTTCAAAACGGGTTCGGCGACGTGCTCGACCTACACGTCGATGTCGAAGGCGATCGCCGCGAAGTCGAGCAGTAAATCGATGAAGGATTGGTCGCTCGGCGTCGCCGCTCCGGTCAATTTGCCGAAGGGCTTCATGGCGGGCGCGCGCTTCGACGTCTACGACGACAACGGCGCCGATCCGTTCTCGACCAAGGGCTCGTTCAAGTTCAATCCGCTCAGCCAACCGGACGCGTTCGACGTCGCGAACACGGGCTTCGAGATCAACTCGGCCTACGCGCATCTGAAGAAGAACCTCGGCCACGACCTCGGCAGCAACTTCGCGATGCCGTTGCTCGTCAACGTCAAGGACACGACGCTCAACGCGTTCTTCACGCCGTCGGCTTTTCCGGACGGGCACGTCGACGGCTTCATGTTGTTCTTCGACAACACGCAGCTCGGTTCGGTCGAAGCCGACTTCTCGCGCGACCCGAGCGTCGTCGACCACGAGTACACGCACGCGTGGTCGTACTTCGAGGGCGAGAGCTTCGAGGATCCGGTCGACTACCCGACGCGCGCGGCGAACGAGGCGATCGCGGACTTCTTCGCGCTCGCGAAGCAGAAGGACACGGTGATCGGGCGCTACATCGAGTTCATCTACACGGGCATCGGTCTCGCGCGCGACTTGCAGGACGACGATCACCTGGTGCCGATCTTCGACGACGCGATCACGCTGACCGTGTCCGGCTTGCCGGAGGAACACCGCATGGGCGAAGTCCTCGGGTCGTTCATGACCGACGTGCGCATGGAGCTCGGCGCGAAGAAGGCGATGCGGATCGTCTACGACGCGCTGCCGTTCATCCCGAACGACATGGCGACCGCCGGGTTCGTGACCGTCGACTCCAACAACGCGTTCGATGCGGTCACCAGTTTCTTCAGCGACTTCGCGGCCGGCATGCTCGCCGCGGACCTCGCCGCCGGCGGCAAGAACCAAGGCGCAATCCACGGCGCGGCGGCGGCGCGCGGCGTGAGCAACAACCTCAGTGCGACGACGGCGCAGCTGATCGACCTCGCCTCGTTCTCGAAGGGCAAGCTCAAGATCCCGTCCGCGTTCGTCATCGACGGCGACACGCACGTCTATGCGTTCCAAGCGCCTCTGAATGCGAAGCTGACGCTGACCGTCGCGGGCAAGGGCGACGTGCGGCCCGACTTCCAGTTCCTGTCGGGGACGATCACCGAGCTCGCGACCAAGGTCGTCTCCGACGGCGGCCGCAAGGTCAGCGAGAAGAGCATCCAACTGGTCGACGTCGGCGGTACCTACACGCTCGCGATCACGAACGCGGGCGACGTCGGGACCTACACGCTGACGCTCGACATCTGAGCGCGAACGCTACTTTACCTTGTCGTCGTTCGCCGGACGCCCCGGCTTCTCGACCGTCACGCCGCGCGGCGCGGGCAAGTCGAGCGTGAAGTCGTGCACGAGTTCCGCCGGCGCGTTCGCCGGGATCGCGAGCACGCCGAGCGAATGACGGCGGCCTTGGTACTCGAGGACCCAACGCGCTTCCCGCGCGGCGGAGACCGCGAGCTCGACCTCGAACGCGCCGTCCTTCTCCGTCGACGCATTCGGCGTTCGCCCGCTGCGTTCGGCGGCGACGATCGCGCGCACGCGCGCGCCCTTGACCGGCGCGCCGTCCGCCAGCCGCGTGACGCGGCCGCGCACGACGAGCGAGCGTTCGAGCTTCAACTCGAGCGCTCCGTTCGCCTGATCGGCGGGCACGAGGATCTCCCACGCGCGCGCGGCGAAACCCTCCGCGTGCACGTCGAGACGCGCCGCGCCGATCGGCACGTTCTCCGCCGCGAGCGCGAATTGGCCGTCGGCGCCGGCGACCGTCGTGTCGGCGTAATCCGACGCGGCGGACTCGGCGACGCCGCTCGGCGTCAGCGTCAACTCCGCCGCGCCGACCGGCGTGCCGGTCGCGGCGTCGATCACGCGACCGCGCAACGTGCGCGGCGTCAGCAGACGGATCTCGAGCGCGAGCTGCGTCGTGAGGTCGTCGAGACGTTGCGTCGCGTAACCCTTGGCTTGGACGTAGAGCCACGCGTCGGCGACGGCGAGCTCGCCGACGCCGAGCTCGAACGTGCCGTCGAGTCCGGTGCGTGTCTCGTCGCCTCCGTCCTCGAACTCATCGACGCGCGACGACGTCTCGACGCGCGCGTCCGCGATCGGCGCGCCGGTCGCGGCGTCGAGCACGCGGCCGTGCAACCGCAACGGCGGCCCGAGCAACACGTCGACCACCAGCGAGTCGGCGTTCTCCGGCACCGCGAGGTTCGCGAGGTGCGCGGGCTGGTGCTCTTCCGCGCTCGCGATCAGATCGAGCCCGGTGCGCGGCAGATCGGTGAACTCGTCGATGTGGAAGCGCCCTTGCTCGTCGGAGACGCCGTCGTCCCAGCCTTCCGAGAACGCGGCGCCGCTCGCGAACACCTTCAGCTCCGCACCGGCGATCGGCGCGCGCGTCTTCGCGTCGAGCACGCGGCCGGACACCGAGAACGCGCCGGGCAACGCGAAGTCGACGACGAGCTCGTTCAGGCCGGTGTCGGTCGGAAGACCGGCGTGCATCACCGCCGCGCGATCTTCGACGAACGCGACGAGATCGACGCGCGGCGGCGCGCCGCCGTCGAGTTCGATCCGGTAGAGCCCTTCTTCGTCGCTCGACGCTTCGAGGAACGCGTCGCCGTCGTGGTAGCGCGCTTCGATTGTCGCGCCGAACCACGGATCGCCGCCGCGCGCGTCGGACACGCGGCCGCGGATCACGAAGGGTCCGTCGGCGGTCTTCGCGGCGGGCTCGGTCGCGCGGCGTTCGTCGATCGGAGCCGGCGCGGTGCGCGCCGTCTCGGTCGGCGTTTCGCTCGGCGCGGCGGGACGCGCGGCGTTCGACGGCGTGTTCGTCGCGTCCTTGCTCGCGGTCGCGACTTCGACGTTCGGCTGCCGGCGCGACCACGCGAACCACGTGGCGAGCCCGACCAGCGCCGTGATCAGCGCGAACAACGAGGCATTGCGGACTTTCATGGTTCACCTCGCAACGTAGCGACCCGCCGTCGGAAGCGGAAGCGCGCGGGCGAGCTTGACCTCCGACGACGAGGCGCGCAGGCTCGTCCGCCCGATGGCGGAGCGAAGCGAGCAAGCGTTGCGCGGCAAGACCGCGTGCGTGACCGGCGCGGGCCGCGGCATCGGACGCGCGATCGCTCGAGCGCTCGCTCGCGACGGCGCGCACGTCGTCTGCCTCGGCCGCAGCGCGGCGCGGCTCGCGGAGACCGTCGCGGAGATCGAACGTGCGCACGGCGCGGCGTCGCTCCTCGTCGCCGACGTGACCGAGGCGCGCACGTTGAGTGAGCTCGACGCGCTCGGCACGCCGATCGACGTGCTGGTCAACAACGCGGCGGCGTTCGCGCCGTACGCGCACCTCGAGCGCGTCTCGGAAGACGCGATCGAACGCGTGCTCGACACCACGCTCGGCGCGCCGCTCGCGCTCGCTCGCCACGTGATCGCCGGGATGAAGGCGCGCGGCTTCGGTCGCATCGTCAGCCTCGGTTCGATCGCCGGCGAAGTCGGCGCCGACGGCCAGGTCGCGTACTCGACGGCGAAGGCGGGCCTGGTCGGTTTCACCAAGAGCCTCGCGGCGGAGTGCGCGCGCTTCGGCGTCACCGTCAATCTCGTCGAGCCCGGCCTGATCGCGACCGAGCGCATCACCGAGACCGTCGCGGACGAATACCAACGCCGCATCCTCGCGAACACCGCGATGGGGCGACCCGGCACGCCCGACGAAGTCGCGGAGGTCGTCGCGTTCCTCTGCTCGCCGCGCGCCGCCTACGTCACCGGCGCGGTGATCCCGGTGTCCGGCGGACTGGGCGTCGGGCTGTACGCCCGCGAGCTCGAGAAGCGACCCTGAACGTCGCGTAACGGGACGAGCGAGCGTTTCGCGCTCCCTCGGAATTCCTGTCCCAACTCCGTCGGCGGTGCCACTTGGACCACGAGGCCACTCTCCAGCCCGTTTTCCAAAGGACACGACCATGCGCCACCTTCTCCGTTCCCGTCGAGCCTTCACGCTCGTCGCCGTTGCCGCCACCTGCGGCGCCGCGCGAGCACAGACCGTCTTCTCGATCGAGTACCGCGGACCGACCATCGCGGTGCCGAACAGCTGCACCCTGGTGCCGATCACCGAGGGCGATCTGCTGACGCCGGGGACGCCGGGGGGCGTTCCGGCGCTCGGGCCGTTGCCCGCGCCGTGCGTCTTCATCACCGGCGGGCCCGGCGGACTCGCGTTGCCGATGTGGGGCGGTTGCGTCGGTCACCCGCCGGGTATGCCGTGCGGCGTCGAGGTCGACGCGGTCTCGTTCGGCACCGATGGTCCGTTGCTCCCCGCGATGCCCGCGGGTCGCATCGCGTTCTCGGTCGACCGGTTCGCGGCGGGCATCGGCGGCTTGCCGGTTCCGCCCGCGGTGTGGACCGAAGGACCGCCGATCTCCGAGGCCGCCGGCGACGTGTTCGTCGATCTCGGGCTTCCCGCGGGTCCGATTCCGCCCGCGCCGATCGCGTTGATCGGGCACACGGGCATGATCGACGGCAACGGCATGGCGGGCCCGAGCGCGTTCGCCTATCCCGGCGTCGGCATCGTCGAGCCGCTGCCGCCCGGCTGTCTCCTGCCCGATCTCGGCGACAACCTCGATGCGCTCGACGTCGACGGGCCGCTCGGTTCCGCGGTCGCGTTCATCTCGCTCGACGCGGCGTTCGTCGATCCGTTGTGCGGCATGCCGTACAGCGGTTCGGCGATCGCCAACGGCTTCCTGCCCGGGATGATCCTCGCGAAGCCGGCGGCCGGACCGCTCGGCATCTATGCGGTGCCGCCGATGCTGGGCCTCGACTTGATCGCGGGTCCGGGCTCGGACGATCTCGACGCGCTCGCGATGCTCGAGAACGGCGTCGCCGGTTTCCAACCGTCGCCCGGTCCGTACGCGGGTTGGGGCGGGCCGACCGACATGGTGCTCTTCTCGGTTCGTCGCGGTTCGGCGGTCATCGGTGCGCCCGATTCGATCTTCGGAGCGCCGATCGAGCCCGGTGACATCCTGATCCCGCCGGTCGCCGGCGGCGTCTCGCCGTTCCCCGGCATCTTGTTCTCGGCGGAGAGCCTCGGCCTCGTGACCGCGCGCACGATGGGCGTGCCGTTCGGCGACGAGCTCGACGCGCTCGACGTCATCCGCAAGGTGCGTTTCGATTGCAACGGCAACGGCATCGAGGACGCGGTCGACATCGCGATGGGCGCCGCCGACTGCAACAAGAACGGCATTCCCGACAAGTGCGAGTGCGCGGCGCCGACGACCTACTGCACGGGCAAGGTCAACAGCAACGGTTGCACTCCGACCATCGCCTTCATCGGACCGTCGTCGATCAGCGTCGGCTGCGCGCTCGCCGGCAACGTCGCGAAGATCACGGTGACCAGCCTCTCGCCGAAGCCGATCGCGGCTTCGCACCTGGGGCAGCTCTTCTACAGCACCACCGGTCCGGCGGCGTTCCCGTTCTCCGGAGCCTTCCTGTGTGTGAAGGGGCCGATTCGACGCATCGCGCCGATCGTCGGCACCGGAGGCACCGTGGGCTCGACGACCTTGTGCGATTCGAGCATCACGCAAGACTTCAACGCGCGCATCGCGTCGGGCATCGATCCGGCGTTGATCGCCGGCGCGGCGGTCTGGGTCCAAGGGTGGGCCCGCGACACGCCGGCGGCGGGAGCCGTGCAGCTCTCGAACGCGTTGACGTTCACGATCTGCCCGTAGCTCTTCGAGACGTTGGGGAGACGGCGACTGCCTGCGTCGCCCTGGTTGCCGAGGCCGACCGCGTTCCGCGCGGTCGGCCTCCTTCGTTGCACTTACCTCGCGCCAACGGCCGCGCGCGCGGCGAGTTCGGATGCGGTGAGAGGTCGCGCGCGGACAGAGCTCTTGCTCGCGCGCCGCGTGGTTCGCGCTAGCGTCGCGCCATGACTCACACCGCACTCGCGTCCACGCTCCGGCGGCTCGCCGTTCCCGCGTTCTCGTTGTTCGTCGCGGCGTGCTCCGCGCCCGTTCCGAAGGACGACGTCGTCTCGTGGTTGCGCGCGAACGCCGTCGCGACGCACGGGCGCGACGCGTTTCGCGGGCTCGATCCGATCTTCGCGCGCAGTCGTGTCGTCGGCCTGGGCGAAGCGACGCACGGGCAACACGAATCGTTCGAGACCAAGCGTGAGTTGACGCTGCACCTCGTGCGGCACGACGGCTATCGCTTGATCGCGTTCGAAGCCGGTGCGACGCGCGCCGCGGTCTGCGAGGAATACCTGAGCGGCCGCAGCGACGACCTCGAAGCCGCGTTGTCCGGCCTCGGCATGCTCTTCCGCATCGACGAGAACGCGGTGCTGCTCGAGGAGCTGCGCAAGTGGAACGACGCGACGAGTCCCGCGGAGCGCGTGCACCTCGTCGGCGTCGACCCGAGCGACGTGCGCGGTTCGTCGAAGCGGCTCGCGACGTTGCTCGAGAGCGTTTCGCCCGAACTCGAGGCGAGCGCGACGTCGCTCGCGACCGAATTCCAGGACGCCGTCGCGAAGCTCCCGTCCGGCGACCGCACCGACTACGAGCGCGTCAACGTCGCCGCGATCGGACTCGCGGGGCGCGTCGATGCGCTGTGCGCCGCGCGCAAGGACGTGCCCGCCGAAGCCGCGCTGCGCGCGACCGAATTGCGATGGGGCGTCGCGGCCGCGGGCTCGGACGGCGGACGCGATCACGCGATGGCGGAGATGTTGCTCGCGTCGCTCGCGAGCTTCGGTCCGCAGACGCGCGCAGTGTTGTGGGCGCACAACGGTCACGTTCTGCACGCGCCGTTGCGTTACATGGAGAGCGCCGAACTCTCGACCGGCGGTCATCTCGCCGCGGCGCTCGGGCCCGACTACTACGCGTTCGGTTTCCTTTTCGGCTCGGGCGGATTCCAAGCGCTCGAGCGCACCGACGCCGGTTCGTACGGTTACCGCCGCCACGAACTCGGCGCGCCGCCGCCGAACTCGCTCGAAGCGCCGTTCGTCGAAGCCGCGCGCGGCGACTGCGTCGTCGATCTGCGCGCGGGGCCGAAGAGCGGCGCGATCGGCGCATGGCTCGATTCCGGTCACGGACAACGTTGGTTCGGCGGTTTGGTCGAGGCCGAGCAGCTCGCGGATGCGAGCGGCGACGCGAGCCAACTCCTGCCGACGTTTCCGCGCGCCGACTTCGACGGCCTGATCTTCCTCGAGCGCACGACGCCGGCGTCGCCGCGTGATCGGACGCGGATCCTCGGTTCGAGCTGAACGCGCGAACGTCTCAGCGACCGTCGACGCGGAAGAGTCCGAGCCCGAGATCCTCGGCCGACGCGAATTGCGTCGGCATCGAGCGCGGCGACGCGCGCCAGAAGCAGAAGCTCGCCTCGTTCGGCTCGAAGCCGCGCGACGACACGTAGTGCGTCGTGATGTCTGCACGCAAGAGCCCGGCGCGTTCGTACACGCCTTGCTGCGCATCGCGGTAGTAGTTGACGTCGAGCCAATACAACGTCGAGTTCGGCGGCACGCGCGCGTTCAGGTGCGCGAGCAAGTCGGCGGCCTCGAGGTGCAGCGGCATGCGCAAGTTGTCGAGCAAGCTCAACGGTACGCCGATCCAATTCACTTCGAGCTTCGGCAACACGGGCGCGAGGCGGCGGTACACCGGCGCGGAGTCGTAGACGGCGACCGACGCGAGCGCGACGACGCCGTGCAGCGCGAACACGCCGCGTCGCAGGCTCGTCGAGCCGCTCGCCGCGCCGCGCGCCAGCACCAACGCCGCGAGCGCGAAGAGCGGCACGAAGTAACGCATGTTGTAGAACGTCGTCGGGAACGGCATCAGCCCCGCGACGTACACGCCACCGAAGCACAGCAGGGGAGCGAGCAACGCACGCGTCCACGCGCTCGATCGAAACGCGAGCAAGAGTGCGACGTGGAACTGCACGAGCAGCGCGATGCCGAGCGCGACCCACGTGCCGCGCGCGCTCATCCACAGTTCGCCGTTCGCGTACTGCCCGACTCCGCCACCTTCGCCTTCGAGGCGCGACAACGGATTGTGCCCGGTCGCCGCGAGCCCGACGAACACGCCGATCGCGACGAAGACGAGGCTCGCGCTCGCGAGCAAACGCCGGAACCTCGTGCGGTCCGCGCGCAACGCGCGCACGTGACAGACGAGGTAGAGCGGGCACGAGAGGAAGAGCACGAGCCCGTAATTCTTCAGCAGGATCGCGACGAACAACGTCGCGCCGAGCGCGAGCACGCGCGGCACCGGATCGCGTTCGGGCTCGACGACCAGCCGGTGCGAGAGGCTCCACGCGAAGACCGCGAGCGCCGCGAACCAGCCGTCGGGATGCGCGCTCCAAAATTGATAGAAGACGCACGGCCCGAACGCGCCGAGCCAGAGAACCCAACGCTCGCCGCCTTCCGGCAAGAGCGCGCGGAATGAGCGTGCGAAGTGCAGCAACGCGAAGAGATATGCGGCCGTGGTCAAGAACGACGTGACGCGCAAGCCGTCGTGATTTCCGAACGCCTTGACGAGCGGCGCCGAGCACCACGCATAGAGGATCGGCTTGTCGTACGACAACTTCGAATCGGCGACGACCGGCCGCGGATCGTAGCCGTGCTCGATCACGTGCTCGCTCGCGCGCGCGTAGACGAGACTGTTGCGCACCAGCGGCAAGCCGCGGTTCGTCCACGTGAACGCCGCGCCGATCGAGACGAGCGTGAGCAACAACCACGTCGAGAGCGCACGCTGCATGGCGCCACGTTCGCGTCGCGCGCGCTCGCCGACCATCAAGTCCGTGTCAGACTTTGGCCCGCTACCGAGGACATACTCACGGCTTCGCGAGCGCGTCGAACATCAGCAACGCGGCGGCGGTGCCCCACGCGCGTCCGAGGCCCGGCAGATCCTCGAAGCTGCCGTCCGCTTGGCGTTCGGCGAGCACGTCCTCGAGCAACGCCGCGCGGTAGCGCTTGCGCTCGCTCGGGGTGAGCTCTTCGAGCGCGACCGCCGCGAACGCGTAGTCGTACATCAAGTAGTGCGCGCCGAAACCGGTCGGGCTGGTGTGGCAGAGCACCTTGCGCCACTCCGGCCGGAAGACGTCGCGGTGCGCGACGAAGAGGTCGAGCGTGCGTTTCACTTCGTCCTTGTCGCTGCGTCCGTTGCGACGCAACGCGAGCGCGCACACCGGGCCGCGGCCGCATGCTTCGCGCGCGACGCCGTCCTCGCGCGTCACCGCGACGTCGCGCATGTAGCGGAACGTGCCGTCGTCGTCGCGTAGCGACTCGAGGAAGTCGAGCGCGCGGGCAAGCTTCGGCTCCGACACCTTCGCGCCGGCGCGCCGCGCATCGGCGAAGACGATCGCGACGCCGGCGGTGAGGAAGCTCGCCGACGGATCGAAGCCCTTGCCTTCGGGATCGCCGGGGAAGAACACGTAGGGATAACCGCCGCCGCGGTGTTGGCTCTTCTCGATCGCGGCGACCAGCGTGTCGAGCGCCGTCTTCAACCGCGCGCGGTCGCCGAGTTCACGCTCGAGCGCGTGCGCGCAGAGCCACGCCGCGAACGCGCGGTTCCAGATCGAGTAGACGCTCGTCAGGTCGGCGCCGGAGGCGAGCTCACCGCTCTCGACCGTCGCGAGCACGTGCGCCAACGCTTTGTCGATCGCCGCGCGAACGCGCGGATCCTTCGCGTGCTCGATCAAGCTCGTCGCCGCGATCGCGGTCGTCGCCGTCGTGTAGAGGTTCGCGCCGACGCCGAAGCCGTCCGACGGAACCCACCATGAACCGTCGGCACGTTGGTTCGCGAGCAGCCAGGCGAGCGCGTCGTCGCGCGCGCGCACGAGCTCCTTCGGGACGAGCGGCGCGAGCGCGAGCGGCAAGGACTGCGCGACCAGTTCCGGCTCGGGCCGATCAGGTCGTTCGCCGCCGCTCACGAAGCTGCCGATGCGCGCGAGGTTCGCGGCGGCCTTGAAGGCCCAGCGGCTCTCGGGGTGCTTCGCGACGAGCTCCTTCCACTGCGCGGGTTCGAGTTCGTCGTCGCCTTCGAGCACGCGCAGCGCGCCGAGCTGGAACAGCGCCTCTTCCGCGCGCGGATGATCCGGCCACCCGCGGACGACGCGTTCGTAGTTCGCGCGCGCTTCCTCGTAGTTCGCGGCGAGCAGCTGGACTCCGGCTTCGTCGGCGACGAGCTCGGGCTCGAGTTCCTTCGGCGCGTTCTTGCGGGCGTCGCGCAGCAGTTCGAGCGCTTTCGCCGAATCGCCTTCGCGCCGCGCGACGGCCGCGCGCACGCGCAAGGCGCGCGACGAGCGCTCGGTCTTCACGAGTTCGAGCGCGCGCTCGAGTTCGCCGCGCGCCAACGCACGCTCCGCTCGCTCGAGCGCCGGCGACTGCGCACCGTCCTCCTTCGTCGCGAGCTTCGGCAACACGACCGTGCGGAAGAACCGATCGAGGAACGGCGCGTTCGAGAACTCGGTCTCGGCGAGCACGTCGCCGTCGGGTTCGACGAAGAGGTACGCGGTGCCCCACGCGTGCTCGCTGATGCCGTACCGTTCCGGTGCGCGGAACGGAGCGTCGTCCTCCGCGCCCATCGCCCACGGCACGCAGTGCGCCGCGACCAACGCCGCGAAGTCGGGATCGACGAACGGGCCGCTCTTCGCGGTCGCGGGCAAATTCAGCGCGGCGTAGTTCTCGACCAACACGAGCACGACCTTCCGTTCGCGCGTCGCGCGTTCCGCGGCGTCCTCCCACGAGCTCGCCCACCCGAGTTCCTCGCCGCAACGCGCCGCGAGCCGCGTCCACGTCGCGTCGATCGCGGGCTCCGCGCTCGCGACCGGCGCGAACAGCGTGAAGCTCGCGCGCAACGCCGCGAGTTCCTTCGCCGCGACGTCGTCGTTCGGCGCGCGCACTTCTTGGATGGTGAAGAGCTCGTCGCGCTCGATCAGGAACGTCGCGCGCAGCTCGACCTCGACGCCGCTCTCGAGCGTGAACGTCGTGCGCAACGTCGGCGCATCGCGGTCCGCGAGCCGCGCGGTCGACGTCTCGAACTCCTTCGCGCCGAGCGCGACGAGCCGCTCGCGCGCGGGCCCCAGTGCGAGTGTCGCATCGGTCGCGCCGCCGGCGGGAGAGAGCTCGAGCGTCCAACTCGGCACGCCTTGGGACCCGCTCGGGAAGAACGTGACCGAGTAGGGCGGACCGTCTTCGATGTACCAGGCCCAACGCGCGCTCGGAGCGCGCACCCCGAAGCCGTGGCGATCGGCGCGGAAGTCGAGCTCGTCCGCGCGGACCGCGAGCGCGAGCACGACGCACGCGCTCGCCGCCGCAATCCACTTCGCGAGCACGTCCATCCCGCGACGAGGTTAGCCGTCGCTCCGTTCGACCGCTCGATGCGCCTCGACTTCTACGCACTCGGGGCCGCCCTCGCTACGCCGTCGACACCGCGGGAGCGCGCGGCGTTCGCGGCTTAGCCTGGCATCGGACGAGACAATCAAGGAGGTCCACGATGAAACTCATCCGCCGGCATCCCGGCGTCGACCAGAAGGACATCCAAGTCCAAGGGCTCGGCGACGAGCTCGTCGTCTCCGGCGAACGCAAGTGGGAAGGCGAACGCAAGGACAAGACCTTCCACCGCATCGAATCCCGATACGGTTCGCTCCGTCGCGCGATCGAGTTCCCCGAAGGTGCACGCTGCGATCCCGCCGCCAAGATCGCGGTCGAGGCGAAGTAGCGGTAACGTGGTCCGATCGCCGCGGCGCATTCGCCCTGGGTGGTGAATCTCCCTCCGGTTGCCGCGGCGGTCGGACTGCTTCGAACATGCGCGGGCCGCGCCCACGCGAAAGCGCAACCATGAAGAAGATCCTCGTAGGTGTCTCCGGCGGTGAACGTTCGGACGAGGCGCTGATCGCGGCGCTCGGGCTCGCGCAGAAACTCGATGCCGAACTCGAACTCGTGCACGTGGTCGACGCGCATGCGAGCCATTGGCCCGCGATCGCGCGCGCTCGCGCCGACGCCGCGATCGACGACGCGCGCCGCGTCGCCGGAGACAGCGTCTCCCAGCGCCTGCGCAACCAACGCCACGACGGCGGCCCGTTGGCGTTGCGCGGCACGCCGATCCACGAGTTCCTGCGCGTCGAAGTCGGCAACCCCGCGAAGGTGATGCTCGAGCGAGCGCGCGCCGCGGCCGCGGAATTGATCGTGCTCGGTTCGCACCGCAAGCGCGGTCTCTTCGACTTCGGCAACACCGCGCGCACCGTGCTCGCGAAAGCGGAGACGCCGGTGTGGGTCCAACACGGTTGGGCGCGCGAGGTGCGCCGAGTCCTGGTCGCGATCGACCTCTCGGACCACAGCCTCGCGGCGCTCGCGACCGCGCGCGATCTCGCGAAGAAGCTCGGCGCCAAGTTGACGACGATCCACTGCTTCGTGCACCCGGGCTACGTCTATTCGCTCGACTCGGGCGCGCCGATGGCGATGGCGATCGACCGCGTCGACGAACTCCGCGAGCTCGCGCGTCAGGAATACAAGAAGCGCATGGACGCCTTCGATTGGCTGGGCCTCGACCACGACGCGCGTTTCGCCGACGACGATCCGATCGAGGGCATCCTCGCGCAGCAGGACAACGCCGATCTGATCGTGATGGGCACGCACGGCGTCACCGGGCTCGCGTCGACGGTGCTCGGCAGCACCGCGTACGGCGTGATCAGCTCCGCGCGCACGCCGGTGTTGGCGTTGCCGCATCCCGAACGTCACTACCAACTCTGAGGCGCGTGGAGAGCGTACGCTCGCGATGAAACCCGACTTCGCCTTCCTCGACGGTCACGATCTGCTCGTGTACTCGACCGAGTGGTGTCCCGACTGCACGCGCCTGCGACGCTTCTTCGACGCGTCGGGCGTGAAGTACCGCGAGCTCTCGATCGACGAGGACGACGCGGCGGCGGAGAAGCTCGAGCGCGAGACCGGCAAGCGCGGCGTGCCGTACATCCTGATCGACGGCAAGCGTTGGGTGCGCGGCTACCACAAGGAAGCGACGTCGCGTTTCGTGCCGGCGATGTTGCTCGCCGAGCTAGAGAGCGCGCTCGCGAACTGACGCGTCAGCGCGCGAAGCGCAGCACCAGTTCGGCGCGCTCGCGTTGTTCGGGCGCGAAGCGGGCGTGGGCCGGTTTCGAACCGTCGCTCGCGCGTTCGTGCGGCCCGACGAGCCGCGTTCGCACCGCGTCGAGCTCGACGCCGCGGTCGGACGGCAACGCCAACTCGAAGCGGCCTTCGCGATCGGTCCACGCCGGCCCGAGCGCGCAACCGAAATCGTCGCGGCCGTCGACGCGCGCGAACGCGACCGGCGCACCGTCGGCGTCGAGCACGCGGCCGCGTGCGAGCAACGGCTCGAGCAACTTCAGTTCGACGCCTTCCACCGGCGCGTCGTGCGCGACGACCGTCGGCGCGAGCGCGCGTCCCGCCGGAGCCGTGACGCGGAACTCGTAGCGCCCGGCCTCGAGGCCGCACAGCTCGAACGAACCGTCGGCGTGGGAACGCGTGACGCGCAGGCTCGGTGCGAGCACGTTCTCGGCGGCCGCGACTTGCGCGTCCGCGACCGGCGCTCCGGTTGCGTCGACGATGCGGCCGCGGACGCGCGCGCCGCGCGCGGCGACGAGCTCGAGCTCCGCGCGCGCGCCCGGCGCGAGATCGAACTCGGCTTCGGAACGTTCGAGCGCCGCGTGCGCTGCCGTCGCGATCCACCACGCGCCCTCGGGCAAGTCCTCGAAGACGAAGCGACCGTCGACGTCGCTCTCCGCGCGCGCGAAGAGTCGGCCGGTCGCGAAGCGCTTCGGTTCGACGCGCGCGCGTTTCGTTCCGCGCGGCCCGAGGTCGAGCAGCAGCACTTCGACCTCCGCGCGGCCCGCGCCGAATTCGTCGAGCACGCGTCCGTCGAGCCGTCCGCCGAGCGCGAGGTGCAAGTTGCCGAGGTCGACGAGCGGGAGCTCGCTCGCGTCGCTCGGGAAATCGCGCGAGAACGGCGCGCGGCCCGGATGCGCGACGAGCAACGTGTGGGGGAGATCCTGGCGCAGACCGCTGAGTTCGAAGCAACCGTCAGCGCCCGTCGAGCCCTCGACGCGATCGAAATCGTGGCGCCCCGCGACCCACACGTCGGCGACCGCGGCGACCCACGCTCCGGCGAGCGGCGCGCCGTCGACGTCGAGCACGCAACCGCGCGCGCCGTGACCGCGCGCGAGCGCGAGTTCGAGTTCGTCGCCGTCGCGCATCACCGGTTCGAGCGCCGTGCGCACGAGCGCGCGACCTTCGGCTCGCGCGAAGACTTGCGCGCGCACTCCGACCGCCGTCGCGACCAATGCGAAACGACCGTCGACGTCGGTGCGCACCGCGCCTTCGAACGTCGGCTCGAGCGCGACCTCCGCGCCGGCGACCGGGTCGGACGTCTCCGCGTCGACGACGCGGCCCGCGATGCGCGCGGTCGGGAGCAACGCGAGGTCGAGCGTGCGCGTCTCGCCTGCTTCGAGAACGATGTCGCGCGTTGCGAGCGTCCCGTGGCTCGCGTCGGCGGCGCGCACGCGCCACGCGCCGGCGTCCAGTGCGTCGAACGACCAATGGCCGTCGCCGGAGCGCGAGACCATTGCACGCCGCGCGCCGCTCGACGAACTCGCTTCGACGCGCACGTCGCCGAGCGGCGCGCCGTTCGCATCGAGCGTGCGACCGCGCAATTCCGCCGCGTGTTCGAGGCGCACGACGATCTCCGCGGTCGGCGCCGTGCGCCGCGCGACGCGCGCCGTCGTGCGGCCCGACGCCGACACGACGAGCTCGGTCGAACCGTCGATCGGCAGCGCGAGCGTGAAGCGACCCGCGACATCGGTGCGCGTGGTCGCGAGCACCGCGCTCGGGATCGCGAGCGGCGGATCGAAGCGTCCGAGCCTCGCGCGCGCCGCGCCGACCAGCTCGACTTGCGCGTCGAAGATCGGCGCGTCGAGTTCGTCGAGCACGCGGCCGGTCCACGCCTCGCGCGCGGCGCGCGGCGGCTCGGGCACCACGCGCACGGTCGCGACGCGTCCCGCGTTCGTCGCGTCCGGCGTCACGATCGCCGTAGTCGTCGCGGGAACGGCGCTCGCGCGCGCGAGTTCGTCGCCGGAGTTCCCGCTCGTGCGCGTCGCGAACCACAGCCACGCGCCGGCGAGCAACGCGACTCCGACGATCGCGCCGAGCGCCGCCGGCGACGCCGCGCGCTTCCACGTCGCGCCCGCCGCGAACAGCGCGAGGCCTTCGAGCCACGTCTCGCGGTCCTCTTCATGGTCGCGATCGAGCCGCGCGCGCAATTGTCCGAGCCCGCGCCGCAACCGCGTGTTGATCGTGCGCACCGGTACGCCCTGGCGTTTCGCGATCTCGCGCGGCGGCAACTCGTCGAGGTAGCGCAAGAGCAGCGTGCTGCGATACGGCTCCTCGAGCGTGAGCACCGCCGCGACCAATTCGCGGTGCAACGATGCTCGCGCGTAGAGATCGGCCGGCGAGGCGACGGCTTCCGCTCGCGCGGCTTCTTCCTCTCGCGCGGCGCGACGCGAGTTCGCGCGACGAGCTCGGCGCGAAAAATTGCGCACCACTTGGGCGAGCCACGGCTCGAGCGGCCGACTCGGGTCCGGGCGACGGCGCAGGAACGCGAGCCACGTCTCCTGCACCAGATCCTCGGCCGCGTTCGGGTCGGACACCAAGCCCTGCGCGAGGCGCCGCACCCAGCCGATCTGTTCGGCCATTCGATCCGCGTCGCCGGCTTCGCCTTCGGTCATGGTTGCATCATCCACCACGCCGCCCGCTCCCGAAATGCGTCCACCAAGAACGGATTTCGCTCAACGCGCGCGGCCCTTCGCCCGCGCGAGGAATTCGGTCATGCGCGGCTCTAGGCGCTCGGCGAGCAGCGCGTTGCCGTTCGCGCCGAGGTGCATCTCGCTCCAATACCACCGGCCTTCACGGGGCAGGACTTCGCGCAGATCGAGCCATTCGACGCCGACGGCCCGCGTGCGCGCGAGCAACGCGTCGGCGAGGCGGTTGGTCGAATCGAGATCCTCTTCGGAGAGCGCGAGTGCGGCCATCGTCTTCGCGCGCGTCTCGCGCCATTGCTCGAACGGCAGGTCGAACGCCGAAGGCACGTAGATCGCGAGCCACGGGATCCTGCGCTCCGCGAGCAGCTCGCCGATGCCGGTCAACGCGCCGACCGCGGCGCGCAAGGCGGACTCGCGTTGCTCGGGGTGCTCGCGGAAGAAGAGCGTCTGATTCAGGTTCTGCAGCAACGGCGCATCGCCGAGTTCGAGCGCCGCGAGCAACTTCGCGTAGTAACCCTCGGGTCGCGGCGGGAGCGAGAGGTGCTCTTGGAACGCGTACGGCCGCAACACCTCGACGAAATCGTTGCCGCCGTACACGCACACGATCACCGCGTCGGGCTTCAGCACGAGGAAGCGTTCGACGACGCCCCAGTAGTGGAAGAACGAGTAGCTCGACGTGCCGGTGTTGTAGACCTCGACGTTCTTACCCGGCCGAGCCGCCGCGAGCCGCGCCTCGAGTCGATTCGGCCACGACTCCGGGTTGTCGCAGATGCCTTCGGTGTGCGAGTCGCCGACGGCGAGCACGAACGCGTCGAGCCTGTCGCGCGCGAGCTCGTGATCCTCCCGCGCGCCGTCGGTGTTGGTGCGCCGCGTCCAATGTCCCTTCGGCAGATCGACCATCGCGTAGTCGAGATCGAGGCCCGCGCGGAAGCGGTAGTAGCAGAGCGGGTCGTATTGGAACTGCGGGCCGAGGTGGAGCAGGCTGTCGACGTCGGCTTCGGAGAGGTGCTCGCGCACGAGCTTCTTCTTCTCGGCGCGCGCGGTCGGATCGAGTTCGAGCCCGCGCGGCGCGAGTTGCCGCGTCGCGAGCGCCGCCGCGAGGTCGGCGTTCGCGCGGCTCGCTTCGACGTCCGGGCTCGAACGCGCGCGCCACGTCCTCCAACCGACGAACAGGATCGCCGCGGCGAGACCGGTTCCGAGGAGGGCCGCGACGATGCGCGCGGTGGCGCGCGGGCTCGTTCCCGCGATGGAGGGATTCGACACGGCGCAGTAGGGTAGCAAGCGTTCCATGCGCTTCTTCCGGTCGTCGTTCGTCGTCCTCGTCTTCGTCGCGAGCGGTTGCGGCGACGAACGCGCGCTCACCGCGAGACGCGCGGACGGCAGCGTGCTCTACCGCGGCGTGATGCGCGCCGGAACGCCGGTCGGCGAGTGGGCGCAGTTCCACGCCGACGGTTCGCTCGAGTGGAGCGGCGTGTTCGACGCGGGGCGCAAGCAAGGCGAGTGGAAGAGCTTCGACGCGAAGGGCGCGCCGAGCGTGGTCTCGCACTGGGATCACGATCGCGAGGACGGCGAGTGGAGCGAGCGCCATCCGAACGGCGAGCTCTCCGTGCGCGGCAACTATTCCGCCGGCGCGCGCGTCGGCGAATGGCGCGCGTGGCATCCGAACGGCGTCGAACGTGCGCGCGCGAACTACGTCGCGGGGAAACTCGACGGGCCGGTGACCGAATGGGATGCCGACGGCAAGGAGCTCGTCCGCGGCGCGTACGCCGACGATCTCCCCACGGCGGAATGGAGCGACTCGTTCCCCGACGGTCGCCCGCGGCGCGTCGTGCACTACGTCGCCGGTCGTTTCGAAGGTCGCGCGCAACAGTGGTACACGGACGGCACGACGCTCTCCGACGGCGAGTACCGCGCCGGTTTGCGCGAAGGCGCGTGGACCGACTGGTATCCGAACGGCCGCGTGCAGCGGATGCAGACGTGGAAGTCCGGCGTCACCGACGGTCCCTCGGAGGAGTTCGACG
This sequence comes from Planctomycetota bacterium, assembly GCA_021413885.1. Classification (GTDB taxonomy): domain Bacteria; phylum Planctomycetota; class UBA1135; order UBA1135; genus JACRIN01. The sequence goes on from JAIOPM010000031.1 coordinate 283,495, forward strand.
ACAACGGCGTGCGCACGGCGCGCGGCGCGTGGAGCCAAGGCAAGCGCAGCGGCGCGTGGACCAATTGGCACGCGAACGGTTCGCTCGAAGGCGAAGCGACGTACGTCGACGGCGTGTTGCAGGGAGCGTGCTCGCGCTACCGCGACGATGGCAGTCTGTTGTGGAAGGTCGAGTACGTCGACGGCCGCCAACACGGTCCGTTCGAGTCCTTCTACCCGAACGGCGCGCACCGAGCGTCCGGCCGCTACGAGGACGACGAGCGCGTCGGCGCGTGGACGTTCTGGTCGGAGGACGGTTCCGTCGACGCAGCGAAGAGCGGCACGTACGCGAAAGGCGTGCGCGCGGGGCCGTAGCGCGGAGCCCGCGGCTCGCGGAAAACGGCGGCGTTCATTCGCTCGGCGAGCGAGCTCCTTTCGCGCCGTGGCCGCGATCGGAGGATTGAAGGCCGCGCGCGTGGCTTGCGCGGCGGCGACGCGTCATTCGCTCGATTACCGAGTATTCGCATAAGTATTCGATTGAACAAACGAGGGGCGACTGAATATTCTCCCGCCTTGAGCCAGACATCCGAACGTCGCTCCGCCATCCGGGCCATCCTGTCCGAGGGCGAGGTCCGCAATCAGTACGAGCTCCTCGTCCGCCTGAAGAAGAAGGGCTTCGCGGCGAGCCAGCCGGTGCTCTCCCGCGACCTGCGCACGCTCGGCGTCGCGAAGCAGGCCGGCGTCTACCAATTGCTCGAGAGCGAGCGCATCACGCCGCTCGGCTCATTGAAGAGTCTGCTGCGCGCCGCCGAGGTGATCCCGCACTTCGTGATGGTGCACTGCGAGCCCGGTGCCGCGAGCGCGGTCGCTCGCGCGCTCGAGGCCGAGGAAATCCACGGCCTGATCGGATCGGTCGCCGGCGACGACACCGTGCTCGTCGCCGTTTCCTCCGCCGCGGTCGGCCAACGTGTGCGCCGGCGCGTCGCGGAATTGTTGGAGTCCACGCATTGAAGCCTGAATCGATGAAGCAACAACCCCAGCGCGTCCTGCTCGCCTACTCGGGCGGCCTCGATACTTCTTGGCTGATCGCCTACCTCACGCGCGAACGCGGCGCGGAGGTCACGGCGTTGACCGTCGACTGCGGCGGCTTCAGCGCCGAGGAGAAGGACGAGATGCGTGTCCGCGCCGCGACGCTCGGCGCCGTTCGACACCGCTTCGTCGACGCGCGGGAAGAGATGTTCGAGCGCGTCCTGCGCTGGCTCGTCGCCGGCAACGTGCGCCGCGGCGGCGTCTATCCGTTGTCGGTCGGCGCCGAGCGCGGGCTCCAAGCGGAGATCCTCGCGCGCGTCGGACGCGACGAAGGCTTCGACGCCGTCAGCCACGGTTGCACCGCGGCCGGTAACGACCAAGTGCGCTTCGAGGCCGCCCTCGCGACGCTCGCGCCGAAACTCCAAGTGCTCGCGCCGGTGCGCGACCTCGGTCCGAGCCGCGACGACCAACGCGCGTACCTGAAGGCGCAAGGTCTTCCGGTTCCGCCGTCGGGCGGCAAGTACTCGGTCAACGCGGGCCTGTGGGGCCTGACGATCGGCGGCGCGGAGCTGCACACGTCGAACGAGCCGCTCGCCGAAGACGCGTGGCATTGGACGCGCAACGGCTCGGGCCGTCGTCGTCTGCGCGTCGGTTTCGAGCAAGGCGTGCCGTGCTCGCTCGACGGCGTCGCCATCGAACCGGTGACCTTGATCGAGACGTTGAACCGCGAAGCAGGCGCGCTCGGCGTCGGCCGCGGCTATCACCTCGGCGACACGGTGCTCGGCATCAAGGGTCGCATCGCGTTCGAAGCGCCGGCGGCGGAAGTGTTGCTGCTCGCGCACCGCGAACTCGAGAAGCTCGTCCTCACCGAGGACCAACGCTTCTGGAAGGACCATCTCGGCGAGGTGTACGGCAAGCGCCTGCACCAAGGCCTCTTCCACGATCCGTTCCAACGCGACCTCGAGGCGTTCTTCGCTTCGACGCAAGCGCGTGTCACCGGCACGGCTTCGGTCGAGCTCGCGAACGGTCGCGCGCTCGTCGACGGCGTCGAGTCGCCGTTCAGTCTGCTCGCCGCGTCCGACGCCAAGTACGGCGAACGCGCGGGCTCGAACTCGGATCCGCGCGCGGCGCTCGGCCTCGCGCGCGTGCTCGCGGAACCGGCGCGGCTCTACAAGCGCGCCGGCGAGAACCAATCGATTCAGGAGGTGACGCGATGACCCGCGTGACGTTGGACAAGATCGCGTCGGTGACGCTGCGTTTGGAACTGACCAAGGATGCCGTGCTCGGCGACGAGATCCCGGCGGAAGCCGGCACCGTGATCGCGGGCCGCATCAAGAACGCGAAGACGACCTACAACACGCTCGAAGACGTGCACGGCCGCATGGTCGCGCTGCATCCCGGCGACGTCGTCGCGGGAGCGCTCGGCCACCGCGATGCGCTCTACGGTTATTCGGGTCGCGTGCCGCGCAAGGTCGCGGTCGGGGACGAGCTCCAGATGCTCAACATCGGCGGCGTGATCGGCGCGGGCGCGAAGGCGACGCCGGGTCTCGGCGAACCGTTCCGCATCGAAGTGCTCGGCTCCGTGCTGCGCTTCCCTTACCTCGGCACGCGCGTCGGCGTTCCGGCGCAAGTGCAGCAAGCGGCGTTGCCGCATCGTCCGTTGCCCGCGCGCATTCCGCCGGTCGTCGCGCTCGTCGGCACGTGCATGGACGCGGGCAAGACGACGGCGGCGAGCGTCATCATCGGCGAGCTCTCGCGCGGCGGCGCGCGCATCGCGGCCGGCAAGTTGACCGGCGTCTCGTTGCGTCGTGACGTCTTGCAGATGCACGACTGCGGCGCGGACGCGGTCTCGATCTTCACCGACTTCGGCGTCGTGACGACCAACGAGCACAACGTGCTCTCGGCCGCGTACGCCGCGATCGCGCACCTCGCGGAGTCCGAACCGGACTTGCTGGTGCTCGAGATGGGCGACGGCCTGCTCGGCACGTACGGCGTGCACACGTTGCTCTCCGATCCCGCGTTGCGCGCGACGCTGCACTCGGTCGTGCTGTGCGCGCAGGATCCGGTCGGCGCGTGGGGCGGAGCGCAGATCCTCAAGGATCGTTACGGCCTCGGGGTCGACGTGATTTCCGGTCGCGTCACCGACACGCCGGTCGGCATGCGCTTCTGCACCGAGAAGCTCGGCGTCCCGGCGTGGAACGCGCTGCGCGACGGCCATCGTCTCGCGCAGACGATCAAGACCAAACTCGCGGCGAGCGCGTCGCTCGAGGTCGGTTCGTGAGCACCGCCGTCGCTTCGAAGTCGCGGGTCGAGACCGTCCCGCTGTGGGTCTTCGGCGCGAGCGGCATGCTCGGCGGCGAGTTGCTGCGTCTGCTCGAAACGCACCCCGCGTTCGCGCCGACGGCGGTTTCGCGCAAGATCACGTCGCTCGCCGACGCGCAGCCGCACGTGCGGTCGCAGGTCGCGCTGTCGAACGTCGACGATGCCGAACGAGCGCTCGGTCGCGCGCTCGAACGCGGACCGGCCGCGCTCGCGCTGTCGTTGCCGCACGGCGAATCGGGCGAGCTCTTCGCGCGCCTCCGCACGACGCTCGGCTCGCGGCTCGACAACTTGACGGTCGTCGACCTCGCGGCCGATTTCCGTCTCGCGGATCCCGCGCTCTACCGCGCGACCTACGGCCACGCGCATCCGTGCGTCGACGAGCTCGCCTCGTTCGCGTACGGCCTGCCCGAGTTCCACCGCGCGCGCATCGCCGCGTCGAAGCGCACCGCGGCCGCCGGTTGTTTCGCGACCGCGCTGCAACTCGCCGTCGTGCCCGCGGCGCGTGCGGGGATCCTCGACGAGCACATGCCGTGGATCCTGCATGGCGTCACGGGTTCGAGCGGCTCCGGCGCCGAGCCCAAGCCCGGCACGCACCATCCGTATCGCCACGCGAATCTGTGGGCGTACTCGCTCGACGGTCACCGCCACGAAGCCGAGCTCGCGCAAGCGCTCGAGCCCGCGCACGCGAAGCTCCACTTCGTCGCGCACTCCGGCCCGTTCGCGCGCGGCATCCATCTGACGTGCGCGTTGCCGCTCGCGAAGTCGCTCTCGACTTCCGAAGCGCACGCTCTCTACGCCGCCGCGTTCGCCGACGAGCCGTTCGTCGAGGTCGTCGAAACCGGCGTGCCCGACTTGCGTCGCGTCGTCGGCTCGAACCGCGCGGCGCTCGGACTCAACGTGCGCGGCGACGTGCTCACCGTGCTCTGCACGCTCGACAACCTCGTGAAAGGCGGCGCCGGTCAAGCGCTGCAGTGTCTGAACCTGATGTTCGGTTTCCCGGAGACCTGGGGCCTGCCCCGTTCCGGACTGGGAGTCGTCTGATGAAGTTGACGGAGTTCCGCGCCTACAAGCGTCTTTCGATCTCGGTCGTCGCGGCGGAGGGTTGCGAGCTCGTGCTCGCCGACGGCCGTCGCGTGCTCGATCTGTACGGCGGGCACTGCGTCAACACGCTCGGCGCGGGCGACGAAGAACTCGGCCTGACGATCCAACGTCAGTGGAAGCGTCTGTCGTTCGCGACCAACTTGCTCGACCACGCGCCGCGCCGCGATTTCCAAAACGCGTTCGCCGCGAATCTGCCGGCGGGCGAGTGGCAGTACTTCTGCACCAACAGCGGCGCCGAGGCGAACGAGAACGCGCTCAAGCTCGCGCTCGCGGCGACCGGCCGTTCGAAGGTCGTGTACTTCAAGGGCGCGTTCCACGGACGCACCGCGGCGGCGGCGGCGGTGAGCGACACCAAGCTCGCGGCCTTCCCGTCGACTCCGTTCACCGCGGTGAAGTTGCCGTGGGGCGACGAGCTCGCGGCGCGCGCCGCGATCGACGCAACCGTCGGCGCGGTGATCCTCGAGCCGATCCAATCGCTCGCGGGCGTCGTCGAACCGCCGACCGGTTTCCTCGAGAGCGTGCGTCGCGCGTGCGATCACGCCGGCGCGTTGCTGATCTTCGACGAAGTGCAAACGGGCAACGGCCGCCTCGGCGTGCCTTGGGCGTCGCAACATTTCGGCGTGATCCCCGATCTCTTCACGACCGCGAAGGGCGCGGCCGCGGGCCTGCCGATCGGCTTGACCGTGTTGAAGAGCGAGCTCGCGACGCGCGTTCCGGAGAGTCTCCTCGGCTCGACGTTCGGCGGCGGGCCGGTGGTGCTCGCGGCGGCGGCGGAAACCGCGCGTCGCATCGCGGCGCCGGGGTTCCTCGAGCGCGTGCGCGCGACGTCGGCGGCGTTGAAGCGCGCGTCGATGCACGGGCCGGTGACCGGCGTGCGCGGCGCGGGGTTGTTGCTCGGGCTCGAGCTCGAGCAAGGCCACGTCGCGGCGACCGTGCGTGATCGTCTGCTCGAACGCGGTGTGCTCGTCGGCACCAGCGACGATCCGCGCATCCTGCGGCTCTCGCCGTCGTTGACGCTCGAACCGCACGAGGCCTCGCGGCTCGAGGAAGCGCTCGATTCCCTCACGGTGCCGGCGTGAACGGCCTCTACCACTTGGGCGAGCTGTCGACCGCGATGGTCGAGCGGCTCGCGCAGCGCGCGTTGGAGTTGCGCCGCGGCGTCGAGCCGTTGCGTTTCCCCGGCCGCGGCCTCGGGCTGCTCTTCCTCTCGCCGTCGTTGCGCACGCAGGCGTCGTTCCAACGCGCGGCGGCGAAGCTCGGCCTCGACCTCGTGCAGTTGCAGAGCGGCGGCAACGGCGTGTGGCAACTCGAACTCGAGGACGGCGCCGTGATGAACGGCACCAGCGTCGAACACATCCGCGAAGCCGCGGCGGTGCTCGGGCGTTTCGTCGACGTGCTCGCGGTGCGCGCGTTCTCCGGCGGCAAGGATCTCGAGCTCGATCTCGCCGATCCGATCGTCGCGGGCTTCCGCCGTTTCGCCGGCGTGCCGATCGTCAACATGGAGAGCGCGCTGTGGCATCCGTGCCAGGCGCTCGCCGATTGGACGACAATGGACATGCTCGGCGTCGACCGCCGCGCGAAGTTCGTGTTGACGTGGGCGAATCACCCGAAGGCGTTGCCGCACGCGGTGCCGAACTCGACGCTCGCGATGGCGTTGCAGCGCGGCATGGACGTCGTGCTCGCGCGGCCCGAGGGTTACGACCTGCACCCGAGCGCGCTCGCGGAAGCGAAACGTCTCGCGAGCGCTTCTGGCGGAAAGCTCACGATCACCTCCGATCGCAACGCGGTCGAAGGCGCCTCGATCGTCTACGCGAAGTCGTGGGGCTCGCTCGAAGCGTGGGGCGACGCCGAGAAGGAGCAGCGCATGCGTGCGGCGCTCGCGCACTGGTGCGTCGACGCGCAGACGATGCAGCGCGCCGGCCCGAACGCGCGCTTCATGCACTGCTTGCCGGTGCGGCGCAACGTCGTCGTGAAGGACGAAGTGCTCGACGGACCGACGTCCGTCGTGATCGATCAAGCCGAGAACCGCTTGCACGCGCAGACGGCGCTGCTCGAGCGGCAATTCTTGGAGTTGGAAATGCAATCGAAGGGCAAGAGGAGTTCGTTGGAGCTCCAGGAGGTTCGCCCATGACCGATCTCGTCAAAGCTGCTCCGCACATCCGCATGCACCGCGGTCAGGTCTTCGTGATCAAGGCCGGCGGCGGCGCGATCGCGCGCAGCGCCGCGATGCGTGCGTTCGCGCGTCAAGTCGCGGTCGTGCAAGCGCTCGGCTCGCGCGTCGTCGTCGTTCACGGCGGCGGCCCGCAAACGGACGCGTTGCAACGCCTCTTCGGCGAAGAGCCGCGCATGGTCGACGGCCGCCGCGTCACCAGTCCGCTCGCGCTGCGCGCGCTGCGCCTCGCGACCGGCGGCGAGCTCAACAGCGATCTGACCGCCGCGTTGATCGCCGAAGGCGTGCCCGCGATCGGTCTCGGCGGAGGCGGCGTGTTGCTCGCCGACCGGCGACCGCCGGTGGTGACGAGCGAAGGCGTCGTCGACTACGGCGAGGTCGGCGATCTGCGCGGCATCGACGCGGAGGCGCTCGAAGCGTTGCTCGCGATCGGTCGCGTACCGGTGGTTTCGCCGCCGGCCGGCGACGGACGCGGCAACTTCCTCAACGTCAACGCGGACCTCGCGGCGGCGCAGATCGCGTGCGCGCTCGGCGCGGCGAAGTTGGTGCTCGTCACCGGCGCGCCCGGCGTGTTGCGCGATCCGAAGGACGCGGGTTCGCTCGTGTCGTCGCTCTCGCTCGCCGACCTCGGCGAGCTCGAGAAATCGGGCGCGCTGCAAGGCGGCATGAAGGTGAAGGCCGCGGCGATGCGCAAGGCGCTCGAAGGCGGCGTCGGCCGCGTGCACGTCGTGTCGGGTTCCGATCCCGAGGCGTTGTTGACCGAGCTCTACACCAACCACGGCGCGGGCACGTTGTTGACCAAGGAGCCCGAGAAGGCGCCGCAAACGGTGAACGCATGAAGTCCGACGTTCTCGGTTGGCTCTCTCGTCTCGTCGCGATCCCGAGCGTCTCCGGCGACGAAGCCGTCGCAGCGGACTTCGTCGTCGAGCTCGTCGCGTCGCGCAAACTCGACGTCGAGCGCATCGGCAACTCCGTCGTCGCGCGGGTCGCGCGAGGGCGGGGACCGAAGCTCTTGCTTCACTCGCACCTCGACACCGTTCCGGTCGGCGAAGGTTGGACGCGTGATCCGTACGCCGCGCTTTGGGAGGACGGCCGGCTCGTCGGCCGCGGCGCGAACGACGCGAAGGCATCGGTCGTCGCGATGGCCGCGGCGTTGTTCGACTTCGCGGAGCGGGGCGACGCGCTCGGCGAAGTCTGCGTCGCGTTCACCGCGTGCGAGGAGACCACCAACGCCGGCATGGCCGACGCGCTCGCGCGCATCGGCTTGCCCGACGGCGCGTTCACCGGCGAGCCGACCGGTCTCGAGATCGTGCGCGCGCAGGCCGGCCTCGCCGTGTTGGTCGCCGAATGGCACGGACGTTCGTGTCACGCCGCGCACGTCGGGCGGGTCGCGCACGACAACGCGCTCTTCGCCGCGTGCCGCGAACTCGTCGCGACCGCGCCGTACTTGACGCTCGCGGGCGAGCATCCGTTGCTCGGCAAGAGCACCGCGGTCGCGACGGTGTTGCGCGCCGGCGAACGCCACAACGTCGTGCCCGATCGCGCCGAGGCCGTCTTCGACGCGCGGCTCTCGCCGTTGCACGAAGCGCGCGACGTCGTCGATCTGCTCGCGAGCCGGTTGCCCGGCGCTTCGCTGCGGATCCGCTCCGATCGTTTGAGGCCCGTCGAGACCGCCGAAGATCATCCGCTCGTTCGCGCGGCGCTCTTCGCCGCCGGACGCGAGCGCGCGATCGGTTCGAGCACGATGTCGGACATGGCGCTGCTCGCCGGCGTGCCCGCGGTCAAAGTCGGGCCGGGCGAAACGGCGCGTTCGCACACGCCGAACGAGTTCGTGCTCGCGAGCGAAGTCGAAGCCGGCGTCGCGTTCTACTCGCGCGCGATCCCGGCGGCGCTCGAGGCTCTCGCGGGCGCGGGAGTGCGCGCGTGAGCGAGCTCGAGAAGCCGATCTGGGACCGCGGCGAGGCGATCGACGTGGACATGCTGCGCTTCACGATCGGCGACGATTGGTTGCAGGATCGTCGACTCGTCGAGCACGACTTGCGCGGATCGACGGTGCACGCCGAAGGGCTCGCATTGGTCGGCTTGATCTCGCCCGACGAGTTCCAGCGTCTGCGCGACGGTCTCGCGAAACTGCGCGACGCGTTCCGGCGCGGCGAATGGACGGTCGAGGAAGGCGACGAGGACGTGCACTCGGCGGTCGAGCGGCGCTTGATCGCGTTGGTCGGCGACACGGGCAAGAAACTGCACACCGCGCGCAGCCGCAACGAGCAAGTCGCGCTCGACGTGCGCCTGTGGCTGCGCGAAGCGAACACGGAGGTCGCGCGCGAGCTCGAGCGCGTCATCGCCGCGGCCTGCGCCGTGCGCGCGTCGCGCGGCAAGCTCCCGATTCCCGGCTACACGCACCTGCGCCGCGGCATGCCGTCGACGCTCGGCGATTGGATCGCCGCGCACGCCAAGGCGTTCGAGGAGGACCTCGCGGACTTGCGCGCTTCGGCGCGACGCGCGCGTGAATCGCCGCTTGGTTCCGGCGCGGGCTACGGCCTGCCGGTCGAACTCGATCGCGCGTTCACGTCGAACGCGCTCGGCTTCGCCGCGCCCGAGGAGCCCGTGACGTTCACGCAGCACGCGCGCGGTCGCGCGGAGCTCGCGTACCTCACGGCGCTCGAAGGTCTCGCGCTCGACCTCGACAAGCTTGCGCACGATCTGTGGCTCTTCTCGAGCGAGGAATTCGGCTACGTGCGCCTGCCAGCCGCGTTGACCACCGGCTCGTCGTTGATGCCGCAGAAGCGCAACCCCGACCTGATCGAGCTCATCCGCGCGCACTCGCGCCAAGTCGTCGCCGAACGCGCCGCGTTGCTCGACGTGATCCGCGACTTGCCGTCGGGCTATCACCGCGACTTCCAGTTGATCAAGCCGCCGCTCTTCCGCGCGCACGATCGCATCGTCGCGATGTTGCCGCTCGTGGCGAAGCTGATCGCGACGCTCGATTTCGACGAGGCGAAGCTCGCGGCGGCCGCCGACGATCCGAAACTCCGCGCAACCGAACGCGCGCTCGAGAAGGCGAAGAGCGGCGTCCCGTTCCGCGATGCGTACCGCGAGGAGAGCGTCAACGCCTCGAAGCCCGTCGACGACGCGCCGCGCGGCGGCGGACGTTGCGGTTAGGCGTGACGACGATCTGGAACGGGCTCGCCGCGAACGTGTCGATGCGCGAGTGAGAGCGACCGCCGCGGCGTGCGCGGGAGAGAGCAGCTCTCGGGTCCTAGTTGCCGTGCTGACGAGCGCGGCGAGCCACACCGATCGACACGCCTCGGCGGTCGAATCGGGTTCAACTCGTCGCGCGCTTCCCGAACTTGGGCGCGAGCTCAGGCGATCGCGATGATCAGGATCGTCACGACCACAGCGATCGCGACGATGCGGATGTCGCGGTCGGAGAGATGGAAGTCGACGTCGCCGGCTCGTTGAGCACCGAGCGGCGTCGAGCGAGCGCTCGCGGAAATCAGGGCCGCGCGTTCGGCGTCGTCGAGGCGGCTCGCGCGCGGCGTCGCGGTCGAGTGCTCGATCGAACGAGCAAGCGGCGCGTGCGCCGTCGAGACGATCGCGGGAGGAAACACGCAGAGGCCGAGGGCGAAGAGCGGGTGGGTGACGAAGCGCATGGTTTGGTTTCGTGCGCGTGGTTCGACGCGCAACGGCTTTCGAGTCTAGTGAGGCGCGCACCTCGCGCCAACTTCACGGCAGGATCGAGAACGTGACCGCGTCGGTCAGGCCGATGTCGTTCGGCGGCGCGAAGCCGATGTCGCGGCTCCAATACTGCGCGTGGAGCACGCTGCCCGCGGCGACGCCCTTCGCCAGGATGTACGCGCGGTCGAACGCGAACGAGTACGTGCCGTTGCACGTTCCGGAGCCGCCGGCCTTCTGCACCTTCGTGCGCTTGAGCGGCGCTTGGACGCACAACGTCCCGCCGCCGAACGGAAGCGCCGCGACGCCGCCGCTCCAGATCAACATGCCGTTCTTCGCCGGTCGCACGCCGATCGCGACGATCCGCAGGGAGTCGAGCGTCGTCAAGCTCGCCACGCCGCTCGCGCCGATGCGCGGCGTGCAGCCGGTGCTGTTCGTCTTCGCCGAGCAATAGACCGCATACGGCGGAGTCGCGCGCGCGAAACGCTCGACCGCGAACACGTCGGAGACCGTGTTGACGTCGTCGAGCACGTAACCCGGATCCGCGGATTGGAACGCCGCGACGCGCGCGTCGCCGGAGAGCACGCACAGCCCCGCGACCGGCGCGGGAGACGCGCCGTTCCAAACGAAGTCGAGTTTGCTCGTCGTGCCCGTGTTCAGATCGCGCAGCGCGCCGTCGATCGTGCCGGGCACGTCGCCGGGGAGGATGTCGCTGCTGACCGTGACGAACGCGATCGACTTGCCGTCGTCGGAGATCGAAGGGAAGCGGCTCCACTGATCGCCGGTGCTGAAGCCCGGCGTGATGCTCGCGCAGATCGTCGTGCCGAGCAGCCGATCGCGCCGAAAGACGTCGTCCTTCGTGTTGTGGTCGGGGAAGAACAGGTTCGACGTCGGGCCCATGAACGCGACGTAGCGTCCGTCGGCGGTGATCGCGGGCCAGCGCGTGGAGCTGTCGGCTTCGGCTTGCGTGCTCGAGACCGAGACGCGCTCGGTCGTGCCCGCGATGCGATCGCGCACGAAGACGTCGCACGTCACGTTGGTGTCGTTGGCGACGAGGTTGGCGCCCCAACTCGCGAACGCGACGAAGCGTCCGTCCGCGGAAAGGGCCGGACGATCGATGCAGTTGCCGTCACCGATCGCGCCGGAGCCGGCGCGGCTGGCGAGTTCGATCGCTCCGGTGACGCGGTCGCGCACGAAGACTTGGATCGAGAACGCGGGATTGCCGGCGACGAGGTCGGTCGCTTCGCTCGTGAAAGCGACGAAGCGTCCGTCGCCCGAGATCGCGGCCCAGTTCGACGGTCCGTTCGACGTCGCGCCGAGCGCGTTGCGGCTGACGCATTCCGTCGTGCCCGCGACCAAGTCGCGCACGAAGACGTCGATGCGTCCGTTCGAGTCGTTCGGGACGAGATCGTTCGCGTACGACTCGAACGCGACGAAGCGCGCATCGCGCGAGAGCGACGGGGACTCGCTCGTGCCGTGAGCTTCGGCGCCGGACGAGGTGACGCTCGCGCGTTGGAGCGAGCCGTTCAGTCGATCGTGCACGAACACGTCGCGCACGCCGTTGGTGTCGCCGACGACCAGGCCGGTCGACCAACTCGAGAACGCGACGAAGCGTCCGTCGGCGGAGAGCGAAGGCTCGAGGCTCTGATCGTCACCCGCGAAGCCGGGGGTCGAGACGCTGACGCGCGTCGTCACTTGCGCGAGTGCGTCGGGCGCGAACAGCACTGCGAGCAGCGCGCAACACGCGCTCGATCGCATTCGCGAAGCACGGTAAGGATCCATGGCGCGAAGCTCGACGCTTCCCTGGCCAGGATAGCTCGGCTATCCGGCTTCCGCGGCCGGGCTTCGATTCAAAGTTCGCGCGGCCCGCGCCGCGAACCGTTCACTCGCGTTCGACCGGCGTCGCGAGCAACGTGAACCGCCCCGCGGCGTCCCACGCGCGCTCGAAATCGACGCGCTCCATCACCGCGCGGCCCTGGCGACCGTCGACGAGCACCAAACGCTCGTTCGCCGGATCGTGGCCCGTCACGAGGACGTAGTGAGGGTCGCCGCCGAGGACGAGCATCACGAGCAACGGCCGACCGCGGTCGAGGTGGTGGAGCAGCGAACGCTCAGACTCGTCGAGCGTGCCGTCGAAGAGGTAGGCCTCGAAGCCCGAGCGTTCGAGCGCGGAGACGAGCTCGTTGCCCGACACGCCGTGATGCTCCGACGCGGAACGCGCGAGCTCGACGTCGATCGCTGGCGGAATCGCGCGACCCCAGTAGTGCGCGAGAGCTTCGAGCGCGACCAGCCCGCACTCGTCGAGTTCCTTCTGCCGCACGCTCGGCACGTCGAGCACGACGGCGTCGGGAGAGAGCGTGAGCGGCGCGCGGCACGCGCCGAATGCCAGGCACAGTACGATCAGCGCGAGCCGGCTCACGGTGAACGCTTCGCTTGGCAGAAACACGGCGACGTCAACTCGATCGACGAGTGCTTCCACGCGCCCTCGAACTGTCGACCGACCGCGTCCGCCTCCGCGTCGCGGCCGAGACCGCGCACCGCGGCGCGCAATCCGAAGAGCGACCAACCGTTCGCGGGGAAACGTTGCAGGTCCCGACGGAACACCTGCTCGGCTGCGTCGAAGCGCTTCGACGCGAGCAACGCCGCGCCGAGCGGATGGCGCGCCGGCATCATCCAATCCGGCGGTTCGTCGTAGACGAGCGAGTCCTCGATCGCGACCGCCTCGCGCAACGCGGCGAGTCCCGCCTCTTCGTCGCCGCGGCGATACGCGAGCTCGCCTTCGAGCAATTTCTCGGGGATCCCGAGCACCTTGCGCGCCGGGTTGTTGCCGATCGGCTGCGTCTCCTCGACGCGTGCGAGTTCGGCGCGGAACGCGACGAGCTCCAGGTCCGCTTCGTCGACGCGTCCGAGCGCGGCCAACGCGGTCCCGCGCGCGTAGTGCCGCACCGCATTCGCGACCGGCAGCTCCGCCGGATACGGCGGCAACGCGAGGATGTCGTCCCAACGACCGAAACGCACGAGCACGTGCGCAACGACCGGCACAAAGCCGTCGATCAATGGCGCGGCGTGCGCGTAGAACTCGTCGGGAATCCCGGCGACCATCGCTTTCGCGGCGTCGAAGGCGCGCTGCTCGTTGCCCTGCATCATCGACGCGAACGCGAGGAAGTGATGGTTGTGCGCCATGTAGACGCGGTAGAAGCCGGCGCGCGGGAAGAGCTGCTCATAGCGACGATCGGCTTCGATCGCACGCTCGTTCGCGACGCACGCCGCTTCGAAATCGCCGAGCCGCAGATCGATGTGCGCCGGCATGTGGACGAGGTGGCCCGCGCCCGGAACGAGATCGCGCAAGACGTTCGCGGCGGCGAGCGCCTTCTCCGGATGCGGCGACGCTTCGATCGCGTGGATGTAGAGGTGCGTCGCGCCGACGTGGCGCGGGTTCTTCGCGAGCACGGCTTCGAGCACGCCGACGATCTCGGTCGCGCGCCCTTTCGGTTCGCCTTCCAGCGTCCAGAGATCCCACGGCTGCAAGTCCATCAACGCTTCGGCATAGAGCGCGCCGGCGTCGAGGTCGCCGGGATGACGCTTCCACACTTCGCCGAGCGCCGCCGCATACGCTTCGTCGAGCGGCCGACGATCCGCGGGCGTGACTTCCGAGTAGCGCGCACCGAGCGCGTCGATCAACTCGCGATCGGTCGGGCTCGCGCGCTCGCGGCGAGCGTGCGCCTGTTCCCAAGCGCTCCACGCCGCGCGCGAATGCTCTTCGTCCATCGCGGGGTTGTTGATGTGCGGCCCGTTGACCAACGCGACGCCCCACCACGGCATCGGATCGCCGCCGTCGAGCGCGGCCGCCGCACGGAACGATTGCTCCGCGACGTCATGGTTGAACGCCCACGCGAGCGTCAGCCCTTGATCGAAGAACTTCTGCGCGCGCTCCGACTTCGTGCCGGTCACGCGATGCGCCGCAATGAGATCGGCGGCGAGCGGCAATTCGTTCGCGGACGTCTTCGTGGGAGCGAGTGCGTTGCAGCCGAACGCGACGAGCAGGAGCAGAGTCGAGGATGCGATTCGAAGCATGGTGTGAGTCCGAGAGCAGGGTCCGCGTCGGATTCTACGAACAGCGAAGGCTCACTCAGGGCACGACCGTGCGGAAGCTCGCGAACAGGTCACGGCGCTCCGGGTCGGCGAAACCTCGGCGCGTGACGCGCAGGTCACGCGCTCGCGTCGCGAACGAGCCGCCTCGCAGCACGCGCACCTTGCCGAAGCGGGGGAACGAGCGCTCGGAATCCGGTTCGCGCTCGTAGCCCGGATACGGTCGCAACGTCGACGCGGTCCACTCCCAGACGTTGCCCAGCATCTGCCGGCAACCGTGCAAGCTGTCGCCCGCCGCGAACGCGCCGACGTCGACCGTCGAAGTGCGCACGCCGTCGAGGTTGGCGTAGCCCGGTTCGAAACCGTGCCAGCCCCACGGCCACGGTCGCTTGATGCGCATCAGCCAACCGGCGGCGAACTCCCACTCGGCTTCGGTCGGCAGCGCGCGATCCGCGAAACGGCAGTACGCCTCGGCTTCGTGCGCGTTGACGTGCACGACCGGTCGATCGGGTTCGAGCTCGACGCGCTGATCGAAGTGCGCGCGCAACCAACCGCCGCCGTCGTCGCGGTGCCAATGCAGCGGCTGCACGGCGTTCGCTTGCTGACGCCAACGCCAACCCGAGTCGCTCCAGAACTCGCCGCGCGTGTACCCGCCCTCGGCGACGAACTCCGCGAACTCGGCCTGCGTCACCGGCGCGCGTGCGATCTGGAACGGCCGCACGTCGACGGTGTGCGCCCACTTCTCGTCGTCGAGGACGAAACGCCGTTCCGGTTCCGCGCCGAGCAACATCGGACCGCCCGCGATCGCAGCGTCGCCGGGACACGCGCCGCCGCCGGGAGCGTCGGTGATCGCGAGCGAGAGCTTGGGCTCGGCGAGACCGAGCACTTGGCGCAGCGCGAAGAGTCGCTCACCGCACGAGTCCTCGTGGAAGATCGCGAGTTGGAGGTAGTAGCGCTCGTCGTCGTCGAGGTCGCCGCGGTCGAGACGCGCCGACACGCGCGCCGCCACGTCGTCGAGGTAGTGCAACGTGTCCTTGCGCGAGAGGAGCGGCAACTCGAAGCGCGCCGCGTGCGCGACTCTGTCGTCGTAGAGCTCCTCGGCCTCCGCGCGAACCGGACGATCGCCGTGGCGGCGCAAGAGCCAACGCTCGTGCGACCACGCGACGTGGCCGAGTTCCCACAGGAACGGCGAGTGCGTCGGCGCGCGCGGAACGACCAATTCGTCGTCGTCGAGATCCGCGACGAGCTCCAACGTGCGCCGACGCGCGTCGCGGAGCGCCGCGACGGCTTCGGAGCGTGTCCACGGGCTCGACGTCAGCACCGCACGCATTCAACACGGCGCCGCGCGCCGCGTCGAGAGTTCAGCGCGGTCGTTGCATGCGTCGTTCGAACTCACGCACGCTCGCCGGCGGCGCGATGCCCGCCGGAAGGTCGGGCGCGGGGATCGGCGCGGAGCTCCGGAGCGCGAGCGGCACGACGCCGGCCCACCATGGACCGTCGACGTCGCTCGCGGGATCGAGAGGCGGGCCCGAGCGGATCTTGGCGCTCGGTTCGTCGAGCGGGAGCGCGACGACCAACGTCGCGTGGACTTCGCGCTCGCTCATCGCGCGCACTTCCGACCAGCGGCCGGGCACGACGCGTTCGGTGAGCACGCGCAAGGCGGCGCTCTTCTCGTCGAAGTCGGCGATCTCTCGCGCGCGCCCGAACACGATCGCCGAACGGTAGTTGAGCGAGTGGTGCATCGCCGAGCGACCGAGCACGAGGCCGTCGATCAACGTGAACGCCGCGCACACTTCCGCGCCGGCGGCGAGCGCGGCCATCAACGTGCTCGAACGCGAGCCGTGCAGGATCAAGCGCGCGCCGAGCCGGCCGTGCACCATCGGCGCCATCCGCGGCGAGCCGTCGACCGACGTCGCGACGTGGCAGCACAGCGCCTCGTCGACGATCGCGTGGACGGCTTCGAGCTCGCGACTCGCGCGCTCGGAGTGCGTGCGCGGCGTCGTGCGCGCGGTGCGCGGGAGCTCGGTCATCGCGCTACTTCCGCTTGCGTCCGACGAAGCCCCACACCGGCGGCGTCAGGAAGAACGCGTTGGGATCGCGCTCGCGCGCGTCGAAGTCGCGTTCGAACTCCGCGGCGTCGGCGGCGGTGATCAGCTCCATCTCGACGAGCTTCGGCAAGTACGTGCGGAAGAAACTCCGCGGCCATTGCCACAGCGCGGAACCCGGCTTCGCGACGCGCGCGCCGCCGCGCGGAGGTTCGCAATCGAGTCCGTGGCGCGCGAAGAGCCCACGCACCTCGCCGCCGATGTCCAACGAACCGCCGGCGCGGCGCCAACTCTCCTCGACGGCGAGCGCGACGCGCTCCATCACCGCGCTGCGCGGCGACAACGCCATCGACGTGTAGCGGTAGTAGTCGAGGACGACGAAGGGCGCGCCGGGTCGCAGCGCGCGCGCGACGTTCGCGACGACGCGATCGGGATCGGCGACGAAGCACAACACCCAACGTGCGAACGCGCCGTCGAGGCTGGCGGGTTCGAGGTCGAGCGCGTGCACGTCGCTCTCCAACGTCTCGATCTGCGGCAGCTCGAGCGCGTCGCGCTTGCGGCGCAGCGACTCGAGGTAACGCGGCGAAGCGTCGACCGAGAGCACGCGGCCGCGCGGACCGACGAGGTACGCGAGATCGAGACTCGCGAAGCCCGGCCCGCAACCGAGGTCGAGGATGTGATCGCCGAGGCCGAAACCGGCTTCGTCCCAGAGCTCGAAAGTCTTCGAACCCCAAACACGGTGTTGGAAACCGAGGCGCGACTCCTCGGTCGAGTCGGTGCCGAGCAGGTAGTCGTCGCCTCGCGGTTCATGCGCCATGTCGAGCCTCCGGAGCACGTTCGGCATCGGGGAAATCGCGGTAGAGCGCCGCGCGGAAGTGAGTGACCAGCGCGTAGACCTTCGCGTGCAGCGCTTCGGGCCGGCCTTCGCGGCGCGCGGCTTCGCCGAAGCTCGCGTCGAGGTCCGCCAACGTCGCGAATCGGCACACGACGTGGAACTCGCCGATCTCGGGCAGGCCGAAGCCGAGCTTGCGCCGCGTCAGCGACCACGCCGCGAGAGCGCCGGTCGTCTTCAGGTGATCGAGCCACTCGCGCACGGCCGCGGCGAAGCGCAGGTCGTCGCGCGAGTCCTTCAGGTCGCACCAGATGTGGTAGTGGTTCACGCGTCTCGTCTCGTGGGGCCTTGCCGCGCTCGTCGCGTGCTCGTACATTGTGCTAGTACAAACGCTATGAACGAGCTAGCACATACTGCCGCAGCCTCGCGCGTCGCGCAAGAGCCCTCGCGCCGATGACCGACCTCGCTCGACGGATCCGCGGACGGACGACGCGTGAGATCGCCGCCGCGATCGAGAGCGCCGCGCGCGACGGCGCGTTGAAGGGCGGCGGACGCTTGCCGACGGTGCGCGGTCTCGCCGAGACGCTCGGCGTCAGTCCGGCGACGGTCGCCGCGGCGTACAAGGAGCTGCGCCGTCGCGGCGTGCTCGTCGCGCGCGGTCGTCAAGGCACGCGGTTGAGCCACGTCCCGAGGCTCCCGCGCGGCGCGCACGACGAACTGCCGACCGGCGCGCGCAATCTGCGCGACGGCAACCCGGATCCCGCGCTCTTGCCGTCGATGGCGAAGGCGTTGCGGCGCATCGACGCGACTCCGCATCTCTATGGCGGCGCGGCGTCATTGCCCGCGTTGCAGAAGTTGGTCGCGAAGGACTTGCTCGACGAGGGCGTGCGCGTCGGCGGGATCGCGTTTGTCAGCGGCGCGATGGATGGGATCGAGCGCGTGCTCGCCGAGGAGCTGCATCCCGGCGATTGCGTCGCGGTCGAGGATCCGTGCTTCGGCAACGTGCACGAGGTCGTGCTCGCGCGCGGGCTCGTGCCGCTCGCGGTGCCGATCGACGACGAAGGCGTCTTGCCCGACGGCGTCGAACGCGCGCTCGCCCAAGGCGCGCGAGCGTTGATCGTCACGCCGCGCGCCCAGAATCCCTACGGCTCCGCGTTCACGCCGGCGCGCGCGAAAGCGTTGCGCGCCATCCTGCGCACGCGGCCCGACGTCGTCGTGATCGAGGACGACCACGCGAGTTTGATCACCCGGGCCGAGCTCGCGCCCATCCACGTCGACTCGCGGCGTTGGGCGCACGTGCGCTCGCTGTCGAAGGGTCTGAATCCCGACCTTCGTCTCGCGGCGCTGACCGGCGACGACGAGACGATGCGGCGCGTCGAGGCGCGGCAGCGCGTCGGCGAACGATGGGTGAGCCACGTCCTGCAACGCATCGCCGTGGAGCTGCTCTCGGACGCGAGCGTACGTCGAGGCTTGCGCAAAGCGGCCGACACGTACGTCGAGCGCCGCGAGGCGCTGCTCGCCGCGCTCGCAACCGAAGGCGTGCGCGCGTTCGGGCGCTCGGGCTACAACGTGTGGATCCCGGTCGAGTCCGAGTCGGCGACGATCGCCGCGTTGCTCGCGCGTGGTTTCGCGGTCGCGCCGGGCGAACGCTTCCGCATGCAGAGCGCTCCCGCGGTGCGCGCGACGACCGCGACGCTCGCGCCGCGCGACGCGAAGCTCTTCGCGCGCGAACTCGCCGCGGCGACGCGCGCGGTTTCGTCCGCGCCTTCGGTCTAGGGCTCGACCGCGACGTCGAGCGCGTCGGCCGTGGCGCGTGCGCTTCGATAGGCGGCGGAACTCGAGCGCGGATCGCTCGCGAGCGCCCACGCGACGTGCGGGAACGCGTCGGGATGCGGCGCGGCGTACCACGGCTCGCCGACGCGCGCAGTCGCCGCGGCGCGGATGCCGCGGGCGGCGAGCGCCGCGAGTTCAGTCGCGCTCGGCACGCGCACGACGCGGCCGGCTTCGAAATGCGAGCGGTACGCGAGGCACCAGTGCTCACGGACGCGCGCGTCGAGAGCGTCGAGGTTCCCGAGCGCGAGCTCGATCGTCTTCGCGAGAGGCACGAACCCGAGCGCGGCCTCGAAGAGCTCCGCGAACGCGTCGTCCTCGCCGAGGCGCGCGTTGACTTCGATCACACGCACGTCGGCGCCGCGCGCGCGCAGCTCGATCGAGAAACCGCTCGAGCGCACGCCGCTCGCCGCGAGCGCGCGCCGCGAAATGTCTTCGCACGCCGCGACGAGCTCCGGCGGACGATCGGCGGGCAAGCGATAGCTCTCGACGTAGAAGCGCGGCGGCGGCGTCAACGTCTGTTCGACGACGCCGAAGACGCACGGCCGGCCGTCGAGCACGAGACCGTCGGTCTCGAGCGGCTCGCCGTCGAAGAAGCGCTCGACGAGAAAACTCGCGCGCGGATCGCAACCCGCGTCGAGGCCGGCGAGCTCGGCGAATTCGACCAAGCGCTTCACGTCGCGCGACGTCAGGAGCCCCGCGCGCACCGCGGTAACTGCGTCGTCGACTTCGGCGTCGCTCGCGACTTTCGTCACCAAGCGACCGAGCGTCGACGCACACGCCTTGAGCACCACCGGGTAGCCGTGCTCGCGCGCGAACGCGCGCACGCCGCTCGCGTCGGAGACCAGACGAAACTCCGGCACCGGCACGCGCGCCGCCGCGAGCCGCGCGCGAGAGACGTTCTTCGCGAGGCACGCGAGCGCTCCCGACGGGCTCGCGCCGGGAAGGCCGAGCTGCGCCGTGAGCCACGCGCCGGGCGCGAGCGCCGCTTCGCTCTGCGCGAGCACGCCGTCGATGCGCGTCCGCGCCGCGAACGCGTCGAGAACTTTCGTCGCGCCGCGAACTTCCTCCGCCGGCGGCAACTCGATGAACTCGTCGAAGAGCTCGCGATCGCGCGGACTCTGCCAATCGTCGGCGAGCACCAGCCGCACGCCCTGCTCGCGCAGCCCGGGCCCGAAACGGCCGAAGAACACCGCGCGGTCGCTCGCCGAGCCGGGATAGAGGCACACGAGAGTTTTCACGGCGCGCGACTCTACGGCGCGGATCGCGCGCGAAAAGCGCTCGGCCTCAAGACGCGCTCACGCGCGGACCGACAGGCACCCCGACTTCCGTGTCGTGGGGACGACGGGGACGGAGCGCTTGGGGAGCACTCCACGTCCTCGCGGACGGAGGTCCGTGGCCATCGAGAAGGGCGACGATTCGGGGGACGGGCGACGAAGCGAAGGCGAGCGTCTTCGCGGCGGCGCGACCTCGCGCGAGCGAGGGAAGGAAGGATCCATGGAGCAGAAGAAATTCAGCGCGCGCGGTCCGCACGAACCGGCGCTCGTCGAGCCCAGTCTCACGATCGTGTTGGCGCTCGAGGACCAAGCGCAAATCGTCGGGCGAGCGCTCAAGACCACCGTCGCGTACTGCACGGAACGCGGCAGCACCGCCGAGGTGATCGTCGTCGACGACGGCTCGACCGACGGCTCGGCCGAGGTGGCGGCGCGTTGGACCGAGCACCTCCAGTCGTTGCAGGTCGTGCGGCATCACAAGCGTCGCGGTCGCGGCGCGGCGGCGCGCACCGGCGTGTTGCTCTCGCGCGGCCGCAAGGTGATCGTCTTCGGCGCGGATCTCGCGGTCGCGATCGAGGACCTCGACGGTTTGGTCGACGCGCTCGACCAAGGCGCGGACATCGCGGTCGCGTCGCGCGCGCTCGATGATTCGGACATCGGGCGTCAGGCGTCGATGTTGCGCCGCATGTCGGAGGGCGTATTGACGGCCGCGGCGCGCTGTCTCGTCCATCCCGGCGTCAAGGACTCGTTCTGCGGCGCGCACGCGTACTTGCGCGGCGCGGCGCGAGCGGTCGCCGAACGCGCGCACTCGACCGGCGACGGTTGGGCCGCGGAGTGGCTCGCGATCGGACAGCGGCTCGGCCTCCAGGTCGCCGAATGTCCGGTGCGTTGGGCGAGCCCCGAACTCGGCGAGACCAAGTTGCGTTTCCTGCCGACGTTGGCAGAGCTCGTGCATGCAGGACGCCGACTGAAGAACGTCGAGTACCTCGCGCCGCTGCCGACGCGTCAGACGTTGGCCGACACGTCGTTCGTCGACGCGAACATGGCGTCGACGCGCTTCCGTTCGCGCTACGAGCCGCACTGAGAACGCACCGCGCGGAATTGTTCGTCGCGGGCTTCGGGCGAGACACTAGATTGGAGGGCGCTCGGGCCGGATCCCGCGCGCCCCGAGCGCTCCCCGAAAGGACGACATGTTGTTCCCGTGGTTGGTGCTCGCGTCGCTCGCTTCGCCCGTTGCTCCGCTTCGCGGCGACGTTCAGGAGCCCGCGGCCTCGACCGACGCGACCGCGGCGCGCGACGCGGTCCGTTGGTTCGCCGGCACGTTCGACGAAGCGCTCGCCAAAGCGCGCGTCGAGAACCGTCAGGTCGTGTTGGTGTTCCGCATCGAGGACTGCAAACGCTGCGACGAATTCGCGCGCAAGACGTTGGTCCAAGCGTCGGTCGTCGCCGAGCTCGCCGACGCGGTGTGCCTGTCGCTCGACGGCGAGAGCGCGGCGGGTTCGACGCTCGTCGCGCGTTTCGGCGTCGCCGATTATCCGACCGTCGTGTGGCTCGGGTCCGACGGTGCGTTGCGCGATCGCTTGGTCGGCGCCGTGCCCGCGACCGAGTTCTTGCGCGAGGTCCAGCGCGTGCGTTCGGACCGCGAGACGGTCGGCGAGCTGCGTCGTCGCGTGCAGGCGGACGAGAGCAACGTCGATCTCCGTTGGCGTCTCGCGCAGAAGCTGCGCGCGGGCGGCGACGGCGCCGGCGCGGAGGAACAGATCGCGCGGATCAAGAAGCTCGATCCGACCGGCCGTTCGAAGCCGATGCGCTTGATGCGCCTCGACGATCTGCGCACTGCGGTGCGCCGCACGTACGACGAAACGCACGGAGCGTTCGACACGTCTTCGATCTCCGCGTTGCTCGAACACGACACCGACACCGAGGTGCTGTTCCGCGGTTGGTCGATCGTCGCCGACTTCGAGGCCGGCGCGTTGGCGCGCATCCAGAAGGCGCGGCAATCGACGCCGACGCAAGCGGCGGCGGCTCGCGCGCGCCAACGCGAGGCGTTGAAGCGCGCGTGGTCGTGCTGTCCGACCGACGAGATCGTCGGCTTCGGCAACGAGCTCGCGTGGGTCTACTTCGAAGGGGCGGAGGAGCTCCAACCTGAGGACAAGCAATTCGCGCGCGCCGTCGCGCAGCGCGCGGCCGAACTCGCGGGCGACGATCCGACGGTGCTCGACACGTTGGCTTGCTGTTCGTTCATGAACGGCGACAAGGACGAGGCGCTGCGGCTCGTGCGACGTTGCCTCGAGCTCGATCCGACCAACGAACAGTGGAAGGTGCGCCTGGAGGAGTTCTCGCTCTGACCTCGGCGTTCGCTCCGGCCCACGAGCGCTCGCGCTCGTCGAACGTGTACGAGCGCCGCAAGACCGGCCGCGCGCTCTCTCGTTCGGCTGGCGAGCTTCCGAAACCGGGTTAGAGTCCCGCCGACCGCTTCGAACTCGCTCTCGCTCGCACACCTCGTCGTCGCACCATGACTTTCGCTTTCCTCGCCGTCCTCGCCCGAGCTGCGTTGCTCGGTGTCGCCGCTCAGGCGCCAACCACGCAAGCGCCGACGAAGTCGAGCCAAGAGACCCGCGTCCTCGTCGTGACGACCGATCTCGGCGACGAATTCCACGGCAAGGTCGCGTGGTTCCCGGGCTCGTACGCGCAAGCGCTCGTCCGCGCGCGCGCGAACGAATCGTTGGTGATGCTCGACTTCTGGGCCGATTGGTGTCGGCCGTGTCGGCGCATGGGGAAGAAGACGTTCTCCGACGATCAAGTGGTCGCCGAGCTCTGCAACGTCGTCTGCTTCAGCGTCGACACGCAGTCGAAGAGCGGCAAGGTCCTCGCGGAGCGGTTCGCGATCAAGAAGTTGCCGACGTACGTCTGGCTGTCGCCGGACGGCGCGTTGCGCGACGTGGTCACCGGCTACTTGGATCCCGAGCCGTTCCGGCGCGAGGTCGAGCGCATCCACGACGACCGCGGGACGATCTCCGATCTCTGGCGGCGCATCCAGGCCGACACGCACGACCTCGACGCGCGTTGGCTGCTCGCGCGCAAGCTGCGCACGGTCGGCGACGAGAAAGGCGCCGAGCAACAGATGCGCGCGATCGCCGAGCTCGATCGCGAGGGCAAGTCGCTGCCGATGCGCCTCGCGAAGTTGGAGGACGTGCTCGCGCGTTCGTACGACAGCTTCGACGAGCGGACGCACTCGTACAAGGTTGCCGAGCTCGAGCAGTTCCTCGCCGGCGAGACGTACGACCAGGTGCTCTTCGAAGGTTGGTTCGCCCACGGTCGGATGCAAGGCGTCCACGTCGGCGAGCTGCGTCAAGTCGGCGCGCCGAAGGAAGAGCTGCGCACCGCGGCGCTCGCGCAACTCGCGACGTACCGCGAGAAGGTCTGGCCGCGCCGCTACGCCGGGCGCGAGGCGTACGCGGCGAACGAGATCGCGTGGTGCCATTGGCAAGCGGCCGATTTCATCGACGAGCCCGCGAAGCGTTTCGCGCTCGAGGTCGCGAAGGCCGCGGCCGAGATCGAGCCCGACGATGCGGCCATCCTCGACACGCTCGCCTGCTGTCACTGGATGAACGGCGAGTTCGCGCGCGCGCGGGAGCTCGTCGAACGCTGCATCCAGCTCGAGCCGAAGAATCCGGAATGGACCGCGCGGCGCGAAGCGTTCGCGCACTGAGTCGGCGACGAACATGCTGCGACCTGCGAACGGCGACTCCGACGAACCGTCGCCCGAGGCTCGTGTCGAAGCGTATTTCGAACGCCTGATCGACAAGGTCGTTGCGCATCCGCGTTACGGCGCGGCTGTGAAGCAAGCGCTCGACGACCGCCGCGAGTTGATCCTCAACTACCACTCGCACGGCGCCGGCCAGCGTTGGTGCGTGTCGATCTGCGCGCAAGGCGTGGGCGTGCCGTTGCTCGATCTCGGCGCGCCGCTCGACGAGCTCGCGCACATCCGCGGCGTCGCCGACCTGGAAGAGCACTGCGACCCGCTGATGGCGGTGTTCGCGGATCGCTTGGTCGAGCGTTTCAGGCTCGCGTCGCGGCCGCGCGTCTACTTGAACGGCGCGCCGCGCGTCTGATCACTTCTTCGCGGCGAGCTCGCGCCAACTGCGGCCGCTCGCCGGCGCGGTCGACGTCGGGAGACCGAGCTCTTGCCAACCGGGCGTCGCGCGCCCCGACGGATCGCTCCCGCCGACGAAACCGCCGGCGAGGTTGACGAGTTCGGCGAAGCCCAACTGCGCCGCGACGTCGCACGCACGCGCGGAGCGTTGACCCGAGCGACAACCGAAGACGATCTTCGTCTCGCGCGCGAACGAACGACCGAGCGCATCCGCGAACGCCGGATTCGGCGTCATGCCGCCGGACGCGTCGCGCAGGAAGATCGGCACGTTGAACGCGCCGGTCGGGTGGCCCGCGTCGAACTCCTCGACGGTGCGCACGTCGATGTAGGTCCAACCGGTGTCGAGCAGTTGCTTGGCGTGTTCCGGGCTCTTCGTCGCGTAGCTCATCGACTCGAGGCTACGACACGTTCGCCGATCGGTCGAGCGGTTCGCCGCTGCGTCTTGCTTCTTCGAGCGCGCGCACGACCTGCTTCATCGCGAACGGCTTGGCGAGCGTGGCGCGGAAGCCGAAACGCGCGGGTTGAGCGAGCACCGGATCGCTCGCGTAGCCGCTCATCGCGATCAGGCGCGCCGTCGGATCGACGTCGAGGATGCGGCGCGCGACCGCGACGCCGCCGGGCCCGCCGGGCATCGTCAAGTCGAGGAACGCGACGTCGAAGGGCTCGCCGCGCTCGCGCGCCTCGCGCCAACTCGCGACGGCTTCGTCCTCGCCGTCGACGCAGCAGACGCGCGCGCCGTGGTGCGCGAGTTGGGCCTGCAACACCGCGCGCACTTCCGGTTCGTCGTCGACGACGAGCACGCGCGCGTCGACGGTCGGCGCCGCGGCCGGATCGAGCGGCGCCGTCGGCGCTTCGCGATCGGCGACCGGCAGGTAGACCGAAAAAGTCGCTCCCGCGCCGACCCGCGAACGCACGGTGATCGCGCCGCCGTGGCGGTGCACCACCGAGTACGCGGTCGCGAGGCCGAGCCCCGAACCGCCGACCTTGGTGGTGAAGAACGGATCGAAGACGTGTTGGAGGTGCTCGGGCGCGATGCCGCCGCCTTCGTCCTCGACGTCGACGCGGACGAAGCGCCCGTCCTCGAGCGCCGGGTGCTGACGCCGACCCGCGCGCACGTTGTGCACCGAGAGCGTCGCGCGACCGCCCGACGGCATCGCCTGGCGCGCGTTGATCAACAGGTTCTCGAAGACTTGTTGGACCTGCGCCTTGTCGACGTCGCACGGCCAGGGCTCGGACTCGAAGTGTTGGACGACGCGCACGCGCGAGCCGCTGAACGCGAGTTGGCTCGCATCGTCGAGGAGCTCGGTGATCGACACCGCGGCGCGCACCGGCTCGCCGCCGCGCGCGAACGTCAACAGTTGGTGCGAGAGGTCACGCGCGCGGCCGAGCGCTTTCTCCGCGGCCGACACGTGCTTCGCGACGTCGCCCGAGTTCGGCGCGGCGAGCCCGATCAACGCGACGCGCCCGCCGACCGCGGTCAACACGTTGTTGAAGTCGTGCGCGATGCCGCCGGCGAGCACGCCGAGGGAACGCAGACGTTCCGCGCGTCCGAGCTCGCGCTCGAGCCGCAGCCGCTCGGTCACGTCGCGCAACACGATCACCGCGCCGTGGGACGTCGAGCCTTCGCCGGTCACCGGCGCGACGGCGAGCTCGATCGAACGCGAATCGCCGCGTTGGGGATGGAGCGTCAGTTCCGTGCTCGGCGGATGCGCTTCGCGGCCCGGCGGCGCGCGCAGCGTCGACGTGTCGAACGGCGCGCCGTCGAGGCGTTCGAGGCGCACGACGTCTTCGACCGGACGGCCGAGCAGCTCGTCGGCGCGCGCGCCGATGACGCGTTCGGCGGCGCCGTTGACCAACACGATGCTTCCGTCGGGGCCGAGCGCGACGACGCCGTCCGCGATGCTCTCGAGCGTCGCGTGGAGCCGCTCCTTCTCGCGCACGATCTCGGCGCGCGACGACGAGAGCTCGCGCGTGCGCGCCTCGACGGCGTGCGCGAGCTTCCGCGTGTAGCGGCGTTGCGCGAGCGTCTGTTGCACCGCCCAGCCGAGCGCGCTCGCGAGCGCCAACCCCGCGACGACGAACCACGAACGCTGCCAGAGCGGGCGCGGCACGGAGAACTCCGCCGAACGCTCGATCGCGCTCCACGCGCCGCCCGGCGCGCGCGCCGCGAGCTCGAAGTGATAACGACCCGCCGGAAGATTGGTGTAGCGCGTCTCGAAGCGCGTCGAGCCCGTCGTCTCCGACCACGTCGAATCGAAGCCGTCGAGGCGCCAACGGAAACCGACGCGACGTTCGTCGACCAACGACACGGCGCTCGCGCGCACGACCAGCACGTGCAGGTTCGGAGCGAGCTCGGTCTCCGCACTCGGATCGATGCGCACGCCGTCGGCCTCGAAACCGGCGATGCGCACGCGCGGCGGCGGTTTCGGCGGCGTGAGCGCGTCGAGCGGACCGACCGACAGACCGCGATCGGTGCCGACCCACAGACGCTGCTCTTCGTCGATGCACAGCGCCGCGCGGTTGACTTCGCGACCGACGAGGCCATTCTCCATCGACAGGCGGCGAGCGTGTGCTCCGTCCCACTCGACGACGCCGTCGGCGGTGCCGAACCACAGGCGCGTGTCCCGCGATTCCACGATCGAGTAGACGGCGCCGACTTCGGCGAGCGCCGGAGTCGTGTCGCGCACGAGTCCGCGGTGCGACAGGTGCGCGAGTCCGCCGCGCGTGCCGATCCAGAGCTCGCCGGTGCTCGACTCGAACACGCACCACGCATCGTCGAGGTCCGCGCGCTCGGTCGAGCGATAGCCGATCCAACGCCCGTCACGCCGCGCGAACACGCCTTCGCCCGACGTGATCGCGTACAGCACTCCGCTTCGATCGCGCGCGAGCCGCCGACCGAGGCTCGCGTTCAATCGCGTGTCGGGGACTTCGCGCCACGTCTTCGGATCGACGGCGACGACGCCGCACGAGCCCGAGATCCACAGCGAACCGTCCGGATCGACGTCGACGTCCGCGAGGTGATCGATGCCGAGCGTCGACACGTCGATCGTTTCCTCGGAGCCGTCTCGACGCACGTGCAGCAGCGAGCCGATCCACAACGCGACGTAGTATCCGCCGTCGCCGTCGCCGCGGAGGCTCATCACGCGCGGACGCGGATCGAGCGTGTACGGGGCTCTCGGCAACGGTCGTGCTTCGATGCGTTCGTCGGTGACCGTCGCGAGGCTGTGGTTCTGACCGATCACGAACGCGTGCGCGTCGAGTCGGAGGACGGCGCTGACTTCGTCCTCGATCAGGCCGGCGACGCGGTCGTAGACCTGGAAGCGCAGGCCGTCGAGCTTCGACAGCCCTTCGCGGTGGCCGATCCACAGGTTCTCCTCGCGATCGACGAGCAGCGACAGCGCTCCTTCGCACGGCAGGCCGCGCGCTTGACCGAACGGTATCGGGCCCGGGGCGCCGGGCGCGAGGTGCATGAGCCCGGATGGATCGCCGTAGAAGAGGCCGAGCTCCCGACTCGCCGCCGCGTCCAGGAACTCGAACAGCGAGTTCGGCGGCGGCACGTTCGGCGTCGAGCGCAGTGCGAAGCGGCCGTCGCGCACCACGCCGATCCAACGATCGCTGACGAGCCACAGACCGTCGAGGCGTGCGTTCGGCGCGCCGGTATCGGCGCGCGGCTCCCACGCGAGCGCGAGCACGCGACCGTCGGGCAGGCCGAGTTCGGCGTCGAGGTCGCGCGCTCGTTCGTGCGCGTCGAGTTCGAAGAGCCCGTCGCGCGTGCCAACGAGGAAGCCGTTTCGGTACGTCGTGACCGCGAGCGGCGGCGCATTCGAAGCGCGTGTGGTGCCCGCCAACGTGCGCCAGTGTTCGCCGTTCAAGAGCTGCACGCCGCCCGGCGCGGAGATGCGCGCGATCCGAGGCTCCCCCCCGCGATCGTTGAGCGCGATCGCGAAGCGGTACTCGAGCGGCAGTTCCTCCTCGCCGACACGCGCCGTCCAACCGTCGGGGCCGAGCGAATGGACTTCGCCCGCCAAGCTCACGCACCACGGCGCGCCCTTCGAATCGAGCGCCATGTGACCGTGGTCGGTGTAGTGGAACGGCAGCGGCACGCGCGTCCATTCGGTGCCGTCGTACGCGCTCAAGCCCGCACGCGTCATCACCCACAGGCGACCGTCGTCCTCCTGCGCGACGTCGACGACGTACGCGTTCGGCAGACCTTCGTACTCGGTGTAGGTCCGCAGCAGGTAGCGCTGCGCGGTGCTCGTGCCCGCGACGGCGGCGAAGACGAGGCACGCGAGCAGGAGTCGAGCGGTGTTCCGAACTCCTGCGCTCGCGGGGACCACGCGGTCAGCGTAGGCGCGGCGCCGTCGGGCGACAACGCCGGCGGTGAGCGACGCTAGGCTGACGACCCGTGGCTCGCCGCTCGAACACGGACACCGGTGCGCGCCTCGAACGCGACGTGATGCGCCAGCGCATCCTCGCGACCGTCGATTCCATTCCGCGCGGCGCGGTGGCGACGTACGGACAGATCGCGGCGGAGGCGGGACTGGCGCGGCGCGCGCGACTCGTCGGGCGCGTGTTGTCGGAGTTGCCACGCGGTTCGAAGTTGCCGTGGCATCGCGTGCTCGGAGCCTGCGGACGAATCAGTTTGGTCGGAGCCGCTGCTCGCGAACAACGTCGTCGGCTGCGCGTCGAGGGCGTGACGTTCCTCGCGAGCGGACGCGCCGATTGGAAGCGCCATGCGTGGCGACCGATCTGAGGCTCCGGCGCCTCGGACTTCCATCGATTTCGCGAACCCCGGAAAGCGCGCCGCGCATCTAGACTCGGGTCGGGTGAGTCGAGGGACTCGTCGACCGAGTCTTCCTGAGAGATAGGAATCCATCGTGCAACGGCAACGCGTCTCGCGTGTGTGGTCGATCGTCGCTTCGTCGTGCCTCGTCGCTTCCGCGGCGACGGCGCAGGAGCTCTTCCCGCTCGGCGGCGTGCGCGCCGGAGCCAGCGCTCGCGCGCTGATCGCGGCGGACCTCGATGAGGACGGATACCTCGACTTCGCCGTCGCCAATGCGTCGAACGCGAGTTCGAGCGGCAACCCCGGGATGCCGTTGCTCACGGTCTTCCGCAACGATCACGTCCGCGGGCTCACCGAGCTCGCGAGCCAGCCGATGAGCGGCGCGTCGTCGAGCAACTTCGACGGCTATGCAGCCGCGGCCGACTTCGACGAAGACGGGCACGTCGACGTCGCGTACGCCGGCACCAACAGCTTCGTGCGCGTGGTCTTCGGCGACGGCGACGGCGCGTTCGGGACGGCGACGTTTCCGGTGACGCACAACGTGCGCTGCGTGCGCGCGGCGGACGCGAACGACGACGGCAACCAGGATCTGATCGTCAGTAGCTCGTCCGGAATGTCGGTCGAGATCTGGCTCGGCGACGGCGCCGGGGGGTTCGCGCTCGGTCAGACGCTCAACGGCGGCGGCGGACAATTGGTGAACGACGCGGAGGTCCTCGACCTCGATCGCGACGGCGAGCCCGACCTCGTCGTCGGCGCGCTCTTCCAATCCGGGCCGCGCGTGTTCTTCGGGGTCGGCGGCGGCGTCTTCTCGACGACGGCGACGACGTATCCGCTGGTCGGCACGAGCGTCAACGATTGCCTGCGCCTCGACGTCGACGGCGACGGCAACTCGGACGTGATCACGCTGCATTCGGTGGGCTCGGTCATGCATCTCGGCGTGTTCCTCTCGACCAACGGCGCCGGGTTGCTCGCGCCGTTCACCATCGCGCTGCCTGCGTTCGCGTACGACGTCGCGGTCGCCGATGTCGATCGCGACGGGCGCCGCGACCTCGTCGTCGCGGGCGGGACCGAGCTCGATGTGCTCCTCGGAACCGGCGGCTCCGGCGCGGCGATGTTCGCGGCGCCGTTGCGCTACACGCGCGGCTATGCCGCGGGCGCGGTCGAAGCCGCCGACTTCGATCACGACGCTTTCACCGATGTCGCCGTGTTGCACGGCGGGCAAGGTCTGATCGTCTCCTACGGCGACGATCACGGCGCGTTGCTCCAAACGAACGAGGCGACGATCGCGGCGCCGGCGCGCGGGCTCGCGACCGGCGACGTCGACTTCGACGGCGACGTCGATGCGGTCCTCGCGGTCGGCGCGGGCACCCAGGCCAAGGGCTTCCTCTGCTATCGAAACGACGGAGCGGGAGCTCTCGCAGCGCCGGTGTTCACCGCCTTCGGCGCCGCGGGCGAACCCGGCGAGATCGACGTGGGCGACCTCGATGGCAGCGGAGCGCTCGACCTCGTCAGCGCGCGCGTTCCGTCGAGCGCACCCGGAGCGATCGACCTCTGGCTCGGTTCCGGTTCGGGCTCCTTCGCGCCCGGCGCGAGTCTCTCCGCGACCGTCGCGTGCGACGCGGCGCGCATCGCCGACCTCGACGGCGACACCGTCAACGACGTGATTGCGCGCAGCTACCTCGACAGCGAACTCGTCGTGTGGCGCGGACTCGGCGGCGGGAGCTTCTCGGCCGCGCTCCAGACCGCGACGCTCGGTCACGTGTACGACTTCGCGCTCGGTTACGTGAACGGCGACGCGTTGCTCGACGTCGTCACCGTGTCGAAGGATGGCTTGCCGTGCCTCGTCTACCTCAACACCGGCGGCGGAACGTTCGCGCTCGGTGCGTTCCTGCAAATCCCGTCGTGGCGGCCGTACGACGTCGCGGTCGGCGACGTCAGCGGCGACGGGATCGCGGACATCGTGTGCCACGCGACGCCGGCGAGCGGTCCGGTGATGTTGCTCTACTACCAAGGGCTCGGCGGCGGCTCGTTCGCGCCGGGCGTGTTGGCCGAGGAGCAGGAGGGGTTCGACGTGCGCGTCGCCGACATCGACGGAGACGGGAAGCTCGACGTGTGCTCGAGTTTCCCGACGCTCGTCGCGGTGACGCCGAGCGCCGGAGCCGGAGCCTTCGCGACCACGCGCACGTTCGCGTCGAACGGCGCGGGAACCTCCTTCGCGCCGAGCTGGCTCGCGCCGGTCGACTTGAACGGCGACGCGCGCACCGATTTCGTCCAGCTCGCGCCGAAGGGTTCGACCGAGGCGCTGCTCGCCGTGCTCCTGCATCGCGGCGACGACGCGTCGGCGACGATCTATTGCACGGCGAAGACGAACTCCTCCGGCTGCGGGCCGTCGATCGGTTGGAGCGGCTCGCCGAGCACGAGCGCGCCGAACGGTTTCGTCGTGACGTGCAGCGACGTCGTCAACAAGAAGTCGGGCCTGCTCTTCTACGGTCTCGCCGGTCCGCTCGGCGCGCCGTTCCTCGGCGGGACGTATTGCGTCAAGCCTCCGACGAAGCGCTTGTCGGTGCTGAACTCCGGCGGCAGTTTGCCGCCGATCCACGATTGCTCCGGCAGCTTCGCGTTCGACTTCAACGCGTACATTGCGGCGGGCTCGGGGCCGGCGACGCTGCTGGTTCCCGGCACGAACGTCCACGCGCAGTGGTGGGCTCGCGATCCGCAACATCCGGACGCGTTCAAGGTCCAGCTCTCGAACGCGTTGTCGTTCGTCGTCGGGCTCTAGGCCCAGGTTGCAGCGAGGCGCGCGTCGGCGCGGCTTTCCGAAGCCGCACCGCCGCGCGCCGAAACTTGGGCGCCGTGCTCGGGGCGAAGCGTCACGCGGTTAGGCTCTCGCCGCCGCCTCTCGCGGAACCACCATGCGCAGCCACGACCCCGACTTCATGACCGTCACGCCGCTCGAGTCGTTCCCTCCGATGGAGAAGTGGGACGACTGGGTCGAGTACGAATCGACGAGCTGGCCGAAGCGCGTGGAGAAGCGGTACATGCTCGTGCCGACGACGTGCTTCAACTGCGAGGCGGCGTGCGGCCTCGTCGCGTACGTCGACAAGGACACGCGCGAGATCCGCAAGCTCGAAGGCAATCCGTTCCACCCCGGTTCACGCGGACGCAACTGCGCGAAGGGGCCCGCGACCAAGAACCAGATCGAGGATCCGCAGCGCATTCTGTATCCGCTGAAGCGCGTCGGCCCGCGCGGGTCGGGCAAGTTCGAGCGCACGACGTGGGACGAAGTGCTCGACGTCTTCGCGAAGCAGATTCGCAAAGCGATCGTCGAAGGCCGCAAGACCGAAGTCATGTACCACGTCGGTCGGCCGGGCCACGACGGCTACATGGATCGCGTGCTGCAGAGTTGGGGCGTCGACGGCCACAACTCGCACACGAACGTTTGTTCGGGAGCGGCGCGGCTCGGTTATGCGCTGTGGACCGGCGCGGACCGGCCGTCGCCCGACCATGCGAATTCGAAGATGATGCTGTTGCTCTCTTCGCACCTCGAGACCGGGCACTATTTCAATCCGCACGCTCAGCGCATCATCGAAGCGAAGATGAACGGCGCCAAGCTCGCCGTCGTCGACGTGCGGCTTTCCAATACGGCGTCGATGGCGGATTGGTGGCTCGCACCGTTCCCGGGGACCGAGGCGTTGATGTTGCTCGCGATGGCGCGGGTGATCCTCGAGGAGGATTTGTACGACCGCACGTTCCTCGAGACGTGGGTGAATTGGCGCGAGTTCTTGAAGGCGTTGGCGCCCAGTGCACCGGAAACGTTCGAGAGTTTCATCCGCGAGCTGCGCACGCACTACGCGTACGCGACGCCGGAAGCCGCCGAGACAGAATGCGGCGTGCCCGCGAAGACGATCGTCGAAGTCGCGCGCGCGATCGGCGCGGCGAAGAGCGCGTTCGCTTCGCACGTTTGGCGCAACGCAGCGTCGGGCAACCGCGGCGGTTGGCAGGTCGCGCGCTGTTTGCAATTCCTCTGCGTGCTCGTCGGTTCGGTCGCCGCGAAAGGCGGGACGAACCTCAACACGTCCGACAAGTTCGTGCCGCCGCCGTTCCTCAAGCCGCCGCCGCAGGATGTCTGGAGCGAATTGCTCTATCCGAAGGAATGGCCGCTCTCGCACCACGAACTCTCGTTCCTGTTGCCGCACTTCCTCTCCGAAGGCCGCGGCAAGCTCGCCGCGTATTTCACGCGCGTCTACAACCCGGTCTGGACGAATCCCGACGGGATGATGTGGGAGCAAGTGCTGCGCGACGAATCGAAGATCGAATTGCACGCCACGCTGACGCCGAATTGGAGCGAGACCGCGCAATACGCGGACTACGTGCTCCCCGTCGGCATGGGGCCCGAGCGACACGACTTGATGTCGCAAGAGACGCACTCGGCTCGTTGGATCTCCTTCCGTCAACCGGTGGTGCGCGTGATGCGCGAGCGGCTCGGCGAGAAGATCGAGTGGACGCACCAAGCGAATCCCGGCGAAGTCTGGGAAGAGGACGAGTTCTGGATCTCGCTCTCGTGGCGGATCGATCCCGACGGTTCGCTCGGGATCCGCAAGTACTACGAGTCACCGTATCGACCGGGCAAGCAGGTCACCGTCGACGAGTACTACCAGTGGATCTTCGAGAACTCGGTGCCCGGGCTCCCCGACGAAGCGAAGAAGAAGGGGATGACGCCGCTCGAGTACATGCGGCGCCACGGCGCGTTCCTGGTCGAGAAGGACACGTGGGAGGGGCACATGAAGAAGCTCTCCGACGCGGACCTCGCCGGCTCGACGACGGACGCGAGCGGAGCGGTCGTCAAGAACGGCAAACCGATCGGCGTCGTCGCGAACGGCGCGGCGCGCGTCGGCTTCGCCACGCTCTCGAAGCGTTGCGAGGTCTATTCGCAGACGATGGTCGATTGGGGTTGGCCCGAGCATTCGTTGCCCGGCTACATCGAGAGCCACATCCATCGCAAGACGATGGACATGTCGAAGGGCGAATACGCGCTCGTGCCGACGTTCCGTCTGCCGACGTTGATCCACACGCGCTCGGCGAACGCGAAGTGGCTGTACGAGCTCTCGAACACCAATCCGGTTTGGATCCATCCCGAGGACGCGGCGCGCATCGGCGTCGAAACGCTCGATCTCGTGCGCGTCTCGACGCGCATCGGTCATTTCGTCAACAAGGTTTGGGTGACGGAAGGGATGCGGCCCGGCGTCGTCGCGTGCTCGCACCACCTCGGACGTTGGCGGCTGTTCGACAACCTGGGTTCCGAGTGGGCGACGTTCAAAGTCGAGCGCGCCGAGCTCGCGCCCGGTCGCTTCCGCTTCCGTCGCATCCAGGACATCAAGCCGTTCGAGTCGAAGGATCGCGATTCGAAACGCGTGTGGTGGACCGACGGCGGCGTGCACCAGAACCTGACGTTCCCGGTGCAGCCCGATCCGATCAGCGGCATGCACTGCTGGCACCAACGCGTGAAGGTCGAGCGCGCGTCGACCGACGATCACTACGGCGATGTCGTCGTCGACACGCAGAAGTCGATGGAGGTCTATCGCGAGTGGCTGGCGCTCGCGCGGCCGGGCCCGGGCCCCGACAACCTGCGCCGCCCGCTGCACTTCGCGCGCGCTGTGAAACCGACGGCCGCCGCGTATCGCTTCACCTGAGATCCCCTCCGGCGCGCCGGCCGCGGACGACTCAGGGCTTGGAGAGCTTGGAGAGCCTCGCGATCAGACTTGCGAGGTAGGCGCGCAGATCCGCGACCGACACCGCGCCCGGGAGTTTGGCGTCGTCGCCGATCGAGATCTGCGACAAAACCCAGCCGAGCTGCGCGAGCGTCAGGCCGGAATCCTTCGCGCGAGCCGCTGCGATGAAGTTCTCGACGGCGAAACCGGCGCGCTCCAAGAACATCACGTCGACCAGATCTCGGATCTCTCCGCGTGAGAGAAGAGTGCAGAGCTTGTTGGCGAGAATCTCTTCCGGCGGGTCCACACGAAGGCGTCCGATCTCCTGCTTCTTCGGCCAGCCTTGAGGCACGCGTTCGACGACCAAGTCGACGACGACGCTCTCGTCGCCCCGTCGCACGATCCGTCTCGCGAATTCGGGCGCCGTCTGGATGTTCTCGACGGTTCCTCCGAGCGCTTTCGCGGCGGCGTGAAGCGCGCGCTCGCCGGTCTCCAAGCTGCCGTCGAGCCTGAAGAGGTCCAAGTCGACGGTCGTCCGGTGTCCGAGGTGGAATCCCGCCAACGCGGCGCCACCCGTCAGATAGAAGCCTTGCTCGCGTTCGAAGAACGCCGCGAGCACATCCGTTTGGAGCGGCGTCAGGCGACTACGCATCGATCAGTCCTTGCCGTCGCCATTCGCCGAACAGCCACTCCCAGAACGGTCGACGTCGTCCGAGATGCGGCGCGAGTTCGCTCCACCTTCGCGCGAACTCCTCCGGCGTGATGTAGCGCCAGACTTCGGTGTCGCGAGCTTCGCGCAGGATCTTGCCGAGCAAGCGCGTGCGCTCCGGAGCCGACGCCGTCGCCAGACGCTCGCGCAACTGTGCGTTCGTCATCGGATCGTCCCACAGGAAGTAAGGATACGCGTTCGGATCGTCGAGATCGGTGGAGAGCGGGAAGCCCATGGCGCGAGGAGCGATGGTACGAGTCGAAGGCGTGCGCGAGTAGTGACCGCGGGTCGCTACTTCTTGCGCGGCTCGTCGAGTCCTTCGTCGGGACGTCGATAGCGACCGCTGCGAATCTGTTTGATCGTTTCGGCGAGCGCGAGGGCCGCGTTCTTCACCTCGGCTTGGAGATCGACGTCGCGGTCGAGGTCGTCGTGGCTCGTCGCGTACGGTTGGTAGTAGCCGAGGTAGCGGCCGAGCCCGGCCTCGGGGCCGGCGGGGATCAGCTCGAGATCGGTCAACCAGTCGACGAGCATCCGCCGCAACGTCTCGACGCCCGCCGCGTCGCCGTGGACGACGACGGAGAACGCGCGGCCGGCGAGGTGCTTCGGATAATTCCAACCGGCGAGCTCGAGGTCCTTCGCGCGCTCGGGATCCTTGCCGCCGGTCGTCGTCGGATCGGGATTGCCTCCGTCGGCGCACACGAGACGATCGATCATCAGCTTGAGCACGCTCGGCGCCTGATACCAATTGACCGGCGTCACGATCAGCACGCCGTGCGCTGCGACCCAACGCGGGTAGAGCTCGTTCATCCAATCGTTGGTCTGGCCGAGCGCGTGATTCGGATAACACGAACACGGCCAATTGCAGAGCGGCTGCGCCGTCGACACGCACGCCTTGCACGGATGGATCGTGCGACCGTACTCGGCGTTGATCGCCGAGAGATCGAGGAAGTCGACGTCGATGCGTTTGCGTTTCAGCGCGTCGCGAGCGAGCGACGCGAGCCGAAACGTCTTCGACATTTCGCCGGGACACGTTTGATCGTTGCGCGGCGACGCGCAGATCACGAGGACGCGGGAACGCGAGCGCTTGTCCTTCTGCCGCCGTTCCGCCGCGTGGATCTGCTTGCGCGTCTCGAGCCACTCGAGCGGCAGCTCGAACTTAGGATCCGCGAACTGCGCTCCGGCGGGGCGGCCGCGCGGACTCTTGCGGTATTCGTCGTACGCCTGCCACGCGAGTTCGACGAGCTTCTCGAGCTCCGGCGCCGCCTTCTCGAACGCCGGATCGTAGAAGCGCTCGAGAAAACGCTTCTTCATCTCTGCGCGCGAGAGCGTGAAGTTCCCCTGTCCGGTGACGACGCGCGCATGTTTCGTCCGCTTCGTTCTAGCCATCGAGCTTCTCCTTCAGAGCGTGCGCAAGAACGCGATCAACGCGCGCTTGTCGTCCGCCGACAAATCGAGTCCGAAATCGTGTCCGGGCACCGCGCGCGTCTTCACGCCGGGCCCGCGCCAACCGGTCGGCACGTAGTCGGCGCGCAACCGCTTCGGATCGAACCAATCCTCGAGCGACGCGCACGAACCGTCGTGCTCGAAGAGCCCGCGATACCAGACGCCGCGCAGCGACGGCACTTTGTAGTAGCCGGTGCCCTTGCGCGTCTTCAGCGCGAGCCCCGGATCGGTGTGCACGCGCCGCGCCGAGACGTCGAGTCGCGCATCGCTCGTCGGCGGCTCGAAACCCGGCGCCGCGATCAACTTGTTGTTGGTGTAGGCGGGCGGCGCGTGGCATTTCGCGCACGCCTCGTCTTCGAACACCACTTTGCCGCGCTGCGCGAGCTCGTCGAACGGATGCGGGCTCTTCGGCACGTCGAGCGAGTAGAGATAGAGCCCGAGCGCGTACATCGCTTCATCCGGCGGTCGCACGCGAACCGGCTGCGCGGCGGCGGGCAGCATGTGGTGCGGACCGAACACCGCCGCGTCCGCGAACTCGACGAGGATGCCGTAGCGCGCGACATCCGCCGGCCCGCGATTCGAGTGCGTCGCCGTCGCGTCGAGATAACGCCGCTCGCGGATGCCGCGCAGATCGGCCATGCGCGTCGCGAAGAACGGACTGCCGTTGAAGCGCGCGAACGCCGCGCCCGGCGGCGCGCCGGAGGCGTCGGCGCGGTACGGGGCGAGCTCGCTCTCCGACGCGCCCTTCAGTGGTAAATGCGGATCGTCTGCGAGCCACGGCACGCCGTACTCGGCGTAGAACTCGGCTCCCGCGGAAAGTCCGGGCGCGACGTTCAAGTTTTCGAACAGCTTGCCGACCGCGGGCGCGTCGGAGAGATCGTAGTTGCTCGGCGCGCCGCGCAGCACGCTGCCGTCCGGCATCAGGCGCGTGTGACAACCGGCGCAACTCACCAGGCTGAGCTTCAACTTCGCATCGCGATCGACGACCCAGCGGTAGTCGAGCAACACGCCGTTCGCATCGATGACGTCGTGGAACTGATCGCGAAACGCATCGACCGACTTCGCGTTGGTGAAGTGCGCGATCACTTGCGCGTCGTCGGTGCGCGACGCGAACGTATCGAGCTCCTCGAACACGCGTCGGCCCGCCTCGATCCAATCGGCCTCGCCGTGCAACTTCTCGGGCTCGATCAAGGGCTGCGGTCCGCGGCGCACGAGCGCTTCGCGATAGCCCGGCGGCTCGCGATCCGGGTGGTAGACGGGATACGTGCGGAGGTTGTCGATCGGCGCGACGTAGTACGCGTCCTCGCTCACGAATCCAGGCGGCACGCCGAGACCGGCGAGCGGCGTCGCCCAGGTCGCGAGCTCCTTCGCGTCCCACAATTTCGGAACGACGATCTCCGGCGCGTCCGTTTTCTGCGCCGACGCACTCGACGCGACGCCGAGCACGAGGCCGCACGCCGCGAGCCGCACCGATCCGCGTCGATCGAGTCGTACCATCGCCCTCCGCTTACGGTACGTTGTCACGCAACCACCGTACAGGAGACAGCCATGGCCCTCACACCTTCGACGATGCTCGCGCTCGGCACTCGCGCGCCCGACTTCGCGCTGCAGGATTCCGTCACCGGCAATACGGTGAAGCTCGCCGACTTCGCGAAGAAGAAGGCGCTCGTCGTGATGTTCATCTGCAACCACTGTCCGTACGTGAAGCACGTGCGCGACGGGCTCGCCGCGTTCGGCCGCGACTACGAGAAGTCCGACGCCGCGCTCGTCGCGATCAGCGCCAACGATCCCGAGACGCATCCGGACGACTCGCCCGAGAAGATGGCGGCCGAGGCGAAGGCGGCGGGTTATCGCTTCCCGTACCTCTTCGACGCGACGCAAGCGGTCGCGAAGAGCTACACCGCCGCGTGCACGCCGGATTTCTTCCTCTTCGATGCGTTCAAGAAGCTCGTCTATCGCGGTCAATTCGACGCGAGCCGTCCGGGCAACGGCGTGGCCGTGACCGGCGAGGATCTGCGCGCGGCGCTCGACGCGGTGCTCGCGGGCAAGCCGATTTCGCAGAAGCAGAAGGCGAGCCTCGGCTGCAACATCAAGTGGCGCGCGGGGAACGAGCCCGCGTACTTCGGCGCGAAGATGTGAGCGTTCCATGCGTCGCCGCCGCGAACACGACGCGTTCACGCAGCACGTGCTCGAACGACTCGCGCGCGTCGCGTCGATCCAGCCGAAGTCGATGTTCGGCGGCGTCGGGTTCTACGTCGAAGGCTCGTTCTGCGCGTTGATCGCGGACGGCCGGCTCTTCTTCAAGGTCGACGACGCGAATCGCAGCGACTTCGAGAAGGCGGGAATGGAGCCCTTCCAGCCCTTTCCCGACAAGCCGAGCAAGCTCCTGTACTTCGAAGTGCCGGAGCGCGTGCTCGCCGACGATGCGCGCTTGAAGACGTGGCTCGACAAGTCGCTCGCCGTCGCGCGGCGCGCCGCGAAGAAGAAGCGTTAGTCGCCGAGCTTCGTCGCCGAGAGCCACGCGACGATTCGCTCCGCGAGCCACGCGTGGCCGGCGGCGTTCAAGTGTTTGTCGCTCGCGTAGTAGATCCCGTCGGGACGCGCCGGGAACTCCGCCGCCGGATCGAACCACGGCACGCCGCGCGCCGCGCAAAGTTCGCCGAGCGCCGGGAACGCGTTCCACGAAATCGTCGGCACGTGGACGAACGCGACCTTCACTCCCGCGGCGGCGCAATCGTCGATCATGCGCTCGACGAACGCGCGGTTGAGCGACCACCATTCGCCGTGCGGGAGTTGCATCGCGACGCGCCACGACGCGAGCTTCGCCGCCGTGAACGCGTACGAATGTTCGTCGAGCCAACGCAGCGCGTTCGACGGCGTGTCGTCGCTCGTGCGTGGCACGAGCTCGCCGTCGGCGACTTCGAACACGGGCTTGGTCATGCCTTCGACGTCGCGGTAGGCGCTGAGCGAGCGCTGAAAATCCCACGCGTAGATCGCGACGAGCACGAGGTCGGGCTTCTCGGCGAGCGCGCGCGTGCGCAGCGTCGTCGCGATTTGATCGACGCCGTAACCGGGCATGCCCCAGTTCGAGAGGCGCCAAGTCCCGAGCTCGCGCGCCGTCCGCGCCGCGAACGTCTCGTCGAAGTCGACGCCCGCGCCCCACGCGAAGGAATCGCCGAGCACGGCGAGGCGCTTCGAACTCGTCGCGGTCTCCTGCTCCGCACGCCGAAAGCCGCGCGCATCGGCGACGTACTCGTGCTCACGCCCTTCGGTCGGATAGCTGAAGCGCGTCAGCGGTTTCATCCGCCAACCGAGCTCGGGATCGGCGATGAAGTTCTCGCTCGGCCGCGACTCGTGCTCGCCGGCGTAGGTGCGCGGCTGCGGACTCGGATAACCGACGAGACGCAGCGCGAGTTCGAGCAAGAGCGCCGCGCCGACACCAGCGCCGACGCTCGCGAACAAGCGCCGACGCCAAACGGATCGCGTGGGGGACGAAGACACTTCCGTGCATCGTATCCCGACTTCGCGCGCGATGTCGGGTGGCGCGGGCTACTCGTCGTCGGCGAGTCCGTGCGCGGCGAGCCAGGTGCGCACGTCAGCGAGCGCAGCGGTGCCTTGCAGTTGGAGCTCGCGGTACGCGAGGTCGACGCCGACGCTGTCGCCCGGCCGAATCTGGTAGTCGCGGGTGATTCCGTCGCTGCCGGTGTTGGAGAGGAGGAACGCGCCGGGTGCGGGCTTCGAACTGTGCGGCGCGGGAAGGACGAAGTCGCCGGAAGCGAGTTTCGTCGCGGCGAGCTCGTTGCCTTCGAGGACCAAGTCTTCCGCGAGCGCGTGCACTCGCGCCGTTCGGGCGCGGAGTTGCGCCTCGAGCTGAGCGCGCTCTTCGGCACTGAACTCGCGCCGCGACGGGTTGAGCGCCGGATCGGCGAGGTAGTCGTCGATCGCGAGGATGTCCGGCCAGCCGTCGAACTTCACGCTGGCGAAGTCGATGACACCGACGTCGGTGTTCGGCCACGCCGCAACGAGAGCTGTCACACGGTTCGCAGAAGAGTCGGTGAGCACTGGCGCGACCGACGCCCGCTCGCTCGCTTCGACGCGCTCCGCTTCGCGAACGAGCTCGGGCGCCGGCGGCGTCGTCGCCGCCTCGCGCATCTTCATCGGACCGGTTGCGTCGACGACGGCGCCGGATCGCGTCGCCAGGTAGACGACGAAGAACGCGAGTGCGAACACGAGCAAGACAACGGTCGCTCTCATTGCGGCGCTCCGATCCTTACGAGCTCGCGTCCGCCCGTTGCGCCGCGCGGATTTCCGGCGCGACGATCAGCGACTTCGGGTGCTTCTTCGTGACATAGCCGAGCCATTCGCCCCACGACCACCACAGCACCATCGTCGTGAGGGGGAAGAGCGAGCGCAGGAAGTCGCGCGTCAAGCGCGGCGAGCGAAACGCTTTTTGCGCCATCCGTCCCAACAACATCAGAGGCAGCGCCGGCGCGAAGAGGCAATAGAACAAGCGTTTCCCGGGCACGAACAGCAACCGCGTGCAACCGAACAAACGCCCGAACGCATACCGCTCGTAGACCGCGTGACCGAATTCGACGTGGCGACCCATCGTCACTTCGGCGTCGGGCTCGAGCACGAGCTCGCCGAACTTCGTGCGCAGCGCATCGTTGATCGCCGTCTCGTGGAAGTAGACGTCCCACACGTCGCGGATCGCGGCGAGTTGCTCCTTCTTGTACGAGACGTTGCACACCGTCAACGTCGGCGAGCCGCCGCGCGGCGCGGGGCGCGCGTAGCGAAAGAAATCGACGAAATAGAAAGCCCAATCGGTCGCCGTCGCGCCGTCGGCGATCTCGACGACGCCGCCGATCACGCTGCGGCCCGGAGTCTCGTGCGCCTTGACCAGCGTCTTCACCCAATCGGGCCGCGCGATGCAGTGGTCCTCGGTCAGGAGGAGCACCTCGCCGCTCGCTTCCTTCAACGCGCGCGACGCGAGCTCGAGCGGATTGCGCTGCCCCGCGTTCGAAACGAAACGCACCTTGGGGAAGCGCTTCGCGATTTCGTCGACTCCCTGCATGTGCGGGTCGTACGCGACGACGACGTCGAACGGGGGCGCGCCCTGCTGGTGTTCGAGCGCTTGCAAGCACCGCTCGACGTGCCGCGCGCTGCAAATGCCGACGACGGCGACGGAGACGCGTTGGTGATCGACGGAGGAAGCGGCCATGGCGACGAAGGCGATCTTGTCGGCTCGGCGAATCGAATCAAGTGAGCGCGTGCTTTGCGGCGCGCGCTCCGACCGCTAAAGAAGGAAGGAGTTTCGAGGCGATGGAGCCTCGCCCCGCGATGTCCAACGCTCCCCAGTCTTCCGCGCCGCGCTCGAGCGCGCGTTGGATCACCCTCGCGGTCGTCGTCGGACTCGCGCTGCGCGTGTGGGAGGCGTGGGAGTCGAGTTTGTGGCTGGACGAGTTGCACACGCTCTTCCACGCGAGCCGTCCGACCGTCGGCGCCGTGCTTCAGTCGGTGCGCAACGACTTCCACGTGCCCGGCTTCTACCTCGTCTGCCACTTCTTCGGCGACTTCTCGGCCGGCGCGTGGTTGCGGTGGTTGCCGATCCTCGCGAGCTTGCTGACGTTCGTGCCGATCATCGCACTGGCGCGCGAATCGCGCGGCGGCGAGCGAGCGGCGGTCGCGTGCGCGTGGCTCTTCGCGTTGCTCCCGTACCAAGTCCACTACGGCGCCGAGCTGCGGCCGTACGCGTGGCTCGAACTCTTCACCGCCGTCGCTGCTTGGGCGGCCTTCAGCGAGCACGGTTCGAAGCGACTGCGCGGAAGCGTGTTCTTCGCCGCGGTCGTGTGCGGGATGTTGACGCACGTGATCATGGCGTTCGCGGTGCTCGGGCTCGGAGCGGCGCGACTGATCGTGCGCGGACGGAAGTTGCTCGGCCTGCCGACGTTGATCGGGATCGGAGCCGCGGCCGCCGCGCCGGCGTTGCCGTGGTTCCTTTGGTTCCATCAATTCGCGACCGACAAGCGCGAGGCCTTCGAAGCGACGGTCGGCGAGCGCGCGGTGCGGCCGCAGCTCCTGCGCGAAGTGCGCGACTTGCCGATTCGTTTGATCGAGCCGTACATGGGCTCGCTCGGCAAGCCGTGGTCGTTGATCGCGATGGGTGGGTTCGCGCTCTTCGTCGTCGGACTCGTGGGGCTCGTGTACGCGGCGTGGCGAGCGGAACGATCCGAGACTCGCAAGGACCCGATCGTCATTGCCATGTGCCTGTACGGCGCAGTGCAATTCGTCGTCGTCAGCGCGCTCTCGGTGAAGAGTTGGGATCGCGTTCCGCTGCAGTACTACGTCGGCGCGTCGTGGCCGATCGCACTCGTGCTCGCCGCGTGGTTCGCGAACGTGCGCACCGAAGGAATGCGGCGCGTGATCGGAATCGTGCTCCTCGTGTCCACGTTCGCGATGAGCGTCGCGGTCGCGGGCGGAGAGTCGCGCGAGCCGTACCGCGAAGCCGTCGCGCTCGCGCGTGTGTGGGGGACAGAACTCGCCGCTTCCAATCCCGCTCACCCGCCGGTCTACACGTCGGTGCTCGCGCAACCGAGCGGTGTGTTCGATCACAAGCTCCCGTACCTCGCGTACGGCGCCGATCTCGGCGCGGTCGAGCCCGAGGAAGTCCCGACGCGGACGAGCGGCGATTTCGCGCGACCGGTGATCGTCATTCGCCGCGCGCTCGCGCTGGATCACCCGAAGTGGAAGCCGATCGTCGAGGGCCGCAAGCTCGTGCGCGAAGAGCGCCTGCACGAACGCATTTGGCTCTACGTCTTCGAGCCGTCAGACCCGTAGCGCCGGCAGCGAGCCGCGCGCGAAACGCACGCCGCCGAGCGCCGCCAACACGAGCGCATACACCGCCGCGCCGAGCGCGATCGTCACAAGCACGTGCATCCCCGGCGCGAAACGGATCGCGAGCGCCATCGCCGCCGCCGCGGCGCCGCTCTTCCAGAAGCGCGCGAGGCCGGTCAGCGGATAGTCGAGCTTGCGCGCGCACCACGCCGCGATCACGGCGCGAATCGCTTCGGTCGCGAGCGTCGCCCACGCCGCGCCCCACATGCCGAACGGCGGGATCAGCGCGACGTTGAGCACGAAGTTGAACGCGACCGCCCACGCGGTCATCTGCATCACCGTCTTCTCGCGGCCGCCGGCGACCAACGCGATCAGATCGACTTCCTTCGAGACGGTGAACGGCATCGTCCACACCAGGACGGCGAGGATCGGCGCCGCTTCGGCGAAGTGATCCTTGTAGACGAGCTCGATGATCTGCGGCGCGAGCAGACTCGCTCCGACCGCGATCGGCAA
Source organism: Planctomycetota bacterium (assembly GCA_021413885.1). Taxonomy (GTDB): domain Bacteria; phylum Planctomycetota; class UBA1135; order UBA1135; genus JACRIN01. The sequence continues at coordinate 327,986 of JAIOPM010000031.1, forward strand.
CGCGAGCGCGAACATCGTCGCCGCCGCGGTGTGGTAGAGCCCGTTGCGTCGCTCTCGGTCGTGCTGCACGCGCGAGAGGCCGGCGAGGAACGAGAGCGAGTACGCCGCGGCGAGGTTGATCAGGAAACTGATCAGCTGATAGGCCGCCGCGTACTTGCCGCTGGTGTCGCGGTCGCGCAGGAAGCGCAGGAAGATCAGGTCGCTGTTGTAGATCGTCAACCCGAGCAACACGTTGGCGACCAACGGCCACGAGCGCGCGAAGATCGGTTTGACCAACTGCCAATCGAACGCGATGCGGATGCGGAAGCCCTTCGCGCGCAGCCAGACGAACAGCGTGGTCGCGATCAACACGTCGCCGCAGAGCTGGAAGAGCGGCACGCGCGTGATCTGCGTCGCTTGCGTGACGAACGTGAGCGTCAGCAGCAGATAGAGACTCTCGCCCGCCGTGCGCGCGACTGCGACCGGCCGCGAATCCTGCAAGCCGAGATGGATCCACTTGGTGTTCGGTCCGATCGCGATCAGCGTCAGTCCGTAGAACGACAACACCCAACCGTCGACCGCGGGCAACGCACCGAAATGCGTCAGTCCCTGCCCCAATCCGAACACCAACACCGCGAGCGTGCACGACACGACGACGCGCGCTCCGAGGATCGCGGGCGCGACACTCTCGATCCGCGCGACGTCCTCGGAGATGTGGCGGATCCCGAGCAAGTCGATGCCGCACTCCGAGAGATTCTGGAAGTACAGCAGCACCGCCGACGCGAAGAGCATCGCGCCGAACGCTCCCGGTCCGAACTCGCGCGCGACGTACGCGCCGGCGAGGAACGCGACGACGCGCGCGAGCGCGTCACCGCTCGCGAGAGCGAAGAAGTTGCGCGCGACCTTCTTCTCCGCGCCGTCGTCGTGCGCGGGCCGAGGCTCGACCGCGGCCATCGCGGTCGGTTCAGCCTTCGGCGCGCTCGACCGCGCGGTTGTAGACCGCAGCGACGAGTTCGCCGACCAGGAAACCGATCGCGAGCAAGTACGCGCAACCGATCAAGCTGCCGACGAAGTCGACGCGGTAACCGGGCAAGTAGACGTGCAAGCTCGAGAGGAACGCGCCGCGGTCCGTGCCGCCCTTGACGTCGAGCAGATTGGTGACGGCGAAGAGCAAGAGCCCCACCGCCGCGCCGAGCGCGAGGCCCCACGCCTTGCCGTTGATGCGGACGTGCGTCGTACCGGACGGCTCGCGCGTGCTCGACAGCGGACTGCGCGGTCCGATCAAACGACCGAGTCCGTAGCCGATCACGAAACCGTAGATCAGTCCGACGAACGCGCCGAGCCAACTCACCGAGTAACCGGGCAGGATGTTGCCGAGGCGGCCGAGGTGCGCGCCCATGTCGGGCCCGCCGCGGATCACCAGGATCAACGTCGCAAGGAGCAACGCGCCGCCGAGGATCAAGCCGGTCGCGATGCCCCAAGCTCGCGCGTTGATGCGCGAAAGCGTGCCGTGCAATTCTTCTTGGTCGCTCATGTCAGATGTGATCCAGGAAGCCGCGGTTCTGCGCGAGCTCGGCGCGTGCGCGCAGCACGAGCTTCGCGATCGCCATCACCAGGTTGCGCGCGAACGCGAAGAACCAACCGATGACGAAGCCCGAGAAGAACCCCCAACCCGCGCCGACCAACGCGCCGAGCGCGGAGACCGAGTAGGCGGGCATGTACTGCTTGAGCAGGACCAACGGGAACGGATCGTCGGGCGAGCGCACGAGGTGCACCAACGTCGCGACCGCGATCAACACCGCCGTCGCCACGCCGACCGCGAGTCCGAGACAGCGCTTGTGCAGCGGCGTGAAGGCGAGGTCGAGCTCCTCTTCGAGCGCCTCTTCCTCGCGCGGCAGTTCCTTGACGTTCGGCATGGTTCCTTCGGCGACGCCTAGTCCGATCGGACCGAGCGCGCCTCGTCACTATAGTTCGGCCGCTCGCTCGACTTCCACAACCGCGCGGCGTCGCGAAGTGCCGCGGACGGGTCGCGGGCTCCCGGAACTTCCTTCCGCGACGGCTATCCGCCGCCGACCGCCGCCCGGATCCGCCGGCCGAAGGCGTGCCAACTCACCTTGCGCGCGAAACCGCCGGAGCCCCAGCGATCGAGGCCGCCGCCTCGCCAATAGTAGGCATCGAGCCGCGGCAGCCGGTGCAAGTCGGGCGTCGGCGAGAGCGCGGCGAACTCGGTGGTGACCGCGACCTCGTAGTGTTTCTTCGCGACGGCGACGCAGCGGTCGTCGAAGGTGCCGAAGGGATAGCAAAATGCCTTCGGCTTCACGCCGGTGCGCTTCTCGATCTCGGCGGAGGAGCCTGCGATCTCGCGCTCGAGCCCGGCGTCGTCGAGCTTCTCGAGGTGCGGGTGCGTGCTGCTGTGCGAGCCGAGCGACAGGCCCTTCTCGACGAGCTTCGCCACCGTCTCCCAACTCATCAACGGCATCGTCGGGACCTTCTTCTTCGTCCCGCCCCAATCGTTGGTTCCGCCGAGACGCGCGGTCGGCACGAAGAGCGTCACCGGCAAATCCTGGTGCTTCAGGTGCGGCCAAGCGATGTCGGCGAAATTCTGGAAGCCGTCGTCGAACGTGATCGCGAGCGCGTGCCGATCGTCGGGCACTTTGTGGAGCCACTCGAGCGGCACCACCTGCACCGACCGCGACGCGAAGAACTTGATGTGAGTTCGAAGCTCGTGCTCACCGATCGAAATCGGCGAACCGGAGGAGTCGACGGAGTGGTAGGTGAGGATGGCGCGCATGGGGGCGAGTGTAGCGCTCGGGCGTGGGCTCCCGTCGTTGGTGGCGGATGCAGGCCGGGTTTCCGTGGCGAGCCGCTCGTCGACGGCATGCTTGGCGTCGGCGAGGATGGCGAACATGGCGAGTGACGAACGCAAGGCGAAGAAGCGCGAAGCGAGGCGCGCGATCGAGCGTGTCGCCGAGGTCTTGCGTCGTTGGGATCCGATCGGGGTTCAACCGGGTGTCGCCGGGCCGGCCGACGAGTACGACGGCTACGCGCCGCTGCTCGTCGATCTCGTGCAACGCGGAGCGACGGTGGAGGAGCTCCGTGCGAAGCTCATCGAACTCGGCGCCGCGATGCAGGGCGAAGCCGTGGACACGGCGGCTCGGCCCGTGGACGTGGAGCACGCCGCTGCGTTCGCTCGCGAGATCGTCGACGCGCTGAGCGCAACGGAGCCGACGGTCGCGTCATCGCAGAGACGCGCGCTCACTCCCGATCGCGACGAAGGCTCGTACACCTGCCCGAGCTGCGGCGAATCGATCGTGGTCCCGCTCGATCCCTCCGAGGGCGACGAGCAGAGCTACGTCGAGGACTGCCCCGTCTGCTGCAACCCGAACATGATCCACGTCGAGTTCTTCGGCGAGGACGAACCGGCGCGGGTTTGGTCGGACGCGGAGTGAGCGAGACGCGCGGCTTCGAGTGAGGCCCTGCTCGTCACGCCGCGTTCACGGACACACGACGATCCGCAGGCCGTCGGTGAGTCCGACGTTGTTCGGCGGCGCGAAGCCTTGGTCACGCGACCAGTACTGCGCATAGATCGTCGTGCCGGGCTGGAAGAGCGACTGCTGCAGGTACGTCTGCGTGAGGTGGAAGCCGTAGCTCCCGCTGCAATCCGTCGGCGCCGGATTGCCACCGGAGTTCTGCACGTCGGTGCGCACGATCGGCGGTTTCACGCAGAGCGTGCCTCCTTGGAACGGAGCGCCGAGCTCCTGCGTGCCCCAGAACAGGATGCCGTTCTTGTTGCTCAGCACGTTCGACGCCGTGACGTGGAAGTCGTCGTTCGGCCCGTTCAACGAAGGCGAGCCCATCCAACCGATCGACGGCGTGCAGCCCTTGGAGTTGACCTTCGCCGTGCAGTACACGCGCGGCGTGCCGCAGTAGTTCGGGTCGAAGGGGCTTGCTCCCATGTCGGCGCGGGAGCCGTCGGGGTCGAGTTGCGCGGCCGGATCGCCGGCGTCGATGCACGGCGATGCGGCGATCAAATGCGCGTCACCGGTGAACGCGTCCCAGAGCTGTGGCCCCGTCTGGATGCATCCGATCCCGAGTGGCGTGAACTCCAAGTCCGAGTACTCGGTCGTAGTGGCTGAGGCTGGAACCGTCGATTGCGTAGGTGTGTTTCCCCATACGATCGAATTGACGACGCGCAGCCAGAGCGGGCTACCGCTGAACGTTCCCGTCTGGGTGCCGACGTTTCCGATCACTGTGCACCCATCGATCAGCATCCGTGTGTACTGCGACCCGGCGTGGAGGCTGCCGCCGCCAGGATTGCTCACCCCGTTTCCGAACACAACGACACCGTGAAGCTCACACTCCGCGCCCGTCGTCTCGTTGTCATCGATAACGACGGCCTGAGAGTTCCCGACGAGCCGTCCGCCAAACATATAGACTCCGGCGCTATCGCCCGTCGCGAGGCCTGGCCCAACGTTGTCTTGGACGACAGAGTTCCGAACTGTGCCATCGGAGCTTGAGAACGCCGCGAGACCGCCTTCGCCGTTTCCTCGAACGGTGCTGTCCTGCATCACGCAGTTGCCTTGACCAAGCGCGACGCCGTACTTCTCGTTACCCTCGATCGTGCAGTTGGTGATCGGCGGCTCTCCAACAGAGCACAGGTAGACTCCATGGCCGTCGTTATCACGGATCGCGGAGTTGATGATTGCCGTTGCTCCCCACGGCGGACCCGATCCAGATACCATGACTGCACTGTTGCTCCACTGTGCGGGAGAGCAGACATTAGATTGAATGACAGAATCGCTGAGCACCAAGCTGGAGAACCCCGCGCAGATCGCCGCTCCCTCACCACCTGAGCAGTTACGTATCAAGCAGTCGTCGACTGCCAGAGCGGTGTTCTCAGCCGCGATGCCTCCGCCGGCGGACGTTGATCCGCCGCAGGAGTTGGGAACCGGCTGTGTCGCGAATCCGTTCTGAATGGTGAAGCCGGCAATGGTCGTCGTCTCTTCCTCGTTGCATGGCTCCAGCAAGCGAAGGACCGTCTCTGCTCCGTGCCCATCCAAGTAAGTAACTGACGAACCGTTCGTGCTTCGCAGCTCGAGGAGCTTCCCGTTGAGGTTGAATCCGCCGAAGTAGGTGCCGGGATACACCAGAACAGTGTCCCCGGTGAACACGAGGTCGTTGTCCAGTGCGTACTGGAGGTCGGTGAACGGGCTCGCGGGACTGCCGGCTCCCGGAGACGCGGCCTGGCTGTCGACGTGCCACGTCACAGGTGCCGGACGTCGAACGAAAACATCACCGGTTCCGTTGATGTCCCCGGCGACGAGATCACCCGCATCGCTCTTGAAAACGACACGCGTTCCCCAAGCATCGATGCTGGGCGCGCGACTGTGGCCTGAACCTTCGACCCCATAGGCGTCGGCGCTGATAAGTGTGGTGCTGGTTGGCCCGCATCCGCATGCTCCCGGAGACGGACACCACCGGAAGCGGAACACGTCGTCGTGATTGTTGAGATCGCCTGGGACGAGGTTCGTCGCGGCGCTGGAGAAGCAGACGTACTCTCCGGTCGCGCTCATCTCCGGGGAATCGGAGGCGCCGTTCGCTTGGGCACCTGATTGGCCGGCGCTGACTCGCTTCGCGCGGAGCAGGCCGAGGTCCACGAGATACACATCGCTCAGCCCGTTCGTGTCGTTCGGCACGATGTTGGTCGCATCCGAGCGGAACGCGATGATGTTCCACGTGAACGATGGTGAATCCGATGCGCCGTTCCCGGTGACACCCACCAGTGCGAGTGGCGACTCGGTCGTTCCAAACGCCTCGTTACGAACGACGACATCGCTGGTGTTGTTGGAGTCGTTGGCAAATAGGTTCGTGGCCCACGTTGTGAACGCGATGCGCGTGCCGTCGGTCGACGGGTCGTAGCTCGGCCCGTTCGCCTCGGCGCCGGTCGAGCTCACGCTCGCGCGCACGATGCTGCCGGTCACGCGGTCGAAGCGGAAGATGTCGGACGCACCGTTGCTGTCGCCGGTCACCAAGTTGGAGGCGACGCTCTCGAACGCGACGTAGCGACCGTCGCCGGAGACGCTCGGTCGGTCGCTCGCGCCGTTGGCTTGCACGCCGCCGGTGCCGAGGCTCACGCGTGTGATCACGCCGGCGTCCCACACGAAGATGTCGGCCTTGCCGTTGGTGTCGCCGGTGACGAGGTTCGTGGCCGCGCTCTGGAAGGCGATGACGGTGCCGTCGGAGTTGATGGAGGGAGAGAAGCTCTCGCCATTCGCCGGCGCGCCGCCGACGCCGAAGCTGATCAAGACGGTCGTGTCGTTCGCGAGGTCGCGCAGGAACACGTCGCCCTTGCCGTTGCTGTCGCCGCCGACGAGCGTCGATGCGTCGCTCTTGAACACGACCCAATTGCCGTCGGCGGAAATGCGCGGCGCGCGGCTGTCGCCGTTGCCTTGGGCACCGCCGGAGCTCTGACTGACGAGAACGACCGTTTGCGCGACGGCGGGCAAGGCCGACGCGAAGAGAGCGAGACCGATACGCGCGAGCATGGAGACCTCCGGGGAAGCGACGAGAGTATCGCCGTTCCGAAGAGTCGGGGGTGTGCGAGCCGAATTCCGGACCCCGTGCTCCGTCCCACTCGAGCGCCGTGACGGGAGTCAGTTCGTGAGGGCCTCGGTCACGCCCTTGCGACCCTTGTGTTCTGCCGCGCGTCGCACGATGTCGAGGTAGCGCGGGACCACGGCGCGTTCCGTCCAGTTCTCGAGGAACGCGGCATGGCCGGCGGCGGCGCAGCGGGAGCGGTGCGCGGGGTCGGATTGGAAGCGGCGCATTGCCGCGATGAGCTCAGCGGGATTGCCGAAGAGCTCGCCGCCCTCCGCTGTCTCCAGGATTTCCGGGAACGGGCCGATGCGGCGTGCGATCACCGGGATCTTCGAGCGGAAGGCTTCGATCAGGATGATGCCGAAGGTCTCGTAGCCGATCGACGGGACGATCAGGGCGAGCGCGTGCTCGTAGTAGCTCGCCAGGTCCTCGTTCGAAACGCGGCCGAGGAAGCGCACGTTGTCGATGCCGGCGCCGATTCGTTTGAGCGCGTCCGCGTGCTCGCCGTCGCCGCAAATCAGGAGGTCGGCGTCCTTGAAGTCGCGGAAGATCGGGATGACGTCGTCGAGGCCTTTGATCTTCTCGAGACGGCCGACGAACAGGAAATAGGGGCGAGTGTGGAGGGGCTTCGGCGCGGGTGCCGCGCTCGTCGGCGCTTCCGGTTCGGGCAGGAAGTACGGGAGCACTTCCATCTCGCGCGGGAAGCCGAACTCACGGTGCTTCTCGCGGCTGAAGCGACTCATCGCGATGAACGCGTCGACGTGGGCGAGTTCGTGCTCGAGGTAATTCGTGTAGCGCCACATCTGCGGCGGCCGGCCGTACGCGAGCACACACTTCGTGCACTCGCGGCCCGTGCACACTTCGCGATTGTGGCGCCAGAGGACGTGGCTCGGGCAGACGAGCCAATGCTCGTGCGCCATGTAGAGCTTGACCGCGTCGCCGTATTTCAGGATGCCGGGTCCGCCGATCAGCGAGATGTTGTGGAAGTTGATCACGTCGAACTTCCCATCCTCGAGGATCTTCGCGATGCGTTTGCCGTTCGCGACGGGGCGGCCGAGTTGCTGAGTCATCAAGCACGAGAGCTTGCCCCAACCGCTCTCCATGTGAATCACTTCGACGCCGGGCGGTTCACCGAGATCCTTCGGCTCTTTGTTCTTCGCGAGCATCTGATACGCGTCGACGTCGTGGATCACCGTGTTGTGGTGACCGAGTTTCGCGAGCGCGCGTGCGAGCCGTTGAATGCCGATGCCGTCGCCGCCGAAGTTGTGCGGCGGGTAGAACGTCGTCAGGTGGCAGAAACGCAGGGGCTTCATCGTGCCGCCTCGCGCAACGCGGCGAGCGCCACGTCCGCGCCGCGCTGCCAATCGAGTTCGCGAGCCTTCGCGAGCGCTCGTGTCGCCATCCGTCGACGCGCGGGTTCGTCGGTCGCGAGCAACGTGAGCGCGTCCGTCAGCTCCTTCTGATCGCCGGGATGGACGAACACGCCGCCGCCTTCGAGCAATTCGGGCAGCGGACTCTCGCGCGTCGCGATCACCGGCGCTCCGCATGCCGCGGCTTCGACCGCGGGCAGACCGAAACCCTCGCAGGCGCTCGGCAGTAGGAGCGCAAGAGCGCCTGAGTGCAAGTGCCGCAGCTCCTCATCGGCGACGAAACCCGTCCACCGCACGAGCGCCTCGGTCCCGAGCTCGGCGATCGTCGCGCGAATGCGCGCTTGGTCGCCGTGGAAGACGTCCTTGTCGATCGTGCCGACCAGCAGGAGGTGCAGCGGCGTCGTCGAAGTCTTCGCCACCGCGGCGTGCGCGCGCACGATCAGGTCGACGTGCTTGTGCGGATTGAAACCGCCGACGTAGACGAGCCAACGCGCGTCGGCTCCGAGCCCGTGCTTCTCCGCGACGCGGCGAATGTCGGCGGGGGACTCGCTCGGCCGATAGATGGCGGCCGGTGCCTCGACCGAAACGCGAATGCGTTCGAGCGGCACGCCGAGCACGCGCGAGATGTCGCGCTTCGAGAACTCGGAAACGGTGAGCACGACGCGCGCTTGCCACAGCGCGAGCTTGACCTTCGCCTTCCAGAAGAGCCGCGCTTTGCGCGAGGGCAAAGTGAGCTCAGGAAAACGCTCGGCGATCGCGTCGTGGATCGTGACGACCGCACGCATCCGCGGCGGCAACGGGAAGTACGTGTACACCGACGGCGAGAAGAAGACGTCGAGCGAGTGCTTCGACACCGCGCGCGTCAGCTTGAGCATGTCGAACGGCGAGCGATTGCCGTCGGCCGACGCGGCCTCGGTCGGTGAGGCGCCGAGCGGCACGGTGACGAGCTCGACGTTCGGAGCGACCATCGAGGCGCAGAGCTCGCGCGTGAAGCGACCGTAGCCGCGCACGTTGGCCCAGCAGGTCGCGTCGACGCCGATCTTCACGCGCCGCTCCGCGCGCGGCGTCGGCGGACGAAAGCGATCGCGCCGGCGACGAGGAGTCCGGCGACGAAGCTCGCGACGACCGCGATCGTCAGATTGCGCACGAGCAGAGTCGGCGTCGCGAAGCGTTTGAAGAGCTTGCGTCCGAACGTGTCCTTGTCGTACTCGTTGACGTCGCGGAAGTGCGCGGGCGTGAACTTGTCGGTCGTCAACGCACCGACGGTGCGCACTTCGTACTTCACATCGCGTCCGTCGACGTGGACGAGGACGAAATTGTCGAACTGGGCCGACAGGATGCGAGTGAGCTCGCGGTTCTGCAGCATCGTGAGGCTCGCGCGGTTCTCGATCGACGTCTGCAAATACTCGATGCCGTCGCGTTCGAGCGCCGAGAACTTCAACGGGCCGTAGTCGCCGCCGAAGACCGCTTCGACGTGGCCGGAGACGAGCTTCGGATGAACCTTGCGCCA
>JAIOPM010000005.1 GCA_021413885.1 Planctomycetota bacterium
GTGGTTCAGGCGTCACGCCTTGTGGCGGCTGCGCACGATGAACTTGTTGGTCGGGTGGTTCTTGCGACGACGACGGCCGCCCTTCGCGGGAACGCCGTTCGGGTTACAGGGGTGACGACCGCCCTTGGTGCGGCCTTCGCCGCCGCCGTGCGGGTGATCGACCGGGTTCATCGCGGTGCCGCGGACGTACGGGCGGATGCCCAGGTGACGCGAGCGACCGGCTTTGCCCAGTGCGATGTTCTGGTGATCGAGGTTGCCGAGACGACCGATCGTCGCCATGCACTCCTTGTGCACCATGCGGATCTCGCCGGACGAGAGCAGCACGTTGACGTACTCGCCTTCCTTCGCCATCACCTGCGCGGCGACGCCTGCGGCGCGGCACATCTGACCGCCGCGACCCGCGCGCAGCTCGATGCAGTGGACTTCGAGACCGTCCGGGATGTCCGCGAGGCGCAGCGTGTGACCGGTCTTCGGCTCGGCGCCCTTGCCCGAGCAGACGCTCTGTCCGACCTCGAGGCCGAGCGGCGCGAGGATGTAGCGCTTCTCGCCGTCGGCGTAGTTCAAGAGCGCGATGCGCGCCGAACGGTTCGGGTCGTACTCGATCGTCGCGACCTTGGCCGGCACGCCGTCCTTGTCGCGCTTGAAGTCGATCACGCGGTACATCCGCTTGTGACCGTCGCCGCGACGACGCGACGTGAGGTGACCGTGGTTGTTGCGACCGCCGGTCGAGTTGAGCCGCCGCAGCAGCCGCTTCTGGGGCGTGCGTGTCGACAGTTCCGCGAAGTCGTGCACGGTGCCGTGACGGCGACCAGCGGATGTCGGCTTGTATTGTTTGAGCGCCATGGGGATCGTCCTTCCTAGAGGATGTCGATGGTGTTGCCTTCGGCGAGCGTCACCATCGCGCGCTTCCAAGACTTCGTCGTGCCCGCCACGTAGCCGCGGCGACGGACCTTGCCGCGCACGGTCGCGGTGTTGACCGCGAGCACCTTGACGCTGAAGAGCTTCTCGACCGCGCGTCGGATCTCGATCTTGTTGGCATCGACCGGAACGCGGAAGTGATAGGCGTTGCGCCGCGCGGTGTCGTCGGAGGCTTTCTCCGTGATCACCGGCTTCTGCAGGATGTGGTACTGGCGATCGAGCGTCGACATCACGCGCCTCCTTCACGCTTCGTGGAAGTCTTGGCGGGGCCGACGCGCTGCGCGACGAGCTCGAGAGCCGACTTCTCGGCCAACACGAGTCCGCCGGCGACCACGTCGTAAGCGCACACGTCCTTCGCCGTGCGCACCGTCACGCCCGGGAAGTTGCGGAACGACTTCCACACGTTCTCGCGCGGTTCGGCGAGCAGCACGAGTGCGCGCCTCGGCTGGCCGACGGCGCCCACGCCGGTGTCGGCGAGGACCTTGCGCGCGGATTTGGACGACGGAGCGCTGAAGCTCTCGAAGTCCGACACCACGACCTCGCCGTCGTTGAACTTGCCGGCCAGCGCGGAACGCAACGCGACGCGGCGCTCGCGGATCGGCAGGTCTTGGCGGTAGTCACGCGGAACCGGCCCGAAGATCGTGCCGCCCCCGCGCCACAGCGGCGACTTCTTGTCGCCCGCGCGCGCTTGGCCGGTGTGCTTCTGAGCCCACGGCTTCTTGCCGGAACCGTGGACCTCGGAGCGACCCTTGGTCTTCGCGGTGCCGAGACGCTGGTTGGCTTGGTAGGCGACGATCGAACTCTTCAGCGTCTTGAAGAGGACCTTCTCGCCGAACGAACTCGTGTCGAACTCGCCCTGCGACAACTTGCCGCCCGTGTACGTCTTGACCTTCATGTGCTCCTCGTGTGGTTCTCGCGATGGCGCCGTTGGGCGATCACTTCTTCTTCGCCTCGGCCTTCGGAGCGCCCTTGCCGTCGGCCTTCGCCGGCTTGGCAACCACGTTCACCTTGCGCGCGGTCTTCGCCATCTGGACCTGGACGAACCCGCGGTTCGGACCCGGAACCGAGCCGGCGACGAAGAGCAAGTTGCGCTCGACGTCGATGCGCACCACGCGCATGTTCTTCGCCGTGCAACGGTCGACGCCGTAGTGGCCGGCCATGCGCTTGCCCTTCGGCAGCTTGCCGATGCGGCGACTCGCGATCGAACCGGGTTGGCGCACGTTCATGCATCCGTGCGTTTCGGGGCCGCGGTGGAAACCGTGGCGCTTGATCGTGCCGGCGAAGCCGCGACCCTTGGTCGTGCCGACGACGTCGACCATGTCGCCGACCTGGAAGATCGCCGCGGTGATCGTGTCGCCGACCGCCATCTTCGGGGCGGCGATCAGGCGCTCTTCACGCAAGAAGCGCTTCGGCGCGACGCCGATCTTCTTGTACTGGCCGAGCTGGGGCTTCGCGACGCGCGAGTCGGGCACGTCTTCGAAGCCGAGCTGGACGGCGTCGTAGCCGTCCTTGTCCTTCGTGCGGACTTGTGTGACGACGCAGGGACCCGCGGAAACGACCGTCACACCCGTGAGGGTGCCGTCGTCCGAGTAGACCTGAGTCATGCCTTGCTTGCGTCCTAGGATCAGCGTCATGAGTCCTGAGAACCTCCGTAAATACGGTTTGAAAATGCCGGTTCGACCAGAAGCGCGAGCGACGAGTCACCAAGACTCGCGTTCGTTTGCTTGACCGCCTGGCCACGCGGCGAAGGATGTGTTGTGAGAGAGAGCGATGCGACGACAGGAGCACGCGGCTCGCGGCGTCGAGAGAGAATTGCGGGACGGGACTGCGTCGGTCGAGCGTCGCTCGCCTTCGCTTCCGACGCGGCGTGGTGACGCCGCGCTCGAGGCCGTCAGGCCTTGATACGGATGTCCACCCCCGCGGGCATGTTGAGGCTCGACAGAGCGTCCACCGTCTGACTGGTGGGCTCCGAGATGTAGATCAGGCGCTTGTGCGTCCGGATCTCGAACTGTTCGCGGGACTTCTTGTCGATGAAGGGCGAGCGGAGGACGGTGTAGCGCTCGATCCGCGTCGGCAGCGGAATCGGGCCGGCGACGCGCGCGCCGGTGCGCTTGGCCGTTTCGACGATATCGAGGCTCGACTGGTCGAGCGCCTCGTGGTCGTAGGCCTCCATCCGGATCTGGATCTTTCCCTTCATGCTTTCGGTCCTGTTCCGTGAGCGCCCCGAATGCTTGGGGCCGCTCGCGGTTGTGCTTTGCGTTGCGTCGGTTTGCGACAGACTTCCACCTACCGAGCGCGACGGATCTCTCTGACGGCCTTGCGCCGAGCGATCGGCTGCCGTGGTCGAGACCCCGCCCTCGATAGGTAAAGGGCGAGCACAGTACCGGTGCCCCCCCGGGTCGTCAACACGCGGGGCGACAATCGGTGGTCACGCGGTTCGATCGCGCGTTCAGGTCCAAACGAGGCCCCGCGCGGCGAGCTCCGCCTCGGGAACCGGCGCGAAGCCCGCCGGCTGCAGCGAGTGACCGGCGCGTCCTTGGGACAGCGACCGGACCACCGTCGAGTACCCGAACATCTGATAGAGCGGCACCTTGCCGACCACGCGCCGATCGGTGCCGACCGACAGCACCTCGGCGACCTCCGCCTGGCGGCCGTTGAGGTCCGCGATAACGCCGCTCGAGAACTCCGCCGGCACGTGGATCTCGAACGACATCAGCGGTTCGAGCAAGTCGACCTCCGCGCGCTCCAGCGCGTCCTTCAACGCGAGGTTCGCCGCTTGGATGAAGCCGAGCTCCGAATCCACGCGGGGCCGCGATTCACCGCCGGAGAGCCGCACGCGCGCTTGAACCAACGGGAAGCCGAAGCGCGGCCCGACCTGCGCGGCGAGCGCGAGCGACTCGCGCACCGTTTCGCGCAACGCGTTCGGAACCTTGCATTCGGGCTCGAAGACGACGTCCACGCCGGTTTCGAACTCGCGCGCCGGTTCGATCGTCGCGTCGACGGCGCCGAAGATCTCCTTGCCGCCGAGCAAACGCTCGACGCGCCCCGAACCGGCGCCCGCGCGCCGCACGGCTTCGCGGTAGGCGACTCGCGGCTTGCCCATGCGCGCCTTGACGTGAAACTCGGAAGCGAGGCGATGGAGCATCACCTCGAGGTGCAACTCCCCCATCCCCGACACGCTCCACTGACCGGTCGATTCGTCTTCGCGCGCGTGGAAGCTCGGATCCTCGTGCGTGAGTTGGCGCAGCGCGGCGCCGAGCTTCTCGCGTTCGGCGCTCGACGCGGGCTCGAGCACCATCGCGATCACGGGCTCGGGGAACGTCAGACGTTCGAGCACCAACGGTGCGCCCGGATCGCAGAGCGTGTCGCCGGTCGCCGTGAACTTCAGACCTTGCACGCCGACGATCTCGCCGGGCCCCGCGGTCTCGATCGGCGTGCGTTGGTCGGCGTGGAGCCGCAGGAGCCGCGCGATGCGTTCGAGCTTCTTCGTGCGCGGGTTGACCAGTTGCTCGCCCGGCATCAGCACGCCGGCGTAGATGCGCACGAACGTCAGATCGCCGTGGGCCTCCGCGTGGAGCTTGAACGCCAATGCCGCGGTGCGCGCCTTGACGTCGCAAGCTCGCGTTTCGGGCGCGCCGGTCTCCGGATGCGTTCCGCCGATCGGCGGCACGTCGAGCGGCGACGGCAAGTAGTCGACGACCGCATCGAGCAGCGGCTGGACGCCGACGTTCTTGAACGCAGCGCCGGCGAGCACCGGCACGATGCGCGACTCGATCGTCGCCTTGCGCAACGCGGCGCGCAGTTCGGCGAGCGGCACGTCGCGCTCCTCGAGCACCGCGGCGAGGATCGCCTCGTCCCCGTCGGCGAGCGCGTCGAGCAAATCGGAGCGCAGCACGCCGATCTCGTTCACGAGCGCTTCGGGCACGTCGGTTTCGACCGGCGCGCGTGTCGGGTCTAGGTCGAACTCGATGGCGCGCCGGCGGAGCAGATCGACCACGCCGACGAGCTTCTGCTCGCGGAACCACGGGTACTGGATCGCCACGGCCGGCGCGTCGAGCCGCCGCCGCAACGACGCGAGCGCCGCGAGGAAGTCCGCGCCGGCGCGATCGCACTTGTTGACGAACGCGAGCGAAGGCACGTGGTGGCGGCGCATCTGACGCCACACGGTTTCCGATTGCGCCTGCACTCCGGCGACCGCGTCGATCACGAGCACCGCGCCGTCGAGGACGCGCAAGCTGCGCTCGACCTCGATCGTGAAATCGACGTGGCCCGGCGTGTCGATCAAGTTGAGCGTGTGCCCGCGCCACACCAACGTCGTCGCCGCGGCGGTGATGCTGATGCCGCGCTCGCGTTCCTCCGGCATCCAATCCATCACCGCGGTGCCGTCGTCGACTTCGCCGATGCGGTGCTCGACGCCCGAGAAGAAGAGGATGCGTTCGGAGACCGTGGTCTTGCCCGCGTCGATGTGCGCGACGATGCCGAGGTTGCGCAAACTCGCGATGTTCATGAAGCGGCGAGCTTAGCAGGCTCGCTCGCGACGCCGCGCGACGCTCACGCCGACGGCAGGTGCGCGGCGTTGCGCGCGAGGAAATCGGCGGCCCAGCGATAGTGCGCGAGCAATTCCGGTCGCGGCCGATCGAGCAACGCGATCGCCGCGTAGAGCGCTTCGATCGAGGCGAGGCCGTTCGCCGGATCGGTGAACACCTTGCTCTTGCGCGGATAGGCGGTTTCGAGCGCGGGCAAGCGCCGCGGTCGCAGATCGCCGCGCACCGAACGGCGCAGCTCGGCGAGGTGGCGCCACGAACTGTCGAGCACCAAGAGCCCGACTCCGCGATCGCTCGGTCCGATCTCTTCGCCTTCGGGATCGAGCAGCACGCGCGTGCCGACGTCGAGGTCGAGTCCCTTGCGATGGTTGACGAAGCGCACGCCCGCCATCCCTTTCAACGGCAGCAGCGAACACTTCTGCGGCGACTCGCGCGGGTCGCGCACGATCAGGATGTCGAGGTCCATCGCATGCGGTCCTGAAATGCCCGTCCTGAAATGCTCGGGGCCGCGCTAGGCGGCCCCGATTCGTGCTTCGCGGTCGAAGAGCTCTAGCGCGCGTAGTGCGCGTAGGCCTTGTTCGCTTCGGCCATCTTGTGGACTTGTTCCTTCCACTGGACGGACGCGCCGGTGCCGTTGAAGGCGTCGACCAGCTCCTCCGACAAGCGGATCGCCATCGGCTTGCCCTTTTTCTTGCGGGCGTTGTCGACCAGCCAACGAATCGCGAGCGACTGTTGGCGGTTGCGGCGCACTTCGCGCGGCACTTGGTAGTTGGCGCCGCCGACGCGCTTGGAGCGCACTTCGACCGCGGGACGGATGTTGTCCACCGCGCGGTTGAAGATCTCCTGCGGGTCTTGGACTTCGGTGAGCTTCTTGTGAGCGCGGTCGACCGCCTCGTAGAAGATCGCTTGGGCGGTGGACTTCTTGCCGCTCCACATCAGCTTGTTGATCAGCTTGGACGCAAGCAACGAACCGAACTTGGGGTCCGGCTTGAGCAGCGGCGCGGTCGACTTGTAGTTACGCGGCATCGGTCGTCGAGGGGGTCGGGGTTACTTCTTCGGACGCTTGGTGCCGTACTTCGAACGCTCGTTGTGGCGGCCGTCGACACCCGAGGTGTCGAGCGTTCCGCGGATCACGTGGTAGCGCACACCGGGGAGGTCGCGCACGCGACCGCCGCGGATCAGGACGACCGAGTGTTCTTGCAGGTTGTGACCTTCGCCCGGGATGTAGACGGTCACTTCCTTGCCGTTCGAAAGACGCACGCGCGCCACCTTGCGCAACGCCGAGTTCGGCTTCTTCGGCGTCATCGTCTTGACCTGGAGGCAGACGCCGCGCTTCTGCGGGCAGCCTTCGAGAACAGGCGACTTGGTGCGCCGCTTCTGTTGCACGCGGGGCTTGCGGATCAGCTGATTGATGGTGGGCATGCGTAGGCTTTCGGGCCTGGGCCGACGGCGACGAGCACCACCGGTCTTCAGGGGGCGAGCATTCTAGGGACGGGCGCCGAGCGGTCAAGCGCCTTGAAGCGAGAGAGCGCGGTCGAGCGCTGACGCGGGTCGACCGCTCGCCCGGACCGCGCCCCCCCCAACAAGATTGGGCCGGGGCGGGCCGAGCGTCGGAATCATGGGGACTAGAGGTCGTCGTCGATGACTTCGTCGGCGTCGCCGGTCGGCGATTCGACCACGGGCTTCGCGTCGACATCGGCGTCATCGTCGTCGTCCTCGAGCTTCGCGCCGGCGAGCGGCACCGGAACGGTTTCGAGTTCGATGTCGTCGGGCGGCAGGATGCCCGCTCCCGCCGCGATCGCGGTCGGCTCGCGGCGCGGTTCGAGTCCGGCGACGAGGGCTTCGAGATCGGGATCCATCGCGCGCGGGATGAAGCTCACGGTCGAGCTGATCTCGCCGAAGTCGATGTTCTTCTTCACGCGCGTCCGGTAGTGATCGCGGAAGCCCGTGCCGGTCGGCACGAGGTGTCCGAGGATCACGTTCTCCTTCAAGCCGACGAGCAAGTCGCGGCGACCTGCGATCGCGGCTTCGGTGAGGACCTTGGTGGTCTCTTGGAAACTCGCGGCCGAGATGAAGGAATCCGACGAGAGCGAAGCCTTCGTGATGCCGAGCAACAAGGTCTCGCCCGTCGCGGGCTTCTTGCGCTCCTTGCGGAGGCGTTCGTTCTCGCGGCGGAACTTGAACTTGTCGACGACGGCGCCCGGCAGGAACTCGGAGTCGCCCGGATCCTTGACCTGCACCTTGCGCATCATCTGGCTGACGATGATCTCGATGTGCTTGTCGTCGATCGTCACGCCCTGCGAGCGGTACACGTTCTGGATCTCGCGCAGGAGGTAGCCCTGCACTTCTTCCTCGCCCGTGATGCGCAGGATGTCGTGCGGATCGAGCGGTCCGTCGACCAGGGGCTCGCCCGCGCGCACTTCGTCGCCCTTGTGGACACGCAAGTGCTTGCCTTGGGGCACCGAGTGCTCTTGCTCTTGGATCACTTCGCCCTTCGGACCGACGGCGCGCACGATGATCGTGCGTTTGCCGCGCTTCTTCTCGCCGAGCTCGACGATGCCGTCGACTTCGGAGATGACCGCGGGGTCCTTGGGACGACGCGCTTCGAAGAGTTCGGTCACCCGCGGCAGACCGCCGGTGATGTCTTCCGTGCCTTGGATGTCGCGCGCGGACTTGGCGACCAACTCGCCGGGTCCGATCGAGACACCTTCCTCGACTTCGAGGTACGCACGTTCCGGGATCGGGTAGACCGCGAGCACCTGACCGGAGTTGTCGGTGATCTCGATCTGCGGGTGCAGTTCGCCCTTGTGCTCGATCACTTGCTTGCGCACCGCGCCGCGGCGCGCGTCGCGCTCGACCTTGAGCGTCTTGCCCTCGATCAAGTCGACGTAGCGGATCTTGCCCTTGAACTCGGCGATGATCGGAACGTGGTGAGGGTCCCAGCGACAGAGCTTGGCGCCGGTCGCCACTTCCTGATCGTCGGTGACGAACATCACCGCGCCGATCGGGACTTGGTAGCGGTCGATCTCGCGGTCACGGTTGTCGAGCAAACGCAACTCGCCGTTGCGGTTCAGCACGACGATCTCGCCGGCCGCGTTCTTCACGACCTTGACGTTGGAGAAGTTGACCTTGCCCCCACGCTTCGCGATCACTTCCGAGGCTTCGATCGCGCGACTCGCCGTACCGCCGATGTGGAAGGTACGCATCGTGAGCTGCGTTCCCGGTTCCCCGATCGACTGGGCGGAGATGATGCCGACCGCGAGGCCGCGTTCGGCCGATTGGCTGCGCGAAAGGTCGGCGCCGTAGCAACGCGCGCAGACGCCGAAGCCCGCTTCGCAGAGCAGCGGTGAACGCACGCGGATCTTCTGATGGCCGAGCGCTTCGATGCGCTGAGCCGCGTCGTCGGTGACGAGCTCGCCCTCGCGCACCACGACCTCGTCGTTGATCGGGTCGATGATCGTGTCGCGCGCAACGCGGCCGCGAACGGCTTGCGCGAGCGACAGCACGACCTTCTCGCCTTTGTAGACGACGCCCTTGTACACGCCGTTCGGCGTGCCGCAGTCGTCGATCGTCACGACGACGTTCTGCGCGACGTCGGTCAGCTTGCGCGTCAGGTAGCCGGCATCGGCGGTCTTGAGCGCCGTGTCGGCCAAACCCTTGCGCGCGCCGTGGGTCGACGAGAAGTACTCGAGGACCTTCAGGCCTTCGCGGAAGTTCGCGCGGATCGGCGTTTCGATGATCTCGCCCGAAGGCTTGGCCATCAGTCCGCGCATACCGCCGAGCTGACGGATCTGGTCGATCGAGCCGCGAGCGCCCGAGCTGACCATGCAGAAGATCGGGTTGACGTACGTTTCGTTCTCGCGGAAGTCCTCGCGCAAGACCTGCATCAGGTCTTGACCGACGCGTTCGCGAGCATGCGTCCACAAGTCGACGATCTTCAGGTATCGCTCGCCGTCGGTGATCTGGCCCTTCTGGAAGGCCTTCTCGACCTTGTCGATCTCCTTCTGCGTCTCGTCGAGGATCTTGGGCTTGGTCGCCGGCACGCGGATGTCGTCCTTCGCGAACGACAGACCGGCGCGCGTCGACGCCTTGAAGCCGAGGTCCTTGAGATCGTCGAGGAGCTTGAGCGTCGCGTCGCGACCGAGCAATCGGTGGCAATCGCTGATCAGCGCCTGGACGCCCTTCTTGTCGAGCTCGTAGTTGTAGTACGGCATCCCCGGCGGAAGGATGTCGTTGAAGAGCGCGCGACCGATCGTGGTCGTCACGTGCACGCGCTTGCCGGCGATCTCGACGCGACCGTCGTCGCCGACTTCGATCTCCGGTCCGCGCGAACCGAGCTTGATGCGGCGGCCCGCTTCCATGCGCACTTGGACGGGACGCAGGGTTTCGGCGACGCCGTGGCCGTGCGCGAGGAAGAGTTCGGCGAGCGAGCCGAAGCGCATCATGTGCTTCTCGCTCTTCTTCTCGAGCGGCAGGTGGCTCTTCGTCAAGTAGTAGAGCCCGAGCACCATGTCTTGCGACGGCGAGATGATCGGGGCGCCGTTGGCGGGCGAGAAGATGTTGTTGGTCGACAACATCAACGTCGCCGCTTCGATCTGCGCTTCGTAGCTGAGCGGCAAGTGAACCGCCATCTGGTCACCGTCGAAGTCGGCGTTGAAACCGCCGCACACCAGCGGGTGCAGACGGATCGCGTTGCCTTCGATCAGCACCGGCTCGAACGCCTGGATGCCCATGCGGTGCAGCGTCGGCGCGCGGTTGAGGAGCACCGGGTGGTCGCGAATCACCTCTTCGAGGATGTCCCACACCTGTTCGTCGCGGCGCTCGAGCATCTTCTTCGCCGACTTGATCGTGTCGGCGAGTTGGAGCTCCTTGAGGCGTCGGATGATGAAGGGCTGGAAGAGTTCGAGGGCGACCTTCTTCGGCAGACCGCATTGGTGCAGTCGCAACTCGGGGCCGACGACGATCACCGAACGCGCGGAGTAGTCGACGCGCTTGCCGAGCAAGTTCTCGCGGAAGCGACCTTGCTTGCCCTTGATCATGTCGGTCAAGGACTTCAGCGGGCGATTCGACGAACCGAGCACCGGACGACGGCAGCGACCGTTGTCGAACAACGCGTCGACCGATTGCTGCAACATCCGCTTCTCGTTGCGGATGATCACTTCGGGCGCGTTGAGGTCGAGCAGCTTCTTCAACCGATTGTTGCGGTTGATCAAGCGGCGGTAGAGGTCGTTCAAGTCGCTGGTCGCGAAGTTGCCCGAGTCGAGCAACACGAGCGGCCGCAGATCCGGCGGAATCACCGGGATCACGTCGAGGATCATCCACTCGGGCTTGTTGCCGGAGTCGCGCAGCATCTCGACGGTCTTGAGGCGCTTGATGATCTCCTTCTGACGTTGCTTCGAACGCGTCGAGAGCAGCTCTTGGCGCAGCTCGTCGGAGAGCTTCGGCAGGTCGAGGCGCTGAAGGATCTTCTTCACCGCTTCGGCGCCCATGTCGGCTTCGAACTCGGAGCCGTACTTCGCCTTCGCTTGGCGGAACTCTTCCTCGGTCAGGAGCTGCAGGTATTGCAGCGGCGTGTCACCGGCTTCGACGCACACGTAGTCCTGGAAGTAGACGACGCGCTCGAGCATCGACGTCTGGATCCCGAGCAACGTGCCGAGGCGCGACGGCATCGCCTTGAAGAACCAGATGTGCGCGACGGGCGCGGCCAGGTTGATGTGGCCCATCCGTTTGCGACGCACGCGCGAGTGCGTGATCATCACGCCGCACTTGTCGCAGACGATGCCCTTGTGCTTGATGCCCTTGTACTTGCCGCAGAAGCACTCCCAGTCCTTCTCGGGTCCGAAGATGCGCTCGCAGAACAGGCCGTCGCGTTCCGGCCGGTACGTGCGGTAGTTGATCGTCTCGGGCTTCTTGACTTCGCCGTAGGACCAGGAGCGGATGTCCTCAGGGCTCGCCAGCGCGATGGTCACGCTGCCGTAGTCGTTGATGCGGTTCTGGATGGTCTCGATCATGGTTCGTATCTCGCCGTGAAGGTGGTCTCGACGCTCACAGCGTCGCGGCGACCTTCTTGTGGAGCTGCATGTTCAGCGCCAGACCCTTGATCTCGTTCGTGAGGACCTCGAAGGACACCGGCGTGCCCGCTTCGAGGATGTTGAGGCCCTTGACCATCGCCTCGTAGATCTTCGTGCGTCCTTCGACGTCGTCGGACTTCACGGTCAGTTGCTCTTGGAGGATGTGCGCGGCGCCGTACGCCTCGAGCGCCCACACTTCCATTTCGCCGAAGCGCTGACCGCCGAAGCGCGCCTTGCCGCCGAGCGGTTGTTGCGTGATCAAGCTGTACGGACCGGTCGCGCGAGCGTGGACCTTCTCGTCGACCAGGTGGTGCAGCTTCAGCATGTACATGATCCCGACGGTGACGTCCTGCTCGAACGCCTGACCGCTGCGGCCGTCGATCAAGCGGAACTTGCCGCCCTTCGGCAGTTTGGCCTCGATCAGCAGGTTCTCGATGTCCTGCTCGCTCGCGCCGTCGAAGGCCGGCGAGTGGACGCGCAGTCCGAGCGTGCGGGCCGCGAGACCGAGGTGCGTCTCGAGGATCTGTCCGACGTTCATGCGGCTCGGCACGCCGAGCGGGTTCAGCACGATGTCGACCGGAGTCCCGTCCTCGAGGTACGGCATGTCCTCGACGCGCATGATCTTCGAGATCACGCCCTTGTTGCCGTGGCGGCCGGCCATCTTGTCGCCGACCGAGAGGTTGCGCTTGGTCGCGACGTAGACCTTGACCTTCTCGAGCACGCCGGTCGGCAGCTCGTCGCCGCGCGACAGGCGGTTGACGACCTTGTTCTTGTCCGCTTCCTTGGCCTCGATCTTCGATTGGAACTCGGAGACCGAGACGAAAGCCTTGTCGCGCTTCTCCTTGGTCGGAGTGTCTTCGGTCGCGGCCACGCAGAGCAGACGAACGCGACGCAGTTCGTCGTAGGTCGCGGTGTCATCGATCTTGACCGGCTTGCCGGTCAGCGAGTCGATCACCTCGGCCTCGAGCGCGATCTGGACGTCACGCAGCATCGCGCCGGTGTAGTCCTTCAACGAGCGCAGGAACTCCTTCTCCGCATCGCGAATCTGGTTCAGCGCCTTGGTGCGTTCCGCGTCGGTGAGATTGACACGCCGCGAGAACTTCTGCGCGCCGATCACGACGCCGCGCGTGCCCGGAGGCATCGTCAGCGAAGCGTTCTTCACGTCGACGCCGGCCTTGCCGAAGATCGCGTGCAGGAGCTTCTCTTCCGGCGTCAGCTCGCTCTTCGACTTCGGAGCAACCTTGCCGACCAGGATGTCGCCGGCCTCGACGAACGTGCCGATGCGCACGATGCCCGACTCGTCGAGCATCGAGAGAGCCTTCTCGCCGACGTTCGGGATGTCGCGCGTGAACTCTTCCTTGCCGAGCTTGGTCTCGCGCACTTCGACTTCGTACTCCTCGATGTGGATCGAGGTGAAGACGTCCTCGCGCACGAGGCGTTCGCTGACGAGGATCGCGTCCTCGTAGTTGAAACCGTCCCACGGCATGAAGGCGACCAACAGGTTCTTGCCGAGCGCCAATTCGCCGTCACGCGTCGCCGCGCCGTCGGCGAGCAGCTCGCCCGCCTTGACGAGTTGGCCTTCCGTGACCAACGGCTTGTGCGTCTGGCACGTGCGCTCGTTCAAGCCGCGGCACTTGGTGAGCTTGTATTCCTCTTCGTCGACGACGATGCGCAACGAATCGACGTAGCGCACGGTGCCCGCCTTCACGGTGCGCATCGGCAGATGCGAGTTCTTCGCGGCGACGAACTCCATGCCGGTGCCGACGATCGCCGGCTCGGTGACCATCAACGGCACAGCCTGGCGCTGCATGTTCGAGCCCATCAACGCGCGGTTTGCGTCGTCGTGCTCGAGGAACGGGATCAGCGCGGCCGAGATGCCGATGATCTGTTGCGGCGAGACGTCGAGATAATCGACTTCGTCCGGCGGCACTTCGACGTTCTCGCCGTCCTTGCGCGCGAGCACGCGCTCGCCCACGAGTTGTCCCTTGTTGTCCATGGGACTGTCGGCGGGCGCCATGACGAAGCCGAACTCTTGGTCGGCGCGCATCCAATCGATCTGGTCGGTGAGCTTGCCCTTCTTCACCTTGCGATACGGCGTCGCGAGGAAGCCGTAGTCGTCGACGCGCGAGTACATCGCGAGCGAACTGATCAGACCGATGTTCGCGCCTTCCGGCGTCTCGATCGGACAGAGACGCCCGTAGTGCGAGAGGTGCACGTCGCGCACGTCGAAGCCGGCGCGCTTGCGGTTCAGACCACCAGGTCCGAGGGCCGAGAGGCGCCGTTCGTGCGTCAGCTGCGACAGCGGGTTCGTCTGGTCGACGACTTGGCTGAGCTCGCCGCGACCGAAGAAGTAGTCGATCGCGCTCGAAAACGTCTTCGAGTTGATGAGGTTGCGCGGAGAAACCGTCTCCGGGTTCTCGAGGTTCATGCGCTCCTGCGCGGTGCGCCGGAGCTTCAGCAAACCCTTGCGGAACTCGTCGCCCGCGAGCTCGGCGATCGAGCGCACGCGACGGTTGCCGAGGTTGTCGATGTCGTCGATCTGTCCCTTGCCCGCGCGCAGGTCGAGCAAGTACTTGATCGAGTTGACGATGTCCTCGGGCTTCAGCGTCTGGACGTCCTCGCCGATGTCCTGCTTGTACTTGCGGTTCAGACGGAAGCGTCCGACGCGACCCAAGCGGTAGCGTTGCGGATCGAAGAACTTCTCGTGGAACAGCTCCTTCGCCTTCTCGAGTTGCGGCGGATTGCCGGGACGCAGGCGGGAGTAGATCTTGAGGAGAGCCTCGTCGTGGCTCTTGGTCGGATCCTCGTGGGCAGTGTTGATGATGAGGTTGTCGAGCTCCTCGGGCTTGTCGTCGATGATCTCGACTTCCGAGAGATCGCCGGCCGCGATCTCGAGCGCCGCGGTCTCCGGGATCGGCATGCCCGACGGAACGAGCACTTCGCCGGTCTTGAGGACCAGGATGTCGCCGACCGCGATGCGACCGGTGATCGCCTTCGCGAACGCGCTCTGCGTCATCGTCTTCTGCTTCTTGACGACCTTGGTCGGATAGAAGCAACGCAGGATGTCCTGGTCGGTCGAGAGCTTCTCGTCGAGCGCGCGCAGGAACGTGACCGCCGGGAACTTGCCCGACTGGTCGATGCGCACCGAGAGGACTTCCTTCTTGGTGACGTTGAGTTCGATCCACGAGCCGCGCTCGGGGATGATCCAACAGTTGTGCAGCTTCTTGTCGAGCGCCGATTGATCGACGGAGAAGTCGACGCCGGGCGAGCGGTGGAGCTGGCTGACGATCACGCGCTCCGAGCCGTTGATGATGAATTCACCGCCGCCGATCATCACCGGGATCTCGCCCAGATAGACCTCTTCCTCACTCGCGCCGGCGCCGCGGATCAGGCGCAAGCGCACCTTGAACGGGAAGCCGAAGGTCAGGCTGAGCTGACGGCACTCGTCGATCGAATAACGCGGCTTGCCGAGCTCGTAGCCGACGTACTCCAGACACATCGTCTTGTCGTAGGAGTAGATCGGGAACACCTCGCGCAGCAGGGACTCGAGGCCCTGGTTCTCGCGGCTCGCCTGCGGCAGGTCGAGCTGCAGGAATTCGCGGTAGGCCTTGGTCTGGATCTCGACCAGGTCCGGGATGTCGATGATCTCCGGATAGTGGCCGAATTTGCGCAGCGGGACGCGGATCGTGTTCATGGGCGGTCTCTCACCAAGTTCGCCGGGGTCGCCGGATCGCTTCGTCTTGGATCGCGGCGGAGGCTTTGGATACGAGGACTAGTCCAAAAAGAGAGCGAGAGGGTGCGTGTGGGCGCTCGACCGAGCAAAGCTCAGTGCGAGCGCGTCACGGCGACGTCGCGCGAACGCGCGCGCGACGACCGACGCAGAGACTGCGTCAAAGATGCGAGCCCCGGACGCAGAGCGTGAGCTCCGCGCCCCGGGCTGATCGACGTCCGAGGGTGGACGGTCGAGCTCAGTCGAGCTTGACCTTGGCGCCCGCGCCCTCGAGCTGCTTCTTCATCGCTTCGGCTTCTTCCTTCGAAGCGCCTTCCTTCACGGTCTTCGGCGCGCCCTCGACCAGGTCCTTGGCTTCCTTCAAGCCGAGGCCCGTGATCGCGCGCACTTCCTTGATCACGGCGATCTTGTTCGCGCCGCCGTTCTCCAGGATCACCGAGAAGGAGGTCTTCTCTTCGACGGCCGCGGCAGCCGCGCCGCCCGCCGCCGGAGCCGCCGCGACGGCGACCGGGGCAGCAGCGCTGACGCCCCAGTGACCTTCGAGGTGCTTCACGAGCTTCGAGGCCTCGAGCAAGCTCAGGCCGTCCAGTTCCTTCACGATCGCTTGGAGCTTGGGCTCCAGTTCCATCACTTCCGACATGAGATTCTCCTGGGAGAAGGTGCAACGAGTTTGTACGTGGCGTTGTTTCGTGGCCGCGGCGGAACACCCACCGCGGTTGATTCTTACTGAGGCTCGGCGGGAGCCTGCTTGTCGCTTCGGGCTTGGAGCACGCGCGCGAGACCGCTTTGATTCGCGGCGAGCAACGTGGCCAGCGCGCGAGACGGTCCTTGGATGCAGCCGACGAGCTGCGCCCGCAACGTGTTCTTGTCGGGCACGTCGGCAAGAGCGAGCGTGTCCTTCGGACCGAGGAACGAATCCTCAAGGAAGCCGCCGCGGACGACGAGCTTGCCGATCTTCTTCACGTCGGGCTTGACCAACAGCTTCGCCGCGTGGATCGCGGCCTCGGCTTCGCCGTAGCAGATCGCGACCGTGCCGCTGAACGTGTCGTTCGCGACTTCGACGCCTCGCTCGGCGAACACGCGGCGAGCGAGCGTGTTGCGCACGACGCGCATTCGGACTCCCTTTTCCGCGAGCTGGTCGCGGAAGGTCTCGGTTTGCGCCATCGTCTGGCCGGAGACGGTGAGGATCACCATTCCACGGGCCTTGCCGAAGGCGCTCGTGTACTCCTTGTCGAGCAGGCGGTTGACCAAGTTCGGCATCGTCAGAGGCTCCTATTCGAAGCGCCGATCAGGCGCTCAAGGGCTTCGAGTAGTAGTTGATCTGCGCGCCCGGGCCCATCGTCGTGGACACGCAGATCTTCTTCAGGAACACGCCCTTCACCGACGCGGGGCGCAGCCCGGCGAGGTGATCGAGGAACGCACGGAGGTTGGCTTCGAGGTCGTGGCTGTCGAACGAGCGCTTGCCGACCGGAGCGTGAACGTTGCCGCCCGCGTCGGTGCGGAACTCGACCTTGCCGGCCTTGAACTCGCGCACCGCGTTGCCGACGTCGGGCGTCACGGTGCCGGACTTCGGGCTGGGCATCTTGCCCTGCGGACCGAGGACCTTACCGAGCTTGCCGACGTGCTTCATCATGTCGGGGCTGGCGATCACGATGTCGAAGTCCATCCAACCGCCGAGGATCTTCTCGGCGAGGTCGGCGGAGCCGACGACATCGGCGCCCATCGACTGCGCGGCCGCCGCTTTTTCGCCCTCGGCGAACACGATGACACGCACCGCCTTGCCGAGGCCCTTGGGCAACGACACCGCGCCGCGCACGAGCTGATCGGACTTCTTCGGATCGATGCCGAGGTTGACCGCGACTTCGACGGTCTCGTCGAACTTCGCGGGCGGGAGGCTCTTGAGGAGAGCGATCGCCTCGCCCGGCTCGTAGACCTTGGAGCGATCGACCTTGGCGGCCGCCGCTACGTAGCGCTTGCTGTGCTTGACCATGGTGATGCGCGCCTCAGCCTTCGACCTTGATTCCGGCGGCGCGGGCCGTGCCTTCGATGATGCGGCAAGCGGCATCGAGCGAGCGCGCGTTGAGATCCTTCATCTTCATCTTGGCGATCTCCTCGACCTGCGCGCGCGTGACCTTGCCGACCGTTTCGTGGCCGGGGGTCTTCGACGCGGACTCGAGGCCCGCCGCCTTCTTGAGCAACACGCCCGCGGGCGGCGACTTGAGAATGAAGTCGAAACTGCGGTCTTTGTAGACCGTGATCTCGACCGGGATGATCAAGCCCATGTCCTTGCGCGTGCGTTCGTTGAACTCCTTGACGAACGCCGCGATGTTGACGCCGTGAGAACCGAGCGCCGGACCGACCGGCGGTGCAGGCGTAGCCTGCCCGGCGGGGCACTGCAGTTTGATCTTGGCTGTGACTTCCTTCGCCATATGAATTCCCTTGCGGGCGGTGATTCGCTCGTTCGCGCCGCAGCGCTAGAGCGACTCCACTTCCCAGTACTCGAGTTCGACCGGCGTCGGGCGACCGAAGATCGTGACGATGACCTTCACGGTGCCTTTGTCCGTATTGACCTCGTCCACCGCGCCGTCGAAACCGTCGAACGCGCCGGACTTGATCTTGACCATGTCGCCCTTCTGCAGGCCGATGTTGACCTGAGGGCGTGTCTCCGTGTCGCTCATGCGCGACAGGATGTTCGTGACTTCGATATCCGACAACGCGACGGGCTCGCCGCGCGGACCGAGGAAATCACCGACGCGCGCGGTCTCGCGCACGACGGCTTGGGCCAGGCGCGCACGCTCGTCTTCCGAGTCGTCGAGGTCGGCCTGAACCATCAAGTAGCCCGGATAGAGCTTCTTGTTGACGATGCGCTTCTTGCCGCTCTTGAGGTCGGTGACCCGCTCGAACGGCACGAGCACTTGAGGCACGACGTCCTGCAAGCCCTTGAGCTTGACGCGCATCTCGACTTGCTTGCGCACGCTGTCCTCGCAACCGGACTGGCAACGCACGAAGAACCAACGGTGCATGTCGATCAGCCTCCGAACAGCCAGTGGCTGGTGACGCGAGCGAGGAGCCAATCGGCCCCGGCGAGGTACGCCATCAAGAACAGTACGCAGACGACGACGACGATCGACGAGTTGACGACCTCGGGGGTCGTCGGCCAGGTGACCTTGCGGAGCTCGGTCTCGGTCTCGATCAACAGGTCGGCGATCTTGGGCGACTCGAGCCAGCGATAGAGGATCCACACGCCGCCCACGAAGACGGCACCGGAGATGAGGAACGCCGGCGAGAGCTTGATCGCGAAGACCGGCACGACCATGCCGCCGATCGCGTCCGCGAGCTTGCCGTCGAAGATCGACGAGAGCGTCGTGTGCAGGGACGTCGAGCCGTAGAACAGGAGCACGGCAAGTATCCAGAACGCCGCCAAGCGGGCGTAGCGTCCTTGATCCTTTTTGTATGCCATCGCTGTGCTTTCCTTTGCGGCCTCGTTCACTTCACCGACAACTTCACGGGCAGTTCCCCGCCATCGATCGATCGCCCTCCGCCGCGCGACGCGCGGCGAACGGACTCACGGTCGCGCTCAGAGCTTGTGTTCCTTGTGCGACGTGTGCTTGCGGCAGAACCGGCAGAACTTGTTCTTCTCGAGCTTGTAGGTAGCCCGCTGACGCTTGTGCGTCGTGTAGTAGCGGTTCTTGCACTCCGTGCACTCGAGGAACACGAAGCGTTCCTTGGTCTTCATTGCGTCAGCCTTCGATCGCCGCTTGAGGGAGAGGTCGGGGTCGGGTCGCGAGAAGACCGGGCTCCCCGAGAGCGTCAGCTCTCGGAGGAGTCGGCCTTCTCCACTTCGACTACTTCAGGATCTTGGTCACGACGCCGGCGCCGACGGTGCGGCCACCTTCGCGGATCGCGAAGCGCAGCTGCTCGTCCATGGCGACGGGGATCATCAGCTCGACTTCGAGCTTGACGTTGTCACCGGGCATGCACATTTCCGCGCCGCCGAGCAACTTGGCCGTGCCCGTCACGTCGGTCGTGCGGAAGTAGAACTGGGGACGGTAGCCGTTGAAGAACGGCGTGTGGCGTCCGCCTTCTTCCTTCGACAACACGTACACCTCGGCCTCGAAGTGCGTGTGCGGGGTGATCGAGCCCGGAGCCGCGACGACCATGCCGCGCTCGAGGTTCGCCTTGTCGACGCCGCGCAGCAGGATGCCGACGTTGTCGCCCGCTTGACCGGACTCGAGCGTCTTCTGGAACATCTCGACGCCGGTGACGACCGACTTCGTGATCTCCTCGCGCAGGCCGACGATGTCGACCTTGTCGCCGGTGCGCACGATGCCGCGGTCGATACGACCGGTGCCGACCGTTCCGCGACCTTCGATCGAGAACACGTCTTCGATGCACATCAGGAACGGCTTGTCGATCAGACGCGTGGGCTCCGGGATGAAGGAGTCGAGCGCGTTGAGCAAGTCGTCGATGCAGGCGTTGGTCTTGTCGTCCGCGCCGTTCGACTCGAGCGCGAGCTTGGCCTGACCACGGATGATCGGGGTGTCGTCGCCCGGGAACTTGTACTTGTTGAGCAGGTCGCGGATCTCCATCTCGACGAGCTCGATCAGCTCGGGGTCGTCGAGCAGGTCGACCTTGTTCAGGAAGACCACGATGTGCGGCACACCGACTTGACGAGCGAGCAGCACGTGCTCGCGCGTCTGCGGCATCGGGCCGTCGGCCGCCGACACGACCAGGATTGCGCCGTCCATTTGGGCGGCGCCGGTGATCATGTTCTTGATGAAGTCGGCGTGGCCCGGGCAATCGACGTGCGCGTAGTGACGCTTCGGGCTCTCGTACTCGGTGTGCGAGGCCGCGATCGTCACGGTCTTGTCCGACGAACGGACCGTGCCGCCCTTGGTGATCTCGGCGTAGCTCTTGACCTTGGTGCCGTGCTTCGCGGCCGAACGTGCGGCCAGCGCGGCGGTGAGGGTGCTCTTGCCGTGGTCGATGTGACCGATCGTGCCGACGTTGACGTGCGGCTTCGTCCGCTGAAAGACTTCCTTGGCCATGGCTTGGTGAGGGCCCCGTGGGCCCGATGCTTGGGGCCCTGAGGGCCCGGTGCTTTTGGGTTCCGTGCGGGCCGGAGGAGCCCGCAAAGTGCTTCGACCGAGGCCGCGGATGCGACCTCGACGTGTTCCTGAGTTCTAAGAAGAGCGAAAGTGACTGGAGCTGGTGGTGGGGATTGAACCCACGACCTCTCCCTTACCAAGGGAGTGCTCTACCACTGAGCTACACCAGCGCGACCTCCTGCACGGCGCCGAAGCGGCGCACGAGAGGTCGTGGGATCTGACGATGCTCGGCGGATGACGGGGGAGCGCGCGTGTACCGACCACTGCGCGACAGGCGAGTCTCCGATCGCTGCGCGATCGGGTATAGCCACCGGTCGCGGAGCGACCGGATGAGTCTGGAGCGGGCGGCGGGAATCGAACCCGCGCTATCAGCTTGGAAGGCTGAAGTTCTACCATTGAACTACGCCCGCCTTGCCGCACGCGGTTGGCCTGCGCCGCAGGCTCGCGGGGGTTCACTCACGCACGCCATGCATTGGCGCGCAGCACGAAACGAGCACCGGTCGCTCGCGCAGCGCGCGAGGTCGCGGGGATCATTTAGATCGAGGGGAGCCAAAGCTGCCGTCCTTGCGCGAGCGGCCTCCGCCAGGAGGCTGACTCGAGCGGGCGGGGAAACTTGGTGGGGAGAGACGGATTCGAACCGTCGAAGGCATAAGCCACCAGATTTACAGTCTGGCCCAGTTGGCCGCTTTGGTATCTCCCCTGGATCTACGTGATCTCGATGCTCGGTGCTGACGCGGAGCGCCGCGCGCGCGCCACCAACCTCTTGCAAGGGCAGAAAGCGCGCGAAACGGCAGCACTCCGCTCCCGTGTCATCCGAAGGGTGTCTCGTTTCCAGTGAGCAGCGCGAACTTGCGTTCGCGAGACCCCTACCTCGTTACGTCGCGCCGAAGCGCGCCGACGAGGCGGCGGGATCCAAGCCGTGTTCGAAGCCGTCCTCACCTTCCGTGGCCGGTCCGACACGCGGTCGAGCCGACCGCAGGTTGGAGCCAGCGGTGGGGATCGAACCCACAACCACCTGATTACAAATCAGGTGCTCTGCCATTGAGCTACGCTGGCGAGATCCGCCGGGGCCCGCGAGGTGACCCACGGATGCGCCGGCAAGCCTCGACGGCCGGTTGACGGGTCCGACCGCCCGCACGGGCGATGAGACGAGCGGCACATGTTACGGACGACGAAGGTCGGGTCAAGGGTCGCGACGGAATTCCTGCTTGCGTGGCACGGTCGATTCAGACGCGGGCGACCGCGTCGCGCCAGTGCGCGAAGTGCGCCTCGACCTCGCCGAGGGAATCGCCGCCGAACTTGTCGAGGAACGCGCGCGCGAGCTCGAGGGCAACCAACGCCTCCCCCACGACGCTCGCGGCGGGCACGGAGGTGACGTCCGAGCGTTGGTAGGTCGCGGTCACCGCTTCGCCGGTTTCGAAGTCGACGGTCGCGAGCCCCTTGCGCAACGTCGGGATCGGTTTCATCGCCGCGCGCACGACGAGCTCCTCGCCGTTGGAGAGCCCGCCCTCCAGACCTCCGGCGCGGTTGGTCGCGCGCGCGAAACGACCGAACGCCCGCGGCCGAACCGAGCTCGTCGGCACGATCGCGTCATGGACCTCGGAGCCCGGTCGCCGCGCCGCCTCGAAGCCGAGGCCGAACTCGACGCCCTTGATCGCCGGGATCGAGAAGAGCGCGCCGCCGATGCGCGCGGTCAGACGCTCGGACGCGACGGCGTAGCTGCCGAGGCCGGGCGGAACCCCGAGCGCGCGCACCTCGAACACGCCGCCGAGGGAATCGCCGGACGCCTTCGCCGCGTCGACCGCGGCGCGCATCGCGACGTCCGCGTCGGGGTCGAGGCATTGGAAAGGCGAGCTCGCGCGCCGCGTCGTGCGCTCCGCGCCGAGAGCCTCGAACACGCCGTCGCGCGCCGCGACGCCGCCGAGTTCGACGACGTGCGCGAAGACTTCGATCCCGAAGTGCTCGAGCAACTGCCGCGCGAACCCCGCCAATGCGACTCGCGCCGCGGTCTCGCGCGCGCTGGCGCGCTCGAGCACCGCACGCGGATCCCGCGCGAGCAACTTTTGGCAACCCGCGAGGTCCGCGTGACCCGGCCGCGCATTGGTCGGCACCGGCAACGACTCGATCGTCTGGTCGCGGTTCGCGATCAAAAATGCGAGCGGCGAACCGAGCGTCTTGCCGCCGCGCACGCCGGACAGCAGCTCGACGCGATCGCTCTCGAGCCGCGCACGTCCGCCGCGGCCATAACCGCTCCAACGTCGCGCGAGCTCGCGATCGACGCGCTCGACGTCGAGGTCGAGCCCCGCGGGCAAACCCTCGAGCACGCCGACCAGTCCGCGTCCGTGGGACTCCCCCGCCGTGGTCCAGGTCAACGCGGTCATCGCGCAGAGCATAGCGCGGGCGGCGCTCCCAGCCCTCAACGCAGCCGATCGCCGTCGCGCAGGAAGCGCCCGAGTTCCGTCGCGACCCGGCGATGGCCCGCGCGGTTCAGGTGCGCCTCGGCGAAGTAGTTCGCGGGCGAAGCCGCGTCGACGGCGCCAAGCGCATCGAAGACGTCGAGCGCGTCGACCGACGCCGCCGCGCAGTCCGCGAGGATCCGCGCGCCGGGATTGCTGACGTCGAACTCGTCGGCGTTCGCGTCGAGTTCGTCGAACACCTGCGCGAGGCTCGCGGGCTCGACTTGGATCTTCGCGGGGATGCGCACGACGCAGAAGCGCGCGCCGTGCGCCCGCGCGAAATCCCGCATCGCGATCAACGACGCGCTCGACAAGCGCAACGCGTCGCGTATCTCGGCGTCAGGCTCGCGGCGCATCGAGCGCAGGAAGTCGCGGCTGTACGGCCGGGCCGGCGAGCGCAGGCCGAGCCACGGATAGCGCCCGGAGAGTTCGAGCACCACTCTCCTGCAGACGCGCGAATACGAGATCCAGTACCGCGGCGACCAGAGCGGCGGCGCACGCGGGTCGGGAACGTACGCGATGCGCTCTTCGGGCGCTAATGCATCGGACGGCGGACGGAGGTGGGTGATGCCGCGCGAGCGCGAGACGTTGAAGTGGCGCCACACGTCGCCGACGTCGTTGCCGTCGTAGAAGGTCGCGATCACGAGCGCGGGACGCACGCGCTCCCACAAACGCTCGAGCAACAGACGTTCGTGGCGCGGACCGTAGCTCGGCACCGACGCGTTGAAGATGCGCGCGTTCGACGCCTCGAGTTCGCGTGCGAGCAGCGCTGGAAAACTCTCGCGCCGTTCGACGCCCCAACCGGCCGCCATCGAATCACCGACTATCAACACGCGCCGCTCGCCCTCCGAAAACGTCGTCGGCCACGGGTCGTCGCGAAAGCCGTCGGCGTTGGTCTCGAACGGCTCGGAACGGAACTCGGGGTAGTCGAAACACCCGCGGAATCCGGCAACGAAACGGAGCTCGAGCTCCGCGTCGGGCTGAAGGGCGTCGGGAGGGCCGTCGACGTCGAGCGGGCGGATCGCGACCGCGCGCTCGCCGAGCCGATCCGCGCCGAGCCTCTCCGCGGCGCCGAGAACGATCACCAACGTCGTCAGCGCGACGACGAGGCGCGCCGCGACGCGTCGGATCACGCCCGCGGAAGCGTCGGACGGAAACGTCGTCAACCACGCCGCGCCGAACGCCGCGATGCGCACGAGGGAGACGACCGGGCTGCGCGGGATAGGCGCCGCCGCGTAGGCCGCGAACGCGACCGCCGCACCGAAGAACGCGAGCACCGGAGCCGCGCGGCGTCCGCGCTCGCGAGTCAGCGCGAACACGACGACGAGCGTGAGCGCGGCGAGCCACGCGAGTTCGAGGCTCCGACCGAAGCCGGACGCGAACCAGCCCGCCCATGCAAAGACGAGCACCGCCATCGAGCGCAACCCGGACGCGCATCCGCCGTCAGAGCGACTCATACGACGTCACCTCGTCGAACGGGACCGACAACGTCGCGGTGCCGAGGCGCACGCTGACCGACTCCTTCGACCGATCGACCTTGGTGATCACGCAGCGCTGCTTGTAGCGCGGGATGTAGACGAGACCGCCCTTCTTGAGCGCGATGAGGAACGCGCGCCGGCGTTCGGAGAGCGCCGCGCCGGAGAGGTGTTGGTCGACTTGGTCGAGCGCGTCGCGCATCGACTCGGCGGACTTCGGCGAGAGCTGCGGAAGCAGGTCGAACGCACGCTTCAAACGGGCGCGAGCTTCGCGCACGCGCTCCTCGAGACCGCGTTGGGCCTCGGCTTCGAGCAGCTCGCTCTTGTTCTTCAGGTCCTGGATGCGCGAGAGCGCTTCGTCCTCGGTCTTGCGCAAGTCGACCAGCTTCTGCTCGGTGTCCTTGCGGGCGCGTTCGGCGGCCTCGCGCGCGCCGCGCATCTTGCGCATCAGCTCCTGCGCTTCCGCGTCGCGCCGTTCGATGCGGCGCCGCGCGTTCTCGACGATCGTCTTCGGCAAGCCGAGCCGCGCCGCGATGTGCAGCGCGCACGATTCGCCGGGCGTGCCGACCAACAGACGAAAACGCGGTCGCAACGTCGCCGCGTCGAACTCCGCGGACGCGTTCTCGGCGCGCGCGTGGCGGAACGCGAACTCCTTCAACTTGCCGAGGTGCGTGGTCGCGACCGTCGGCGCGCGCTTCTCGAGCAAGTGCTCGAGCAACGCGTCCGACAATGCCGCGCCTTCGTCGGGATCGGTGCCGCCGCCGAGCTCGTCGAGCAAGAACAACGTCTTCGGCCCCGCGCGATCGAGTCCCGCGCGCACGCGCGCGAGGTGCGACGAGAACGTCGACAGATCCTGCGCGATCTCCTGCTCGTCGCCGATGTCGGCGACGACGCCGTCGTACAGCGGCACGCGGCTGCCTTCGGCGCACGGGAACGGCAGACCGAGCCGCGCCATGCACGCCGCGAGCCCGACGGTCTTCAACGCGAGCGTCTTGCCGCCGGTGTTCGGACCGGTGATCACGAGCAGATCGAATTCGTCGCCGAGGCGCACGTCGATCGGCACGACTTCGTCGAGCGCGCCCGAAGCCAAGCGCTCGACGAGCAACGGATGGCGCGCCTCGCGCAACAACAAGCCGTTCGGCCGGCCTTCCTCGCCCGCGACGTCGAGCGGCCGCGCGCCGTACTTCGCGCAGAACGCGGACGAGATCACGGCGATCTCGAGCTCGGCCAACCGCGTCGCCGCGATCCGCACGAAGCCTTCGGCGTCGAGCGCATGGCGCGTCAACTCGACCAGGATCCGGCGCACTTCGTGTTCTTCGTCGGACGCGAGCTCGGCGCGGCGATTCTGGTCCTCGATCACCTCGCGCGGCTCGACGAAGACGGTCTCGCCGCTCTGCGAACGATCGTGGACGAGGCCGGAGACCTTGCCTTGGCTCTTCGACTTCACCGCGAGCACGAGGCGCCGGCCGCGACGATGGATGCTGCCGTCGGAGAGATGGTCGCGCGCGGCGGTCGCGATGCGGCGCAGGCGCGACTCGATGTCGTTCGAGAGCTCGCGCAGTTCGCGCCGCAACTTCGCGAGCTTCGCCGACGCGTCGTCCTTGATCTCGCCGCGCTCGTCGAGAGCGCGCGCGAGATCCGCGGCGAGCGCGGAGAGGTCGGGGAAGCGTTCGAACAACGCATGGATCGCGGGGGCGTCCTGCTTGCGCAGCGCGAACCACGGCGCGAGCCGCAACGCCGCGCCGACGAAACCGAAGAGGTGCGCGAACTCGTCGCGCTCGAACGGCCGATGGAACTGCCGCGCCGCCTCGAACGCCGGCAACGGATCGCAAACGCCGGCGAGCGACGGCTGCGAGCGGCTCTCCTCGAGCCAACGCATCTCGCGCACGCGCTGCCCTGCGCAGCGCGCGTCGGCGTCGGAGCGCGGCGCGAGCTCGCGCAATCCGCGTCGACCGAGCGACGTCGACGCAAGACGTTCGAACAGCGCGCGCACGCCTTCGAAGTCCAACGCGCCGAGCGCGAAGTCGGCGGCCGACGGCCGAGCGTTCACTGCTTGGGAGGCCGACATGCGAAGAGCCGCACAGGATACGGGCTCTGCAGAGCCTTCTCGATCGTGACCGCGCCGAGCTCTTCCTCGCGCCACCCGAGTTCCTCGACCAACCGCTTGCGGTACTGCGCCTCGAACGCGCGGCCCACGCGCTTCGCCATGTCCGGCGGATCGGTCGCGAAGATCACGTCGAAGCGCGAGGCGAACTCGGCGAGTTGCTCCTTCGTCCAATTCGGATCGGCGCTCTCGAACGTGACGTCCATCGACTCGTGCGCATCGCGCAGGAAGCGTTCGATCGAACCACCGCGCGTGAGCAGGCCGAGATGAATGGCGGCGGGCGAGAGCTCGCTCGAGAGCCCGATCCAACCGATCCGCGCCGTCGGACCCGCGGCCTTCGCGACGAGGTCGAGGAAGCCGTCGGATTCCTTCCGCAACAATCCGCCGGTCGGCAACGGGATGCGCGAGGACACAAAGTCACGCGCGTCGATCTGCTCCTGCTGATACTCGAGCACTTTCGGATTGGGACTCGCGATGCCGAGCACGTCGAGCGCGTGCGCTCGCCACCAGCCGCCGACGACGAGCGCAGTGACGCAGGCGATCGCGCCCAGAACCCAAGGCATCCATCGCCTCGACACGAATCGAGCATCGACGTTCAGGAATCCGGCGAACGAAAGCGCCCACAACGGGATCGCCGCCGGCAGCAAGAACCGATCGAGATGGAACGGATGAAGGCAAATCGGCACGACGAACGCGACGGCGACGAGCGCGAGACAACGTGACGCGGATGCACGCCAGTCCTGCACGAATAGGGTCACGATGCAGACTGGCAGCAGAAACGCCGGGAAGACCAGCGTCGTCCAATCGATCAGGCGCAGAGTCCACGGCACCCGGGTGAACTCCTGGTTGCCCGCGAGGAAGGCTGCGAACGACTTGCTATGGCTCGCGCCGTCGTCGAGACCGCCCGGCCATGGGAACACGAACCACCACAGGCACGCGACGAGCGGCACGGTCGCCACACGAGCGAAGCGCAAGAGCGTCTCCCGCACGGCGCCGCGGCGCGCGGCAAGCACGAGGTCGACTGCACCGTCGAGAGCGAACCCGAGCGCGAGCAACAATCCGTAGTTGAACTTCGTGAAGAACGCGAACGCGAGGAGAGCGCCCGCCGCGAAGTCGCGCCTCGCCGATCTCGTTCCGTCGCGCGCCGGCAACCACGCGAGAATCGCGAAGATCATCGCGACCCCGAACGGTGCTTCGAGGAACAGCGTCGGCGCGTAGAGACGACCGATCGGAGCGAACATCGTGAACATCGCGGCCGCCCAGAGCGGGCGACCACGCCACGGTCCGCCCACGACGAGCCGGCCGGCGACGAAAGCCAACGCGAGCAACCCGACGGCCCACGCAGCGGCGAGCGCATGCCGCGCAACCGACTCGTCGATCCCGAAGATCGACTCCACGACCGCGAGGTAGACGGGGACGACCAACGGATATTGATCGCAACCGAGCACGACGTCGAACGCGGCGCGCACCTCACCCGCGCGCACGTGCTCCACGATTCGCGCCGCGGGCAACGCCGCGTGCATCGACTCGTCCCAGCCGTAGCTCCGATCGAGATTCGCCCGATACACGGACGCAACGAGCAGAATCGCGACCGCAATGAACGCGAGCCACAGTGTGTAACCGTCCACCTGCGCCGCGGCCGCGCGCCCCTCCGGCTCGATCGAGACCTGCGAGCTCGACATGGCCCGCGATTCTAGGCGGGGCGGATGACAGCGCCTACACTGCTTCCATGAGCCACATCCGCGAGAGCGATCGCTTCGAGACGCGCGCCATCCACGCCGGCCAAGAAGCCGACGCCGAGAACGGCGCGATCATGACGCCGGTCTACTTCACGAGCACGTACAAGCAAGACGCGCCGGCGCAGCCGCGTCAGGGCTACGAATACTCGCGCACCTCGAATCCGACGCGCACCGCGCTGCAGGAGAACTTGGCGTCGATGGAAGGCGGGCGTTGGGGCCTCGCCTTCTCGTCGGGGCTCGCGGCGACCAACGCGTTGCTCGATCGTCTCGTTCCGGGCGATCACGTCGTCGCGGGCAACGATCTGTACGGCGGCACGTATCGCATCTTCAAGCGCGTCTTCGAGCGCTACGGCATCCGCTTCACGTTCGTCGACACGACCGATGCGGGCCAAGTCGAGCGCGCGATCGAGCCCGCGACGAAGTACGTCTACATCGAGACGCCGTCGAATCCGCTCTTGCGCCTGACCGACATCGCCGCGATCGCCGCGCTGACCAAGCGCGCGAAGAAGCTCCTGGTCGTCGACAACACGTTCGCGACGCCGTACCTGCAGCGACCGCTCGCGCTCGGCGCCGACCTCGTCCTGCACTCGTTGACCAAGTACCTCGGCGGCCATTCCGACGTCGTCGGCGGCGCGTTGATCGGCAACGACGACAAGGTCCGCGACGAGCTCGCGTTCTTCCAGAACGCGGTCGGCGGCACGCCGGGTCCGATGGATTGCTTCCTCGTGATGCGCGGCACCAAGACGCTCGCAATCCGCATGGACCGCCACGGCGAGAATGCGCTCGCGATCGCACGCACGCTCGAGGAGCACCCGTTGGTCGAACGCGTTCACTACCCGGGCCTGGCTTCGCACGCGCAACACGCGCTCGCGAAACGTCAGATGAAGAGCTTCGGCGGCATGGTTTCGTTCGAGCTGCGCGGCGGCGTCGCGGCGGGCAACGCGTTCGCGTCGAGCACGCGGCTCTTCACGCTCGCCGAGTCGCTCGGCGGAGTCGAGTCGTTGGTCGAGACGCCGCCGTCGATGACGCACGCGAGCATCCCGGCGGAGACCCGCCGAGCCGCGGGACTCGCCGACGGACTCGTTCGTCTGTCGGTCGGCATCGAGCACCTCGACGACCTGCAGGCCGACATCGCGCAGGCACTCGACAAGGCCCGCGAAGCGGCGGGCGAGCTCGCGACCCGACGCGCGTAAATCGGGGCCTAGAACGGCGAGTTCGACGGCGGCGGCTTCGGCGGCGCCGGCGGCAGCGCGACCGGCGGAGCGGGAACACGGCGCGGCGCGGGCGTCGGTTCCGGTTCGGGCGCGGGCGGTTCGGCGCAGACGCGCTCACGCATCAAGCGGCCGACCTTGTACTTCACGACCCGCTTGCCCGGGACTTCGACCTTCTCGAGCGTGCGCGGGTTCTGGGCTCGGCGCGGCGCGCGCTCCTTCACCTCGAACACGCCGAACTCGCGGAACTCCAGGCGGTTGCCGCGACAGAGCTCCTGGATGATCTCGTCGAGGAAGCGCTGAAGGATGTCCTTGACCACCACCTTGGTCTGCCCGGTCTGCTCCGCGATGCGGTTGACGAGCTCCTTCTTGGTGATCGTCTGGGGTCCGGGCCGGGTGGTCATCGAGGGCGTTCCTCGGGGGTGTTGCCGCGCGAGGGGTGGCGGCGGCAGCGGGCCGCAATATCGAACTGCATTATCTAACTGTCAAGCAAGAACTTGTGACGGGGGAGGCTGCGCGCGGGGCGTGCGCTCGTCGTTGTCGGCCGCTCCACCCTATCCAGCTCAAGTGGCTGGATCACAAAGACTTGGAGTCGGGAGCGACGCTCGCCGGCGCGCGTGAGCGACCGCAGCGAACCCCGGCCACGCGCAAACTACCGCCGTCCAGGGGCTTAGGCCCTGTCGCCGCCGCTGGCGTCGGGCGCCTCGTCGAGCAGGAAGGTCACCGGTCCGTCGTTCTCGAGCTCCACCTTCATGGCGGCGCCGAAGCGTCCGGTCCGACACTCGACGCCGGCGGCGACGAGGCGCTCGACGAAGCGCCGATAGAGACGCTCGGCCAGTTCGGGCGGAGCGGCGGGATCGAACGACGGTCTGCGACCCTTCTTCGTGTCGGCGGCGAGCGTGAACTGGCTGACCACCAGCGCCGAGCCTCGGACCTCGAGCACCGACAAGTTTATCTTGCCCGCGGCGTCGGAGAAGACGCGGTAGGTCGCGACCCGCTCGGCGAGGCGGTCGGTCTCGCGCTCGCCGTCGCCGCGTTCGACGCCGAGGAACACGACGAGCCCCGGCCCGATCTCCCCCATCGTCTCGCCGTCGACGCGGACGCGACCGTACGCGACGCGCTGCAACAACGCCTTCACGGCTTCTCGCCCGCGAGTCGTTCGCGCCGACGCTCCGCGCGTTCGAGCGCGAGGCGCGCGCGCATCGCGAGCAACACGCGGCCGAGATCGCCGCCGGTCTCGGCGGACGCGAGCAAACGTCGCCACGCCTCCTCGGCGCCCGCGCGATCACCGAGCCAACTCTGGCGCAGGATCGCGTCCTGCACCCACGGCAACGCCGCGTTCGGATCGATCGCTTCCGCGGCGCGCACGGCGTTGAGCGCGTCGACCGGTCGCTCGTCGCCTTGTTCCGCCGCGGCGAGTACGCACAACGCGCGCACCGCGAGGTCGCCTTCGAGCACGAGCTTGGTCAAGAGATCGCGCGCAGCGTCGGGCTCCTGGTCGAGCACGTAGAGCGTCGCGAGATCGAGTTCCGCCTCGACGCGTTCGCGCGCGCCGACGCGCGGATCGTCGGCGACGTCGCCGAGCCACGCTTCGAATGCCGAGATCGCTTCGCTCCGGCGCCCGTCGCGCGCGAGCAGCATCGCTTGCAGGCGACGCGCCGGCGGCAGGAACGGATCGAGTTCGAGAGCGCGCCCGAGTTCGCCATCGGCCGCGCTCCAGTTGCCCGCGCGCGCCGCGAGGTGCGCGAGCCCGTAGTGCGCCCACGCGCAACGCGGATCGAATTCGAGCGCGCGTTCGAGGTGCGCCTCTGCGAGCGCGACGTCGCTCGCGGCTCGCGCGGCGAGGACGCAACGCGCCGCGGTCGGTGCGGCTTCCAGCTCGGCGCGCGTGCGCTGCTCGAGCTTGGCGCGCGCGTCCGCGCCTCCGGTCGCGAGTTCGGCTTCCTGCGCGAGAATGCCGAGCGCGATGTGGTTCGGCGCGCGCAGCACGAGCTCGGCCGTCGCGGTCCGCGCGGCCGCGACGTCGCCGGCGTCGAAGCTATGCCGCGCGGCGCGGAAAGCGAGCTGCGTCGGCACGTCGAGTTCGTCGTACGTGGTGACGACCGGCGTGCCGCCGGGACGCGCGAACGGCGCGGAGCACGCGGCGAAGAGCAGGCTCGCGCACAGCGCGAGCGCGCGAACTCGCGAGCTCCCGCGCGACGCGCACATCGTTCAGGGACGTTCGCCGACGAAGCGCATCGCCGCGGACCGCTTCTCGCCGCCGCCGGCGAGATCCTGGAACCACACGTCGCCGCTGACCTGCACGACGACCGGCACTTCGCCCGGGCGCTCGAGCACGCGGACGCGCGTCAACACGTCGATCGTCCACGCGTCGATGCGCACGCGGATCGGCGGCGGGCCGCCGACGTCGGGCTTCACCGACGTGAGTTGCAGGAAGCCGTCGACGGTCGCGTGCGCTTCGTGATCGAAGAACTCGCCGTTCTGCAGCACGAGCACGTGGTTCAAGAGCTCGGGCGGCCCTTCGATCGTGACTTCGTCGCACACGAGCGCGGCCTTGCTCGCGAACGCGGTCGTCCACGGCTTCTCCGGTTCCTTCGGACGCTTGGGACGATCCTCGGACGCGGCGGCCGCGGCGTCGGGCTCGGCGTGCTTCTTCGGCGCACTGCAGGCGACGGCGAGCGCGAGGCTCGCGACCAGGACGAAGGCGTTCGTTCGGAGGCGCATGGAGAGATCCGCGTTGGAGGTCGCGGGCACTCTACGGGATTTCGCGGCGCGACTCGACGGAGTGGTGTTCCGTCAACGCAAGCCGCACGCGGCGAGCGCTCGATCGCGGGTCGCGCGCGCCTTCGAACGCGCGCGTTCGGCGCCGCGGGCGAGCAGGCGATCGACTTCCGCCGGCTCGCGCGCGAGTTCGTCGCGGCGCGCGCGCGCCGGCGCGAAGAACGCGTCGGCGGCCTCGACCAGACGTTGCTTGAGGTGGCCGTAGCCGGGAGCGCCCGGTCCGCCCTTGGAGACGCGCTCCTTCCACTGCGCGAGCTCGGCCTCGTCGACGAACAGGCGCAGGAAATCGACGAGCAACACCGACGCCGGATCCTTCGGTTCCTCGGGCCCGCGGCTGTCGGTGACGATGCGGCCGACGGCCTTCTTGAGCTCCTTGCCGGTCGCGAAGATCGGGATGTGGTTGCCGTAGCTCTTCGACATCTTCTGGCCGTCGACGCCGGGCACCTTCGCGAAGGGCGAGATCGAGGGCTGCGGCACGGTGAAGACCGGGCCGTAGACCGCGTTGAACGACGCGGCCATGTCGGCGGCGATCTCGATGTGCTGCTGCTGATCGGGACCGACCGGGACGAAGTTCGAGTCGTACGCGAGGATGTCCGCCGCCATCAACGCCGGGTACATGAAGAGCCCGACGGTCGCTTGGAGGCCGCGTTCGACCTTGTCGCGGTAGGAAGTCGCTCGTTCGAGCACGCCCATGCCGGTGACGCACGCGAGCATCCACGCGAGTTCGGTGACCTCGGGCACGTCGCTCTGACGGAAGAGCACCGACTTCTCGACGTCGAGGCCGAGCGCGAGGTACGT
Organism: Planctomycetota bacterium; assembly: GCA_021413885.1. Classification (GTDB taxonomy): domain Bacteria; phylum Planctomycetota; class UBA1135; order UBA1135; genus JACRIN01. The sequence goes on from JAIOPM010000005.1 coordinate 32,936, forward strand.
CAACGCGACCTCGCGGACGTGACTGCGCAACTCGGTCGCGTCGCGGCTCGACGTCAGCGCGTGGTAGTCGGCGATGAAGTAGAAGTGCTCGCCGCCGCCGGCCGGCGCCGCGATGTGCTGGCGGATCGCGCCGAAGTAGTTGCCCCAGTGCAGGAGGCCGCTCGGTTGGATGCCGGACAGGTACGTGCTCATGGCTGCCGCGCCGCGCGTGCGAAGCGCCGGACGTTAGCAGGGGGCTGCGCGAGCGACAAGCGCTCCGTCCCGCGTCGACGGCGAAGCGCGCGCTTGCATCGGACTGCGCGTCCTCGACAATCGCGGCGATGAACGTGGGGTGCGCGCGGAGTCGGAACGCCACGGGCGCGCGCGGCGGACGCTCCGGCTTGCGCGCGTTTCTCTTGTCGTGCGTCGCGTGGCTCGCGGGCTGCGCGAGCTTCGACGAAGAGGTCTACCTCGCGCCGGCGTACTCCCGTTACTCGCGCGCCGGAGGCGGAACCGAGTCCGAGGCGCTCGCCGGCGCCGTGCGACTGCGCAACGCCTCGCCGCGCGGCGCGTTGACGCACTGGGCGCTGCGGCCGTTGGTCAGCGAGTACCGCGAACCGAACGGCGACAGCCTGACGCGCTTCCTCGTGCCGCTCGGCACGATCAGCCACGCGGGCGACGAGCACGTCAACCAACTGTTGCCGGTGTGGCGCTACCAGAGCGGCCTCGACGCGAACGGCCAACCGGTGTGGAAGTTCCTCTCGCTGCCCGGGATCTTCTGGTCCCACGACGCGAGCGGTCGCGTGGTGCGTGCGTTCTTCCCGTTCGGCGGCGTGATCGAGAACTTCGCGACGTTCGATCGGATCACGTTCGTGCTCTTCCCGCTCTATCTGCGCACCGAACGCGAGGGGCGCGTCTCGACCAACTGGCTCTTCCCGTTCTTCAACCGCACGACCGGAACCGGAGGAACGAGCGGTCGCATCTGGCCGCTCTTCGGACACAACTCGTTCGAAGGTCAGTACGACCGTTGGTTCTTCCTGTGGCCGTTCTTCCACTGGCAGCACAACGACCTCGCGAAGCCGCCGAACGCGCGCGAACGTCGTTGGATGTTCTGGCCGTTGATCGGGCACACCGCGAAAGGCACGTACGACGCGTGGACTTTCCTGTGGCCGTTCTTCGGCTACGCGCGCGACACCGAGACCGGCTTCTGGGCGTGGGACGGACCGTGGCCGTTCGTCCGCATCCACGGCGGCGGTCGCCATCCGCCGTCGGAGAAGCGCGTGCGCTTCTGGCCGTTCTACTCGCACTACGTCGGCGACGGTTTGGACAAGTACAACTACCTCTGGCCGATCGTGCAGACGAGCGTCGAGAACTATCCCGATCGCATCCGGCGCGCGGCGTATGTCCTGCCGCTGTGGCAACGTTGGCGCGAGACGACCGTCGACGGACACGAGTCGAGCTGGGAGAAGCTCTGGCCGCTCTACCAGAACTACGTCGGCCGCGACGACTCGCGGTTCGCGTTCCCGGCGCTCAATCCGCTGTGGCACTTGCCGGTGATCGACGATCACTACGCGTGGATCTACGAGCTCTGGACCCGCGAGGTCGAGCACGACGTCATCCACGAGCGCGTGTGGGGCGGGATCTATCGGCGCGAGCACGATCGCTTCGAGGATCGCCGCTACTTCCTCGGTCTATGGTCGCGACGCCAGTTCGTCGAAGGCGGCGAGCCGATCGAAGCGCATTCGCTGCTGTTCGGACTCCTGCGTTGGCGGACGAGTGCGTCCCGCGGCGTCGATTGGCTCGTGCCCGCGTGCCCCGGTCCGGGTTGGCCGCTCGAACGTTCGCACGAAGAACGGACTCCGACGGAGAGCCCGCACTTGGTAGAAGAGGACGCGCGACCGTGATTCCGGGCTTCGTCGCGTTCCTCCAAGACATCGGCTACTTGCTCGACCTGTTCTTCCAGGTCCTGCAGCGGCTCACTGCGATCGTGACGCGCCGCGCGTTGATCCTCGAGCAGCTCTGGCAGGCCGGGATCAAGGTCGTGCACGTCGTGCTGCTCGTCGGCGTCTTCATCGGCATGATCGTGTCGCTGCAGACCGGGCTCGAGCTCGCGCGCTTCGGCCAACAGGATCAGATCGGCACGATCGTCGCGATCTCGATGGCGCGCGAGATGGGCCCGTTCATCACGGCGACGATCCTCGCGGCGACGGTCGGCAGCGCGCTCGCGGCCGAACTCGGGACCATGGCGGTCAGCGAGGAGCTCGCCGCGCTCGAGGTGATGTCGATCGATCGCGTCGCCCTCCTGGTCATGCCGCGCGTGCTCGCGCTCGCGATCATGTGTCCGATCCTCACGATCCTGTGCGACACGATCGGGATCATCGGCGGCGGCTTCGTCGCGGATTCGCAGCTCAACGTCGGACTGTCGCTCTACTACGACTCGGTCATCGACTCGCTCCAGGACACCAACTTCTTCCTCGAGCTGCCGAAGGACGTCTACTCGGGTCTGCTCAAGGCGTTCTGTTTCGGCGTGATCGTCGCGGTGATCTCGTGCGGCGCGGGTTTGCGCGCGACCGCCGGAGCGCTCGGCGTCGGCAACGCGACGCGCAAGGCGGTGCGCGACTCGATCATCGCGATCATCATCGCCAACTACTTCATGTCGTGGCTCTTCTTCCAAGCATGACCATGACGCCTGAGAAACAGGACGACGTGATCATCCGGTTCGCCGGCGTGCACAAGGCGTTCGGCAAGCGCCAGGTGCTCGCCGGCCTCGACCTCGACATCCATCGCGGCGAGACGTTCTGCATCATGGGGCCGTCGGGTTGCGGCAAGTCGGTGACGTTGCGCCATGTGATCGGGCTCCTGAAGCAGGACGCCGGAACCGTCGAGGTCGACGGTCACGACATGGCGACGATCCCGCGCAAGGAGTTGGTCGCGCTGCGTTCGCGGATGGGCTACGTCTTCCAGGAAGCCGCGTTGCTCAACTGGTTGACGGCGGGCGCGAACGTCGCGTTGCCGTTGCGCGAGACGACGAAGTTCACCGAGGCCGAGATCGAGCAGAAGGTGCGCGAGAAGCTTGAGCTCGTGCGCGTCCCCGACGCTTACGAGAAGTTGCCGAGCGAACTCTCGGGCGGCATGAAGAAGCGCGTGGGCCTCGCTCGCGCGTTGATCACCGATCCGGAGATCATCCTGTACGACGAACCGACCGCCGGCCTCGACCCCGAGATCTCGTCGTCGATCAACCACACGATCCGCGAGCTCGCCGATCGCTTGCACGTCACCGGGCTCGTGGTCACGCACCACATCGGTTGCATCAAGATCGTCGGCGACCGCGTCGGATTGCTCGACGGCGGCACGCTGAACTACATCTCGACGCCGGCCGAATTCTTGGCGTCCAAGGAACCGCGCTTGGTCCGGTTCCTCGGCGATCGACTCGACTAGAGGAACCCTCCACCATGAACACTCGACGCCAACTCCTGCTCGGCGGCTTCTTCGTCGCCGTGCTCGCGGTGCTGGGGTACTACACGCTCTTCCTGACCGACTTCGCGCTGTTCAAGAAGCGCTTCGGCTTCACCGTCTACTTCACCGAGGCCTACGGTCTGCGCCAGGGCGACGCGGTGCTCGTCGCGGGCATCCGCCAAGGTCGCGTCAAGGACATGACGTACGACCCGAACGCGGAGCTCGTCCGCCGCGTGACCGTCACCATGTTGATGGATGAACCGGTCGAGCTGCGCGACGGCTTCACCATCGCAATCAAGGACGCGACGTTGCTCGGCGGCAAGAACATCGAGATCGATCCGGGCCCCGCGGGCGCGACGGTGGTCGCGACGGACGCGACGCTTTTCGGCCTCGTGCAGCGCGGCGCGCTCGGTTCGCTCGGCGAGTTCGTCGACAAGAACGGCGCGCGCTTCGAGAGCATCGTCAAGAACGTCGACGAGATGGTCGCCGACACGAAAGCCGGCAAGGGCACGATCGGAAGGTTGCTGCGCGACGACGAGCTCGCGACCAGCTTCAAGACCGCGGTCGGCAAGGTCGAGACGACGTTCGACTCGGCCTCGCAGATCGCGGCGGACATCAAGGCGGGCAAGGGGACGCTCGGGCGCTTGGTCAACGATCAGGACCTCTACGACAAGGTCACGCAGATCGCCGACCGTCTGAAGGAGATCGGTGACAACCTCTCGACGGTCAGCGGCGACATCCAGGCGGGCAAGGGCACGCTCGGACGTTTGGTCAAGGACGAAGCGCTCGCCGACGACGTCTCGAAGGCGGTGACGCAGATCCGCGAGATCAGCGAGAAGATCAACGCCGGCAACGGCACGCTCGGCAAGTTGGTCGTCGATCCGTCGCTCTACGACGACATGCAGAGCATCGTCGCGAAGGTGAAGAGCGGCGAGGGCACGCTCGGCAAGTTGATCTCCGACGACGAGATCTACAGCAAGCTCGCGAAGATCGCCGACGATCTGTCGGAGGCGAGCGACTCGCTGAAGAACGGTCGCGGGACGCTCGGCAAGTTGATCATGGACGACGAGCTCTTCGACCAAGTCTCGAAGGCGCTCGCGACCGTGACGCGCACGCTCGAGGAGTACCGCGAGGCCGCGCCGATCACGACTTTCACGTCGGTGCTCTTCAGCGCGTTCTAGGAGCGGGCTCTCCGCACGGCGGTCTCAACGACCGACGTGCGGGACCGCGAGGTGCTCGATCCACTTGCCGACCAAGTCGGCCTCAAGGTTCACCGACTGACCGACGCGAGCGCGGCCGAAGTGCGTCTTCGCCAACGTCTCGGGGATCACCGCGACTTCGAACACGAGCCCGCGCGGAGCGACCACCGTCAGGCTGACGCCGTCGATCGTCACGCTGCCCTTGTCGATCAAGTAGCGCTCGAAGCCCTCGGGCACCGCGAACTCGAACCGGCGACCGCCGTCGCCGGAGTCCTCGATCGCCGCGATGCGCCCGACTCCGTCGACGTGGCCGCTGACCAGGTGGCCGCCCAACCGATCGCCGAGGCGCAACGCGCGCTCGAGGTTGACCGGCGTGCCGGGAGCGAGCTCGCCGAACCAGGTCTTCGCGAGCGTCTCCGCCGAAACGTCGAACGCCATGTCGCCTCGCGAATCGTCCAAGGCGGTCAGGCAACAACCGGAGACCGCGACGCTGTCGCCTCGGGCGACGTTCCAGCCCTCGAACGGCGCCGGAACCAAGAGCCGCGCCCCCGCGCCGCGCCTTTCCAGCGAGCGCACCGGCGCCCAACCCTCGATCAATCCCGTGAACACGCCGCTCGCCGCTGATTCGTAGGGTGCTTCGAGGTGCCTCGGGAGTCGGCGCGCCTTGACGCACCCTAACGGCCTTTCTACCCTGCTCTGCCTTTTCTTTCGAGGAGGGGCTGTGCCGCTCTTTGCCATTCTGACTCTCTTTCCGGAGGCCCTCGAGCCCTACACCCGCGAGAGCATCCTCGGTGTCGCCCAGACCAAGGGCCAGGCCGAGATCTTGCTGGTCGACCTGCGCGACTTCACCCGGGACCGCCACCGTACCGTGGACGATCGCCCCTTCGGCGGTGGTCCGGGCATGTTGCTGCGCCCCGAGCCGATCGTCGAAGCAGTCGAATGGTTGGAGGCCAAGTACGGTCGCTTCCGCAAGTTCGCCGCCTGTCCCTCGGGACGCGTCTTCCGCCAACAGGTTGCGGACGAAATCGCGCGCGAGCAACGGGTGCTGATCCTGTGCGGACGGTACGAGGGCTTCGACGACCGCGTGCGACAACTCTGTGGCTTCGAAGACCTCTCTCTCGGCGACTTCGTGTTGTCGGGGGGCGAGCTCCCCGCCCTGACGATCGTCGAGGCCTGCGTGCGGTTGCTCCCCGGCGTCCTCGGCAACGAGGAATCCGCCGCCGCCGACTCCTTCCGGAAAGATGGCCTGCTCGACCACCCCCACTACACCCGACCGCGCACCTACCGCGGTCTCGAGGTGCCGGAGGTGCTGGTGTCGGGCGACCATGCAGCGGTCGAACGATGGCGCGAAGAGACGGCGCGGAAGCGAACACGGGTCCGGCGTCCGGATCTACTGAAGAACACGAACAACCCTGAGAACGCGAGCGCTTCGGAGGCCGACGATGCACCTGATCGAGCAAATTGAACGTGAGATGGGCAAGAAGAACCTGCCCAAGCCCGAGGTGGGCGACACCGTCGAGGTGCACTACCTGATCCGCGAAGGCGAGAAGGAGCGCGTGCAGCTCTTCATCGGCACCGTGATCGCGCTCAAGGGCCGCGGCATTCGTCGCAATCTGACGGTGCGCCGCATCGTCCAAGGCGAAGGCGTCGAGCGGATCTTCCCGCTGCACAACCCGCGCGTGAAGGACGTCGTCACCACGCGCCGCGGCGAAACCCGTCGCGCCAAGCTCTACTACCTGCGCGATCGCGTCGGCAAGCGCACGCGCTTGAAGGAAATCGTCGGCGAGAGGACCGACGACGGCGCCACCGAAGCCGCCGCCAAGGCCTGACCGCGAGCCGCGAGTGCGCGCGCCCCCGATTTCCGTCCGCGAACCGTCGCCGCCTGCGCGCTCTTCCACAGCGCGGGCGGCGAACGCCTTTTCGTCCGTCGCATCGCTCTCCCTGATCGCCGTCCCATTCGACGGCGAGCTCCAAGCTCCATCTCGGACGCCCGCGCGCGTCCCCTAGCCTCGCGACAACGCGCGAAAGACTGCCATGGTCGACAACGTCGGACGCAAGATCGCACTGATCCTGGTGCTGGCCGCCGCATCGGTGCTGGTGCTCGTGCTGCCCAGCAAACCGTTTCGACTCGGCCTCGACTTGGCCGGCGGCGTGCGCTTGGTCTACCGGTTGGACTTCGAGTCAGCGAAGGCCAACGGTCAGATCACCGGCAACGAGGACAAGAAGCAACTCGTCGAGGAATCGATCGCGATCATCCGCACGCGGGTCGACCCGGACGGCTTGCGCGAGCCGATCATCCGCGCCCTCGGCACCGACCGCATCGAGATCCAACTGCCGGGCTCGGCCGAACTCTCGGGCGAAGCCGCGCGTGCGAAGCTCGCCGCGCCGCTCGCCGGTTCGGGCGATGAAACCGCCCTGCGTGCGACGATCGAACTCGCGTCGACCGATCCGAAGGCGCTCGACGGTTTCCCGTCGACCGGCGGCGTGATCCGCATCGGCACCGAGCGACTGCGCTACACGTCGCGCGTCCAGAACAAGCTCTACGGCATCGAACGCGCGAGCCACCGCACCGCGCTGGCGAACCACGACACCGGCGCCGACGTCGAGCTCGCGAGCGACGACCAGATCCAGAACGCGATCGAGAACCTCGGCGACCTGCGCTTCTACATCAAGTCGAAGCCGGCGGAGTTCGTCGCGCTCGGCACCGAGGAATCGGCGGAGCTGAAGCGCGTCCAGGAATGGCTCGCGAAGCCGGAGAACGCCTCGACGTCGATCAAGGTCTTCAACGCGCTGCCGCGCGAAGCGGGCGGACCTCCGGGCAACATCCGTTGGTTCCCGAATCGCCAAGAGGAAGGCCAAGCGTTCATCCCGCGCGAACAACGCCTGATCTCGCTGACCGAGCCGCCCGCGAACTGGACCTTCACCGGCGACAGCCTCGCGCGCGTCTTCGTCAGCGCCGACGACACGGGCTTCCCCGCGGTCAGCTTCGAGATGGTCGACGCGAAACGGGGCTCGTTCGGCGACTTCACCGGCGCGCACGTCGACGAAGGCATGGCGATCACGCTGAACGACGAGATCGTGTCGCTCGCGAACATCAGCGAGCCCTTGCCCGGCGCCGCGCGGATCTCGGGACGGTTCACCGATCGCTACGCCAATGCGTTGGTGACGGTGTTGCGCTCGGGCTCGCTCAAGATCAAGCCGGTGCTCGAGCAACGCGAGGACGTCGGCGCCACGGTCGGCCAACAAGCGGTCGACCAAGGCTGGCTGATGGGCGCGACGGCGTTCGCGTTCGTCGCGGGCTTCATGAGCTTCTACTACAAGCGGCTCGGCATCTACGCGTCGATCGGTCTCGCGTTCAACGTGCTGCTGCAGTTCGGCGCGCTCGCCGGCTTCCAAGCGACGATCACGATGCCCGGCATCGCGGGCATCATCCTCGGCATCGGCATGGCGGTCGACGCGAACATCCTGATCTTCGAGCGCATCCGCGAGGAACAGGAGTCCGGCAAGAAACCGGTCCAGGCGGCGAAGGCGGGCTTCGAGAACGCGCTCTCCGCGATCATCGACTCCAACGTCACGACCGTGCTCGCCGGCGCCATCCTTGCGTGGATCGGCACCGGCCCGATCAAGGGCTTCGCGGTGACCCTGATCATCAGCGTGATCACTTCGATGCTCGGCGCGTTGGTCGTCGTGCGCGTGCTGATCGCCCAACGCGTCAAGAAGGCCCCGACCGAGCGCTTCACGATGCGCCGTTGGCTCGCCGACGTGAACTACAACGTGATCGGTCAGCAGCGCGTCGCGATCGGTCTATCGATCTTCTTGATCGTCTCCGGTCTGGCGCTGTTCTCGTGGCTCTCGATCTCGCGTACGAAGGACGCCTTCGGCATCGACTTCCTCGGCGGCGCGAGCGCCAAGGTGCGGACCGAAGAGCCGCACACCAAGGACGAGGTCGAGAGCGCGATCCGCAAGATCGGCGGCGAGATCGGCGAGTCGGCGGAAATCGCCGCGCTGCCGGCGAGCAAGGTCAGCGACGGGCACTTCACCGAATTCCGCGTCACGTTCAAGACGTCGGAATCGGCGGAGTCGGGCGGCAACGAGGAGCTCTTCAAGAACGAGATCCGCGCCGCGCTCGGTGACCTGCTGCAGAAGGGGCCGATCGAGCTCGACATGCAGTCGGCGCCGACCGGTTCGCCGACCACCGGCACGCTCTACTTCGCGCTCCCCCACGATCCCGCCGACGTCGCGAAGAGCCTCGAGAGCGCGAACTTCACCGCGGTGCAAGCCGCCGCGAAGCCCGGACGGCCCGAGCTGATCGCGTTCACGGCGACCGGCCCCGGCGGCGACGGCGAATCCGCGGCGGCCGCGCGCATCGTCACCGTGTTCCGCGGCAAGGAAGACTCCGCCGGACGGCGCTACGAACTCGCCGAGCCGATCCCCGAGACCAGCATCATCGGACGGCGCGTGGTCGGCGAGCTGCGCGACTCGGCGCTCAAGGCGCTGTTGCTCTCGATGCTCGTCACGGTGATCTACATCCGCGTGCGCTTCGCGGAGTACTCGTGGGGCTTCGCTGCGATCGCCTCGCTGCTGCACGACATCCTGATCACGATCGGCGCGATCTCTTTCCTCGTGATCGTGCCGTGGATCAAGGTCGAGTTCGACATGGGCACGATCGCCGTGTTCCTGACGATCGTCGGCTACTCGATCAACGACACGATCGTCGTGTTCGACCGCATCCGCGAGAACTTGCCGCGAATGAAGGGCACGCTGACCGAGATCGTCAACACGTCGATCAACCAGACCTTCTCGCGCACGATCATCACGTCGACTTCGATGTGCACGATCCTGATCGTGTTGCTCTTCAATCTGGGCACGGGCAACGCGCTCGAGAGCTTCGCCTTCACGATGACCTTCGGCATCCTGACCGGCACGTTCTCGTCGATCTTCATCGCGGCGCCGGTGTTCATCTGGCTCGAGAAGCGCGCGCAGGGGAAGCAAGACGGCGGACACAAGCCGCCGACTCCGCAGGCCCCCGCGGTGCAGACGACCACCAGCTGAAAGGTCCGCGGGTGTCGGCGTGCGCTTCCTGATCCTGTTGCTCGCGTTGGCGTGCCTCTTCGGGCTCGCCATGCTGTGGCAAGCGGATCGGATCGCGACGGCGAAGGCGAACCAGGCGGAAGCGCGGCGGATCGCCGCGGGCGACGCCGCGCACACCGAAGTCGGCGTCGTCCAAGACGGCTGGGGCGTCGTGCTCATCGGACGCCCCGCCGGTGACGCTGGTCTCACGCCGGCCGACGGCTCGAACGCGCCGGCCGGAGGCCCGAGCGGGCGGAACGACGGCGGAGGCGAAGCGCAAGTCCCGGTCGCTCCTCCGATCGCGAACGAGCCCGCGGACATCGAGTACGTCGTCGGGCCGGGCATGAGCCTCTCGAAGATCGCCGCCGCGCAGTACGGCACGTCGAACAAGGCGCTGGTCGACGCGCTCGCGCGCTACAACGGGCTCGCGAGCGCCGATGCGTTGCAGGCCGGCGTCACGCTGAAGCTGCCGGCGCCGCCGAAGCTCCAAGCGTTCGCGAACTCACACTGAGCCGCTGTCGCGCGCGAGCCACGGCGCGAGCGGCGATTCGCTGTGCGTGCGCGTGCTCGGCATCTCGAGCACCTTGAAGCGCACGGTCTTCGCGACCGCGCGCATCAGGTTGCCGAGCGCGCTCTCGGAGATGCGCATGCGCAGACGCAGCAACGTGTCGTCGATCACTTCCTCGGAGAGGATCCCGCTCGCGCCCTTCACCAACGCGGCGCTGCGTCCGTCGGTGATCAAGACGTCGATCTCGACCAGGGCCGAGCGCGCGTCGACGCGCCGCGCGACCGCCGCGGTCAACCGATCGAGCCCCGCGCCCGACGCCGCAGAGATCTTGACGACCTCCTCGGTGCGGCCCGCGGCGAGCAGTTCGAGCTCCAACGGATCGCCGACGCGATCCATCTTGTTCAGGACGAGCAGATCGGCGTGGAGCGTCGGCGACAGCGACCGCAACACCTTCTCGACCGCGGCGATCTGCGCGGGCGCATCGGCGTGCGCGGCGTCGACGACGTGCATCAACAGATCGGCGTGCAACGTCTCCTCGAGCGTCGCGTGGAACGACGCGACCAAGTGGTGAGGCAGGCGTTGAAGGAAACCGACCGTGTCCGAAAGCAACACCGTGCGGCCGTCCGGCAACTTCCACTTGCGCGTGCGCGTGTCGAGCGTCGCGAACAGCATGTCGACCGCGAGCTCGCTCGAGCCCGTCAAGCGATTCAGCAGCGTCGACTTGCCCGCGTTCGTGTACCCGACGATGCCCACGGTGAACTGATCGGCGCGCGCGGCGACTTCGCGCTGCTTGCGCGCTTCGATCTCGGAGAGGTCGTGCTTCAAGTCCTGCACGCGCTTGCGCAGCAGGCGTCGGTCGGTCTCGAGCTGCGTTTCGCCGGGACCGCGCGTCCCGACGGCGCCTTCCATGCGCTCGAGGTGCGTCCACATGCGCTTCAGCCGCGGGAGCAAGTACTCGGCTTGCGCGAGCTCGACCTGCAGCTTCGCCTGCTTGGTGCGCGCGCGGCTCGCGAAGATGTCGAGGATCACCTCGGAGCGATCGACGACGCGCACGCCCCACGCCTTCTCGAGGTTGCGGATGTGCGCCGGCGAGAGGTCGTTGTCGACGGCGACGGCGTCGGGAGCGAGCAACTCGACTTCGCGCGCGATCGATTCGACCTTGCCGCGGCCGAGCAACGTCGCGGGATCGGCGTGCTCGCGCTTCTGCAGCACGCCTTCGCCGATCGGCTCCGCGCCGGCGGCTTCGAGCAGGCCGCGCAACTCGGAGAGGTCGCCGTCGTGCTCGCTCGCTTCTTCCGGCAACACGACGCCGCACATCAGGAAGCGTTCGCGCGGCCGCGCCGTCGGCTGGTTCAACTTCCTCATCGCGCCAGCGTCGATTCGAGCACGCGCTCGCGAGCCAAGTTCAGCGCGCGCACGTGCGCGCCGGTGACGATCGGCGTCAGGACGGTGTGCGCGCGCCACGCGTCGAGCGTCTGCGCGAAGTCGGCGCGGAAGTGCGCGCCGCGCGATTCCTCGCGACCGAGCGCGGACGTCGCCATCAACTCGGCGATCGTCAACATGTTGACGAGCTCGAACGCACGCGGCTCCGTCGCCGCCTGACCGAGCACGGCGCGCGTCCAGAAGCGGATCTTCTCGCGCGCGTCCTCGATGTCGGCGCCGTTGCGCACGATGCCCATCTGACGCCACATCAACGCCTTGAGCGAGTACGTCATGTCCTCGATGTTGATGCGCACGTCCTTCGGAGGAGCGGCGCGATCGTGGCGCACGACGTGGTCGAGCGGCAGCGTCGGGACACCGCTCGCGTTCGCCGCGGCGAGCTCGCCGGCGCGCGCGCCGAGCACCAGGCCCTCGAGCAGCGAATTCGAACCCATACGGTTCGCGCCGTGCAGTCCGGTCGACGCGCACTCGCCGACCGCCCACAAGCCCGGCACGTTGGTGCGCCCGTCGAGATCGACGCGGATGCCGCCGATCATGTAGTGAGCGCCCGGCCGCACCGGGATCGGGTTCTTCGCGATGTCGATGCCGAAGTAGTGGCAGATGCGACTGATGCCGGGGAAGAGCTCGTGCGGGTCGCGCTCGATCCCGGAAAGGTCCAGGTAGACGTTGGTGTCGCCGGTCTTGACCATGCGGTCGAAGCACGCGCGGCTGACGACGTCGCGAGGCGCGAGCTCCGCCATCGCGTGGTACTCGGGCATGAAGCGCACGCCGCTCTTGTCGAGCAACTTGCCGCCCGCGCCGCGCACGATCTCGCTGACCAGCACGCGCGCCGCGCCCGCGATGTAGAGGCACGTCGGGTGGAACTGGAAGAACTCGAGGTCGCGCACCGTCGCGCCCGCGCGCAACGCCATCGCGAGTCCGTCGCCGGTCGCGATCGAAGGATTGGTCGTTTCGCGGAACACCTGGCCCGAACCGCCGGTCGCGAGCACGATCTGCGATGCGGCGAACGCGACGAGCTCGCCGCGCGAGCTCTGGCACAACACGCCGATCGCGCGGCCGTCGCCGTCGGTGAAGAGGTCGATCGCGAACGTGCGCTCGAAGGTCGTGACGCCGTTCTGCTGCTCGACCGCGGTGCCGAGCGTGCGTTGGATCTCGATGCCGGTCGCGGCCCCGCCGGCGTGCACGATGCGCGCGCGCGAGTGACCGCCTTCACGCGAGAGATCGAGACGGCCGCCGGCGTCGAGGTCGAAGTGCGAGCCCCAGCCGATCAGCTTGTCGATCGCGTCGGGTCCGCCTCGCACCACGCGCTCGACCGCGTCGAACTCGCACAGGCCGCAGCCGACCGTCAACGTGTCTTGGACGTGCGTCTCGTACGAGTCGTCGGGGCCGAGCACCGCGGCGACGCCGCCTTGGGCGTAGCTCGTGTTGGTCTCCGCGAGCCGATCCTTCGCGACCAGCGCGACCGAAGCTCCGGCGGAGGCGGCCGCAAGCGCAGCCATCGTCCCCGCGACGCCGCTGCCGAGCACCACCACGTCGAACCGGTAGAGCGGCAACTGCCGCAGCTGGAACGGAAGCAGGTAGCGGTCGAGGTCGATCTCGATGCGCGCCAGGATCTCCGGGTGGGGCTTCAGGCTGTTCTTCCGACCATGGGGTCAGTCGGAATTCTACGTGCCCGAACGCGAGGAGCAGCGCGCTTCCCCGGAACGACGCGGGCTTCACTCGCACGCCGAGCGACGTTCGGTCGGTCTCGGCGCGTCGCGCGATCCGCATTGCGCATTCGCAGCGGACGCGGTGTTTTCGGAGGCTGCGCGGGAGGTTCGGAGTCGGGGTCCTGGAGCTCCCCACCCCGCCCACGGCGCCTTGATCGCCACTTCACCCTAACTGCGCCCTAACTTTTCCGACTTTGCCGTCCACGTCGTCGGGGGTCGGCCGATAGCATTAGGTAGCTGTTAGGGTTCGCGGTGGAACGCACGGTTCTTCAAGCAACAAGACAGGAAAGGCATCGAAGCCATGGCAAACGCAATCAAGCTCGCGCGCAAGGAAGCGACCACATTGCTCTTCTTCGGTCTGCTCGTGGTCATCACGTTCTGCGTGTAGATCCCGCGCCGTCAGAACCTCCGTCCTTCCCAAGGCAACACTTTGGCCCGCCTCCCCCTCACCAAGCGCCAGCTCGAGATCCTCGACTTCTTCAGGGCGTACACCCGCGAGCGCAATCTCTCCCCGACGCTCGAAGAGGTGGCCCGTCACTTCGGCGTCAACAAGGTGACGATCTTCGGCCACGTCTCCGAGCTCGAACGCAAGGGCATGCTCGTCAAGTCGGCGGCGAAGAAGAGCCGTGCGCGACAGCTCGCGTTCGATGACGTCGCGCCCGCCACCGCGGATCGAGGCGGGGCCGAACCGGCAGCCGCCGATCGACGCGGCGTCGTCACGATCCTCGGCCGCATCGCGGCCGGTTCACCGATCGAGACGATCGAGGATCCCGAAGAGCTCGAGCTCGCCGACCTGCTGCCGCGCGATCGCGAGTGCTACGCCCTGCGGGTGCGCGGCAACTCGATGGTCGAAGATGGCATCCATGACGGCGACTTGGTGCTCGTCGAACGCAAGAGCACCGCGCGCGACGGCGAGATGGTCGTCGCGGTTCTCCCCGACGAAGAGGCGACGCTCAAGCGCTTGTACCGCGAACCGAACGGCGTGCGTCTGCAGCCCGCCAACTCCACGATGGAGCCGATCTTCGCGCCGAGCGTCGAGATCCGCGGCGTCGTCCTAGGCGTCTTGCGGCGCTTCTAACTTCAATCAAGTACACCGTTCTCCAACGGCACTCAGAGAAGCAACCCGCGTCGAGCCCCGAGCTCGGCGCGGGTTGCAAGCTTTCCGGAGCCCCCCTACGATCCGCCGCGCGTCGCGAACGAACGGCGACGCGCCCTCCGGAGCCCGTCCTTGCTGCGCGAAGCGATCAAGAAGCTCTCGCAGCACGCGCTGACCTACTCCGCCGCCGAACAGCTCTCGCGCGTCGCGGGCTTCCTGCTGATCCCGCTGTTCACGCACTACCTCAGCGAGGCGGACTACGGCACGAAGGAGCTCTTCGCCGTCACCCTCGCGGTCCTCGCGCAGCTGTGCGGGATCAACATCACCAACGCGATGGCGCGTCACTACTTCGACGACGCCGATCCGGAGCGCAAGAAGCTCGTCGTCAGCACGACGTGGATCGCGGTGGTGACGCTCGCCGGCATCGTCGTCCTGATCTTCGGCGCGGCGACGTGGCTCGTCGATGCGCGCGCGGTGTTCGGCGAGCCGCGGATCGCGACGCTCGCGCGTCTGTCGCTCGCGATCCTGTGGTTCCAACTCGCCCGCGAAGTCCTCGCGCGCTACCTGCAGACCGAGCAACGTTCGGTCACCTTCGGCGTGTTCTCGATCGCGAAGATCGTCTGCGAGCTCGGCCTGCAGATCCTTTTCGTCGCGGGGCTCCAGCGCGGTCTGGTCGGCGCGTTCGAGGCGGTCGCGTTGTCGGAAGCGGTCTTCGCCACGCTGCTCGGCCTCTGGATCCTGCCGCGCATGGGTCTGCGCTTCTCGCGCGAGATCTTCGCCGGACTGATGGCGTTCGCGTTGCCGTTGATCCCGAACGGCGTGCTGCAGTTCTGCCTGCACTCGGCGGACCGCTACTTCGTCGCCGCCCTCGCCGAGCGCGACGACGTCGGCGTCTACGCGCTCGCCTACAAGCTCGGCTACATCGGCAACTACCTGCTGCTCGGGCCGTTCCTGATGGTCTGGTACCCGTACGTCTTCTCGCTGGTCGTGGTCGAGAAGCAGAAGCGCGTCGTCGCCGAGCTCGCGCCGCACTTCCTCTTCGTGATGAGCACGCTGACGCTCGCGCTCTCGATCTGGGCGCCCGAACTCGTCGGACTGCTCGCCCAACGCGAGGGCTACCGAGCCGCGGCGGCCGCGGTGCCGTGGATCGCGTTCGGCTACCTCTTCTGGGGCTGGTTCCAGTTCGCGCAGACCGGTTTCCACGTCGCGAAGGCGACGAAGCGGCTGCCGTGGCTCTCCGCCGGAGCCGTCGCGGTCAACGTGATCGCGAACGTCACGCTGATCCCGCTCCTCGGCTTCCGGGGCGCCGCGATCGCGACCGCGTTGACGTTCGCCTTGCTCGCGGCGGCGACCCAGATCGCGGTGCAGAGCTCTTTCCCCCACGCTTTCGCTTGGCGGCGTGTCTTGACGACGATCGGGCTCGCGGCCGGCCTGGTCGCGCTCGTGCGCGGCTTCGCCCCGGAGCACGGTCGATCCGCGGAGTGGATCAAGGGCCTGGTCCTCGCGGCGTGGATCGGCTGGGGTTGGTGGCTCTACTTGCGCGCCGACGAGCGCACGACGCTCGTCACCGCATGGCGCGACTGGCGAGGCGGCGCGCGCTCGTGAGCGTCGGCCGCCGTAGAATCTCCTCGAACGAGCGCCTGCACCGATGGGAGTGACCTGGAACGAACTGCGCCGCGTCTGCCAGACGCCGGTGCGCGACACCAACGACGTCGCGGGACTCCTCTACGGCGACCACGCGTCGCTCCCGATCACCAAGCTGATGGTCGACCTGCGGCTGTCGCCCGACCTCGCGTCGATCGGCTTCTTCGTGTGCGGCGTCGCGGGCGCGGTGCTGCAGGGCGCGAGCGGCACGCTCGCGGCGGTCGCGGCGGGCTTGCTCGTCCTCTACTACGTCCTCGATTGCGTCGACGGCGAAGTCGCGCGCTTCCAGCGCGTGTGCGACGTCAAGTGGGGCTACTTCGACTACCTGTTCCACATGATCGTCAAGCCGCTGGTGTTCTGCGGCGTCGCGATCGGGCTGTGGCGCGAGACGCATTCGGCGTGGCCGTACCTCGCGGCGTTCGCGGCGTCGACCGCGACGTTGTGGTTGAAGATGTTTCTCGAGACGCCGGGCATCGTCTTCCTGCGCGAGTTCCTGCGCCGTTCGCGCAAGGTCGACTTCATCGCGGAGACGTCGCAGCCGATGGTCGCGCGCGCGAAGGAGCTCGAGCTCGCCGGCGCCGGACCGCACGAGCCGTTCCGCTTGCGCATCGACGTCGTGACGGTGCGCGCGCTCGCGACCAACTTCGACATCGGGTTGCTGTTGCTGTTCGCCGCGACGCTCGCCGACCTCTTCGTCGCGCCGTTCGACGCGCCGTTGCTCGGCACGCTGACGTGGCGCGGCGTGTGGTTGCTCTACTACGGCCTCGTCCTGCCGCTCGACTTCGCCGACTACGTGCGCACGTACGTCTTCAAGGGCCACTTCGATCGCGAGGTGACGCGCTTGCTCTCGCTCGCGCACCACTTCACGCTCGATCCTCGCCGCGAACGCTGAATCAGCGCGCGGCGAGCGCCGGATGCTCGACCCAGTACGGTCCGATCGCGAGCGCGTCGATCCGTCCGTCGAGGAACGCGCGCACCGCGTCGCGCGGCGAGCACACGATCGGCTCCTCGTGCATGTTGAAGCTCGTGTTGATCAAGCACGGGATCCCCGACAGGCGCTCGTACTCGTCGAGGATGCGCCAGTACTCCGGATTCTTCTCGCGGCGGATCAGCTGCGGCCGCGCGGTGCCGTCGACGTGAACCGCGGCGGGACAACTCGCGCGCATCCACGGCGTGCAATCGAAGGTCAGAGTCATGAACTCGGCGGCGTGTTCCGCGCCGGCGAGATGCTCGTAGCAGCGCGCGGCGGCCTCGAACTTGGTCACCGGCGCGAACGGCATGAACTCGGTGCGCTTCAAGCGCTGGTTCAGCCACTGGTTCACCTTCGGCTCGCGTCCGTGATAGAGGATCGAGCGATTGCCGAGCGCCCGCGGCCCGTATTCCATCCGCCCGGCGAAGCGCGCGACGACGCGGCCGGCGTGGATCGCCTCGGCGACGGTGCGCGCGAGGTCGGCGGGCTCGGTGAACGCGAGTTGCTCCTCCTCGAGCGCCGCGCGCACTTCCGAGCTTGAGTACTCGGGCCCGAAATACACGTCGCGGATCGGCTCGGGCGAGCCGCCGGGCCACGAAAGGTGCAGCGCGAGTCCGGTTCCGCAGCCGCCGTCACCCATGTTCGGATAGACGAACGTGCCGGCGACGCCGTCGAGTTCGTGTAGGCGCTGGTTCATCTTCACGTTCGCGCACACGCCGCCGGAGAGCACGACGTGCCGCGCGCCGGTCTTCGCGAGCCAGCACGCGACGAGTTCGGCGGCGAGGATCTCGAGCACGCGCTGGTACGCCGCCGCGACGTCGACCATTGGGAAGCGCGCCGCAAGGTGGCGCGAGAAGTGGACGTTGAGGTTCTGCCAGAGCTCGAGGTTGCCGTCGCCGCGCCGCGCGCGCGACAAGAGCACGTCGCTGAGCACCTCGGGCTTCCCCCACGCCGCGAGCCCGACGATCTTGCCCGCGTGGCGATCGGGTTGGAACCCGAGCGACGACGTCACCATCTCATAGAAGCTGCCGAGCGAATGCGGGAACGCGAGCGGCGCGAGCCGCGTCACCTTGCCGCCTTCGCCGATCCCGATCGAACCCGCGAGCCCTGAACCGTAGCCGTCGAGCGTGACGACCAACGCGCGCTCGAAGCCGCTCGAGAAGTACGCGTTCGCGGCGTGCGAGAGATGGTGTTCGCCGCGCACGAGCCGCGCGCGCAGTTCGAGCCGTGCGAGACCGTCTTCGAGCTCGCGTTGCCACTTGCGATGGTCCAACACCGCGCGCCGCGCCCAACGCGACGAATAGAACCGCGCGGCGAGCGGCGACCACGACGGGCTGACGCCGGCGAGCGCGTAGAAGAGCTCCTTGAACCAACCCTTGCGCTTGCGCTGATCCGGATCGGCGAGTCCGTGGATCGGCTCCGTGCGCGCGACGAGACGCTTCTCCGCGGCGGCGAGCAACGGCGCGAGCGCCGGCGGTCGGAACTCGGTTTCGAACGCGCGCTCGGCCGCGAACGCGCGGTCGATGCGCTCGGCCTCCTGACTCGCATCGAGGAACGGGTACGCGATCGCGTCGAGGTCCGCGGCGCGCGTGCCGGTCGAGTCCAACGCACGGCGGATCGCCTGTTCGGGGAAGCCCGCGTGTTGCTTGATACGCGAGTAGCGCTCCTCCGCCGACGCGAAGAGCACGCGCCCGTCCTCCACCAACGACGCGGTCGCGTCCTTGTCGAGAGGTGAGAGGCCGAGGACCTTCACGTCGTCGTCGCAACGCCGTGTCCGGCGTACTCGTCGCGCAACGCGAGCGGCGTGATCGAACGGCCGCCGAACTCGCCGAGGAAGAAGTCGAAGTAACCGCGACAACGATCGAGGAAGCGCGCAAGTTCCGCGTCGCTCGTGACGTACCGCGAACCGCCGCGCATCAGCGACGGGCTGTGGAAGGAGAACGTGAACACGCGCGTGCCTTCCGCGTGGAGCTTGCGCGTCAAACGCTTCAAGTCCGCGAGTTCGAAGCCTTCAGGCGAGAGCCGCATCCGCTCCGCCGCGCGCAACCGCGCGAGCAACGCCGGCATCCGCCAACGCGCCCACGCCGGCCGCGAAGCGCGCGCGTACCAATGCGGCGCGCGAGGCCCGAGGAAGCCGATCACCGCGCCAGTCACCGGCACGACGAACAGTTCGCGCACCGCGGGATGGAAGAACGGCTCGCGCCGCGCGTGCGTGAAATCGGGACCGCCCTCGGCGCTGAAATCGAACGCCGGACTCGGGCTCGCGTCGACCTGGTAGCCGAGCTCGACGAGCAGCCGCGGCGTGCGCGCCCCGAGTCCGTAGCGTCCGGCTTGGTAGATGCGCGGCCGACGACCGACGTTGCGTTCGAGCGCGAGCGTGACGCTCTCGAGCTTCGCGCGTTCGAGTTCCTCGGGCAGATTGCCGGGGAACGAGTTCGCGCGCGAGAGCTCCTCGTCGAACGGCGGCGTCACCCACGGATGCAGATGCGCGCCGAGCTCCGCCGTCCCGCCGGCGAGCACCTCGCGCAACGGCTCGTACGCCTCGGGCTGCGCGGCGATCGGGTAGTCGCACAAGTACGTCGCGCGCACGCCGAACTGGTCGAAGATCCGTTGGCCGACGGGCAATTCCCGGGCGGCGCGCACCGACGTCGCGGCGCGGTCGAACGGCGCGTCCCAGTCGAACTCCTCTTCGGTCGCGATCAGCACGACCAAGGTCGGCGGCAGCGCTTCCCGCGCGGCGGCGACGGCCGAGGGATCAGGCGTTGCGCCTCCCGGGGCGCCGCGGTTCGGCGAGTTCATCGAGCTCAGGAGTCTAGTGTTCGACGACGCTTCGCGCGCCTCCGGAACGCGGTCGAACGGGTAGACTTGCTCGCCGGTCCCGTTCCCAGACACAGACTTTCCATGCGCATCTCGCTCCCGCTCGCCGTCCTCGCGCTCGCCGCGCACGCTCCCGCCCAGAGCACCTTCTTCGCGCCGCGCACGAACGAGTTTCGGGTCAACGCGTCGACCAGCTTCAATCAGTTCTGGGTCCGCGCGGACGTCGATGCGACCGGCACGACGTGGGCGATCTCGTTCGTCAACGGACAGGATCCGGTGCTGCGGCTCTTCGGCCTCGACGGCAATCCGCTGACCGGCAACCTGAACTGCGATCCGACGCTGAACGCGGGCACGCAGGACGAGGCCGAGGTCTGCGTCGATCGCGCGACCGGCAACGTCCTCGTCGCATGGTCCGAGCGCCACGGCTACGACGGCGAATTGATGGGCATCTACGGTCGCCTCTTCGATCCGACCGGTACGCCGCTCGGTTCGGAATTCCAGATCAACCAGACGTGGCAAGCCTCGCAATGGCGCCCGTTGATGGTGTCGCCGCCGAGCGGCGGATTCCTAGTCGCGTGGTCGGGCGATTGGGACGCGGACAACTACTTCCGCCTGCTCGATTCGAGCGGTGCGTTCCTGACCGGCGACGTGCCGATCAACGTCTTCGTCAACGGCGGTCAAGCGGACTGCGCTCCCGCGATCGCGCCCGACGGCACGATCTTCTTCGCGTTCGTCGACTACGGTCAACACGGCGGCGGCACGGGGCTCAACCTGTGGGGCCGCACGTTCGATTCGCAAGCGAACGCGCTGCAAGCGGGCGAGTTCCAATTGACGACGCCCGCGTTCTCCGGCGGCGATCAGCGCGAGCCACGCGTCGCGGCCGATGGGCTCGGACGCTTCGTCGTCGTGTGGGAGGACTCGGTCAACGAAGGTCAGAACTGGGGCGTGATCGGACGACGCTTCGACATTGCGGGCGCGCCGCTCGGAGGCGAGTTCATCGTCGAGAGCACGACCGCCGGGCCGCAGCGCAACCCGCGCGTCGCCGCCGATCCGGGGGGCGGCTTCACCGCGGTGTGGGAGGACTGGTCGACCAGTTCCGCCGACATCCGCGCGCGGCGCTTCGACGCGAGCGGACTTCCGCTCGCCGCGGACTTCGTCGTCAACCAAGTCGTCGTCGGCGATCAATTGCGGCCGAGCCTCGCCATGGCGCCGAACGGCGAGGACGTGCTCTTCACGTGGGAAGGTCCGGGCGTCAGCACCGATGCGTGGGCGCGCTTCTACTCGACCTATCAATTCCCCGAGGCCTACTGCACGGCGAAGACGAACAGCGTCGGCTGCACGCCGACGATCGCGTTCGCCGGCAGCGCGAGCTTGACCGGCCCCGACGACTTCACGCTCTCCGCGAGCCAAGTGCTCAACAACAAGTTCGGCGTCTTCTTCTGGGGCACGAGCCCGCACTCCGCGCCGTTCGGCGGCGGACTGCTGTGCGTCCACCCGCCGATCGTGCGCACGCCGGTGCAGAACTCGCTCGGCAATTCGCCGCCGAACGATTGCTCGGGCACGTACACGTTCGCGTTCACACAGAGCTACGCCGCGAGCGAAGGCCTGACCGCCGGCGACGTCGTGTACGGCCAGTTCTGGTCGCGCGACCCGGGCTTCGCGGCGCCCGACAATCTCGGGCTCACGAACGCGGTACGTTTCGAACTGCGTCCGTGAGCGCGTGAGCTCCGCGCCGCGCGCTTGAATCGGCGCGTGAAAGGCGGACGATCGGGCTGCAGCGCTTCGACCGTCGAAGCGCGCGCTCCGCGATGCCGCGTCGACTCCTCGCTCCCCTAGCGCTCTTCCCGAAGCTCGCGTTCCGGCCGTTCGCCGCGCTGCGCGACACGTTCGCCGCGGGCTACGGCAAGCGCGATCTCCAAGCGGACCTGCTCGCCGGCGCGGTGGTCGGCATCGTCGCGCTGCCGCTCTCGATGGCGCTCGCGATCGCGTCGGGCGTGCCGCCGCAACACGGGCTCTACACCGCGATCGTCGCGGGCGGCCTGATCGCGTTGCTCGGCGGTTCGCGCGTGCAGGTCTCCGGACCGACCGCGGCGTTCGTCGTGATCCTCGCGCCGATCGCGAACGAGTTCGGCATCGGCGGGTTGTTGATCGCGACGCTGATGGCGGGCGCGTTGCTCGTGCTGATGGGCGTGATGCGCTTCGGACGCCTGATCCAGTTCATCCCGTATCCGGTGACGATCGGCTTCACCGCCGGCATCGGCGTCGTGATCGCGACGCTGCAACTGCGCGACTTCCTCGGGCTCACGATTACGGCGATGCCCGAGCACTACGTCGAACGCGTCGCGACGATCGCGGCCGCGTTGCCGACGACGCGACTCGCGGATCTGTCGGTCGGGCTCGTGACGCTCGCGATCCTGATCTGCGGGCCGCGCGTCACGAAGAAAGTCCCCGCGCCGTTGGTCGCGTTGACGTTCGCGGGCGTCGGTTGCGCGCTGCTCGCGCACTTCTTCCCGGGCTTCCACGTCGCGACGATCCGCGAGCGTTTCTCCTACGTCGCGGGCGGCGAGACGCATCCCGGGATCCCGCAACTGCCGCCGCTCTTCGTCGTGCCGTGGTCGTTGCCCGACGCGAGCGGCCACGCCGTCGGCCTGAACTGGCACGTGATCTCGACGTTGCTGCCGAAGGCTTTCGCGATCGCGATGCTCGGCGCGATCGAATCGTTGCTCAGCGCGGTGGTCGCCGACGGCATGACCGGCACGCAGCACGATCCGGACGCCGAGCTGATCGCCCAAGGCGCGGGCAACCTCGCGGCGCCGTTCTTCGGCGGCATCGCCGCGACCGGAGCGATCGCGCGCACCGCGACCAACGTGCGCTCCGGCGCGCGTTCGCCGATCGCGGCGATCGTCCACGCGTTGGTCGTTCTCGCCGCGGTGCTGGTCGCGGCGCCGTGGCTCGGCTATCTGCCGATGGCGGCGCTCGCTGCGTTGCTGCTGGTCGTCGCGTGGAACATGAGCGAGGTGAAGCACGTCGTGCACGCGATCCGCGTGTCGCCCGGGAGCGACGTGTTGGTGCTCGTCGCGTGCCTCTCGTTGACCGTCCTGTTCGACATGGTGATCGCGGTCAGTTGGGGCGTCGCGCTCGCGTCGTTGCTCTTCATGCGCCGCATGATCGAGCTGACCGAGGTCAAGCTGCTCGACGAAACCCACCCGCTCTTCCAGGAGAAGCTCCCGCCCGAGGTCGCGTACTACGAGATCGCCGGGCCGCTGTTCTTCGGCGCGGCGCACAAGGCGATGAGCGCGCTGCACACGGTCCACGATCGCGCGACCGTCGTGTTGCTCGACCTGCGCGCCGTGCCGGTGATGGACGCGACCGGCAAGGTCAACCTGAAGTCGGCGATCAGCCGTCTGCACAAGGACGGCCTGCGCGTCGTGCTCGCCGGCGTGCGTCCGCAACCGGCGCAGTTCATGCGCAACGCGGGTTGGGTCGACGATCGCGATCGACTGAGCATCTGCACCGAGCTCGAGGACGGCGTGCGGTTGGCGCGCGAGTTGGCCGAGCGCGCGGCGACCTTGCGCGCATGAGCGCCGAGCCTCCGAACCGCCGAACGCATCAGCTCGAGCGTTTCGAGCGCGAATTCGGCGCGGCTCGCGCGCTCCGCCGCGTCGTCGCGCCGGGCCGCGTCAACCTGATCGGCGAGCACGTCGACTACTCCGATCTGCCGGTGCTGCCGATGGCGCTGCGGCAACACGCGTCGATCCTCTTCGCTCCGCGCGACGACGGTCGCGTGCCGCTCGCGAACGTCGATCCGCGTTTCGTGCCGCGTGAGTTCGAGATCGCGTCCGAGTTCGAGCCCTTCGCCGCCGGAGACTGGGGCAACTACGCGAAGGCGGCGGCGCAGATCCTCGCGCGCGATCACGGCGCGACGCGCGGTTTCGACGGCGTCGTCGACGGCGACGTGCCGACCGCGGCGGGGCTCGCATCCTCGGCGGCGCTGGTGGTCGCGTGCGCGCTCGCGCTCTGCGTCGCGAACGAGCTCGCGCTCGAACCGCTCGCGTTCGCCGATCTCTGCGCGCGCGGCGAACGCTACGTCGGTACGCACGGCGGCGCGATGGACCAGACCGTGTGCGTCCTCGGACGCGCGGGCCACGCGCTGCGCATCGATTTCGCGCCGTTGCGCGTCGAGGCAGTCGCCGTACCCAGCGACTGGCGCTTCGTCGTCGCGAACTCCTTGGTCATCGCCGACAAGTCCGGCTCCGCGCGCGACGCGTACAACGCGCGGCGAGCGAGCTGCGACACGGCGTTCGAAAGAGTGCGCGCGGCATTGAACGAGCCCGACCTCCGGCCGCCCGCGTTGCTCGCGCGCCACGGCGAGGCGGAGCTGCTCGAAGTCGGCGCGCGGACGCTTACGCCGCTCGAGCTCGCCCGCTTCCGCCACGCGCTCGGCGAAGCCACGCGCGTCGAACGTGCGGTCGCTGCGTTGCGCCGTTCGGCTCGCGCCGAGTTCGGCGAGCTGATGAACGCCTCCCACGCGAGCCTCGCCGGCGACTACGACGTCTCGTGCCGCGAACTCGACGAACTGGTCGCGCTCCAACGCCGCGCCGGCGCCAACGGCGCGCGCTTGACCGGCGCGGGCTTCGGCGGTTGCACGGTCGCGCTCTGCTCGGCCGACCGCGTCGAGCCGTTGCTCGCGGCCCTCGACCGCGAGTTCTTCCGTCCGCGCGGCGCACCGCTCGCCGCCTTCGCCGCCCTGGCTTGCGACGGCGCGCGCGTGGTCGAGTGAACGCGCTCTTGCGTCGCGAGTCGCGGGCGGCGAGCTTCATGGCGATGAACTTCGCGCGCACGCTCGGAATCTCGCTGCTCTCGCTCGCGGGCTGCGACGGCGACGCTCCGAACGAAGCGCGCAACGTCATCTTGATCACGCTCGACACGACGCGGCCCGACGCGCTCGCGTGCTACGGCGGCTACGAGCGCGCGACGCCGAACCTCGCGCGCCTCGCGCAGGAGTCGCTCGTCTTCGACGAGGCGCGCTCGG
The DNA here is from genome assembly GCA_021413885.1 of Planctomycetota bacterium. GTDB lineage: Bacteria > Planctomycetota > UBA1135 > UBA1135 > JACRIN01. The sequence continues at coordinate 57,856 of JAIOPM010000005.1, forward strand.
TCGCGCCGCTGACGCTTCCCGCGCACGCGTCGATGTTGACCGGCCTCGTGCCGCCGCGTCACGGCGTGCGCGACAACGGGATCGCGCGTTTGCCCGCCGCCGCGGAGACGTTGGCGGAACGCGCGCGAGCCGCCGGCGTGGACACCGCGGCGTTCGTCTCGGCGCTCGTGCTCGACCGCGGCTTCGGCCTCGACCAAGGCTTCGAGACGTACGACCAACCCGCGAGGCCGACGGCGCAGACTTCGAGTCACTACGTCGAGCGCAATGCGCGCGAAACGCTCGCGGCTGCGACGCATTGGCTCGACACACGCGGCCCCGAACGACGCTTCTTCGTGTGGATCCATCTCTTCGACGCCCACGTGCCCTACCAACCACCGCCGGAATTTCAGGCGCTCGCGGGAGGCGATGCCTACCGCGGCGAGGTCGCGTGGGTCGATCACGAACTCGGCGGCTTCCTCGAACGCCTGCGCGAACGCGGCGTGCTCGACGAGAGCCTGCTGATCGTCGTCGCCGACCACGGCGAGAGCTTGGGCGAGCATGGCGAAGCGACGCACTCGGCCTTCTGCTACGACGCGACGTTGCGCGTGCCGTTGCTGGTGCGCGAGCCCCACGCGCGCCGCGGCGGCGAACGTTCGAGTGCGCCGGTCAGCGTCGTCGACATCGAGCCGACGGCGGCGTGCGCGCTCGGCCTCGCGCCCGACGCGAACCTCGACGGGCTCGATCTGCTCGGCGCAATCCCCGCGGAGCGGCGCGTGTACTGCGAGTCCTACGGCGGTTTCCTCAACTACGGTTGGAGTCCGCTCGCCGGCGTCGTCGGAGAGCGGACGAAGTACCTCGCGAGTTCCGCCGACGAGTTCTACGACCTCGCGCACGATCCGCACGAGCAGACGAACCGCGCCGCCGAACGGCGCGACGACGTCGCCGCTGCGCGGCGCGCGCTCGCAGCGTTCCTCGCGAAGCCCGCGCTCGCGCCGGAGTCGATCGACGCGAGCGCGGAGTCGATCGCGTGGTTGCGAAACTTGGGTTACGCGGCGTCCGGCGACGCGGCGCGCGCGCTGCCGTCGCCGCTCGCGCCGAGCGATCGACCGAGCCCCGCGTCGCGCGCGAGCGAGCTCGAACCGCTGCTGCTCGCCAACGCGGCGCTCGACGCCGGACGTTGGGAAGAGGCCGACCGCTTGCTCGCGCCGCTGCTTGCGAGCAACCCGCGCAACGCGCTCGCGCACGACCTCGCGGCGCTCGCGGCGTTGCAGCTCGGACATTTCGAACGCGCACGGGAACTCTGCGTCGCGCGCCTCGAGCTCGGCCCCGAGCGCGCCGACACGCGCATCAACCTCGCGGTCGCGTGCGAACGACTCGGCGACGTCGAACGCGCCGAACGCGAGTGGAGACGTGCGCTCGTGCTCGATCCGACGAACCGCCAAGTCGTCGAAGGCCTGGCGGCACGTTGCGAGGCGCGCGGCGCCGTCGACGAGGCCCGCGAACTGCGCGCGACGCTACACTCGGCGTCACCGCCTTCGTCGAAGTCCCCGCGCACTCCCTGACACGCATGCTGCTCCGCACGTTCCTCGCCGCGAGCTCGCTCGCGTCCGCGTCGTTCGCCCAACTCGCGCCGCAGTCGGCGACACCCCTCACGCCGGCGACTCCCGTGCAACGCCGGGAGTTCCCGCTCCGTTGGGCGGTGATCGGCGACTACGGCAACGGTTCGCCGGAGGAAGCCGACGTCGCCGCGCTCGTCGCGAGTTGGAACCCGGAGTTCGTCGTCACCACCGGCGACAACAACTACCCGTCCGGCCAGGCCGCGACGATCGACGTCAACATCGGCCAGTACTACGGCGACTTCATCGCGCCCTACCTCGGCGCGTACGGTCCGGGCGCGAGCGTGAATCGCTTCTGGCCGTGCATGGGCAACCACGACTGGGACGGCTCGAGCGGTCAGCCCTACTTCGACTACTTCACGTTGCCGGGCAACGAACGCTACTACGACGTCCGCCGCGGACCGGTGCAGCTCTTCGTCGTCGACAGCGATCCGCGCGAGCCCGACGGCAACACGTGGAACTCCGCGCAGTCGGTGTGGCTGCAGGGCGCGCTCGCCGCGTCCGACGCGCCGTTCAAGATCGTCACGTTCCACCATCCCGCGCACTCGTCGTCGCAACACGGCTCGACGGCGGCGCTGCAGTGGCCGTTCGAAAGTTGGGGCGTCGACCTCGTGCTCAACGGCCACGACCACGCGTACGAGCGCGGCTCGGACGGCGGCATCCCCTACCTCGTCGTCGGTGCGGGCGGCGCGCCGCTCTACACGTTCCCCGCGCTCGTCGGCGGTTCGAAGGTGCGCTTCAACGCGGATTGGAGCGCGTTGTTGGTCGAGTCGACGTCGCGCACGACGACGGCCGAGCTGATCTCGCGCGGCGGCATCGTCGTCGACACGTTCGTGTTGCCGGCGAACGGCACGGCGCTGCCGCGGCAACCGTTGCTCGCCGCGGGCTCGACGTGGAAGTACCGCGACACCGGCATGAATCCGGGCGCGAGTTGGATCCTCCCGACCTACGACGATTCCGGTTGGTCGAGCGGCCCCGCGCAATTCGGTTACGGCGACGGCGACGAAGCGACCGTGGTCCAGTTCGGACCGTTCCCGACCAACAAGCGCATCACGACCTGGTTCCGCACGACGTTCAACGTCCCCGACCCGTCGCTCTACGCCGCGCTCGACTTCGGGCTGCTGCGCGACGACGGCGCGGTCGTCTACTTGAACGGCGTCGAAGTCGCGCGCGCGAACCTGCCGAGCGGCACGATCGCGCCTGGCACGCTCGCGTCGGCCGCGGTCGCGGGCTCCGACGAAGATCACTTCTACCCGGCGGCGATCGACGCGTCGGCATTGGTCGCGGGCACCAACACGCTCGCGGTCGAGGTCCATCAATCGGCGGCCAACAGCTCCGACCTCTCGTTCGACTTCGCGCTCGAAGGCGAGCTCGCGGCGCCGACCTTGATCGCCAAGGGCTCGACGTGGCGCTACCGCGACGCGGGCGGAACGCCGCCGGTCGGTTGGACGACGCTCGCGTTCGACGATTCGCTCTGGCCGAGCGGGCCGGCGCAACTCGGTTACGGCGAAGGCGATGAACTGACGACCGTTGCGTACGGCCCCGATCCGCTGAACAAGCGCCCGACGCTCTGGCTGCGCAAGACGTTCAACGTCGTCGGCGCGGCGCAGCTCTCAGGCCTGTATCTGTCGCTCGTCGCCGACGACGGCGCGCGCGTCTTCCTCAACGGCCACGACGCCGGGCGTTGGAACTTGCCGAAGCTCGGGCTCGGCCCCGCGTCGCTCGCGGGCTTCGACCGCGACGTGCCGGAGGAGAACGCCGGCCTCGAGACCACGCTCGACGCGCGCCTGCTCGTCGAAGGCCTGAACGTGATCGCGGTCGAGCTCCACCAAGCCTCGGTCGCGAGCGACGACCTCTCGTTCGACCTCGAACTGCGAGCCCAGTGACCGAAACGCCCGAGAGCGGCGTGCGCCTCGAGCGCGTGACCAAGTCCTTCCGCGAAGGCGACTCGAAGCGTGCGGTGTTGCGCGCGGTCGACGCGCGCTTCGACTCCGGCACTTCGACCGCGATCGTCGGCCGTTCGGGTTCGGGCAAGTCGACCTTGCTCGCGTTGATCGCGGGGCTCGATCGGCCCGACGAAGGCGAGGTCTGGGTCGGCGACCGGCGCGTGTCGCATCTCGCGGAGGGCGAGCGCTCGCGCCTGCGCCGCGAACGGATCGGTTTCGTCTACCAATCGTTCAACCTCGTGCCGACGTTGACGGTGCTCGAGAACCTGTTGCTCGCGCTCGAACTGCGCGGCCGGCTCGAGCGCGATTCCGAGGCGCATGCGCGGAGTTGGCTCGAGCGCGTCGGCCTCGCCGATCGCGCGGGGACTTTTCCGGATCGTTTGTCCGGCGGCGAGCAACAGCGCATCGCGGTCGCACGAGCGCTCGTCCACGATCCCGACGTGCTGCTCGCCGACGAACCGACCGGCAACCTCGACGAGGCGAGCACCGCGCGCGTGATCGAGCTCTTCTTCGAACTCGGCGCGCGTCCGGCGCGCACGTTGGTGCTCGCGACGCACAGCCGCGAACTCGCCGAGCGCGCGGGCCGCGTGCTGACGTTGGTCGACGGTCGCTTGGTGGAGCGGTGATCCGCTACCTCGAGCTCGCGAGCTTGCGCTGGCTCTTGCGCCATCGCTGGCAGCTCGCGGCGGCGGTGCTCGGCGTCGCGCTCGGCCTTGCGTGCGTCGTCGGCGTCGAACTCGCGTCGCGCAGCGCGTTGGCGTCGTTCGAACGCTCGACCCGCGCGCTCGCCGGCCGCGCGACGCACTCGATCTCGGCCGGGCCCGACGGCGTCGACGAGCGCGACTACTCCGCGCTCGTGCGCGCGTTCCCGACGCTCGACTTCGCGCCGATCCTCGAACGCGACGTGCGTTTGAAGGCGAGCGAGTCGTTGCCGTTGGTGTTGACCGGCGTCGACGCGAACGCGGAGCTGCGACTGCGCGCGGACAGCTTGCCGACGCTACCGCTCGACGAGCATGCGACCGATCCGCGCGCCGTGTGGCTCGCGCGCGCGACCGCCGAACGTGCCGGGCTCGCGGCGGGCGCGCAGATCGAGCTCCTGATCGACGGCCGCACCGTCCCCGCGACGCTCGCCGGCCTGCTCGACGCACACGATCCCGGCGCGGCCGCCGCACTCGGCGGACGCTTGTTCGCCGACCTCGCGACCGTGCAGACGCTGACCGGTTCGACCGGACGCCTCTCGCGCATCGACGTCCGCGTCGAAGACGCGGCGACGCGCGAACGCCTGATCGCCGCGCTCCCGCCGAATGCGGTGCTCGACGCGGTCGATGCGCGCGCGGGCGAGCTCGAGCGCATGAGCCGCGCGATGCGCTTCAACCTGCGCGCGCTCGCGCTGCTCGCGTTGTTCGTCGGCGCGTTCCTGGTGTACGACACGTCGACGTTCTCCGTCGTCCAACGGCGCGAGCTCTTCGGCCGCATGCGCGCGCTCGGCGCCGATCGATCGACGTTGTTCGCGACCGTCGCGCACGAGGCGCTGTGGGTCGGGCTCGCAGGTTCGAGCCTCGGACTGGTCCTCGGCATCGCCGTCGCGCATGCGTTGGTCGCACCGCTCGCGCGGACGTTGACCGATCTCTACACGCCGGTCGGCGTTGTCGAGCTCGATCTCTCGCCGACGTTCCTCGCTTCCGCCGCGGCGCTCGGCGTCGTCGCGACGTTGGTCGGCGCACTGTTGCCCGCGCTCGAAGCCGCGGCGTCGCCGGCGCGTCAAGCGATGGCGCGTTCGTTCCTCGAGGACCGCGCGCGGCGTTTGGTCCGGCCGCTCGCATGGACGGCGTTCGGCCTCGCGCTCGCCGCCGTCGCGCTGCTCGCGCTGTCGCGCACCAGCGTCCTCGCCGCGTTGGTCGCCGTCTTCGCGGTGTTCGCGGCGGCGGGTTGCATCGCACCGCTGGTGACGAGCCTCGCGTCGCGTGGCGCGGCGAAGCTCGCGACGAGACTCGGCGGTTCGCTCGAGCGCATCGCCGCGCGCAGCGTCGAAGCCGCCCTCTCGCGCACCGCGGTCGCCGTCGCGGCGCTCTCGGTCGCGCTCGGGACGTCGCTCGCGATGGGCGCGATGGTGTCGAGCTTCCGCGGCACGCTCGAGCGCTGGCTCGGCCGCACGCTCTCCGCCGACGTCTACGTCTCGGCGCCGCACCCGACAGCGAGCCGTTCCGACGGCGCGCTCGATCCCGCGCTGATCGACGCGTTGACGCACCTCGAGGGCGTCGAGGCCGTCGCGGCGAACCGCGGCGTCGAGTTGCGTTCCGGCGACGACGCGTGGTTCCTCAATGCGGTCGCCGGGCCGGAGCGCGAGCGCGCGAGCTACCGCTTGCTCGAAGGCGAACCCGAAAGCGCTTGGAAGAATCTCGAAGGTGACGAGATCTTCGTGTCGGAGGCGTTCGCGCGTTCGCGCGGCCTCGGCGTCGGCGGCGTGCTCGCGGTGCCGACCGCGCACGGCAAGGTCGATGCGCGCATCGCCGCGGTCTTCCAGGACTACGCGACCGATCGCGGCTACGTGTTGGTCGCGCGGCCGACGTACGACCGTTGGTTCGCCGATCGTTCGATCAGCGGCGTCGGGTTGTATCTCGCGGAAGGCGTCGATCCGGAAGCGACGGTCGCGCGGATTCGCGACGAGCTCGCGCCCGACCGCGCGATCGGTGTGCGCTCGAACGCGTCGCTGCGCGAGGCGACGTTCACGATCTTCGACCGCACGTTCGCGGTCGCGCGGGCGCTCGAGTTGTTCGCGACGTTGGTCGCGGCGCTCGCGTGTCTGTCGAGCCTCGCGGCGCTCGAGTTCGAGCGCGCGCGGGAGCTCGCGTTGCTGCGCGCGGAAGGCCTCGGGCCGGTCGGCGTCGTGCGGCTCGTCCTCGGGCGCAGCACGTTGGTCGGCGTGATCGCGGCGGCGCTCGCGCTGCCGGTCGGGCTCGCGCTCGCGGCGTTGCTCGTCTTCGAGATGCAACCGCGCGCGTTCGGTTGGACGCTCGAGTGGAGCGTCGACGGCTTCGCGATCGCGCGGATCGCGCTGCTCGCGGTCGCTGCCGCCTTCGTGGCGGGCATCGTGCCCGCGTGGAGTGCGTTGCGTTCGAGCCCGGCGCGGGCGCTCGCGGAGGAATGAGCATGTCGCCGACTCGCTTGCGCTTGTTGCTCCGCGCGCCGCTGGTCGTCGCGTTGCTCGCGTTCGGTGTCGTCGCCGCGTTGACGCTGACGCGCGGAACGCGCAAGGTGAGCTCGTCGCGGATGTCCGCGGTCGCCGCGCTCGGCTCACAAGTCGATCCGGGCTTCGAACGCGCGCTCGAGCCGCGGCCGTTCGAGTTCCCGCGCGATCACGGACCGCATCCGACCTTCCAGACCGAGTGGTGGTACTTCACCGGTCATCTCGCCGACGCGAGCGGTCGACGCTTCGGCTTCGAGCTGACGTTCTTCCGCCGCGCGCTCGCGGTCGACGCGCCGACCTCGCCGTCGGCGTGGGCCGCGCGCGACGTCTACATGGCGCACTTCGCGCTCACCGACGAAGCGGGCGACCGCTTCCGAGCCGACGAACGCTTCGAACGCGGCACGCTCGAACTCGCTGGCAGCGCGGCCGAGCCTTGGCGCGTGTGGGTCGGACCGTGGAGCGCGCAGAGCGTGGGCGCCGACTTCCTTCCGTTGACGCTCACCGCCGCGAACGAGCGCATGTCGCTCTTCCTCGAACTCGCGCCGAGCGAGCGCCTCGTGCCGAACGGCGACGACGGTCTGTCGCGCAAGGGCTCCGCCGCGGGCAACGCGTCGTACTACTACTCGATGCCGCAGCTCGCGGCGCGCGGCAGCGTCGGGCTCGACGGCGCGACGTTCGACGTCGTCGGCGACGCATGGCTCGACCGCGAGTGGAGCACCAGCGCGCTCGAGCCCGACCTCGTCGGCTGGGATTGGTTCGCGATCGGGCTCGACGACGGACGCGACTTGATGCTCTATCGCTTGCGTCGCGCCGACGGTTCGGCGTCGCCGGCGTCGGCCGCGACGTTGGTCGAACGCGACGGCGCGCGTCGTTCGCTCGCGGCGAACGAGTTCGCGATCGAGGAGGTCGCGACGTGGACGAGCGAGCGCACCGGCGCCGTCTACCCGGCGCAGTGGCGCGTGCGCGTGCCGTCGGCGGCGCTCGAGCTCGACGTCGAGCCGTGGGTCGCGGATCAGGAGCTCGCGCTCTCGTTCGCGTACTGGGAAGGCGCGTGCGACGTGAAGCGCGACGGCGCCAAGATCGGCCGCGCGTACGTCGAGCTCGTCGGCTACGCGCCGGTCGCTTCGCGCTCGGATTCCGCCGCCGCGCGTTGACCGGCGCCGACGTCGACGAACGCGAGCAACACCGCGCCGACCAGGAAGAACGGCGCGACCGAGAGCACCGCGGGGCCGGTGGCACCTGAGTGTTCGAGGACCAGGCCATAGACCAACGGCCCGAGGATCGCCGAGAAGCGTTCGAGCGACGAGAAGAGGCCGAAGCACTCCGCCGACTTGTGCTTGGGCACCAGCGACGCGAAGAGCGAGCGCGACAACGCTTGGCAACCGCCGAGCGACGCCGCGACTAACAACGCGAGCAAGTAGAACTCGCGCGTCGTGCTCATCCGCGACGCGACCAACGTCGCCGCGAGGAACGACGCGAGCGCGACGAAGATCATGCGCTTCGCACCGAAGCGTCCGGCCGCCCAGCCGAACAGGAACGCGAACGGCATCCCGACGAACTGCACCAACAGGAACGCGCCGATCAAATTGCCCTGCGACATGCCGATGTGCGAGCCCAGCAAACTCGACATCCGGATGATCGTGCCGATGCCGTCGGAGTACGCGAAGAACGCGAGCATGAAGATCACCGCGTGGCGATGGCGCTTCAACTCGCGCACCGTCTCCCACAAACGCGTGAACGCAACGCGCCACGGCGAACCGGCGCCGGTCTCGTCGCGTTCGAGCGTGCGCGGCGGTTCCTTCACGCCGCGGAAGAGCGGGATCGAGAACACGAGCCACCACACCGCGACCGACAGGAACGAGAGCCGCGTCGGCAACGTCGGATCCGCGCCGTCGAGGCCGAACCAATCCGGCCGTTGGATCCACGCGAGGTTGAGCGCGAGCAACAAGCCGCCGCCGAGGTAGCCGAGCGCGTAACCGCCGCTCGACACGCGATCGAGCTCGTCCGCGCGCGCGACGTGCGGCAGGAGCGAGTCGTAGAACACCATCGAGCCGATCGCGCCGAGGTTCGCGAGGCCGAACGCGACCAGCGCGAAGAGCCACTCGCCGCGTTGGATCCAGAACATCGACGCGGTCGCCGCGGCGCCGACGAACAGGAAGGCGGCGAGCCAGCGCTTGCGTCGCCCCGAGAAGTCCGCGACCGCGCCGAGCACCGGCGCCGAGATCGCCGCGAGCGCGAGACACAGCGTCGTCGCGCGCGTGAAGCGTCCGTCGGCGACGCGCGGGTCGAGCCCTTCGGCCGCGACCTTCGCGTAGTAGATCGGGAACACGGCGGTGATCACCGTGGTCCACAGCGCGGAGTTCGCCCAGTCGTAGAACGCCCACGCGACGTGCTCACGCCGCGTCAGCCCGAGACGCGCGAGGAAGCGCGGAACTCCGCGTTCCGCTCCGTTCGCAGGCCCCGCGTCGGTGCCGCTCACCCGATCAGTGCTTCAGGGCCTCGGTCGCGGCGGCGCGTCGTTCGGCGCGAGCGGCGCGCTCCTTCTCACCGTTCGACGCGCTCCAATCGAGGACCATCTCGAGCTTCTCCTCGCCGCGCTGCAGCGTGAACGTCTTCTTCGGTCCGCCCTTCTGCAAGGTCGCGGTGATGTCGTTGCGGCTGGTCATCGCGACGCCGTCGATCGTGAGGATCACGTCGCCTTCCTTCCAACCGGCGGTCGCCGCGACGCCGGATTCGAAGACCGACGAGACCTTGGTGCCGTCGAGCTGCACGCCCATGCGCCGCGGCTCGAGGCCCTTCATGTTCTCGCGCGAGAGCAGGGAATCGAGGTTGGCGATCCCGAGCGCGCCGACCGCGACCACGATCGCCGAGTGACGTTGGTAGTCCTGACGCGCGGTCTCGAACGTGTCGTTCTGCGTGTGGTGGACGAAGTCGTAGTCGGTGTCGCCCGCTTGCTCCCAGAAGAATCCGGGCACGCCCTTCGAGAGGAACGACGCGTGGTCGGAGTCGCCGGAGTTGCGCAAGCCTTCGCTGACTTCGAGCGTGAACGGCAGCGCCGCGTCGAGCGCGACCACCGGCGCGAAGACCGCGCGGAGATCGGCTTCCATCTCGGGCGTGCAGACGATTCCGGAGAGGTAGTTGGTGCCGCCGTCGTGGACGAGCACGGCGCTGATGCGCTCGAGTTCCGCCGCATGATCGCGCACGAAGCCCTCGGAGCCGAAGAGGCCTTGCTCCTCGCCGCTCCACAGTTCGAAACGGATCGTGCGCTTCGGCTTGACGCCCGACTTCGCGAGCAACCGCGCCGCTTCGAGCGTCGTCGCCACGCCGGTGCCGTTGTCCTGCGCGCCTTCCGCGCCGTCCCAACTGTCGATGTGGCCGCCGACGATCACGTACTCGTCGGGCTTCTCGGAGCCGACCAGGTCGGCGATCACGTTGTATTGCGTCACCGGCCCCTGATAGAAACGGTTGTCGATGTCGAACTCGAGTTCGACTTCCGCGCCGGCGCGCGCGAGCTCGACGATGTGGTCGAACTGGTCGCCGCGCAGGCTGATCTCGACGCGCTTCGGCAGGTCGTTCCAATCGATCTCGTGGGAGCCGTCGGTGATCACGAGCTCGCCCTTGCGCCCGAACGCGCGCCGCACGCGGCCCGCGATCCCCGCATCGGTCAGCGCGGCGTCGACCTTCTTCCGGAGCTCGGTCGAAGGCCGCTCTTCCTTCGTGTAGCTCGGCGAGACGATCCACGCGCCGGCGAGACGGCCGTCGAGCGCGGCGAACTCCTCGTCGTTGCGCGGATAGAGGTAAGCGCGAGCCCGCTTCGGACCGGACGTGCCAGGCGTCCACGCGCGCGTCGTGAAGACGAGGTCGGCGGTTTCCGGCGCGACCAGCGCACCGTGTTGCGGACCGCGGTCGAAGCCGACCGGGAAATCGCCCCACGATTCGAGGTGAGCGTCGAGGCCCCACGACGCGAACTCGTCGCGCGTCCACTCGAGCGCTTGCTGCAAGCGGTGCGACGAGGTCAGGCGCGGGCCGATCTCCTTGCAGAGGTGACGCAAGTGTTCCTCGACTTGGGCATCGCGTTCGGCGAGCGCAATCACGCGCTCGACGTCGGTCAACGCTCGCGCCGGAGCCGCGTGCGTCGCGGCCGCCGCGGCGGGAGCCGGCGCCGTCTCCGACGCTCGGCAAGCGCCGAGTGCGAAGGCGAAGGAGAGCGAAAGGACGGAAAAGAACGCGGTACGGGGGGAACCGTTCGTCATGGCTTTGGAGTGGCGCGCGGCCGATCGGCCGGCGCGGCGACACCTTAGCAGACGCTCGCGCGCGAAGCTGTTCGAAGCGGGTAGTCGCTCTCGAGCTTGCGCGCGCGCCGCGTGCGCGAAGAATGGCCGCCATGCGCGCTGCGCCGCCGTTCGGTTCGCCCACGCTCGTCCTCGTGCCCACCGAGCTCGAGCGCGCGCGGCTCATCGACCTCGGCGGCTTCGGCGCGGGCGCGGCGCTGGTCGACCTCGCAGGCTTCGGCGTCGCGGCGGCCGGTGCACGCACCGCGGAACGTCTCGCGACGCTGCGACCCGCGCGCGTCGTGCTCGTCGGCATCGCCGGCACGTACGACTCCGCGCGCGCGGGCGTCGGCACCGCGGTCGAATTCGGTCGCGTCGCGATCGAAGGCATCGGCGTCGGCGCACTCGACGCTTACTTGCCGCCGCCGAAGCTCGGCTTCCCGCAGTGGCCGGGCGACGCGAGCGGAATGAAGCCGATCTTCGATGAGCTCGAGCTCGCGGGCGACTCGTCCGCGTTGCTGTTGACGACCGCCGCGGCGAGCGCGAACGCAACGGAGGCGTGCATGCGCCGCGCGCGTTTCCCCGACGCGCTCGGCGAAGACATGGAGGGCTTCGCGGTCGCTCTCGCTTGCGCGCTCGCGCACACGCCGCTCTCGATCGTGCGCGGCTTCTCGAACATCGTCGGCGATCGCGATTCGAAGAACTGGCGCGTGCCCGCGGCGCTCGCGGCGGCGCGGCTCGCGACGTTGAGGCTGCTCGAACGCGAAGCGGGGCGCGCGTGAGCGAGCGTTTGTGCGTCGGCCTGTCGACGTGTCCGAACGACACGTTCGCGTTCCACGGCCTGGTCGAGCGACGCGTCGACCTCCACGGTTTCGAGTTCGAGTTCGTGTTCGGCGACGTCGAGGAGCTCAACGCGCGCCTCGCGCGCGGCGACCTCGCGGTGTCGAAAGGCAGCTTCGCGGCCGGGCTCGGGCTCGCGCGCGACCTGTGCGTGTTGCCGGTCGGCGCCGCGCTCGGCTTCGGCGTCGGACCGGTGTTGCTCGCGCGTCCGGGCGCGCCGCGCGCGAAGGACGGCAAGCTCGCGGGCCGCGTGCTCGCGCCGGGCGCGGGGACGACGGCGAACTTGCTCTACCGCGGTTTCCATCCCGACGAGGGCCGCGTCGAACAGACCGTGTTCTCGGCGATCCTTCCGGCGCTCGAACGCGGCGAAGCCGACTACGGCGCGTGCATCCACGAAGCGCGCTTCACGTGGCGCGAGCACGCGCTCGAGTTCGTCGAGGACCTCGGCGCGACGTGGGAGCGCGCGACCCAATTGCCGCTGCCGCTCGGCGGGATCCTCGCCCGCAAGGACCTCGGCGCCGCGCGGCTCGCGCGCGTGTCGTCGGCGCTGCGCGATTCGCTCGAGTACGGCGCTGCGCACCGCGACGAGGCGCTCACGACGATGCGCGCACACGCGCAAGAGCTCGACGACGCGGTGCTGTGGAAGCACGTCGAGCTCTACGTCAACGCGGAGACGTTCGCGTTGTCGCCGGAAGGTGCGCGCGCTCTCGAACGCTTGGCCGAGTTCGCGCGGCGCGCGAGTTGGCTCGCCGACGACGCGCCCGAGCTCGAGATCGCGCACACGCGCGCGATCGCCCGACTCTTCCGCATCGCGACGCGCGAGGACGTCGACGACTTGCGCGGCGGGAAGTTCACGGCGTTCGACGCTCGCGCGCTCGCGCCCGACGGATTCGTGCACCTGTCGTTCGCGGATCAGGTCGTGGGCACGCTCGAGCGCCACTACGCCTCCCCCGAACGTGCGTGGTTGCTCGAAGTCGATCGTCAGCGCGCGCGCGCACAGCTGCGGCTCGAACCGTCGCGCGGCGGAGCGCTCTTCCCCCACCTCTACCGCGGCTTCGAAGCCGGCGACATCGTCGGCGGTTGGCCACTCGTGCGCGGACGCGACGGCTGGTCGCTGCCGAGCCTCGCCGCGGCGGCGCGCTTCGATCCCGTCGCGGCGCGCGCGCTCACGGCGCTCTAGAAACGACAAAGGCGCCCGACGGCAAAGCCGTCCGGCGCCTTCGCGATCAGTCCGATCCGGATCGAACGCGGACTACTTCTTCGCGCCGCCCGCGTCCTTCGCGCCTCCGGCGTCGCGGACCTCGAGCATCTCCTTGCGGATCTCTTGAGCGAGGTTCTTGACGTCCTGCATCGCCTGGCGGACGCGCGTGCAGGCGGCCTTGTTACCGGCCTCGGCCTTTTCCACGTCCACGCGGGTGGCCTCGACGGACTGGACGAGCTTCTCGAAGTTCTGGCTCATCGGATTGTGTTCCTGAGTCGGTTCGGCTTGAGGTTGGGTGGCGCGAGCGCCCCTGGGTGGGTCACGGGGAGCCTCGGTAGCCCCGGAACACACCGCGCGAAAGCGTTCCAGGGGCTTTCGCGCGGGGCCAAGCCTAGCGAACCGCTCCAGGGCCCGGCAGGAGACGCGGGGCAAGCCGGGAGAAGTCCGGCCCTAACCCTTTGCCGAAAGCCGGGTTAGACGACCGCACATGGCCCGGGAAGTCGCTCCCGAAGCGCCCTACAGCCCCGCCAAACGCCGCACCGCGCGCCATTCGGCGGCGGTGACGGGCTGCACCGAGAGGCGGTTTCCGCGACGCAGAACGCCCATCTCGGCGAGCTCCTTCGCCGCGCGCAACTCGTCGAGCGTGACGAAGCTCGGCGCGCGTTCGAGCGCCCGCACGTCGACCAGGATCCACGTTGGCGACTCGCGTTTGGACGCCGCATCGAAGTACGGGCTCCGCGGATCGAATTGCGTCGCGTCCGGATACGGCTTGCTCGCCACCTCGGCGAATCCGGCGACGCCCGCCGGGTCGGTGCTCGAGTGATAGAAGAGCACGCCGTCGCCGACACCCATGCCGTCGCGCATCGAGTTGCGCGCCTGGTAGTTGCGCACGCCCTCCCACGCGGTGCGACGGCCCTTGGCCTTCCACAGGTCGTCGAACGAGAAGACCGTCGGCTCGGACTTCACGAGCCAGAAGGCCTGCGGACGCGCGCTCACGTCTGTCCGCCGCTGACGCGCGGTGCTCCGGCGCCCCACGGGCGCATCGAGACCGGCGCACCGAGCACTTCCGACGCGATCAACGCGCGGCGCCAGTCGGCGCGCGAGCGACCGAACGCGGCCCGCGCGGGCACGACGGGTTGCTCGGCGCCGACGCTGCCCTCGCCCAAGTCCTGGAAGGCGCCTTGCGCGACGAGCTTGGCGATCGGGATGCCTTCGGTCGCCGGCGTGTCGGTCAACGCGGGCGAGTTGGTCAGCGCTTCGGAGTCGGTCAGCGCCGGCGCGTTGGTCAACGATTCGGTCTCGGTCAGCGCGCGCGTGCGGGTCAGCGGCTCGGAGTCCGTCAACACGATGCGGCGTTCGCGCGCGGAGCCCTCGGCCGTCAGTCCGCGTTCGGGCAAGCTCGCGACCTCGCCCGACATCGACGGCGTGTACGGCGTCTCCGGGCCATCCTCGAAGCTGCGGCGTGCGCGGCGCTCGGGCGGAGCGACGACCGGCGGCGGCGCCTTCTCGCGCGTCTCGGTCAACACCTCGCCGCGCAGCAGCGCCTCCCACGCCTCGCGACCTTGGTCCGCGGCGTCGGACTCGGTGTCGGGGTCGGTCGTCGGCGCTTCGTCGCGACGCGACACGGCCTCGCGCTGCTTCTTCTTCGCATCCAGGACCGACTTGATCACCGGAACGAGGAAGAAGAGCACGAAGACGCCGATCTTGATCAGCCCATCGGTATCGGCCAGCACGGCGAGCCTCGCTCTAGCTACCTTCGATGGTCGGCGACTTCTCGCCCTCGCCGCCGCCGATCGCGTTGCGCATCTTGGTGTCGGCGTCGACGTTGCGCAGGCGGTACATGTCCATCACGCCGAGGTTGCCGGAGCGCAGGGCTTCCGCCATCGCCTTCGGCACTTCGGCTTCGGCGAGCACCACCAACGCGCGGTTCTCCATCACGTGGGCCTTGTACTCCTGCTCCGCGGAGACCGCCATCGCGCGGCGTTTCTCGGCGTTCGCCTGAGCGACGCGCTTGTCGGCTTCGGCCTGGTCGGCTTGCAGCCGCGCGCCGATGTTGATGCCGATGTCGACGTCGGCGATGTCGATGGAGACGATCTCGAACGCCGTGCCGGCGTCGAGACCGCGCGCGAGCACCGTCTTCGAGATGTGATCGGGGTTCTCGAGCACTTCCTTGTGGCTCGCCTTCGAACCGATCGTCGAGACGATGCCTTCGCCGACGCGCGCGATGATCGTTTCCTCGCCCGCGCCGCCGACCAGGCGCGCGATGTTGGTGCGCACGGTGACGCGCGCTTTGGCGAGCACCTGGATGCCGTCCTTCGCGACTGCGGCGATCTCCGACTTGCCGCTCGCCGGGTTCGGGCAATCGATCACCTTCGGCGTGACGCTGGTGCGCACGGCTTCGAGCAGGTCGCGACCGGCGAGGTCGATCGAACTCGCGGTACGGAAGTCGAGCGGAATGCCGGCGCGATCGGCGGCGATCAGCGCGCGGACCACGCGCTCGATGTTGCCGCCGGCGAGCACGTGCGCCTCGAGGTCGCGCTTGTCGACGCTGGTGATCCGCGCCTGGACCAAGCTCACGCGCGCGTTGACGATCGCGGCCGGATTCACCTTCCGCAGCTGCATCGCGAACATGTCGAACAGGCCGACGCCGGCGCCGGTGAACACCGAGCGCACGTAGAGGTTCGCGAAGCGCAGGAAGACGGTCAGGAAGACCAGCAGGATGATGCCGAGCACCACCAGTCCGCCGATCTTCAGCGGGCTCATGCCGTCGACGAGCGACTCGGTGCGGGACCCCTGGGCGAGCGATGAGAACAAGGAAAGGGACATCGAAACTCCTCCGAACATCAGGACTTGGATTCCGGGCTCTCCGCGAGCGTGACCACCACGCGGTTGCCGTCGACTTCGAGCACGCGCACCGGCGCGCCCGGTTGGATCATCTCGCCGCGCGTCACCACGTCGACGCGTCGGTCGTCGAAGCGCGCGATGCCCGCGGGCCGCAGGATCGTCTCGGCGACGCCGGCCTTGCCGATCAACGACACGTCGCGCGGATCGTAGGACTTCTGCGCGTCGAACGAGAGGCCGGGGTTGATCAACGCGCGCCCCATCGGCGTCTTCGGGAAAACCTTGAAGCCGAGCACGATCGTCGTCGGCACGAGCACCGCGACCGCGAGCAGGAACCACATGCCGGTGGTGCTCGAGAGCACGAAGGCGACCGCGACCGAACCGATGATCGATGCCGTCGCGAGCACCGAGAGCACGCCGAAGCTCGGGAACAGGATCTCCGCGACGATGAAGGCGAGGCCGAGGCCGAGCAGGATGATCGCGAGCGTCAGCGAGATCATCCGGCCTCCCCTTCGACGAGCGGTTCGACCACCAAACGGCCTGTGCTGACCTCGACGACGCGCACGCGCGCGCCGCGATCGATCGCCGAGCCGCTGGCCCGCGCTTCGTGCTCGCGCGCGCCGTCGGCGTCGAGCGAGACCTTGCCGACCGGCCGCAGATCGGTGGACGCGCGGCCGAGCGCGCCGACGCGCGCCGCGCCGTCGTTCGCACCGAACGCCGCCGCCGAGTGATCGCCCGCGGGCGCAAGCACCATGCGACGCACCACCGGCGTCTTCTGGATGAAACGCGACAGGAAGAGACCGACCATGAGAGTGACAACGAGCCAGACCGCCAAACTGAACGCCTCGGACACCAGGCGTTGGCGATTGATCGCGTAGCTCCAGTCGAAGTTCGGGCCGACCGCCATCGCGACGATCCCGCCGATCACCAGGAGCGCGCCGACGATGCCCGCCCAGAGGACGCCGGGCAACACGAAGATCTCGACCGCGACCAGCACGAGCCCGGCGACGACCGCGACGATCTCCCACACGTCCGCGATGCCGACCAAGTACTGGCCGAAGAGAAACAGCGCGAAGCAGACGATCGAGACGATGCCCGGCAGGCCGAAGCCCGGCGCCTTGAACTCCGCCCACGCCGCGAGGATCGCGACCGCGAGCAGGATGTACTTGAACTGATCGAGCAACGCGGCGAGGTCCTCGGAACGTGCGCGTTCGAGCGGCACCGCGGTCGCGCCGGTGAGCCCGAGTTTCTCGACGACCTCGGCGAGGTTCGCGGCGAGCCCGTCGGCGAGGCCGAAACGATTGGCTTGATCCGCGGAGAGCGACAGCAACTTGCCCTTCTGCACGACGGTCGACACCAGCTCGGGCGGGTCGCCGCGATCGCGCGCGTCGTCCCATTCGACGCCGGTGATCAACTTGCGCTCGCCGTCGACCTTGACCTCGCGCACTTCGACGTCGCGATCGACCATCGCTTCGGCGAGGGCCGCGGGGCGCTTCTTCTTCTCCGCGAACGCGCGGAACGACGAGCGCGTCGCCGCGGTGATCTTCTCGCGCACGCCGCTGTCGGGAATGTCGATGATCCCGCCCTGCGGGCCCTCGGTCACCGGCATCGCCGCGCCGATCACGCCGTGCGGGTTCATGTAGATGCGATCGCACGCGATCGCGAGCAACGCGCCGGCGGAGAGCGCCTTGTCGTTGACCCACGCGGTCGTCGGGACGCCGTCGCTCGACGCTTGGTCGAGCATGTTCGCGAGCTCCCACATCAGATCGATCGGACCGCCGGGCGTGTCGAGTTCGAGCACCAGCTGGATGCGCCGCTCGCGCGCTTCGCGGATCGCGCGCGCGACCAGACTCTGCGTGCCGACGTCGAGCGGGCCTTCGACGCGGACGTGGACGAACTCCGCCGCCGGCGCCGACGCGGTCTGCGCGTGGAGCACGCCGAGCAGAGCGAAGAGCAAGAACCAGGTATTCCGCAGGACGTTCACGGCGAACACCTTAGACGTTTCGCGACGCCGCATTCAACCGAGCCTCGCCGCGTCACACCAAATCCGTGTCGGAGAGCTGATACCACCAGTTCGCCGCGAGCCACGCCGCGTCGAAGCGACGTTCGAACGTGACCGCGGCCATGCGGTAGTCGGTGGGATGCGCCCGGAAGTCGCGCTCTTGGAACCACGCGAACCAAGGCGACCACGGCGGCACGATTCCGGCGACCGCGGGCGCGCCGCTCGCCGTGGCGGACGCGAGCAACCCGGCGAGCAACAGCTCACCGACTTCGGGCTCGCTGCTCGGCACGAACCATTCGACGATCACGCCAAGTCCGTCGAGCAAGAAATTCGCGCGCCGCCACGCGACGAGACCGCGCAACACGCCTTGCGCGTCGCGCACGCCGAGCACTTCGCAGCGCCGCGTCGGTGAATCGAGGAGTCGCCAATTCAAGTGCGCGGCGTCGCGGATCGCGCTCGCGGGCCATTCGCTCGCACAGCGATCCCACAGCCATTTCGCTTGTTCGTCGAGCCGAGTGAGACGCTCGACGCCGCGCGGCAACACCGCGCTCGGACCGGGCTCGAGCGTGCGCGCCAACGCGAGCTCGGTGCGCACGACCTCGTAGCCGAGGAAACGCTTGCCGATGCGCCACGCCTGCTCGACCGGCAAGCCGTAGTAGACGAGATCGCGTTCGCGGCCGCCGTACGCGGCGAAGCACGCGCGCGCGATCTCGACGAACAGGCCGGGCCGCTTCAGTCCCGCGCGATGTTCCGGCAACACGAACGAGTCGACGCCTTGCGCGAAGATGCGCTCGCGTCCGTCGAGCCACACGCGTTCGGGGATCGCGGCGAACTGACCGACGACGTTCCCGGAATGCAGCGCGACGAACGCGCGCCGGCCCGCGGGATTCTTCGCGAACGCCCACTCCCATTCGGCGCGGGTGCGCGCCGCGTGGCTGCCGAACGTGTGCGCGAACGCGGCGAGCAACGACTCGACGTCGCCCTCCTGCAGTTCGCGGATCGTGTAGTCGCCCATCACACGAGGTCCGTGTCGCCGAGGGTCCACCAGAAACGCCGACGCACGTCTTGGATCGTGATCGAGCGCACGTAACTGCGCGCGACTTGGATGTAGCGCGACGGCCGCACGCGGAAGCCCGCGTGCTGGAACGCGAGCCATTCCGGCGCCGTGTCGGCGAAGAACGCGACGAGTTCGCGTTGCTCGGTGCGCGCGAGCCACGCGAGAAGAGCGTGCTGGACCTCGGCCTCGCCGTCGGGCACCAACCATTCGGCGAGCGCCTCGCCGCTCGCATCGGCGAGCACCGCCGGCCGAGCGATCGCGAGGCCGACCAGTTCACCCGCGCGCACGACGCCGCCGATGCGATAGCGCCGAGTCGGATGGCGCACGTAGCGCCAGTCGAGGTGCGCATGATCGCGAACGCCGAGCATGCCGCGCTTCGCCGCGACACGAGTGAAGAGGCGCTCGACGTCGTCGGGGATGCGCTCGAACTCGCGCACTTCGAGCGCGTCGGTCGTCGCGAGCCGTTCACGCGGCGCCGCGAGAAACGTCAACGTGCGCAGGATCTCGTAACCGAGCTTCTCCTTGCCGATGCGCCACGCCGCCGGAACCGGCAGGCCCCACATGATCTCGTCGGGACCGACAGGCATCCCGAAACGCGCCGCGTAGCTCTCGCCCGCGCGCACGAACGCGGTCGCGCGCGCGAGGCCGCTCGCGAAGTCGGGATCAACGAACGAATCGACCGACTGACTGAACGCCGTGCGCCGACCGTCGATGGAAACGCGTTGGCCGAGCCCCGCATATTGCGCGACGACACGCCCGTCTTCGGCGAGCGCGAGCGAGATGCGCGAACCCGACGGATTGTCGACGAACGCCCAACGCCACTCGCCGAGACCACGCGGCCGAAACTCTGGATCGACGCGCGCGAAGACTCGGTTGTACGCGTCGAGGATCGCGACTTCGTCGCCGGGCTCGTAACCGCGCACGTTGAAAGTTCCGGCCATGTCGCTTCACACGCGTGCGAGCGTGGCGGGAGCGCATGGGAATCGAACCCACCGGCCCCGCTGTTCACGAGGCCCAACCGGCTTTGAAGGCCGGGCAGCACACCAGCACCGATCCGCTCCCACGCGAGTCGGCGGGATTAGAGCTCGCACGCGCGCGCGCCGCAAGCCGCGTTCACGCGCGCGAACGCGGAAGCAGTCGACCGGGCACGCCGCCTTCGAGTTCGCTCGGCAAACCGCCGGCCCAACGACGCAAGCACTCGCGGCCGTCGCGCCGTCCGACGATGCCGGCGCTGAACGCGACGCCGTGCTCGCGCGACGGGAAGTCGCTCGGCAAGCGGAGCTTCAGTCCCTTACCGCCGCGGAAGTGCGCGCCGTCGACGTGCGCGACGAGCTGCGCGTCGCCGAGGCCGCCCGGGTTCTCGATCGCGAGCAACAGGAACGGCCCCTTGCGCCGCACGTTGAGCGACGCGGGCGGATCGTTCGGCGCTTCGGGAAGGAGGAAGAGACGTTCGGCGTTCAGGCCGAGCGAGAGCACGCGCACGCGTTCGATCGGCGCGTCGAGCACCAACGCTTCGCTCGGCCGTCCCGGTCCGCGCGACCAGTCGTAACGCGCGAGCAAGAGCGGATCGCCGCCGGGACTCCACGCGCCGCCCGCGAGCGCGAACTCGAACTCCCGCGTCTCGCCGGCTTCGAGCGCGAACGCTTCCGGTAAACCGCGGCACTCGAACGCGCCACGTCGCACCGCGAACGCGAGATGAACGGCGACGCGGAAGCCGAACGGATTCTCGACGCGCGCGCGGGTCGTCCAATCGCCGCGCCACGCGCCGTCGGTGCCGGTCGAGGCGCGCGGTTCGACGATCAGAGGCAGGGCCGCGAGCGGATGCCGCGCGCACTCCGGCGCGAGGCGGACGAGGGCGCGGATCGCGAGCGCGCGCTCGGGCTCGGTGGTCGAGAGACCGAAGAGCGGCGCGCGGCACGCGGCGAAGAGTTCGTCGGGCCGATCGACGTCGACGGCCCAACGCTCGCACGGCCACGAACGCGAGAGCTCCGCGCCGAGGAAACCGCGCGCATCGGACGCGCACGCCGTGAGCTCCTCCTCGTCCGCGAAGCGCCGCTCCGAATCGCCGGGCCGATCGACCAAGAGCATCGCGGAGAGGCCGAGCGTCCGCGCCTGCACGCAGACTTCGCGCCGCGCCGACGCGACGCGCACCGTCAGTCGGCTCGCGTGCTTCGCCAGCGCGCGCGCAACGACGTCGACCAGGCCGGTCTCGGCGAGCTCGATCACATGCATCGGCCGTTCGGTCGCGTGGTTCGGCGCGAGCGCGAGCGCTTCGTCGAGCAGCGTCAAACGCTCGCCCAGGAACGCGCGCCCGAACCAACCACCGAAGTCGACGTCGGCGAGCTCGACCCACGTGCGCGACGCGAGTCGGCCGCGCGCGTCGCTCGTGCGATCGAGCGTCGGATCCGCGTGCAGCACGAGCTCGCCGGTGCCGGTCGCGCGCACTTCGTAGTGCAAGCCGTCGACGCCGAGCTTCAACGCCGCGTTCAAACCCGCGCGCGTATTCTCGGGCGCGACGCGCGGCGCGCCGCGCTTCCCGAGGATCCACGGCGGCCCGGGAACCCAGGCTCCGCGCGGACCGATGCCGTCTTGGGGCTTGAACATGTTCGAGAGCAGTCTTTCCGAGCGAGTGCGCGTTGGGAAGAATGCTCGGTCTGCATGTCGCTCCCGGCCAACGACGAGAAGCGCTTCCTGCTCGTCGCCGTGTCGACGGTCGCCGCGCTCGTGACCTTCGTCGTCCTGGCGTGGATCCGCACCGGAAACCCCGGCCTGGTGGCGATGGGCGCGATGATGGTCTCGTTCCAGTTCGCGGGGAAGTTCGTGATCTTCTCCGGGCTCCACCCGGACATGCCGTTCAGCCCGTTCGCGATCGCGACGTTCTCGGCGCTCTTCGATTTGTTGGTCGCGGTGGTGCTCGCGACCGGGATCACGCGCTTGACGCGGCTGCCGGTGGTCGGGCCGTTGCTCGCGAGCGCGCGCGATAGGTCCTACGACATCCTCGAGAAGTACCCCGGCCTCAAGCGCACCGCGTTCTGGGGTGTCGCGTTGTTCGTGTTCCTGCCGTTGCCCGCGTCGGGCGCGGTGAGCGGCACGTTCGCGTCGATTCTGCTCGGCCTCCCGCGCGTGCAAGCGATCGGCTCGATCGGTCTCGGCTCGGTCGCCGCGTGCTACCTCTTCGCGACGCTGGCGATGGTGCTCGGCGTCGAGGGCGAGGCGATGTTGCGCAACCCGTGGGCGATCGCCGTGGGCGTGGTCGTGTTCGCGATCTTCCTGTGGTGGGCGTACAAGCACTGCAAGCGGATCCTCGAGCGGGCGTGAGCGACGAGCGATGAGCTCCGACGCGCAGTAACGACGCGCGCGGTCACACGAGTTCGACGTGCACGCCGGTCGGCGGTTTGAAGCGGCCGATCCGCGCGATCGCGAGTCCGCGAGCCGCGAGCTCGCGTTCGAGCGTCGTCGCATCCGACTCCGCCACCACGATCAAGAGTCCGCCGGAGGTTTCCGCGTCGAACGCGATCGCGACGCGCGTTTCGTCGAGGCCCGAGCCGATGCGCACTTCGTCCTTCAGCGCGGCGCGGCCGCGCTTGGTGCCGCCCGAGAACACGCCTTGGGTCGCGAGTTCGTACGCGCCCGGGAAGATCGGCACGGCCCTGAGTTGGAGTTCGAGCGTCAGACCGCTCGCCTTCGCCACGTTTCGTCCGTGACCGACGAGTCCGTAACCGGTGACGTCGGTCGCCGCATGCGCGCGCGCCGCGAGCATCGCGTCGCACGCCTTGTCGTTGAGCGTCGCCATCTGCCGCACCGCGGGCTGCAGCTCCTCCCACGAGATCTTCTGCTGCTTGCCCGCCGTCGTCAGCGTCCCCATCCCGATCGGCTTGGTCAGGTAGACGACGTCGCCGACTTTCGCGCCGGCATTGGTGGTCATCCGCTCGGGATCGACGAGCCCGGTGACCGCGAAGCCGAATTGAATCTCCGACTCGACCGTGTGGCCGCCGGCGACGACCGCGCCGCTCTCGGCGATCTTGTCGAAGCCGCCGCGGAAGATCTCCTCGACCCACTCGCGCGGGAACTCCTTCGGCAACGCGGCGAGCGTCAGCGCGGTGATCGGCTTGCCGCCCATCGCGTAGACGTCGGAGAGCGCATTCGCCGCCGCGATCGCGCCGTACGAGTACGCGTCGTCGACGACCGGCGGGAAGAAGTCGACCGTCTGCACGAGCGCGAGACGTTTCCCTCCGGGCAGATTTCCGACCTCCCCGATTTCGAAGACGCCCGCGTCATCGAAGGTTTGGGGTCCGACCAGCAAACGCGGGTCGCCTCTCGACTGGAGCCCGCGCAACACGTGCGCGAGATCGCCTTGCGGCAACTTGCCGGCTCAGCCCGCGCAGGCGGCGAAGTCGATCAGTCGTCTTTGTCCGAAAAGTCTCATGGCGCACAGCCTAGCGGAGGCGCGCGAACCGCCCAAGCGAGGCTCAGCGCGGGACGAGACCGTTGCGCTCGACGAACTCGAGCAGCGGAGCAACCACCAAGAGGTTCGCGGTCGTGTTCGGATGCGCGTCGTCGGGCGCGACCCACAGCGCCGGCGCGCTGCGACCGAGGAACGTCGGGAGGAGATCGACGACCGGCACGTCGAGCGAACGGCAGTGCGCGGCGACTTCGGCGTACAGCGAGGCGAACGGATGCGCGGCGTCGCTCTCGAGCTCCATCAACATCGGGAAGATCGCGACGCCGAACGGCAGACGGCGTTCGCGGCAGAGCGCGGCGAGTTCGGCGAGCGAACCCTTGCAACGCTCCCACGCCTCGCGCTTCTCCGCGTCGCCGCGGAACGACGCGAGGTAGTCGTCGACGGTCGCCTGCGTCACCGCGCGTTTGCGGCGCGCGCGGTCGACGAGCTCCCACGCTCTCGAGAAACGTGCGAGGCCTTCCGGCGGCCGCGCGAGCTCGGCGTGGATCTTCTTGACCATCAACGGATTCGAATCGAGGTGCGTCGCGTCGTTCAGGAAGAAGATCAGCAACACCGCATCGGGCGCGTAATCGAAGCCGACGCGGCGCAGGAGGTCGAGTTCGCCGGTGGTGTCGAGACCGCCGAGCGACAGGTTCAGGAGTTCGACCGACTTGCCGCGCGCGCGCAGATCGCGCTCCATCCGTTTGACGAAGAGCTCGTCGCGCGGAACCCACTGCCCCATCGTGAACGAATCGCCGAGCACGACCAGGCGCCACGTGCCGGCGGGCTTCGCCTTGCCCCACTCGACGTCGTGGAAGCCGGCGGTGTTGTGTTCGCGCTGCGCGTAGTCGATCGACTTGCCCGACGCGCTCGGCTCGATCGTCGCGCCGGCGAACACGCGCGCGACGAGCTCGACGACGAACAAGCAGAGCGCGAGGCCGAGGCTCGCGGCGAGAACACGCCTGCCGGTCTTGGACATGGCGACGGATCGCACCCGTCGGCGCGGCCGCTGTCAACCGCGGTCACTGGTAGCGGAACGCGCGCGCCGCCGCGAAACCGGCGAGCAGCGCGGCCGCGAGCAGGAGAGCGAGGCTCTTCACCGCATCCGCCGGCCCGTTCTGGAAGACGACCAAACGGTGCAGCGCGTCCATCGTCCAACCGGTCGGCAAGCAGAGCGCGAGCTGTTGCATCCAGCGCGGCGTGATCTCGATCGGCCACCAACAACCGCCGAGCGCCGCGAGCACGTTCGACGAAAGCACGCCGATCGCGACCGCTTGCCCCGCCGTGCGCGCGAGGCTGCCGAGCAACAGCGCGAGCGCCGCGCACAACGACGCCCAGGCGAAGAGGCACGCGAGCACCATCGGAAGGTCGGGGCCCCAACTGACGCGGAAGAGCAGCTTGCCGACCACCATCGCGAATCCGATCTGCACCGACCCGAGCGCGACGCGCGACAGCCACTTCGCGAACACGACTTCGCCCTTCGACAACGGCGCCGAGGCGAGACGACGCAGGAGCCCTTGCTCGCGCTCGATCACCAACAGCACCGCGCCGCTCGTCAGCAGCACGATCAACGTGAACATCACCATCGTGCCGGGCACGGTTTGCTGGAAGCCTTGCGGGATCACCTTCTGCTTGCCGGCGGCGGTGACTTTCAGCGTCACGCGGCGCGGCAAAGCATCCGAAGCGGCGAGCGTGCTCGCGTCGATCGGCGCCGCGCGGTCCGCGGACGCGACTAGGTCGGCGAGCAAGCCGTAGACGGCGCGAGCGACGCGCACGCGGTGGAACTCGGCGCTGTCCGACGAGGAGTTCGCGAGCGCGAGCTCCTGCTTCTCACCCGCGAGCACATGACTCGTGAAGTCGTCGGGGATCCGCAGCCGCACGTCGGGCAACTCCGGCGCATCGGATGCGACGCGCACGACGTCGTAGTCGAGCTTCACGAGCCGGCGTTCGAGTTCGTCGACGAGGAAACCGCTCTCGCGTCCGATCACGAGGCCGATGCGATCCTTCGCTTCGCCGCCGGAACGTCCGAAGCCGCCGCTGACGGTGCCGATGAAGTAGAAGAACACCAGCGGCATCACGAAGACCCACACCAACGTCTCGCGTTGGCGCAGCATCATGCGCAGCTCGCGGCGCGCGAGGTCGAGGGAGCGTTTCGACATCAGTTCCTCACGAAGCTCCGTTCGAGCCGCCGCGCGCCGAACGCGAACGCCGCCGCGATCAACACGACCATCGCGCCGAACGCGAGGGCGATCGCTCCCACGCTCGCGTCACGTTCGAGCCAACCACGGAAGCGCGTCAACGCCCATCCGTTCGGCGTCCAACGTCCGATCGCCGCCATCCACGACGGCATCACCTCGAACGGGAAGAACGAGCCGCCGAGCATCAGCAGCGGGAACAACACCATGTTGCCGACGACGTTCGCTCCGCGTTCGCTCGAGCTGGTCACCTGCACCAACGCGAAGAGGCACCAGAAGAGCGCCATCGCGAGCACGAGCCACGCCCACGCGAGCGGCAATCGCGCCGCGGGCATGTCGAACGCGCTCCAACCGATCGCGAGTCCGACCGCGGCGATCGGCGCCGCGATCGCGAGCGCACCGAGCAACTTGCCGAGCAGGAAACCGGCGAGACCTTGCGGCGACGCGACGAGACGCCGCAACGCGCCTTGGCGCTTCTCCTTCCAGATGTCCTCGGCGAAACCGTGCGCGAGGAAGATCAACGACATGAAGAGCAACGAAGGGAAGAACGCGGCGCCGAACGAGAAGCCCGTGTTCGCGTCGCCCTCGCTCGCGGCCTCGGTCGTCAACTCGAGCACCGGCGGGAAGAGGAACTTCTGCAGGCGCTCGATCTGGTGCCGGAGCTCGAGGCTGAGCGCGACGATCTCGGTGTCGCTCGGTTCGTGATCGTCGAAACTCTCGAAGCGCGCGCGCAGGTCGGGGCCGATCAGCTGATTGAGGTGAAACGCGAGCTCGGGCACCAACGCGAGCGTCTGCTCGACGATGCCGGGCAGGATGCGCTGAGCCGGATTCTCGACGAGCTCGAGTTCAGTCGCCTCATCGCGCAACAACGCGGCGCCGAAACCCTTCGGGATCACGATCAACGCGCTCCCGCGGTCGTCGGCGAGCGCAGCGCGCGCCTCATGTTCGGTCGGCGTGCTGACGTCGAAGAGCTCGGCGAACGGCCCGCGCTCGAACGCAAGCCCAAGCCCCTTCGACACGAACGTCTCGTCGTGATCGACGACGTAGAGCGGCGACTTCGGCTTCGGTCCGCTCGAACCGCCCATGCCGAGCGACATCAACACGCCGATCACGATCGGGATGCCGACCCACAGGGCGAGGGCGGCGGGATCGCGCAGACGCTCGCGCAAGTCCTTGAGCGCCGTCGCGCGCACCAAGGCGTTCACTCGCGCAACTCCTTGCCGGTCAGCTTGATGAAGAGGCTCTCGAGGCTCGGACGTTTGAGCGTCGTCTCGCGCACTTCGCCGGCGCTCCCGAGAGCGCCGAGCAATTGCGGCAGACGTTTCGACGCTTCGGCGCACGCCAACGCGAACTCGCTCTCGCTCGCCTGCACGACTTCGATCGAGCCGAGGCTCGCGAGTGCCGCGCGTCCGCGTGCGACGTCGAACCGGCCGCCGAAGAACACGAGGTCGAGTTCGCCGAGGCGCGCGCGCAACTCCTCGAGCGTGCCCGCCGCGAGCATCTTGCCGTGGTCGAGGATCGCGAGCCGCGTGCAGAGGGTCTCGGCCTCCTCCATGTAGTGCGTCGTGTAGAGCACGCACGTTCCGTTCGCGGCCTGCGCGCGCACGAGGTCGAGCAACTTGACGCGCGACTGCGGATCGACGCCTACCGTCGGCTCGTCGAGCAGCAACACCTTCGGCCGGTGCACGATGCCCGCGCCGAAATTCAGGCGCCGCTTCATGCCGCCGGAGAAACGCTTGACGGGCTCCTTCGCGCGATCGGCGAGGCCGATCTCGGAGAGCACTTCGCGCACGCGCGAGCGCAGATCGGCACCGGCAAGTCCCCACGCCGCGCCCCAGTACTCGAGGTTCTCGGTCGCGGAGAGGTCCTCGTACACCGCGAGTTCCTGCGGCACGATGCCGAGCGTTTGCCGCGCCGCGCGCGCGTCGCGCTGCACGTCGTGGCCGAGCACCGACACGGAGCCGGAACTCGGCTCGACGAGCCCGCTGATGCAGCCGATCGTCGTCGACTTGCCCGCGCCGTTCGGCCCGAGCAGACCGAAGATGCGGCCGGCGTCGGCGGTGAAGCTGACGCCGTCGACCGCGAGGGAATCGCCGTAGCGTTTGACCAGGTCTTGGACTGCGATCATCGATCTCTCTCGTTGCGCGGGAAGTCTGCGCCCTTCGCCCCGTTCCGGAATTTCTTCACGGCCGGAATTCGTTCACGGCACGAGAGCGCGAAAGGCGGCGAGCAAACGTTCCGCGTCGCCTTCGAGCAGCGTGCGCGGATCGAGCAGCAATCCGTCTTCGTGGACGCGCGCGAAGACCGGCGGCTCGCCGAGGCGCAGCGCGCGAGCGAGCGCGTTCGGAGCGAGCGCCGCATGCCGCACGCGCACCGCGGTCGTCGGCAGGAAGACGTCGGGCGCGCTGCCGCTGCCGGGTTGCGAGGTCGAAGCGACCGGCTCGGCGGTGAAGCCTCGCAGCGTGTTCAGGCTCCGCGCGAGTTGCGCCGCGTCGTCGGCGAGACGCATCGGATCCGCGCAGAGCATCGCGCGCGTCGGCAATTCGTCACCGCGGCCTTCGAGTAGGAGCTCGAGCGTCCGCTCGAGGCCGGCCAAGGTCACCTTGTCGAGGCGCATCGCGCGGTAGAGCGGACTCTTGCGCAGCCGCTCGATCGGACCGCGCCGACCGACGAGCAGACCCGACTGCGGCCCGCCGAAGAGTTTGTCGCCGGAGAACGAGACGACGTCGACGCCGCTCTCGAGCGCGAGCCGCACGTCGGGTTCGTCGCCGAGCATGTCGAGCGACCGCGCGTTGGGCGCGTCGACGTGGCCGGAGCCGACGTCGTAGAAACTCGAGAGCCCGGCTTCGCGCGCGAGCTCCGCGAGTTCCGACGGCGACGTGTCCTCGACGAAACCGCGCACGCGGTAGTTCGACGTGTGCACCTTGAGCAGCAGCGCCGTCGCCGGACCAACCGCCGCGCGGTAGTCGGCGAGGCGCGTGCGGTTGGTCGTGCCGACTTCGCGCAACGTCGTGCCGGCCGCGGCCATCACGTCGGGCATGCGGAACGAACCGCCGATCTCGACGAGCTCGCCGCGCGAGAGCACCGTCTCCTTTCCGCGCGCGAACGCCGACAGCGCGAGCACCACCGCCGCCGCGTTGTTGTTGACCGCGATCGCGGCCTCGCAACCGAGCAGACGCGCGACCAGGCGGCCGACGCGTTCGTCGCGTTGGCCGCGTTCGCCGGTCTCGCGGTCGATCTCGAGCGTGACGTAGCTCCGCGCCGCTGTGCTCATCCGCTCCGCGGCCTCGCCGTGCAACGGCGCGCGGCCGAGGCCCGTGTGCAGCACGACGCCGGTCGCATTGACGACGCGCACGAGTCCGGCCCGACGCTCGCGGTCGACGCGCAGCACGACGTCGGCGATCCACGCGTCGGCGTCGAGCTTGCGCGCGAATTCGTTCGCATCGACATCGGCTGCACGCGCTCTCTCGCGCCACGCCTCCAACGTCGCGCGCACGAACTCGACCAGGAGCTCCGGCGTCGCGCGCGACGCGAGCGCGCGCACCGCGGGACGCTTCAAGGCTTCGTCGACCGACGGGAACCGGCGCAGGAGCTCGCTCCTCGCCGCACCCGCCCGCACGCGTTCGTCCATGGCGAGAGTCTCGCCCGCCCCACCGTCGCTCGACAAGCACGACACAACGGAAGCCGCGGCGATCCCATCGAGGGACCGCCGCGGCGAGTCGAGAGTTCGAACGCGCGCGTTTACGGAGCGATCGTGAAACGCAACGCGTCGGTGTGGCCGAGCTTCGAGCCGTCCGCCGCGCTCGGATCGTCGAGCAAGTACTGGGCGTAGACGTCGGTGCCCGGCGTCAGTCCGTTGGCCGCGAAGAACGCGGCGTCCATCGCGAAGTCGAGCACGCCGTCGCAGGCTCCCGCCGTGCCGCCGGAGAATTGGACGCCGGTCCACGTCGGTTGCGCGACGCACAACTTGTTGCCCTTCGGCGAACGGCCCCACATCGAGATGCCCGAGCCGAGCGCGTACGGGTTCGTGTGCAGCCCCCAGAGCAAGCGGCCGGTCGTTTCACCGGGGACGTTGGTCGCGGTGATGTGCACGTCGCCCGAGCCGTACGACGGGCAGCCGTTCGCGCTGATCGTCGGCGTGCAACCGCCGCTCGACAGCTTCGCCTTGCAGAAGTTGGTCACCGTCATCGGCCCGACGTAGACGGGACCCCAGTTGGCTTCGACTCCGACGTTGCCGGCGTAATCGACGCCGGAAACGTGGATGTAGTACGGGAGACCGCTCGGCGGCAGCGTCGTCGTGTAGGACGTCGTCGTCGCATCGAGCGAGCCCGTCGGCGTCGCGAACGGATCGTTGTCGATGAACACCGAGTAGCCCGCGAGACCCGACGTCGCGTCGTAGCCGTCGTCCCACCACAACGTGATCGGACCGCACGTCGTTCCGTCGATCGGCACGTCCGCAGCCAAGTTCTGGAGCGCGAACGGCGCGTCGGTGTCGACGTAGAACGGTCCGATCGACGAGGTCGCGCCGCCGTTGCCGCAGCGGTCGACCGCTCGCACGTTGAAGAAGCGACCTTGCGCGCCGCTGCCGAGGTTCTCGAGGTACGCGGAACTCGTCGTGTCGATGGCCACGCCCGGATCCGCCGGCGCGTCGAAGCTCGTGCTGAAGCTGTAGCCCGCGAGGCCCGAGAAACTGTCGGACGCGTTCGCCCAATCGAAGACGAAGAACGGAACGTTCGACCACGTGTCGACCGAGTGATCGGTGCACACCAGCGGATCCACCGCCGACGGCGGCGTGCCGTCGACGGTCACCACGCCCATGGAGCTCACCGTCGAGATGTTGTCGCCGCGCACTTTGGCGACGAAACCCCACTGCCCCTCTTGAGCGAAGCTGGTGAGGAAGTCCGCCGAGCGCGAATTGCCGTGCAGGATGTCGCCCATCAGGTACTGGATGAGGTTGCCGCCCGTCGTGATCGAGGAGTAGGCGCCGTCACCCAGGTACTTCGACGCGAGCGAGACATAGCCGTTGCCGAAGTGGCAATCGGCGTCGATCACGACGTTCGACGCGAGGTACGTCGGCGCGTACGTGTTCACGGTGAACGGCGTGTTCTCGTTCGGCTTGAGGTACGTCTTGCCGGGCGTGACGGTGACCGACACGTCGGGCGTGATGTCGCCGTACTGCGCATACACGGTCAGACCGTAGAACACGCCTTGAGGCGCGTTGGTCGGCCAGATCTTCCAACGCCACGTACCCGTGACCGGATTGTCGAGGATGCGGATCTCGGTGTTGTCGACCGTGCTCAACTGCGCGAAGTAGTCGCCGGTGTTGAAGTTCGGGTCGATCGGACTCGCATCGAGATACATGTCGAAGTTGTTGACCAACGCCTGCGACGCGCCGGCGGAACACTGCGGATCCGAATAGTTCATGCACACGACGAGTCGCGTGCAGCCGGCTCCGACCGTGAAGTCGGCGTACGTGTAGCTGTTCGCGCCGAGGTACGAGCCCCAGTTGCTCCACCCCATCTGCGACGTGCCGTAGTTCGCCTTCCACGCTTCGATCTTGCCGGCGCCGTAGGTGCGCAGGTGCGCATCGGACGCGAAGTTCAACGTCTGATTCGCCTTGGTCATCGCCGTCGCCATCACGACGGAGTGCGCGCGTTCCGGCGCGTACTTCAGGAACGAGAGGTGATCGAGCATCTGCGCGAACACGCCGGTGACGTGCGGCGCGGCCATGCTCGTGCCTTGCTTGAACGTGTAGCCGTTGCCCGAGTTCGCATCGACGGAGTCGACCGATTCCCCCGGCGCGACGATGTTCGGCTTCCAGCGCGAGTCGCCGGTCGGCCCGCGGCTCGAGAAGCTCGACAACTCGCCCGGCAGGGTCGTCGACGTCCACTGCTTGCGGACGGAGCCGACCGCGAAGACGTTCTTCGCGGCCGCTTGCAGACCGATCGTCGACGCGCCGCTGCCGTCGTTGCCGGCGGCGAAGACGTGGAGTTGTCCGCGGTTGTAGACCTCGCTGTCGAGCAAGCGCGCCTCCGACTCCGTGCCGAAGTACGGACCGACGTACGCGCCCGCGGCGTTGAAGACGCTCGAGCCCCACGAGTTGTTGATCACGTGCGGGACCGGAGTGGTGCTCACGCCGTCGAAGTACGCGGTGTGGAACGGCGCCATCCAAGTCGAGACCGAGCCCGACCATCCGCTGCACGCGTTCGACACCTTCACGGCGTAGAAGCGGCCTGCTCCGCCCCAACCGAGGCCGGGCGCGTTGCCGCGCAACGACGCCGTCATCGCGCCGTTGCCGAGGATCGTGCCCGCGACGTGCGAACCGTGTTCGCACACGTCGTTCCACGCTCCGCCGCTGCCGCCGAGCTCCCAACCGACGCCCCACGTGTGATTGAGGTCGCTGTGCGCGGAGTCGAAGCCGCTGTCGACGATGCCCGCGATCACCGACGAGCTCGTCCCGCCGTTCGCGTAGTAGCGCACGGAATCGGAGTAGATCATCGGAGTCGATTCGTCGTGGAACGCGCCCTTCTCGAAGTCGGGTTCGACGAACTGCACGAAGTCGCTCGCGGCGAGCGCGTCGATGCGCGACGCCGGCGCGCGGACGTGGAAGGCGCGAATCGCGTCCTCGTACTCGTCGACCTGGACGCCGAGGTCGGCGAGCGCGCGCTCCTGCCAACCGTTCGAACGCGTGCGCGTCAGAGCCTGCGTGCCGGCCGGCGCGAGCCGCACCGTGCCCGCGTCGAGCTGCGACGCGCTGCCGACCGTCTCGTCGAAGGACGCCGCATTCAGGTCGGAGTCATAGACGTCGACGACGAGACGGACGTCGAGGTCTCCGGCGGACGCGGTGTGCGCGCCGAGCGACGGATGGAGCTTCTGCCAACGCTTCGGCGTGCCCAGCCAGTGCAACTCCGGCGACGCGGCGACCGCCTCGAACGCCGCGAGCGGGATCGCGAGCTTCAGGCAGTTCGACGGGTGGTAGCCGAGCACGCGCACGCCGAGCGCTTCGAGCGCCGCGGTGCGCGCCGCGGTGATCCGATGCTCGAACATCGCGAAGGCGTAGACGATCGGCTCCGGTCGGCCGTCGAACGCGTCGACGCGGATCGACGCGAGGAGCTCGGGATCGAGGCGCTCGCCCGTCGGCGGATAGTAGTTCCCGGCCGCGAAGCCGAGGAAGTACGGATCGCCGGCCGCCGGCTCGAGCACCGCGTCGCCGGCGTTCGAAGACGCGACGCGCGCCGCCGTCGGACGCGGGGCCACGTCG
Source organism: Planctomycetota bacterium (assembly GCA_021413885.1). Lineage (GTDB taxonomy): Bacteria > Planctomycetota > UBA1135 > UBA1135 > JACRIN01. The sequence goes on from JAIOPM010000005.1 coordinate 90,693, forward strand.
GGCAGGTCCGCGAGGTATGTCGCCGGAGTCGCGAGGGAGAGCGCGATGTGCGGCGGCACGACGACGGTCCCGTCGGCGCCGGACGGCGCGGCGGGCGACTCGATCACGCCTTGCGCGAGCGCGGCGCGACCGGAAACCGGCGCGGCGGCGTGCGAGGAAGGCGACGCGGGCGTTTGGGCGGCGAGTGCCGCGAGGCCGAGAGCGAGGAGGGACATGGGAGGGGCTCGCAGGGAGGTTTCGAGGAACGTCGGGTCGTGCGCGACCGCGACGCGGGCCGAGGAGCGGCCGCTGCGAGAGGAAGCGGAGGTCCCGCGGGACCTTCACGCGCGAAAACCCGAGGAACGCGCGGGCGTCGCCGGGTCAGTGCCCGCCGCTCGGCACCAACGCCTGGCGGATCGACTCGAGCAGACGCTCGCGACCCGCGCGCTGGTACGCGTCCGCCGGCGTGCGCGCGACGGTCTCCTCTTGGACGCGCAACGCCTCTGCGAACTTGCCTTGGCTGTAGAGCGCGAACGCCAGGTTGTTGCGGCTCTCCTGCGTCGACGGATGATCGCTCCCGAACAACGCGTCGCGACCCGCGAGGACTTCGCGTTCGAGCGGCTCGGCCTCCTCGAAACGCTTCAACTCGAAATACGCGAGGCCGAGGTTGTTCAAGAGAAACAGCCGCAAGGGATCCGCGGTTCCGACGCGCGCGGTGCGCAGGTCGATCGCACGGACCAGGAGTTCACGCGCTTCCTCCGCACGACCGGTCTTCGTCCAGAGGCTCGCCAGGTTTGCGCGCACGACGAGGAAGTTCGGATGATCGGGCTCGAGCGAACGCTCGATGCGTTGCACGCAGTCCTCGAAGAGCGCCTCGCTCTGCGCCAGACGACCGGTGTCGCGGTAAACGAGCGCGAGGCTGTTGAGCGGACTGACCGTGCGCGGATTGTTCGGTCCGAGGGAACGCTCGTAGATTCCGGAGACCGTCAGGAGATCGCGCTCGGCCTCGTCGAAGCGCGCGGTCGACAAGTACACGGCCGCGCGCGTCTCGACGATCGTCAGGGTGTCGCGTTCGTCGAAGTCCGGCGCGACGTCCGCGTAGTCCTGGGCGAGCGCGAGGGTCGCTTCGGCTTCGGCAAAGCGTCCGGTCTCGCTCTCGATGCCGGCCAACGCGGACAAGCGATCGACCATGTCGGTGCAGCTGACGTCGGGATCCGCGAGGCTGCGCGTCACCAAGTCCTCGAAGAGCATCCGCGCGAGGTCGTACTCGCCGAGCCGCGTGCACGTCGCGGCGAGAGAAAAGCGCGCGTGCTCGGCGTCGCGCGTGGGATCGCCGTCGGGACCGCCCCAGAGATCGACTGCCTCGAACAGGAGTCCGCGCGCTTCGTCGTAGCGACCGAGCTTCTCGTAGACGGTGCCGAGCGTCGTCAGGAGCTGCGCGCGCACACGCGGATCGAGCTTGCGTTCGTCGCGCAAACTCTCGGCGGCGGTTGCGAGCAACTTACTCGCGGGCGGATCCTCGTCGGCGGAAACCTCGGGATCCGCGGCTTCGAAGATGCCGGCGAGGAACGTGATCACCTGTTCGCGCACGACGTTCTCGGCGCGGACTTCCTCCGCGCGCTCGCGCGCGTCGGTCGCGTTGCGGTCCGACTCCTTGCGCGCGGAGTCGAGGTCCGCGTTCGCGAGCAGCAACGAGCGGTTGGTCGCGAGCTCCGCCGTGCGCGCGCGTTCCGCGTCGCGGCGCGCGCGGTCGGTCGTGATCAACAGTCCTACGACGACGACGAAGGCGAGGCTCGAGACCGCGATCGCGGTCGCCAACGTCGGATGGCGTCGCGTCCATTTGCCGCTGCGCTCGAGCGCCGAAGGCTCGCGCGCGGAGATCGGTTGGTGCGCGAGGTGGCGGCGCAGATCGTCCGCGAGGGCGCGCATCGACGGATAGCGACGTTCGCGCGACTTCTCGAGCGCCTTCGCCGCGATCACCGCAAGGTCGCGCGGACAACGCGAACGCAGCGTGCGCGGATCGGTCGGCTCGGAGCCGAGGATGCGCGCGGCGACTTGCTCGCGCGTGTCGCCGTCGAACGGCCGGCGCAACGCGAGGCATTCGTAGAGCGTGACGCCGAGGCTGAAGACGTCGCTGCGCGCGTCGAGCGGCTCGCCGCGCACTTGTTCGGGACTCGCGTAGAACCACGTGCCGAGGAACGAACCGCTGTGCGAGAGCGAGAGCTCGCCCGACACCTTGGCGAGCCCGAAGTCCGCGACCTTCGGCCGACCGTCGGGCGTCATCAACACGTTCTGCGGTTTGAGGTCGCGGTGCACGATGCCCGCTTGGTGCGCGGCTTCGAGCGCTTCGGCGACGTCGGCGAAGAGCACCGCCGTCTCGCGGTAGTGCGTCTCCGGCAATTCGTCGAGGCGCGCGCGCTCGTCGAGCCACGGACGCAGCGAACGCCCGCCTTCGACCAACTCGTACGCGATGTAGAAGCGGCCTTCGCCTTCGCCCGCGCTGTGCACCGCGACGATGCCGGGATGGCGCACGCGGCTGGTCGCTTCGGCCTCGCGGCGGAAACGCGCGACGTCTTCCGCCGACGGCACCGCGCCGGACGGCAACAGCTTGAGCGCGACGCGACGCTTCAAGTCGACCTCTTGCGCCTCCCACACTTCACCCATGCCGCCGCGGCCGAGCAGACGCACGAGTTCGAAGCGTCCGATCCGCGCGCCGGCCGACGCGAACGCGGCGGGGCTCCGATCGCTCTCGGGTCGCGCGCTGACGAGCTGCGCGCGCGCCGAGTCGAAGAGCTTCCACTGTCGGTAGAGCGTCGCGAGTTCGGGCGCGAGCTCCGGATGCACCGCGCCCAACGCTTCGAGATCGCGCGCGTCGGCGTTCGGACGCAGGACGAGCAAGTCGGCGAAGACGTTCTCCGCGCGCGAGAGCAATCGGGGATCGCGGTCCATGGCCGAGCCACGAGCGAGCGGCTGGCCGGGTAGCATGACCCGTTCGATGTCCGCCGCCAAGGTACGACTGGAGGAGTCCTGTCCGGGCCCGGCGCCGCGCGAGGATCTCGGGCTCTCGCGCGCGTTGCTCGCGCGCGCGCAGGCCGGCGATGCGGCGGCGCTGAACGAGCTCGTCGCGCGCCACTACGAACGCCTGCGCCGCATCGTGCGCATCCGGCTCGGGCCCGAAGCGCGCCGCATGGTCGACTCGGGCGACATCGTGCAGGAGACGTTCCAAGCGGCGCTCGCCGGGCTCGTCGATTTGCAGGTCAGCGACGACGGCGAGTTGTTGCGCTGGTTCGCGCACGTCGCCGAGAACCGCATTCGCGACGAGATCGATCGTCAACGCGCCGCGAAGCGCGCGGCCGAGCGCGAACGTCCGATCGACGCCGCGTCGACGCGCAGCACGCTCGCCGACGACGCGACGACGCCGCCCGATGGCGCGTATCGCAGCGAAGTGCGCGAAGTGCTCGACGCGGCGATCGCCGAACTGTCGGAGGAGTACCGCGAGGCGGTCGTGCTGCGCGACTTCTGCGGCGCCGACTGGGAGACGATCGCGAAGAAGCTCGGCCGCGAGAGCGTGCACGCCGCGCAACAACTCCACCAACGCGCGTGGATCAAGCTGCGCCGCGCGGCGAGCGAGCGCCTGGGCGCCGCCGAGTGACGCAAGTTGCCGCCGTCGCCGCGTGCGCGCAGAATGCTCGGCCCGTGGAAACTCGCTGGATCCTCCGAACCGCCGAGCCCGAAGCCGCCGCTCGCGTCGCGCGTCGTAACGGGCTCCACGCCGCGGTCGGGCAACTGCTGGTCTCGCGCGGCCATCGCGATCCCGAGCGCAGCGCCGCGCACCTCGAAGCGAGCTTGATGTCCTTGCGCGATCCGAGCGAGATGCCGGGCGCGGCGCTCGCCGCGACGCGCATCCGGCGCGCGCTCGAGAACAAGGAAGTCGTGCTCGTCCACGGCGACTACGACGTCGACGGACTCTCGGGCACCGCGCTCTTGATGCGGCTCCTGCAACTCGTCGGCGTCCGCGCGCGGCCGTACATCCCGAATCGTCTGACCGACGGCTACTCGTTCGGTCCGCATTCGATCGCGAAAGCGCAGGCCGAGGGCGCGAAGCTCGTCGTCAGCGTCGACAACGGCACGTCGGCGCACGACACGATCCGCGATCTGCTCGCGGTCGGCGTCGAGACCGTCGTCACCGATCACCACGAGCCGCCGCGCGGGCCGCTGCCGCCGGCGGTCGCGCTGGTGAATCCGAAGCTCGAGGGCTCGACGTATCCGTTCCGCGAGCTGTGCGGCGCCGGCGTCGCGTTCAAACTCGCGTGGGCGGTGTGCCAGGAGATCAGCGGCGCGCGCAAGGTGCGCGAGGACCTGCGGCTCTTCCTCGCCGACGCGATGAGCTACGTCGCGATCGCGACCGTGTGCGACGTCGTGCCGTTGGTCGACGAGAACCGCGTGCTCGCGCGGCGCGGTCTGGTCGCGCTCGAGACGACGAAGCACGTCGGCTTGCGCGCGTTGCTCTCCGCCGCGGGACTCGAAGGCGTCTCGCTCAACGCCGAGGACGTCGGCTTCAAGCTCGGGCCGCGGCTCAACGCCGCCGGACGACTCGGCAGCGCGTCGAGCGCGCTCGAACTGTTGCTCTGCAACGATCCGTGGCGCGCGAAGAGCCTCGCCGACGAGCTCGAGAAGAAGAACGTCGAACGCAAACGCATCGAGGCCGTGTTGGTCGCGGAAGCGTTGGTCGAAGCCGAGCGCTTCGCCGATCCCGAGCGCTATCCGGTGCTCGTGCTCGCGCGCGAAGGTTGGCACCCCGGCGTCGTCGGCATCGTCGCGGCGCGTCTCGTCGATCGCTTCCGTCGGCCCGCGCTCGTCATCGGCCTCGACGGCGGCAAAGGTCGCGGCAGCGCGCGCTCGGTCGACGACTTCGACGTGCTCGAGGCGATGCGCGGCGGTGCCGAGCACATGGAGCGCTTCGGCGGCCACGCGCAAGCCGCGGGTTGCGAAGTGCGCGCCGAGTCGATCGACGCGTTGCGCGACGCGGTGTGCGCGAAGGCGAATGCGATGCTCGCCGGTCGCGCGCGCGCGAACGCCGAGCTCCTGGTCGACTACGACCTGCCGCTCGCCGACATGTCGGTCGAGTTGATGCGTCAGCTCGATCGCCTCGAACCGTTCGGCGAGAAGAACGAGAAGCCGCTCTTCGTCTCGCGCGATCTGCGCCTCGCCGAGCCGGCGCGCACGATGGGCGCGAGCGGCGCGCACCTGTCGATGCTGTTGCGCTCCGGCGAACGCGTGTTGCGCGCGGTCGCGTTCGGCCAAGGCAAGCGCGTCGCCGAGCTGCGTCTCGGCGAACCGGTGCACGTCGCATACTCGCCGCGCTGGAACACGTTCCGCGGCGAGACCAACCTCGAGCTCGTGCTCGAGGACTTCCGCACCGGGCCCAGTCCAGAGATCGGCGCCGCGCGATGACCGCGGCCACGCCGTCGGCCAACGCTGCCCCGACGTTCGATTGTCTCGTCCTGAGCGGCGGCGGCGCCAAAGGCGCGTACGGCGCCGGCGCGGCGAAGGCGGTGCTCGCGTATCGCAAGCTGCGCGGCATCGAGGGACCGGTGTGCTTCATCGGAACATCGGCGGGCGCGTTGAACGCGGCGGTGCTCGCGACGTCCGGCCCCGACGCGTTGATCGCGATGTGGAAGCGCGTGCGCAACCACGACGTGCTCGGCACGGCGGTCAGCGACTGGCGGCTCAACGCGCTGCGCGGGAAGCTGCGGCGCTCGATCGCCGGGTCGCCGCACTTCTCGGTCTACTCGAACGATGCGCTGCGCAGCTTGATCGGGCGGAACGTCGACTTCTCGAAGCTCGCCGACGCGCACCTGATCGTGTGCGCGACCGACTTCACGCACGGCCGGATGCGTTCGTTCTTCGCGTCGAAGTTGGTCGCGCGAATGCTCGCCTCGGACGAGGGCCGCAGACTCTCGCACTTCGTGACGATCCGCGATCAAGCGGACCTGATCGAGGTGTTGCTCGCGTCCTCGTCGATCCCGGTCGCGTTCCCGCCGGTCGAGCTCCGGGGCGCGTGGTTCGTCGACGGCGGCATCGGCAACCACACGCCGACGCGCGAGGCCGCGTACTTCTTGCGCCACGTCCCGCGCCTCGACGCGGGATCCGCGGGCGTCACCTACTGCATCCGTCAGGATCCGCTGAGCGCCGTCGATTCAGGAAGCGCCACGCTCGACGTGAAGCGCTACGTGATGCGCACGATCGACGTGTATCACCACATCCACACGGATCCGATCGTCGCCGCGTGGCGACGCATCAGCGAGGAAGTCGACGAGCAGAGCACGAAGCTCGCGGCTCTCCACCGTTGGCTCGAGCAGCAGCGTCTGCCGAAGGACGTGAAACGGTCGCTTGCGCGACGCGTCGCGGAGCTCGCGCGGCTCGGCGGCAACGCGCGGCGCATCTCGACGCCGTTGATCGAGATCCAGCCCGGCGCGGACCTCGGCGACCCGCTCGATTTCAAGGCGGCGCGGATCCTCGACTCGCTGCGGCGAGGGTGGAGTGAGGCCCTCCTCCGGCTGCAGACGCTCGACGCGACGGCTCGTCGCATCTGCGGTCGGCTGAAGGTGCGCGCCGTCGACGAGCCGATGCCGTGAAGCTCCTCGTCGTCGACACGGAGACCGGCGGCACCGATCCGCGACGGCACAGCCTGCTGACCGTCGGCGCCGTGGTGTGGGATCAGGGAGAGATCGGCGAAGAGCTCGGCCTGCGCGTCCTGGAACGCGAACTCGTGGTCGATCCCGAAGCGATGGCGATCAACCGCATCGACCTCGCGGAGCATCACCGCGACGCGCTCGAGCCGCGGCTCGCGGCGATCGAACTCGTGAAGTTCGTCGAGCGCAACTTCGTCGGGTCGAAGGGGCCCGAGCCCGCGGTGGTATGCGGTCACAACGTGGCGTTCGATGTCGCCTTCCTGAAGAGGCTCTTCGAACAGGCCGAGCTTCCGTACGACAAGTGCTTCTCGCACCGCACGCTGGACACCGCGAGCGTGTTGCGCTTCCTCGCGCTCGCCGGACGCATCCCGGCCGAGTGGGTCGGCTCGAGCAAAGCGTTCGCGCACTTCGGCATCCGTTTCTCGAGGAACGCGCGGCATACAGCGACCGCGGACGCGCGCGCGACGGCTCGCTTGCTGAACCGACTGTTGGACCTCGAGCGCAAGGGCGTCTGACTCGGGGCGCGATGTCGTTCGCTCGTGCCGCGCGGCGCGAGCGACTATCCTGGACGCGATGGCCCGCCTCTTCCTGCTCGACGGCACCGCGCTCGCGTACCGCTCGCATTTCGCGATCCCGAACCTGACGAGTCCGACGGGCAAGCCGTCGGGCGCGACGTACGGCTTCACGATGACGTTGCGGCGCATCCTCGAGAACGAGAAGCCCGACCTGATCGCCGTCGCGTTCGATCCGCCGGGGCCGACGCACCGCCACCACCGCTACGCCGAGTACAAGGCGACGCGCGAGCGCGCGCCCGAGGAGATGATCGCGCAGCTCGATTGGATGCGTTCGATCGTGCGCGCGCACGGCATTCCGCTGTTCGAGGTCAAGGGCTTCGAGGCCGACGACGTGATCGGGACGCTCACGGTCCAAGCGCGCGCGCTGGGCCACGACGTCCTGATCGTCACCGGCGACAAGGACTTCATGCAGCTCGTCGGCCCGAGCGTGAAGCTCTACAACGTCTTCAAGAAGGACATCGACGTCCTGATCGAAGCGGAGGAAGCGGTCACCGCGAAGTTCGGCACGACGCCGGATCACGTGGTCGACGTGCTCGCGATCATGGGCGACGCCTCGGACAACGTGCCCGGCGTCAAGGGCATCGGCGAGAAGGGCGCGACCAAGTTGATCGCCGAGTTCGGGTCGGTCGACGGCGTGCTCGCCAACCTCGACAAGGTCAAGGGCAAGGCGCGCGAGCTGATCGAGCGCGATCGCGAACAACTCTTGATGTCGCGCGAGCTGGTGACGATCGACACGCACGTGCCGCTCGATCCGGGCTTCGAGGCGATCCGTCCGCCGGACCCGGACGCGGCGCAGTTGCGCGAGCTCTTCACGCAGTTCGGTTTCCTCAGTCTGCTGAAGAAACTCGACTCGCCGAAGACCGCGAGCACCGAGGTCCGCGACTACCGGATCGTGCGCACCGAAGCCGAGCTCGACGAACTCATCGCGCTGCTGCGCAACGCGCGCCGCTTCGCGGTCGACACCGAAACCACCAGTCTCTTCCCGTTGCAGGCCGAGCTCGTCGGCGCGTCCTTCTCGTGCAACGCAGGCGTTGCGTGGTACGTGCCGTTCAACCTCGATCCGCCGCTCTGCGGCTCGCGCGAAGCGTTGCTCGAGAAGCTGCGGCCGATCCTCGAGGACCCGACACTCGAACACGTCGGCCAGAACACGAAGTACGACATGCTGGTGTTCATCGGCCACGGCGTGCGTCCGCCGCCGCCGGAGTTCGACACGATGGTCGCGAGCTACTGCATCGCCGGCGCCGCGCGGCGCCACAACCTCGACGATCTCGCGCTCCACTACTTCGGCCTCACCAAGATCCCGACCAGCGACTTGATCGGCCGCGGCGCGAAGCAGATCACGATGGCCCAAGTGCCGGTCGACAAGGTCGGCGAGTACGCGTGCGAGGACGCGGACGTGACGTGGCGCCTCGGCGAAGTGCTCGCCAAGGAACTCGTCGAGGCGAGCGCGGAGCGGCTCTTCCGCGATCTCGAGATGCCGCTCGTGCCGGTGTTGACCGCGATGGAGGAGCGCGGGATCCGCGTCGACACCGAATTGCTCGCGAAGCTCGGCCTCGAACTGGAGATCGAGCGCGCCGAGCAGGAGAAGCGCGTGCACGAACTCGCCGGCGGTCCGGTCAACTTGCACAGCCCGAAGGCGCTCGGCGAAGTGCTCTTCGAGAAGCTCAAGATCCACGAGGCCGCCGGCGTCAAACGCCCGAAGCGCACGCAGACCGGTTACGCGACCGACTACGAGACGCTCTCGACGAACTACGCCGACGTGCCGATCGTGCAGGCGCTGCTCGAGCACCGCGAGGTCTCGAAACTGCAGAGCACGTACGTCGAGGCGTTGCCGCGCTTCGTCAACCCGCGCACCGGCCGCATCCATTGTTCGTTCAGTCAGGTGACCGCCGCGACCGGCCGACTCGCGTCGTCGGATCCCAACCTGCAGAACATCCCGATCCGCACCGAGCGTGGCCGCAAGCTGCGCGGCGCGTTCGTCGCGCGCGAGAAGGACTCGGCCGGCGAGTGGTGCTTGCTGACCGCCGACTACAGCCAGGTCGAGCTGCGGATCATGGCGCACCTGACCGGCGATCGCTTCCTCTGCGAAGCCTTCGCACGCGGCGAGGACATCCACGCGTCGACCGCGAGCGTGATCTTCGACGTGATGCCCGGGATGGTGACCCGCGACATGCGCAGCCGCGCGAAAGCGGTCAACTTCGGCCTGCTCTACGGCATGGGTCCGGCGCGTCTCGCGCGCGACACCGGCCTGACGATGATCGAGGCGCGGCAATTCATCGAGCGCTACTTCAAGAAGTTCCCGAAGGTCCGCGAGTGGCGCGAGAACTTGCTCGCCGAAGCGCGCAAGACCGGTTACGTGCAGACGCTCTTCGGTCGCCGACGCGCGACGCCGGAACTGACGTCGGAAGAAGCGCGCACGCGGGTGTTCGCGGAGAACGCGGCGGTCAACACACCGGTCCAAGGCACCGCGGCGGACATCATCAAGCGCGCGATGATCGACCTCGAGGCGACGCTCGCGCAGTCGAAGCTCCTCGCGCGCATGCTGCTCCAGGTGCACGACGAACTCGTGCTCGAACTGCCGACTCGCGAACTCGACGAAGCGACCGAGATCGTGCGGCACTCGATGGAAGGCGCCGCGAAGCTCGACGTGCCGCTGAAGGTCGACTTCGGCCACGGGCGTTCGTGGCTCGAGGCTCACTGAGGCTCAGCGCGCGTCGGATCCGCGGCCGCCGAGATGGCGCTCGAGGAACCAACCGGTCGAGTGCAAGCCGCGCGAACGCCGTTGTCCCGTTTGGATCGCGCGGACGAGCGCGCGCCGCTCGCCGCGCTCGGGCGCGTAGGCGCGGGCAAAGCGTGCGAGATCGGTGCGCCGCGCGACCGCGCGACCTTCGAGCACGAGGCGCGCGACGTGTCGATGCAGCCGCCGCAGGTTGTCGGTGCGGCGCTCGACGTCCAGCCCGTCGACGAACGTCGAACGATCGAGGTCGAGCACCCACGGCTCCGCGTCCGGCGCGGCATCGACGACGAGCAAGTTGCGCGGCGTCAAATCCGCGTGCACGAAACCGACGCCGTGCAAACGCCGCACGAGCGCACCCGCCGCCGCGTACAAGCGCCGCCGCGGCGCGACGTCGAGCTCGCCGCGCGCATCCGCCGCCAGCACGCGTCCGAGGTCGCGCGAACCTTCGACACGCCGCGTGACGACGTCGAGGAACCACGCACCCGCGCCGCCCGTCAGCGCGCGCGCCGCGACGACCTCGGGCGTGCGGAAGCCGAGCTCCGCGAGCCGCGCGGCGAGCACCAGCTCGCGGAACGGCCGCTCGGGATCGCGGAAGCGCGCGCCGGTCAACCAACGCAAGAGTCCGCCGTGATGGAAACGCCGCACGACGAAACGCGCGCCGGCGGCGGTGAGTTCGCGGAGCTCGGTGCGTCCGAAGAGATCGCTGCGCGGCAATTCGCGCGCGGCGTCGAGACCGAAACCGCGCTCCTCGAACTCGCGCTCGAGCTCGACGCGCCGCGCGCACACGCCGCGTTCGTCCCGGACGACGCGGAAACCGGCGGGCAACTCGGCGAGGATCGGGAGGGAAGTCACCGCGCGGCAGTGTAGCGGTGGAAGCGCGCGCGTCGCTCGTGCAGGATCAGCACCATGACGTCCTTGCCGCGGCGGATCCTGATCGTGCGCCTCGGCGCGATCGGCGACGTGACCAACGCCGTGGTCGTCGCGAACGCGCTGAAGGACTTCGATCCGAGCGTGCGGATCGGCTGGGCGGTGCACGACCTCGCGCGGCCGTTGGTCGAAGGTCATCCGTCGGTCGAACGCGTCCACGTGTGGTCCAAGGACGGCGGAGTGCGCGAGCTCGCGCGTTGGATCGACGAGGTCCGCGGCGCGGGGTACGAGCTCGCGCTCGATCTCCAACGCATCTTGAAGAGCGCTCTGCTCGCGCGCTTCGCCGGCGCGGGGCGCGTGCTCGCGTACGACCGCGCACGCAGCAAGGAATTGAGTTGGGTCCTCGCCGCGGAGCGCATCGAGCCCGGACTCCCCCACGCTCACGTCGTCGATCAGTACCTTGCGTTCGCGCGCGCTCTCGGCGTCCCGAATCCGGCGGCGCGTTTCTCGTTGCCGTTCGATCGCGCGGCGGAGGAACGCGCGCTCGCCGTCGCGCGCGAGCATCCGCGCGGTTTCGTGCTGCTGCACGTCGGCGCGACGAAGTCGGCGAACCGTTGGGCACCTGAACGTTTCGGTGCGCTCGCGCGAAGGCTCGCGAACGAGCACGGCGTCGGCGCGTGGTTCATCGGCGGACCGCACGAACGCGCGGCGGGAGCGCGCGCGTTCGAAGCCGCGGCCGGCGCGCGCGACGTCGTCGATCGGACCGGCGCGACTTCGCTGCCGGAGCTGTGGCACCTCGCCGCGCACGCGCGGTTGGTGATCAGCGCCGACTCGGGTCCGATGCACGTGGCGGCGGCGGCGGGAGCTCCGGTGCTCGCGCTGTTCGGCGCCGCGGACGAACGTCGCACGGGCCCGTACGGCTCGAGTCACGTCGTCCTGCGCACGCGGCCCGACTGCGCGCCGTGCGGACGGCGCGATTGTCCGCTGCCGCGGCACGCGTGCATGCTCGACCTCGACGTCGAACGCGTCGCGGCAGCGGCGAGCGAGTTGCTCTCGCGCTTGAACGCGCCGAACTAGAGACCGGCGCCGAAGCCGCCCGAGTCGTCTTGTTGCGGCGGCGGTGTGTGCGCCGGCGGCGGAGCCGGACGGCGTTCTTCGCGCGGCGGCGGAGCGGGCTTCTTCGGCTTGCGCTCGGGCTCGCCGAAGATGCCGAGGCCGAAGCCTCCGCCTCCACCTTCGTCACTCGACGCCGCGACGGGCGCGGGAGTCGGACGTTGTTGGGGGCGAGCTTCTTCCTGACGCTGCGGACGCTCGTGGCGTTCCGGACGATCGCTGCGCTCGGGGCGGTCGATTCGCTCGGGCCGCTCGGGCCGATCGTTGCGGGGCGCGCGGTCGTCGCGCGGACGCTCGAACGGGCGCACTTCGGGGCCGCGATCGCCGCGGCGGTCGCTGTCGCGCTCCAGGCGCGGCTCGCCGCGCGGTTCCGGTCGGCGCTCGGGACCACGATCCGGACCGCGGTCCGGTCCGCGATCGGCGAAACGTTCGCGCGGACGGTCGTCGCGACGGAAGTCGCCGCCGCCGCGCGGCTCGGGACGTTGTTCGGCGTGGACTTCGCGCGGCGCGTGCTCGCGCGGTGCATCGTCGCGCGGTGCGCCCTCGCGCGGAGCGGGGCGCCGATCGTCGGCGGGACGGCGATCGTCGCGGAAGCCTCCGCCGCCGCCGGTGTGAACCGGACGTTGGTCACGATCGCCACCGCGTCCGCCACGTCCGCCGCGGTGACCGCGACCGCCGCGGCCGTCGTCGCGATCGCGGCGCGGAGCGGCGCCCGACGCGGGGCGCGCAGCGTCGTCGAACGGGCGACGCGGTGCGTCGCGTCCGCCGTCGTCGCGCGGGCCGCGATGCTCACCGCGGTGTTCGCCGCGCGGACCGTCGTGGCGACGATCGTCGCGCTGGCGCGGCGGTCCGAAGCCGCGACCTTCGCGCTCGCCCATGTGACGGTCTTCGCCGTCTTGGTAGGTCGCGTGGAGCGCGATGAAGCGCGTCGGGATCGCGTCGGACAGGAACAGCGCTTGGCGATCGAAGAAGTTGACGCCCTCTTCCCACGCCTCGGTCGACTTCACCACCACGACCGCGTACTCGCGGCCGGCGCGGCGACCGCTCTCGCGCGCGTCGTCGACCGATCGGGCGAGGTGGAGGAAGCGCCGACGTCCGCCGGAGAGTCCGTGCTGCAACGCGCGTTCGGCGTCGTGGGCACCGAGGCCGACGTAGAGCAAGTCGGGCGGTTGCGCGGGCTCGCCGGGTTCGACCGGGATCGAGTGGCCGTACAGCGCGCGCACTCGATCGCCGACCAACTCGTAGCGCGGCCGATCGCCGGCCACGATCGCGTTCTCGAGGTCGACGCGTTCGACCGGTTCGCCGAGGCGCTCGTTGAGCGCTCGCACGACCTCGTCGACTTCGCCGTAACCGTGCGCGTCGAGCTCGAGGTCGAACTCTTGGGGTTGATGGCGCAACATGTACGCCAGGGAACGGGTGATCCTCTCGATCAGCGCGGGGTCGCTCATGCCGTCAACGATTGCCGTTTTGGTTGACGCGGACGCCTGGAGACTGGGCTCGGATCGCGCGTGAGCGAAGGGCCACCTGTGCGTCGGGCCTCCCGTACGAGTCCGCGAATCGGCGGGATTCTAGCAATCGCCCGCTCGACCGCCACCTGCGGATGACTTCGGCTGCGAGAGCGCGGAGGATTCGTCGGTCGCCGCCGGTCCCCGCCCGACCGTCACGCCCATCCCCGCCGGGTCTTGCGACGGCAGCCGCCGCGACTTCGGCCGGTTGCGCGCGAACAAAAAAAATGCGCGCCCGCAGCCCCCGCCGCGAGCGCGCGAATTGGCGGGTCCCACACCACCAACTCTGTTCGATCGTCTTTTGGTGGACGTCGCCGGTGCTTTCTAGCCCGCCCGCCGGTTTCCGGTTGCGGGCCTTTGCGCGGCAAACACCAGGCTGGTGAAGCGACGCGACGACGTCTTGCCGGAAGACGTCGACGAACTCTGGCAAGCGCCGGACCGGGGTTCGGGCGGACCCGGTTCGTCGATCGGTTCGAAGCCTTCCGACACGAGTTCGCTGATGAAGTCGCCCTCGCCGCTCATGCGCACGGTCAGGCGCTCGCCGGTTTGCGGATCGGTCCAGCCCAGCCACGTCGAGCGGTAGCTCGCGCGCACTCGGCCGTCCTCGCCACACCAGGGATGCGTGGTCTCTAGGTTCATGTGGATGCTCTGCTGTTCTGTTCCCTGTTGGATCGCGTGTACCGGAGCGTTCGTCGCGCCTACGTCTCGTTCCCTGCGAACTTTCCGTGATTTCGGCGCGACGCCGACTCGACCGATGCATCCCCAAAAGGGGCGATCGACCGCGGCGTGAAGGGTGGTACGCGAGATTCCCGCCGAGGTGAGCGAACGGCGCGTCAAGAGCCAGTCAAACCGCCGCGTAGGGAGTCGGCGCGACGCGCTCGCGCGGTGCGTGCGTGTCCGGCGGTCGCTTGGCATGCTCGTCAGGCGATGAAGCTCACGACTTGGCTGCTGTGGTGTTTCCAGATCGGCACGGCGAGCATCACGACGGCTTGCCGAACGGAGCTCGCCGGCGTGGGCGAATCCAGCACGGCGGGCACGAGCCGCATCGAGCGCGACATCCGCTCACTCGTCGCGTGCGGGACTCGACACACGCTCAGCGCGGACCGCGGAACTCGCGGCATCGACGCCGCTCGCCGGTACCTCGCGGCGGAGTTCGAGAAGGTCTCGGCGGAGCGCTACGGCGGACGCCTCCAAGTGCGCAGCGAGTCGCACCACGTCGCTCCCGAGAAACGCATTCCCGACGGCGCGGACGTCACCAACGTCGTCGCGTTGCTCCCGGGCAGGGACCCGACGCGCTTGGTCGTCGTGTCCGGCCACTACGATTCGATGCCGAGCGACGTGATGGATCCCGAGTCCGACGCGCCGGGCGCGAACGACGACGCCTCGGGCGTCGCGGTGGTGCTCGAGTGCGCGCGCTTGCTCGGCGGGCTCGAACCGCGAGCGACCGTCGTTTTCATGGCGGTCGCGGGCGAGGAGCAGAGCCTCGCCGGCTCGACCGCGCAGGCCAAGGACTGGAAGGAACGGGGCTGGCTCGTCGAAGCGCTGTTCACCAACGACATCGTCGGCGGCGGCCGCGGCGCGAACGGGCGGCTCGAGCCGGAGCGCGTGCGGCTCTTCAGCGAGGGAGTTCCTTCCGCCGGCGACAAAATCGTCGGCAGCGACGCCGATGCGCCGTCGCGGCAGCTCGCGCGCTACCTCGAGGAGGTCGGCGAGCGCGAAGTGCCGGGCTTCGACGTCGACCTCGTCTTCCGCCAGGACCGCTTCCTGCGCGGCGGCGATCACAAGCCGTTCAACGAACTCGGCTTCGCGGCGGTGCGCTTCACCGAGCCCAACGAGAACTACGACCACCAACACCAGAACGTGCGCGTCGAGGGCGGCCGGCAGTTCGGCGACCTCCCGGAGTTCGTCGACTTCGCGTTCGTCGAACGTGTCGCGCGGGTCAACGCGGCGGGGCTGCGAGCGCTCGCCCTCGCGCCGGCGCCGCCTGCCGACGTGATGCTCGACACGCAGAAGCTGACGCCGCACACGCGGCTCTTCTGGACGCTCGGCGCGGAGGGTTCGGTCGCGGGTTACCGCGTGCGGATGCGCGGGACGACCGACGCGCGTTGGACGAAGAGCGTCGACGTCGGGCTGAAGAGCGAGATCACGCTCGAGAACACGTCGAAGGACGATTGGCTCTTCGCGGTCGAGGCGTACGACGCGCGCGGCGCGACGAGCTTGCCCGTCTACCCGACGCCGAGTCGCTGACCTCTAGTAACGCGTCATCGTCGGATCGACTTCGAGCGCCCAACGCTCGACGCCGCCCGCGAGGTTCAGCACCGACGTGAAGCCCGAGCGCGCGAGCAACGCGGCGATCTGCGCACTGCGGATGCCGTGGTGACAGATGCACACGATCGGCGCGTCGCGTTCGAGTTCGTCGAGACGCCGAGGCACTTCCCCCATCGGGATCGCGACGGAAGCGGGCAGGCGACAGACCGCGAGCTCGTCCGGCTCGCGCACGTCGAGCAACACGAAGCGTTCGCCGCCGGCGAGACGCCGCGCGAGCTCGGTCGGCGCGATCGAATGCGCCGCGCTCAATTCTCGAACGCGACCGCGGGCCGGTCGTACTCCGGCGGCACCGGAACGCCGACCAACGACAGCACCGTCGGTGCGATGTTCAACAGGCTGACGCCGCCCGCCGGCAGCTTGGCCTTGCGGTTCGAGAAGAAGATGCACTCGACCACCGACGGATCGACCGAGACGTGGTCGCCCGACCAATTCTTGTCGTTGTCGCTGCACGCGGGACCGGGCACGAACTCGCCGTTGTCGTCGCTGACGACGGTCAAGCCGCCGGCGGTCGTGTTCCACGACACGCGCCAACCGGCGTCGAAGCACAGGAACGCGTCGGGCAAGCGATCGAGGTGCGGACCCGAGTACGTCGTGCTCATCACGTACGCCTCCTTGCCGAAGTGCGCGTCGTTCTTCGGATCGGTCGCGGCGACGAACTTCGCGCGGATCTCGGCGAGCAGCGCGTCCTTGTCCTTCGGATCGACGATGCCTTCGCCTTCGCGACCCTTGAGGTTGACGTAGAGCCCGCCGAGGCCGAGCGCGTACGCGCGCGTCTTCGACCAATCGACCCACGAGCCGAGGCTCTTCGCCGCGCCCTTCGAGGTCAACGCGTTGATCGCGAGGTAGCCGTTCTCGAAGAGCCAATTGTTGAGGTTGACCTCGCGCCGGAACGTCTGGAAGCCGTGGTCGCCGCAGACGATCAACGTGTCGCCGGGCTTGACGAATTCGGCGAGCACGCGACCGACCGTCTTGTCGAGGTGCCGGTACGTCGCGGGAATCGCTTCCGCGAGCGAGATCGTCTCGCCGTAGAACGTGAAGGTCTGCGCGGCCGCCTTCGCGTCGTACATCGGATGCTCGGTGTCGTAGTACTGATACAGCATGTGCTGCACGCGATCGGGCGTGCTCATGCAGCTCATGAAGATGCGCCAGTCGTCCTTCGCGAGGCGATCGAACGTCAGCTTCTCGCGCCACGTCTCGGTGAACTCGATGTCCTGCATGAAGCTGATCGGATCGACCACCGCGTCCTTCAACGGGTTGGTCATGCACGCCCAACCGATCGATTCGAACGTGCCGCACGCGTGCGCGAGCTCGGGCGCGAAACTGGTCGGTTGGCTGAGCGGCTGCCAGAACGGAGGCTTCGCCGGATCGAACTGAACCGTGTCGACGTACATCTCGAAGTAGGGCGAGTCGAGGTGCACGACCTTCGCGCGCGTCACCGCGTGGACCTTGAAGAGCGGGTTGAGCTCGAAGGTCAGGTGGTACCAGTCGCTCCACTGACCTTCCTTCAACTCCTGCGTCTCGTGGCCGAGCGTCACCTTCGCGGCGCCCTTCGTCTTCTCGACGCGCACCGGCGCGGCGAGACGTTCCGACTTGCGGCGCGAGAGGTCGCCGGCGTCGTCCGAGCCGTCGCCGCGCAGTTTGCGCAGCTCGGCCTGGATCTCGATGCTCTTCTTGTAGCCGAGGTTCGGATCCGCGGACTGCGCTTCGAGCACCTTCTCGCGCGCCTCGAGCCGATCGATCTCGTACCAGTTCGGCGGGCCGTAGAGCAGGCTCTCGATCACGCCGTTGCGTTCGTCGACCTTGAACTTGTGACCGCCGGAGCCGGTGTCGGTCTTGTTGGTCTCGGGCGCGCGCTCGAAGTACAGATCGTCGGTCGTGTAGACGGTGAAGCTGTTGACGTTGCCGCGCGCGTCGGGATAGCCGAGGCCGAACAACACCTTCGCGCCGTCGACGAACGGGCGATCGAACGCGACCGCGGCGTCGAGCACGACGCTCTTCACGCCGTGCGCCGCCGCGGTCTCCCAGAACGGCTTCGCGACCAACGCGGTCTTCCACACCGGCATCGCGTCGGGCAACCAACCGCGCAACGCGACGCCGCCCCACGCGCCGACGCCGGCGAGCAAGAGCGCCAGGAACAGCGAGATCGCGATGCGCACGCGCAGCAGCAATCCGAACAGGATGAAGAAGCCGGCGAACGCGGCGGCCGCGGCGACCACCGCCATCTTCGTCGTCGACCACGTCGGGATCGGCGTCTCGCCGAACGAGGTGATCGGCACCGAGTCGGGGCCTTCGAGGTGACCGAAGCCGGCGCTCGGCCGTCCGGACTTCGGCGACAGCTCGCGCTTCACGAAACCGGGCACGCCGGTCTTCGCGGGATTCTGTCCGGTGTTCAGCGACGCCCACGCGGTCGGCGACTCCGCCGGGTTGACCGTCTGCAGCGGCGCGAACGTGCCTTGGTCGGCGAGCTTCTTCAGGTTCGGCAGCTCGCCCTTCTCCATCAACGCCTTGATCGTGCGCGCGTCAGCGCCGTCGAAGCCGAGGACGATCACGCGCCCGTCGGCGGCGGCCGGCGCGGCGAACGCAGTCGGGATCCAGGCGACACCGAGAAGACCGAGGACGACGAGCGCACGACGGAAGGCGGGACGAAGGGACATGCGGTGGGTGGCGAAGGGGGTCGAGGCGGGCTAGGATCCGCGCCCTTGGGTCGACCCGCACGGCGCTGGAAGTCTTTTTTGGAGCGGGACTTGGGGAGAGCGGTCGAGGATTGTGCGCTGGCGTCGGGCGCCGTGTCAATCGCGCGCAGGCTGGCCGGACGCCGCTCCGGGCGCGCGGCTCTCTGGCTCGCGTTGACCGCGGTGGTCGGACTGACGCTCGTCGTGTGGTTCGTCTTCCCGGAGTCCAAGACTCATCCGGCGTCGCCGGTCACGACCCCGACCGTTCCGGCGCCGGCGCGCGAGCTCGTCACCGAGCCGTCGCCGGGCCCGACGTTCGATCCGCGCCGCGAAAATCCTGCGCCACTCGACGAGACGACGCGCCAGGCGCCGACGACGGCCGAACGCGTCGCGCGCTTCAACGGCGTCGGCCGCGTGCGCGGAAGGTTGACCACCGATCCGCCCAACTTGCCGTTGCCCGAGCACTGGACGTTGGTGCTCGAGCCCTCGAGTTCGCTGCACTCGGCGGAGCGCGCCGAGAGGCGCGAGCTCGCGTGCGGTCCGGACGGTGCGTTCGTCTTCGAGAACGTGCCGCTCGGCGGTTACGACCTCGTCGTCGACGCGGGCGATCTCGATTGTCGGCGGCGCGCGTTGTTGCTCGCGAAGCCCGAGAGCCAGGACGTCTACGTCGTGCTGGTCGCGCATCTCTCCGGTGAATTGCTCGGCCGCGTCGTCGACGCGTACGGGCTCGGCGCCGAAGGCGTGGCCGTCGCGTTGACGCGCAAGGAGGACACGCGTGTGCTCGAGACCGCGACCGGTCCGGGCGGCGAGTACCGCTTCGAACGCGTGCACGACGGCGAGTGGAGTCTCGCCGTCGGCCTCGCGACCAATCCGCTCTTCCCCGCGCGCGACGTGTCGTTCGCCGGACCGCGCGTCACCGCGCCGGACTTCGAGCTCCCGCCGTGCGGCGAGGTCGCGGTGTTCGTCCACGACGAGCGCGGTTCTCCGCTCGCCGGCGTCGCGGTCTCCGGTTACGGAGCGAAGGGCGGCGCGCCGCGCACGACCACCGACCTCGAAGGCCGCGCGGTCTTGCGCTGGTTGCCGGAAGGCCTCTTCACCGTGCTCGCGGAACGCGCGACGCTCCGCTCGAAGCAGCACGTCACCGTCCTCCCCGGCGAGACGATCGTGACGCGCTTCGTGTTCACGCCATGACGCTCGGTCGTGCGCTCGGCACGCGCGACGTGCTGCGGCTCGCGTGGCCTTCCGCGCTCTCCTACTTGCTGAACAGCGCGTACCGCATCAACGACCAGTACTGGGTCCAAGGGCTCGGAGCGGATGCGCAAGCCGCGCTCTCGTCGGCGTTGTTCGTCGCGGTGATGAACTTCTCGATGATCTTCCTCGCCGCCGGCGGCACGCTCGCGTTGACGGCGCGCGCGACCGGAGCTCGCGATCCGCTGCGCCGCGACCGCGTCGTCGCGCAAGCGGTGTGGATCGGCCTGGCGGTGTACGCGGTGTTCGCGTGCCTCGGGCCGGTCGCGACGCCGCATCTCGTCGGGCTGCTCAAGCTCGACCCGAAGCCCGCCGCGTTCCTCGGCGACTATTTGTCGAGCCTCTACCTCTTCTCATTGCCGTTGGTGTTCGCGCCGATCGTCGACCACGCGTTCATCGGCGTCGGCAACACGCTGATCCCTTCGTTGCTCGAGCTCGGCGCGTGCGCGCTCAACTACCTGCTCTCGCCGATCCTGATCTACGGTTCGCACGCGACGGAATACGTCGACCATCCGGGCGCGGCGTTGTCGGGCAGGCTCGCGAGTTGGGCGGGCATCGAAGGGCTCGGCATCGCAGGCGCGCCGGTCGCGATCGCGTGCTCGCGCGCGTTTTCCGTCTCGGCCGGGATGATCGCGTTGCGCGTCGTCTACGGCGTGCGTTGGTACAAGCACCTGCGCTTCGATCCGAAGCTCGTGCGCGAGATGTTGGCGATCGGCGTGCCGGTGTCGCTGTCGATCGCGCTCTATGCCGGCGTTTACGGAGCGTTGATCCACGTCGTGGTCGCGCCGCTCGGCGTGCCGGTGCTCGACGCGCTGGGCATCGGGCTCGCGGTGTTCGAAGGGTTGAGCTTCCCGCTCTACCTCGGCGTCGGCATGGCGGGCGCGTCGTTGGTCGGTCGCGCGATCGGCGCGCGCGATCCCGACGCGGCGTGGCAAGCAGTGCGAGCGACGCGCCGCATCGCGTTGTACGTCGGGGCGACGATGACGTTGCTCTTCGTCGTCATCGCGCCGATCGGACCGCGCTACTTCTCCACCGATCCGGAAGTCGTGCGCCAGACCTCGATCTACGTCGCGTTGATCGCGTTCAGCCAACTCTTCGTCGCGCAGGAGTCCGCGAACGAGAAGATCCTGCTCGGCGCGGGTTACACCGCGCGCGCGATGTGGGTCAGCATGCTCGGCAACGGTTTGCGCGTGCCGCTCGGTTGGTACCTCGGCGTGCGCGCGGGTTTCGGAGCGCTCGGCGTGTGGTGGGCGCTCAATGCGACGAGCGTGTTGAAGGCGGCCCTCCAATTCTGGCTCGTGCAACGCGGCCGTTGGTTGACGCGCGGCCTCGCGCGCGTTGGCGCGAGGGAGTCGGCTCCGTAGACTCGCCGCGCGCGGACGTCCCCCGTCGTCCGTCTCCCGCACGCCCCCACGTCCCAAGGACCGCCGTGCCCGCCCAACCTCTGATCGATTTCGAGAAGCTCGACCTCGCGCGCCCGAGCTTCGGTCTCGACGAAGTGCGCAAGTACTGCAAGCAACGCGGCCGCTTCGAGATGCTCGACGGGATCGTGCGCTTCGACGCGAACGATCCGGTGTGCGTCGGCTTCAAGGACGTGCGCGCCGACGCTTGGTGGGCGGCCGATCACATTCCCGGTCGGCCGATCTTTCCGGGCGCGCTGCAATGCGAAGGGGCGGCGCAGCTCGCGACGTACGACTTCCTGAAGCGACGCGGACGCGACGACGACCTGTTCCTCGGCTTCGCCGGGATGGACTCGGTGCGCTTCCGGGGCTTGGTCGCGCCGCCGGCGCGGCTCGTGCTCGCGGTGCGCCTGCTCAAGGCGCGCGGTCCGGTGTTCATCTACGACGCGCAGGCCTTCGTCGAGCGACGGCTCGTCTTCGAAGGGCAGATCATCGGCTCCGCGGTGTAGTCTTGGAGCGCATGTCGCGAGTCGTGCGCGCGCTCCTCGGCCTCTCGATCGTCGGCGTCGGCTTCGTCGCGGTTTGTTCGCGCGACGCCGCGCCTCCGCGGCCCGACCACGTCGTATTGATCGTGATCGACACGCTGCGCGCCGACCGCACGACGCCGTACGGCTACGGGCGCGACACGTCGCCGAATCTCGCGCGGCTCGCGCGCGAAGGCGTGCTCTTCGAGAACGCGGTGTCGCAGAGCTCGTGGACCAGTCCGAGCATGGTCTCGATGATGACCGGTCGCTACCTCGCCGGTGAACGCCTCTCGATCCCCGACGATGCCACGACGCTCGCTGAAGGCTTCCAACGCGCCGGCTTCCAGACCGCAGCGTTCGTCTGCAACGACATCCTCTCCGACAAGACGCGCTTCGAGCGCGGCTTCCAGGTGTTCGAGCAGCTCGAGCCCTACTCGGACGACGGCAAGATCGTGCAGTGGCTCGAGAGTTCCAAAGGCAAGAAGACCTTCACGTGGATCCACCTCGCCGAGCCCCACGACGTCAACAACGTCTACGGACCGCCGACGGAAGACCACGTGAAGTTCAAGAAGGAGCCCGCCGAGCTCTCGAAGCAACACGTCGAGTTCCTGCAGGCCTACGCGAAGTCGCACGGCCTCACCGACTACGACGCGAGCGTCGCCACGATCCGTCGCGAGCGCAGCGGCTACGACGACGACGTCGCGTACTCCGACTGGCGCGTCGGACACTTCCTCGCCGCGCTCGAACGCGCGGGCCTGTACGACCGCACCGCGATCGTGATCGCCGCCGACCACGGCGAAGGCTTGTGGACGCGCGAGGCGTACGACACCGGCTCGCGCAGAACGCAGGTCGAGCACGAGCACCGAAAGCCGACGCTGCTCAATCTGTTGATGGGCACGCACGGCAACCAGGCGTATCACGAGCTCCTCCACGTCCCGTTGATCGTCAAGGCGCCGGGCGTCGGGCCGAACGTCATCGTGAAGAGCTGGGTCGAGAACGTCGACATCGCGCCGACGCTGTTCGAACTGTGCGACGTCGCCGCGCCGGGCGTGCTGCAAGGCAAGAGCTTGCTCGCGCTCGCGCGCGCGCCGAACTCCGACGCGACGCGCAAGGTGTTCAGCATGACGCGCTTCGTGTCGAGCGTGATCGACGAGCACGGCATGCAGCTCCTGGTGCCGACGCCGGATGCCGCGTGCACGCTCGGTCTCGTGCCGGAGCTCTACGACCTCGCCGCCGATCCCGAGAGTCGCCGCAACCTCGCGGCGGAGCGGCCGGAGCTCGTCACCGCGCTCGGTCGCGTGATCGAGCAGCGCCTCGCGGTCGGCTTGCCCGGCGAGATGAAGCCCACGCCAGACGAACTCGTCGTGCTGAAGAGCCTCGGCTACGTCGGCGACGACGGCAACGGGATCATCGAGACCAAGCCCGACCTCTCGCAGATGCCGACCGAGAAGCTGATCGAAGCGGCGAGCGACGCGAAGCTGCCGTGCCTCGCGCGTCTCCAAGCGGCGGAAGCTCTCGCCGGACGGGCGTTCGACGAACCCCAACGCGCGCGCCTCGTCGACGCGGCGGCGAAGTCCGACGCGATCGCAGTCCGCGCGGCGCTCGAGAAGGCGCTGAGTCCCTGAACCCCGACGAGGCGCCGCAGCGACTCACCACGACGTGCTCGCGCTGCTCGCCGCCTCGCTGCTCGCCGCGCCCCGCGCGCAGGACTCGATCGAGTTCGCGCTCGACGGCGAACGGTTCGTGCGCATCGAGCACGGCACACGTCGCGAACTCCTCTGCACGCTCGACGGGGGTCCGGGCGCCGTCCACGCGTTCGACGAATCGCCGCTCGGTCTCGTCTTCGTCGCAGCGGAACATGGGCTCTTCGTCACCAGCCGCGCGGTGCAGAGCCTCGATCCCGTCGACCTGTGGCAAGGCGCGCCGACCGGCCCCGCGGTCGGTGTCATCGTCGATTCGAACGAGCGTCTGTGGCTCGCGACGCGCGAGAGCTTCGGTTGCGTCGAGCTGCACCAACACTTCGGCCGCACGTTCAGCGCCGCCGACGGCGTGCCGCCGCCGCCGTATCGTTCGCTCGCGCGCGGTGCGCACGGGGAGTTGGTGCTCGCGAACGCGAACGGGAGTTGGAGCTACGTGCCCGACTCAGGGTCGGCGCCGACGGTGCGCGTGCTCGCGGTCGACGGCGTCGCCGTCGTACCCGGCGCGACGATGCGCGCGCGTTCGACCGACGGCTTCGAGCTCGCGGTCGAAGGCTCCGCGCTCGGCGGCGCCGAGTACCGCCGACGCGACGCGCGCCATCCGATCTGGTACTTGCTCGACGGTGAGCATTCGAACGTGCGTGCGCTCGAACCCGGTCGCCACGAACTCGTGGTCACCGCGTGGGATCGCGACCTGCGCCGTTCGCCGCCGGTCGAGCTCGTCGTCGACGTCCCCTATCCGCCGCTGCTCGAGCACAAGCGACTCGCGCTGGTTGCTGCCGCCGCCGCACTCGCGATCGCCGCGGCGTTCTTCACGCGCGCGCGGCGCCGCGGCGGAAGGAACGCGTTCCGCCGCGCGGCGCTCTCGACCATCGTCGCGGTCGTGCTCGCCGCGCAGTTCGTCGCCGCGCTCTTCCCCCACGCGCGCGGTTGGCCGTTCGTCGGCTTCGGCATGTACACCGACGTCGCCGAGCCGTTCTCGCTCGCGTACCGCGACGTCTTGGTCGGCATCGGACGCGGCGGCGAGCGCTTCGAGATCGAGCTGTGGTCCGCGGGCTTCGGTCAGTACGTCTTCCGCCGCATGTTGGTGCCGTCGATCTTCGGCGGCGCGGCGGAGCGCGATCGCTTGCTCGACGAGCTCGACCGCGAGCATTTCCACGGCGAGCTCGCGGGCTTCGAGATCCGCTGCGACCGCCAACGTCTGACCGCCGCCGGTCCGATCCCCGTCGCGCCGATCGAGTACGTCGTCCATCGGCCGGAGGCGCGGCATGTCGCTCGCTGAACGTTGGGACGACTTCTGGTTCGCGGAGACGTCGTTGGTGCGCCTCGCGTGGTGGCGGATCCTCGTGCTCGCGCTCGCGGCCCTCGACCTAGTCGCCTACGCGCACACGGCGCTCGCCGACGCGGCGGCGATCGACGCGGGCACGCAAATGAAGACGTGGACGCCGATCTACGTGCTCGAGGCGCTCGGGGTCGAGCCGCTCGGCCTCGCCCCCATGCGCTGCGTGATCGCCGTCGCGATCGTCGCCCTCGCGGCCGGCTGGGTCGGTTGGCGGACGCGGACGGCGTGCGCGGTCGCGGCGATTTGCTGCCTCTTCGTCACCGCGCACGTCTACTCGTTCGGCAAGGTGCACCACGACAAGGTCAGCTTCGCGTTCGCGATCTCTTCGCTCGCACTCGGTCCGTGCGGTGCGCGGCTCTCTATCGACGCGTGGCTCGCGCGCCGGCGCGGAGAAGGCGAGAGCGAACGCGCGAGCGGCGCGGCGCTCCCGTTGCGATTGACGCAGCTCTCGCTCGCGCTCGGGTACGCATTCGCGGGTTGGACCAAGCTCGCGGTCTCAGGTGTGGAGTGGGCGAACGGCTACACGCTGATGCGCTACTTGATGCAGTACGACAACGCGTGGTCGCGGTTCCTGTGCTCGCACGTCGCGTTGACCGCGGCGCTCAGTTGGGGCGCGCTCGTGGTCCAAGGCACGTTCCCGCTGGTGTTCGTGTTCCCCGCGTTGCGCTGGTTCTATTTGCCGGGCGCGGTCGCCTTCCACGTGATCACGTGGTTCGCGATGGACACCGGGCCGTACATGACGTGCTGGCTGTTGCTCGCGAGCTTCCTGCCGCTCGAACGCGTGCCCGAGTGGCTCGCGGCGGAATGGCGCGCCGGTTCGGCGCCGCGCCGAGCGCGCGTCATCGCGTCGCTCGCTCCCGCGGCGGTCGTCGCGCTCGTCGCGTGGGTATCGTTGCCGACGTGGGCCTTCGTCGCCGTCGCGGCGTTCGGCGCGTGGGCGTTGCGCCCGCTGCTCGCGCTCTCGCGCGCCGCGATGTGAACGTCGCTACGGTCCGACGACGAACTCCAACGCCGAGGTCAGCGACACGTCGAACGGCGGAGCGAAGCCGGGATCGCGTGAGAGCCATTGCACATCGACCGTCGTGCCCGGCACGCGCAGCAGTGGATTGCCGCCGCCGAACCACGCAAACGTGTTGACGTCGATCGCGAGGTTCCCCGAGCAATCATGCGAACCGCCACTCGCGGTCCCGCCGGTGCCCTGCAACGGAAAACGCTGGACCGGGGCCGCGATGCAAAGCGTGCCGCCATGGAAGGGACGCTGGTCGCGACCGCGGACGCTGTATAGCAATTGACCGGGGACCTGATTGATGAGGTTGGTCGCTTGGATCTCGAAGCCCTTCGACGCGCCAATGCACGGGATGCCGTGGGCCTGAACGCTCGGCATGCAACCTTGCGAGTTGGTTCGGCTAGTGCAGTAGCTCGTGATCTCGGGCGCGGGCACGAACGCGATGCCAAAGTATGCGAACTGCAGGTGTTGCTTCAGCGTTGCCGCAAGAGCGATGACGTCGATCTCGTACAAACCCGAATTTTGCGGCGCGGAAAACCCACCATCCACGAAATCGCCCCAGAGCTTGCCGTCCGAACGAAACGCAAGATCGTAGAAGAGGCCTGGGCCGATTCCGAGGTTCGCGAGGAGCGTCGCCTGCCCGGTCTGTACATCGAGCGAATACAAGCGTGGCCCGTTGATGCCGGTCACGTATGCGTTGCCGACTCGGTCGAACGCGAGCCCGACAAAAAAGTCCGTGAAACCGCCAAACACGCCCCCCTTCAGCGGAGTTACGATCGTCGCCACCCCCGTCGTCGGATCAAGAGTGCAGAGCTTCTGCTGGACGATCGCGTAGATCTTGTCGTCTGCGGGGTTCGCCTCGATCGACGGGATCGTATAGGCCTTCAGTCCGAGGGAGCCAATGACGCGATGGGACGCGTCCGCCGGCGCAATCTCGACGAGCCTCGACGTGGACGGCAGGGACGCCCCGACAGCGTCGAGGAAATACAGACGGGCACGCCGAGCCGCGAGCCCCGTCGACCCGTACTGATGATGCACGCCGCCTATCGTCTCGAGAACGGCGCCTGTCGCGGGGTCGAGGCGATACATGAAGCCGCCAGAGGCGAACGCCCACAACACCTCCCCTGACGACACCGTCGATGTCTGCGCCGGAACCGACGATACCGTCAGAATCATAGATGCCACGAACAAGAGTGCGCTACGCAATGAAACCAGAGACGTTGCCGGAGGTGCGCCAAGAAGCCGCGAAACGGCGGTCAGTATCGTCCTCATGGCTCACCTGTACTCGAACTGAAGGTTCGTCCGGTCTTAGTCGGCATCACGGCCCGAAGAACGTCTTGCCGCCGTTGCTCAGGCCGACGCCGGTGCCGTCGGGATGTTGCGGATCGCGATACCAGACTTGGTAGTAGCGCGTGATGCCGACCATCGTCGCGTCGACCGGGACCGGAATGTAGTCGGTGCCGAACGCGTCGAACTTCATGTTCGGGCCGCGCTTGATCGGCAAGCCGATCCACAGCGTGCCGCCTTGGAACGGGAGCTGCGCTTGGCTCGCGCTGTAGATCAGCGAGCCCGGTTTGTTCGAGACACCGCCGAACACGTTGATCGAGAAGTCGTTCGCGGAGAGCGACGGCGTGCCGGTCGACGCGAGGAACGGTTGCGTGCTGAACGAGTTGGTCTTGCCGGTGCCGTAAGCAATGAAACTTGGGACGGGTTGGATCTCGAAGTCCCAGATGCCGCGGCCGTACGTGCCGAAGCGCGCCGTCGCGCCGGCGTCGACGATCTCGACCGACCAGTAGGTCGTGATCGGCGAACCGAGCGACGAGATCGTCTCCCATGTCGCGGTCGCGCGGTGCCAACGCAACGCGGACTGCTGCGCGCCGGCGTAGAGATCGCCGGTGCCGTCGGTCGCGTACGCGAGCGAGTAAACGTGCGTCTGCGGCAGGCCGTTGTTCTCCGGCGCGAAGGTCGCGCCGCCGTTGGTCGAACGGATCACGCCCGACGTGCTGTAGCCCGACCCGCCGATCGCGCACTCGAGCGCGTTGGTCGGGTGGACCGAGATGCCGTTGCCGTAGAAATACTGTTGGCCCGGAGCGGTCGACGCGGATTGCGTCCACGTCACGCCGTGGTCGGTCGAGAACCAGATGCGTCCGCCGTCGTTGACCGCGTAGACGCGATTCGAGTCGCTCGGCGCGAACGCGAGCGCGGTCAGGAAGCTGCCGCCGATCGCGAAGTTCTGATTCGACTGCAACGTCGTCGTCCACGAGCCGTTGGTCTGCCGCGTGTACTTCCACAGCTGATTGCCGAGGAAGTAGAAGACCTTGTTGTCGCCCGGATCGGCGACCACCGGCGGCAACCAATCGTTCGACGCGCCGCTCGGGAAGTTGAGCGTCGACGTGTTCGCGGAGTTCTCACCTTCGACGAGCAGGATGAAGCCCGGGTACGTCGAGACGACGCGCGCGTGCGAGCCGTCGGACGACGTGAGGTGTCCGTAGTCGCCGCTGATCAACTGGGCGAAATTGCTCGACGGCCCGGCGCCGGTCGACGCGACGAAGCTCCCGCGCTGATAACCCTGATCCTGCGCGCCGGCTTGGATCAGCGTCGGAGTCGCCTTCGACGTGAGCGTCGAGTAGTACTGCGACACGCCGAGTCCGGAGAGACACAGGTTCTGCACCGTCGCGCCGAAGTTGGTGCTCTTGTACAGCCCGCCGTCGGTGCCGAAGAACCACAAGTCGTTGGTCGGGTTCGCGGGATCGACGAACACGTCGAAGCCGAAGAGGTCGGCGTGGAGCTTGTTCGACGGACTGCCGTAGTACGAACCCCACGTGTTGATGCTGGCGAAGCTCGCGCCGGAGTTCGTCGAACGGTGCGCTTCGATGTCGCCCCACATCACGATGTTGGGCGCGAAGCTCGACGCGCAGAGCGTGCCGTAGAAGCCCCCGATCGTGAACGGGTTGGTGAAGCTCGCGCCGCCGTCGTCCGAGCGCCACAACTTCCACGTCCCGCCGTTCGCGAGCGCGACGTAGAGCGTCGGCGAACCGGCTTCCGAACCGGTGAGCACGCAATCGGTCGCGCCCGAGTCGGCGACGCCGAGCGGCGCGAAGGTGCTCCCGCCGTTGGTCGAGACGAAGCACGCGCCCTTGACGAAGAGGTAGACGCTCGCGAGCGAACCCGCGCCGCGCCGCGGGATCCAGAACGACGCGGCGCCGCTGGTCGCGTGTTGGTAGCGCTTGGTGAACGTGCGTCCGTAGTCGGTCGACGCGTAGAGCGCGGGCGCTCCGCCGGCGTTGGGCTTCACGAGCACGAGCAACGTGTGCGCCGCATCGAGGAACCGCCCGACGCCGCGGATCTCGGAGACGTTCGTCAAACCGGTCGGCGTCTCCCACGTCGCACCTTCGTCGCGCGTGACGCGGATCGTGTTCGACGCACCGACGACCAGCACGACGTCCGGTTGTCCGCCGAACTCGCCCGGGATCGACGCGACGTCGTACACGCCGCCGTAGAGGTTGTCGCCGAGCGGCGCCCAGCTCGAGCCGTTGAGATCGCCCTTCCACAGACCGCCGAGATCCGAGCCCGAGTAGAGCGACACGCCGTCGCTCGCGAGCGTCGCGCACCACATGCGGCCCGCTTGGTTCTTACTGCCGACTTCGCTCCACGTGTTGACCGCCGCGAGTTGGCCGCTCTTCGCGAGCGCGTTGCGCCGCGCCATCTCGGCCTCGCCGTTCGCACGTTCGATCGCGCGCCAATCGACGCCGGGCGCGGCGTGGTGGCGGTTCTCGATCCACGCGCGACGTTCGTCGGCGCGTTCCTCGACCTCCTCCTCCATCCCCTCGTCGAAGTCGGCGCCCGCGGGCGACGGCTCGACTTGCGCCGCGATCGGCTCGGGGAATTGCGCTTGGCCCAGCGCGACGCGTTCGGAGCCGCGCGAATGTTCGCGGCAAGCGGCGAGAGCGACGAGGCAGACGAACGGCAGCAGCTTCTTCATCTTCGGAGACGGTCGAGACGCGACGGACCAAGAACGGTGGAACGCTCGATCGTACCCGCGCCGAGGACGCGGTTGCGGAGCGCGAAGTTCCGGTTCGTTCAAAAATCTCGCCGGCTCGCGCGAGGAAGCGCGAAGCGCGCACCGGCGCAGGCTCAGGGAGGCAAACGCTTCTAGCGCCGGACTTCGAACTCGCGCAGGACGTAGCGATCGGGCTCGACGCCGGGCCGCAGCGCGAGTTCGCCGAGCAAGTCGGCGGCCGGGAGCTCGAAGAACACCTCGTTCACGCCCTCGCGCAACGTCGCGGTGAGACCCAGGCCGCGCGTGAAACGCGGCGACGCGCGCGTCTTGAAGAAGAGCTGGAGCTCGGTCGCGCGCGGGCTGTCGACGACGAGACGCACGACGAGCGGCGCCGTGCCCGCGACGTCGAACTTCGGCAGCACGACGTAGTCCGACGCGAGCGTCGTGGTGAGCGCGAGCCCGTCGCCCGTCGCCTCGACCGTCGGCCGACCGACGAGCTGCAAGCGCGCGCGATCTTCGTTCGGCGAAAGCCGCAACAACACGTCGTGCGCGGACGACCAACGCTCCGCGCGACCGGTCGGACTGTCGGCGAGCTCGTCGGGCGACAACGTCGGCTCGCTGACGACGAAGTAGCGATCGCTGAAGAGCAGCACGACGACGTCCGGCGCGAACGCGGCGATCTCGCGCGGCTCGAAGCCGTACTGCCAACGCGTCCACGTCTCGCGAAAATGCTCACCGAGCCACGCGCGGAGGTCGGGCCCGAACGAATCGTGCAGGAAGTACGCCTTGCCGAGCGGCGCGGCGGCGCGGGAGAGCTTCGCGTCGCGCACGTACTCCTCGAGCGACGGTACCGCGACCGCGCGCGGCGCGGCGAGTCGCCAACGCTGCACGCGTTGGTGCAAGATGTCGTCGAGGTACATGCGGCCGGCCCACGTGTCGCCTTCGGACGCGTCGAGCTCGCGCACGAAATCACTCGGCTCGAGCGGCGCGAGTTCCGGATGCGCACGCGCGATCGCAGCGACGATCGCTCGATAACCCGCGAACGCCCCGCGATCGTCCCAGTGCGTCCCGTACGGCGCGAACGACGGATCGTCGGGAGTGTCGAGCTCCTTCTCGCGCCGCAACACCGGCTCGAGATCGATCCACGCGTCGTTCCACTCAGGGCCAAGCGCCGCGCGCACTTGGTCGACGCGTCCCGGACCGAGGCGCGCGAACGCAGGCGGCAAGAGCTCGGGATAGATGCGCGCCTTGCTCGGCACGATCGCGACCAGGAACTGGATGCCGCGCGCTTCGCACCACGCTCGGCGCGCGTCGAACACGCGCTTCCACGCAGCGACCGCGTCGGGCGCGAGCGGTCGCGCGCCGCGGTCCGCGTGCAGCGCGTCGTTCGTGCCCTGGTAGAAGAGCCAACCGTCGCGACCCTTGACGACGAGCTCCGCCGGCGCCGTGTCGAACACGCTCCACGTCATGTGATTGCGCGTGCCGATCAACACGTCGCGCAAGCCGAACCAATCGTTCCACCAACGCTCGGCGCGCGCGGGGAAGCGCAGGACGTCGTCGAGCTTCGCGCTCGCGGGCGGCGGCTCGGCCGGAACGCGTCGCTCGCGCGCCGGCGATCGCGCCGCGCTCGGGCGCAACGCAAAATCCGCGAGCGGCGCGCAGAGCCCGGCGACGAACACCACGCCGAGCGCGGTGTCGAGCAAGCGTCGCAGACGAACGTTCGCGGCCATCGCGTCAGAAGCGGAAGTAGATGAAAGGGTTGTACGCCGACGACGCGAGCTGCATCGCCGAGAGCCAGAAGAGGCCGATCAACGTCGCGAACGCGCCGAGTTCGAGCAGCGCGGAGAAGATCGGATTCGCACCGCGCTCGACGCGCCTTTCGTAGGCTCGCCGCGCCGCGTCGAGCCACGGCAGCGAGCCGATCACGCCGGCGACGAGCGCGCACGCGACCATCCGATCGAGGTGCAGCGCGAGCGGCTCGACCGCGCTCGCGAACGGCGCGGCGCCGAACAGCGCCGCGAGCATCTCGTTCGCGCGCTCGAGATGATCGGCGCGGAAGAAGACCCAACCGACCATCACGACGAGCAAGACGTAGACGTGGCGCAACGGCCGCGGCGTGCGCTCGAGCCCCGCGCCGAGTCCCGCGCGTTCGAGCACCAGGAACACGCCGTGGTAGAGACCCCAGAAGAGGAACGTCCAACTCGCGCCGTGCCACAGGCCGCACAACGCGAACACGACGACGAGATTGAAGTAGGTGCGCGCTCGTCCGCCGCGATTGCCGCCGAGCGGGATGTAGAGGTAGTCGCGGAACCAACTCGACAGCGAGATGTGCCAACGCCGCCAGAACTCGGTGATCGAGCGCGAGACGTACGGGTGCTCGAAGTTCTCGAGGAACCGGAATCCGAACATGCGGCCGAGCCCGATCGCCATGTCCGAGTAGACAGGTCGGCGCTCGGCAACGCGAAGATCGCGTCGACCGGCTTCGCGACGACGTTCGCGATCAGGACTTTCTTCGCGAGGCCGAGCACGAAACGGCGCACGCCCCACGCGAAACCCTCGCGCGTCACCGTGCGCGTCACGATCTCGGCGGCGACGTCCTTGTAGCGGACGATCGGCCCGGCGATCAGCTGCGGGAAGAGCGACTTGTAGAGCGCGAAGTCGCGGATGTTCTTCTGCGCGGGCGCGTCGCGGCGCGCGACGTCGAGCACGTAGCTCAACGCTTGGAACGTGAAGAACGAGATGCCGATCGGAAGACGCAAATGCCCGGTGTCGGAGAGCAACCAGTCGCGCGCGAACGGCCGGTCACCGAGCAGCGTCGCGAACGTCGGCCAATGTTCGTCGGCGACGCCGACGGCGACGAGCCAACGTCCGACTTCCGCGAGCAACCAATCCGCGTACTTGAAGAAGCCGAGCAGCGCGAGGTTGAAGACGACCGCGCCGAGCACGAGGCGCCGCTTCGCTCTTGCGTCGTCGAGCGCTCGATCGATGCGCGCGCCGAACCACCAGTTGACGACGATCGACGTCATCATCAACAGCAGGTAGACGGGCTCGCCCCAGGCGAAGAAGAGCAAGCTCGCGAAGAGCAACACTCCGTTGCGCCACGTCCGCGGCGCCAGGAAGTAGAGCGCGAACAGCGCCGGCAGGAACGCGAACAGGAAGAGCGGCGAACTGAAGAGCAAGCCGGGTCGATGCTAGCGTACGGAGCCAGCCTCAACTCGGCCGTTTTCGCGGGGGGAGTTCGTTGCAGCAACTCCAAGCGTAGGGCCCGCGAAAACGGCCGAGTTGAGGCTGGCTCCGTACTGCCGCGCTAGCTCACGGACAGATGTGGAAGCTCACCGCGTCGCTCAAGCCGGTGCCGAACGCATCGCCCGGATCGCGGAACCAGAACTGCGCCCAGACCTGCGCGCCCGCGACCAACGCCGGGTTCTGGCCCGAAGCGATCAGCGCGTTGAACGGGATCGAGTACTTGCCGCTGCAGCCCGTCGTGCCGCCGGAGTTCTGCGGCGCGCTGCGCTTGATCGGCGCCTTGACGCACAACACACCGCCTTGGTACGGCGCGTTGCTGGCCCCGGCGGTGCTGTAGAAGAGCAGCCCGTTCTTGTTGACGCCGATCGAGGCGCACTCGATCGCGAAGCCGCTGCCCGCCGACGCGGACGGACCGCCGCTGGTCGAGATCGCGGGCACACAGCCCGTCGACGTCGTCTTCGCGACGCAGTACGTCGACACGACGTTCGTGCCGCACTGGCCCGGCCGAACTTCGGTCCAACTCATCGGCGCGAACCCGGCCGGCGAGATCGGAGCGGAGGTCGAGAGGACGGTACCGTCGCCGGTCTCACCCGCCGCGTAGAGACGCACGACGTGCGCTAGCGGATCGACGCAGACGCCCTTGCCGAGCACCGTCGAGTAGGTGCCGTTGATCATTGCGATCCCGTTCGCCAACGTGCCGGGCGACGCGTAGTGCGAGAGGCTCACGCTCTGCGGATCGAACTCGAGGAACTCCGCGACGACGCCGCTCGCGTTCGGATTGATGCACAGGAGTACGTGCCCGTTCGGCAGGGTCCCGATGCCCGCCGGAAAGTTCGAGCTGCCGACCGTCGAGAGCTGGAACTGCGCGCAAGACTCGGGTCCGATCATGCGCGAACCGTCGGCGGAGAGCGGGAGCTTGTGCACGATCACGTAGTTGAAGTTCGTGCCCGAACAGATGTTGGTCGCCGCGCCGTGCATCGCAACGATCAACGAGTTCGACGCGGCGTCGTAGGTCATGGCGCTCGCGGTGTTCATCCACGGCGGACTGAACGGACTCACGCCCGTCGAATCCATCAGGTTCTGCTCGACGTTCGTCGCATCGAGGTAGCGCAACGGCGGCGTGAACGCGACGCCGCCCGCCGTGTAGTACACGCGGCCGCCGGACGCCGGCGACAAGAGCGAGAACTGCAGGCTGTTGTTCGAGTGAAGGAGCTCGAGCGTCCCTTGCGAGTCCGTCGTCCAAATGCCGAGCGGCGCTCCGTTGTAGGGCACACCGGAGAACAGCACGCGATCGCGGAACGCGTCGTACGCGACGCCTTGCGTCATGGTGCCGCCGCTGAAGAAGTCGACCAGCACGCTGATCTGGCCGCTCTGCGGATCGATGCGCGCGAGGCCGGTGCCGCCGTCGGCGAACGGAGCCTGCGGGCCGCCGATCGAGAAGATGAGGTCGCCCGGCGTGAACCCGCCGGATTGGGCCGCGGCCGCGGGAACCGCGACGGCGAGTGCGAGAGACGCGAGCAGCCGGGAACGGACGGTGAACGACATGGGAGAGCTCCTGACAGGACCGAGGGAACCGAGGACGGTGAACTCCCCCTCCATCCGCCCGCTTCGTCGTCCGTGACGGACATCGGCGGATTTCTCCGACGGACGTACGGAGCCAGCCTCAACTCGGCCGTTTTCGCGGGAGGGAAGCGCTTGCAGCGACTCCGAGTCTGCGGCCCGCGAAAACGGCCGAGTTGAGGCTGGCTCCGTACGTCCGTCAGGTCGGTTCGCGCACGACGACCGAAGCGCCGAACTCGTTCTCGCGGGCGCCACCCTCGTCGAGGATCGCGATCACGTCGAGTTCGAGGCACTCGCACGGCACGCCGAGCAGCTCGGCCAGCGACGGCCGCGTCGAACCGTTCTCGCCGCTCACCGCTTCCTTGACGTACGTGCCGTGCTCGGTGCGCAGCAGGACGTCGTACGCGAGGTCGCCGGTCTTCTCGATCGACAGGACTTCGATCCAACGCTCGCGATCGAGGTCGGCGCGGCGATGCGCGACGCGTTCCGGCGTGTGTTGGATGATCTGGAGCCGCCGACCGACCAGCGCCGCGACCTTCGCCGGTTCGAGCTCGCGCTCGACCTTGACGGCGGCGCGGTATTCCTTCGCGTGCTTCTCTTCCTTGACGACGCGCACGCGCGACTTCTCGGTCCAGTGCAGGCCGTGGACTTCGAGGCGACCGGCGTTGCGGCGGTTGATCTCGGCTTCGGCGGCGGCGAGGTCGACCTCAAACACCTTCGGCGCGACCATCTCCATCACGAACGGCCGGCCGGTGCCGAGCATGCGCACGTTGACGTCCTCGCGGCCCGCGCCGTGGAACTTGTTCTTGCGCGTCTTGAAGGCGGCGCCGAGCACCCAACCGATCAGCTCCTGCACCGAATCGCGCGTCAGCTTGCCGAAGCCCTCGCATCGCGCGCAGCCCTTGCGGCGCCGCGGGTGCCCCTTGCAATCGGGGCAGAAGAACACGGTCTGCGGCAGATCGCGCGAGAGCTTGTTGTAGCGACCTTCGACGAAGACCTTGGCGGAGGGCGGGCGTTGCATGGGCCTCGAGCGCCTCGCGGCACTGGAACGACTGGCCGAATCGACTGGAGCTTGCGCTTGCAACCGAGCATCGGCTCGGCCGGTCGAGAGGCGGAGAGGATAGCGGCAACGCGCGCCACGGCAAGCTCGGTTTGCCGCTCGCGCGGACGTGCAGTAAGTTTCGGCGTCCTCCGCGACCCACTCATGCCCCGGCCCATGTCCGCGACCGGTCTCGTGGTCTGCACGGTTCCGACCTACAACGAGGCGGAGAACATCCTGCCGCTCGCGCGCGAGCTCCTCGAGCTTGGGGATCGCTTCCAGGTGTTGGTGATCGACGATCACTCGCCCGACGGAACGTGGCGCATCGTCGACGAGGCGGCGAAGAGCGAACCGCGGCTCCACCTCCTCCACCGCACCACCGACAAGGGCCGCGGGCGCGCGGGGCGCGACGGTTTCGTACGCGCGCTCGAGCTCGGCGCCGACGTCGTGATCGAGATGGACGCCGACCACAGCCATCAGCCGAAGTACATCCCGGTGATGATCGAGCGTCTGACGCGCCGCGGCGAAGAGGTCGGCCTCGTGCTCGGCTCGCGCGGCGTGCAAGGCGGTCGCGACGCGGAGCGTGGACTCTGGCGGCGCGCGTTGACGCGCTGCGCGAATCTCTACATCCGTCTGATGCTCGGCGTCACCGTACGCGACTGCAACTCGGGCTTCCGGTGTTGGCGCGCGGAGACGTTGCGGGCGATCGACGTCGCGAAGACGTTCTCCGCTGGGCCGGCGATCGTCCAAGAGCTGCTCTTCAAGACCGCGCAGAAGAAGATCGGCATCGCCGAAGTGCCGATCGAGTTCGCGAACCGCCTGCACGGTCAGTCGACGTTGACCCTGCGCATCCTCTTGCAGGGCTACACCGCGGTGCTCAAGCTGCGTTGGCGTGCGCTCACCGGCAGACTCTAGGCGCGGGCTCCTCTGGCTCGCGGTCGCGATCGTCGCGTACGCGGTGCTGCGCGGGCTCGTGCTCGTCGACGCGTTCGACGGAACGGCGCTCACGACCTACGAGCTCTACCCGATGGGCACGATCCCGAAGGTCTGGCCCGAGGGACACAGCCTGCCGCTGCGCGATTACTACGACAACGCGGCGGCGCACATCCTGACCGGGCTGCTCGCGATCCCGTTCTACGAGACGTTGGGGCCGAGCTACTTCGCGTTGAAGCTCGTGCCCGCGACGCTCGGACTGCTCGCGCTCGTGCTGACGTTCTTCTTCGCGCGCACGCTGTTCGGTCCGAAGGCGGCGGCGGTCAGCGCGTTGCTCTTCGCGCTCGGCACGACGACGTCGGTCAAGTACTCTTTGATGGCGTCGGGCAACCACTTCGAGAACGTGTTGTTCTCGCTCGCGGCGTTGGTCGCGTTCGGGCTCTGCCATCGCGGCGGTTGCACGAAGAGCGGCCTGATGTTCGCCGGCTTCGCGATCGGCTTCTCGATCTTCGTGTTCCTCGGCGCGTTGCTGCCCGCCGTCATGTACGCGTTCGTGCACGTCGGACTGCGCGGTTGGAAGCGCAGCCTCGCCGACGCGCGGTTCGCGTTGCTCGGGCTCGCGCTCGGCGTCGCGCCGCTGGTCCTCTTGAACCTCGGCCACGACAGCCGCGGCCTCGAGTTCCTCGACAAGCGCTTCGGCGTCGACAAGGCGAAAGCGGCCGAAGGCGTGCTCGCACGCCTCGTCCACTTCTACACCGAGCACCTGCACGTCGCCTCGCGCTTCACCGGTTGGGTGGGCTTGAGCGGACGCGTCGCCGACTTCCTCTACCTCGCCGGTTTCCTCGGCGCGTGGTTCGCGTTTCTTCCCGGCGCGGTCCGCGATTTCCTCGCGCTCTGTCGCGGGATCTTCCGCGCGCGCGGCGTCGATCGCGACTTCGGCGACGCGCCGGTGACCGCGGTGCGCGCGGTGCTCGTGCCGCTCTTCTTCTACATGCCGGCGTGTTCGCTCGCGTACGCGTTCTCGGACCTCAAGCTCGGCGCGCACGAAGGCACGATCGCGGTCGCGGGCTACCGCTACTTCCTGTTGCACTTCGCGTTCGTGTGCCTGCTCGTCGCCGCCGCCGTCGAGCGTTGGACCGCCGCCGATGCGTCGCGCGGACAGCGCGTCGCCGCGTGGTCCTGCGCGAGTGCGTTGCTGCTCGCCGGCCTCTTCAACTTCGGCATCTTGAAGGTCAACGCGACGCCGCGCGGCGTCGGTTGGAGCTACGAGGGCTACAGCTACGCGTACCTCTCGCGCGGTTTGCTCAGCACCCGCAATCGCCATTCGCAAACCGAAGTGATCGCGCGCATCGAGACGATGCCGACGGCGCACCGAGCGCGCGTGTACTGGGGCATCGGCCACCAGACCGGGATCGAGCTCGGGGCGAAGGCGAAGGGGATCATCGAGAAGATCGAGCTCGCGCAGGCTCTCGAAGGTTGGCCCGAGCGTTATCTCCCCGACGTCGCGCGCGGCTTCGGTTCGTTCCTGCGTCCGTTCGACGGCGATCTCGGCCATCGTGGAACGCGCGTCGCCAACTTGATCTCGGCATGGATCGCGAAGCAGGCGCCTTACGCGGAGCAAGTCGCCGAAGGGCTCTGTCTGCCGTGGGATCCGCCGCTCGCGACGTACGCGCCGAGGCTCGTCAAGCAGAACATCGGCCTCGTGCGCACCGCGCCCGCCGAGTTGCGGCCCGCGATGTTGCGCGGCGCGGGGATGTTCCTCGGGCGCCTGCTCGGACGCGGACACGAGAGCGATCTGCAGCTCGTGCGCTCTTCGCTCCCCCGCTTCGACGACAGCCAGTTCTACGAGCTGTGCTACGGGATGGGCTTCGCGATGCTCGACGGCTGCGAGACGCCGCGGCTCAGCGACGAACTGATCGCGATCCAGAACCCGAAACACCGCGCGAGCGCGTGGGACGGTTTCGCCGACGGCCTCGAGCACCTCTACGTCGGCACGGCGCGCGAGCCGGTGCTCGCGCAACTCCGTCCGCGACTGCCCGCCGATCTCATCGAGCGTTTGACGAAGCCCTGAAGGTCAGGCGCGCGCGACCAGCGTCAGACGCGCGCCCGGCAACACGCCGACGCGCATGCCGAAGTCGAGCGTGCGGAAGATCGCGCGCAAGCAGAGCACGCGCAGCGTCGTCGACTTCGCCTTGAACACTTCGGCGGGCAACGGCACCGAGCCCTCGACGCGCTCGATCCGGAAGCCCGCGCGCTCGACCAATGCAACCAACGTCGCGCGATCGAACTCCAGGATGTGGTACGGGTAGCCGCCGCCCTTCGGATCGGCGTCGGGGTCGAGCTTCAGGATCTTGACCAGCTGCGCGCCGAGGAAACGCCGCGGCACCACGCGTTGCAGGAAGAGGATCAGGCGGAAGAACGGCGAGTTCACGTAGCTCGGCACGATCACGTAGAGATGTCCGCCGGGCTTCAGCAACGCGCGCAGTTTCTCGAGCACCTTCTGCGGCGCGGTCGTGTGCTCGAGCACGTTGTCGGCGACGATCAGGTCGAAGCTTCCGTCCGCGAACGGCGCCTCGAAGAGATCGCCGGAGTGGATGTCGAGCTTCATCTCGCGGCGCGAGTACTCGACCGCGGGCGGCGAGATCTCGATGCCCTTGACGCGCCAACCGCGACGGCGCGCGGCCTCGAGGAAGAAACCGCCGGCGGAACCGAGCTCGAGCAGATCGCCGCGCGACACTCCGAGCTCGCCCTCGAGCTTCGCGATCTCGCCTTCGTACTGCGCGACGAGCTCGTCGCGCCGCGTGAAGTAGTTCTCGGTCTCGACGCCTAGGTTGTAGCCGTCGGTGTAGTAGTCGGCGTCGTCGTACATCTTGCCGAGCGTCGGCCCGTCGGGCCGCGGGTTCGCGTACACGAACCCGCACGGACAACGCACGAGATCGAAGCGCACGTCGGCGATGCGGTACATGCGCTCGCGGTAGAGCTTCGGCCGATCGAGCGCGCACATCGGGCAGGCGACGTGCTCGGTGCGGACGGCGAAGGGAGCGCTCGGCATGGCGCCCCTCTCTAACGGCGCGCGCGACGAGCGACAAGCGTGCGCGTCGAATCGCGCGTGCCGAGTTGGAGGGCTGCACCGAGCGTCGCTACCATCCCGCGCCATGCATCCGATCTTGTTCACGATCCCGGGGATCGAGTTCCACGTCCGCTCGTTCGGCGTGATGCTCGCGATCGGATTCCTGGTCGGCTCGTGGGTCTTCACCAAGCTCGTCGAGCAACGCCTCGCCGATCCGAAGAAGGACTTGCCGCGCTACGCGCCGTTGCCGGTGTGGATCCTGATCGGGATCGTGCTCGGCGCGCGCTTGCTCTACGTGATCGTCGAAGTGAGCAAGGGCTCGCCGGTCGGTCACGACTACGTCGACAAGCCGTGGACCGTGCTCTTCGTGTGGGAGGGCGGGCTCGTGATGTACGGCGGGCTGTTCGGCGGGATGCTCGCGGGCTCGTGGTGTTGCTTCATCAACGACATCAAGATTCCCGGAGGCATGGACCTCGGACTGATCGCCGGCTTCGTCGGGTACGGGATCGGACGCATCGGCTGCTTCTTGGTCGGCGACGATTACGGCGCGATCGTGCCGGCGGAGTACGCGAGCCTGCCGTTCCCGGTCGTGTTGCACGTGCCCAATCCGTTGCCGGAGCATTCGCTCTTCGGCGCGGAGAACGCGGGGCAAGTGCTCTGGGCGACGCAACCGTGGATGAGTATCAACGGCTTCTTCCTCGCGTTGCTCGGTTGGTTCTTGTTGAAGCATCGCGCGTACCGCGGGCAAGTGAGCTTGATCCTGATCGCCGGTTACGCGCTCGACCGTTCGATCATCGAACACTTCCGCGGCGACACCGTGCGCGGCGTGTGGTTCGGCGGCGCGATCTCGACGTCGCAGTTGATCTCGATCGGCGCGGGGACGCTCGCGCTCGTGATGCTCGTCGTGTTCGCGAAGCGCCGCGATCCCGAGTTGATCTGAGGATCGCCCCACACGCCATGAGCGAGCACGCGAACGGTGCGCGTCTGCGCGTGCTCGCGGGCATCGACGAGGCGGGGCTCGGGCCGTTGCTCGGACCGTTGACGATGGGCTACGCGGTCTTCCGCTCGCGCGCGGCGACCGCGAACCTGTGGGACGTGCTCGACGTCGCGGTTTCGCAGACGCCGGGCGACGATCCGAAGCGCTTCGTCGTCGCCGACTCGAAAAAGGTCTTCAATCGGACGCCGAAAGGCGCGAAGCGGCTCGAGGCGACGGCGCTCGGGTTCCTCGCGTTGCTCGATCCGAAGCGCGCGGTCGAGCGTTCGGGCGAGTCGTTCGTATGCGCGCGCCCGAGCGAGCTCGCGTTCCCGCGCGCCGACTTCGAACCGCATCCGTGGTTCGCGCGTTTGCCGGCGAAGTTGCCGCGCCACAACGACGCGCCGACGCTCGAGCTGCGCGTGGAACGCCTCGCGCGCGTGATGAAGAAGGCCGAGGTGGAGCTCGTCGACGCCGGCGTGCGCGTCGTGCCCGAGCGTGCGCTCAATCGTTCGTTCCGCGAGACCAACAACAAGGCGAGCACGAGCTGGGAGCATTGTTCCGCGTTGCTCGCGCGCGTGTGGGAACTCCACGCCGCCGAAGGCGTGCGCTGCGTCGTCGATCGTCAGGGCGGACGCGCGCACTACGGCGGTTTGCTCGGGCGTTTGTTCCGCGATGCGCGCGTCGAGCTCGTGCGCGAAGAAGAAGGCGTGTCCGAGTACCGCGTGATCGAACGCGACGGTCCGCGGCGGATGAAGCTCCTCTTCGCCGAGAAGGCCGAGCGCCGTTCATTCGCCGTCGCACTCGCGTCGTGCCTCGCGAAATACGCGCGCGAAACGGCGATGGACGCGTTCAACGACTACTTCCGCGAGCTTTCGCCCGACCTCGCCCCCACCGCGGGGTACACGACCGACGGACGGCGTTGGCTCGTCGATGCCGCGGAGTTGCTCGAGCGCGTCGCGATCGATCGCGAGTGCTTGGTGCGCGAGCGGTAGGCGTTAGCATGTGAGCACGCCGGGTCTTCCGCTCGGCGCCAGGGGGGATGAAGTGCGCGCCTTGAAGCTCTGCGTGATCGCTTGGATCGTGTCGTTCGTCGGCGCTTGCTTCCACGTCGAGGTCCTGACGTGGGAAGCGCAGGACTTGCATCTCCAGTACGACGCGAAGACCGACGTCGCTCGAATGCTGCTGATCCACGAGAACGTCTCGTCGGCCGACGACGGCTCGGACGGATGTCTGCGCGCCGCAGGCGCGCTCGAGGCCATCGCGTCGCGCAAGCGCTTCTTCACGCTAGGCGACTTTCCGTTCGAGATCGATCTCGACGGCGCCGTCCCCGACGCGTTGATGCATCCGCTCGAAGAACCGGACGACGGCGACCCGCGGACTCCGCTCGCGCGGTGCTTTGCCGACTCGCTGCAAGGCGTCAAGGTGATCGACGCGAAGCTCCTCCTTCACCGCGGCAAGCTGGCGTTCGTGCAGACGATCGAGTTCCCCAAGTTCTCCGCGTTGGTCGCGTGCACGAACGATGCATTCACGAGCGCGGTGTCGACCACGGAGACGCCGGACGAAAGTGCGGGCTTCACGCCAGAGGAGTGGGGTGCCTGGCGACGGCGAGCTCGATCCGGCACGCCGTGGATCGAAGTGCGCGGCGACGGCCTGACTTTCCGCGCGCCTCACGGTCCGCGTTGGCTCGCCGCATTCCTCGGCGATCTCTACCGCGACGTGGGAAAGGACCAGATCGCCTTCATTGCCGGCCTCGCCGCCGCGCTCACCGAAGTCGCGTTCGAGAACGGCGACGTCGCGTTCCGGTGGAACGCCCCCGAGGGACGGCCGCTGCACTTGCACTTCGGTCGCCCGGCGAACACACGCGACGACGAAGGCGCGTTGAACGCGACACTGCTGGCGCGCGGGCGTTCGATCGTTCCCGGCGACCTCGAAGAGATCGCAAGGAGCTTCGCGCGCTGAAGGAAATGTCGCACCCCGACCGCGTCGGCGGCTGACGCCGTGCGCGGATCGGGGTATCGTTCTCCGCCCGCTCGCGCGGAACCCAAGAGCTCTCGCCCCCATTGAAGATCGCCATCCTCGGCGCCGGCGTGTCCGGCCTCTCGCTCGCGCGCTTCCTGATCGAAGGCGGACTGCCGAAGAGCGACATCCACCTCTTCGAAGCGGCGGCGAAGGTCGGCGGACTTTGCGGCTCGAA
This sequence comes from Planctomycetota bacterium, assembly GCA_021413885.1. Taxonomy (GTDB): domain Bacteria; phylum Planctomycetota; class UBA1135; order UBA1135; genus JACRIN01. Next base: position 133,399 of record JAIOPM010000005.1, read on the forward strand.
GACGGTCGACGGCTTCACGTACGACGAGACCGGCGGGCACATCCTCTACTCGAAGGATGCAGCGGCGATGCGCTGGATGATCGACTGCGCCGGCGGCGACCGCGCGTTCGAGAAGCGCGAGCGTCAGACCAAGATCCGCTTCGGCGATCGCTGGGTGCACTACCCGTTCGAGAACGGACTCGGCGACTTGCCGGCGCAGGCGAACTTCGAGTGCTTGAAGGGTTACGTCCACGCGTGGCAGAAGCGCCAGGCCGATCGCTCGCCCGCGCCCAATGAATTCGGCGCGTGGGTGCGTTGGCGTTTCGGCGACGGCATCGCCGAGCACTTCATGGACCCGTACAACAAGAAGGTCTGGAAGCGCGAGATGCACGAGCTCTCGAGCGACTGGGTCGCCGGCCGCGTGCCCGACGCGCCGATCGAGGACGTGCTCAGGAGTTCGGTCGGCATCCGCACCGAGGGCTACACGCACCAGGCGAGTTTCTACTACCCGCGCTCGGGCGGCTTCCAAGCGATCACCGACGGGATCGCGAGCAAGTTGCTCGACCGCGTGCGCCTCAACACGTTCGTGCGCGAAGTGAAGAAGAAGGGCGACGGCTTCCAGGTCAACGGCGAGGACTTCGACGCGGTGGTCAACACGCTGCCGCTGACCGATCTGCCGAAGCTCGTCGTCGGCGTGCCCGCACCGGTCGCGCAGGCGATGGAAGGGCTCGAGTACAACTCGATCGTCTGCCTCCTGGTCGCGCTCGATCGCGCGGAGCAGCCGCCACTCTCGTGGATCTACTTGCCGCATGACGAACAGGGTCCGACCAACCGCGTCACGTACATGTCGAACTACGCGACGGCAAACGCGCCGAGCGGGAAGAGCTCCTTCCTCTGCGAGGTGACCTTCCGCGGCGGAAGTCGTGCACCCGGGGCCGAATTGGAAGGTCAGGTCGTAACCGGTCTGGAGCGCGCGGGTCTCTTGAAGCGCGGAGAGGTCCTCTTCACCGATCGCACCGTGTCGCGCCACGCCTACGTCGTCTTCGACCACGGCTACACCGCCCGTCGCGAGACGGCGTTGGGCTGGTTGGACGGGCAGGGCATCGTGCCGCTCGGTCGCTTCGGTCGGTTCGAGTACGACAACTCCGACCAATGCGTGATCAAGGCGCGCGCGACAGCTGAGCGGATGCTCGTCCAGGCTCATTCGGGCTCGCCGCGGCCGCCCGACTTCGGCGGCGTGAGGTAGACTCGGACGGACGGCGGTGCGGCCGACTCGGATCGCTTGGAGGAGCGGATCCGGGCTCGCGCACCGCTCGATCGTCCCGAACGGTTTTCCTGAACCCGTATCCCGTCGGGAGGCGTGTCTAAGGAAGACCGAAAAGCGCGAAAACGCGCCTCTCGATGCAACCTGAGACGGCCTCGTCCGTCTCAACCGTGTCGCCTCCGTTCCGTCCTGACCGCGTTCGACGACGCGGAAGAACGAGGTGATTCGGCAGGAGCTGTCATGCGCCCGTTCTCGTTCCCCTCCACACTCACCTCCGTCCTCGCGTGCCTCGGCTTCGGGCTTCTCAGCCCGGCCTGCGGCTCTTCCGGCGACGACGGCGGCCACGCGCCGAAGAACCTCCAGTACACGGTTCCGGCCGCGGTCTACGCGCGCGGCGTCGGGATCGATCCGAACACGCCGTCGGTCAAGGGGAAGGTGACGTCGTACTGGGTCGAACCGGCGCTGCCGAACGGGCTCGCGCTCGATCCGAAGACCGGCGTGATCACCGGCGCGCCCGACGCGGTGTCGGACCTCGGCAAGTTCACGGTCTTCGCCAAGAACAAGCACGGCAAGACCAGCACGCAACTGTCGCTCGGCGTCGCGCTGCCGTCGCGCTTCGCGATCGTCGGTCAGACGTTGGACGAGACGCTCAGCGTCTTCGCCGGCGCGGCGGAGCCGGGCGAGTGGCGACCGAACGGCTTCTTCGCGCGCGCCGACGCGACGCAGCGCCTGCGCGCGGTGGTCGCGCACCCGAGCGGGCGTTTCGTGTACGCGCTCGACGACGCGACCAACGACGTCGCGCTGTACTCGATCGACCCGAAGACCGGCGAACTTTCCGCGGGCGGGATCTTCCCGACGGGCAACGGACCGTGGTCGCTGTCGTTCGATGCGGCGGGCTGTCACGGTTACCTGCTGTGCCGCGCGGACGAGACGGTCGAGTCGTACGCGATCGATCACGCGACCGGCGCGGTGACGCCGATCGGCGCGCCGATCTTCCTCGGCGGCGGACCGCAGGCGATGCACCTCGATGCGTCGAGCCGTTTCCTCTACGTCGCCGAGACGTGGCGCTCCAAGGTCCAGGCGCTGGCACTCGACGCGACGACGCACTTGCCGACGTTGCGCGGTGCCGCGATCGCCAGCGGCGAGACGCCGGTCGACCTCGAGATCGATCCCGCGGGTCGGTTCCTCTACACAGCGAACCTGCGCAGCCACGATCTCTCGCGCTTCGCGATCGATGCGACGACCGGCGAGCTCTCGAGCCTCGATTCCGTCGGAACCGGCGTGTTCCCGTCGGACGTCGCCATCGATCCGACCGGTCGCTTCCTGTACGTGTGCGAATCGGGCGACGACGCGATCCACGGTTTCGCGATCGATCCCGCGACCGGAGCGCTGACCGCCCTCGCCGCGGGACGCAAGGCGGGCACGCGGCCGATCAGCCTGACGTTCGAATCGACCGGCGATCAGCTCCACGTGCTCGACATCGACGGCAATCGCGTGTGGACGTTCCCGGTCGATCGCGCGACCGGCGCGCTCGGCGATCCGCGCGCGATGGGCACCCGCGACCAGCCGATGACCCTCGCGTTGATCCAGGACAACCACGCGGCCGTGCCGCGGTCGCGCTTCGTGTACGTCGCGAACGGCGGTTCTCACGACCTGTCGGTCTACGCCGCGAACAACACCAACGGCGCGCTCCACACGATCACGGCGAGTGTCTTCAGCCCCGGCTCGCCCCGGGTCGCGTTGGCGACGCCGAACGGGCGCTTCGTCTACTCGCTGACCTCGGGCGCCGACACCGCGCGCGGCTTCGCGGTCGACGCGGTGACCGGCGAGTTGACCAGCGTCGGCTGGCCGTCGCCCCTCGCGAGCACGCCGGTCGCCGGCGTCATCGATCCGTCCGGACGCTTCCTATTCGCGCTCTCCGCCGACGACGACTTGGTGCAGTGCTTCGAGATCAACCCGACCAACGGGACGCTCGCCCTGCGCGGATCGGCCAACACGGGCAGCGGCCCGTCGGCGCTCGCGATCGACAGCACCGGACGCTTCCTCTACGTCGCGAACCACGCGGCGAGTTCGATCAGCTTCTTCCGGATCGATCCGCGCAACGGCGCGTTGACTCAGACTCAGCCGGAGTCGAGCGTCAACGGCTTCCCCAGCGCGATCTCGTGCCACCCGGACGGCCGACACCTCTACTTGGTGCTCGAGCAGAGCGGGACGGCGCTGAAGCTCGACATCGACGCGGTCACCGGCGAACTCTCCTCGCCTGTGCCGCAGTCCTCGGGCGTGTGGCCGACCGCGATCGCGGTCGACGCGCGCGGCCGCTTCGCCTACTCGGCCAACCGCACGAACAGCGGCTTCGGCGACCTGACCTACTACGACATCGACAACGCGACCGGCGACCTGACTCCGATCGGCAGCGCGATCACCGGCCTCGGTCCGATCGCGGCGGTCGGCGATCCGTCGGGTCGCTTCCTGTACGTGCTGAACGAGACCGACGACACGGTGACGGTCTACGCCGTCAACCAGACGAACGGCGCGCCGCTGCTCGCCACGTCGATCTCGACCGGCGTCGCGCCACGTTCGATCGCAATCATCGGCGCGCTGGAGTGAGTCCGGAGCGATGCGACGAGCGCCTCAGGCGCCGTTCAGCCTAGCGGCGGCCGCTTCCACGCGCCGATCGACGCGAGCAGGTAGGCGCGCAGCTCGCCGACCTTGACCCGCTCCTGCTGCATCGAATCGCGATGCCGCACGGTGACCACGTCGTCCTTCAACGTGTCGCCGTCGACGGTGACGCAGAACGGCGTGCCGATCTCGTCCTGACGGCGATAGCGCCGACCGATCGCCGCGCTCTGGTCGTAGTAGGTCGAAAGGCGCGCGCGACGCAGCTCGGCTTCGATCTCGAGCGCCTTCTCCGGCATGCCTTCCTTCTTGACCAACGGAAAGACGCCGACGGTGATGGGCGCGATCTCGGGGTGGAAGCGCAACAGGGCGCGCGTCTCGCCCTCGACTTGCTCCTCGACGTAGCCGTCGATCATCGCCGTCAGCGCGATGCGGTTGACGCCGCCCGCGGGCTCGATCACGAACGGGAAGTAACGCTCCTTCGTTTCGGGATCGAAGTAGCGGAGGTCGACACCGCTCGCTTCCGAGTGTCGCTTCAAGTCGAAGTCGGTGCGGCAGGCGATGCCTTCGAGCTCGCCCCAGCCGAACGGATACTCGTACTCGATGTCGGTGGTGCCGGTCGAGTAGTGGGCGAGCTCCGACTTGTCGTGCTCGCGCATGCGCAGCTTGCCGGCGTCGAAGCCGAGGTCGAGGTACCACTGCATGCGCTCCTTGCGCCAGTAGTCGTACCACTGCTCGTTCTGCGCGGGCGGCACGAAGAACTCCATCTCGCACTGCTCGAACTCGCGCGTGCGGAAGACGAAGTTGCCCGGCGTGATCTCGTTGCGGAACGACTTGCCGATCTGCGCGATGCCGAAGGGCGGCTTGACGCGCGAACTCTGCAGCACGTTCATGAAGTTGAGGAAGATCCCCTGCGCGGTCTCGGGCCGCAGGTACGCGACCGAGCTCGTCGACTCCGCCGCGCCGATGTTGGTCTTGAACATCAGGTTGAAGGCGCGCGGTTCGGTGAGCTCCCCGCCGCACTCGGTCGGCTTCTTCGACGAGCGCTCGGGACAACGCGCGTCGTCGAGCTTGTCGGCGCGGAACCGCGCCTTGCACTTCTTGCAGTCGACCATCGGGTCGGTGAAGCCCGACACGTGCCCCGACGTCTCCCACGTCTTCGGGTTCTGGATGATCGCGGAGTCGAGGCCGACGACGTCGGAGCGCGTCGTCACCGTCCGCTGCCACCACGAGTTCTTGACGTTGCGCAGCAGCTCGACGCCGAGCGGCCCGTAGTCGTACGTGTTGCCGATGCCGCCGTAGATCTCGGAGGCCTGGAACACGAATCCCCGGCGCTTGCACAGGGAGACGATTTTTTCCATCAACTGCGGGTCGGTCGTGGGCATGGAGTTCCTAGGACGGCGGCGGCGAAAGCGCGCAGTGTAGCGATCGGTCGTGGTCGATTCAGCGCCGCCGACGAGCTCGTCGACGCGCCGAAGCACGCCTGAAGCGCAGCACGCGAAATCGCGCCGCTCGAACCTATACTGGTCGCCCATGCAATCGGCCGACTCCCCCGCCGGCGCGCCGCCGGTCGTCTCGAACCGCTCCGCGCAAGCTGCGCGCGACGTCGAGCGCATCGCAGAGAAAGTGCTCGCCGCCGAGCGCATCGACTCCGCTGAAGCGTTGACGCTGCACGACCACGCCGACGTGCTCACGCTCGGATTGCTCGCCGACGCCGTGCGCCGCCGCAAGCATCCCGAGCCGATCGTCACGTACATCGTCGATCGCAACATCAACCCGACCAACGTCTGCATCACCGACTGCGGGTTCTGCGCGTTCTATCGCCGGCCGAACGCCGACGGAGCGTACGTCCTGCCGCGCGAGGAGATCCACGCGAAGGTCGCGGAGACCGCGGCGCTCGGCGGGCGCCAGATCCTGATGCAGGGCGGGCACCATCCGTACTTGAAGACCGCGTGGTGGTGCGACTTGATCGCCGACCTGCGCACGCGCTTCCCCGAGATCAACTCGCACGCGCTGTCGGCGCCGGAGCTCGATCACCTCGCCAAGCTCGACAAGCGTCCGGTCGAGCACGTGATCCGCGACTTGCAGGCGGCGGGCCTCGGCTCGGTTCCCGGCGCGGGCGCGGAGATGCTCGTCGAACGCGTGCGCAAGATCATCGCGCCGAAGAAGACGTCGACCGAGCGTTGGCTCGACGTGCACCGCAAGGTCCACGAAGCCGGCCTGCGCTCGTCGGCGACGATGATGTTCGGCCACGTCGAGACCGCGGCCGAGCGCGTCGAGCACCTCCAACGCATCCGCGACTTGCAGGACGAGACCGGCGGCTTCACCGCGTTCGCGTGTTGGACGATGCAGCCCGAGGGCGTCCCCGAGGCCGAGCTGTATCCACGCAAGGCGACGCCGGGCGTGTACCTGCGCGTCCAAGCGCTCGCGCGGATCTTCCTCGACAACGTCGCGAACATCCAGACGAGCTACGTCACGCAAGGCCTGAAGATGGCGCAGATCACGCTGCGCTACGGCTGCAACGATTTCGGCGGCACGATGATCGAGGAGAACGTCGTCTCCGCGGCCGGGTGCTTCAACCTCGCGTCGATCCAACGCATCGAGCGCGTGATCGAACGCGCGGGCTTCACGCCGGTGCAGCGCAATTCGTGGTACGGCCTGGTCGATCCGCGGCGGCCCGAGCTGCAACGCGGTCCGACGTGCCGCGAGGAAGCGGCCGCGCGCCCGCCGGCGGTGACCGCGTGATCGCGCGCGAAACTCGCGCGGGCGCGGAAGCGAAGTTGGTCGAGCTCGCGCGCTCCGCGGGCCTCGCCGACATCGGGGAGAAGGTGCTCGCGAAGGAGCGCCTGTCGCTCGACGACGGCGCGCGCCTCTATCGCAACGCGGAGATCCACGTCGTCGGCGCGCTCGCCAACTTCGTGCGCGAACGGCTGCACGGCAACCTCGCGTACTTCAACGTCAACCAACACGTCAACTACACCAACCTCTGCAACAAGCTCTGTCGCTTCTGCGCGTTCCAGCGTTTGCCCGGCCAAGAGGGCGCGTACTGGTGGAGTCCCGAGGAATGCGCCGCGAAGGTGCGCGCGCAACTCGACGAGCCGGTGACCGAAGTCCACATGGTCGCGGGCGTGTGGCCGAAGATTCCGTACACCTACTACCTCGACCTCCTGCGCGCCGTGAAGGCCGCGCGTCCGTCGATCCACATCAAGGCGTTCACGATGGTCGAGCTCGACCAGATCGCGAAGGTCGCGAAGAAGCCGCTCGAAGTCGTGCTCGAAGAGCTGAAGGCCGCGGGCCTCGGCTCGGTTCCCGGCGGCGGCGCCGAAGTCTTCAGCGAACGCGTGCGCGCCGAGACGTACCACTTGAAGATCAGCGGCGACGAATGGCTCGCGATCGCGAAGAAGGTCCACCACGCCGGCCTGCGCTCGAACTGCACGATGTTGCACGGGCACATCGAGACGATCGAGGAGCGCGTCGAGCACCTCGATCGCTTGCGCAAACTCCAAGACGAGACGCACGGCTTCCAGACGTACATCCCGCTCTCGTTCCATCCCGACAACTCCGAGATGGCCGACGTGCCGGGCCCGACGGCGCTCGACGAGTTGCGCGAGCTCAGCGTCGGACGCTTGATGCTCGACAACATCCCGCACGTCAAGGCGTACTGGATCCTGATGGACGTTCCGGTCGCTCAACTCGCGCTCGCGTACGGCGCCGACGACGTCGACGGCACCGTCGTCGAGGAGAAGATCTACCACGAGGCGGGCGCGACGACGCCGCAGGTCGTGCAGCGCGCCGAGCTGATCCAATGGATCCGCGACGCCGGCCGGATCCCGGTCGAACGCGACACGCTCTACAACGTGATCTGGTCGGACGACCCGACGCGCGCGTCGGCCGGCCGCCCGGCGCCGGTCTCGGTCTGAGACGACCGCAAGACACGGGGTGCCCATCCCCTCTCGCGTTCGCGCGGGTGACGTGGTGAGATCGGGAGCGGTGAGGAAACTCGGGATCACGATCGCCGCGAGCCTGTGCTGCGCGTTCGTCGCGGGTTGCGGCGGGAGCGAAGTCCAGGCGGCGCCGTTGCAAGTTCCGGCGCTCGCGCCCGATGCCAGTCCGTTCCGTCTCGCGGCGCGCATCGCGCTGCCGAAGGTGGAAGGTCGACTAGATCACATCGCGCGGGACTCGAAACGCGACCGCGCGTGGATCGCGGCGCGCTCCAACGGTTCGGTGGAGATCGTCGACCTCGCGGAGGGGAAGCACGTGCTCTCGCGCGCCGGCTTCGTCGAGGCGCAAGGCATCGCGTACTTGCCCGAGGTCGATCGCGTGGTCGTCGCGTGCGGTGATCCGGGCTCGCTCGAAGTCTTCGACGCGCAGAGCGGTGATTCCGCGGCGAGCGTCGGCGTCGGACTCGACGCCGATGTCGTGCGCTACGACCCGTCGCTGCAGCGCGTGTTCGTCGGTTGGGGCTCGGGCGCGATTGCGGTCGTCGACATCAAGGCATGGAAGGTCGTGTCGGCGTTCTCGCTGACCTCGCATCCCGAAGGCTTCGCGTTGACCAAGGACGGCGAGCGCCTGATCGTCAACCTCGCCGAGGAACGCAAGGTGGTCGAGCTCTCGCGCGCCGAGAAGACGTTGAAGGCCGCGTGGACTCTCGGCGAACGGCGCGGCAACTACCCGATGGTCCTCGTCGAGAACGACACGCGCGTGGTGATCGGCGTGCGCGATCCGCCGTCGCTCGTGACGCTCGACGCGAAGACCGGCGCGGTTCTGGCGAGCGAGCCGATGTCCGCCGACGTCGACGATCTCTTCGAGGACGTCGCGAAGCAACGCCTCTACGCCGCGTGCGGCGAAGGTTGGATCGACGTGTTCGAGCGCAAGTCCGACGGCGCGTTCCGCCGCATCGCGCGCCACGCGACGCGCAAGGGCGCACGCACGGCGCTGTTCGTCCCGGAGAAGCGCCGGCTGTTGCTCGCGGTGCCCGCGGGCGAGGGCAAGACCGCCGAGCTCTGGGTGCTCGACGTCGCCGAGTGAGCCCGCGCCTCGACACCGCGTCGCTCGCCGAACTCGTCGCCGAGGGCGAAGGCCGTCGCCTCGAGTTCAAGGAAGGCTTCTCGAACGCGGCAAAGCTCGCGCGCACGCTCGCGGCGTTCGCCAACACGCGCGGCGGCGTGTTGGTGGTCGGCGTCGACGACGACGGCGACGTGCGCGGCGTGGCGCGACCGAAAGAGATCGTCGAGGCGCTGGTCCGCGCGGGACGCGAGACGCTCGAGCCGCCGCTCGCGCTCGAACCGCGGCCGTTCGCGCTCGACGGCCGCACCGTGATCGCGGTCGCGATCGCGCGTTCCGACCGGCGCCCGCACGCCGTGGTGCATGACGACGGCGAGCGCGAGGTCGTCGTCCGCGTCGGCGCGTCGAATCGTCGCGCGGAAGGAGCGGCGCGGCGCGCGCTCGAGCTCGATGCGCGCGCGTCGAGCGGGCTCTCGCCGCTCGAGAAGAGCGTGCTCGCGTGGGTCGGTTCGCTCGCGCCGAAGGGCGACGGCGCGGAGGCGCGCGCCACGGCGGCCGGCTTCGCAAAGGCGCGCAACGTCGGAGCTCAACGCGCGAAGCGTGCGTTCATCGCGCTCGAACGACGCGGCCTCGTCGTCGGCTACGGCGCGGGAACTCGACGCGCGTACGCGTTGCCTTGATCAGAGCTTCGCGAGGCTCGCGGGCGGCTGGTCGAAGACCGCGATCTCGGTCAGCTTGCGTTGGTCCGTGCGAAAGCCGGACAGTTTGATCGAGCCATACGACTTCCAATCGGCCCACGCGTTGGTGAACGCGGGCTTCTCGTCGTCGCGCTTCGGATAGTACGACCACTGCTCGACCAACCCCGTGTCGCGCGCGATCCACACGTCGTACTTGTTCTCCGGCGTGTCGCCGACGTTCGCGAACGAGAGCACGACCACGTCCGCCGCGCGTTCGTCGGGCAACTTGTCCTCGCCCTTGTACTTCAGCGTGACGCCGTCTTCCTTCAGCTTGTACGGCATGATCAGCCAGTACGAATCGTTGATCCAGATCGACTTCGCGCGAGCGAGCGCATCGGCGACCACGCTCGCATCCTCGACTTGCTTGCCGTCGTCGAACACCTTGCCTTGGCCGGTGCAGACGTTCATCAGCACGACGCGCTTGCCGTCCTCGAGGCGATAGTCGCCGGTCCACTTGTCCCACACGTGGCGGCGTCCGTTGAAGAACGTCCAAGAGATGCAGCGCGTTCGATCCCACGCGGCGCGGCCGCCCATCGCGTGCATCGTCGTGTCGGCGAGCTCGACGGCTTTCGCGTCAGAGCCTTGGACGTCGAAGTGCGCGCCGGCGGGATTCGCGTCGGTCGACGCATGGCACGCGAGAGCGAAGAGCGAAAGAGCGAGCGAAGCGGCGAGTTTCTTCATGGGGAGTCCGTGGGGTTCGCCGACCGAGGATCGCGAGCTCGCTTCGAAAAGCAAGCCGTCCGACGAAAGGAGCCGACCCGAGGGCCGGCTCCCGTGTGTCGGGCGCAGCTTCGACGCTAGAGCGCGAAGCTCCACGTCGCCGTGAACGCGCCGTGGTACTTCACGATCACCATCGGCGGCCCGAGCGGTTCGTCGTCGCCGCCTTCGCTCCACGCGCGCAGGCGACGCAGGTACGCGGCCTCCGTCAGCGCGCCGACGAGCGGCTTGGTCGCGCCGGCTTTCGGCACCGCGGCTTGGAGCGCGTGGTACTTGCGCACGCGCTCGCTCGAGACGTGCGGGCACGCGATCACGCCGCCGGAGCCGTGAACGATCGAACCGGTCGCGAGCCCGGGCTTCGTTCCCGCCGGAACGTACGGGCACTCGATCTTGCCGCCGACGTCTTGGCGCTGCGCGACGACGCCGGTGAGCGGCGAAGCTCCGATCGAGAGTTGCGCGGCGTGCGAGACGAGCTCGAGCCGACCGTACCGACCGTCGATGACGCCGAGCGGCACCTGCGGCGCGAGCGGCGAACCGAAGTCGCGCACCACGAACACGCGGAACGCGCCCGACGTCGCGTCGGAGACGGTGTACTGGCCGTGGAGCAACAGGCGCTCGTTCTTCGCGACGAACCCGAGCGCGCGCGGTCTCACTTCGCCGACGAGCGTGCCGTGGTACGCGGTGACCGGCGTGCCGATCGCGCGCAGGTCGTAGAGCACGACGCCGTTCTCGTCGGCGAGCGTGCCGATCAACTGGGGTTCGAGTCCGGCGCTCTCGATCCACGTGCCGTGCGCGACGCCGGCTTGTGCGACCAACGGATCGAGCGGGACCGAGCCGACGGCGCCGACTCCGCCGCCGAGGCCGGCGAACGCGTGAGTCGAAACGACGAGAGCGGCGAGGACGGAAGCGAGACGCGCTGCGGAAATGCGGAACATGGCGATTCTCCTCTGCGGGGTGTTCTCGAACGAACTCTGTGATGAGGTTCCGGGGCGCGCGAGATCGCGAGGCGCAGGTGAGCGAACGAGGCAAGGGCGCGTGCGAACGGAACGCGACGAGCAGCCACGCGTGCGAGCGATTCGGTCCGCGAAAAACCGCGCGCGATCGAGATTCCCGAAGAGATGAAAGAACGCGATCCGCGAGCGTCTTTCGGCGAATGAAAGCACTCGAAGAGCTTCACCTTCGCGCGCACTTCCCCTGATCGTTCGGGGCCATTTCGAGTTCGACGGTCGCTGCCGAACGCGGAGTTCCAACGACCTCGCGCGACTCCCGAACGAGCCGCGGAAAGACGGCGCGAGCTCTCTCTCAGTCCCGCAACGCGGCCGCCCACCACGCGCGGTCGGGCGGCAGGCATTCGAGCGCGAGCTCGCGCCCGCCGACCGGATGCGGCACCGTCAGGCCGCGGGCGTGGAGCGCGACGCTCTGGTCCGCGAGCGGCGCGCGCGCGCCGTACTTCAGGTCGCCGAGCAACGGCGCGCCGAGGGTCGCCAGGGCCACGCGCAACTGGTGGGACCGGCCGGTCAGCGGCTCGAGCTCGACCAACGTCCGCCGCGCGCCCTCGAAGTCGAACTCACGGACGACGGCGAAGCGCGTGACCGCGAGCTGCGCCTCCGGCCGCTCGGTCGCGACGGCGCGCACGACGTTGGTACGCTCGTCCTTGATCAGCCACTGCTCGAGTTCCCCCTCGCGCCGGTTCGGCATCCGTTCGGCGAGCGCGAGGTAGCGTTTCACGACGCGGCGTTCGCGGAAGGCCTCCGACAGACGCTCGGCCGCCTTGCTGGTGCGCGCGAAGAGCACCAGACCGGAGACCGGTCGATCGAGGCGATGGACGACGCCGAGGAAGACGTTGCCGGGCTTCGCCTTCTCGCGGCGCACGAACTCCTTCGCGAGCTCCTGCAAACTCTCGTCGCCGCTGTCGTCGGCGACCGTCGGAACGCCGGCCGGCTTGGCGACCGCGAGCAGGTGGTTGTCGGAGAAGAGGACGTCGAGCGCGCTCACGAGGACGCAACCCCGCGGGCGAAACGCGCGCAGAAACCGCACGGCAACAAGCGCGGCGCCGCGCCGCTCTCCGTGAGCGCGAGCTCCCCCGCCTCGACTTCCCCGTCCGGCAACGACTCGAGCAGGTTCGCGAGCGCGAGCGGCGACGTCCCGAACGCGTACGCCGACAACACGAGCACCGCGCGCGACTCGAGCAACTTGCCGAGCGCCTCGAACAGCGGCGCGAGGTGCTCCTCGAACTGCCACGTCTCGCCTTTCGGCCCGCGACCGAAGTGCGGCGGGTCGAGCACGATCGCGTGGTAGCGACTGCCGCGCCGAACTTCGCGACGCACGTACGCGAGCGCATCCTCGAGCACGATCCGCACCGCGTCGTCGGCGAGGCCCGACGCGCGCGCGTTGTCCTTCAACCACGCGAGCGACGTCTTCGACGCATCGACGTGCGTCACCGCGTAGCCGGCTTGCGCCGCGACGATGCTCGCGGTGCCGGTGTAGCCGAACAGGTTGAGCAAGCGCGGGCGCTCGACGTCGAAAGCGTTCGCGCGCGCGGCGAGCCAACTCCAGTTCGTCGCTTGTTCGGGGAAGACCCCGACGTGCTTGAACGGCGTCGGTCGCACGAGACAACGCGCGCCGCGCCACGCGATCGTCCACTCGGGATTCGCGCCGCGCGCGACTTGCGGCGCGGAACGCGAGACGCGCCACGTCCCGCGCTTGCCGCCGCTCTCCGCATCGCGCTCGAATGCGAGGTGCGCGTCGTTCCACGCGTGTTCGTCCTGGCGCCGCAACCACAACGCCTGCGGATCGGGGCGACGCAACGTCACCGGACCGAAGCGCTCCAGCTTCTCCCCCGCGCCCGAATCCAAGAGCTCGTAGTCGGGGAACGGCTCGGGAACGAAATGGGACGGACGCACGAGGCCCCTTTCTAGCGCCCGACGACGAGCGCGTGTAGAACCGCCCGCAACTCCGAGGGAGGAAACGATGCGCGCGCGACTGTGGCTTCCCCTTTGGATCGTCGGCTCTGCACTCGCGGCGTGGGGCGCGACCGCGCGAGTCGACGGCTCGGTCGTGACGTTGGTCGACTACTTCGATCTCGGCGAACGGCGCGTCGCCGCCGCCCTCGCCGCGGCCGAAGGCGACGCGGAACGCATCTCGACTTCCCGCGCCATCGCGTGGGAACGAGCGGTGGTGCGCGTGCGCGTCCAACATTCCTTCCACGGCGACGCGCACTCGACGACGCACGCGACCGGCGCGCTGATCCGAGGCGGGAAACAAGTGGCGACCGTCGCGCACGAGATCGTCGTCGCCGAGCAGCTCGCCGACGCGAAGATCGAGATCGTGTTGTGGGACGGTCGCGTGGTCGCGGGGCGCAAACGATCGCTCGAACACTACGTCCCCGAGCGGCCGGAGACCGACTGGGCTTGCATCGATGTCGTCGACGGGCCGACGGACTTGCCGAGCCTCGAACTCGGTGAACCCGCGGGCGGCGAGCGACTCGTGCTCGGCTTCCCCGGCCGCTGCGGACGCGCGGACGAAACCCGCGTCGTGCAGGACGATGCGGGCAAGGCGCTGCCGCTCCGCCCGCTGCGCATCCTCTGTCGCGCGAACGCCGCCGACGCGCTCACGCTCGTCGCCGGCTGCGTTCCGATCGGCGGCATCAGCGGCGCGCCGTGCGTCGATGCGCGCGGCCGACTCGTCTCGATCCAACGCGGAGTGACCGAGTCCGTCGCCGGCGACGAGACGACCTGGACGCTGAACGTGGTCCCGGTCGCGCCGCTCGTGAAGTCGCTCGCGGGCGCGGGCGGAGCGAAGTGAGCGCGTCCGCCGGAGCGGCTCGACCGTGACCGACTCGACGAATCCGCGCGCCGGTTTCGCGCCTACGCGTTGGAGCTTGGTGCTCGCCGCCGGGAAGCACGACGACGAACGCACGCGCGCCGCGCTCTCGGAGCTCTGCGCCGCGTATTGGGTTCCGCTGTACGTCTACGTGCGTCGCCGCGGACACGACGCACACGCCGCCGAGGACCTGACCCAAGGTTTCTTCGCGCGGCTCTTCGAGCGCAACGACTTCGCCGCGGCCGACCGCAACCGCGGACGCTTCCGCACGTTCCTGCTCGCCGCGTTGCAGCACTACCTCGCCGACGAGCGCGACCGCGAACGCGCGCTGAAACGCGGCGGCGGCGTGTCGACCTTGTCGCTCGACTTCGAACGCGCGGACTCGCAGTGGAACCTCGAGCCCGCGACCGACGCTACCCCTGAGCGCGCATACGAACGACGCTTCGCGAACGAGCTGCTCGCCCGCGCCCTCGCGCGTGTCGAACGCGACTACCGCGAACGCGGCGAGGCCAAGGCGTTCGAGGTGCTCGTCCTGACACTGACCGCTCCCGGCGAGCTCCCCTACCGCGAGCTCGCGGAACGCCTCGCGACCACCGCCGGCGCGGTCAAGGTCGCGGCGCATCGCCTGCGCGAACGTTGGCGTGAAGCCCTGCGCGACGAAGTGGCGGCGATCGTCGGGAGCCAGAGCGAAGTCGACGATGAGCTCGCCGCGTTGTTCGCCGCGCTCGCGAGCTGAGGAAATCCGCGCGAGCCTGTAACCTCGGGGCCGATCCTCCTCACCTGGACGTGGAGGACCGACCATGACCGAACGACGCACTTGCCGACGCTGCGGGACCAGCTTCGAACCGACGCAGAGTCCCCACGGGATGTGTCCGCAATGCCTGCTCGCGGCGGGCATGCGCGAGCCCGAGGAAGTCGCGGCGCGCAAGGCCGTCGAGCGCGCGCCGGCGGTCGAGGAGCTCGTGCCGCTCTTCCCCGAACTCGACTTCGAGGGCCTGGTCGGCCAAGGCGGCATGGGCTTCGTGTTCCGCGCGCGCCATCGCGAGCTCGGAAGAACGGTCGCGTTGAAGCTGCTCGCCCGCGAGCACGCGGTCGAGCCGTCGTTCGCCGAACGCTTTCGCCGCGAGGCGCGCACGCTCGCGCGGCTCTCGCATCCCGGCATCGTCGCGATCTTCGACTCCGGCGAACGCGGCGGTTGGTTCTACTTGCTGATGGAGTTCGTCGAGGGCGCGAACCTGCGGCACCTGATGAAGAGCGCGCGTGTCGAGCCCGCGCAAGCGCTCTCGATCGTCGGTCAAGTGTGCGCCGCATTGCAGTATTCGCACGACCAAGGCGTCGTGCACCGCGACATCAAGCCCGAGAACGTGCTGATCGACGTCGCGGGCCACGTGAAGATCGCGGACTTCGGCCTCGCGCGTCTCGTCGACCGCGACCTCGGCGCGTTCGCGTTGACCGGCTCGCACCAAGTGATGGGCACGCCGCACTACATGGCGCCCGAGCAGTGGGAGAAACCGCAGTCGGTCGACCATCGCGCGGACATCTACGCGCTCGGCGTCGTCTTCTACGAGCTGCTGACCGGCGAGATGCCGCTCGGCCGTTTCGACGCGCCGTCGAAGCGCGTGCAGGTCGACGTGCGGCTCGACGAAGTGGTGTTGAAGGCGCTCGAGAAACAACCGGAGCGTCGCTACCAACAAGCGAGCGAAGTGCAGAGCGACCTCGACTCGATCGCGAGCAGCGCAGGTCCCGTACCGAACGACGAAGAGCCTCCGACCGTCGCCTCGATCACCTGGGCCGTGATGGAAGGCTTCGGGCTGCTCATGGCCTTCACCGCGATCGCGCTCGCGAAGGTCGCCGACCTGCACTTCCACGATCAGACGCCGACGCGCAACGCGTACTGGGGAGCGGCGTTGGGGCTCGGCATCGGCGGCGCGCTCCTCGCCTTCACGTCGCACCACACCCTCGGGAGGCGCGCGGATTTCCGGCGGGCGTCGCGCGGGCGCGGCTTCATGTGGACCGACGGCGCACTCGCGCTCTTCGGCGCGGTCGGGGCGATCGGACTGATCTGCGCGCTGCTGTCGAAGCCCAATCACCCCGCGACCGAGACCGTGTGGCTCGCGTCCGCGTTGACGTTGGTCTACGCGGTGGCGGCGTGGATCCTGCGGCAGTTCACGAGCCGACGCGGAGCCCGCGTCGACGTCCGGCCCCGCGCGAGCTCGGCCTCCGACTCTCACGTCCATTCGAACGGCGCGCTGTTCCTCTTCGGGTTCGTGCACTTCATCGGCGTCCACTTCGTGATCTCCGCGGCCGGCGTCGTCGTGTCGGCGCTCGTCCCTTCGAACGGAGCGCGGCTGCGCCTGACCCCGGACAACGTCTCCGCGCTGCTCTGGCCGATCGGTCTCGAGCTCTTGATGGGCTTGCCTTGCATGGTGGCCGCGTGGCACGTGTTGCGGCTGTCGTCGCGCACGGCGAGCGCGTGGACGAGCCCGACGCCGACCGGCTTCGACGGCGCGCTCGGTGTCTTCGCGCTCGCCTCGGCGGGTTTCGCGATCGCGCTGGTGCAGCTCCCGGCGTGGTCCGACCAGTGGTGGATCTACGCGACGCACTGCGCGCTCGGCCTCGCGCTGTCGCTGTGGTTCGCACGCCGCCGTTGGACGTCGCGGACGCAACGCGCGGTCGCCGCGTGACGCCCACGAGAGCGCGTTGCGTCAGCGAGCGAGCTCGTACTCGCTCGCGATCCGCCCGAACGCGGCCCACATCTCGGCCTGCGCCACGCCTTCGAAGATCTCTCTCGCGCGTTCGCGTTCGCCGTGACACAGGAGCCAATTGCCGACGCCGTAGCCCTGCGTCGCGAAGTCGACGGCGGTCGGGCCGGTCGGAGATGCCGACGCGAGTAGGAACTCGGGCTCGAGCTCGCCCTTGTACATCAAGCAAAGTCGGTGATACGCGTGGTACTCCACGACGTCGAGGTTCGCCGTGATCGGCGCGGCGAGCTTCGCGATCTCCTCGAAGCGACCGAGTTTGCAGAGCGTCATCGACTGCCAATGCACCGCCGCGCACTGCGTGTCGGGGTTGGTCGACCAGCGCGCGCACTCGCGCCAACTGAGCAACGAACGCTCGAAGTCGCCGAGCAAGTACTGCGCGAGCGCGAGGTGGTAGTAGATGTTCTGCTTCAGCGTGTCGGTGACGACGCCGCGCGGATTCGGATTCAGTCCGGGCTCGGGTTCGTCGGGGAGAGTCTTCGAGAGTTCCGCCGCACGTTCGAGATCGCGAACCGCGAGCTCCGGCTCGCGCAACGTGATCCAGCGATGCCCGCGATGACGCAGGAGATGCACCTCATCACCGAAGCGCCCGAGCCCGCGTCCGTACACGCCGACCGCTTCGCGATAGCGCCCGAGGTTCGAGAGCCGCCGCCCGACCGCGACCCAGTTGCGCGGATCGCCGGGATCGCGTTCGAGCTCGTGTTCGGCGTCGGCGAGTTCGCCCTCGCGCTTCGCGCGCACGTCGTCGGCGAGCGGCGGCGGGTAGAGCACTTCGCCGGCAAGCGAACGCGTCTCGGCACCGGGCGGGAGCTCGTGCGCGGGCTCCGCGGTCCAACGCGGCGACGCGCAACCGAAGACGCCGATGACGAGTGCGAGAACGATCGAAGCCCCGAACGCGCGACGCAGTTCCATGGTCACCTCCGCGACGGAGGATGCCCGTTCGCGCACGGCTCGTCTACTTCCCGCCGCCGACGTCGGTGTAGCCGAGCGAGTTGAGCAACTCCGTGCGGCCGCTGTCGTCGACGTCGGCGTCGGCGCCGAAGACCGTCGGCTTGCAGCGCGACTCGTACGCGTCGATCGTCGTGATCGGATGCGCCACGAGGAACGCGGGATCGATCCATTCCTCGAGCACGCGCCCCGGCATGTTGCGCGCGATCGGCAGACCGAGCAACGCGAGCACCGTCGGCGTCACGTCGAGCACGGTCGCCTTCGTCTTCAACGCCGCGCCCCGGAGGATCGGCCCGCCGGCGGCGAACAGCACGCCGTCGAGATCGTGTACGCCCGATTGACCGATGTTGACCGGATCGTCGAGCTCCTCGATGCGCGCGATGCCGACCGCGTTGTAGTCGATCTCCTTGCTCGCGCCGGGCAACTTGCCGGACGCCTTGAAGCCGTGATCGGAGACGACGATCACGACGGTGTTCGCGTCGAACTTCGGCAGCAACTCGCCCAGGTAGCGATCGTCGTGGCGGTAGATCGCGGGCACCAACTTGCCGAGCCGGCGCGCTTGATCGGCGTCGACGCCGGGGCCGAACGCGTTCGGCTTGAAGAGATGCCAGTACGTGTGCGAGATCGGATCGACCGCGACCAAGAAGAGCAGCGAAAGGCTCGGTTGCGAATGCGAGTAGAGCTCGGTCGCGATGCGTTCGTACGTGCGTTGCTCGCAGTAGCCGAACTTGAAGACGCTCGGCGCGTGGAACGGGATCGGACGATCGACCGCGAGGATCTCGGCGCGTTCGGCCTCGTTGAAATCGGCGAGCGCGAAGAGCTCGTCGACCGGCGGCGCCTTGACCGGATCGACGACCAGGCTCTTCAAGCGCTCGGCCAAGTTCTCCGGATGCGTCAGGTAGCGCGCCTTCGCACCGTCGGTCCACGTCGTCCAGCGGCTGTACGCCATCCGGTCGGACACGATGAAACCCTCGACCGCTTCCGCCGGCCACGTCACCCACCAACCGACGACGCCGACACCGACACCGAACGACGTGACCATGTTCCAGATCGCGGGCGCGGTGCGATCGGTGGTCGCCATCAAGCGCGGCCGGTCGGCGGTGGTCGTCGTCGAGCGGAAGCGGAAGATGCCGTGGTCCTTGCGATTGCGGCCGGTCGCGATCGTCGTCCAGATGCAGGGCGAGAGGATCGGCGTCTGGGACTCGAGCGGCGCGCGAGACCCGCGTTGGATCAGGCCGGCGAAGGTCGGGAGCTCTCCCGTGTCGAGCATCGGATCGATCACGTCCCACGTCGCGCCGTCGATGCCGATCAACACGATCTTGAGGCCCGACGGCGCGCGGCCGTCCGGCGGAGGCGTCGGCGCGACGGTCGGAGTCGGAGCGGTCGCCGGAACCGGGTTCGGAGCCTGGGTCGGGGTCACGGTCGGCGCGTCGGCGGGCTCGGAACAGGCGGCGACGGCGGCGACGGCAGCGAGGACGAGGAGCCCGAGCGGGCGGCGGAGAAGCGGCGAGAACATGCGTTCCGGAGTCTAACCCGGTCGTCACCGCGAGCACGTTCCGCGCTCCGGCGGAGTCCGAGTTCGAGCGCTCGGCGAGGCTTCGGGAAAGGCCTGAAAAGCTGCGACCGCGGCCGCGAAATCGAGTCCCTCGAACTGCTAGATTCACGCGATGAAAGGCCGGGTCCACAGCGCGCGCGCCCGCTCGGCGGCCTTCGAGATCCGGGTGCGCCGGCGGTGGTTCGAGCGCAGCGAAACGGAGCTCCTGCGCACGCGGCTCGCGGACCTCGATCTCTCGCTCGCGAACACGCCGATCGCGCGGCGCATCGAACGTCTGCGTCGCGAACTCGACGCGCGCGGCCTGAACTTCGAGCCGCACGTGTGGTTGTCGACGTCGTGGTTCTCGCCCGACGGCGTGCCGGGCATCGCGGTCCCCTTCTACCTCGCGCATCCGCGGCTCCTGCGGATGGAGGAAGCGCACGTCGGCGAGGCCGAGGGCGCTGACGCGTCGAGCGCGATGAAGCTCCTGCGCCACGAAGCGGGCCACGCGATCGACTCCGCATTCCGCCTGCACGCAGCGAAGAGTTGGCGCGACACGTTCGGCGCGTTCAGCGCGCGTTATCGGGCCGACTACGCGCCGCGGCCGTTCCGGCGCGACTTCGTGCTGCACCTCGATGCGTGGTACGCGCAGAGCCATGCGGCCGAGGATTTCGCCGAGACGTTCGCGGTGTGGCTCGATCCGCGCTCGCGGTGGCGCGAGCTTTACGCCGACTGGTCGTGCATCTGGAAGCTCGAGTGGGTCGACGAGCGGATGGCGGCGCTCGCGCACACGCGTCCGCCGGTCACGAACCTCGAACGGCCATGGGCGCTCGAGGAATGCGAGTGGACGTTGGCGCAGTACTACGCCCACCGGCGCGCCCGGCGCGAACGGGCCAAGGCGCCGAAGCTCGACCGCGCTCTACGCGCCCATTTCGCGCCGCGGCCGGTGCCGACGCGCCATGCCGCGGTCCGACGCCGGGTCGCGACCCTGATCGGCGAACTCGATCGCCGCACGCGCACGGCGCACTTCGAGGAGCGCTACGTCCTGCGCGAAGTCGTGCGCACGCTCGCCCTCCGCGGCGAACACCTCGGGCTCGCCATTGACGTGGGCGCGCCGAGAGAGAGACTGAAGTCGTTGCTCGCGCTCGGCCCCACGATCCTGCGGTCGTGGATGCTCGGGCGCCAACGACACCAGAGATGAAGAAACTGCGTGTGCTCGTCCTGATGCACGAGGACCTCGTGCCTCCGGAGAAGACCGACGGTCTCTCGGACAAGGACGTGTTGCCGTGGAAGACCGAGCGCGACGTGCTCGGCGGCTTGAACGAGCTCGGCCACGAGATCCGGCCGCTCGGCGTGCACGATGACCTCGGGCGCCTGCGCTCGGCGCTCGACGAGTTCGATCCGCACATCACGTTCAACCTGCTCGAGGAATTCCACGGCGCGACGATCTACGGCCAGGCGGTGATCAGCTTCCTCGAGCTCGTGCGCCGCGCGTACTCGGGCTGCAATCCGCGCGGGCTGATGCTCGCGCACGACAAGGTGTTGACCAAGGAGATCCTCTCCTACCACCGCATCAAGACGCCGCGTTGCGCGGTGTTCCCGGTCGGACGCGTCGGGCGCAAGCCCAAGCGCTTGAACTGGCCGTTGTTGATCAAGTCGACGTTCGAGGACGGCTCGCTCGGCATCTCGCAGGCGTCGTTGGTTTCGACCGACGACAAGCTCGAGGAGCGCGTGCGCTGGATGCACGACGAGTTCGGCACCGACGTGATGGCGGAAGAGTTCATCGAAGGCCGCGAGCTCTACTGCGGCGTCGCCGGCAACCAACGCCTCGAGAGTTTTCCGATCTGGGAGATGCACTTCCAAGCCTGGCCCGAAGGCCAACCGCGGATCGCGACCGGCAAGGTGAAGTGGGATCTCGGCTACCAAAAGAAGCACGGGATCGAGACGCGCGCCGCGACGCTCGAGCCCGCGCTCGAACGTGAAGTCGTGCGCGTGACGAAGCTCGTCTACCGCGCGCTCGGACTGTCGGGCTACGCGCGCATCGATCTGCGCCTCGCGCCCGACGGCTCGATCTACGTGATCGAGGCGAACGCGAATCCCGACCTCGCCGCGGACGAAGACTTCGCGCAGTCCGCGAAGAGCGCGGGCGTCGACTATCCGCAGCTCCTGCAGCGCATCCTCAACCTCGGCCTCGCCTGGCGTCCGGCGTGGAAAGAGGTCGAGGAAGCGGTCGCGACGTAGCGAACGCCGAGTCGACTCACGGCGTTCCGAAGAAGCCCGTCGCACCGCCGTGCGCGGCGCCGTTCGGATCGATCCACGAGTCGAGCACGATGCCGGTCGTGGGATCGGAGAGCCGGCGGATCAACGTCGCACCGAGCGGTCCTGCGAGCGTCGGATCGAGCGCTCCGTCGCGCATCGCCGCGCCGTTGCCCGGGCCCATCCACGTGTGGTTGTTCGAACCCTGTGCGACCCCGTTCGCGTCGACGACGCGGTCGAGGTTGAGGCGCACGCGGTTCGGATCCCACACGGTCGACGGGGCGATGTTGTTGGCGCCCTTGCGGCCGGCGAAGGTGTCGAGCGGATTGACGGGCTCGCCCTGGTCGTCGCACAGGAAGAGGCCCGTTCCGAGGCCGGCCACCATGTGCGCCCAGAGCGGCGAATCCAACTGGTTGCCGGTGTTCTGGCCGAAGTGCTGCTTCAACAAGTTGAAGTCGAGCGCGCCGAAGTCGCCGGTCGCCATCGCGGTGCGGAACGTGTCGTACTCCGTGCCGTAGTTCGCGAGCGCGGTGTTCGTCAGGTGACACGCGTTGCAGTAGCGCGGACCTTCCTTGTCCGCCGCGACCTTGCCGCGGATCGAGTGCGCCATCATCGAGTTGTGGCTCATCGACGGGAAGCCGCCGGTGTTCGGATCCGAGCCCTTGCCATTGCGATCGGTGAACGTGAACGACTGCGAGCTCTGATTGTTCTTGTCGGTCCAGATGTAGAAGACCTTGGTGTTCGCGCTGAACTGCGTGATCTTGCCGCGCGGACCGACGCCGAGTTGGAAGTAGATCGGCGACTGGTACGTGAAGTCGGCAGTCGCTTGCTTGTAGACGATGCGCTCGCCGGTGATGTTGCTGAAGTTGTTGCCGGTGTCGTACTCGCCGCCCAAGTGGCAACCCATGCACGTGTTCGTCCACGAGCCGTGGCACGCGACGCAATCCATCGAGTCGCCGTGTGCGAAGCCGCTCGGCGTCCAGCCCGTCTGCTTCGGCCCAGTGCCGTTGCTCGGATCGGCGTCGATGCGGCCCATCGCGTACGACGCCTTCTGGTCGTACACGGGCTGCAAAGTCGTCGGATGGATGCGGCCGCTGTCGACCACGGTGTCGCGCGTCTGCGGAATGAAGTGCAACTGTCCATCGAGGCGACCGCGCAGCCAGTACGTTCCGTCGTTCGCCTTGTAGACGTGATCGAGATCGTTGCCGTACGCGTCCGCGGCGAGCTGCTTCGACGTGCCGTCCCACGCGGTGCCGGAGCTCGTCGTCGCGTACGCGTCGACCGTGCCGTGGCAGTTCTCGCAGCGTATGCCGACCTGTTGCTCCATGCGACTCGCGATGTCCGCGCCGGGCGTCGACGTGTCGCCGCCGTGCAGGTCGAAGCCGCCGTGGCAATCGATGCAACCAAGACCCGCTTCGTAGTGGACGTCCGCCGGCGTGTCGTCGCGACCGTCGCCGTCGTAGTCCTCCTTCTGGAGGTACTGGTTGCCGTTGCGGCCGTTGAACGTGTTGTTGCCGGCCGCGGGGTCGAGCAGGCGCGTGTCGTTCGCCGTCGTCGTGAACGTCGCCGGGTTCGCCGGATACTGCCGGTGGTTCTTCACGTCAGCGTTCTGGTCGAGGCGGATGCCCCAGTACTGCATCACGGTGCGGTTCGAGCCCTGGTGGCAACCGGCGCACGCGTAGTCGTCGATGCCGTTGACCGCCTTGCCGTCGGTGCCGGTCTGTTTGACGCTCGCGATGCGGTGCAGACGAGCGTGCGAACGTTCCGGCGCTTGGATCGCGTCGGGGTTCGCGGGCTCGAGCTTGTTGATGTTCAAGTCGGCCGAGCCGCTCTTGCCGCCGAGGCTGTACTGCATGTGGCACGCGCTGCAGCCCGACGAGCGGAAGTCGCCGGCGCGGTTGTTCTGGCCCGCGCTGCCCAGGTGGCAATCGCCGCAGGTGAACGAGATCTGCTCGAGGAACAACTTGTGGAGCGGCGAGCCCGTGATGATCTGGTTGTTCGCCTTGCGGTCGTCGTCGAGCGCCGCGGCGAAGAACTGCGGGTTGTTGAAGATCTGGTCCGGCGCGGTGACGCCGAAGAGACTCGCCACCGGCGTCTCGATCAGCGTCTCGATCGCACCGAGCGCCGCGTTCGCGCCGACGAAGCTCGCATCGTTCGCCGCGCGGAAGCCCAAGTCGGACGACGTGTTCTCGTAGAGCCCGTCGTTCGCGGGCACCTGGTTGTCGGCGCCGATCGCGTACATCGCGCCGGAGAAGATGCCGGCCTCGGTCGCGAGCAGACTCGTGCTCACTTCCTCCGCGTGGTTGACGTGGCACTCGCCGCAACCGCGTTGCAGCTTGACCACGCGCAGATCACCGGGGTTGACGAACTGCAGGTAGTCGAGCGCGGTGTACGTCTTCCCGCCTGACGAGTAGTTCGGGAACTTGTCCATGCCGGCGAGCGTGAGGCGATTGAAGTACGCCTTCGCGTCGTTGGTCTGATTCAACGCGTCGCCGATCTGCGGCGGCGGCGGGACGTGGCTCGTGAGCTCGTCCGTGCCGTTCGGATTGCCGCCGTGACACTGAGTGCAGAGCAACGCGCCTGCGCCGACGAACGCGTGCGGGTTCTCGATGCCCGGCCCGGAATAGTCGTCCTCGAGCGAGCCGTTGTGACACAGCATGCACGACTCGGAACTCTTGGTCTGGAGCTGGCTCGTCTCCCCGCTGCATCCGGCGAGAACCCACAGCCCGACGAAACCCGCGACCCGCAGTGCGAACGTCATTCCTGTCCCCTCCGTGATCGACGCGCTCCGAACTACCTCGGCCGACGACGTCGACTCTTCCCCTGCGCCGCACATCGGACTCCGCCGATGCGGCTCTTGAGCGGTTCCGCGTTCAGGGGTTCTGCTGCGCCTGCGTCCACGTGCGCGGCAGGTGGCAGCGATCGCAGCGATCGACCCAGCCCGCAGCGAAGTGGTCGGGGAACGTCGTCCGCGCGAGGTCGTTCGCGTGGCACGAAACGCATTCCGGATCCGTCGGAACGAAGCGCCCGACTTCGGCGCCCGGATGGCAACGGTGGCAAGCGGTCGACGCGTGGACACCGAGCAACGGGAAGCGCGTGTGGTCGTGGCGGATGCGCTGCTCCGACGGATGCCAATCGTTCTGTTGGTGGCAATCCTCGCAGTTGCCGCCGAGCGTCCCGGTGTGCACGTCTTCGTGGCAACCGGCGCAACCCTTGCGCTGGAAGACGCCGGCGGGACCACGATCGTTGTGACAGAGGATGCAAGCGGCGCGCGCGTGCGCACCGGGCAACGGAACTCCGGTCTCGGTCTCGTGGTCGAACGTGAAGTCGCTCGCGAGCGACTGCCAATCGCTGCCGACGTGGCACAACGAACAATCCGCCGGGAACGTGTCGTGCGGCAACACCGGACCGAGGCCCGACCACCACAAGTGTTGCTTGACCGCGTCGGGGCCGCGCACGACGCACGCGGCGATCCAGACGAGCACGAGCGTGAGCACGCTCCACGCGACGATCTTGGTGTGACGCATGTTCGTCTCCTAGAAGCTCCGTTGCAGGTAGAGGTGCAGCGCGAACGCGGTCTCTTGGTCCCAGAGCCATGCCTCGATATCGCAGGCGAAGCTCCAGCCGCCGCTCGAATGCCAATCGCGTCCGACGCGTAAGCGATGCTGCGGCAACTCGTTGTTGTCCGACGCGAACTCGTCGATCGTGTTCTGCGCGAACTCGTAGTCGCACGTCCACGCGCCGAACTCGTCCTCGCGCGCGTAACGCGCGCGCGCGCCGTACGTGCGCGAGAAACGACCGCGCGTGCCGAACAGCGACAGTTCGCCGCGGCCGGCGTCGCTCCAGAGCTTGCTCCGTCGGACCGCGAGCTCCGCGTCGCTGCCTGATTCGAATTCGTCGCTCCATAGGCCGGCGACGACGCGCAGGCGCAGGTCCTCCGCGAGCCCGCGATCCCACTCGGCCGCGAAACGATCATTGCGATCGTCGGCGAGCGCGGCGGCCGTCAACTGCGGCACGTCGTTGCGATCGATCTCGGGGATCGAGAGGTGCGTGTAGACGAAACCGAGCGAGTTGCCGTCGTCGTCGCGGTGCGCGACACGGCCGTAGGCTTGCGTGATGTCGACGCCCGGCCCTTTCGCCTGGTCACCCGACGTGTAGTAGTCGATCCACGTCGTCAAGTTCGCGCTCCACCCGTCGTTCGGGAAGTACTCGACCTTCGCGATCGCGAGGTCGCGATCGGAATCACCGTGGTGGATCGTCTTCTGCACGCCGGCCGACGCGGAGAACACTTCGCTCTCGTCGAACACCCAGCGGTAGTACGCCGCAGCCTGGAAGTCGTGCCCCGACTCGAAGTCCTGATCGGGCTCGGGCATGTAGCCGACGCTCGCGCCGACGCGGTCGCCGCCGGTGAGACGCCTCCCCCACTCGACGCCGTCGAGCACGCCGAACTCGGGCAACCCGCGTTGCAGGAAACGACCGAACTCGAAGCGATCGACCGCGAAACGCGAGTTGCCGATCGCGTACGACGCGCGGTCGATGCGCAAGTGCGTCTCCGACTCGTCGTCGTTGTCCGGCACGTCGGTGCGGCGCGCGTTGAGCTCGAGGTCGACGCCGATCGATTCGCCGCGGCCGAACCGGTTGTCGGCGCGCAGGCTCATCCCGAGGCGCTCGAAACCGTCGGTGCGATCGTCCTCGGAGCTCGTGATCTCGTCGGCGCTCGACCACACGCGGCCGCTCAGGCTCGGAGCGCGTTCGTCGGGGCGCAGCGGAACGACGTGCGCGAGCAGCGGCTCGCCGTCCTGCCACGCCTCGTCGTCGTTCTTCCACGCCGGATGCTCCGGCAAGTCGGGCGCGGTCTCCGCCGTTTCCGGATTGGGCGCGATCCGCGGCACTTCCGGGGCGAGGCGGGAGACGGGCACGCGGACTTCGCCGCGCGTGCCGAGCTCGACCTGCGCGTTCGGATCGTCGAGAGCGACGAGCGCGTTGCGCTCGCCGAGCTCCACCACGCGACCGACGGCCTCCCCGCCGGTGCGCCGCAGGAAACGCACGCGATCGCCGACCGCGAGGCCGTCGACCGAGCCGCGGTCGACGAGCACACCGCGCGGTCGCTGCGATGCGACGCGCAGCTCGACGGTCTGCGTCTCCTTCGAACCCTGTTGCGCGCGCAGCGGCGCGACGGCGAGCACGCCAGCGAACACCAGCGCGACGATGCGAATCATGGCTTCCTCCGCGGCTTCTTGCGCAAGAGCACGTCCTCGTGGACGCCGTGGCACTCGACGCAGGTGATCGGCAACGGTCGATAGCGCACGACGTCGCGCCCGTCGGACGCGACGGTCGTGTCGTGGCAACTCGCGCACGCGACGGCGGCGTGAGCGTCGCCGAGCGCGAAGCGCGCATCGCGTTCGTGATCGAACTCGAGGTAGTTCGGCGCGCCGCTGTGGTGACAGCGCGCGCAGTCGGTGGCCGCGCCGACGCGGAACTGTCCGGCGTGCGGATCGACGTGGCAGTCTGCGCACGCGGCTCCGTTCGCGCGGTCGATCGTGCGACCGAGCTCGTCCGCGCCGCGCAACGGCGCGTGGCAATCGGTGCACGCGGCGGCGGCGTGGTCCTCGACCAACGCGAAACCGGTCCAGCGGCCGTGATCGAATTCGTCTGCCAGCGAGCGGAACGAGCTCGAGTCGTGACACCGCGCGCAGTCCTCGCGTCCGTCGATCGACGCGAGCGCCGGCTTGCGATCGAACACGCCGCCGTGCGGATCCGCGTGGCACGTCACGCAGCCCGCGAAGACGCCGAAGTGATCCTCGACGCGACCGAAACGCCGACCGTGTTCGTCGGGCTCCTCGGTCAGCGGGTGACACACGGTGCACTCGGCCTGTTTGTGCGCGCCCGCCACGTCGAAGCCCGTCCACTCGCCGTGATCGAAGCTCGTGTCGGCGACGACGTCGAACTTGCTGCTGCCGTGACAACGCGCGCACCCGCCCGAGTCGACGGGCTCGAGCTCCGCCTCCACGGCAGCGAAGAACGCGTCGTGCGCGTCCTCGTGGCAGTCCTCGCAACGCCGTTCGGTGCCGTGGAACGCGCGCGCCACGCCTTCCGGCGGATCGGCGTGGCATTCCTTGCACTCGAGCTCGCCGTGCGCGCCGTCGAGCGCGAAGCGCGTCTTCGCGTGACGTTCGACCGTGAACTCGTGCGGCTCGAACGCGACGCGACTGTGGCACGCGAGGCAATCACCGGTCGCGAACGGCCCCTCCGCGAATTGACCGCCGTGCACGTCCTCGTGGCACGCGCTGCAACGGTCGGCGTCGCGGCCGGGATAGCGCGCGGCGAAGTCGAGCTCCGCCGGAGCGTGGCAATCGGCGCACTTCGTCTGGTCGTGCGGCACATCGAGCGGGAAGCCCGACGCCGCGTGTTGCGCGGGCGTGAGCGTGTCGGCGAGCCCGGGCTCGCGGAAGCTCGTGTGCTCCGCCGCGTGGCAGGTCACGCAAGTCGCGCCGCCGGTACACGCCGCGAGCGACGCGACTCCGTCGACGAACTCGCGCGAGTGCGGCGACTCGTGGCAATCGATGCACTCGCGCGGCGCGGGCCGCGAACGCTTCAGGCCGAGCACTTCGAGCGAATGCGGCGTCCCCTCCGCGTGGCACTCGCGACAGCCGACGTCGCCGTGACCGCCGACCAACGGCAGGAACTTGTCGTGGCCGAGCGAGTGCAAGCCGTCCCACGTCGACTGACCGTGACAACTCGCGCACGCGACCTGCATCTTGCCGTCGTGCGGATCGGCGTGGCACGTGCCGCACGCTTGATCGAGTCCGCGGAATCGCTGCTCGCCGGCGGCGAGCACGCGCTCGTGCGCGTTGTCATGACACTGCGCGCAATCGATCTCGAGGTGCGCGCCGTCCATCTCGAAGCCGACGCGGCAGTGATCGAAGTGTTCGGCGTCCGGAACGCCCGCGAGCGCGAAGCTCCGCGGGTTGACGAGTTGGAAGCCGTCGCCGTGGTGTTCGTCGTGGCACGCGCCGCACTCCGCGACGGTCTCCGGCTCGAGCGCGCCGTGCACGCCCGCCTTGGTCTCGATGTCCGCCGCGATCGCGTCGTGGCATTCGTTGCACGAGTCGGTCATGTCGGAGAACCAACCGCCGTGGCATTGCGAGCAACCACTCCGGCCTTGCAAGTCCTTCTCGCGTCCGTGCACGCGCGCGATCTCGCCGGGCGCGGCGCGCCGCGCGTCGACGACCGCGATCAGGATCACCGCCGTCAACGACGTGGCGCCGATCCAGAGGTGCGGCTTGCGCCAGTTCACCGGGCACCCGCGCTTTCGTGGAGGAACGCGCCGAAGCTCAACGCGTAGACGATGTGCAACGCGACGAGGCCGACCAGCAACGCGGCGACCCAACGATGGAGCCAGCGCCACGACTCGATCAACGCGCGCAGGTCTTCGAAGTGCGCCGCGGCGACCGCGGTCGAGTGCGCGCGACGCGCGACGGCGAGCACCGCGTCGACACGTTCGGCGGACACGCCTTCCGCGCGGCCTTCCTCGGCGAGGCGCGAGAGCGTGCGCGACAGCGACCGCCGTCCGCCAACCAACGCGACGAGGCGCCCGAGCAACGAACTCTTCCACTGCGAGCGCTCGATCTCGTTCTCGAGCTCGGTGCGCACGCGCGCCGCGAAACGTCGATCGACCTTCGCCCACGCTTCGCTCTCGCGCTCGAGCCGCAGCTTGACCTCGGCGAGATCGAGCTCGCGTCCGCTCGCCGCGCGCGGCACGTACGCGTAGACGTAGCGCCCGAGCGCGCCGGTCGCGAGCAGCGCAACCAACGCCCACAACGCGTGACCGCCGAGCGAATCACGCGGCGCCATCGCCGAGTGCACGACGGCGCACAGCACCGCGAGCACGCCGGTCGCGACATGGCTGGTCATCCAACCCGAGAGCGAACCCCACGTGCGCGCGAACTTCGCCGAGCGACGCACGACGTAGAGCAAGTTGACGACGATCAACACCGCGGCCGCGATGCCGAGCGCGAAACCGACGCCGCGATCGGGGCCGAGCTCGAGGTGCTTCGCGCTCATCGGCCGCTCGTCGGGCGCGAGCAGGTAGTAGTCGGCGTTCCAGAGAGCGAAGCCGAGCGCCGCGAGCGTGCACGCGAGCGCGACGATCAACGCAGGGAAGACGCCGGTGCCGCGTTCCGTGAGCGGTGTCGCGTCCGGCCGTTGCGACGGATCGAACGAGACGCCCGACTTCTCGAGCGTCGCGACCGGCGACGTGCCGCCGGCGAGCACGAACACGTCGTCGTTCGGGAGCTCGCGCGTGTTCGACTCGTCGCCGTCCTCGAACGCGACGGTGACGCGCTCGGGCTCGATCGCGACGAGATGCGTCTGGAAGAGCACCGACAGTTTGTTGCTCGCAACCGCAGCGTCGACGTGCTCCTGATTGCGCGTGCGCAGACGGAAGAACTCCGAGCGCCGGTAGGAGACCGTCACCTGATTGCCCGGTTGCTCGGCGAGCGCGAGAGCGGTCTCGACCGCACTGTCGCCGCCGCCGACGACCAGCACCCGCCGACCTTGGTACGCGCGCGCGTCGAAGAGCCCGTACGCGACCTTCGGCAGCTCCTCGCCCGGCACGCCGAGCTTCTTCGGACTGCCGCGGCGACCGAGCGCGAGGCAAACGTTGCGCGCTTCGATCGGCCCGACCGACGTGTGCACGCGCCACGCGCCGTCGCCGCGCGCTTCGGTCGATTCGAAACGCACGCCGCAGCGCACCGCGAGCGACTGCTCGTTCGCGACGCGCTGCCAGAGCTCGACCAACTCTTCCTTCGCGTAGCTCGCCTTCGCGAGCTTGCCGAAGAGCGGCAGCTCGACCGGCCGCGTCACCACCATCTTCCGCCGCGGATAGCGCGCGACGGTGCCGCCGATCTCGGGCTCCTGCTCGAGCAACACGTAGTTCAGACCGAGCCGCTTCGCCTCGAGCGCGCACGCGAGTCCGGCCGGACCCGCGCCGACGATGCAGACGTCGAGCAGATTCGGTTCGGTGATGTCGAGCGTGCGCCGACGCGCGACTTCCGCGGCGACCGCGGTGCCGTGCTCGATCGCGGTCTTGATCAACGCGTGCGCGGTGACTTCGCCGGCGAGAAAGAGCCCGCGCGCGCCGGGCGATTCGAGCCGCTCGTCGAGCACCGGCACGTCGCGCCGCTCCGCGAGGTTCTTGACGGTGACCGTGATCGCGCCGACAGGACACTCGCGTTCGCACGCCGCGTGGCCGACGCAACGCGCGCCGCGCACCACCGTCGCTTGACCGTGCACGAGCGCGAGCACTCCTTCCTCGGGACAGGCGCTGACGCACGTGCCGCAACCCATGCAACGCGAGAGGTCGACGACGGGCTCGAGCAACTGCGCTTCCCCCGCCGCGACGCGCAAGCCGCGATCGCGCTCGACCAACGTGCGCCGCATCCGCGCGAGTTCTTGGCGCCGCGCCAACGCGCTGCCGAGCGCGAGCACCAGCGCGAGCGTCAGACCGATCAGCAGAGTCCAGGTCATCGTGCTCTAGTGCGAAAGGGCCGAGGTGATCGAGCACGCGCTCTCGGGCGCCCCCCGGAAGCGCCGCATTCCGCTCGACCTCGACGCGAACCTAGTTGGAGCCCTCGACGGGCTTCGGCGCGGCTTCCGGTTGAACCGGCGCGGGCGCGGGCTCGACCGGCGCCGGCGCGGCGGCCGCGGGACGGCGACGCAGCGTGCTCGTCTTCGGCGCGACCTTCGCGGTCTCGGCCGGCTTTTGCGTTTGGTCCGCGACGACTTCGCCGCGGAGGGCGGCGGCTTGCACGTAACTCTTCGCCGCGACCGCGCACGCGTCGAGCCGATGATCGAGCTCTTGCTCCTGGAACTCGAGCCCCTCGACCGCGCTCGCGATCGCCGCGACCGAAGCCGCGTTGAAGTCGTGCTGCAGGAACAGCGCGTGATCCCCGAGGTCCATGTTGAACGCGTCGTACGCGAGTTGCGCCGCCGTCGCCGCGCGCAGGACCGCGTCGCAGCGCGTGCGCGTCTCTTCCATGCGCAGCTGGCTCTGTTGGCGCAGCTTGGTGTTGCCGAACGCTTCGAGGTCGGCGGTCCAGCGCTCGAAGACTTCGTTCGAAGTCTCCTTCAACGGCGCGACGGTCGCCGCGAGCTTCTTGCCTTGTTCCTTCGACGCGTCGATCGACTGCACGAGTTCGCCGTGCGCCGCCGCGGCGTCGCCGTCGAAGTCGGGGCCGACGATCGCTTGCAGCGAACCGTACGCGGCGTGCGAACGCTCCTTGGAGACCAGCGCTTCGACTTGCACGCGCTCGACCGCGGCGAGCAGAGCGTCGACCTGTCCGAGCCCTTCGTCCTTGCTCTTGCCGAAGCCGTTGAAGCCCGACAGCGACGAGCACGCCGTGAGACACGCGACGGCGGGGACCGACCACACGAGGCTACGCAGTTGCATCGAAAGAAGTTCCTTCTGGTTCCAGGGGCGCGAGATCGCGGGATCCACGCCATTGCTAGCGAGGCCCGGATCGGCGGAAGGAACGCGAGATCTTGAGTGCGCGGCGGAATCGGCCGCGTTCAGGGCGCGTGCGCGGCGCGCACTTCGAGGGAGCGCGCGAGGTCGAGGAACGCGCCGCGTTCGGCGGCGACGAGCTGGCGCGGGCCGACCAGCTCGAAGATCGCGGTGCCGCGCGGATCGCAGGCAACGAGGCCGACGCACGCAGCGTTCTCGGGCTCGCCCTCGAGGCCCTTGCGCCGGCCCTCGAGGTCGATGATGCGCGCGTCGCGGTCGAGGAAACGTCCGACGGAGGCGCGCGCGAGTTCGGCGGCGGTCGCGGGCTTCAGACCGAGCTCCGCGCGCCAGCGATCGACGCTCGCCGCGAGACCGCCGCCGTCGCCCGCGAGCAGCGTCAAGCGGCAACGCACGCGCGCGTTGCTGCGCACGTAGAAGCTCGCGGCCGCCGAACCCGACGACGCGCGCACGCGCCAACCGTCGGGCAAGTCCCAGCCGAGTTCGACACGTTCCGCGCGCGCGACTTCCGGCGACGCGAACACGGCGAGCGGAGCGGGCGGGAGTTCACGCGCCGCGCGGCGCGCGCTCTCCAACGCGTCGTCGCGCGCGCAAGCGCACGCGAGCCACGCCGCGACACACCAAGTGACGACCCGTCGCCCGGGCGGCGTCGCGCTCCGCTGACTCTTCACGCTGCTCCTCCATCGCGCGGCCACACTCCATGCCGACGCGACGACTGCGCCATCGACCGAGCGTTCGCGCGCGCTTGAGACGGCCTGAGAGAAAACGCGCGACGGCTGCTACGATGCGCGGATGCACGGCACGCTCTGCGTCGGCACGCCGCCCTACTTGGTGGCGCGGCCCTTGAACCTCGGTTTGGAGCGCGAGCCCGGTTTCGACGTCGTCCACGAAGTGCCGGCGAAGTTGGTCGAGCGCCTGCGCGCCGGCGAACTCGACGTCGCGTTGGTCAGCTCGATCGAACTCTTCCGCGCCGAAGGCTACCGCTACGTCCCCGGCGCCGCGGTGCTCGGCCGCGGCCGCGTCTCGAGCGTGCAGCTCTTCCTGCGCAAACCGTTCGTCGAAGTGCGCGACGTCGTGCTCGATCCCGCGAGCCGCGCGGCGCAGACGTTGGTGCGCGTGCTCTTGTGCGAACGCCTCGGTCGACGCGACGTCGCGTTCCGCGAGCCCGCGAGCGACGTCGATCCGCGCGTCGAAGCCGAGGCCAGCGACGCGGATGCGTGGCTCGCGATCGGCGACCGCGCGTTGGTCACCAAGCTCGGTCCCGACGCGCCGCCGAGCTTCGATCCCGCCGCCGCGTGGGTCGACGCGACCGGTTTGCCGTTCGCGTTCGCGGTGTGGATCGTGCGGCCGGGCGTCGAGCTCGACGCGCGCCACGTCGCCGCGTTCCACGCCGCGCGCGACCGCGGACAGGCCGCGATCCCCGAGCTCGCGCGCGAGAGCAGCCGCCGTTGGAACCTGCCCGAGGACGCGTGCCTGCGTTACCTCGCCGACGAGTGCGGCTTCGCGCCGGGCGCGGAGCTCCACCGTTCGCTCGAACTCTTCCGCGACCGCGCCGCGGCGATCGAGCTCGCGCGCGCCGATCTTCCCGCCGTGGCGGTTCGAACCCGCGATCGACATGTCCCCGCGACTGGTTGACGCCTCGCATTGTCCGCACTGCGGCGCCGAGCTCCCCGAGCCGAAGCCGCGGGTCTGTCCCAAGTGCGCGGGCTCGATCCAACAGCGCTACTTGAAGGCCGGTTGCATCAGCACGGCGCCGAAGCTCCTGATCTTCGCCCTCGCGCTCGCGTGGCTCGCGCGCGAACTCTGCGCGTAGAACGAAGCGGGCCGCATCGCTCGCGCGACGCGGCCCGTGAAATCGGACGCGTGCCTCAGGGCAGCACTTGCGTCTGCATCGCCGTCGTCAGACCGATGTTGTTCGGCGCGGCGAAACCGTTGTCGCGCATCCAGTACTGCGCGAAGAACGTCTTGCCCGGCGTCAGACCCTTCGAGTTCATGTACGCCTGCGTCATCGGTTGGTCGTACCAGCCGTCGCACGCTCCGGTGTTGTAGGCCTGCGCGTTCTGCACCGGCATGCGCACGATCGGCGCCTTCAAGCAGAGCGTGCCGCCGCCGAACGGAAGGCTCGCCGACAGCAGCGACCACATCATCAAGCCCGGCTTGCCCGGACGACACTGGATCGCCTGGATGCGGAAGTTGTCCGCGACCGACATCGTCGGACAACCGTTGAGCCAGATGCGCGGCGAGCAACCGAGCGAGTTGATCTTCCCCGTGCAGTACTCGGTCGGCGAGGGCACGTTCGAGAGTCCGATGTGCAGCGAACCGCCGTACGGCGCCGTCCAGTAGTCGTACGGCGAACCCATGATCACGTCCGCGGCCGTGTCGGCGTTGATCAGACCCGGCGCTCCGAGGCTCCAACCGAAGCCCTGCGAAGGTTCGGAACCTTCGGCGTGGACGAGCACGCTGCCGTTCGCGCCGCTGTAGATGTCCGCGAAGCCGCAGTCGACGTCGAGGGCGCCGTCGGCCTCCGGCGAGCCAATCATGAAGTCGTCCTTGCCGTCCTGGTTCACGTCACCGACTCCAAGTACCGCTTGTCCCGCGAGGTTCCCCGCCGCGGCGCCGGCGATGTCGTAGAGCGTGAAGTGGATCAGGCCGCCGCTCAGGACGACCGCGCGTCCGGAGAAGTTGCCGTTGGCGTCGCCGAACGGCTCGCCGATGATCACCTCGTCGAGCCCGTCGGCGTTGACGTCGAACCCGCCGCTCACCGACGAGCCGAGGTGCCCGACGCTGTAGGTGCCGGTGTAGGTGTAGAGCTGCGCGTACGGGAACACGCCCGAATAGACGTACGCACGACCACAGTTGAGCGGCGCCGCTCCGCTGTCGTAGTCCGGTGCGCCGACGATCAGATCGGGAGTCGTGTCGTTGTTGTGGAGACCGGCGCCGGCGACGGCGGCGCCGAAGTGATCGCCGACGTGCTGGCCGTAGACCGTCTTGAAGAGCGTGTGCGACGCGCCGTTGAAGAGGTAGACCGCTCCGGCGTCGGTCGCGATCGTGTCGTCGTACGGCGCGCCGACCGCGTACTCGGTCTTGCCGTCGCCGGTCCAGTCGCCGATCGCCGCGACCGCGGAGCCGTACTGCATGCCGCTCGACACGCCGACGTTGTTGAAGAGCGAAACTCCGGTCGCTCCGTCGACGACGTACATGCCGCCGCAGTCGGTGACCGCGCCGTTGTCGAGGCCGGGCGCGCCGACGACGTATTCGTTCACGCCGTCGCCGTTCAAGTCGCTGATGCCCGCGAGCGCCGCGCCGACGCGGTCGCCGGTGTGCAGGCCGAGGAAGGTGCTGATCGGCAACGCGGCCGAGCCGCTCTTCGTCGAGATCACCCACGCGCGGCCCGCGTCGGGTTGCACGCCGTCGGCTTGCTCGGCGCCGACGAGGAAGTCCGCGCGGCCGTCGCCGTCGGCGTCGCCGATCGAACCGACCGCCGAGCCGAGACGATCGCCGGGCGCGCCCCACATGCCGAAGAGCCCGGCCTGGGCGGCGGCGGGAGCACAACACACGGTCGACGCGAGAACGATGCGAGAGAGCTTCATGGAAGAGTCCTTGGTTTCCGGTTGCCGGCGCGTCCGTCGCGGCCGGTGACTCCTGCATGCGGATCGAGGCGCGCGCGTTACAGACGAGCTCGCGACTCGCGCGCGACGCGGCTTGCAACGCCGCGCGGGCTCCTATAGGAAGGGCTCGCAGAACGAGGTCGCATCGTGGATCCCAACGCCAGCCCCAGTTTGTTCGACATGCAAGCGAGCGAGTCCGCCGAAGCTCCCGCCGTGAAGAAGAAGGCCGAGAAGGCGCCCGCCGAGGCGGCTCCGGCTCCCGCGACCACCGCGCGCCGCGCCACCGCCCAACAGATGGCGGAGAAGCAGCGCGAGATCTCGGTCAGCGAGTTCTTCACGAAGAATCGCCACCTGCTCGGCTTCGATTCGCCGCTGAAGGGGCTGCTCACCGCGGTGAAGGAAGCGGTCGACAACTCGCTCGACGCGTGCGAGGAAGCCGGCATCCTCCCGGAGATCGCGGTCGAGATAACGGAGACCGGCACCGATCGGTTTCGCATCGCGATCGAGGACAACGGACCGGGCATCGTCGCCGAGCAGATCGGCAAGGTCTTCGGGAAGCTGCTCTACGGCTCGAAGTTCCACAAGCTGAGCCAGACACGCGGTCAACAAGGCATCGGCATCTCCGCGGCGGTGATGTACGGGCAGCTCACGACGGGCAAGCCCGCGCGCATCGTGTCGAAGACGTCGCGCAAGTCGGATGCGCACGAGTTCTTCCTGACCGTCGACACCGCGAAGAACAAACCCGACGTCCACGGCGAGAAGGTGATCGAGTGGGACAAGGACCACGGCACGCGCGTCGAGATCGAGATGGAGGCCAAGTACCAGAAGGGCCTGCGCTCGGTCGACATGTACTTGAAGCAGACGGCGATCGCGAACCCGCACCTGACGCTGCACTACAAGGATCCGACGTTCGGCAAGGAAGGTGGTTCCGAGTCCGTCACGTACGCCCGCAGCACCAAGGCGTTGCCGCCGGAGACCGTCGAGATCAAACCGCACCCGCACGGGGTCGAGCTCGGCGTGTTGATCGCGATGTTGAAGGACACGACGTGTCGATCGCTCTCGGGTTTCCTCCAGGAGGAGTTCTCGCGCGTCGGCCCGAAGGTCGCGGAGGAGATCTGCGACACGGCGAAGGTTTCGGCGAAGGCGTATCCGTCGCGCATCGCGCGTGAAGAGGCCTCGGCGCTCCACGAGTCGATCCAGAAGACGAAGATCAGTTCGCCGCCGACCAACTGCATCTCGCCGATCGGTGAGGAGCTCGTGCTCTCCGGCTTGAAGAAGGAGATCGAGGCCGACTTCTACGTCGCGTCGACGCGGCCCGCGTCCGTCTATCGCGGCAACCCGTTCCTGATCGAGGTCGGCATCGCGTTCGGCAAACCGGGCGGCGTCGGACTCGAGATGAGCGAAGAGGGACGCATCACGAAGAAGAAGACCGTGATCGCGACCGAGGATCTGGTCGGCAACGCGGACGAGCCGATTCGCGTGCTGCGCCTCGCCAATCGTGTCCCGCTGCTCTACCAACAGTCCGCGTGCGCCGTCACCAAGGCGGTGATCGCGACGAACTGGCGCTCGTACGGTCTGCAACAACCGAAGGGCGGCTTGCCGATCGGTCCGTGCGCGGTGATGGTGCACATCGCGAGCGTGTGGGTCCCGTTCACTTCCGAATCGAAGGAAGCGATCGCGGGCTACGCCGAGATCCAGAAGGAGATCCGCCTCGGACTCCAGGATTGCGGTCGCAAGCTCGCCACGTACATCCGCAAGGGCAAGCGCCTCCAAGACGAATTCCAGAAGCGCAGCTACATCGAGAAGTACATCCCCCACATCGGCATCGCGCTGCAGGAGATCCTCGATCTCAGCGACAAGGAACGCGACGTGACGACGGGCACTCTCGAGGACGTCCTCAACAAGAGTCGGAAGTTCTAGAGAACGCTCAGTCGCCTGTAGGCGCGATCCGGTACTCGAGCACCGAAGGCAACTGCTTCAACGTCTCGGTCAACGCGCGCACGTTGTCGGCTCGATTGCTCCGGATCACCATCCGGTACTCGAAGAAGCCGTCGCCCGCATCCAAACGATAGTTGAGGTTCGCGATCGTGAAGCGGTGCTTCGACACGAGCTCGCGCAGATCGTTCTCCGGCAACACCTGATCGCGCGCGAACCGCACGACGAAGTGAGCGTAGAACTGCATCGGCAAGTCGTCAACCCGCGCACCGTCAGACCTTCCTTGATGATCGCGCCGGCGCCGAGGAAGCCGATGCCGGTCATGATCCCTTGCGCCATGCGCGTCGGATCGAGCGTCATCCGCACGTCGTCGCGCACCGGCACCCATTGGTCCTCGAACACGGTGATCAACATCAACAGCGCGGTCGAGAGGCAGACGAGCGCGTGCGTGCGGAAGCCCGCCGGTCGGCCGTGATAACTGCGCTCGAAACCGATCAAGCCCCCGACGAGCAGCGCGACGATCAGGCGCCGCGCGATCTCCGCGCCGGTGGCATCGAACCAAGTCGAGTCGACGAAGAGCGTGTTCATCGCGGTGAGGCGCCGAATCCTACCGTCCGCGAGCGGCGCCGCGTTCCGTCGCGGCGCATCTCGACTTCGCGCCTCGCCGTCCGAGGAGAGTCCGCGCGCGGATCACGGACGGCCGTGAAAACACCGCGAGCCTCGACGGGAAACGACGCCGCGTCGAGCGCTCATGAGAGTCCGTTCGTCCCGGAGGCGCGGAAGCGCGCGCTCGCACATCGTTCAGCGGCAGAGTTCGTCGAGCGCACGCTCGACGGACTCTGCGTAGTCGCCGTGCGCGAACGTCGCGCTCGCTCGCTCGCCGAAACCGACCTGCGCGAAGAACGCGGCGAGGCGGCGTTCGAATTCGTCGGGCGCGACGTCGCGCGGGCGGCCGTAGCGATCGCTCTCGTCGTCGAGCACGACGCGGACGCCGAGGCCCATCGACGCGGCGCGGCGCACGCGCTCGACCGGCGTGTCGGGATGGATCGGGCCGTCGAGCACGAGCGCGCCGCGGAAGAGTCCCGGCGTGCGCGTCGCGACGTCGAACGCGACCATCGCGCCTTCGCCGACGCCGGCGATCCACACGCGCGAGCGATCGATCGCGTGCACGCTCGAGAACGCATGAACGGCGGCGGCGACACGCGCCTCGAAGAGATCCGGCCGACGCGCGAGATCGCGCGCGTCGTTGAGCCAGTGCATGCCGCGCTCCGGAACCGCGGAGGTCGCGAGCGAACCGCTCGGCGCGAGGATCGCGAAGCCGAGCCGTTGCGCGCGCGCGCGCCACGCGGCGTCGAGCGCTTGATCCGGCGTCGAGCCCGCGTCGTGCAGCAACACCAACAACGAGAGCGGCTTCGACGCATCGCTCGGAGGCACGAACGTCGTCGTGCGCGCGGCGAAGTCGCGAGTCGCGCGCTCGGAGTCCTGGAGCTCGGCTTGGAGCGGCGGCCAACGCGCGTCGTCGCGCAGCGCCGCGAGGTCCGCGTCGTTCGACACCGTGCGCAGCCGATCCGCGCGCGTCCCGAACCCCCACTCGACCGCGCGAGACAACCACTCGAAGCCCGCGTCGTTCTCGCCGGCGAGCGCGTGCGCGCACGCGAGGTTGTACGCGCAGACCGAGTACTCGGGCCGCAGCGCGAGACAACGTTCGAAGCGCTCGCACGCGTGCGCGAGTTGGCGCGACTGCAGCGCGGTGATGCCTTCCTGGAACGTCGTTTCGT
>JAIOPM010000059.1 GCA_021413885.1 Planctomycetota bacterium
CACGACGGCGAGCTCCGAACTCTCGCCCCGTTTCCGCCGCGAAGCGACCGTCGCCGCGCGCGTCGTCCATCCCGGCCTGTGCACGGTCTTCGAAGTCGGTTCCGATTCGCGCTGCGCGTGGATCGCGATGCAGTTCGTCGAAGGACGCACGCTCGCGCGCCACATCCAGGACGCGACGTCGGCGGGCGAAGCGGGCCTCGACGCCGAGCGCGCGATCGTGTGGATCGAGAAAGCGGCGCGCGCGCTGCACGCGGCGCACGAAGCGCAGATCGTCCACCGCGACATCAAGCCCGCCAACTTGATGATCACGCCCGCGGGCGAAGTCGTCGTGCTCGACTTCGGCGTCGCGAAGGAGCTCTCCGACGCGCCGGCGTTGACGCTGACCGGCGACGCGCTCGGCACGCCCGCGTACATGTCGCCCGAGCAGATCCGCGGCGAGGAAGTCGATCGGCGCACCGATGTCTGGTCGCTCGGCGTGTCGCTGCACGAAGCGTTGACGCTGCGACGTCCGTTCGAAGCTCCGACGCGCGAGCGCTTGCTCCGCGACATCCTCGAGACCGAACCCGTCGACGTGCGTCGCACGCACCCCGACCTCGGACGCGACGTCGCGATCGTGCTCGCGACCGCGCTCGCGAAGGAGCCCGAGCGTCGTTATCAGACCGCGCTCGATCTCGCGGAGGACATGCGGCGCGTGCGCGAGCACGAGCCGATCCTCGCGCGGCCCGCGACGACGCTCGATCGCTTCCGGCGTTGGATGAAGCGCAATCCGGCGTTGGCGACCTCGCTCGGCGCGCTGCTCGTCGTGTTAATCGCGGCGTTGGCGATCACGTTCGCGTTGCTGACGGAGACGCGACGCACGTTGAGCGAGGTGGAGCAGCTCTCGGACCAGAAGCTCGCGCGCGACCTGCTCGAAACCGAGCACGGGCTATGGCCGGCGTTGCCGAGCTCGATCGAGCGCCTCGAGGACTGGAAGCGTCGCGCGGATCCGGTGGCGGCGCGGCGGCCGACACACGTCCGCGCGCGCGAGGCGGCGGACCGACGACTGAGCGAACTCGGCGCGGCGCGTCCCGACCGCGACGAATGGTTGCGCGAGCAACTCGATCAGCTCCTGATACTTCTCGATCGCCTCGACGAGACCCGCGCGCGCGTCGCGGATCGGCTCGAGTTCGCGCGCACCGTCGAACGCCGTTCGTTGGTCGACGCCGCCGACGCTTGGCGCGGCGCGCGGGAGCGCGTCGCCGCCGACCCGCGCTTCGCCGGCTTCACGCTCGCGCCGCAGATCGGCTTGGTTCCGCTCGGCCCCGATCCGCAGAGCGGTTTCGAGGAGTTCGCGCACCTCGCGAGCGGCACCGCGCCGCCGCGCGACGCCGCGACCCGCGCGCTGAAACTCGACGAGTCGACCGGCGTCGTGCTCGTGCTCCTGCCCGCGGCGCGCGCGACGATCGGCGCCGAGCTTCCGAGCGCCGCGCGGCCCGCGGGCTCGCCG
The DNA here is from genome assembly GCA_021413885.1 of Planctomycetota bacterium. Classification (GTDB taxonomy): domain Bacteria; phylum Planctomycetota; class UBA1135; order UBA1135; genus JACRIN01. Next base: position 1,487 of record JAIOPM010000059.1, read on the forward strand.
TTCGTCGACGCGAACGCCGACGAATTCGAAGGCCCGACGGTCGAGGTCGAGCTCGACGCGTTCCTGATCTCGAAGTACGAGATGACGCAGGCTCAATGGTTGCGCCACACCGGCGCGAACCCGTCCGCGTATCGCGAGAAGTCGCGCTTCGCGCCGGACGTCTTTCCGCTGTTGATGCCGGTCGAGCAGTTCTCGTGGGACGACGCGAACCGCGCCATGGCCGAGCTCGACCTCACGCTCCCGACCGAAGCGCAATGGGAGTACGCCGCGCGCGCGGGCACGTCGACGCCGTGGTTCACCGGCGACGATCCGCTCTCGCTCCAAGGTTTCGCGAACCTCGCCGACCACTACGGTCGCACGCACGACGGCCATCCGAATTGGGACTACGACGACGAGCTCGACGACGGCGCGACCGTGCACGCCGCGGTCGGTTCCTACCGCCCCAATGCGTTCGGGCTCTACGACGTGCTCGGCAACGTCGCCGAATGGTGCCGCGATCCGTGGGAAGCGCGCTCCAAGTGTCCGCCGCGACGCGGCGACGGTTTGCTCGAGTGCGCGGAGCCTTCGCGCGTCTTCCGCGGCGGCGCGTTCAGCGTCGGCCCGAAAGCGGCGCGTGTCTCCGCGCGCAACGGTTTTCCGACGCACGTGACTCCGTTCCACATCGGCCTGCGTCCGGGTCGCGCGTTGCGCTGAACGAAGTCAGGCGCTCGCGAGCTCGAGCACGATCGCGTCCTGCTGCAGCTTCTCGCGCAAGCGATGCCAACGTTTGGTCGCGGCTTCCGGCGAGAGCCCGAGCCGCTTCGCGACTTCGTCGTGCGGCAGACCTTCGAGCCCGCGATAGAGCAACATGCGCCGCTCCTCGTCGGGCAACGCCTCGAGACGCGCGAGCAACCGTTGGTAGCTCTCGTCGCGTCGCAAACGTCGCGTGACGCCGGTCGCGGTGTCGACGACGCTGCGCAACTCGACGCTGATCTCGCCCTCCGGCAAACGCCGCGGCTCGCCGCGCGCCAAGCGCTCGAGCGCTTGGTAGAGCACGTTGCGCGCGATGCCGAAGAGCCACGCGCGGAACTCGGCGCGGTCCGGGTCGTAGCTCGCGCGGTTCTGCATCGCTCGGACCGCGACTTCCTGCACGACGTCGTCCGGATCGAGGCGCGCGCGCAGCGCGTCGCGGACGTTCAGCGACGCCCAGGCGTGGACGGCCGGCGCGCAACGGGCGTAGAGCTCCGAGAACGCGTGAGAACCGCCGCCCGGGAGCGCGCGGGCGAGCTCTTCGGTGTGCAGCGGGTGGGCCTCTGCGCGCGACGGGTGTTCGGGATCCATGGAACGCTAGGCCGCAACGAGGAATTCTACCTCGACACGCTCGGACGCCCGGCGACGGCGGAGGCACGGAAAGAAGGTCCGCATGTTTCGGTCGTGCGTCGCGTCCCTCGCGGGCTCGAAGCTCACACTCGAACCCGCTACGATCCGCGCCAACCATGGCCAGCTACATCGACACGGCGATCGAGCGCGCCTGGAATCTGCTCGACCGCGGCGAGCCCGAGAAGGCCCTCGACCTGATGGCCGGCGTCGACTCGAACGCCGCGCGCCGACCACGCGCGGACCGCGATCGATCGCGCCGGCGCGCTCGCCGGCATCGAGTCCGACCTCAACTACACGTGGACCAAGGCGGAGATCTGCCTGCGCGAATGGAAACTTGGCGAGGCCGAGGAGCTCTACCAGAAAGTCGCCGCCGCCGAGCGCACGTCGGCGGTGCTCGAACGCCTCTCATTGCTCGCCGATCTGCGCCACGATCAAGCGACCGCCGATCGTTTGCTCGCCGAGGCCGAGGAGATCGACGCCGACGAAGCGCCGCACCCGCCGCGTCTGTCGCCTCAACAGTTCGAGCACGTGATCGACGAAGCGATCGAGCTCCTCCCCGAGGAATACCGCGACGCCCTCGAGGACGTGCGCCTCGTGATCGAAGCGGTGCCGACCGAATCGATGATCGACAAGAACGATTGCGCCGAGACGCCGCCGGACATCCTCGGTTTGTTCGTCGGCCCGTCGAAGCTCGAACGCGGCGAGGAGGACTCCGCCGTGCTCCCCTCGCAGATCTTCCTCTTCCAACGCAACCTCGAACGAGCGTCGATCGATCGCGACGAGCTCTTGAACGAGATCCGCGTGACGCTCTACCACGAACTCGCCCACTACCTCGGCTTCGACGAGGAGGGCGTGGCCGGGATGGGGCTCGAGTAGCTCCGGCGTAGGGCCCGCGGCTCCTACGCAAGAAAACGGACACGCGTCGAGCCTTCGAAGCGCAGACTCCGGTTGCAAGCGCGGCGTCCGCGCGGAGACGAACCATGGTCCAGCGCTCGAAGTACAAGGTGACGACCCGGCTCGTCCACGGCCCGCAGCACTCGGCGAAGTGGGACTTCAGTCACCACGTCGTGCCGCCGCTCTCCTCGTCGACGACGTACCGCCTCGATTCCGCCAAGCGCGGCGCGCGCGGCTTCACCGAGTTCGGCCGCCTGGTGCGCGACGTCGGCGAGCCGCCGGTCTACATCTACGACCGTCTCGACGAGCCGACGCGTTCGATCCTCGAGAGCGAACTCGCCGACGTCGAAGGCGGCGAAGCGTGCGTCACGTTCGCGAGCGGCATGGCCGCGATCTCCGGCGCTCTCGGCAGCGTGCTCGTCCAAGGCGATGAGGTGATCGCGCACCCGACGCTCTACGGCTGCACGCACTCGCTCTTCGAGAACTGGTACCCGAAGCTCGGCCTCGGCGTGAAGCGCATCGCGTTGAACGATCTGCAGGCGGTGCGAGCCGCGCTCACCGAAAAGACGCGCGCGATCTACTTCGAGTCGCCGGTCAACCCGACGCTCGAGCTGATCGACATCGGCGCGCTGCGCAAGCTCGCCGACGAGGTCAACGCGAAGCGCAAGCCCGAACGCAGGCTGCTGCTCTTCATCGACAACACCTTCGCGACGCCGTTCGGCCAACGGCCGCTCTCCCTCGGCGCCGACGTCGTGCTGCACTCGCTCACCAAGAACCTCGGCGGCTTCGGCACCGAGGTCGGCGGCGCGGTGATCGTTCCGAAGTCGATGCTCGCGTCACTGCTGCTCTACCGGAAGGACTTCGGCGCCATCCTGTCGTCGAAGGCGGCGTGGGCGATCCTCGTCTACGGCTTGCCGACGCTCGCGCTGCGGCTGAAGCGGCAACAGCACACCGCGAAGAAAGTCGCGACGTGGCTCGAGAAGCAGGAGTGCGTCCTGCGCGTCGTCTATCCGGGTCTCGCGAGCTTCCCGCAGAAGGAGCTCGCCGCGAAACAGCTGATCGACTTCGACGGCGACCTCGCCCCGGGCTCGATGATCTACTTCGAGCTCGACGTCGAGCGGATCGAAGCCGAACCGTTCGTCGACGAGATCGCGCGGAGCGCCTACTCGGTGACGCTCGCCGTCAGCCTCGGCCACACGAAGACGCTGATCGAATTGCCGTCGACGATGACGCACAGTTCCTACGGCCGACCCGGCGGTGCTGCGGTGCGCCTCTCGATCGGCCTCGAGAGCCCGAGCGACATCATCGAGGACTTGAAGAGCGCGATGAACGCGGTCGCCAAGACGTCGCCGAGGACCAGCGCGAAGCGCAACGGCGCCGCGAAGCCTCCGAAGTCCGCGAAGCCCTAGCGCCGGAGCAGCGCGGCGAGCACGCGGGCATCCGCCTCGCGATGGTCGGCGCATCGACGATCCTCGAAGCCGCCGCGGAGGGCGCTCCACTCTTCGAGCAGCGTGCGCAGTTCGAGGGCGTGCTCGTGCGACTTCAGCGCCGTCGGATCGAGGTCGCGCAGCACGATCTCGAGCGCACCGGGTTCGCCGAGGACGCGCACGACTCGCTCGCCGCGCGTAGCCGCCGGTCCGCCGAACGTCATGGAGTTCGTGAGCGCGTTCGCATCGCGCAAGGCGCGCAACGCAGCGATTTGTGCCGTGCCGTCGAGCTTCAGCTCCCGCCACGGTCGTTTCGCGCCTTGTGCAACCAACGTCGCCGTGCGATCCGCGTGTACCGCGAGCGTCCACGGCTCGATGCCCGGCGCACGACGCGCTTCGAGCTCGACGCACACGGCGCGCACCGCATCGATGCTCGCAACGAGCGGCGCGAGTTCGAGACACTTGATGAAGTCGTGGCCACTGGTCGACGCGACGCGCGGGAGCTCCGCGGGCACGACGACGTCCTCGGTCCAGCACGTGACGTGCTCGCGGCCGTCGACGACCGAGATCGCCATCGCTCCGCGGCCGGAATGCGCGATCCACGCGGCGTCGGGCGCTCCGAAGGCGCCCTCGAACTCGGGCACGAGCGCCTCGCCGAGGTCGCTCGCCGGATCCATGTCGGTGAGGAAGTAGAGCGCGCGCTCTCCGACCTTCGCGTCGCTGGTGTCGCACGTCCACGTGCCGAACGCGGCGAAGTGTCGCTTCGAGACCGCGGGGTCGCCCTTGAACGTCTTCAGGACTCTCAGTTCCGCGATCGGCCAGTTCGGTCGATCGAGCGCATCCGGGGCAAACCACGACCCGAAGCGCGGCTTGACGTCGACGATGCGCTCGACTTCCCCGATCACGATCGCGTCGCTCATCACGACGAGTTGCTCGAGCGTCACCGGCGCGAGTTTGACGATGCTCGACGAAGAACCGACGAGAGCGAGCACCAAGGCGGCGAGCATGATCACGATCCTATCGAGGTTGTCGCCTCCGGTGACCGCGGGTCCGCTTGCTACTCGTCCCAGAGACGCAGAATGTGTCCGTCGGCGCCCGAGAAGAGATAGACGCGGGAGCCGTTCAACGTGTCGACCCCCGCCGCGAAGAACTCGTCGATCCCGTCGCCGTCGACGTCGTGCCACGCGCGAACGCCGCGACCGAGACCGTAGGGACCGTCGATGTCTAGTCCCCACTCGGCTGCGCGGAGTTCGCAGTAGCAGTGCTCGGACGCGAACCGAACTCTCAAGACCCGCACGCGACTCGAAACCTCGAACACGTCGATGCCGCCGTAGTCGGAACTGTTGTGCCTCGAGTACCCGCCCTGCACGCCGACGATCAGACGATTCGCCGAGGCGTCGAAGTCGAGCGCAGCACCGAATCGGTTGTCGAACGGCTCGTCCGTGGTCAGCGTCCCGAGCAGCGCACCCGTGCGGCTCGACACGAGGCGCACCGAACCCGTCTCGCCCTTCACGCCCCACGCCGGAGCTCCCACCGCAAGGTCGCGCAACGAGTCGCCATCGAGATCTCCGACGGCGACGACGGCTCGACCGAAAGCTCCGTGCGGCGAGTCGCCTTCGATGCGGAGCATTTCGCGGCCGCTCGCGCCATTCAGGACGACGACCGCCCCGGTTGCAGCGCCAAGACTCGCGTCATCGGGCCTGCCGACCGCGATCTCCAGCACGCCATCGCCGTCGAAGTCATCGAGTAACGCAATCGCGCGCGGCGGATCGATGCATGCGTCCTGGTAGACCTGATGCGCGAGTTCCGACAAGGCGTCGGACGGCGTTCTTGGGTGTTCGGTCGGCGCGGCGAGCGGCCGGTTGGACTCGTTCTTCGCAGCTCGGTCGGCGGGTCTTCCGGTCGCGCAACTGATTCCGAGCACGATGAGGCTGGAGCAGATGACGACCCGAGTGAGACGCGCGCGAGGACTCGCTCCGTCGGAATGGACGAACGCAGAACACGCCTTCATGCCCGCGTCCTTCACCCGACCGCGCCGAACGCAACACGATCGCGGCGGAATCGAGCCGTCGCGAGCTAACCCGCTTCGGCGAAGAGCTCCCGCATCACGCCCTGTTCGGTGACGCGGGCAAGCAAACGCTGCCAACGTTTGGCGACGGCGTCGCGGGAGAGCGAAAGACGTTCGGCGACTTCCGCCTGCGTCATCCCCTCGAGCCCGAGATGCACGATCAACATCCGATCGTCGTCGTCGAGCGACGCGATCCATTGCGCGAAGAGCTTCAACCGCTCGTCGCGCGCAAGCCGCTGACTGACGGCCGTCGCCGAATCCGGCACGTCGCGCAGCACGAGCAAGCGCTTCGACGGATCGCCGCTCGGCACGCCGCCGTCCGGCGCACGCAGCTCGCGAAAGACTTCGAGCATCACGTTCTTCGCGACACGGAACACCCAGTAGCGAAACGAGTGGCTCGCGGCGTCGAAGCTGCGGAACGATTTCCACGCGCGACACCACACCTCTTGAACGACGTCCTGCGGATCGACGAACGAACGCAGCTCGGGCCGAATACGCACCTCGGCCCACGTGTAGAGCGCGGGAGCGATGCGCTCGTAGAGTTCGGCGAAACGCGCGCCATCGCCCGCTTGGGCCGAAACGACAAGGCGCGGCGTGTCTTCCATGGCCGCCCGATTGTCGCACGGCGCGCGCGGAACGTCAGCCGCGTTGGCGCGCGGACCCGCGGCGGACAGAATGGACCGATGGCCGACGGCGCGGAGGTGTTCGATTTTCTCGACGAGTACCTGCGCGACCGCTCGTCGGGCCGAGCGCACGAGCTGTCGCACTACTTGAAGCGCTTCCCCGGCTCGGAGCCCGCGATCGCGCGCGAGTTCCTCGCGCTTCAAGACGGCGTCAAGGCGGAGCCCTCGACGACGCCGCGCTACGCCGAGGATCGGCGCGTCGGCGCGTATCGCTTGGTGCGCGAGATCGGCCGCGGCGGTCAAGGCGCAGTCTGGCTCGCGGAAGACACGCGCATCGCGCGACGCGTCGCGTTGAAGCTCTTGCCGCCGAGCTTCGCCGCGTTGTCCGCCGATCGGCGCGAACGGTTGCGCCGCGAGGCCGAGATCGTCGCGAAGCTCGCGCACCCCGCGATCGCGACGATCTACGAAGCGCAGATCGACGGCGACACGCCGTTCATCGCGATGCGTTTCGTCGAGGGCGAATCGGTGGCGTCGACGATCGAGCGCGCGAAACGCGGCGAGCGTGACGAGCTCCTTCCGCTGCCTCCGCGCAACGCGCTCGAACTCGCGCGCGTCCTCGCCTTCTTCGAACGCGCAGCGCGCGCGCTGCACGCCGCGCACGAAGCCGGCGTCGTCCACCGCGACGTCAAGCCCGGCAACTTGATGCTCGATCGCGCGGGCGAGCCGGTGGTACTCGACTTCGGCCAAGCGCGCGAAGAAGCCTCGACCGAGATCCCGTTGACGATCTCCGGCGACGTCTTCGGCACGCCGAGTTTCATGTCGCCCGAGCAAGCGCGCGGCGAGACGAAGTCCCTCGACCGCAAGAGCGACGTATGGTCGCTCGGCGCGAGTCTCTACGAGTGTTTGACGCTCGAGCGTCCGTTCCAAGGCGCGAGCTACGCGGTGCTGCTCGACGCGATCCAACGCTCGCCGTTGCCGGATCCGCGCGCGAAGAACGCAAGCCTCTCGAACGAGCTCGCCGTCGTGCTCGAAACCGCGCTCGAGAAGGACCGCGAGCGCCGCTACCCGAGCGCGCTCGAATTCGCCGAGGACCTGCGCCGGCTGCGCGAGTACGAACCGATCCGCGCGCGCCCCGCGAGCGCAGCGTTGGTCTTCCGCCGTTGGATGCAACGACGTCCCGCGCTCGCGGCGGTGACGCTCGGCCTGATCGCCACGCTCGCGATCGGACTCGCGTGGACGCTCTACTTGCTCTCGCGCGAGGAGCACGCGTTGCGCTACGCGACCGGGCGCTATCTCGCCGAACGCGCGATCGACTTGATCGCCGAGGATCCGTCCGCGGCGGTCGTCGTCGGCATCGACGCGGTCGAGCGCGCGCCGACGTACCAGACGCGCGCGGCGTTGTTCGCGGCGCTCGATGCGTGCCGCCTCGAGCATCCGTTGGTCGCCGGCGAGGGGCGGCGGATCATGGACGTCGATCCGTCGCCGGACGGGAAGCTCGCGCTGACCGCGCTCGATCACGGAACCGCGAAGGCGTGGGATCTCGAGAGCGGACGCGAGTTGTTCGAGACCGAAGCGAGTCCGAGCCCGTTGCGCGCCGCGCGCTTTCTCGGCTCGACGGGACTCTTCGCGACGGTGTGCGGCGACACGCTCGTGCGCTTCTGGCGCGTCGACGACGGACGCGCCGATGGTTCGATCGACGCGAACGCGGAGCTCGCGACTCTCGTCTCGACCGCCGACGGCGCGCGCTTCGTCACGCTCGCGGCGAAGGACGGAACGGTCGCGTGGTGGTCGACGAGCGAACGTCGTGTGCTCGCTTCCGCGGTCGCGTCGCTCGCGGGTCCGCTGCGTCTCGCGCTCGCGCGCGACGGCGCGACCGCGGCGGTGTGGAACGATTCCGTCGCGACGGAATCGTCCGCGTTCGCGTTGGTCGTGTTCGACGAGCACGGCGCCCGCTCGATCCGTTGCGCCGCCGCAAACGTGCGCGACGTCGCGTTCGACGCGCGCGGCGAACGCGTCATCGCCGCGAGCAGCGATGGCCGCGCGAGCGTGTGGAGCGCGCGCGACGGAGCGTTGCTCGACGGACCGTTCGAACTCGCGGCGCCGTTGACGTCCGCCGCATTCTCGCCGGACGGAACGACACTCGCGTTCGGCGCCGACGTCGGCGGCGCGGCGCGCGCGTTCCTCTGGGACCTCGCGCAACATCGCGCGACGCCGCTGATCGGCGACGTGCGCGCGCGCGTGCTCGACGTCGAGTTCTCGCCCGACGGCACCAAGCTCGCGACCGCGTGCCACGGCAACTCGGTCGGACTGTGGGACGTGGCGAGCGCGGCGCCGCTCGCGACGTGCCTCGGTTACCTGCAACCGGTGCGCGTGACGTGGACGCACGACGGCACGCGCGTGCTCGCGCTCAATCTCGCGCACACCGCGAACGCGTGGTTCGGCGACCATCGGCCGGATCTCTACGAACTGCGCGGACACCGCGGACCGTTGACGGGCGCGCGTTTCGACGCGAGCGGCACGCATGCGTTGACGACGTCCGAGGACGGCACCGCGCGGTTGTGGTCGACGCCGCCAGAGCCGTCGCTCGTCGATGCGGGGCGCGAGCTCGCGGTGCTCGCGCACACGCGCGGCGCGGTACGCGGCGGCGAGTTCGCGACCGACGGCCAGCGCGTGTTGACGTTCGGCGACGACGGCACCGCGCGGATCTGGCGTGTGCTGGACGGCGTCGAACTCGTGCGGCCGATCGTCTGCGACGACGCGCTCGTTCGCGCGGGCTTCGACGCGTCGGCCGAGCGCCTGTTCGCGCTCACCGCCGGCGGCCGCGCCTTCGTCGCCGACGCACGCGCGAGCGGCGCGCAGCGCGAACTCGCGCGCGGCGACGTGCGCGCGGCGAGCTTCACGCGCGACGGACGCTTCGTCGTCACCGGCCACGGCGACGGCAGCGTGATCGAGTGGGACGCGAGCGACGGGACGCTGCGCCTCGAGCACCACATCGTCGACACCGGCGGACGACCGACGGAAGTCACGGCGCTCGCCGTGGCGCGCTCGCGCGATCTGATCGCGATCGCGTGCGGCGATTCGCGCGCTCGTTTTTTTGCGCCCGAGCGCGAGACGGAAGCGCACGAACCGGTGTGGTTCTTTCGGATGAGCACGCTCGACTTCGGCCGCGACGACACGCGCTTGCTCGCGACCGGGCCAGAAGGTCGCGGCGCGATGAAGCTCTTCGACCTCGAGCACGACGTCGGGCTCTTGCCCGAGGTCTACCACTCGGCGGATCTCGAAGGCGGCGTGTTCGCGAAGCGCGGACGCTTCTTCGTCACGTTCTCCGAGGACGGCACCGCGTACGTGCGAGACGCGCTCGACGGGCGGCCGTTCATCCATCTCGAGCTCCACCGCGGCGCGATCGTGTCCGCGGAGTTCAGCCCCGACGAACCGCTGCGACTCTTGACCGCGTCGAGCGACGGCACCGCGCGCATCTCGCCGGTCGATCCGTTGCCGGCGGCGCGGGCGCGGATGCCGCGGGAGCTGTACGAGTGGGAGCTCGCGCGCGAACAGCGCCTCGCCGAGCCGTTGTCGTTCCGCTGACGCCTTTTCGCCGGGTTTCCGTCCCGCCGGCCGACCAGGCCTCACCTCTGCAACGGCGGACTACGCCGCCTTGGAGACCCGACATGCACAACTTTCTCGAAGCGCCGGCGCACGGCGTCGTCGCACTGGTCCTCGCCGCGCTCGCGCTGCGGACCCCGAGCGCGCTCGCCGCGGCCGATTGGAACGATTGCAACCGGAACGGCGTCGAGGACGCGGTCGACATCGCGCTCGGCTCGTCGGCGGATCTCGACGCCAACGGCGTGCCGGACGAGTGCCAAGGCGTCGTGCTCGCCACCCGCGTCGAACCCGCCTCGAACACCTCGCCGACGCCTGGCATCGAGATCTTCGCGCCGCGCCCGCAACCGCTTTCGACCGGCGCGGTCTTCCATCGCGTCGGTCGCGGGCGCGCCGAACGCCTCTCCCGGCCTCTCGATCTCGTTGAACCCCGCGAACCTTTCCGTCGCGGGTTCCGTCCCAAGGCGGCCGAGCTTCCGCCCCCCGGGGACGCCCGAACCGTCGTCGCCGGTTAGCCTTGAGCTCGCCCCCACCTCGCTCTCGCTGTTCTTCCGCCCCACCGCAACGTCCCAGGTCCCGCATGCACCCCGCGCGCGTCCTCTCGATCTCGTCGGCGTCCTTGGTCGCGCTCGTCGCGACCGCGTCACCGGCGCGCGCGTTCCAAGGCGGCCAGGTCGTCTTCTCGATCGATTGGCAGGGGCCGACGATCTCGCAACCGGATTCGGCGAGCGCGATCCCGATCACCGAGGCGGACGTGCTGCTGGCGCCGGGCGGAGTGCCCGCGTACGGACCGCTCCAGAACCCGGCGATGCGCATTCGCGGCTCGGGACTCGGGCTCGCGAAGTACCCGCTGTGCGTCGGCCACGCCGCGGGCGATCCGTGTCGCATCGAAGTCGACGCGTTGTCGGATGGGACCGAACCGTTGCTGCTCGCGGTGCCGACCGCCGCGCACAAGCGTCACTTCTGGTTCTCGGTCGACGAGTACGCGCGCGGCATCCTCGGACCCGCGCCCGCCCACGCGCAGGTCTTCACCGAGTTCCTCACCGGCGATTCGGCGAGCGACGTGTTCATGGACACCGGCCTTCCGCCGGGTCCGCTGCCTCCGGGCGCGGTGACGCCGAACAACGTCGGCCTGTTCGACGGCAACGGCACGTCGAGCCCGTCGGTGTTCGTGTACCCAGGCTTCGGATTGAAGGAGCCGAACCCGGGGACGCTGCCGCAAGTGCTGCCGAACGTCGGCGACAACCTCGACGCGCTCGATGTCGGCAACTGGACGCCGTTCCCGGCGCTCGGCGCGTTCTTCTCGCTCGACGGCGGCTTCCTCGATCCGTTGACCGGGACGCAGTACTCGAACTCGGCGGCGCTCGAGAGCAAGCACCCCGGCGACGTGTTGCGCACCCCGAGCCTCGGCGCATCGATCCTCGTGTACGCGTCGGCCAACCAACTCGGCCTCGACTTGGTCGGCGCCGCGGGCAGCGACGACCTCGATGCTCTGGTCGTCCACGAGAACGGCAACGGGACCTTCCAGCCGTCGCAGACGCCGTTCGACTGGAACTCGACCTCCGACACGCCGGCGACCGACATGGTGCTCTTCTCGGTGCGCCGCGGTTCGGCGGTGATCGGTCACCCCGACAGCATCTTCGGCCTGCCGATCGAGCCCGGCGACATCCTGACCACGCCGCTCGCGCCCGCGCTCGGCGGCCTCTCACCGTTCCCCGGCATCTTCATCGCCGCGGAAAACCTCGGCCTGCGCACCTCGCGCCAAGGCGCGCCGGTCGGCGACGAGATGGACGCGCTCGAGCTCCAAGCCGATCCGTGGTTCGACTGCAACAAGAACGGCATCGACGACGCGGTCGACATCGCGAACGGCACGTCGGTCGACGGCAACGGCAACGGCATTCCCGACGAGTGCGAGCAACCGATCATGCGCTTCTGCTGGTGCCACGGCGACGTCGCGCCGTGCGGCAACGTCGATCTCGACTCCGGCTGCGCGAACTCGACCGGAGTCGGAGCGACGCTCTCGACCGCGGGCACGTCGAGCGTCGCCGCGGACGATCTGACGATCACCGTCACCGAGATGCCGATCAACAAGACCGGCATCCTCTTCATGGGCAGCAACTGGAAGGTGCCGACGCCGTTCCAAGACGGCGCACGGTGCGTCTACGGCTCGATCTTCCGCTACCCGCCGAAGTCGTCGGGCCTCGGCGGCACCTTCACCTACGGGCCGGGGCTCGCCGCGTACTCGACCACGTGGCCGATGGGCACGATCACGTCGGGCGCCACGTGGTTCTTCCAGAGCTGGTACCGCAACCCGACCGGTCCGTGCGGCACGGGCACGAACCTGTCGAACGCGGTGCAGGTCGACTTCGTTCCGTAACTCGGCGATACGGAGCCAGCCTCGCCTCGGCCGTTTTCGACCGCCCTCGATGCCGGCGCGCGCCGCGGCTTCGGCGGTCGAAAACGGCCGAGGCCCGCCCCGGCTTCGGCGGTCTAAAACGGCCGAGGCGAGGCTGGCTCCGTATCGCCGAGTTCACTCAGAAATCCGCAGCGACTCCGGGTACGCGATCTTCAGTCCGTAGCGCAGCTCGCACTCGCCGTCCTTCGGCACGCGCAGCGCCCAGGTGACGATGCCGAGCTCGTCGCGGTCCTTCTTCCAACGCTCGCCCTTCGCGGGCTCCTGCGAGACGTCGACGAGTTCGATCGTGATCCGCTCGTCGGTGCCGCGCGGCAAGGCTTCGCGAACGAAGACCTGCGCGCTGCCGTCGGCGGCGACCGAAGCGGCGCCGTGGTTCTTCAGGCGAATCGTCCACGCGTCGTGTTCGGCGGCGTCGCGCGAGAAGACGCCGGCGGTCTGGTGCTCGTCGACGCGTTGGATGCGTTCGACGGTGAACGCCGGATCCGCGCCCAGGTGCAACGTGAACTCCTGCCCCGTCTCGACCGCGGCCAGCGACGCCTTGCCGAGGAAATCGGCGCCGCAGTAGACCGACGCTTCGCCGGGGAGCATCGTCCACTCGCTGGTGTTCTTCGCGCGGCCGCGCAGCCAGACGTGGTCGTCGAGCTCCGGCACGCACACGTACTCCGGCGTCGAGTCGAGCTTGGTCTGGCCGATCAACACCAACGTCGGTTGGTTGCGCGATTGGATCGACTCGCGGCGAGCGAGGCGGAAGCGCGCCGAGAGCCCCTGATCGTCGACCGACGCGAACGGCGACAGCGCTTCGGTGTCCTTGTCGAGGTAGCCCAGCGCAGCGAGCTTCTTCTCGTCCAAGTCCGACTCGCGAGCCATCTCCGCCGTCGCCGGCGCATCGCCGCGCCGCGGCCGCGGATCGAAGAGCCGCAACCACTTCGGCGACGGCTCGGGCCCTTGCGCGCCGAGGCTCGGTCGCGCGGTCGAGAGCAGGAGCCCGACGTCACTCCAGTCCTCGCCGGACGCTTGCCACACTTGCGCGCGGTACGCGAGCTCGACCGACCGCGCATCTTTCGCGGCGCGCAGATCGTAGAGCGGCCGCCAACCGGCGTTGCCGACGATGTAGTCGACCGCGACCTTCGCTCCGCCCGCGCCGGAACCGATGAGGTCGAGCACGAGATCGCGCTGATCGACGCCGCCGACCGCGGTGCAAGCCCCGAGTTCACGGCGCAGATCTTCGAGCCGCACCTCGAGCTCCTCGCGCTGCCACTGGTTGTCGCGCAACGCCTTGCGGTTGGTCGCGAGCTCGCGCGTCAGGAACGCCAAATTCTCGCCCCAACTCTGCGGCGAGGCCTTCCCGGTCTTCACGTCTTGGTCGTGGGCGGTCGCGTCGAAATCGAGCAGGCGTTGCAGGTGCTTCTGCACTTGTTCGAGCGTCGCTCGATCGTCGTCGAGGCCGGCGCGTTCGCGTTCGAGCGCCTGGAGACTCCGGCGCAGTTCCTCGACCCGCGCGCTCGGCGCGGCGGCGACGTGGCGCTCGCGCATCTCCATCCCGACCAAGTCGGCGCCGTTGACGCGGATGCGCAGGTTGTTCGGATCGAGCGACCACGGCAGGCCGGTGATCGTGAACTCGCCGTTGCGAGTCTCGAGCTCGGCGACGCGCGTGACCAGCGCCGAACCCGGGTAGACGGTGACCTCGTCGACGCGCGAAGGAACTTCGACGCCGACGGTGGAAAGGACGGTGAAGGCGAATGTTTGGAGCATGGTTTGACCTCGTTGCGCGCTCCAACGTCGCGGACCGACGGCTTCTTGGTACGGCGGTACGGAGCCAGCCTCGCCTCGGCCGTTCTCGAGCGCCGAAGTCGCAGCGCGCGCCGACGTCGAGGACGGTCGAAAACGGCCGAGGCGAGGCTGGCTCCGTACCGCCACCGCTACAGTGAACGGATGGCCGGTTACTCAGGCACACCGCTCGCGAAGAAGCTCGGATTCCAAGCGGGAGCGCGAGCGTATTTCCACGGCGCGCCGAAGGGCTTTCGCGCCTCGCTCGCGCCGCTGCCGGAGCGCGTGACGTTCCTGCGCGGCCTCGCGGGCGAGCTCGACCTCGTCGTGCTCTTCGCGACCGAGCAGAAGGCCCTCGCGAAGACCATGGCGCGCGCGGCGAAGCACATGAAGCCCGCGGCCGGCCTGTGGATCGCGTGGGCGAAGAAGAGTTCGCCGCTCGCGACCGAACTCGACTTCGACGCGGTGCAGCGCACGGGGCTCGAACTCGGCCTCGTCGACAACAAGGTCTGCGCAATCGACGACGACTGGACCGGTCTGCGCTTCGTGATCCGACGCGAGAATCGTCCGCGGACGAAGCGTTAGGAGCGACGCGTTGGACCGCTTGCCGATCGACGAGCACCTCGACGCGCTCGCGGCGACGCTCGCGCGCGACGGAGTGCTCGTCCTCGTCGCCGAACCGGGTGCCGGCAAGACGACGCGCGTTCCGCCGGGGTTGGTCGATCGCGGAGTCGCGGGCGCGAAGCAGGTCGTCGTGCTCGAGCCGCGGCGCGTCGCGGCGCGCGCGGCGGCGAGACGGGTCGCGGAAGAGCGCGGCGGCGAAGTCGGCGGCTTCGCGGGTTACTCGGTGCGCTTCGAGTCGCGGCTCTCGCGCGCGACGCGCGTGCGGTTCGTCACGGAGGGAATCCTCGTGCGCGAATTGCAGAGCGATCCCGAGCTCGCGCGCGCGTCGATCGTGATCCTCGACGAATTCCACGAGCGTTCGATCCACGCCGATCTCGCGCTCGCGTTGTGCGCGGAGGTGCGGCGCTCGTTGCGGCCCGATCTGAAGATCGTCGTGATGTCGGCGACGCTCGACGCCGGGCCGATCGCGCAGTTCCTCGGCGCCGAGATCGTGCACGTGCCCGGCCGCGCGCATCCGTTGGTCGTCGAGCAACTCGAGCGCGAGGACGACGGTCCGATCGTGCAACGCGTCGCCAACGGCGTGCGCGCGATGTTGGCGGCGACGCGCGGTGACGTGCTCGCGTTCCTGCCCGGCGTCGGCGAGATCCGGCGCGCGGAGGAAGCGCTCGCCAACTTGCGCGATGTCGCGATCGTGCCGCTCTACGGCGATCAGAGCGCGGAGGATCAGGATCGCGCGCTGCGCCCCGGGACGAAGCGCAAGGTCGTGCTCGCGACCAACGTCGCGGAGACGTCGTTGACGGTTCCCGGCGTCACCGCGGTGGTCGACTCCGGCCTCGCGCGCGTCGTCGCGCACGATCCGAACGTCGGCCTCGATCGACTCGAGTTGAAGTCGATCAGCCGCGCGTCGGCGACGCAGCGCGCCGGTCGCGCGGGCCGCATCGGTCCCGGACGCGTGCTGCAACTATGGACGCGTGCCGAAGCGTCGAAGATGCGCGAGCGCGAGCTGCCGGAGATCGCGCGCGTCGATCTCGCGCCAACCGTGCTCGAGCTCGCGGTGTGGGGCGCGCGCGATCCGCGGGAGTTCGCGTGGTTCGAGCGGCCGGACGACGCGAGCCTCGAACGCGCAGTCGAACTCCTGGTGCGCCTCGGCGCGCTCGACGCATCGACGAAGGCGCCGACGCGCATCGGCCGCGCGATGGCGGAGTTGCCGTGTCATCCGCGGCTCGCGCGCCTGCTGGTCGCCGCCGCGGAGCTCGGCGCGATCGAGGACGGCGCGGTCTTCGCCGCGTTGCTCTCGGAGCGCGATCTCTTCGCCGCGCGGCGCGGCAACGCCCACGCGAGCGTCGGTCCGAGCGACCTCTTCGCGCGGCGCGACGCGCTGTTCGGCCGCGGCGGCGACGTCGATCGCAACCTCGCGCGCACGATCGAGCGCACCGCCGACGAACTCGCGCGCGCGACGCGACGGATGTTTCCCGACTCCGTCGAGCGCGATGCGAGCGACGACGTTCTGTTGCGCGTGATCTTCGCCGGCTACGTCGACCGCGTCGCCAAACGGCGCGCCGCGCGCAGCGACGAAGCGCGGATGGTCGGCGGCCGCGGACTCGTCTTCGGGCAGGAGAGCGTCGTGCGCGATCACGAGCTCTTCGTCGTCCTCGACGCCGATCTCGGCCGGCGCGGCCAAGCGAGCGCGCGCGTACGCCAAGCGAGCGCGATCGAGCGCGCGTGGCTCGACGAATTCGCCGGCGGCGCGCTGCACGAAGAGCGCGAGACGCATTTCGACGAGGCGCGCGGCCGCGCATTCGCGGTGCGGCGCGTGCTCTACGAGGACCTCGCGATCGAGGAGTCCGAGACCGGCGCGCCGGATCCGGCGACGGCGACCGCGAGCTTGCTCGACTTCGCGCGGAGGAATCCGACGCGCGCGCTCGAGCTCGACGGTGACGTCGGACGTTTTCTCGCGCGCGTGCGCTCGTTGCGCGAGTGGTTGCCGGAACTCGGGCTCGCGAGTCACGACTTCGACGACCTGATCGACGCGCTCGCGCCGTGGTGCGACGGGAAGACGAATGTCGACGAGCTGCGGCGAGTTCCGCTGCTCGACGTGTTGCGGTCGCGGCTCTCGCGCGAGCAGGTGAAAGCAATCGAAGAGCACGCCCCCGAAGCGCTCGACCTGCCGAGCGGCTCGACTCGACGCCTCGAATACGAACCCGGCAAGCCGCCGGTGCTCGCGGTGCGCTTGCAGGAACTCTTCGGCCTCGCCGACACGCCGATGGTCGCGCGCGGCCGCGTGCGCGTGCTGCTGCACTTGCTCGCGCCGAACCAACGCGTGGTGCAGGTCACGCAAGATCTCGCGAGTTTCTGGAACACGACGTACTTGCAGGTTCGCAAGGACCTGCGCGCGCGCTATCCGAAACACTCGTGGCCCGAGGATCCGTGGACCGCGACTCCGACCGCGCGTACCGTGCGCCGGCGCAAGCCATGAATACGGAGCAACGTACGGAGCCAGCCTCGCTTCGGCCGTTTTCGACCGCCCTCGACGACGGCGCATGCTGCGGCTTCGGCGGTCGAAAACGGCCGAAGCGAGGCTGGCTCCGTACGCTGCTCGTCGTCGCCATCGTGCTCGCGTACTCGACGCTCGGCCGCAACGACTTCGTCGCCTTCGACGACCAGGAGTACCTCCTCGACAACCCGCACGTGCTCGGCGGTTTGACGCTCGAGAACGCGAAGTGGGCGTTCACCCACGCGCACGCCGCGAATTGGCATCCGTTGACGTGGCTGTCGCACATGCTCGATGTCGAGCTCTTCGGCCTCGACGCGCGCGGGCACCATCTCGTCGGACTCGGCTTCCACGTCGTCAACGCGTGCCTCTTCTTCGCGTTGTTGCTGCGCTTCGGAGCCGGCGCGTGGGCCGCATGGTTCGCGGCAGCGCTCTTCGCGTTGCACCCGCTGCGCGTCGAGTCGGTCGCATGGGCGTCCGAGCGCAAGGACGTGCTGAGCGCGTGCTTCGCGTTGCTCGCGCTACTCGCCTGGACGCGCTTCGTCGAGCGCATGAGCATCGGCCGCTACCTCGTCGCGCTCGCCGCGTTCGCGTGCGGCCTGCTCGCGAAGCCAACGGTGGTCACGTTGCCGTGCGTGCTCTTGCTGCTCGACGTCTGGCCGTTCGCGCGCGTACACGCGACCGGACGAGTGCGGTGTTGGAGCCTGCTCGTCGCGGAGAAGTTGCCGTTCTTCGCGCTCGCGATCGCCGCGGGCTTCGCGACGGTGTACGCGCAAGACTCAGGGCAGGCGCTCGGCGTCGCCGCCGACTATCCGCTCGCCGCGCGCGTCGCCAACGCGCTGCACGCCTATGGCGTCTACCTCGCGCAGACGTTGCGGCCGGTCGAACTCGTCGCGTTCACTCCGTTCGAGCCGCGCGGGTTCGGCGACGCGAGCGTGGTCGGCGGCGGCCTTGCGTTGCTCGGAATTTCCGCGCTCGCGTGGAGCGCGCGACGTTCGAGTCCGTGGCTCCTCGTCGGTTGGTTGTGGTTCGTCGGCGCGTTGATCCCGATGATCGGGCTCGTCCAAGTCGGAGGGCAGAGCCACGCGGATCGCTATACGTACTTGCCGCATCTCGGGCTCGCTTGCGCGCTCGCGTTCGCGTTGGAGCGCGTGCGAGAAAGTCGACGGCGCGTCGTCGGCGCGCTGTTGCTCGCCGCGAGCGCTTGGCTCGGCGTCCTCACCTTCGCGCAAGTCCAAGTGCGATCCTCGATCGAACCACCCGCGCGTTCCCCGACTATCGCAAGGCGCAGTACAACCGGATGCGCGCGTTGGCGGAGCTCGGGCGGCGCGACGAAGCGACCGCCGTCGTCGACGCGTGGCTCTCGCGTTTCCCGACCGACGCGGCGTTCAGCGCGGAGCTCGTGCGTGCGCATGCGCGCGACGGCGATGTCGACGCGGCGGAGCGCGAGGCGCGGCGGCTCTTCGCGTTCGAGCCGAGGCTCGGCGACGTGCAT